>CAWGBR010000011.1:0-7500 GCA_963820875.1 uncultured Thermoleophilia bacterium
CCCACAAACCCAATTCGCGCCCGGGCGGCCATCGTTTCGGCCTCCCCCGGACAGGGGAGCGAACCGAATCGGCAGGGTGGGCGAACCACGGCCGGCTCAGGCACCTCAGGGGCCTGCGACCGGGAGATGGAAGGAACCACGATCAAGGAGGCACGATGAGGAAGAAAGCGATTCTCGCTCTCGTCGTGGTCGCGGCAGGCGCGCTCGCGCTGACCGTCGCGGTGACGCGCGGGCCGGCGCCCGAAGCCACGAAGGCGGCGAGCCATCGCGAGGCGCCGCTGATCTCGCAGGATCCGACGGCGGACGTCACCGACGTCTACGCGTTCGTCAGTCCTGACAAGCCGGACACGGTGACGCTCATCGCCGACTGGATCCCGTTCGAGGAGCCCTCGGCCGGCCCGAACTGGTACGGCTTCTCGACGAACGCCCGCTACGAGATCAAGATCGACAACACGGGCGACGCAAGGCCGGACATCACGTACCGGTTCGAGTTCAGGACGCGGGCAACTCGAGCTCGAGCGCGGTGCCGCTCGGCTGCATCCAGGGCCCGTGCCAGACCTACACGGTGACGAAGATCAAGAACGGGCAGTCGCAGGTGCTCGGGCGAACCTGCCCGGTCGGCCCGAACAACATCGGCCCCGCACGTTCCCGCCGGAAGCTACCCGGCGATCTGGCAGCTCGCACGGTGCGGGAGCTCTCCGGCGGCGGCCAGGTGTTCGCCGGACACGCCGACGATCCGTTCTTCGGCGACATCGGCGCCGCGTTCGACCTGATCGGCTCCGGTACGACTTCGGTCAGAAGGGCGGCGGCAAGGACGCGTTCGCCGGCTTCAACGTCCACGCGACGGCGATCCAGGTCCCGAAGGCGCAGCTGCAAGGGCGCGGGCGACGTCATCGGCGTCTGGGCCGTGCTCGTATCGGCCCCGGCCAGGTCGATCGGCAAGCACGGCAGACCGGCTGGGTGCAGGTCGCCCGCCTCGGCGAACCCGCTCATGAACGAGCTGCTGATTCCGACGACGCAGCAAGGACCAGTGGAACGCGCTCGCAGCCCGCGCGGCGACGCGCACGTTCGACGGGTACCTGACCAACCCGATCCTGGCACCGGTCATCAACTCGCTCTACGTGCTCCAGATCCCGACCGACAACCGCACGGATCTCATGGCGATCTTCCACCAGGGGCTCACCGATCTGAACCAGTTCGGATCGGTCGGCCGACATGCTCCGGCTGAACCTGTCGATCGCCGCCGTCGCCGACCCGAACCGGCTGACGGTCGCGGCGAGCCCGGACAACCGCCGGCTGGCCGAACGGTCGCCGTCTCATCGACGACGTCATCGACCTGGCCGAGAACGGCCTCGAGGGCGCGTTCTTCACGCCCACGTACTGGCCTGTCGTGCTCGGCGACGGCGTCAACGGGAACGACGTCGCCTACCAGAACCAGTTCCCCTACGTCGCACAGCCCGACCGAGGGGTTCGCCGACAGCCACGGCGTGATCACCAGCCCGCCACACCCGTAGGCCACCAACCGAACGGGGCCCGGCCGTGCGCCGGGCCCCCTCCGATCTCGTCGCATTCAGGGAGAGCGATGACAGCGAAGAGAATCGGAGCGCGGCAGGAGTCGCCGCTCTGCTCGGCATCGGCGGCCTCCTCGGCGGGGTGCTGAGCCGCGACTCGTCGCCCTCGCCCGTCAACGCAGGCAGGGACGAGCCCGCCGCCGTGGCGGCGGACCACGCGCTCACCGGATTCTCGCTCGGCGACACGGAGAGCCTCGTCGTCGAGTTCCAGAACACCGTGCGGGACAACCCGCGCGACGCGCAGGCGCTGACGCAGCTCGGACTCGCCTACCAGCAGCGTCGCGCGCGAGACCGGCATCCCGACCTAGTACATCAAGTCCGACGGCGTGCTCCAGAAGGCGCTCGCGGTCGAGCCCGGACGACCTGCTCGCGACGAGCGGTCTCGGCTCGCTCGCGCTCGCGCGGCACGACTTTGCCGCGGCGCTCGCGCTCGGACGGCGCGCCGTAGCCTCTCGCCGGACAAGGCCCGCCATTACGGCGTCGTCGGCGACGCGCTGATCGAGCTCGGCCGCTACGACCAGGCCTTCCGGCGTTCGACCGGATGGCCGCCCTCGAGCCCGGGCGTCTCCGTCGTACACACGGATCTCGTACGCGCGCGAGCTCCTCGGGCGAGCCGGCTGGCGCGATTACGGCCGATGCAGCTCGCGGTCGACGCGGCGAGCGGCGAGGCGTTCGCCGCTGGACGCGGGCGCAGCTCGGCAAGCTCTACTTCTCGCTCGGCGAGCGGATCGAGGCCGCGGCGCGTACGAGCACCGCCTGGCGCTCGGCGCGTTCCCGGCTACGTCTACGCGCTCGACGCGCTCGCGCAGGTCGAGGCGGCCCGCGGCGACCTCCGGACGCGCGATCGCGCTCGCGCGACGCGCGGTGGACAGCGATCCCCCTGCCGCAGTTCGTCGCGCTGCTCGGGCGACCTGTACCGGTCGGCCGGCCAGGCGCAGCTCGCGCGCCAGCAGTACGCGCTGATTCGCGCCATCGATCGGCTGCTGCGGCCGAACGGCGTCCGCAAGCGATCTCGAGATCGCCGTCTTCTACGTCGACCACGGCATCGAGCTTCCGGCGCGCGCTCGAGTCGCGCTCGGCCGGCCGCGCCGACCCGCCCGAGCATCGACGGCGACGACGCCCTCGCCTGGGCGCTCGCGCGAAACGGCCGTTGCGAGGAGGCGCTGCGCTACTCGCAGCGGGCGCTGCGTCTCGGCACGTGCGACGGTCGCTCTTCTTCCACCGCGGGATGATCGAGCGCTGCCTCGGCAACCGCCGGCGAGGCGCGAGCGCTGGTTCCGGCAGCGCGCTCGAGCTCAACCCGCAGCTTCTCGGTCCTCTGGGCACCCGTCGCGGAGGAGCTGCTCGCATGAGGCGGCATGCGCGTCATGGCGCTCGTCGCGCTGGCGCGCGCTGCTCGCCCCGGCCGCGGCATCGCGCACCCGCTCGGGAACTTCACGATCAACCAGTTCACGCCGACATCGAGCCCTCCGGCGACCGCGTCTACGTGCGCTACGTGCTCGACATGGCCGAGATCCCGACGTTCCAGGCCCGAAGACGAGGTCGCCGCGGAGGGTCGGCAGACCTACGGCCGCGAGCTCGCCGCGCAGCTGCGTCGACGGTCTCTCGCTCACCGTCGCCGGATCGCCCGTCGCGCTCAAGGAGCTCGGTCGCGAGCTCTCGTTCGCCGAAGGGGTCGGCGGTCTCCAGACGACGCGCCTCGAGATCGTGCTCGACGCCGGCCTGCCGTCCTCGGCGGGCCGTCGGCGATTGCCTTCGCCGACGCCAACTACCCCGACCGGCTCGGCTGGCGGGAGATCGTGGTCGCCGCGACCTCCGGTGCGGCCGTCACCTCGTCGACCGCCCTCGGAGAGCGTCACCGACGAGCTGCGCGCCTATCCGCAGGACCTGCTCCAGAGCCCGCTCGACGTCCGGGAGGCAACCGCCCGGATCACGCCCGGGCGCGGTCGCCGGGCCCCCGCCGGAGCTCTCAGGCGACCAGCGAGATCTCGGCGCCGGTACGCGTCGCACAGAAGACCGAGAACGGCTTCACCTCGCCTGATCAGAAGGAGAGCCTCTCGATCGGCGTCATCCTCGTGTCGCTGCTCGTTGCGATGTTCTGGGGCGCGGCGCATGCGCTCACACCGGGCCACGGCAAGGCGATCGTCGCCGCGTACCTCGTCGGCACCCGCGGCACGCCGCGCCACGCGCTCTACCTCGGCGGGATCGTCACCATCACGCACACGATCGGCGTCTTCGCGCTCGGGGTCGTCACGCTTGCGCTCTCGGAGTTCATCGTTCCGGACGAGCTCTACCCGTGGCTGAACCTCGTCTCGGCGCTGCTCGTCGTCGCTCGTCGGCATCACCGTCCTCGCGGATGCGCGTGCTCGTCTGTGCGCGGCCGCGGCACCGGGCCACGCGCACGACCATCGACCACGCACGGCCACGAGCACGGCCACACGACCACGACATGGCCACTCGCACGACCACCACGACCACGATCACCGCACGACCATGACCACGGGCACAGCCATGACCACGGGCACTGCGGCACGATCATCAGCACGTCCCGGAGCCGGGCACGGGCTGGCGAGGTCTCATCGCCGTCGGAATCTCGGGCGGGCTCCTGCCCTGTCCGAGCGCTCTCGTCGTGCTGCTCGCGGCGATCTCGCTGCACCGCGTCGGCTACGGGCTCGTCCTGATCGTCGCGTTCTCCGTCGGCCTCGCGGCGACGATCAGCGGGATCGGGCTGCTCGCGATCGGCGCCCGTCGCGTCTTCAACCGCGTGAGCTTCCAGGGGCCGGTCGTCCGGCTCCTGCCGGCGGTCAGCGCCCTCGTCATCCTCGCGTTCGGAATCGCGATGACAGTGCGCGCGCGTGCCGCAGCTTTCGTGATGCGAACCGAACCGATGCCGCCCGGCGAATCAGCAGGGACGCCGGACGGAAAAAGGAGGAGGACGCCGCCATGTTCGGGCTGGATGACAAGATCGCAACGCTCTCGGAAGGGTGTCATCTGTCTGGATCGTTCTCGTCGTCGGCGATCCTGCTCGGGCTCCGGCATGCGACCGACCCCGACCACCTCGCCGCGATGACGTCACTCGTCGCCGGCGGCAAGGAACGGGCGGGACGGGCGGCCGCGCGGCTCGGTCTCGCCTGGGGCCTCGGCCACGCGACGACGCTGTTCGCCTTCGGGCTCCCGATCGTCGTCTTCAATCGGTACCTCCCCGAGCGCGCGCAGCAGGGGGCCGAGGTGGCGATCGCGATCGTGATCGTGCTACTCGCAGTGCGGCTGATCCGGCGCTGGCGAGACGGCCGGTATCACGTCCACGATCACGAGCACGACGGCGTCGACCACAGCCACGTTCATGGGCACGAGCGTCGACACGGCGGGCCCACGGACATCCCCACCGACCGCGCTCGCGTCTCGGCGCGTTCGGCATCGGTCTCGTTCACGGAATGGGCGGCAGCGCCGGCGTCGGGGTTCTCGTTCTCGCCACGGTCGACTCGACCGGCGTCGCGGTGGCCTCGCTCGTGCTGCTCGCGGTCTTCACGGCGGTGTCGATGACGGTGCTCTCGACGGCTTCGGGCTCACCCTGGGCGCGCGGCCGATGCGCGGCATGTTCAACAAGCTCGCACCGGTGCTCGGCTGCCTGAGCCTGGCCTTCGGCGTCTGGTACGGCCTTTCGGCGCTCGACGTCACGCCGTACTACTTTTCGAGCGTGGGGGAACTCGACGTGGGGGAACCCATGGTTCCCCCACGGACCCCCTCCTTGATGCTTGACGCGTTGCTCGCGCCGTAGCGCCAGCCAGGCAGAGCCAGGCTGCGCTGGCCACCTGAGCTTGCGGAATGGTCACCGGCTGGCGCTCGGCGCTGGCCGGACGCTAGCATCGGCCGCCATGGCAGCCGCAGAGCTCGAGCAGCCTCACGCGCGAACGCGCGTGCACGTCCTCCCGGAGGGCGAGCTCGAGCGCAAGCTCGCGCTCGGCCGGCCGCTGCGCGTCAAGCTCGGCATCGACGTCACGTCGCCCGACATGCACGTCGGCCACGCGATTCCGCTCCAGCGGATGCGGCGCCTTCCAGGACGCGGGCCACGTCGGGGTGCTCATCGTCGGCGACTACACGACGCGGATCGGCGATCCGTCGGGGCGGTCGGCCGAGCGTCCGGTGCTCTCCGACGAGGAGATCGACGGCAACGCGAAGCGGTACTTCGAGCAGGCGGCGCTCGTCATCGACACCGATCCCGCCCGCACTCGAGGTGCGCTTCAACGGCGAGTGGCTCGGGCAGCTCGACTTCGCCGAGGTGCTCCGCCTGACGCGCACGACGACCGTCGCGCGCCTGCTCGAGCGCGACGACTTCGCCAAGCGCTTCGCCGCGCAGGCGCCCATCTCCGTCTCCGAGCTCCTCTACCCGCTCATGCAGGCCTACGACTCCGTCGCGGTGCAGGCCGACGTCGAGCTCGGCGGCACCGACCAGCTCTACAACTTGCTCGGCGGCCGCGGCGTCATGGAGGCGCTACGGGCTCGAGCCCCAGGTCGCGCTCACGACGCCGCTGCTGATCGGGGCCGACGGCGAGAAGATGAGCAAGTCGCGCGGGAACACGATCGGCCTGACCGATCCTCCCGAGGAGCAGTTCGGCCGCACGATGCGGATCTCCGACGAGCTGCTCCCGCGACTACTACCGGCTCGTGATGGAGGTCGACCCGGGCGAGATGGCCGCCGACCCGATGGAGGCGAAGCTCGAGCTCGCGCGCTGGATCGTCGACGCGCTCGCACGGGGAGGAGGCCGCGGCGGCAGCGGAGGCGCACTTCACGCGCGTCGTGCGCCGTCACGAAGCGCCGGACGAGCTGCCGGAGGTCGAGGTCGAGGGCGTCCGCTGTACCTGCCCGAGCTGCTGAAGGGCCAGTTCGGCCAATCGTCGAGCCACTGGCGGCGGGTGATCGGCCAGGGTGGGGTCAGGCTGGACGGCGAGCCGGTCCGCGAGCTCGAGCTCGATACCGGCGGCCTCGACGGGGCCGTGCTCAGGCCGGCAAGCGGCAGTTCGTGCGTCTGCGCGAGGGCGGTGCCTGACATCGTCGCGTTCCCCACGCGAGAGGGGCATTCGGTGGCCGTCAGAACACGCCGATTTGCAGGCATATCGTGCTGCCAGGCCCCTGCTTGACACCCTCCCGGACCCTGCTATCATTCTACAGGCTGCCTTTACGGCCGCACGTTGAAGAATGTTCACCCACGACGAAGGAGTGCCCTTCAGGTAGGAAGCCTGCGATAGAATGCTTCTCGCCTGGGGGCCTCTGACTGAAGTCGGGGGCCTTCTTCATGAGCGGCCCGGAGCGGCGCGGTCTTTGAAAACTCAACAGCGCAACGCGTTCGAGAGCCTCGCGTGCCATGAGCACGCGGGGTCACTACACGCTCGTTCGAGGTTCGTTCTCGAACGAGCACCTCCGAGCCGATAGCAAACGCCGCCCGTTCTGGGCGGAGATTGCGACAGGTTTTCACGGAGAGTTTGATCCTGGCTCAGGACGAACGCTGGCGGCGCGCTTAACACATGCAAGTCGAGCGACGAAAGGTCCTTCGGGGCCCTGAAAGCGGCGAACGGGTGAGTAACACGTGGGTAACCCACCCTCGGTACCGGGATAGCCCGGGGAAACCCGGATTAATACCGGATGGCCTCTCCGGTCTACGGACTGGCGAGAAAAGGTAGCTTCGGCCTCCGACCGAGGACGGGCCCGCGGCCGATTAGCTTGTTGGCGGGGTAACGGCCCACCAAGGCGACGATCGGTAGCTGGTCTGAGAGGACGATCAGCCACACTGGGACTGAGACACGGCCCAGACTCCTACGGGAGGCAGCAGTGGGGAATCTTGCGCAATGGGCGGAAGCCTGACGCAGCGACGCCGCGTGCGGGAAGAAGGCCTTCGGGTTGTAAACCGCTTTCAGAAGGGACGAAGCCACT
>CAWGBR010000011.1:10000-343922 GCA_963820875.1 uncultured Thermoleophilia bacterium
GGCGCGGACAATGTAACGGGGCTCAAGTCAGGAGCCGAAGCCACGGACTTCGAGCTTTGCTCGGAGTGGTAGGGGAGCGTTCCCAGGCCGTTGAAGCGGCGGCGGCAAGCCAGTCGTGGAGGCCTGGGAAGTGCGAATGCTGGCACGAGTAACGAAAGAGGAGTGAGAAACTCCTCCGCCGAATGCCCAAGGGTTCCTGAGTAAAGCTAATCTGCTCAGGGTTAGTCGGGACCTAAGCCGAGGCCGAAAGGCGTAGGCGATGGACAACCGGTTGATATTCCGGTACCACGTAGCCGCCGTTACCACCGAAGGGGGGACGGGGTAGGCTAGGGAAACCCAGGCGATGGTCGTCCTGGGGTAACCGCGTAGGGCGCTCCGTAGGGAAATCCGCGGAGCATCGAGCCTGAGACGGGATGCCGAGTCCGAAGAGGACGAAGTTCTCAAAGCCATGCCTCCGAGAAAAGCCTCTAGGGAGGCGGCGCGTGCCCGTACCAAAACCGACACAGGTGGGCAAGTAGAGAATACTCAGGCGATCGGAAGAACCCTCGTTAAGGAACTCGGCAAAATGGCCCCGTAACTTCGGGAGAAGGGGCGCCGCGACAGGGTGAGGAACCTTTTCGGTTCCGAGCCCGAGGCGGCCGCAGTGAAACGGCCCAAGCGACTGTTTACCAAAAACACAGGTCTCTGCTAAGTCGTAAGACGACGTATAGGGGCTGACGCCTGCCCGGTGCCGGAAGGTCACGAGGAGAGGTTAGCTTCGGCGAAGCCTCGAATCTAAGCCCCGGTAAACGGCGGCGGTAACTATAACCGTCCTAAGGTAGCGAAATTCCTTGTCGGGTAAGTTCCGACCTGCACGAATGGCGTAACGACTTGGGCGCTGTCTCAACGAGGGATCCGGTGAAACTGTAGTCTCGGTGAAGATGCCGAGTACCCGTGGCTGGACGGAAAGACCCCGTGAACCTTTACTGCAGCTTGATGTTGGAGTCTGGAACAGGTTGTCCAGGATAGGTGGGAGGCTTTGAAGCGGGGGCGCTAGCCCTCGTGGAGCCAACCTTGGGATACCACCCTTCTTGTTCTGGGCTTCTAACCCGGCGCCGTGATCCGGGCCGGGAACAGCGTCAGGTGGGCAGTTTGACTGGGGCGGTCGCCTCCTAAAATGTAACGGAGGCGTGCAAAGGTTCCCTCAGTACGGTTGGAAATCGTACGAAGAGCGCAAAGGCAGAAGGGAGCTTGACTGCGAGACTGACAAGTCGAGCAGGCGCGAAAGCGGGCCTTAGTGATCCGGCGGTGGAGAGTGGAATCGCCGTCGCTCAACGGATAAAAGGTACTCCGGGGATAACAGGCTTATCCTCCCCAAGAGTCCACATCGACGGGAGGGTTTGGCACCTCGATGTCGGCTCGTCGCATCCTGGGGCTGGAGTTGGTCCCAAGGGTTGGGCTGTTCGCCCATTAAAGCGGTACGCGAGCTGGGTTCAGAACGTCGTGAGACAGTTCGGTCCCTATCCGCCATGGGCGTTGGAGGCTTGAGAGGAGTCGTCCCTAGTACGAGAGGACCGGGACGAACGGACCTCTGGTGTATCAGTCGTCGTGCCAACGGCGCTGCTGGTTAGCCACGTCTGGATGGGATAACCGCTGAAAGCATCTAAGCGGGAAGCCCACCTCGAGATGAGGCCTCCCATCCCCTCGAGGGAGTAAGGACCGTGGGAGACCACCACGTTGATAGGCGGGACGTGCAAGCACGGCAACGTGTTCAGCGGACCCGTACTAATCGTCCGAGGTCTTGATTTGAACATCGTGATGTCGCTATGGAGTTCTGAGGGTGCGCGGGGTCGCGCAACCGCTCACAGCTTCCGGTGGTCTTAGCGGCGGGGAAACACCTCTTCCCATTCCGAACAGAGCAGTTAAGCCCGCCAGCGCCGATGGTACTCGGAGGGCAACCTCCCGGGAGAGTAGGTCGCCGCCGGATTTTCTTCGAAGGCCGCCCCCAGGGCGGCCTTCGCCGTTTGAGGTCACATGTTCTCCGGGACGATGACGACGGAGTCCGCGGAGCGACGGGCCGGCCCGTGGAAGACGGCCTCGACGTTCGTGCCGTCCGGGTCGATGACGTAGGCCGCGTAGTACCCGGGGTGGTAGGAGCGCTCGCCGGGCGGGCCGTTGTCGCTGCCGCCCGCCCCGAGAGCGGCCTCGTGGAAGCGCTCGACCGCCTCTCGATCGGCCGCCTGGAACGCGAGGTGGAGCCCGCGCGTCGGCTCGCCGCCCGCGCTGACGAAGAGCTCGTCGGCGTAGAAGAACTCGTCGCTCTCACCGGACAGCCCGCGCCCGAGCGCCTCCAGGGCGGCGCGGTAGAAGTGCTTGCCCGCCTCGAGGTCGCTCACCCTGAGGTGAACGTGGTCGAGCTGGCGTCCGACGTGGAACTCGGTCATGGCGTCTCCTCTCGACTGCGGTCGTGCAGAAGCCCCATTCCCTCTACGGTCGAGTTCCACGCGCAGCCCACGCCCGCGCGGTCAACCCGATCGACCCGTCCGCCGCTCTCGGCAGCGTCGCGTGCAGGCGCTCCCGGAGCGCGTCGCGGTCCGCCCCGTCGAGTGACATCGCGTAGCTCGGAGCCGGCCCCTGGGCACCGAGAAACGGAGCCCAGAAGTCGTCGAAGTCGCGGAAGCGGGTCGGCACATCGATCGGCTGTACAACCGGATCGGCGAGTCCCGCCTCCCCGAGGAGTCGCTCGAGCGGATCGGGACTGCAGATCGGGAACCGGGCGCCTTCGTCGAGCGCCGCGGCGGCCGGATCGAGGTCGACGGCGGCGTCCCAGAACCGTCGCATGAGCTCCATCCCTTCGGCGTAGTCCCAGACGTAGAGGGCGATCGTTCCGCCGGCTCTGGTCGTGCGTGTCATCTCCGAGAGAGCGCGCTGCGGGTCGGGGACGAAGTTGATCACGAGACCGGACACGGCGACGTCGAAGCTTCCGTCGTCGAACGGCAGCGACTGCGCATCGCCCTCGACGAACGTCGCAGGCGCGTCGCCGGCGGTCGCCCGGGCATGCTCGACGAAGCCGTTCGAGGGATCGATCGCGGTCACGTGCGCCGGATCGGCGAGCTCGAGGACGGCGCCGGTGAGGGCTCCCGTGCCGCAGCCGACGTCGAGCCAGCGGCCCCCGGACGGGAGCGCGACCCACGTGACGAACTCCGCCGCGACGGCACGGCTCCAGCGACCGATGTAGGCCTCGTAAGCATCGCCGACCGCCCAGATGTCGGATCCCATCTCCTACGCGGCGCGCAGCCGCTCACGCCAGTCGGGATCGAGCTCGCGCAGCCGCTGAATCCGCTCGTCCACGGCGGGGTGGGTCGAGAACATCATCGCCAGCCGCTCCTGGCCGAACGGGTTCAGGATGTAGAGGGGCTCGGTGGCCGGGCTGGCGCCCTTGAACGCGATCAGCTCCATCCCCTGCTCGAGCCGCGTGAGGCCGCCGGCGAGGCCGTGGGGAGAGCCGCAGATCTCCGCCGCGCGTGCATCCGCGGCCAGCTCGCGCTTGGGCGACAGCATGATCTGCACCAGGGCGGCGCCGAGCGGCGCGAGGACGTACAGCAAGGCGCGCTCGAACCAGCCGCCGATGCGGCTTGCCTCGATGAGCCATACGGCCAGGAGGACGACGGGCGTCTGGATCGTGACGTCCCGGTGACGCGCATGAGCCAGCTCGTGCGCGAGGATGCCTTCGAGCTCGGCGGGCGGCGCAAGGCCCAGGAGACCGCGGCTGACCGCGATTCCGATGTCGCCGGCGCCGCGACCCACGGAGAAGGCGCGCGGGTAGCTGTCGTCGAGGATGTAAAGCTTCGGCCGTCCGACGCCGGCGGCTGCGGCGAGCTGCTCCGCCGTCGTGTGCAGGACGGCCGCCTCCGTCAGGGTGAGCTCCTGGGCGCCGAGCGAGGCGAGGATGACTCGTGGACCGTACCAGTACATGGTCGCGGCCATGAGCAGCGCCACGACGAGGAACACCGTCCCGACACCGTACCCACCAAGCCACCAACCGAGGGCCCCCAGCGCTGCCACGAAGCCGGTGAGCAGGAGGAGGGCCTTCGCGACGTTACGGGTCGCTTGAAGCCCGGGGCGCACGGCGTCCTACGGCTCGTCGGGCTCGTCGGCGAGCCCGCGCGGTGGCCAGTCGTCGCTCTCCGGCGCGTCGCAGCGGCTCGTGCAGTGGATGGAAGCGACGTTCTGCAGCGGCACGAGGATGTGGCCGTTCAGCTCGATGTGCACGACGTCCTCGATGTAGCAATACGCCGTGAGAACCCCGTCCTGGTACTCGCCCCCGAAAAGCGCGACCTCGACCTGCTCGCCGCGGTACTTGTTGGTGTAGTCCTCCACCGAAGCCAGTCTAACCCTCGGATTCGCCCTTCAGGATCGCCCCGCCCGGCGGCCCCCGGCCGCACGCGCTGCGCTCCATGCGGAATCACGCTTGCCTGCCCGAAGCGTAGGCTTCCGCTGTGCCGCGGGAGTACCCGACCGTGCTCGATCTGATCGGCGGCACGCCGCTCGTCCGGCTCCAGCAGGTGACCCGCGGCCTCCAGTCGACCGTGCTCGCCAAGCTCGAGTACCTCAACCCGGGGGGAAGCGTCAAAGATCGCATCGGGTTGCGAATGATCGAGCAGGCCGAGCGTGACGGACGGCTTCGCCCGGGCGGGACGATCGTCGAGCCGACGAGCGGGAACACCGGCGTGGGGCTTGCGATGGCGGCCGCGCTTCGAGGCTACCGCTGCATCTTCGTGATGCCCGACAAGGTCTCGCAGGAGAAGGTCAGGCTCCTGCGGGCCTACGGCGCCGAAGTGGTCGTCTGCCCGACTGCCGTGCCGCCCGAGTCGCCCGAGAGCTACTACGCGGTCTCGAACCGCCTGACCGAGGAGATCCCGGGCGCCTTCAAGCCGGACCAGTATTCGAATCCGGCCAATCCCGAAGCGCACTACGAGACGACGGGCCCCGAGCTCTGGGAGCAGACCGGCGGCGAGCTCGACGCTCTCGTGCTGACGGTCGGCACCGGCGGGACGATCACCGGCGCGGCTCGGTATCTGCGGGAGAAGAAGCCCGACCTCCGTGTCGTCGCGGCGGACCCGAAGGGCTCGATCTATTCCTCGCCGACCGTTCATCAGTACCTCGTCGAGGGCATCGGCGAAGACTTCTGGCCCTCCACCTACGACCCGTCCGTCGTCGACGAGTACGTGACCGTGTCCGACCGCGACTCGTTCCAGACCGCGCGCCGCGTCGCCCGCGAGGAGGGCATGCTGGTCGGCGGTTCCGGTGGCACCGCCGTGTTTGCCGCCATCCAGGTCGCCCGGGGGCTGCCTGCCGGCTCGACCGTGGTCACGCTGATCCCCGACTCCGGCCGCGGGTACCTCTCCAAGCTGTACGACGACAACTGGCTCGCGGAGTACGGGCTCCTCGAGCGGGCGGCTCCGGTGCCGACGATCCAGGAAGTGCTGTCGTTCAAGCACGTCGAGGAGCCCGAGGTCCCGGAGCTCGTTCTCGTCGACGCGCACCGCAAGGTCGGAGAGGCCATCGATCTCATGCAGCGCTACGGGATCTCGCAGATCCCGGTCGTGCGCAACCTGCCGGCCCAGTCGCTCGCCGACGTGATCGGCTCGATCCGCGAGCGCGGCCTGCTCGAGCGCGTCTTTCGCAATCGTGACGCCCTCGACGAGGACGTCGCCGAGGCGATGGATCCGCCCCTGCCCGCAGTCGAGCTCGCCGAGTCCGTCGATCAGGTCTTCGCCGACCTTTCCGGCGGCAGCCCCGCTGTCGTCGTGGCGAGCGTGGGCGTCCCCGTCGGCGTCATCACTCGTGCCGACCTGCTCGAGTACCTCGCGGCCCGGCGCAGCGGCAACGGCATGGAGTAGCGCGATGGAGTTCGAGACACGGGCGATCCACGTCGGCCAGGAGCCCGACCCGGCCACGGGCGCGATGATCGTGCCGATCTACCAGACGTCGACCTACCTGCAGGAGGAGGTCGGCGTCCACAAGGGGTTCGACTACTCGCGTACCGCCAACCCGACCCGGCGGGCCCTCGAGGAGTGCCTTGCCTCGCTGGAGGGCGCCGAGCACGGGCTTGCCTTTTCATCCGGCATGGGCGCTATCACGACTGTCCTCCACCTCCTCTCGCCCGGCGACCGCGTCGTGGCCGTCAACGACCTCTACGGCGGGACCTACCGGATCTTCACGCGCGTGTACGAGCCCAAGGGCTACCGGTTCGAGCTGCTGCCGGTGGATGCCGTCAACGCCGGCCTCGCGGGCGCCCTCGACGAATCGACCCGGATGGTCTGGATCGAATCTCCGACCAATCCGCTGATGAACGTCGTCGACATCCGCGCGGCCGCCGAGGCAGCGAGCGCGGCCGGGGCTCTGTGCGTGGTCGACAACACGTTCGCGACGCCCTTCCTGCAGCGACCGCTCGAGCTCGACGCCGATCTCGTCGTGCACTCGACGACGAAATACCTGGGGGGCCACTCCGACGTCGTCGGAGGCTTTGTCGCGACGAGCGACCCGCTGCTCGCCGAGCGTCTCGCGTTCCTTCAGAACTCGCTGGGCGCCGTGCCGGGACCGTTCGACTCCTGGCTCGTGCTTCGCGGTCTGAAGACGCTCGCGCTCCGCATGCGGCAGCACTGCGCGAATGCGGCTCGGGTCGCCGGCTGGCTCGGCGAGCACCCGGGCGTCGAGCGCGTGAGGTATCCGGGGCTGCCCTCCCATCCCCAGCACGAGCTGGCACGCCGCCAGATGGACGACTTCGGAGGCATGGTCAGCTTCGAGCTCGCCGGATCCGAGGAGGATGCGCGACGGGTGCTGGCAGCGACGCGGATCTGGAAGCTCGGTGAAAGCCTCGGCGGTGTCGAGAGCCTGATCGAGCATCCGGGTCTCATGACCCACGCGACGCTCGCCGACTCGCCGCTCGCCCTGCCGGGAAACCTGATCCGGCTGTCGGTGGGCATCGAGTCCGTCGACGATCTCCTCGCCGACCTCGACCAGGCGCTGGCGCTGCTCTAGGCGGAAACGGCGGCGAAGCCGTTGTTATCCGCCGGGGAGGGGCCCGGTAGGGCCCCGTTCAGCGTGTCTAGGCGGAAACGGCGGCGAAGCCGTTGTTATCCGCCGGGGAGGGGCCCGGTAGGGCCCCGTTCAGTGTCTTGGCGGAAACGGCGGCGAAGCCGTTGTTATCCGCCGGGGAGGGGCCCGGTAGGGCCCCGTTCAGCTGTCTTGGCGGAAACGGCGGCGAAGCCGTTGTTATCCGCCGGGGAGGGGCCCGGTAGGGCCGCGGGGCTGCGCCCGTTTCGGCCTAATGCGCGTCGTCGAGATGGCTGAGGCGCATCGCCCCGTTCTCGACGACGACCGCCGAGAGCCGCGCGTTCGGCTCGACCGGGGCGGTGCTGCGGTGCGCGTGGAACGTGAGGCCGAGCGCGTGCGCGTGCACCGCCCGAACGCAGCCGCCGTGAGTGACGACGAGGATGTGCTCCCCCGGGTGTGCGGCGGCGATCTCCGTCACTGCGGCGACTACGCGGTCGGCCATCTGCTCGTAGCTCTCGCCGCCCTCCCAGCCCTGGTCCCCGTCCAGCCAGCGCGCCACTTCCTCGGGCGCGGCCGCCTCGAGCTCATCCCGGGATCGACCCGACCATGAACCGACGTCGACTTCTCGCAGGTCGTCCCTGCAGGAGATCTCGAGCCGCACGGCGTCGTGCGACCGCGGCGGCCGTCTCGCGCGCGCGAAGCAGGTCGCTCGAGTAGATCGCGGCCAGGGGGAAGGCGTCGAGGCGCTTGGCGAGCGCGGTCGCCTGATCCCGGCCGCGCCGGGTCAGCGGTCTATCGGCGTGTCCCTGCCAGCGCTTCTGCGCATTCCAGTCGCTCTCGCCGTGTCGTGCGAGCAGGAGCGTCGTCACGGCGGCTATCGTAGGGGCCGCCGTGGATCTGCAGCTTCGAGACCGGGTCTGCCTCGTCACCGGCTCGACGGCGGGGATCGGGCTCGAGACCGCGCGGATACTGGCGCAGGAAGGCGCGACGGTCGCGGTGAGCGGCCGCGACGGCGTGCGGGTGGAGGCGGCGCGGGCGGATGCCGGCGCAGCGCTCGGCGTCGTCTGCGATCTCTCCTCCCCGGACGGGCCGGCCACGCTCGTCGCCGAGGTGGAGGACGTGCTCGACCGCGTCGATTGCCTCGTCAACAACGTCGGCACCGCCTTCCAGCGATCCTTCGGCGAGCTGACCGAGGACGACTGGGAGTCGATGTGGCAGTTGAACGTGATGAGCTACGTACGCGGGATTCAGGCCGTGCTGCCCGGAATGCGGGCCCGGCGTTACGGCAGGATCGTCAACGTGAGCTCGACGGCCGGCAAGAGACCCTCGGCAGGGATGCCGGACTACTCCGTGACGAAGGCCGCGGTGCTCTCTCTGTCGCGACTGGTCGCCGACGTCTATGCGAAGGACGGCATCCTGTGCAACGCCGTCTGCCCGGGGCCGACGCTGTCGCCGGCGTGGATCGGCCCGGACGGCCTCGCAGAGCAGCTCGCCGACCGGACGGGGAAGACGCGGGAGCAGGTGCTCGACGAGGTGGCCCGCGGCCGGCCCCTCGGTCGCATGGCCGAGTCCTCGGAGATCGCAGCCGTGGTCGCCTTCCTCTGTTCTGACCGCGCGAGCTACGTCACCGGGGCGGCGTGGAGCGCCGACGGAGGCACCGTCCCGATCATCATCTGAGCTCGAGGGACCCTGGTCGAGGGCGGGCCGGCGGCCCGCCCTCGCGGTACCTGGGAGCGACGATCGCGCCGTCAACCGATCGTCTGAAAACAAGACGGGAACGCCGCGGCCGATCTTCCCCCGGACGGAGCGGACGGTGCCGTCAGGCGGCTCAGCAGCTAGGCTCAGGACGACGATGCCCGAGCTCGCCGGAGCGGTTGCCGACGGCTTCGAGGCCCGCATCCGGAGCCTCGAGGACGACCAGCTCTCGGCGCTCGCCGTCCGGTCGTACGAGACGCGCGGCAGGGCGATTCCCGAGGAAGAGTGCCGGCTGCGAACGCCGTTCCAGCGCGATCGCGACAGGATCGTGCACTCGAAGGCGTTCCGGCGCCTCAAGCACAAGACCCAGGTGTTCGTCGCTCCGCGAGGCGATCACTTTCGCACCCGGCTCACGCACACGCTGGAGGCGGCCGGTATCGCCCGAGTCGTCGCCCGCGCGCTGCGCCTGAACGAGGATCTCACCGAGGCGATCGCCCTCGGCCACGATCTCGGCCACCCGCCGTTCGGCCACACGGGGGAAGAGGCGCTCGACCAGATCCTCGCGGAGCGGTTCGGCCGCGGGTTCAGGCACAACGAGCACTCGCTGCGGATCGTCGAGGTGCTCGAGAAGGAGGGCCGGGGCCTGAACCTGACCCGGGAGGTGCGCGACGGGATCCTCAACCACACCGGGCCCCGTGAGCCGGAGACGCTCGAGGGCAGGATCGTCCGTATCGTCGACCGGGTCGCGTACATCAACCACGACATCGACGATGCGATACGGGCCGGCCTGCTCGCTCCCGACGAGCTGCCCGCGGAGGAGCTCGCGCTGCTCGGCGACACGGGCGCGAAGCGGATCGACACGCTCGTCCACGACCTGGTGGAAACGTCGGTCGGCAGCGACGACATCGTCCAGAGCGCCGAGATCGGCCAGGCCATGCTCGGGCTCCGCGCCTTCATGTTCGAGCACGTGTACCTCGGAGGGGCGGGCGACGAGGAACGGCGCCGCGCCACCGAGACCGTGCGGAGCATCTTCGGCCACTTCGCCGACCACCCGGAGGAGCTGCCGCCGGATCGGCCCGGTGACCTGCCCGAGCGGGTCACGGACTACGTCGCCGGCATGACGGATCGCTTCGCTCTCGGATGGCGCTGATCCGCCAGACGTCGATCGACGCCGTCCGCGACGCCGTCGACATCGTCGAGCTCGTGCAGGCCCGGACGCCGCTCCGCCGCGTCGGCTCCCGCTGGGTCGGTCGCTGTCCCTTTCACGAGGAGCGCACGCCGAGCTTCTCGGTCAGCGCCGACAAGAAGACGTACTACTGCTTCGGCTGCCAGCGCGGCGGCGACGTCTTCCGCTTCGTGCAGGAGACCGAGGCTCTCGACTTCGCGCAGGCGGTCGAGACGCTCGCCGACCGGTATCGCGTCGAGCTCGAATACGAGGAAGGTGGCCGGCCCGACGACGGCGGCCGCCGCCGCCGGGAGCGGCTGCTGTCGCTGCTCGAGGACGCCGCACGCTTCTACGAGCGAACGCTCTGGGAAGGCCAGGGCGGGGAGGAGGTGCGAGCGTATCTGGCAAGCCGCGGCCTCGATGAGGAAGCCTCCCGCAGCTTCCGCCTCGGCCTCTCGCCCGGCGGGGACGTCTTGCCGCGCAAGGCGACCGCGAAGGGGTACACGCGCGAGGAGCTCACCGCCGCAGGCCTCGCCAACCGACGGGGAAACGACTACTTCGGCTCGCGGCTCATCTTTCCGCTTGCCGACCGCCAGGGTCGGGTGCTCGGCTTCGGCGCGAGGCGACTCTCCGA
Source organism: uncultured Thermoleophilia bacterium (assembly GCA_963820875.1). GTDB lineage: Bacteria > Actinomycetota > Thermoleophilia > Gaiellales > Gaiellaceae > CAWACA01. Next base: position 20,533 of record CAWGBR010000011.1, read on the forward strand.
CGCCGATCCGATCAAGGCGAAGTACGTCAACACGCCGGAGACCGAGCTGTTCCAGAAAGGCGCGATGGTCTACGGGCTCGACCGCGCGCGGCCGGCGATCGCCAAGCAGGACCTGGCCGTCGTGGTCGAGGGCTATACCGACGTCATCGCCCTCCACCAGGCCGGGCTCGTCACGGCCGTGGCCGCGATGGGCACGGCGCTGACCGAGCGCCAGCTCCGCGAGCTGCGGCGCCTCTGCTCTCGCCTGTACCTCTGCTTCGACGCCGACGCGGCCGGCCAGGAGGCGACGCTCCGCGGCATGGAGCTCGCCTACCGCGAGTTCGTCGAGGTGCGGATCGTGGCGCTGCCGAAGGGTGCCGATCCTGCCGAGGCCGCCGAGGGCTTCGCCGCCCGTCTCGAGGAGGCCGAGTCGTACCCGCGCCACCGGGTGCGGCTCGAGATCGAGCGCTCGCCCAGCCGCGAGGCGGCGTTCCAGCGCCTGCGCGACGTCGTCGCGTCGTTCGACCGCAACACGGAGTGGATGGACGCGGTCGAGTACGCGGCGGACCGACTCGACCTGCCGCGGGACCTCCAGGCGGCCCTGGCGCCGCGCGCCTCCCGGACGACGGGCGTGGTCTCCCGCAAGGTGCTCGAGGCCGGCGACAACCTCGAGCGGAGGGTGCTCGCAGGCTGCATCGCGCACCCGGAGCTCGTCCAGGCGCTCGCGGAGATCTCTCCCGAGCATTTCGCCTCGGAGGTGCACCGCAAGCTGCAGGCGCACCTCGTGCACCCGAACGGCGAGGAGCCCGAGCTCGTCTCGCTCCAGGCGGAGCTCGACGCGCTGGCGGCCGCCGAGGGCATCGACGAGCGCGCCGGCCGGGAGCATCTCCTGCGCCTGCGCGAGCGCTATCTGCGCAAGCAGCTCGCCGCCGCCGAGCTCGAGCGCACCCGCGAGCTGCAGACGGCGCTCGAGCGCGTCCAGGCTGCTCTCGCCGAGCTCGGCTGAGCCCGCGGAGCTACAATCACCTGCGGCCGGGACCGCCCGGCGGCGAAAACGATCCCCGGTAGCTCAATTGGCAGAGCATCCGGCTGTTAACCGGAGGGTTGCTGGTTCGAGTCCAGCCCGGGGAGCTAGAAAAGCCCCGCAAGGAGGGGTTTTTCGCTGTCAGACCAAGGCTGGCGTGACGGTGGAAAGCCGAGGTCCGGGCGCGCGTATTGTCGGCCGCGAGCCGGAGCTCGCCGCGTTGCGCGAGTTCGTCGGAAGCGCGTTCCTCGTCCGCGCGCGTTCGTCCTCACCGGTGGGGCAGGGATCGGCAAGACGACGCTCTGGGAAGCGGGGGTCGATGTCGCCCGGGAGCGGGGGTTGCGTGTTCTCTCGGCCCGGCCGAGCGGTGCCGAGGCACAACTCTCGTTCGCGACGCTCATCGACCTGTTCGATGGAGTCGACACCGAAGAGCTGGCCGCTCTGCCGGCCCCTCAGCTCCGCGCGCTGCAGGTCGCGCTGCTGCGGGCCGAGCCGACGGGCGTGACCGGCGGAGCCGCACGCGATCGCCGTCGGGTTGCTGAGCGCGCTGCGGGCGCTGGCGGCCGAGGCGCCGCTCGCTGGTCGCCGTCGACGATGTCCAGTGGCTCGACTGCTCCTTCCGCCGACGCGCTCGCTTTCGCTGCGCGTCGGCTCGAGGGCGATGCGGTCGGCTTCCTCCTGGCGAGGCGTTCCGGCAGGTCGTCCGCTCTCGAGCGGGCGCTCGAGCGGCGTGGGCTGGAGCGTCTCGAGGTCGTCCCGCTGAGCCTCGGTGCGATCCGCCGCCTCCTGTCCGACCAACTCGGGCTGAGCCTGCCTCGGCAGCTCCTGCGCCGGATCTTCGAGTCGACGCTCGGCAACCCGCTGTTCGCGCTCGAGCTCGGACGTGCGCTCGCCGAGCGCGGATCACCGGAGATCGGCCAGGACATCCCGGTGCCGGACGCGGTCGAGGACCTGCTGGGAACGCGCGTGGCGCGGCTGCCGGGCCCGGAGCGCAGGCTGCTGCTCGCGGTCGCTCTGAGCGCCGACCTGCGCACGACGCAGCTCGCGGCGATCGGGGATCCCGGTCGCTCTCGACGCCGCCGTCGATGCCGGGCTGCTGATCGTCGACGGGGACCGCGTGCGCCCCTCGCACCCGCTGCTCGCCGCGGCGGCGAAGAGACACTCGCGTGCCGGCCGAGCGGCGCGAGCTCCACCGCGAGCTGGCAGGTGTAGTCGCCGACAAGGAGCTGCGCGCCCGCCACCTCGCGCTCGCGACAGTGCGTCCGGATGCCGAGCTTGCGGCCACGGTCGCCGCAGCGGCTGCCGGCGCGTCCGCGACGCGGCGCGCGGCTGGAGGCCGTGGAGCTGGCCGAGCACGCGCTGCGCCTCACGCCGGCGGAGGAGCGGAGCGCAGCGACCGGGTGCTCGCGCTCGCCGCGTACCTGGAGGCTGCGGGCGAGCCCCTGCGAGTGACAGCGCTGCTCACGCCGGAGCTCGACTCGTTGCCTCCCGGCGCCGCGCGCGTCAGGGCGCAGCTGCTCCTGTCCGAGGGCGGCGGCGTCTCGAGCATCTGGGATCACGAGCGGCACCTCGAGCGCGCGCTGGCGGAGAGCCGGGGCGACCCCGTGCTGCGCGCGCGTGTGCTGGCGAAGATGTCGAGCAACGCAGCGGCAACTGCCGTATCACGGATCCGCCTCGCCGAGGCGTGGGCGCTCGAGGCGCTGCCCGCTGCGCGTCGCGCCGGGTCCGAGCTCGAGAGGCCCGTGCTCTATGGGCTTGGGTGGGCGCGGGCCCTGAGCGGACGCCCGATCGACGACCTCTGCGAGCGGTTCCGCCGGGTGTCGGACGCCGCCTACTACATCGCCGATTCGCCCGACCACGTGGCGGGCCAGCGGCAGGGGTGGCGAGGCGACGTGGACGGGGCGCGTAAGACAATCGCCGTACTCCGGTCGCTTGCCGACGAACGGGGCGAGGGCATGTCGTACGCCTTGGTCGGCGTGTTCCTGTGCGAGGTCGAGCTGCGGGCGGGCGACTGGGAGGCGGTCGAGCGGCTGCTCGACGAGTGGGCCGAGTCCGAGCGCCTGCTGGTCGCACCGACGTACCAGCGGATCCGCGCGCAGGTTGCCGCGGGCCGTGGTCTTCCGGACGAGGCGCAGCGGTGGGCGGAGCCGGCGATCGCGGGCGCCGAGGCAATCGGGACACGCTGGCAGCTGCTCGAGGCACTGCGGGCACGCGGGATCGCCGCCCTACTCGCGCACGAGCCGGGGCCCGCAGTCGAGAGCCTGTGTGCGGTCTGGGAGCACACGGAGCGCGAGGGCGTGAACGACCCCGGCGCGTTCCCGGTGGCGCCGGATCTCGTCGAAGCGCTCGTGGAGGTCGATAGGGTGGACGAGGCACGGACCGTCACCGCGCGCCTCACGGAGCTCGCCGAGCAGCAGAAGCATCCGTGGGGGCGCGCAACAGCGCTGCGCTGCCGGGCGCTGGTGCAGCTCGCGTCGCAGACCGATCAGGACGAGGCGGCGTCGGCACTCGCGGACGCGGCGGTTGCCTACGAGCGACTCGGCCTTCGCTTCGACCACGCCAGGTCGCTGCTCATCCTCGGGCGCGCGCAGCGCCGGCGCAGGAAGTGGGCCGCAGCGCGGGTCGCCCTCGAGCGAGCCGCCGCCGCCTTCGACGAGATCGGCTCGCCCGGATGGTCCGAGGAAGCGCGTGGGGAGCTCGCGCGCGTCGGCGCTCGGCGGCCGCCGCCGGCCGGCGAGCTGACGCCGGCGCAGCGGCGCGTGGTCGAGCTGGCGGCGGAGGGGCTGTCCAACAAGGAGATCGCGCGCGCACTCTTCGTCACCGTGCACACGGTCGAGGTTCACCTCTCGCACGCGTACGGAAAGCTCGGCGTTCGGTCACGGTCGCAGCTCGCGGGCCGCCTCTCCGGCCGGACGTAGCCTCCTCAAAGTTTGAGGGTTTCCGTGATTTCGCGGAAGCCCTCTCCGGCGTAGCGTCTTCGGCATGACGCAGTTCCTCGTCGAGCTCTACGTCTCACGCACCGATGCCTCCGAGGTCGGACGCCTGGCGGAGCGTACGCGGGTCGCGGCCGAGGAGCTGACCCGGGAGGGCGTGCCCGTCCACTACGTCTACTCCATCTTCCTCCCGGAGGACGAGACGTGCTTCTTTCTGTGCGAGGCCTTCGCGATCGACGCGGTGCGCGAGGCCGTCCGGCGGGCGGCACTGCCGTTCGATCGCGTCGCCGAGGCGCTCGCTGAACCGAAGTCGCGCGGTGAGCCACGCGGTCACCGCCGCGCGACGGAAGAGAGCCCGATGCTCGACGCGTCCTGATGGGACCCATGCGTGCGAGAGGAGATTCCGATGAGTGCTGACCATGACGACGCAACCCGCCTCAGCCGCCGGAGGCTCCTCGGTCTCGGCGCCGGCGCCGCTGGAGCGATCGTGTTCGCGCCCGGCGCGCGGGCCGCCACGGCCGCGAACGAAGCTGTGCGCGGCGGCCCGACTTCGGCGGTCGCCGCGGCGCGCTCCGACCGTTTCGGCCGAATCTTCCGGCTGCCGGCGTTCGCCGAGCCGAGCGAGCGCGTCACCGCCGCGCTGCTCGAGCTCGGCAAGCCGGGTGGCCCGCTCGACGCCCGTGACGCGCTCGAACGCGGGCCGAAGGATCTGATCGTCGACCTCTCGCTCTCGGCGGCGAACCCGAACAATCCCACGCATACCGCGGGGACGACCTTCCTCGGCCAGTTCATCGACCACGACATCACGTTCGACGCCTCCTCGGGGCTCGGCCGACCGACCGCGCCCGAGAGTGCGCGCAACTTCCGCACACCCGCGCTCGACCTCGACTCCGTCTACGGCCAGGGGCCGGTCGCCGATCAGGCGCTCTACGACCCGGCCGATACGGCGAAGCTCAAGCTCGAGAGCGGAGGGCTCTTCGAAGACCTGCCGCGCACCCACGACAACCGCGCGATCATCGCCGACCCGCGCAACGACGAGCACCTGATCCTGGCCGGCCTGCACGCTGCCTTCATCCGGTTCCACAACAACGCCGTCGACGCGGTGCGCGCGCAGGGAACGAGCGCCCCCGGCGAGGCCTTCGCTCAGGCGCGCCGGCTGACGACGTGGCACTACCAGTGGCTTGTCGTGCACGAGTTCCTGCCGCTCATCGTCGGCCAGGCGATGGTCGACGACGTCCTGAGGCGAGGCCGGCGCTTCTACACGCCCAGGAACAACCCGTTCATCCCGGTCGATTTTCAGGGGGCCGCGTACCGCTTCGGCCACAGCATGGTCCGGCCGTCCTATCGGGCGAATCTCGCCGGCGACCACGGACAACCGTTCTTCGCGCTCATCTTCGATCCAGGCGGAGGCCGGCAAGCCCGACCCGGACGACCTCTCCGGCGGCGTGCGTGCACCACGCCGCTTCGTCGACTGGCAAACGTTCTTCGACTTCGGCGACGGTGAGGTGAAGCCGAACAAGCTGATCGACACGAAGCTCTCGACGCCGCTCTTCAACCTGCCGCTGGGCGCGATCGCGAGCCACGACGCGCCGACCTCGTTGCCGCAGCGGACGCTGCTCCGCCACCTGACCTGGCAGCTTCCGTCGGGCCAGGCGGTTGCACGGGAGATCGGGGTGGCCAGGCTCGGGCGGTCCAACTTCCGTGAGCTCCGCGGCTACGCCGACTTCGACCGCAGCACGCCGCTCTGGTACTACATCCTGAAGGAGGCCGAGCTCGCCGTCGGCGGCCACCACCTCGGCCCCGCCGGTGGGCGGATCGTCGCAGAGGTCATTCTCGGGCTGCTCCAGGCCGACGGCGGCTCGTACCTGAACGCGACGCACGCGTGGAGGCCGACCTTGCCGGCGCACGGCGGAGCGGGGGACTTTCGCACGATCGACTTCCTCGCATTCGCCGGCGTCGATCCCGCAGGCCGGGGCCAGTGAAGTCGACGATCCTCCTCGTCGGGACCTCGCACCGATGCGCGCCTGTCGAGCTGCGCGAGCGGGTCGCGCTCAACCGCGAGGGCGCACTCGAGCTCGCACGGGAGCTCGCCGGCGCGGCCGACGAGGCGATCTGCGTGTCGACCTGCTGCCGCACCGAGGTCTACCTCAGCGCCGCTGTCGCCGACGACGCCGAGCGGGGCGTGCGGGCGGCGCTCGCGCGGCGGGCACGCCTGCCCGAGGCCGAGCTGGCGCCGGCGCTCTACTGCCTCCGCGATGCGCGGGCGGTCGAGCACCTCTTCCGGGTCGCGGCCGGGCTCGACTCGATCGTGATCGGCGAGCCCGAGATCCTCGGGCAACTCAAGACAGCGGTCGCCGACTGCCGACCCGGACCGCTGCTCGAGCGGCTCTTCTCCAGCGCACGCCGGGCCGGCCGGCTGGCGCGCCGCGCGTCCGGGCTCGACGAGCAGCCGGTTTCCGTTGCTTCGGCCGTCGCCGCGATCGCAGAGCGGACGCTCGGCGACGTTGCCGGCCGGCGCACGCTCGTCGTCGGAGCCGGTCGCACCGGCGCGCTCGTTGCGCGCACCCTCGCCGCCCGTGGAGTCGAGATTGCCTACGTCGCGAATCGCACGCCGGCCGGGGCCGCTCACCTCGCCGCCCGTGTCGACGCCGTCCCGATTCGGCTCGACGAGCTCGCATCCGTGCTCGGGCGCGTCGACATCGTCGTCTCAGCGACCGCGTCGCCGGGCCTCGTGCTCGACGCGCACGGGGTGAGCGGCGCAGGCAGGCCGCTTCTCCTGTTCGACCTCGCCGTCCCGCGGGATCTCGACCCCGCGATCGGCGAATTGCCGGACCACACGCTCATCGATATCGACGGGGTGCGCCTCGAGGGCCGCGAAGCGGCGGCGCAGGCCGAGCGGGTCGTCCAGCAGGAGGCGCGGCGGTTCAACGAGTGGCACGCGTCGCTCGCAGCCGTCCCCACGATCGTCGCACTCCGAGCGCACGCCGAAACGATCCGGCGCGGAGAGGTCCAGCGCCTCGGCTGCGTCGATGCACGCGAGCGCGCGCTGGTGGAGGCCGCGACCGCGCGTGTCGTCGCGAAGCTCCTACACCGGCCGACGCTCCGGCTCCGCCAGGTGGCCGCTCAGACCGAGCTCGCCGCCGCGAGGAGCCTCTTCGGCCTCGAGCCTTCCCGTCAGGCATCCATCCGGGTCGCGCGATGACGTCGGCTTCGGGGGCTTCTCGTTTCCGCCTGCTTGGACGGTTAGCCGCGGCCGTCGTACGCGCTGACGAGCGACTTCGGCGCCGAGGCACGCCAGGCGTCCTCGACGAGATCGCGCAGGTCCGACCGGCTCACCGTCTTCAGGTTCACGAGGATGAGCGGGTAGGCGCGGTAGTGCGGCGTCACCGAGTACACGTCCGGCGCCGACGAGATGAGCAGGTCTCGCTCGTCGATGTCGATCTTCACGACGAGCGTCTCCTCGTCGCGGAGGCGGGCCATGAACGTGCCGCAAACCTTGAGCGCCGGGGTGCCGTACGACGTGCCCTCCTCGGTCTCCGGCAGCGCAAGACCGAGCTTGCGAACGGTGTTCCAGGTTGCCATGCCGGGAGCAGTAGCAGGCCGGCCAGGCCGGTGTCGCGGCAAGCGTGTTTTCGGAGCATCCTCGCCAGCGACTATCCTCAACGAGGTGACCGAGGCTATTCCTCCCGACGAGTTCACCTACCGCCTCTTCGTCGACGGCCATCTCGTCAGCAGGCGCCTGATCTTTCGCGGCCCGTTGCGCGTCGGCGATCTGTTCCCACTCGCCGAAGGCGGGGGCCGCGTGACGAAGATCGTTCGGGATGACGACGAGGACGCGTACGAGATTCACGTCACGCCGCTCGTCTAGCAGGCGGCGCGAGCCGCCCTCGATCGACTTCTGGCTAGTCGCCGACGACCTGGACGAGCCAGCGGCGCTCGCGCGAGCGGTCGAGCTCGATGAAGAGGACCCGCTGCCAGGTGCCGAGGCACAGCTCGCTGTCACGGAGCGGAATCGACTCGCCGGCGGGGCCCATCAGCAGTGACATGCAGTGCGAGTGGCCGTTGCCGAACTCCATGTCCTCGGGGCAGACGTTCTCGTTGCGAAGGTCCCAGTCGTCGTGGGCGTAGTACTTCTCGCTCGGGACGAGCCGCCGCATCAGCCGGCTGAAGTCCTCGAGGAGACCGGTCTCGAACTCGTTCACCCGCACGCAGCAGGTCGTGTGAGGGGAGTAGACGCAGACGATGCCGTTCGTGATGCCGCTCTCCTCGACGCAGTGCTTGACCTCGTCGGTGATGTCGCGGATCGCGAGCCCACCCTCGGTTCGTACCTGGTGCTCGGCCTGGAAGACCTTCACTCGCTCGGCACCTCCCCGCTCTGCTGCAACCGAAAACTCGTGCGACGACATTCTGACCGCGCGGCGACCTTTGTCGATGGGGAGCGTAGCGAAGGCCGAGGTCGGAGCGCGCGAGCGCGGAGCGCCGGGGTACCCATCCGCCGCCTCTGCGCTACGCTCGGTCGCCGGGGCCCGTAGCTCAGTGGTAGAGCAGCGGACTCATAATCCGTCGGACCCTGGTTCGAATCCAGGCGGGCCCATCCGGAAAACTCCTGGAAGGAGCCGTGCTTCGGTGCGGTAGACCAGGAAGGCGGCGGCGAAGCCCTTACCCCTGTCGTCGGACGCTGGGCCCGAAGGGAACATCAGAAGACTCGTTGCCATCATCCGAAGACTCTCAACCTGGGCTGCACGCTTGGCTTGCCAAAGCCGAGCGCCTAACCCGGATCAGTTCGGCGATGCCTCGAACTCGACCTCGATCACTTCAGCCCCGCTACCCGGTATAGCCGCCAGCGGTCGGGCAGGCCCTTGAGCTCGTGCTCTCCCTGGTCGTCGAACGCGAGCCCGGAGCCCGCGACGATGTCTTTCACGGTTTGAGAAACCCATACCTCCGACGGGCCGGCGTGCGCGGCGACGCGCGCGCCGATGTGGACTGCGATTCCGCCGATATCCTCTCCGATCAGCTCGCACTCACCCGTGTGGAGGCCCGCGCGGACCTCGATCCCCAGATCTCGTACCGACTCTTCGATCGCCGTCGCGCAGCGGATCGCTCGCGCTGGCCCGTCAAACATCGCAAGGAATCCGTCGCCCGCCGTGGCAATCTCGTGACCGCGATAGCGCGCGAGCTGTCCTCGAACGCGCGCGTTATGGGTCTCGAGCAGCTCCTTCCACCGCCGATCGCCGAGCTCGGTCGCCGTCTCGGTCGAGCCGACGATATCGGTGAAGAGCACGGTGGCGAGGAAGCGCTCGAGCTCGGTCTCCTGTTCTCGAGACTCGGCCATGAACCGCTCGATCTCGTCGAGCAACGAATCTTGATCGCCCACCCAGAAGAAGTGGTCGTCGCCGGGAAACTCGACGTACCTCGCCCCCGTGATCGCATCAGCGAGCTGCTGGACGTGCTCGACGGGGAAATCGAGGTCCCCGGAGCGCGCCAGAACGAGCGTCGGGACGTGAATCGTCCGCAAGACCGGTGTGACGTTCATTTCGAGATTCATGCGTTCGAGCGCGATTGCCGCACTCGGGCTCGCCGCCCGCCGCAGGTAGGACGCGAGCCAGGCGACCAGCCGCTCGTCGCTTGCGTGGCTCGGCGCCGCCCAGGTGCGCAGCGCGTCTCGCGCGTACTCCTCGGTTCCCCAGGCCCGCTCGATCTCGTCCAGGTGTCCTGGGTGGTGTGACGCCTGGTGACGGTTCGTCCAGTCGGATTCCGTTCCGAACAGTAGGAGCGCGATCGTTCGCTCAGGGTAGGTCGCCGCGAAGAGGATCGCCATCGGACCGCCCTCCGACACGCCGAAGACGAGGGAGCGCTCGGATCCGACTGCATCCATCACGGCGCGTACGTCGTCCATCCGGGTCTCGAGTGACGGAAGCTGCGTCTCTGGAACACGGTCGGACAGCCCAACGCCCCGCTTGTCGAAGAGGATGAGCCGGGAGAACGACGCCAGACGCGACAGGAAGCGCGCGAGGCCCGGTTCCTCCCACATGGCCTCGACGTTGGACGTCCACCCCATGACGAACACGAGGTCGACGGGACCCTCGCCCACGGTCTGGTAGGCGATGTGGACGCCGTCGACCGTCTTGGCGTAGCGGGTCTGAGGGATCACGTCGATCGCACCCCGGAACTGTCACTCCGTGTGCCAATGCTGTCAAGCGAGCGCCAGCGACGGCATGGCCTTGTCGCTATTGCCGGTATCGGTACCACCGATTCGTGTACAGGGAATCATCGCTCGCGACCGCCAAGGCCGGCGCGCTCTCACAGGCCACTGACAACTCGGCCGCAGGGATATCGAGTGCTCGCGCTGGTCGTTGAGATGACCTCGCCCCTCACCTGCCTGGCATGGGGGACCGAGGGAACCGGATCAGCCGAGATAGGCGTAGCTCGCGGCCTTTCGCCGACCTCCGAAGATGGCGGTCAGAGCGGGGGGATCGCCGATTCGTCTCTACGATGAGCCGCGCGAAGCGGACGGCTCATAATCCGTCGGACCCTGGTTCGAATCCAGGCGGGCCCACTCTCCAAGCTGCTGCACAGACGAACCGGCTCGAGCTCGCCAGGCCGAAGAGCACTGCGGGCGAACCGACGAGCAAGGCTTTCCGGCCACCGTGGCTCAGTCGGCGGCTAGGCAAGCGTTTGCAAGCTCGGCTACGTCACGCGTAAGACCATCGCCGTTGTTCCGCGTCCACGCAGGCGCCGATACCGTTGCGCTGTGTTACATGGCTGGGAGACGAACGAGCGTGTGCTGGAGTCCGGGGCTTTTGAGTCTGGGCAACGCGTGCTCGCTCGCGTGCCGCTTGTTGAGCATTCGGAGTCGGGCGCTCGCTGGCTCGGGTTGGCGTACTGGCAGGCCGTCGGCGGCTTCACGCGCGGCGGTGTTCGCGCGCGCTGGAGCGCGGAGGGCGGTCGGCTTGTTCTGCTGGGCGGTGCGAGCCTCCTCTGTTTCGGTCCGGCCGAGCTCGCGTGTTCCGACGAGCTCGTTTCGTGCCGGTACTCGATCCGGGGAGGTCTGCTCGCGTTGCGCGCAGGCGGATCGGTCACGCTCGCGCAACGCCGGGCCGGCGAGGAGGTCGAGCTGAGCGTCGTGGTCGAGGAGTACCTTCCTCGTCTCGCAGCACGAGCCGGTGCGCCCTGGTGGACGGGTGCGCTCTACGCCAAGGGACAAAGCCCGTTCCATGCCGCGGTCAGCCGCCGCTACTTCGAGCTGCTCGCCTCGAGGGCAGGCACGTGAGGATTGCGGTCTTCGGCGCGACGGGAGTCGTCGGCCGCACGCTGGTGCCGCTGCTCACGGCCGAGCACGAGCTCGTCGCCGTTTCGCGCTCCGCGCACGAGGCGGAACCCGGCACCCGCTGGGTCGAGGGCGACGCGAGCTCCGCCGAAGACGTCGCGCGCGCCGTCGAGGGAGCAGAGGTCGTCTACTACCTCGTCCATTCACTGGGCTCTCGAGATTTCGAGCGCCAGGATCGCGTGGCGGCGGAGAACGTCGCGACCGCCTCCGAGCATGCCGGCGTTGGACAGATCGTCTATCTCGGCGGGCTCGGCGACGATGACCCGACCGCGTCACCGCATCTGCGTAGCCGACGAGAGACAGGAGAGCGCCTGGCTGCGGGATCCGTTCCAGTCACGACGCTGCGCGCCGCCATGATCGTCGGCAAGGGGAGCGCGGCCTTCGAGACGATCGTCGCGCTCGTCGATCGGCTGCCGGCGATGATCATGCCGAGCTGGGTCTCGACGCCGACTCAGCCGGTCGCGCTCGACGACGTCGGCCGTTACCTCGCCGGGGTCTGCGGGAACGCGGCCGCGCTCGGACAGAGCTTCGACGTCGGCGGGCCTGAGGTGATGACCTACCGGCAGATGATCGAGCGAATCGCCAAGCTGCGCGGACGCCGGCCGCGGCTCCTCGAGGTGCCGGTGCTCACACCGCGGCTGTCGTCGCTCTGGCTTCATCTCGTCACCCCGGTCAACGCCTCGGTCGCCCGCCCCTTGATCGAGGGCCTGAAGAACCCGACGGTCGCACGCGAGGAACGATTGCGCAGGCTCCTGCCCTTCGAGTTGACGCCGTTCGACGAAGCGGCCAAGCAGGCCTTCACCCGGTGACTGGGACTTCCTGATCGCCTTACCAACGCCCGCAAGACGGGCTTAAGCAGGGCTGTGCTCGACCGCGATCTAACGGGGCGCGGGGCGAGGAAGAAGAACATTAACTCGACGAGACCGTTGCTCCACAGCGCGGACGGGGGTGTCGCCGAGCGTGGTCGCCGGCACACACGGACTTGATCTGGGCTGGCGCTAGGGGCGAGCGAAAGGGCGTCGGGTAAACAGGACTGAAGAGGGCGGCCCTGGACGGCCACCCTCTTCGGTTTCCTGGTTTCCTTGCTGTGGCGGCTACTGGGGCTGCGCGCCGATCTGCTTGAGGAGAGTCATCGAGTCGAAGTACTGGTGGCTCTCCTTGATCTTGCCACCCTCGAAGCTGAAGAAGATGGCAGCGGGCGTCTCCTGGCGCTTGCCCGAGGCCGGGATCGTTCCTGCTGCCGTCCCGAGCGGGCCAGTGTGCGTGCCCTTCCAGGTCAGCTCGAGCGCCGCCTTGTCACCGCTGGCGACGGCGTTCGTCACCGTGGCGGCGGCGTCCGGGAACGCCGTCTTCCAGCCCCTGAAGAGCTCGACGATCTTCTCCGGACCCTCGACCGTACGCTGGGTTCCCAGCTCGTCGTAGCGGACGTCGGCTGCGAGCCCTGCTCGCATCCGCTCCCAATCGCCCGTGTTGAAGGCATCCACCTGCTCGCGGGCGACCTTGACGAGCTCGTCCGCGGTCAACGCTTCGGTAGTAGGTGCTACTGCGGTCATTCCTAGCTCCTCTCTTCGATGGTGGGCGCGAACGGGCAACACTCCCAGAGGCGTGCCTCCGGTCAGCTGCCTCAGCGCCGCTGAGACGTGGTGAGCAACGAAAAGAAGAGCTGGCGACTTGACGGACAATCCAGACCGTCAGCGCGACTGGCTCGGTGATCTCGAACAGTCTACTTCATCTACGAGGCCGCGGACGGCCGAGCCACGCCGAGGGGCAGGCGGGCGAGCGACCGGTTAGGCTCACCGTCCGGTTCCGCCACGTACCCCGGCGGGGCCGACTGCGGCCGGAGGTGAGTCCCGCCCCGAGGCTCCCCCTTTTTCTCGCGGGCGGGTCTCCGGTCGTTTGCCGTGCCACTCGCCCACTCTTCGGGAACAGCAGCAAGGTCAACTACGCCGAGGCACGCGTAGTTGTCCGTCCCGTGGGTGCAGGATCGTAAAGGGACTCAGATACCGGCGTGGGGTACTGGGCTCGAACCACTAACGCCAGCTTGTCGAGCCGGGGGTACGCCGAGTCAGAAGGTAGGCTCCGGTGAATGGATGCGGTCGAGGTGCGTCGGTCGCCGCGGGCGCAGCGGTGGCGGCTGGAGGTGCCCTGGGGCGAACCCGCGCGGCTGACGGTGCCACGGTCGATGAACCGCGAAGAGGTCGACCGCCTGCTGGCTGAGAAGCGGCATTGGGTCGCGGAGCAGCGACGGCGGCAGGTCCCGCGGCTTCGACTCGAGCGACTCGCGGTCAGCGAGTCCGAGGCGCGTGTCGGCGCGCGCGAACTCGTGTCGGCCCTGGTCGAGGAGGAAGCCGAGCGGCTCGCAGTCACCTACCAGCGAATCCGGATCGGGGGTCAGCGGACGCTCTGGGGCTCGTGCTCGGCTCGCGGCACGCTCTCGTTCAACTGGCGGCTCGTGCTGGCGCCGCTCGAGGTGCTCGACTACGTGGTCGTGCATGAGCTTTGTCACCTCCTCGTCGCGAACCATTCGCGGCGGTTCTGGACCCTCGTCGAGCGGCAGCGCCCGCACTGGCGGGAGCAGCGCGACTGGTTGCGCGAGCACGGACCTGAGCTTCTAGCCTTCAGCCCGTCGGACTAGACACCGGGAAGCCCATCTGCACGATCCATGGCCGCATCGCCTCCGGTCGTGTGGCGATAGTGATCCCTCCATCGCGCGCAGTACTGCCTCGACGGGGAGCGGCGAGGCTCGCCAACCGGGCCGCCTCTGCGCCCGCTGTCAGCTAGAACCGCTCCATGGGAAAGCCGGTAACGATGGGGTTGCTCTTCTATCCGCGCGGCGGGTCGGCGCAGGTCGCCCGCTATCTCGCCGCAGCCCTCGACCGCAAAGGCTGGCCAGTTCGGCTCTTTACAGGGTCACTCGGCGAGCCGGGAGCGGTTGCGAACGCAGCCACGTTCTTCGCCGGACTCGACCTCGCGGCGGCCGACTTCACACCGGCGCTGGAGGCGTTCGATCGGAGCGACGACCCGATGGCCGCTGAGATCCCGCTGCATCCGTCGTTCGAGGATCGCGTGGGAGCGCCCGACCGACTCTTCGCCTCGCTCGACGATCGAGAGGCCGAGCGACAGGTCGCCGCCTGGCAGCGGCTCTTTGCCGAGGGCGGGGCCGCGCAGGCGGCGATCGCGCACCTTCATCACCTCACGCCGCAGCACGAGGCGCTTGCGCGGGTCGCACCAAACCTGCCCGTCGTCGCGCATCTGCACGGAACCGAGCTCAAGATGCTCGACGGGATTCGCCGCCGCCGCGAGCTCGCGGTTCGTCTCGGCACCGATCTCACAGGGATGGCCGCCGGCGCAGGGAGTGGTCGGGTCGAAGCCCGGCTCACCGAGGCCGAGCGTGAACTCTTTCAGGGTACGCGCTGGGAGGCATGGCAACACGGCGACGCCTGGGAGGCTCGCCTGCAGGCCAACGCGCGGCGCGCCAATCAGCTGATTGCGATCTCGCCCCACGATGTCGATGAGGCCGTCCGTCTGCTCAGCGTCGACCCGTCAAGAATCGAGGTCATCCCGAACGGAATCGACGCGGAGCGCTTCGACAGACATCGGCCGGGTACGGGAGAGCGACGGGCGCGATGGCGTGCCTGGCTCGTAGACGACCCCCACGGATGGGACGCCTCAGGTGTAGTCGGCTCGGTCCGCTACGGAGCAGACGACCTGGCCGTATTCGCCGATCCGAAGACGGGCGAGGCGAACCCGGTGCTGCTGTACGTCGGGCGCTTCCTCGCCTTCAAGCGCGTGCCGCTACTCGTGCGCGCCTACCAGCGGGCACGGTCGAGCTTCGAGCGCCCCGCGCCGCTCGTCGTCTGGGGTGGATACCCAGGCGAGTGGGAGGGGGAGCACCCTGTCGAGGTGGCGCACTCCGGCGGGAGCGAGGGGATCTTCTTCATCGGTTGGCGGGGACACGACGAGCTGCCTGAGGGGCTGAACGCGGCCGATGTGCTCGTGGCGCCCTCGGTCGCCGAGCCTTTCGGCCAGGTCTACCTGGAGGCGATGGCCTGTGGGCTGCCCGTGGTCGCCACCCACACCGGCGGCCCGCTCTCCTTCGTCAACACCACCCCCGCACGTCCGAATGGGTGGCTCGTCGATCCCGACGACGAAGCCGCGCTCGCAGCCACTCTCATCGAGGTGGTCAACGGTGCAGTGGAGCGCCGCGCGCGGGGTGAGGCGGCCTACGAGCAGATCCGCGGTGCCTACGCCTGGGATACGGTTGCGACCCGCGTCGCCTCCCTGTACGAAGGCATGCTCGCCACGACGGGCAATTGGACTTGAGCAGTCATCGGAGCCCAGAAGAAAATCGCGCCGATACGCTGTGGATGCGAGGAGCGTTTCAGGGGCACGGCTTCGTAGATCGCGGCCCGGCGACCCCCGATGCTACCCTCGGAAATCGCTCGATTCGGAGCGCCGGGGAACGTTCGACGGGTAGGCGACGGGTAGCCGCTCGGCGCCCGGGAAGATGGTCTGGTGGACCGGCTGGGAGAGGCGTATGAGGAAGCTAGCCGTACGCTGATAGGCTCCTCCTCTTGCCGAGCATGGCGTGTGCAAGCGGCGAAAGGAGCGGAGATGCTGTTCCATGTGATGTGGGCCTTCACCGACCAGAGCGAAGAGGGAGAGAAGCGTTCGCTCGACGTTTTCAGTCAGTGGGAGCCTCCTGCGGAAGCGAAGTTCGAAGGTTTCTACGGGTTCGCCGACGGAACAGGTGGCGTTGCGATCATCGAGGCGGACACGGCCGCGACGGTTGCTCGGACGACAGCGCCGTGGACGCCCTGGCTTACTTTCACGGTCACCCCGATCCTGCCGATCGAGGAGGCGACCGCGATCGCGGCGGAAGCCGTGGAGTTCCGCGCTTCGGTCTCCTAGCCCGGCCCGAGAGTGGCTTTCACACGGTCGGCGCTCCGAATCGCGAGGCGGAAGATGGACGGCCGAGGAAAGTAGTCGACGTTCGGCTACTTCCCGGTCTTGGTCGCACCCCTTCGACGACCAGTGGGTCCCGCCGAGCCTGCGGCCCGAGCTCGGAATGACCTGGAGCCCGCTCGGAATCCTGCGCGCCCCGAGTACGCTCGTCGTCCGCGGACGTCTGATCCGCGAGGAAGGAGCCTAGCCATGAGGGCCTTCACCCTCGACAGCTTCGAGAGCCAACCCGCCCTGCGGGGAGACTTGCCGGAGCCGAGCCCCGCTGCCAACGAGATCGTCGTGCGCGTGCACGCCTCCTCGGTCAACCCCGTCGACGTCTTCATCGGGATGGGTGCCCTGACCGAGATGTTCGAGCACGAGTTCCCCGTCATCCTCGGCCGCGACTTCGCCGGGGTCGTCGAGCAGGTCGGCGACGGGGTCAGCCGCTACCGCGTGGGCGACGAAGTCTTCGGCTTCGTCCCACACGCCAATCCGACCGTGCACGCCGGAAGCTGGGCCGAGCTGATCGTCCTTCCGGAGGACAACTACGCCGCCGCCAAGCCCGAGAGCGTTGACGCCACGACCGCCGGCGCCGCACCCGTCGCCGCGCTCACAGCGATCGCCGCCTTCGACGCGCTCGCGCCGGCCGCGGGCGAGGACGTGCTCGTCATCGGCGCCACCGGCGGCGTCGGCAGCTTCTTCGTCCAGCTGGTCGCCTCGGTGGGCGCGAACGTGATCGCACCCGCCCTGCCCGAGGACGAGTCCTACCTCCGCGACCTCGGAGTCAGCGAGATTCTCGACCGCAACGCCGACCTCGCCGCCGCGCTGCGCGAGGCGCATCCCGACGGCGTCAACGCCCTCTTCGACGTCGTCTCGCAAGCACCCGATGCCTCCCTCCTCAAGGAGGGCGGCCGACTCGCCTCTCCGCTCGGAGCCGCCGGCGAGGGCGAGGGACGGTTCAACGTCATGGCCGTATCCTCACCGACGAATCTCCAGCGGCTCGCCGAGCTCCTGGCGGACGGCACGCTGCGCGTCCCCATCCAGCGTGCCTACACCCTCGACCAAGCCGGGGAGACCCTCCAGACGCTCCCGACGACCCACACCCAGGGCAAGCTCGGCATCACGATCACCTAGCTCGAACCGCCGGCCAAGCGCCGCAGGCTTCACCCACGGACGTTAGGTCAAGATTGGCGAACCTCAACCCCGGTGGAGGCGTGGGGATACCCCGCTTTCGGCATCCCCGGAGCCGTCCTGCGGAATCGCCTCTCTCTGGTAACCGCCGCCTCAAGGCGTGTGGCTGCCTATCCCGTGCGTAGCGGCGGCAACCCGGTTGCCGTGTGAGTCGATCACCACCGCTGTGGATCGTTCCTCCGGTCGCTGGATGCTCCTCGAACTCAATGCAACGATAGTGCTCCGGAGTGCTAGTTCGTAGATGAACGGTATTTAGAACGGCTATTCTATTGTTTAACCATCGTTAGCCACTTCATGCTACACTTTTGGTATAGAGGCAGGCAGCAGACGATCGCGGAGGTGGACATGACTGACATTGGCAGCGAGTTCGTGTCGATCCCCGTCCCTAAGCGACACCTTACGAAGGTGTACGGGTTCATAGCCTCTCTTGAGAGCGCTGAGGGTATTCCGCAGGCAGGTGTTGGCGTGAATGGCGACGGGAAGGGGACGGAGTGGACACCGGAGCTCATTCGCAGACAGTTCGTCGAGTCGCCGGACACGATCAAGCGCTTCGAGAAGCTGCTCGCGAACCACGAGGGCACCTGGCTGTCCACGTCCACGATCGCGCAGGCCCTAGGAACGGCGCGCGGGCCGAAAACCATCGCCGGGGCTCTGGGGGCCTACGGGCGTCGGGTCTCTAACCGCTACCGCATGAGCACGTGGCCGTTCCAGAACAGGTGGATCCACGAAGAGGGGCAACAGTCCTACTGCATGCCCTCGGAGGTCGCCGAGATCATCAAATCGCTCTGACCGAGCGCAGTTCTGAGGCATAGCCATCGCGTTACGTCAATGTCTACGAGTCAGACAACACGTCGAAGTTCTTTTAGGGGAGGCATTCCATGGATCTTCAGCCACTGGGTGACCGCTTGATCGTCGAGGCCCTCGAAGGCGAGGAGCAGACGGCAAGCGGCATCGTCCTGCCGGACACGGCGAAGGAGAAGCCGCAGCGTGGCCGCGTTCTCGCCGTCGGCCCCGGCCCGCGAGACGAGCACGGTCAGTACATCAAGATGGAGCTCGAGGCCGGCGACGAGATTGTCTTCTCGAAGTACGGCGGCAGCGAGATCAACCTCGGCAGCGACGACTACCTGATTCTGCGCGAGTCGGACGTGCTCGCCAAGGTCGTGTCCACGAAGGGTGTGAAGGGCAAGGGCAAGCGCGAGCTCGCTGGCGCCGCCGCCTAGTCAGAAGCCCAGAAGGAAGAAGGAGTCATGGCGTACAAGGAACTGAAGTTCAACGAGGATGCACGGCGCGCGCTCGAGCGCGGCGTCAACGTCCTCGCCGACGCAGTCAAGGTGACGCTCGGCCCGAAGGGCCGCTATGTCGTCCTCGACAAGAAGTTCGGCGCGCCCACGATCACGAACGACGGCGTCACGATCGCGCGTGAGATCGAGGTCGAGAACGTCTTCGAGAACCAGGGCACGCAGCTCGTGCGCGAGGTTGCCACGGCGACGAACGACGTCGCCGGTGACGGCACCACGACGGCGACATTGCTCGCGCAGGCGATCGTCCGCGAAGGCCTCAAGAACGTCGCGGCAGGCGCGAACCCGATGGCGCTCAAGCGCGGCATCGAAAGGGCGGTCGAAGCCGTCGTCGACGACCTCAAGAAGCAGTCCAAGGAGGTCTCGGGCAAGGAGGACATCGCCCGCGTTGCCACCATCTCAGCACGGGCGCGCGAGATCGGTGACGTGATCGCTGACGCGATCGAGAAGGTCGGTAAGGACGGGGTTGTGAATGTGGAGGAGGGCCAGACTTTTGGTCTGGAGCTCGAGTTCACGGAGGGCATGCAGTTCGACAAGGGTTACCTGTCGCCGTACATGATCACCGACGCGGAGCGCATGGAGGCCGTGCTCGATGATCCGTACATCCTGATCGCCAACCAGAAGATCGGTGCGGTCAAGGACATCTTGCCGGTGTTGGAGCAGGTGATCCAGGCCGGGCGTCCGTTGCTGATCGTGGCTGAGGACGTGGAGGGCGAGTCGCTTGCCACGATCGTCGTGAACAAGCTGCGTGGGACGTTCACGGCGGTCGCGGTCAAGGCTCCGGGTTTCGGCGATCGGCGCAAGCGGATGCTGGAGGACATCGCCATCCTTGCGGGCGGCGAGGTGATCACCGAGGAGATGGGTCTCAAGCTGGAGAACACGAAGCTCTCGCAGTTGGGCCGTGCCCGTAAGGTCGTCGTGGACAAGGACTCGACGACGCTGATCGACGGGGCCGGCGATCCCGAGCAGATCAAGGCTCGTATCAAGCAGCTGAAGGCCGAGGTCGAGAACACTGACTCGGACTTCGACCGCGAGAAGCTTCAGGAGCGTCTGGCCAAGCTGGCCGGTGGCGTCGCCGTCGTCAAGGTCGGCGCTGCTACCGAGACGGAGATGAAGGAGAAGAAGCATCGCGTCGAGGACGCGCTGCAGGCCACGCGGGCCGCCCTCGAGGAGGGCATCGTGCCCGGCGGCGGCGTCGCACTGCTCGCCGCTGAAAAGGCGATCAAGCTCGACACGTTCGAGGGCGACGAGCGCACCGGGGCGAAGATCATCGTCCGCGCGCTCGAGGAGCCGCTCCGCCAGCTCGCACAGAACGGGGGGCTCGAGGGCTCCGTCGTTGTCGACAAGGTCCGCCGCGCCCCGAAGGGCCAGGGCCTCAACGTCGACACCGGCGAGATCGAGGACCTCGTCAAGGCCGGGATCATCGACCCGACCATGGTTACGCGCTCGGCACTGCAAAACGCCGCCTCGATCGCCAAGAACATCCTCATGACCGAGGCGGTCGTCGCCGAGACGCCGGAGAAGGCCGGCGCCGGCATGCCCGGCGGCATGGGCGGCATGGGCGGCATGGGCGACATGGCCGGCATGATGTAACTCGCCCATAGCTCGCTCCACTTGGTTCGCACGGAGGCCGGCGGAAGCCGGCCTCCGTTCGTGGGCGGCGGTCAGGGCAACACCGCCGGCGGGCACTCCGTCGTCGGCGCAGGCTTAACCAACGCCAGCGGCGATTTCGCGTTCGCGGGCCAACTCTTGCTGACGACGCATGAGTGGGTGCACGACCCAAATCGGCCAGCCCCCCGGCCCCCGACCTGAGCTCAGCGTGGCTTCCGCCAGGAGAGGCTCCACGCGGACACGATTCCCGGAAATTCGATCCTGCGGTTGGAGCCCAGTACCGCCACCTGGAAAGCCCCGCAAGACGCGGGGCTTTTTCGTGTCGTTCAAACTCGGGGGATGAAGCTCTGGCGTCTCACCCGCGCGGGCCACACGGCGCTCGACGGGACGGGGACGCTGCGGCACGGCGGGCGTTATTCGCCGCCGGGGGTGCCGGTGGTGAACTTTGCTTCTGAGGCCGGCCTCGCCGTCCTGGTTGCACTGCGCTACCTGCCGGGTGATCCGACCGGCGACCCAGACGATTACGTGCTCGGGTGGACCGAGGTCGATGCCACTCCCGAACGCGTCCCGGACGAGCACGGCGAGCAGGCGAGCCGCGCTTTCGTCACCCGCTGGCTGGAGGAGCGCCGCTCCTTGCTCGCCGCCGTGCGCTCGAAGGTCCTGCCCGAGGCGGACGTGGTGATGATGAACCCTGCTCACCCCGATGCGGCGCGAGTGCCACCGCTCGTCACGCGGCCTTTCAGCTTCGCCGAGTGTCTGCACACCCCGCCTATGAGCGCCCGCTACAAATCCGAGGGCTGAGGGACGGTGGGGACAGGCGACCCATGCCCGCCGGCGGGTGGGAGCCCCAGGGCCACGACACGAGGATTCGCCAGCTTCAGCACGGGTGTTGCGCGGCGCTCGGGACGCGCATAGGCTCGGCGGGCTGCCAGCCCAACGAGGTGATCGGAGGGGGGCGGACAACGCCGCGAGCGGCTCGACAGTGCCGCGCCGAGTTGGATCCCGTCCTGCCGCTACTCAGCGATCCCGCCGAAAGGCTTACGGCACACTCTTCGGCCGCTTAGCTCTGAGAGTCGGCAACGGACTCGACCCGTTAGCCGATCTTCTCCGCCAGCTCGATGATGATTCCCTCCGGGCCGCGGACGTAGCAGAGCCGGTAGCTGTCCTCGTAGCGCTCCAGCTCGCCGACGAGCTCAGCGCCGCGGGCTCGCAGGCCGGCAACGACGGCGTCGATGTCCTCGACGGCGAATGCGACGTGGCGGATACCCGGCGTGTTCGCCGGCGCGTGCCGGTTGTCGCCCTGGTTTGACGGCGAGTGGAACTTCGCCAGCTCGAGTCGTCCGTTGCCGTCCGGAGTTTGCATCATCGCAATGTCCGCCCGGACGCCCTCGAGCCCCACGACGCGGTCCACCCAGCGACCCTCGACCGGCCCCTCGCCCTGCAGCACGAGTCCGAGCTCGACGAAGAACTCAGTCGCGGCCGCGAGGTCGTCAACCACGATGCCGACGTGGTCCATCCGTTGGATAGTCATGTGCTCGATGGTAAGAACCAGACTCGGGCCGCGGTGCCAGGCGCCGGAAGAGACCTGAAGCCGTCCTCGACTACCGCTCGTCCAACCTGCGGGCGGAGATCGACGAGGGTAAGACGGCCGGGCTGAGGAGCGTGCGTGTACCGGTGCGTGCACGACCCAAATCGGCCAGCCCCCCGACCCCCGGAGCCGAGCACCGCGCAAGCTTCGTCACCGGAGAAGCGTCATCCACGCCCTGATCGTCGGCTACGTCACCGTGTCGTGAGCGCCGCAAGGCGCTCGAGACTCGCGGCCGGCCATAGCTTCTTCGTGTCGTAGTAGACGTTGAACGCAGGCACAGATTCCGGGATCTCGACCCAGGGCAGCTTCGACCGCGTGAAGATGTGAACGTCGGGCGCGACCGACGCCGGGTTGTCCAGCGTCCCGCCGCGAACGAACCGCACCCTGGCGCTGGTGTACTGGCTGTAGATCGCGACCTGGCAGGTCGGGCAGCGCCAGATCTTCTGCTTCCTCCCGCCGCTGCGAGCCACGGCGACCGGAGCCGGGTCGCCGGCGAGGAGCTCCACCCGGTCGGTCTCGATCAGCAGGTTGATGACGAACGCGCTCCCGGTCTGGCGCTGACAGTTCAGGCAGTGGCAGCAGTGGACGAAGAGCGGGTCGGACCTCAGGCGGTAGCGAACCTCTCCGCACGCGCAGCCACCCTCACGCATATCACTCATGGCCTCCTCCTCGACGACGAGCGCGTTTTCGCATCTGGGACGATAAGTGGCGTGACCGAGGCGGAGCCACTGTTCCTCGACGGCCAGAGGACTTCGCGGCCTGGCTCGAGGAGCAGGGCCAGACGACCGCGGAGGTGCCTCGGCAGCCACGGGCGCTGCGCTCCGAGCGCGCCTCCGAGACGGAGCGCGAGCCCGCCGAGCGGCGGCCGCGGGCCTACGGCGAGGCCTGATGAAACAATGACGGCGGTGAACCCCACGAGTGCAACGATGAACGGCGAGTCGCTGTGGCCGCGGCTCGCGGGGCTGTCGCTCATCATCGACGCGTGCGAGTACGATCGGCTGCACGCCGTCCTCGCCTACGAGTTCGAGCGCATCACGACGCACGTGCGGCTTGTCGGCGCCGGCGCCGACGGGCTGGGCGAAGACGTCTCGGTGTTCCGCGAGGACGGCACCGCGCTGCACGAGACGCGGCCCTCGCTGCCGGTCGAGGGCGAGTGGACGCTGGCCGGCTTCTGCGACCATCTCGCCACGCTCGAGCTGTGGCCGGAGCCGCCGGAGTGGGACGTGGCGCTGCGCTTCCGCAATTGGGCGTTCGAGTCGGCGGCGCTCGACCTCGCGCTGCGCCAGGCCGGCCGCTCGCTGCACGACGTGCTAGGGCTGGAGCCGCAGCCGGTGCGCTTCGTCAACTCGCTCAGCCTCGGCACGGAGCCTTCGATCGAGCCGGTGCGCCGGCGGCTCGCCCGCTCCCCCGGTGTGCGCTTCAAGCTCGACGCGGAGGCGACCTGGGCGCCGGCGCTCGTCGACGAGGTCGCGGCGACCGGCGCGGTCGACACGATCGACTTCAAGGGCCAGTACGGCTTCGAGGTTAAGGATCCCGAGGCACTGGGTGCGCTGTACGACCACGTGCTCGCCGCGTTCCCGGACGCCTACCTGGAGGACCCGCACGACCTGCCCGAGATCGCGCAGCGGCTCGGCGATCACCTCGAGCGCGTGTCGTATGACTCGCCGATCCACAGCGCCGAGGACATCGGCGCGACGCCGCTGGCCGCGCGCGTGGTGAACGTCAAGCCGTCGCGGATCGGTAGCCTGCGCTCGTTGTTCGAGGTCTACGCGCGCTGCGCGCGGGAGCGGCGGCCGACGTACGGCGGTGGCATGGGCGAGCTGGGCGTGGGCCGCGGGCAGATCGAGCTGCTCGCCGCGCTGTTCCACGCCGACGCGCCGAACGACGTGGCGCCGAGCGCCTACAACGAGGACGACCCGCGGGGCGACCTGCCGGCCAGCCCGCTGGCACCGCGCCCCGAGGCCACCGGCTTCCGCTGGGCGGCGTAGACGCGCACCACTCGTGCTTGGCGTTGCCTCCCGCAACGCCGGACCGTTCGGCCGCCCGAGACTCGTGTCTCTGTGGTCGCGCAGCCTCGGGCCCCTCTTGGCGCGCGCCACGAGCCGCGGTCGCGACAGCGTCGGAATCGATCGGACGGCGTCGGCCTGCCGCTGGTAGCGTTGCCGCGGATCGTCCAACGCCAACGCGAGAAAGGGTCGTGATGACTGAAACGCTCAAGGGAGCTTGCTTGTGCGGCGGCGTGGAGTACGAGGTTCAAGATCCCGAGGCACTGGGTTACTGTCACTGCACTCGCTGCCAACGGTGGACGGGCTCGAGCCTTGCAGGGGTGGTGGTGGCGAAGGAGAACTTCAGGTTCACCAAGGGCGAGGACCTGGTCAAGCGCTACGAAAGCGAGTTCGCGCCCCGCAACTTCTGCAGCAACTGCGGATCCAGCCTCTATGACGACCTCGGCGAGAAGTACTTCGTGGCCGCAGGACTGATGCGCGACCTTGAACTCGAACCGAGCTTTCACCTCCAGGTCGCATACATGGCCAGCTGGCACGAGATCGGCGGCGACGCGCCGCAGTACGCCGAGAACCCGCCGGCCTGACGCACCGGGGCATCCGCGAGCCCAACCTGGTCGAGCTCTGCGGCGGCGAGAGGTCATCGCCGCGCGCACCCCTAAGGTCGACCGAGGCCCTCTTTCCGGCACCGCGCAGGATGACAGACTGCCCGGCGTTGAGAAGCGCTCAGAGATTGGGTCCAGGCGTGGCCGGCCGCAATCCGGTGGTCGCTAGCTGAGCTTGCCGACGATACGGCTCATCCCGTCGGAGTCGTAAGCGCGCATGGTGGTGGTTCGGATGTTGCCCTGCGCGCCGAGCGCGAGCAGGGCGGCCGTGGCGCTCTCCTCGTCGTCGGCGTCGACGATAGCCACGAGATCGTAGGGACCGACGGTCCAGTAGAGGGACTGGAAGCGAACGCCGAGCTTCCCCATCGCGTCCTCGGCCTCCTTGGCCCGGCTGAGGGTGTCCTTGAAGTTCTTGATGCCCTGATCGGTCCAGTTGCAGAGCGATACGTAGGTCGGCATTGCTACCCCTCTCGACGTGGCTGTCTTGCCCACGCTAGCCGAGGGCCCGCGGCCCTGCGGCGGTCGTCCCTACGTCAGGTCGTGCTCCCTGCCGCGGCACCTCGGAATCTCCGCGCACTATTCGACGAGCTCGAATGCCCATCGCCTTGTGTTGTAGATGCGCGTAGAGTCTGCGAACCGTCAACGAACGTGGAGGAGCCAGCGTGGCGAGCATCGAGATCAAGAACTTCGACAGCCCGGACGAGGTACGTCCGTTCGAGGGCAACGGTCAGGCGAGCGTCGTGACCGTCGGGGGACGCACCGTGGGCAGGGGCGAGTTCGAGCCCGGTTGGCGATGGAGCGACAACGTGAAGCCGATCGCGGGCACCGACACCTGCCAGGTCTCGCATCTCGGCTATGTCATCTCGGGCCGCATGCGGGTGATGATGGACGACGGCACCGAGGACACTGCCGGCCCCGGCGACGTGGTCGCGCTGGCACCGGGGCATGACGCCGAGGTGGTCGGCGACGAAACCTGTGTCTTCCTCGACTTCGGCGAGATCGGGGACTACGCCAAGCGCGCCTAGCGCGGGTCGCACCAGCTGCCGGCCGAACGCCGGCTGCTCATCCTGCCAGCGCTGCGGCCGCCGCCTCGGCGAGCTCGCCGGCGCTCGCGAAGCGATCGGCCGGCTTCTTCGCCAGCGCTCGCTGCACGACGACGTCGAGCCGGGAGGCCAGCGCTGTGTCGTCCAGGGTCAGCGACGGAGGGTCGTCGGCGACGTGCGCCCAGGCGGTAGCTGCCGGCGAATGACGCTCGAACGGCACGCGGCCCTGCAGGAGCTGGAAGAGGACACAGCCCAACGAGTAGACGTCGGACCGACGATCGCCTTCCTCACCCTGGATGAGCTCGGGCGCCAGGTAATTGACCGTTCCGACCAGCTGTCCGGTGTCCGTCAGGCTGGCGGTGGTTTGGCTCGACTTGGCCACCCCGAAATCGGCGAGCAGGGCGTGCTCGACGCCGCCTCGTCGCTCGACGAGCACGTTTGAAGGCTTCACATCGCGGTGGACGAGACCCTTCGCGTGCGCGGCATCGAGCGCCGCGGCGATCTGCGCGACGAAACCAACCGCCCGCCCGGGCTCGAGCGCCCCTTCCCGGTCGAGCAGCGAGCCCAGGTCCTCGCCGTCCACATACCGGGCTGCCAGGAAGAGCTGACCGCCTGCTTCGCCGGCCTCGTGGACTGCCAGCACGTTCGGGTGCTCGATCGACGCGGCGAGCCGAGCCTCCCGAAGGAATCGGGCCCGGTAGGTCGCATCCTCGGCCAGCTCCGGTGCCAGCACCTTCAACGCAACGGCCCGGTCGAGCGAGCGCTGCCGCGCTCGGTACACGATCCCCATTCCACCCCGTCCGATCGGCAGCTCCACCTCGAAGCCGGCCAGCACGATGCCGCGCTCGAGGTCGGAAGTTGCGGGCCCGTCCGACTGCTCGGTTTCCGCAGCTCCCGGCGCGTCCAGCGACTCCAGCGCGTAGTCGATCGCCGCCTCGAACGACATCTCCCGCCCCGTCGCCCAGGCATTCTCGAACGGCTCACCGAGCTCGTCTCGTTGGGGCCAGACGTCTCGCTGCAGGAGCAGCCGCTCGATGCTCGTCCACGACCCGGCCATCTGCTCGTGGAGGTGCTCCGCCGCTCCGGCGAGGCGGGCGGCGACGAGTGGCCGCCCGAGAGCCGCCGCCAGCACGGACGCGGCGACCACGAGCGTCTGGGCGGCGCGCCGGATATCCCGCCGATCGCGAAAGAACGGCAGCGCTTCGTACAGAAGCGTCAGGACGCGCTCGAAGTCCCCGTTGAGCGCCGTGGCCGCGGCCAGGTTTCCGAGTGCGCTGCCGACGAGATGCGCGTCACGCAGGTCTCGACCGATGAGCAGGTTCTGCTCGAGCAGCCTCTGCGCCCGCGGCACATCGCCCGTGAGCAGGCTCAGACAGGCGATGTTGTTGCGGACCACTGCCAGGTCAGGCCCGCTTCCCAGCTCCTCCCAGGTACGTTGAGCCTCCTCGAGCAGAGCCAGGCCGGCCTTGCGATCGACGGTCTCGGCCACCACCACACCGAGGAAGTTGCGGGTCTCGGCCTCGATCCAGCGGGAACGCAGCCTCGGGAGGATCGGTGTGATCTCGTCCAGGAGCTCGCGGGCGCGACGGCTGTCACCGCTGTCCATGGCGACCAGCGCCAGAGCCGCCAGGGCGAGGCAGGCGTGCTCTTCGTCCCCGGCCTGGCGGAAGAGACGGACGGCCTCTTCGAGCAGCTCGCGCATTCGCGCGAAGTCCTCCGCGTACGTGAGCTCGGAAAGTACGAGCAGCGCGCGTCCACGAACATCCGGGGGAACGGCGTCGCCGCTTTCGAGCGCCTGCTCGAGCCACGCCTTTCCCTCCGCCCGGTGGCGCGTCTCCCACAGGTTCTCCAGCGCTGCGGCGAGCCTCAGGGACAGCTCGGCGCTGCCGGTGCCTATTGCGAACCTGAGCGCGGCGCGGAAGTTGTCGAGCTGCCGGTCGAGAAGGTCGAGCCAGCGAAGCTGCTCGGGCCCGAACCGTTCGGCGGCAGCCGTTTCGCCCAGGGCGCGGAAGTACTCGGCGTGCCGGCGACGGTACGTCTCTTCCTCGCCCTGGGAGCGCAGCTTGTCCTCCGCATACTCCCGCACGGTCTCGAGCATCAGATAGCGCGTCTCGAGGCCGAGATCCTCGGCACGAATCAGGCTCTGCTCGACGAGGGAGGAGAGCGTGTCGAGATCGGCGCCGCCGACGGCCTCGGCGGCCTCGAGCGTGCACCCGCCCGAGAAGACGGAGAGCCGGGCGAGCAGTCCCGGCTCGCCCGCCGCCAGCAGGCCGTAGCTCCAGTCGAGGGTGGCGCGCAGCGTCCGCTGGCGGGAAGGAACGTCGCGTGGACCCTGCGTGAGCAGCGGCAGCCGCTCGCCGAGCCGGTCGCGAAGCTTCTCGGGCGAGAGCGACGGAGTGCGGGCAGCGGCAAGCTCGATTGCGAGAGGCAGGTAGTCGAGTCGAGCGCAAACCTCACGTACCGCTTCCGCGCCGCCGTCGGTCAGCACCAGCGTCGGCTTCGCCGCGGAGGCCCGCACGACGAACAGCTCCTCCGCTTCGCCCGGTTCGAGCGGCGGAACCAGATGCGCCGTCTCGCCGGCCAGTCGCAAGGGGGCGCGCGAGGTCGCCAGCACCCGTAGCCTCGGGGCGGCGGCCAGCAGCTGCGAGACGAGCGGGGCCGCGTCGAGCAGATGCTCGAAGTTGTCGAGGCAGAGCAGCAGCTCGCGATCCGCGACGAACGTACGCAGCGTCTCCTCGAGGGGCCCGCCCGCAGCCTCCCGTACGTCCAGCGCCGAGGCGATCGCCGACGCCACGAGCTCCGGATCGGAGACCGGCGCCAGGTCAACGAACGCCGCGCCGTCTGCGTAGCTGCCCGCTACCTCGGCCAGCACCGCGAGCGCCAGACGCGTCTTGCCCGTCCCTCCCGGCCCTGTCAGCGTCACGAGGCGGCCGAGCGCGAGCAACTCGCAGACGCGTCGCGTCTCGTCCTCGCGCCCGACCAGCCGGGTCGCCGGAACAGGGAGGCTGGCGCCGCCCACCGCCATGCGCCACAGAATAGTGCGGATCGATGCGTTCTCCTACTGCCGTGACTGTTGTCGGTTGACACGGCGCGCCGAATCTGCGAATTTCGCCACGCGACGACGAGACACTGCGGCATAGGACGCCCGGGTGGAGCTTCCGCCCGGGCCTGACTCTCACGGGCGGGTGGGACAATTGGCGTGGTGGGTTTGGATCATTGTGGGTATCGGGGCGTTGTCGTTCGATGCTCTTCGTCCTGATGTGGGCCCTGTTTGCCGCCGGCGCGCGGTCGGATCGACTGCTGGGCTAGCGACCGTGTGAGCACGGCCCCGGCCGACCTCGACGGGTAACGCCGTGAGCTTCGTCACGTTTCGCGACGACATCGACGCGACACCGTTGCTCGAGGGCTGCCGGACTGCAGGTCGGACGAGCTCCGCCAGGCGAGCGGACTGCTCCGAGCCGGCGCCGATGCCCCATTCCATAGAGCACGGGGCGGCGCCCAGGCCGGCCGGGACGAGTGCGGGGGCCGGATCAACCGGCCCCCGCGAGCGCGACTCGGATGCGCGGGCTCAGACCTCGCAGGCGATCTCGAACTCGCCGTTGCAGAGATCGATGCCGTTGCCGCCGTTCAGCTCGTCGACGCCGAGCCCTCCGAAGAGGCGGTCATTCCCGTCGCCGCCGAACAGGACGTCGTTGCCGGTGTTGCCGTAGAGAACGTCGTTGCCGGCCTGGCCGAAGATGTAGTCGCGGGCGCCCAGGCCGCAGATGACGTCGTTGCCCGGGGTTCCGTAGATCACGTCGATCCCCGGAGTGCCCACGATCGTGCAGCGTGGATGCGGCGCGACGGGGGCGGCCGCGCTCGCGCCGGCCGGGGTGGCGAGCGCGGCTACCACGAGGGCGAGGGGGAGAAGCTTGCGGGTCATCGTTGCCTCCTTCGTTCGGCGGTTGACGACCCTGGAACCTCCGCGACGGCGCTTCCTTACGGTCGGGCTGTCCTGCAAGCGCCGGAGCTACAGTGAGGCGCGTGGCGACGCGAGCCGGTCTTACCGTATGGCTGGCCGAGTCGGCACCGAGGCGCCGCGCGGTGGGGATCGTCTCGTGCGTCGCCGCGGTCGCTGTCGTGACCGGCGCGATCTACGGGTTCCGCGAGTTCGTGCCCGTGGTCGGCCTGGGCGTGCTCTATGTGCTCGCCGTCCTGCCGATCGCCGTCGTCTTCGGCCGAGCGTACGCGGTGCCGGTGGCGATCGTCAGCATGCTCGCCTTCAACTTCTTCTTCCTGCCACCGGTGCACACCTTCACGCTGGCCGACGCGAGCAACTGGTTCGTGCTCGCCGTGTACCTCGTGACCGCGATCGTGGCGAGCGATCTCGCCGCCCGGGCCAGGGCGAGGGCGGCGGAAGCCGAGCAGCGGGAGCGGGAGGAGGCCGTGCTCGGTCGCTTGGCGACGTCTCTGCTCCAGGGCGGATCGGTCACCGCCCAGCTCGACGAGATCGCGCCGGCCGTCGCCGGGGTGCTCGGCGCGGATCGAGTCCGCATCGAGCTCGGGAAGCCGCGCGAGCCGCCGCGCGGTGAGGCGCCGTATCCGCTCGAGGCCGGGGATCGGCAGATCGGGACGGTCTACGCGCGCGAGGGTCCGCGTGCGAACCTCACGGTCCGCCGCCGTTTCCTCCCTGCTCTCGCCTCGCTGCTCGCCGTCGCGACCGAGCGTGAGCAACTCACGGCCGAGGCGGTAGCCGCGGACGCCCTGCGGCGCAGCGACGCCGTGAAGACGACGGTTCTGCGCGCGGTCAGCCATGACCTGCGCTCGCCGCTGACCGCGATCCGAGTCGCGGGAAGCACGCTCAGGCGCTCGATCGACGACCTCTCACCCGCCGATCGCGACGCCCTGCTCGACACCGTGTGCAACGAGGCCGAGCGTCTCGATCGGATCGTGACCGACCTGCTCGACCTGTCCCGGCTCGAGGCGGGCGCGGCCGAGCCGCAACGCGAGATTACGCCGCTCGACGCCCTGCTCGGGCGGGTGCTGGCGGACGTCGATCCAGGCGGCCGGCGTGTGGACGTCTCGCTTCCGGACGACGTCACCTTGGTCGACGTGGATGCTGCGCAGGTCGAGCGCGTGCTCGTCAATCTGCTCGACAACGCGCTGCGGTTCTCTCCGGAGGACGAACGAGTGGTCGTACGGGTGACGACGACCCGGAAGGAAACGCTGATTCGGATCGTCGATCGCGGGCCGGGCATCGCCGAGAAGCGAGCTCGAGACCGTCTTCGAGGCGTTCCACTCGAGCCCGACTGACGCCGATCGTCGCGGCAGCGGTCTCGGCCTGACGATCGCACGGGGTTTTGCAGCGGCGAACGGAGGCAGGATCTGGGCAGAGTCTCGCCCGGGTCAGGGCGCAACGTTCGTGCTCGCCCTACCGATTGCGGTCGTGTCGGCACCTGCGCCGGCGTGAGCGGCGCCCGCGTTCTCGTCGTCGACGACGAGCCGCAGATCCTCCGCGCGCTCGAGACCACGCTGCGCGTCGAGGGCTACGAGGTCGAGACGGCGGGGACTGCCGAGGATGCGCTGGCCCGGGCCGCGATGCGGCCCCCTGAGGCGATCATCCTCGATCTGGTCCTGCCCGACGGCTCCGGAACCGACGTCTGCCGGGAGCTGCGCAGCTGGACGCAGGTGCCGATCGTGATTCTCTCCGCGGTCGGCGACGAGCGAGAGAAGGTGGCCGCGCTCGACGCGGGCGCCGACGACTACGTCACGAAGCCGTTCAGCGGCGACGAACTGCTCGCGCGACTGCGTGCTGTCATGCGGCGCGCCGCGCCGGGCGGAAGTCCGGTGGTCGAGGTCGGGGAGCTGCGCATCGATCTCGAGAAGCACGCCGTCTTCCGCAACGGCGAGCGGCTCCAGCTGACGCCGCACGAGTTCTCACTCTTGCGGCTCTTCGCGGAGAACGAGGGCAAGCTGCCTGACTCACCGCATGATCCTGCAGCAGGTGTGGGGGCCCCTCGTACCAGACGGAGTCGAACTACCTCCACGTCTACGTCTCGCATCTGCGGCGCAAGCTCGAGCGCGATCCAACGAGACCGCGCTACATCCTCACGGAGCCCGGCGCCGGTTATCGCTTCGTGCACCCTGACCGCCCGTAGCCCGGCCCAGCGCTCTTAAGAGCCGGCTTAAGCCGCGCTCGGACAACCCTTACGGCCTGTTTCAGCCGGCCGGGCGTACCGTCGAGGCATGGCAGTCACGAATGCGTTGAACACTACGCGGGTCAGGGGCCGGCCCGCAGGAAGGAACACATGAATAGCAAGCGCATCAACCGGATCCTCGTCGCCACCGACGGCAGCGCCTCGGCGCAGAACGCGGTGGAGCTCGGAATCGAGGTCGCGGAGGCTGACGGTGCCGAGGTGACCTTCGTGCACGTCACACCGCCGGTCGAGTTCCGCGCGGGGCGCAGCATGTCGATGCAGGCTGTTCCCCGGCGGCTACAGCACGTCGGCGACGACGTGCTCGACACGGCGACGCTCGCGGCGTCCGACCGCGGCATCCCCTTCCAGCGGGAGCTGATTGCGGGCGATGCCGGCGACGTCATCGTCGCGCTGGCAGACGTGATCGATGCAGATCTCATCGTCGTGGGCGAGCGACCCCGCCGGCTGCGGGTCGGGCAGAGCGTCTCGCGCTGGGTGGCGCGCCACACGAGCCGCCCGGTGCTCGTCGCCCGACCGCGCCCGGCCGAGCGGCTCGCCGCCTAGGGGAGAACGTGGCCGGCACGCTTCACAGCGATCGCGGAGGCAGCATGGTCTTCGACCAGTCCGCCGGCCTGGCTCCCCCCGGGCCGGCGGACTCCTCGAGCTCTCGGCACTCGCGCCACACGGTGCGCGTTGGCGGTGCGCCTCTCGTTCCTAGATCAGGTCGCTCGAGGGCATGGCGTCCGTGGTCGTAGCGCTTCAAGGCAATCCGCGGGACGACTCGCCCGTCGATCGCGAGGCCGCCGCTCTGGCGCGCCGCACCGGGCGGGGGCTCGTCGCCGTGCGCGTCGTGCCGTTGTCCGATCCGCGCGTGCCGCACGATCTCGGTCCGCTGTCGTACCTTGGCGAGCACCGGCTCTCGGGCCACGATGCCCGGCTTGCGTTCGCCGCGGAGGTCGCTCACCAGGCCGGCGTCGACGTCCAAACGGAGTTGATTGCCGCCGACGACGCGGGGCGGGCAATCGCGGACGCGGCTCGGCGCCACGATGCGGCGGTGATCCTCCTGGAGCCGCCCGGCGGCGGGCTGCGTTCCCGGCTGCGCGGGCAGCACCTTGCACGCAACGTCCGACGGCTTGCGTCCGCTCCCGTGTTTGCCGTTGGCGGCCTGCCGCCGGAGGACGAGCCGCTGATGCCTGACATCGCCACGATCGTGATCGCAGCGGCGTGCCTGCTCGTGGCGCTCGGCTTCGTCTACCTCCTGGATCGCGTCTGATGTCGGCGACCGAAGCATTCGGGCTCGCGATCTCGCTCGCTGTGCTGGCCTACCTCCTCTACGCGCTCTTCCGCGGGTGAGAAACTCTGATGAGCGCCGATCTCGATCGGCCAGATCGTCTTCTACGCGGTCGCCCTGATCGCCTTCGGCCTGCCCCTCGGCCTCTACATGGCCAGGGTGTACTCGGCGGAGGGCGCCTTCTTCACCCGCCGCTTCGGTCTCGGCGCCGTCGAGCGCGGCTTCTACAGGCTCGTCCGCACCGACCCGACCAGGGAGCAGGACTGGAAGAGCTACGCGAAGACGGTGCTCATCTTCAGCGCCCTCTTCTCGCTTTTCCTCTACGGGATGCTCCGACTGCAGGATTGGCTCTTCCTGAATCCCGACAACCTGCCGAACGTCCCGTCGCACATCTCGCTGAACACGACGGCCAGCTTCGTGACGAACACGAACTGGCAGTACTACGGCGGCGAGTCGACGATGTCGTACCTCAGCCAGATGTCCGGGCTCGCCGTGCAGCAGTTCGTCTCGGCGGGCGTCGGCATGGCCGTGCTCGCCGCGGTCATCCGCGGGCTCACACGCCGCTCGACGAAGACGCTCGGCAACTTCTGGAAGGACCTCTACCGCTCGTGCGTCTACATATTGCTGCCGCTCTCGATCGCGCTCTCGATCGCGCTGATCTCCCAGGGGTCGCCGCAGACGTTCGACGGCGCGGCGACCGCCACGACGATCGAAGGGGCCGATCAGACGATCGCCCGTGGCCCGGTCGCATCGATGATCGCCATCAAGCAGCTCGGGACGAACGGCGGCGGCTTCTACAACTCGAACTCGGCCGTCCCCTTCGAGAACCCGAACGGCTTCACGAACTTCCTCGAGATGTTCGCGATCCTCCTGATCCCGGCAGCGCAGGTCTTCATGTTCGGGAAGATGGCCGGCGCGAGACGCCAGGGCTACGCGATCTTCGCCGCCATGTTCGTCATGTTCGTCATCGGAGTGGCGGTGATCACGCCGCTCGAGCAGCACGGATCACAGGTGCTCAACGCCTCAGGGGTGGACCTCTCGGCCGGCGACGGCCAGAGCGGCGGCAACATGTCCGACAAGGAGGTCCGTTTCGGCATAGCCAACACGGGGCTCTGGGCCGTCGCCACGACGAACGCGTCGAACGGATCGGTGATCGGCGGGCATGACGCCCTCACCGCCGGCGGCGGAGCTGTACCGATCACGAACATGTTCACCGGCGAGGTGATCTTCGGGGGCGTCGGCTCCGGCCTGTACGGCATGTTCTTCTACGTCGTCATCGCCGTGTTCGTCGCCGGGCTGATGGTCGGCCGCACGCCCGAGTACCTCGGCAAGAAGATCGAGGCTCGCGACATCAAGATTGCCGCCGTCGGAGCGTTGTTCGTGCCCACCATGGTCCTGATCATGACTGCGGTCGCGGTCGTGACCGACGTCGGCCTCGCGTCGATGTTCAACCCAGGCGCGCACGGGTTCTCCGAGGCCTTCTATGCCTACGACTCGCAGGCGAACAACAACGGAAGCGCGTTCGCCGGCTACGGGGCAACGGAGTTCTCCGCGAGCTTCGGGACCGTGGCGCTCTATCTCGGGCGCTTCGTCCCGCTGATTGCCGCACTGGCGATCGCGGGCACCCTCGGACAGAAGAAGATCGCTCCGCCGTCGTCAGGGACGTTCCGGACCGACGGCGCAACGTTCTCCGTCCTGCTCGTGGCCGTCATCGTGCTCACCGCAGGGCTGATGATCTTCCCGGCGCTCGCGCTCGGCCCCATCGTGGAGGCGCTCTCCTGATGCGCGCGGTGATCTCCTCCGTCATCGCCCTGGTCATCGCGACCGTGGTGTTCGGCTTCGCCTATCCCGGCCTCATGACGGGGTTCGCGCAGCTCGCGTTCCCGAACAAGGCGGACGGGAGCCTCGTCGAAGTGGACGGGCAGGTGGTCGGTTCGCACCTCGCCGCGCAGGCCTTCACCCAGCCGCAGTACTTCCAGCCGCGGCCGTCCGCCGTCGACTACAACGCGGCCGGCACGAGCTTCGCGAACCTCGGTCCCACGAACCCCGACCTCGCGAGCGCGGTCGACGAGCGCATCCAGGCCATCCTCGATCTCGAGGGCCCGTACAACCCCGGCCTGACGAAGGCCGACATCCCCGTCGACGCGGTGACCACGTCGGCCTCGGGCATCGACCCGCAAATCTCTCCGGCGAACGCGCAGCTCCAGGCGGCCAGGGTCGCTCAGGTGCGCGGATTGCCGCTCGAGCGCGTGCAGGAGCTGATCGACGATGCCACGGACGGCCGCTTCATCGGTTTTTGGGGCGAGCCCGGCGTCAACGTCCTCGACCTCAACCTCGCACTCGATCGGGAGTCGTCGTGAGCACTCCCGCGAGCCCGAGACGTCAGCAGAGCCTGTTCACCCGCGAGATCCTCGTCGCAGCCATTTGGGCTTCGTTCCTCAAGCTCGACCCGCGGGCGCTGATCCGCAACCCGGTGATCTTCATCGTCGAGGTGGGAAGCGTCATCGTCACGGCGAATTTCATCATCGACGCGGTCCGCGGCAACGAGGGCCAGGAGCCCCTGTGGTTCACGGGCACGATCGCGATCTGGCTCTGGCTGACTGTCCTGTTCGCAAACCTCGCGGAGGCGATGGCCGAGGGCCGCGGCAAGGCCCAGGCGAGCGCTCTGCGGGCGACCCGCACGACGACGATCGCACGCAGGCGGCTGTCGAACGGCGTGTCGAAGAAGTCGCCTGCGCCGGATCTCCAGCGCGGCGACCTGGTCGTCGTCAACGCGGGAGAGGTGATCCCCGCCGACGGCGAGATCATCGAGGGCGTCGGCTCCGTGGACGAGTCCGCGATCACGGGCGAGTCGGCCCCCGTGATCCGCGAGGCCGGCGGCGACCGCTCCGGCGTCACCGGCGGCACCCGGCTGCTGTCGGATCAGCTCGTCATCGAGGTGACGCAGGAGCCGGGCAGATCCTTCCTCGACCGCATGATCGCTCTCGTCGAGGGCGCGGAGCGGCGCAAGACCCCGAACGAGATCGCGCTCAACATCCTCCTCGCCGGGCTCACGATCACCTTCCTCGCCGCCACGGCGACGCTGTACCCGTACGCCCTGTACTCGGGCAGTGCGCTCTCCACGACCGTCCTCATCGCGCTCCTCGTCGCCCTCATCCCGACGACCATCGGCGGCCTGCTCTCGGCGATCGGCATCGCCGGCATGGATCGCATGGTGCGACGCAACGTGCTCGCCATGTCGGGGCGTGCGGTCGAGGCGGCCGGCGATGTCGACGTGCTGCTGCTCGACAAGACGGGCACGATCACGCTCGGCAACCGCCAGGCCTCCGAGCTGGTTCCCGCGAACGGGGTGGACGCACGCGAGCTTGCGGAGGTCGCACAGCTTGCCTCGCTCGCCGACGAGACTCCCGAGGGGCGGTCCATCGTCGTCCTCGCCAAGGAGCAGTACGGGTTGCGGGAGCGCACGCTGTCGGAGGTCGAGGCGACGTTCATCCCGTTCACGGCGCAAACGCGAATGAGCGGCGTCGACATGAACGGCACCCAGATTCGCAAAGGCGCTCCCGATGCGGTGCGCCGGTTCGTCGAGCTGAACGGCGGCAGGTACCCACAGGAGATCGTCGACGAGGTGCAGCGGATCGCCGAGCAGGGCGGCACGCCGCTCGTCGTCGCCCGCGACAACTTCGCGCTCGGAACCGTCTATCTCAAGGACATCGTCAAGGGCGGGATGCACGAGCGCTTCGACGAGCTCCGGAAGATGGGCATCCGCACCGTGATGATCACCGGTGACAACCCGGTGACCGCCGCGGTCATCGCCCAGGAGTCCGGCGTCGACGACTTTCTCGCCGAAGCGACGCCCGAGGCGAAGATGCAGCTGATCAAGGACGAACAGGGCAAGGGGCGCATGGTCGCGATGACCGGCGACGGCACCAACGACGCTCCCGCGCTCGCGCAGGCAGACGTGGGCGTGGCGATGAACGCGGGCACACAGGCCGCCCGCGAGGCCGGCAACATGGTCGATCTCGACAACAACCCGACGAAGCTGATCGAAGTCGTCGAGGTCGCGAAGCAGCAGCTCATCACACGCGGCGCGCTGACCACCTTCTCGATCGCCAATGACGTCGCGAAGTACTTCGCCATCATCCCGGCACTGTTCGTGGCGACCTACGCCGTCGCGGGCGAACCGGGG
The DNA here is from genome assembly GCA_963820875.1 of uncultured Thermoleophilia bacterium. GTDB lineage: Bacteria > Actinomycetota > Thermoleophilia > Gaiellales > Gaiellaceae > CAWACA01. The sequence continues at coordinate 57,732 of CAWGBR010000011.1, forward strand.
CCGCTCGACACCCTCAACATCATGAATCTCGGCACGCCTCAGAGCGCGATCATCTCGGCGATCGTCTTCAATGCGCTCGTTATTCCCGCTCTCGTTCCGCTGGCGCTCCGGGGCGTCAAGTACCGCGCGATCGGCGCCACCTCGCTCTTGCGCCGCAATCTCCTCATCTACGGCGTCGGCGGCCTGATCGTCCCGTTCATCGGGATCAAGCTCATCGACCTGCTCGTCCACAACGTCTTCGGCGCCTAGCCGCCCGGGTCCCTAGGATCGGACCGTGAGGGGCCGTCACCGGATCCTGCTCGGCATGGCGGCCGGTGTCGGCAAGTCCTACCGGATGCTGCTCGAAGGCCGGGAGACGCTCGCGAGCGGCGCCGACGTCGTCATCGGCTACCTCGAGCCCCACGACCGGCCCGAGACCGCCGCGCTCGCGGAGGGCCTGGAGGTCGTGCCGCGCCGGCGAGTGGAGCACGGCGGCGTGATGCTCGAGGAGATGGACGTCGACGCCGTCGTGCGCCGGGCGCCACAGCTCGCCCTCGTCGACGAGCTCGCACACACGAACGCAGCCGGCTCGCGCAACGCGAAGCGTTACGAAGACATCGACGAGGTGCTCGCCGCCGGCGTCGACGTCACGTCCACCGTGAACGTCCAGCATCTCGAGAGCCTCAACGACCTCGTCTACGAGCTGACGGGCGTGCGCGTCCGCGAGACGTTCCCCGACCGAGTGCTGGACGAAGCAGACCAGGTGGTGCTCGTAGACCTCACGCCGGAAGAGCTGCAGCTTCGCCTGCGGGCGGGCAAGGTGTATCCCGGTCACCAGGCTGAGCGCGCGCTCCACAACTTCTTCCGGATGGAGAACCTCGCCGCGCTCCGCGAGCTCGCGCTCCGCGAGGTGGCCGAGGACGTCGAGGCGCGCCGCCATCCCTCGGTCCTGGATCCCACCGGTGAGCGCCCGCTTGCCGAGCGCATCCTCGCCCTCATCACTCCCCAGCCGCAGTCGCAGCGGCTGATGCGGCGAGCGTGGCGCTCGGCGCAGCGGCTCAGCGCAGAGCTCGACGTCCTCTACGTCCGCAGGCCCGACCGGGAGCTCTCGCCCGACGATCTCGCCGTGCTTGCCGACCTCCGCCGGCTCGGCATCGTCCTCGGCGCCCACTTCCTGGAGGAGGAGGGAGACGATTTCGTCGAGGCTGTCCGGGCGGTGGCGGCCGACAGAGGATCGACCTACGTCTTCATGGGAACACCCGACGTCCGGCGGCGCGAGGAGGTCATGCACGGCTCGCTCGTCATGAGGCTCGTCCGCGCGCTGCCGGGAGTCGACATCCGGATCGTCGCGGATCCGACCCTTCGCGAGCGCCCCGGGTGACGAACCACCATGGCCCCGGCGGCGCGTTGGCTCAGCGCGCGTGGGCGACCCGATCCAGAGCGTAGTCAGGACGCGGTATCGCTCGGCCTTGACACGCGACGATCAGCGAGCCGATAGGCGCCCGGGCGCTCGACGGCGGCCGAGGCGCCTAAGGTTGAGCATGTGAGCTCCGACTTCGACACCCTCCGCGGCCAGGTGCTGGTTGCCGCCCCGTCCCTCGTCGATCCGAACTTCCGACGCACGGTGGTGCTGGTCACCGAGCACAACGAGGAGGGAGCGATGGGGGTCGTGCTCAACCGCGCCACGCCGGTCGCGGTTTCCGAGGCGGTGCCCCATCTCGGCGAGCTCGCGGGAGAGGGTGCGGTGGTCTACGTCGGGGGTCCGGTGCAGCCGGAGGCCGTTGTCGCACTGGCCGAGTTCGACGATCCCTCGCAGGCGGCGTCGATCGCGTTCGAGGGCGTCGGGTACGTACGGGCGGAGGCCGAGCCGGCCGAGCTCGACGGCGTCGTCGGCCGCCTGCGCGTGTTCGCCGGCTACGCGGGCTGGGCCGCGGGACAGCTCGACGCCGAGCTCGAGGAGTCGGCGTGGATCGTCGAGCCCGCGCTCGCGGACGACGTCTTCTGCGCCGATCCGGCCGATCTCTGGAGCGCCGTCCTGCGCCGCAAGGGCGGGCCGTTTGCGTTCCTCGCGACGATTCCACCCGACCCGGCGCTGAACTGAGGGGCTGAGCGGCCGGCTCGGCCGGCCGCGACCCCCGACCGCCGAGCCCGAAGGGCTCGGCACGGGGTTGTTCTTAGCCCTAGCTAGGCCTCGGGGGCAGAGGGCGCCGGGCTAAGGGGCTGAGCGGCCGGCTCGGCCGGCCGCGACCCCCGACCGCCGAGCCCGAAGGGCTCGGCACGGGTTGTTCTTGGCCCTCTAGGCCTCGGGGAGCGGGCTGCCGCCGCCCAACGCCAGGCCGCCCTGGCCCGGCGCGCCTTCGGCGGCCAGGCGCCTGAGCCGCGTCCGGACGTCGGTGAGGAAGTCCGCGCCCGAGAAGTCGGGCACGCGCTTCAGCATCACGCGCTCGCGTCGCGGGACGATGTCCGCCACGTCTTCGATCGGGACGATGACGAGCTTTCGCCCGAGCACGCCGGCTCGGACGATCAGCGCGTCGGGCTCGTCCGGCCGGACGCGGAACATGACCGCCTCGACGAGGCCGAACTTGCCTTCGGGCGACTCGACGCGAAAGCCCTCGCAGCGACACAGCCAGTAGAAGCGCGAGCCCAGGAGCTCCTGAAGGGACGATTCTTTCCGAGTGGTATTCACGTCGCTCCTTATATCGCCCCGGTCTTAACGACCGGTTGGCGCCTCTTAAGGCTTCGCGAAATGCGTGTTAAGCAATGTTGCCTCCCGCAGAGGCCGTTGTCTAGGGTGGTTACCACCCCGGTACAGCGAGGCAGCGCAAACGTCGCAGGTAGGCGACCGGGCGAGACAACCAGCACCGAGACATGAGCACCTTCGAGAGGTCACCGGTCGAGCAGCGCCGAGCGGTGCGGCGGCGGGCGGTGCGGCGGCGACGGCTGACGTTCCTGCTCCTGCTCGCCGCAGTTGCGGCAGGCGCAACGCTGGCCGTCATACAGCTGACGGGAGGAGACGGAAGCGCGTCGACCGCGCCGCCCGCCGCGGCATCCCCGCCCCCGGCGGCAGAGCCGCCGTCCCAGCCGCCGCCGGCGGCAGTCGAGGAACGTCCAGCCGCGCCGCCGAATGCCACCGTCACGATCGCCGCGGTGGGAGACATCGTGATGGGCACGGGGTCGAATCTCCCGCCCGCCGGAGGCAGGACCTTCTTCGACGCCGTCGATCAGGAGCTCGGAGCCAAGGTCGTGCTCGGCAACCTCGAGGGCACGCTGTCCAAGGGGGGCACGTCGAAGTGCGGCGGCGGAAGCCCGAACTGCTTCGCGTTCCAGACGCCGCCGTCGTATGCGCGCTGGCTCAAGCGGGCCGGCTTCACGGTGCTGAACCTGGCCAACAACCATGCCTACGACTACGGCCAGTCCGGCCAGCGGCAGACGCTCAGGGCGCTCAACCGGCAGGGCCTGAAGCACACGGGCCGACCCGGGGAGATCACGTACCAGGACGTCGGCCCGGTGCGCGTGGCGCTCGTCGGCTTCGCCTCCTACCCCTGGGCGCAGAGCCTGATCGACATCCCGGCCGCCAGGCGATTCGTCCGGAAGGCGTCGGCAGGCGCGGACTCGTGATCGTCACGTTCCATGGTGGAGCGGAAGGCTCGGACAAAATCCACGTGCCGAACGGCACGGAGTATTTCCTCGGCGAGAATCGCGGCAATCTGCGTGCGTTCACGCACGCGGTGGTGGACGCGGGCGCCGACCTCGTCGTCGGGCACGGCCCGCACGTGCTCCGCGGCATGGAGTTCTACAAGGGGCGCCTGATCGCCTACAGCATGGGGAATTTCGCCGGCTACGGCGTGTTCTCGCTCTCCGGGCCGCTGGGCGTCAGCGGGATCCTGAAGGCGACCCTGCGCGCGGACGGAACGTGGGTCAAGGGACGTCTGGTCGCAACACGGCTGGTCGGCGAGGGCGTCCCGGCGCTCGATCCCGCCGAGAGCGCCCACGGGGCCGTTCGCCGGCTCTCGCGCTCCGACTTCGGGGCTCGAGGAGTCGCGAGTGACGCCGACCGGCGTGCTGCAGCGCCGCGCCTGAGCGGCGTCTCGCGCCGGGCGTCGTCGCCTGCCGCGATCCCTCTAGCGGTGCGGGTTCTCTGTGAAAAGGGTGTTGTGATTCAGCGTCGAAATGCACCTTGTCATTTGACCCGTGTCCGGTGGGGCTGGTAATTTGCCCCGCTCGTGCACGGAGAGATCCACACGAGATTTCTCATGCGGTAAGGCGGATAGTGGGGGGAAACACGAAAAAGCGTTGGCTCGCGGTGGCGCTCGCCGTTCTTGTAGCGGCCCTCGTGGCTGCCGGCACCGCTGTCGCCGAGCCGGCGCAGATCCGGGCAGCGCGCGCGGACGCCGAGGCGGTGCTCGCGCAGATCGCCGAGCTCGACGTCGCGGTCGAGCAAGCGGTCGAGGCCTGGAACGCCGCCAATCTCCGCCTCGACGAGATCCAGGCGGACATCGAGCAGAACCAGCGGCACCTCGCGATCGCGAAGCGCGCCTACCGGATCGCCCAGAAGCACCTGCAGGAGCGCCTCGTGGCGCTCTACGTCAACGGGGAGCACTCGACGCTCGAGGTCATCCTCGGTGCGACGAGCCTCGACGACCTCCTGAACCGGCTCGATTCCGCGGAGCGCATCTCCGACGAGGACCTGCGCATCGTGCAGGAGGTCAAGAAGCAGCGCGCCGAGATCCGCCTGCGCGAGCGAAAGCTCGAGCAGGCGCACGCAGAGCAGCGCGATGTCGTTGCGCAGCGCGCCGAGCACCGGGCGTCCATCGAAGGGCAGCTCGCCGAGCGGCAGGAGCTCTACAGCTCGATCAAGGACCAGATCGCCCAGCTCGAAGCCGAGGAGCGCGAGCGTCAGCGGCGGATCCAGGAGGAGCTTCGGCAACGGCAGGAGGAACAGCAGCGGATCGCCGCCGCCGCCGAGGCAGCCGGAGTCGATACGTCCGTGGCGGTCGTGGTCTCTTCGCCCGAAGGTATCGGCACGGCTCCGCCGAGCAGCTACGGCGGCGGCGTCGTCTCGATCGCGATGCAGTACCTCGGCGTGCCGTACGTCTGGGGCGGCGCCTCGCCGTCCGGGTTCGACTGCTCCGGCCTCGTCGTGTACGCCTTCGCGCAGGCCGGCAGGCCCGGGCTGCCGCACTACACGGGCGCGCTCTGGAACATGGGGTACGCGGTCGCGTACTCGTCGCTGCAGGCCGGCGACCTGGTCTTCTTCTACGGCGGCGGCCACGTGGGCATCTACATCGGGGGCGGCCAGTTCATCCACGCGCCGCACACCGGCGACGTCGTGAAGATCTCCGACATGTCGTCCGGCTCCTCGTACGCCTCGAGCTTCATCGGCGCGCGCCGCCTCTAGCGCCGGACGACCGGCGTTAACGGCCTCTTAACCTGCCTTAACGAGCGGTCCGCAATCCTGGAAACCCCCCAGCTGGCGAATAGCTCCTGTGTGGGGCCGGAGCTACACTCCGACGACATGAGCGGTGACGACCGGTCGGTAGCCGCGACGAGCGAGGAGATCCTCCCCGCGGTCGGTGGGAGCCCGCGACGCGCACGGCGCCCCAGACGCGACGCGCGAGCTCGCCGACCAGTGGCGGCGGCTGACCCGTGCGGCGACCATCGTTGCGCTGCTGACGAGCCCTGTGCTCTTCGTGTTCTTCAAGGAGCAGGTCGGGCTGGGGCACGGGCTGGTCGATTCTCGCGGCGCTGCTATCGGTCATCGCGTTCAGGGGCTTCTTCGACGTCGCGGTCCGCCGCTGGCTCCCGTGGCCGACGCTCTTCGGCCAGGAGGGCGCGGACATCCTCGAGGAGGACGTGATCAACCGGCGCCGCGCCTGGTACTGGCGCAGGAAGGTGCGAGCTCGTCTTCTGGATCGGGGTCGTGGTCACGTCGTCTGGGTGATCCGCCTGTTCACGGAGGAGCCGGGCGACCGATCGTGGATCGACGCGCTGCTGTCCATTCCGGAGGCGTTCGGGTTCCTGATCTCCTCCGGGATGTGGATCTACCTGGTCATCTTCCCGCTCTTCTTCCTCGGCAACTTCCTCATCCTGTTCGGGCCGATGGTGTTCATGGGCATCTCGCAGATGCGCTCGTACGAGCCGGGGGACGCCGACTGGGGCGTGAGGCTCGACGACGTCCGCGGCCAGGCGGAGGCGAAGGAGGAAGTCCGCCGGGTCGTGACGCTCTGGCAGTCGGGCGAGGCCTTCGAGGCGCGCGGGCGGAAAGCGGGAGCGGGGCCTGCTCCTGCTCGGCGCGCCCGGCACGGGCAAGACGATGCTCTCGAAGGCGATCGCGACGAACTTCAACGCGCCCTTCGTGTCCATGCCCGGCTCGGGGTTCGCCCAGACGTTCATCGGCATGGACGTCATCATCGTCCGCTATCTGGCGGCCAAGGCGAAGCGGATGGCCCGCAAGTGGGGCGGGCAGTGCATCGTCTTCATCGACGAGATCGACGCGGTCGGCATGCGCCGCCGCAGTCTCGGACAGGGCGGCACCGGCTACACCGTCGCCGACCCGGGCAGCTTCCACGACTTCTGCTTCTACGGGCCGAACGGTGCGCTGACGCCGACCGGCGACCTCGTGCTCGAGACGCGGGCCTGGCGTGAGCGGTTGTTCGCCGACCGCGCGGAGCCGCGGGCCGCGCCGACCCCGGGCTCGTCGAGAGGGCGGCCAACTTCATGTTCCCGGGCGGGATGATGGGGAACCAGGGCGGTCTGGCGCTGAACCAGCTGCTCATCGTGATGGACGGGATCGGCGACCCGCCCTTCTGGCGGCGCTTCTGGACGAATCGCATCAACACCTGGGCGGATGCCTCGTACATCGTGCCGCGCCAGATCGGATCGAAATCGCTTCGTTTCCCGCGCCCGAAGCCGCGCCAGGAGCAGATCTTCTTCATCGGCGCCTGCAACGTGCCCCTCGAGGTGCTCGATCCCGCGCTCATCCGGCCGGGGCGCATGGGGCGTCACGTCTGGTTCCGAACGCCGACGCGCCAGGACCGGCTCGACATCTTCAACCTCTACATCAACAAGGTCGCGCACGAGGAGGACCTCGACACGCCGAGGCGCCGCGACGAGCTCGCCCGGATCACGAACGGCTACTCGCCGGCGATGATCGAGCAGGTCTGCTCGATGGCGCTGACCGTCGCGCACTACGACGGGCGGGAGCGCTTCGGGTGGCGCGACATCGTCGACGCGATGACGACGATCGAGTCCGGCACCGCGATCAACATCGAGTACGTCGCCGAGGAAACGCGTGCCGTCGCGATCCACGAGGCCGGGCACGCTGTCGCGGCGCACGTGTACATGAAGGGCACGGAGTCGACCCGCCTCTCGATCAGGCGTCGTGGCCGCGCGCTCGGGCACCACCAGGCTCTCGAGAAGGAGGAGCGCTTCACCTCGTGGCGGCACGAGGAGATGGGGCGCCTCGTGTGGACGCTCGGCGCGATGGCGGCGGAGCGGGTCTTCTACGGCGAGAACTCCACCGGGGTCGGCGGCGACGTCCAGAGCGCGACGGCACGCGCCGCCTGGATGGTCGGGTCGTGCGCGATGGCGCCGGAGCGGGTCGACCTCGACGGACCGCTTCGAGACCACCGAGGACGAGGACGCCGCCCGCGAGAAGATCATGAAGCGCTTCGAGCAGATCGGCACGCAGATCATGCAGCGGGCCGGAGCCGGCGGGCCGTTCGAGCAGAACCCGATCGCCGGCGTCCTCGGCGATCCCTCCAAGCGCTCTCTCGCCGCCCAGCTGCTCGGGCAGGCCTACGTTCGCGCCCACCACGTGGTGCTCGCGAATCGCGACGCGTGCGAGCGAATCGCCGACGTGCTGATCGAGCGCAAGGAGCTGCACGGAGACGAGGTGCTCGATCTGCTCGACGGCGCCGGCCTCGTGAAGCCGGAGCTCGATCTCCTGGACGACGCCGTCTGGCCGAAGCTATGACGACGACGGAACGGGAGACGAGGCCCGACGAGGCCGGCCCGAACGGCAGTCGTCGAGCGGGTCGCCGAGGACGAGCCGATCAGCGCGCCCTCGCTGCAGGTCGAGCCCGAGACCCATCGCGGACGGTTTCGACTCGTGTACCTGCTGCTCGGACTGATTCTGGTGCTGGCCGCCGGAGCGCTCGTCTATCTCGTCAGCCAGCCGGGCACCGAGCCGCGCGGCCCGTTCTCCCCGTGGGAGCCGCAGTCCGAGGACGCTCAGGACCGGGCTCAGGAAATCGCCAACTTCGTGGGCGGCAACTACCGGCTCGACGCGGACACGCAGCTCGTGACCGTTCAGGCGGCCCCGCCGCGGGTGCAGGACTTCCCGCTGGCCGCAGTCGCCATCGGCAGCGCCCCCGGCGGCGCGACGTTCAGCGGCGACAACATCCCGGTCTTCCCGGCGGACGACACGATCGTCTACATCCTGTGCGGCATGGGGCAGGAGTGCGCGATCTCCGAAGGCGAGCCCTCCGAGGAACGGCAGCGTCTTCTGCGCCGCGAGGCCCTCGAGCTCGCGCTCTACACCTTCCGGTATGTCGACGACATCGACAACGTCGTCGTGTTCATGCCGCCTGCTCCCGGCTTCCGGCCCTCCTACGCGCTCTTCTTCCAGCGGCCCGAGCTGGAGGATCTGGTCGACCGTCCCCTGCGTGACACGCTCACCTCCGAGCTCACGCCGCTTCCGAACGAGATCTCGCCCTCCGAGGCCGGGGTGATCGACCAGCTGACGCAGCCGCGCTTCTTCGGGTTCCAGTTCCAGCAGCTTCCGAACGGCACCGTCGCGCTCTTTCTCGAGGATCCGAACCGCGTGACGCCGCAGCCCGTCGAGACGACGCCGGCCGAAGGGGACCTCGAGCCGACGACGCCTGACACGGCGACCAGCCCCGAGTAGGCGTATCGGCCTCCCGGGCGACGGGCGGCGTCGCCAGCGCGACGAGTACCCTGACACGGTGGCGGTCGGCGTGAACGCGAGTGTTCCGTCCTCGTCCGACGTCGTCGTCGTCGGCGGCGGGGCGATCGGCGTTTGCGCGGCGCTCGAGCTCGCCCGCCGCGGCATCGAGGTGACGTTGCTCGAGCGGGGCGGCGAGCTGGCGTCAGGCTGCTCGGCCGGCAACGCGGGCCTGATCTGCCCGAGCCACGCGACGCCGCTCGCGAATCCGGGGGCCCTCCGCGACGGCTTGCGCTGGCTGGCGCGGCCGGACAGCCCGTTCTATCTCCGGCCTCGACCCGGCGTCCTGCCCTGGATCGCCCGCTTCGTCGCCGCGTCGAGGCCCGAGCGGGCACGTGCCGCTTCGCGGGTCGTTCGGGAGCTCTCGCTCGCGTCGCTCGAGCTGCACGCCGAGCTGGCGGCGGCCGGTCTCGAGACGAGCTTCGTCCAGAGCGGCTCGCTCAGCGTGCTGCTCTCGGAAGGCGCCTTCGAGGGCGCGAAGCGGGAGGCCGAGGAGTCCCGTCGCGAGGGCGTGCGGGCGGAGGTGCTCGAGCGTGGGCAGGCGCGGGAGCTCGAGCCCGCGCTCTCGGGCGAGCCGGCCGGGGCCGTCTACTACCCGGACGACGCCCACTGCGATCCGTACCGCTTCGTCCAGGCTGTCGGCCGGGCCGCCGCCGAGGCGGGAGCGCGCGTCTGCACGCGCGTCGAGGTTCTGGCGCTGCGACGGGGGAACGGCCGGGTCGAAGGCATTCAGACGACCGCCGGCGACGTGCGTGCCGGCACCGTCGTGATGGCGGCGGGCGCCTGGTCGCCGCCGCTCGCCCGCGGTCTCGGCGTCTACATGCCGATCGAGGGCGGCAAGGGCTACCACGTCGACCTCGAGCCGGCCGCCGGCGACCCGAGCCGGCCCGTGTGGTTCCAGGAGAGCCGGGTCATTGCGACGCCGCTTCCCGGCCGCTTGCGCCTGGCAGGGACGCTGGAGCTCGCCGGGCTCGACGAGAGTGTCAGCCGGGTCCGCGTCGAGGCGATCGTCAAGGCTGCGCGCAAGGGAATCGCGGGCCTCGACGGCCGTCGCGTGCTGGAGGTGTGGAGAGGCCTTCGGCCGTGCACGCCCGACGGCCTACCGCTGGTCGGCCGCTCGGAGACGCCGGACAATCTCGTTCTGGCGAGCGGTCACGCGATGATGGGACTGACGCTCGCGCCGGTGACGGGCCGTCTGGTGGGTGAGATCGTCGCAGGGGAGGAGCCGAGCCACGATCTGCGTCCGCTGCGGCCGGGCCGTTTCCAGCCGCTGCTCGGACGCGACTGAGCCGCGCCGGGCGGTGCGGCGCTCGTCGCGATATCGCGCGGCTCCCGTCACGATCCGTCACACACACGCGCGCCGACCCGGGCTACGCTGAAAAGCGGGTGGAGGAGCGGGGTGGCCCCGCGCTCGGAGTAGGCCTCGCTCCTCACGCTGTAGAATCACGCTCGATGGCCGAGCTCGGGACCATGCGCGTCAAGGCCGGCCTCGCCGAGATGCTCAAGGGCGGGGTGATCATGGACGTGACCACCGCGGAGCAGGCGCGGATCGCGGAAGACGCCGGCGCTGTCGCGGTGATGGCGCTCGAGCGGGTTCCCGCGGACATTCGCGCGCAGGGCGGCGTGGCCCGGATGGCCGACCCGACGAAGATCAAGGAGATCCAGGAGGCCGTGACGATCCCGGTCATGGCCAAGTGCCGGATCGGGCACTTCGTCGAGGCCGAGATCCTCGAGGCGCTCGAGGTCGACTACATCGACGAGAGCGAGGTCCTGACTCCCGCCGACGAGGATCACCACGTCGACAAGTGGAAGTTCCGCGTGCCGTTCGTCTGCGGCTGCCGCAACCTCGGCGAGGCGCTGCGCCGCATCAACGAGGGCGCCGCGATGATCCGAACGAAAGGCGAGGCCGGCACCGGCGACATCGTGAACGCCGTGCGCCACATGCGCGCCGTCATGGGGGAGATTCGCAGGCTCGGCTCGTTGCCGGAAGAGGAGCTCTTCACCGCTGCCAAGGACCTGCAGGCGCCGTTCGATCTCGTCCTGTGGGTGGCCGAGCACGGTCGCCTGCCCGTGGTGATGTTCACGGCGGGCGGCATCGCGACGCCGGCCGACGCCGCGCTCTGCATGAAGCTCGGCGCCGACGGAGTGTTCGTCGGCTCGGGCATCTTCAAGAGCGAGGAGCCCTCGGTGCGCGCGAAGGCGATCGTGGAGGCGACGACGCACTACCGCGACCCCGAGATCCTGGCGCGCGTCTCGGCCGGCCTCGGCGAGCCGATGCGGGGCCTCGACACGGCCTCCATGCCGGCCGAAGAGCTGCTCCAGACTCGCGGCTGGTAGGCGGCGCTTGACCGAGAACGTCTTCGGCGACAGCTGGGACGTCGAGCAGTCTCGCCCCGGCTACACCTGGAAGCGCATGCGGCTCGCCCGCAGGCTCGGCGGCGAGCTGCTGGGGGCGAGCGTGTACGAATTGCCCGCCGGAGAGGCCGTCTGGCCGTACCACCTGCATTACGGAAACGAGGAGCTGTTGCTCGTGCTCGAGGGCACCCCGACGCTGCGCACGCCGGCCGGAGAGCAGGAGCTCGCCCCCGGCGAGACCGCGCTCTTCGCGCGGGGGCCGGACGGTGCCCACCAGGTCATCAACCGCTCCGATCGGCCCGCGCGGGTGCTCGTCGTATCCACGATGATCGAGCCCGAGGTCGCCGAGTATCCGGATTCGGGCAAGACCGGCCTGTTCATCGGCGCCGCCCCTGGGGCGCCGACGCCCGAGGGCACGATCGAGAGCTTCTACCGGCTCGAGGAAGTGGACTACTTCGACGGCGAGCCGCCCTCCGCGGACGCCGCTCGCTGAGCCGCCGGGCTTCCCGCTCTTCGCGTCGGCCCGGAATGGGCGCTGCCTAGAATTGGCGGCATGAAGGTCGGCGTTCTGGCGTTGCAGGGCAATTTCCGCGAGCACCTCGCGATGCTCGACCGGCTCGGCGTCGAGGGTGTCGAGGTGCGGCTACCCGAGCAGCTCGACGGTCTCGCCGGCCTGATCGTGCCGGGCGGCGAATCGACGGCAATCGGGCGGCTCGCGCGCCTCTACGGGCTCGACGAGGCGATCGACCAGTTCCCGGCGCCCATCTTCGGCACCTGCGCCGGGATGATCCTCCTTGCCCGCGACGCCGTCGACGGCACGCCGGATCAGCCGTTGCTGGGGCTGCTCGACGTGACCGTGCGCCGCAACGGCTATGGACGCCAGGTGTTCAGCTTCGAGGCCGACCTCGCGCTCGACGGGACAGAGCGGCCGCTCCGCGGAGTGTTCATCAGAGCACCGCGAGTCGAGTCGGCTCGGACCGACTGTCAGCGTGCTCGCCGAGCTCGACGGAGTGCCGGTGCTCGTGCGCGAGGGCCGTGTGCTGGCGGCGGCCTTCCATCCGGAGCTGACGGACGACACGCGCGTGCACGAGCTGTTTCTGCAGATGGTGAGAGAGGAGCGGGCTGCCCATGTCGGGTCACAGTAAGTGGGCGACGATCAGGCGGAAGAAGGGCGCCGCGGACGCCAAGCGCGGCCAGCTCTTCTCGAAGCTCGTCCGGGCGATCATCGTGGCCTCGCGCGAGGGTGGCCCCGATCCCGACAGCAACCTTGCTCTGGCGAACGCGATCGAGAAGGCTCGAGAGAGCTCGATGCCCAAGGACACGATCGAGCGGGCAATCGCCCGCGGGTCGGGAGCGGGTGCCGACGGAGAGGCCTACGAGCACGTGACGTACGAGGGCTACGGGCCCGCCGGCGTGGCAATCCTGGTCGAGGCTCTCACCGACAACCGCAACCGCACCGCCGCCGACATACGCCACATCTTCTCGAAGAGCGACGGCAACCTCGGCACCGCCGGAGCCGTTGCCTGGCAGTTCGAGCGCAAGGGCGTGATCCTCGTCGATGCCGACGGGACGGACGAGGACGAGCTCACGCTGGCCGCGGCCGACGCGGGAGCCGAGGACGTGGCCCTCGACGGCTCGAGCTTCCAGGTGACGACGCCGCCGGACGAGCTTGCAGCCGTACGGGTGGCGCTCGCAACCAGCGGCCTCGAGCTCGAGGCCGCGGAGCTGACGATGGTGCCGAAGACGACGGTGCGAGTGGAGGACGATGGGGCGGCGCGCAAGCTCCTGCGGCTCGTCGAAGCGCTCGAGGACAACGAGGACGTACAGGGCGTCTACGCCAACTTCGATATCCCCGAGGCCGTTCTCGAGGCAGCAGTCACGTAGATCCGCAAGCGCGTGGGGGGCGAGAATCGCTCGCCCCTCGCTCGCCGTTTTCCCCGGTGCGACGAGCGGGCGAAACTGCCTACGGCGAGGCTTTACACAGCGTCTACTTCCCCAGGGCCGTCCGAACCGGTCCGTACCCTCCTGCTGTGACGACACTCGGCATCGACCCGGGCATGGCAGCCTGGGGCTTTGGTGTGGTCCGCCGGGCGGGGAACCGCCTGAAGCTCCTGGAGTACGGCTCGCACCGGACCGCCTCGGACGAGCGGTCAGAGCTGCGGCTGAAGCAAATCCACGACGAGATGGTGTCGATCCTCGAGCGGCACGAGCCCGAAGCCGTCGCCCTCGAGGATTCCTACGTGGGCGCCAACCCACGGACAGCCCTGTCCGTCGGCCAGGCGCGCGGAGCGATCCTTGTGGCGTGCGCCTCGGCGGGCGTCCGCTGCACCGAGTACCCGCCGTCGGCCGTGAAGCAGGCCGTCTGCGGCTACGGCCGCGCCGACAAGGCACAGGTGCAGCGCATGGTCAGGTCGATCCTGCGGCTCGAGGGCGACCCGAGGCCCCATCACGCCTCCGACGCGCTGGCGGTCGCGATCTGCCATGCGCTGGCCGCGCCGATGCCCGAGGCGGCGGGAGGGCGGAGATCGTGATCGCCCGGCTGCGCGGGCGGCCGGTGGCGTTCGACGCCGACGGTCTCGTGCTGGACGTCAACGGCGTCGGCTACCGCCTCCTGGCCACGGCCAGCGCGCTCGGCAAGGCCGACGGGCAGGACGAGGTCACGCTCGAGACCCACCTCTATGTCCGCGACGACGCGCTCCAGCTCTTCGGCTTTGCGACGGCGGAGGAGCGAAAGCTCTTCGAGCAGCTCCAGGGCGTCGCGGGCATCGGGCCCAAGGTGGCGCTGGCGATCGTCTCCGCGTACGCCCCGGCCGAGCTGCGGCGCGCGATCGTGGCCGAGGACGCCGACCTGTTCCAGTCCATTCCGGGCATCGGCCGAAAGCTCGCCCAGCGCGTCGTGCTCGAGCTCAAGGAGAAGATCGGCCCGTTCGACGTGAGCGGCGGGCCGCCGGTAGCCGGCGCCGGGGACGGGCACTTCGTCGCGCGCGACGCGCTCGTCGAGCTCGGCTACTCGGTCGCCGAGGCGGAGCAGCGGCTCTCGGAGGTCGACCCCGACCTGCCGCCGCCCGAGCGCGTCCGGCGGGCGCTGAAGGCGGCGTAGCCGATGGCCGTCGAACGGGTGACGGCCGCCGTCCTCGCTCCGGAGGACGAGGAGCTCGAGGGGTCGCTGCGACCGAGGCGCCTTGCCGACTTCGTCGGGCAGGAGCGCATCAAGGAACAGCTCGCGATCGCGCTCGAGGCGGCCAAGGGCAGGGACGAGGCGCTCGACCACGTGCTGCTGGCCGGCCCTCCCGGGCTCGGCAAGACGAGTCTCGCCTACGTCATTCGCGAGGAGCTGGGAGTCGGCATCCGGACGGTCGCCGGCCCGGCGCTCGAGAAGAAGGGCGACATGGCCGCGATCCTCACGGGTCTCGAGGAGCGCGACGTCCTCTTCATCGACGAGGTCCACCGCCTCAACCGCACGATCGAGGAGATTCTCTACCCGGCGATGGAGGACTTCAGGCTCGACATCATCGTCGGGCAAGGCCCTGCCGCGCGCACGCTGACCATCGACCTCGCGCCGTTCACCCTCGTCGGAGCGACGACGCGCACGGGGTTGCTGACCACGCCGCTGCGCGACCGCTTCGGGATGACGTACCGGCTCGACTACTACGGGATCGAGGAGCTTGCCCGGATCGTGCGGCGCTCGGCGAGCATCCTCGACGTCGCGATCGAGGAGCCGGCTTCGGAGGAGATCGCACGGCGCTCGCGCGGCACGCCGCGCGTCGCAAACCGCATTCTGCGGCGCGTGCGCGACGTGGCCGAGGTGCGCCACGACGGCCAGGTGACGATTGCCGTGGCCCAGGAGGCGCTGTCACTGCTCGAGGTGGACGACGAGGGGCTCGAACGGATGGACCGGGAGATCCTGCGGGCGCTGCTCGAGCGGTTCGGAGGCGGCCCGGTCGGCCTGTCGACGCTCTCCGTCGCCCTGGGCGAGGAGCCAGATACCATCGAGGACGTGTACGAGCCCTATCTCATCAAGCTGGGTTTTCTTCAACGCACGCCGCGTGGGCGAGTCGTGACCGAGCTCGGCCGCGCTCACCTCGGAGCCGTCGGCGACGACGGCAACCGGCTGTTTTGACTCCCACTCCGGAGCTCTGGGTGCCCGGGGCGGCCGGTCCCTCGCTCGACGACTTCGTCAAGCGCCTGCACCAGTCGATCGAGGCCTACGCAGAGCGTCGAGGTTGGGAAAAGGTCCACGTCGAGGTCGAGCTGGCTCGACGGCGCCCGCTTCGCTCTGCACTCGATCCGGCCGGAGCCGGGCTACGGCTTCATCACGATCTGCCCGTATCCCGAGGAGGACGACGAGCGGCCCTGGCCGAAGGTCGGACGACGAGGGCGGGTGCCCGCCGGAGGAGCTGATCGTGCCGGTGGTCTCGATCAAGCGCATCGTTCTGAACGACACCGAGGAACAGCGCGCGCAGTTCGGCTTCTCCGTCACTCCGAGCGCCTAGCCTCGCGTATTGCGGCCGGGCGCTCCATCTGCGAGGCTGCAGCGATGATCCGTGCGTTCGTTGCTCTGTGTGCGGTCGTGGGCCTCTGTGCCGCGTGCGGAGAAAGCGGAGGCGGGGAAGCGGGCAGCGAGGCCGCCGACCCCGGTGAGTGGGTCGAGAGCATCTGCACCTCCCTCACCGGCTGGCGGAACGACCTGCAGGAATCGACGCAGGAGATCCAGCAGTCGGCCCCCGACCTCAGCAACCCCGAGGAAGCGCAGTCACTGCTGACGACGTTCCTCGAAGACGCGGTGACGCGCACGGACCAGCTCCTCTCCGAGGTCGGCGAGGCGGGAGCACCCGACGTGGAGCAGGGCACTGCTATCAGCACCGAGCTCCAGGCCGCGCTCGAGGATGCCCGCGACGTGCTCGCCGAGGCGCGCGACGGCGTGCAGGAGCTTCCGACCGACGACCCGATCGCGTTCGGCACCGGCGCGCAGGAGCTCGCCGGCTCGATCCAGGACGGCCTGAACGACGTGGGGCAGACGTTCAACCAGCTGAACGACCGCTTCGACGCGCCCGAGGTCGAAGAGGCCTTCCAGAGCAGCGACACCTGCAGCGCGCTTCAGTAGCTCCGAGCCGTGACCACGTGCGGTAGGCGAACCCGCGTGCCGCTCTCCCTTTCAGCGACGGAACTGCAGCTCGTGCCAGGAGGGAATCGGCGCCAGCTCGAGCAACGCCCGTCCGCCCGTGGTGTCGCGGTACGTGAAGTCCGAGTGGTCGTCGTCCCAGGAGACCTCGAGGAGGTTCGTCTTGACCCGGTGGTCGAGCCACGCGCCGCGAAAGACGAGCTTGCGCAACCAGTACACGAGTGACTCGTCGCCGACCAGCGAGATGCGATCCCATTGGCGCACGATGTACTCGCCGAGACCGCTGCGGGGCTCGTCCAGGCGACCGGCTGCCGTCAGCTCGACCAGGTCGGCGATCTCGCCCTCGTCGAGCTCGCCGGTCTCGACCAGGCCGAGACGCACGGCTGCGGCGTTCACGCGCTGCTGGAAGTCGATGGCGTTGAACTCGAAGCGGTAGCCGAGGAACTCGACGACGTAGTCCTCGCCCGACACGTAGTTCGCCTCCGTCACGCGGACAGGATAGACGCCGAACTGCACCCGGCTCTCCACTACGGGAGCGCAATCGGCACAGATCCGGTAACACGCCCGTCGCACTCTCGTACGTGCTCTGGACGTGCGTCCGTCCGACCCTCTTCGTACCGTGTCCTCCAGATGCACGAGGGCACCTGGACGCTCCGTCCGTGCCCCCGCCCCGAGGTCGAGTCCCTGGCGCACGCGCTCGGGATCAGCGAGGTTACTGCGACCGTCCTCGTCCGGCGCGGGCTCGGCAACCCCGATGACGCGAGGACGTTCCTCGCGGCGGAGCGCCACGCCCACGATCCGTTCCTGCTCGGGGACATGGCCGCGGCCTGTGAGGCGATCCGCTCCGCGGTGGCAGCCGGCACGCGCATCTGCGTCCACGGTGACTACGACGTCGACGGCATCTGCGCCACCGCTCTCGCGGTGCAGGCGCTCGAGCGGCTCGGAGCGAACGTGGACTGGCATCTGCCGAGCCGGTTCGACGAGGGCTATGGTCTCGCGCGCGAGACGCTCTCCCGGATCGCGGACGAAGGTTTTGGGCTCGTTCTGACGGTGGACTGCGGCATCACGGCGGCCGATGAGGTGGCCTTCGCGAAGGAGACGGGGCTCGAGGTCGTCGTCACGGACCATCACCGCCCCGGTGACCGGCTCCCCGACTGCCCGGTGGTGGCGACTCGGCCGTCCGACTACCCGTTTCCGGAGCTCTCGGGGACAGGTGTCGCCTACAAGCTCGCCGAGGCGCTCGGAGTCGCGGACGACTCCAGCCTCGACCTCGTAGCGCTCGCGACGGTCGCGGATGTCGTGCCGCTGCTCGACGAGAACCGCGGCCTCGTCGTCGCCGGCCTGTCACGCCTCGCCCGCACGGAGAGGCCGGGCCTGGCCGCGCTCATGCGCTCGGCGGGCGTGGATCCCGCCACGGTCGACGCCGGCGCCGTCGGCTTTCGGCTCGCCCCCCGGATCAACGCCGCCGGCCGGCTCGGACACCCGGGAGCGGCACTGCGTCTCCTGCTCACGAACGACGCGCAGGAGGCCGGGCAGCTCGCAGGCGAGCTCGAGGTGCTGAACCGTGATCGTCAGGCTGTCGAGGACGCGATGCTGCGCGCCGCCATGCGGCAGGTGGCCGACTGGCCCGAAGCCCGGCGGCAGCGGCGGGCCTACGTGCTGTGGGGGGAGGACTGGCACGAGGGCGTGATCGGAATCGTGGCCTCCCGGCTCGTCGATCGCTTCAACCGCCCGGTCGTGCTCATCGCGGGAGGAAAGGACGAGTGGAAGGGCTCCGGACGCTCGGTGCCGGCCTTCGACCTTCACGCCGGCCTGGCCGCGTGCGCAGCCCACCTCGAGCGCTTCGGCGGTCACCGGGCCGCCGCCGGCCTCTCGATTCGACCAGATGCTGTCGAGACGTTCGCCGATGCCTTCGCCGAGCTCGCGGCGGCGCAGCTTCGCGAAGACGAGCTGCGGCCGACGGTGCCGATCGACGCCGTCGTGTTCGGCCACGAGCTCACGCTCGACCTCTGCGAGGAGCTCGAGCGGCTTGCCCCGTTCGGGCTGGGAAACCCGGGCGTGACGCTGCTTGCCCCCGCCTGCGAGCTCGCCGAGCTTGCCGCGGTCGGAGACGGCAAGCACCTCAAGCTCGCCGTCGTGGCGAACCGGGTCCGCTCGGGAGCGATCGCGTTCGGGCAGGCCGGCCAGCTCGACCGGCTTCGCAGCCCGGGACGGTACGACGTCGCCTTCCGGCTCCAGGCCAACCGCTGGAACGGCACCGTTGCGCCCCAGCTCGTCGTGCGGCGGATCTTCGACACCCCGCCTGGCTACGAAGCGCTCCGAGATCGCCTCGCCCGTGAGTGGACGGCCGGCAAGGACGCGTGGAGCCCCGAGGCGACGGCGATCTTCGGCGAGCTTGGGCTCGACGAGGACGCGAGCAGAAAACGCCCGCTTGTCGAGTCGGCGACATTCCGGGCGCTCGCGGAGGGAACGACTCCGGAGGAGTTGCCGCAGGCTGCCTAGATAGCTCCGGAGGCGCCGGCACGGGCCCCGTGCTCGAGGGGACCCGTGAGGGTGCCGACTACAATGACGATATGGAGCAGGTCCTCAGCAGTCCGGCTGAGAGGCACCGGCCGCTTCTCGTCGAGCTCATCGCGACCGTGGGCGAGCACAACCCCGACGTCGACCGGGGACTGCTCGAGCGCGCGTTCGCCTTCGCGTGCGAGGCGCACGAGGGGCACAAACGCCGCAGCGGTGAGGACTTCATCGTCCATCCGGTCGGGGTAGCGCGAATCCTGGCGGAGCTTCGCTCCGACAACCCGACCGTGGCCGCCGCGCTGCTGCACGACGTCGTCGAGGACACCGACGCGACGATCGACCAGGTGCGAGCCGAGTTCGGCGACGAGGTCGCCCAGCTCGTGGAAGGCGTCACGAAGCTGACGCGGATCAAGTACCAGAGTCGCGAGCAGGCGCAGGCTGAGAACTACCGAAAGATGATCTTCGCGATGGCCCAGGATCTCCGGGTCATCGTCATCAAGCTCGCGGATCGCCTGCACAACATGCGGACGATCGAGTATCTCGGCAAGCAGAAGCAGATCCAGAAGTCACGGGAGACCCTCGAGGTCTACGCGCCGCTCGCCCACCGGCTCGGCATCCAGCAGATGAAGTGGGAGCTCGAGGACCTCGCGTTCCAGACGCTCCACCCGCGCAAGTACCAGGAGATCACGGCCATGGTGGCTCAGCAGCGCGCCGAGCGCGAGGCCTACGTCGCGGAGGCGAGCGAGATCCTTGAGCGCGAGCTCGAGAAGGCCGGCATCCGCGCCGAGATCCTGGGCCGTGCGAAGCACTTCTATTCGATCTACGAGAAGATGGTGAAGCGCGGCAAGGAGTTCAACGAGATCTACGACCTCACCGCGATGCGGGTGATCGTGGAGGGCTCGGGCCGCGAGGGGCAGGGGGACTGCTACGCGGTGCTCGGCATCATGCACTCCCTCTGGAAGCCGATGCCGGGCCGCTTCAAGGACTACATCGCGATGCCCAAGCTCAACCTCTACCGCTCGCTCCACACGACGGTGATCGGCCCCGAGGGCAAGCCACTCGAGATTCAGGTGCGCACGAGGGAGATGCACGAGACCGCCGAGCTCGGTGTCGCCGCCCACTGGCTCTACAAGAGCGGCTCCAAGCGCGACGCGAGGGCCAAGGCCGAGTACCTCGCCTGGCTCAAGCAGCTGCGCGACTGGCAGCAGGAGGAGACGGACGCCGGCGAGTTCATCCGGACGTTCCGGACAGATCAGCTGGCCGACGAGGTCTACGTCTTCACGCCGAAGGGGGAGGTGAAGTCGCTGCCCGTCGGCTCGACCCCGATCGACTTCGCCTACGCCGTCCACACGGATGTCGGGCACCGGACGGTCGGCGCGAAGGTCAACGGCCGCATCGTTCCGCTCCACTACCAGTTGAACAGCGGCGACTTCGTCGAGATCCTGACCTCGAAGCAGCTCGGGCGGGGACCTTCCCGCGACTGGCTGTCGATCGCCGTCACCTCGCGCGCCCGCAACAAGATCCGTCAGTGGTGGAGCCGCGAGACCCGCGAGGACACCGAGCAGCGCGGGCGCGATTCGCTCGAGCAGGCGCTCAAGCAGCACAACCTCCCCTACAAGAAGATCGCGGGGTCGCCGCTTCTCGCCGGCGTCATCCGTGAGATGAACTTCAAGAAGGCCGAGGACTTCTACCTGGCGCTCGGCTCCGGGAAGCTCCAGTCCTCGCAGGTCGTGAACAAGGTCCTGCACCGCCTGAAGACGACGGAGGTCGCCGAGGAGGAGTCGGTCCCTCTCAAGCCGAAGGCGCGCAGCGCCGTCGCCTCCGAGGCGGTCGGCATCAGCGTGCCCGGCGTCCAGGACGTGCTTGTCCGGCTCGCCAAGTGCTGCAACCCCGTGCCCGGGGACGAGATCAGTGGCTACATCTCGCTCGGCAAGGGCATCACGATCCACCGCGACGACTGTCCCAACGCGAAGGCGCTGCGCAAGAACCCCGAGCGGTTCACGGAGGTCGAGTGGGACGGGGGCGCGACGCAGAGCTTCCGGGTCCAGATCGCCGTGGACTCGTGGGATCGGCCGCGCCTCCTGGAGGACATTGCGCGGACGTTCGCCGAGCACGGCGCCAACATCGTCGAGTACTCCGGTCACGTGGACGACCAGATGGCGAAGAACTGGTACGTCGTGGAGATCGGCGACGTGAAGGCGCTGCGCGCGCTCCTGGGCGCGCTGCGCAATCTCGAGGCGGTCTTCGACGCCTACCGGATGACTCCGTCGTGAGGCAGCCCCGCGCATGAGCGAGCGCGAGCTCCTGGCCGAGCTCGCGAGGGCCGACGCCGCCTGCGCGGCAACCCGCTC
This sequence comes from uncultured Thermoleophilia bacterium, assembly GCA_963820875.1. Lineage (GTDB taxonomy): Bacteria > Actinomycetota > Thermoleophilia > Gaiellales > Gaiellaceae > CAWACA01. The sequence continues at coordinate 79,021 of CAWGBR010000011.1, forward strand.
CGAGCTCGACGCGCTCCTGCGCGAGACCCTGGACCTGCGGGCACGGGCGGACGAGATCGCGAGCATGCTCGCGGCCGCTCCCGCCGAGCGGAAGCGGCTCTCCGAGGCGCTCGCAGCCGCGGAGGCGGAGGCGAAGGAGCGCGCCGAGGCGCTGGCCGCGGCCGACGTCGAGCTGGCGGCCGTCGAGCGGCGACGCGATCCCGAGCGCGCGGCAGCCGCGAGACGCTCCCGGGACCGCGCGCAGGACGATCTCACCGCTGCCGAGCGGCGTGTCGCGTCGTGCCTCGCCCTCCGCCAGGAGCACATGCGCGCAGTCGAAGCGGCCGAGCGCGAGGTACCCGAGGTGGAGGCGCAGGCCGGCGATCTGGCGGGCCGGCTGCGCGGCCGGCCTCGCCTGGCGCCAGCAGGCGGGACGGGCTCCCGCCCCCGGGCTCGCCGGTGTGTCGGAGTGGGCCGGCGTCGCGCGGGCGGCCCTCGTGGTCGCGCGGAGCGAGGTGGCGACCGAGCAGGAGTCGGTGATCCGGCAGGCGAACGAGCTCGCCTCGACGCTGCTCGGGGAGGCGCAGGCCGCGACGAGCATCGCAGTCGTCGCCCGCCGGGTCGAGCGCGCCCTCGGCAGCCCGTAGGCGCCGGGGCCGTCCGGCGCGGGGCCGCCGGGCGGAGAGGTATTCCGCGGGCTTCGGGGCGGCGGGAAGGGGACATCCCTACGGTGGTGTAGGGGCCGGACCTGTCCAGCCCGGAACTCTCGGGCTCGGCGCGAAGAGCTCTCGTCCTTGCGACTCCGCCCGTTCAGATGCTCGGCGGGGTGTAGGGGCCGGACCTGTCCGGCCCGGAACTCTCAGCCTCGGCGCGAGGGGTTCCGCCTGGGGGCTCGGCGGGGTCAGATCCTCGGCGGGGTGTAGGGGCCGGACCCGTCCGGCCTGCGAGCCGCCGTCCACGCTCTAGGTCACTGTAGGGGCCGGATCTCATCCGGCCCGAAACACGCACAAGCACTCGCCTCGGCGCCGGCGCCTGAACGAAAAACCGACGCTAGGACCCGGGTCGAACGTCGATCTCGACGAGCGGGGCGACGAACCCGATCTTCCTGTGTGTGCCGTCGCAGAACGGTTTGTTCTCGGAGTGGCCGCAGCGGCAGAGGAAGATCGTCGTGCGCTCGATCGTCTCCTCGCCACCGTCGCGGTCCACCCGCCACGCGCCTGCGTCGATCTCGACCTGGTTCGGCCCGTTCTCCGTCGACGTGATCTTCACGGCCTGACTCCTTTCTCTCTCCTCTACGGCGATGAGCTCGAGCTCGGATCGCGGCGCGACGAAACCGGCCAGCGCGTGCGTCGAGTCGCAGTACGGCTTGCTCCCCGAGTGCCCGCAGCGGCAGAGGGCGATCCGGAGATGCTCCACGACGGATCCTCGACCGGCCCGCCGGACGAGGTGGCGTCCTTCTGCCTCGACGAAGAGGCAGCCGTTCGCATCGGCCGTGACCCTCATCCCCGCCTCAGCTTCCCGCCTCTGCCCCGGGGCTCTCCCACGGCACGCCGCCGGTGTCCCATCCCACGAGGCAGTGAGCGGAGATGAGGACTGCGACCCGCTCGAGAAACGACGTGTCCTGCTCGGTCGGCGGCGCTTCGGTCTCCACCAGAAGGGTCGCGACGTGCATGCCGCGGTAGACGACGGGAGTCTCGAGACGAGACCGGCCGTCGTTCGCGCCCCTCGACGGTCCGAGCACGGAGTTGCCGTCCTCGACGAACGAGAGCCCCACCCACGTGTAGCCGTCGATGCGGTCGTGCACGACCTCCACGGTCTGACGAAGCACCTCGTCGGCCTCCGACTCCCGGTTCAGGATCCGCTCGACCGCCTCGAGCGCCCCCGCGTACGGCTGCGCGTGCATGTGGACGCCTACCGGTTCGCGCCGTCCGCGCCCCAGGCGAAGCGGCCGAGGGCCGCGCCGCACGGGGAGGCGAGCATCCGCGCGACGTGCTCGAGGAATCGCCGGTCGATCTCGTCGAAGGCGGCGGGTAGGTCGGAGTCGATATCGATCTCGCCCACGACCTCGCCGTTGAAATGGATCGGGACGACGATCTCGCTCCGCGTCGAGGGGAAACATGCGAGATACCGGGAGTCGTCGCTCACGTCGCGGACGACCTCCGTCTTGCCGGTCGCCGCGGCCGCCCCGCAGATGCCGGTGCCGATCGGGATGCGGACGTGCTCGGTTGCTTCCGGGCCTTGCCAGTGGCTGAGGACGAGCTCGTCTCCCTCGACGAGGTAGATGCCCACCCAGCTGTAGTGCTCGAAGCGGTTGTGCAGCAGCTCGACCGTCCGCCGGAGGACCGCGCCGGGCGTTGCCTCGGCATGGACGATCCGGTCGATCGCGTCGAGCGTGCCCCGCCGGATGTCCGTGGCCGATGTCACGCGGCGGCCTCCTCGAGATCTGTGCCCTCGAACCCCCGGACCGGCGCGCGATAGGCCTCCTGGATCGAGACCGGTCGCCGCGCCGCGAGATCGACGAGCACGAGAGTCTGCTCGGCCAAGCACATCAAGACGTCGTCGTCGACTCGGTAGACCGCGAACGCGGTCGTGACGCTCGTCCGCCCGATCCTTCTCGTGCGCACGAACACCTCCAGGAGGTCGTCGAAGCGCGCGGGCGCATGGTACTCCACGCTCGCCGCGCGCATCACGAACTGGCAGCCGTCGTGGTCGTTGAACGGGAGGCCGAGGTGGCGTGTGTACTCGACGCGGGCCAGGTCGAAGAAGGGCATGTAGCGGCCGTAATAGACGATGCCCTGCGCATCCGTGTCCGAGAAGCCGACCCGCGCGAGCGCCGAGTACTTGAACGGCGGCTGGCGGTCGGTCACGCGGCCGAGCTCGAGCGTCATCCGCCGATCACCGCCAGCACCTCGTCACGCTTGCGCTCCATCAGCTCTTGCGAACGAGCCTCGAGGTTGAGCCGCAGAAGCGGTTCCGTGTTCGACGGCCGCACGTTCATATGCCAGTCCGCGGCGGTCACCGAGAGGCCGTCCAGGTGCGACACCTCGCCCTCGGAGCCGAACCGCTCCTTGAGCTCCTGGAGCTTCAGCGCGACGTCGTCCACGGTCGTGTTGAGCTCGCCGGTGAGGAAGTAGCGCTCACGGAAAGGTGCGAGGATCTCGGAAAGCCGCTGTCCCTTTCGGGAGACGAGCTCGAGCATCAGCAGCATCGGCACGACGCCCGAGTCCGCCTGGAAATAGTCACGGAAGTAGTAATGCCCGGATACCTCGCCGGCAAAAGCAGCATCCTCCTGGCGCATCCGGTGCTTGATGAACGCGTGGCCGACACGGTTCACGATCGCGCGACCACCGGCTGCCTCGACCACGTCGCGGACCGCCCAGCTGGCTCGCACGTCGTAGATGATCGTCGCGCCCGGCTCGTGGGCGAGCACCGCCTCTGCGAGCAGCGCGGTGACGAAGTCGCCGGGCACGAACTCCCCCGTGTCGTCCACGAAGAAGCAGCGGTCGGCATCTCCGTCGAATGCCACGCCGAGATCCGCGTTCTCGTCGAGCACCTTGGCGATGATGAAGGCGCGGTTCTCGGGAAGCAGCGGGTTCGGCTCGTGGTTCGGGAAGGTGCCGTCGGGCTCGAAGTAGCACCGAACCGTTTCGACCGGCAGCCGTCCGAGCACCGGCGGAAGCATGGCCCCGCCCATCCCGTTCGCCGCGTCGATCACCACCCGTAGGCTCGCCACCGCCGCCGGGTCGACGAAGGACATGACCTTGTCGACCCAGCCCGGGTAGGTGTCCTTCGACGTGACCGCCCCGACCCGGCGCGGCTCGGGGTCGAAGCCTGCCTCGGCGCGCCGCCTGATGTCCATGAGACCCGAGTCGCCGCCGACGGGAAGCGCCCCCCGGCGGACGATCTTCATGCCCGTGTACTCCTTCGGGTTGTGCGAGGCGGTGACCGCGATGCCGCCGTCGAGCCCGAGCGCGCCGACCGCGTAGTACAGCATCTCGGTCCCGATCATTCCCACCTCGACGACATCGGAGCCACCGTCGGCAGCGCCGCGGACGACTGCTTCCTCGATCGAGGGCGAGGAGACTCGCATGTCGCGGCCGACGGCGATACGTCGCGGCTCGAAGTGCTCTGCATACGCCCGGCCGATCGCGTAGGCGCCTTCCTCGTCGAGCTGGTCGGGGTAGATGCCCCGGACGTCGTAGGCCTTGAACACACCGGATTCGAGGGTCACGCCGTTTTCATCCTATGCAGCGCGCCGCGCGGGTCGCACCGAGGCCCGAGCCCGCTACTCGGGCCAGGCGGCCACAAGCTTGCGGCGAGTCTCGGAGAGGTGCTCCGGCATGACCTTGACGTCCGCGAGCACCGGCATGAAATTCGTGTCACCCGCCCAGCGCGGGACGACGTGCTCGTGGACGTGGTCGAGCACGCCTGCGCCGGCGACGCGGCCGAGGTTCCAGCCGAGATTGAAGCCCTGCGGGCTCATGACGGCTGTCAGGACGTCGACGGCGACTGCGGCGAGACGGTGAACCTCGAGCGCCTCGTCGTCGCTGAGCTCGCCGAGCCCCCCGCAGTGCCGGTACGGGGCCACCATCACGTGACCGCCTGCGTACGGGTACTTGTTGAGAAGGACGAAGGCGAGCTCGCCCCGATGCACGATCAGGCCCTCCTCGTCGTCGAGGCCGGCCGCGGTGCAGAAAACGCAGCCGCTCTGCTCGTCCGCCGACTTGATGTACTCGAGGCGCCAGGGCGCCCAGATGCGTTCCATCACGAAGCAGTACGGGCCGGATGAGATCCGGCCCCTACAGCCACTTCTTCCAGCGGAAGAACCCGACCATCGCGGCCAGCGCCGCGACCATGACGCCGAGGACGACCCAGAAGGCGACGTGCCCGCCCTCGCCGGGGAAGATCACGTTCATGCCGAAGATGCCCGCGATCAGCGTCAGCGGCAGCATCGTGACGCTGAACAGGGTCAGGATCCGCAGGATGTCGGACTGCTTGTGATAGATGACCGACTCGTTCGTCGACTCGAGGCCCTCCACGACCTCCTTGTAGTTCTCGAGGAGGTCCCAGACGCGCTCGGCGGCGTCGACGATGTCGTCGAAGTAGAGCTCGAGGTCCTGCGGGAGGAAGCGCTCGGTGTGCCGCTCGAGCAGCCGCAAGGTCGCGCGCTCGGGCTTGATCGTCTTCCGATAGGAGATGATCTCCTGCTTCGCGTTCGAGATGTCTCGGACGATCGTCTTCTCGCTCGCGCCCTCGAACATCTCGTCCTCGATGGAGTCGAGCTTGTACTGGATCTTGTCGAGGATCGGGAAGCAGTAGTCGAACAGGTCGTCCAGGACGTGGTAGAGCAGGTATCCCGAGCCCTTCGAGAAGAGCTCGTCGCGCAGCTCGTCGTCCCGCTCGCAGCGTGCGAAGAGCCGCGAGACGGGGAGCAGCTCGGTGTTCGGCAGCGTGATGAGGAAGTCGTGGCCGAGGAACACGTCGAGCTCGGCCGCGTTGAGCCGCTGGACAGCTTTGTCGTACGCCGGGAAGTGAAGGACGATGAAGAGGTAGCCGGGGTAGTCGTCGACCTTCGGCCGCTGCCGCTTCGAGAGCACGTCCTCGACGTCGAGCTCGTGGAAGCCGAAGCGGTCGGCCAGCTCGCCCAGCTCGATCTGGGCGGGCTCCTCGACGTGAACCCAGGTGAGGCCGCTAGCGGAGAGCTCCTCGACGCGTGGCGCGCGTGGCTCGACGGCCTCCGAGAACCGGGGTCGAGTTCGCCTGATGCGTGCGAGAGTTGGCCGTGCCATAGGTACTGAGAGGGTCGTCGACGCGCAATGCCACGTTCGCATTGTAGAGGCTTGTTCCTGGCAGCCGAGCCGAGTTTTGGACAGACTGGCACCGTGCACGACGAGCGTGAGCGCTTCCTCGTCCGCTACGTCGGCGACTTCGCGCCCTTCACCGTCGCGCGCGCGGAGGGCGCCTGGGTCGAGACGACCGACGGCCGGCGGATCCTCGATTTCACGTCCGGGCAGATCTGCTCCACGCTCGGCCACAACCATCCACGCATCGGCGCCGCCCTGGGCGAGGCGCTCGACACCGTCGTCCACCTGAACTCCTGGATGCTTTCCGAGCCCGTCCTCGGCCTGGCCGAGCGTCTCGCCGGTCTCCTGCCGCCGCCGCTCGAGCGAACGGTGTTCCTCAGCACGGGCTCCGAGGCGAACGAGGTCGCCCTGAAGCTCGCGAAGCTGCACACGGGCCGCTTCGAGGTCGTCGGCCTGACGCGCAGCTTCCACGGGCTTCTCGCCGGCATCGCCTCGGTCAACTTCTCCATGGCGCATGCCGGGTACGGCCCACTGCTCCCCGGCTCGTTCGCGCTGCCCGCCCCGTACGCGTACCGCTGCCCCGTCAGGCATTGCGCCGGAACCTGCGACTGCACCTGCCTCGAGGTGGGGTTCGAGCTCATCGACCAGCAGTCGGTCGGCTCGCTGGCCGCGCTGATCGCCGAGCCCGTGCTCTCGACCGGGGGGATCGTCGTGCCCCCGGACGGCTACTTCACGCGCGTGCGCGAGCTCTGCGACGAGCGCGGCATGCTGCTCGTGCTCGACGAAGCGCAGACGTGCCTCGGACGTCTCGGGACGATGTTCGCGTTCGAGCGCGACGGCGTGATTCCCGACCTCCTCTCCTTGTCGAAGACGCTGGGCGGCGGCCTGCCGCTGGCGGCCACGGTGACCTCGTCGGCGATCGCCGACGACTGCGAGGCCAAGGGCTTCGTCCACGTGACGTCGCACGTCTCCGATCCGCTGCCGGCGGCGGCCGGGCTTGCCGTGCTGGACGTCGTCGAGGAGGAGGGGCTCGTCGAGCTCGCCCGGCAACGGGGCGAGTACCTCATGGCCCGCCTGCGTGAGCTGCAGGAAGCGCACGAGCACATCGGCGACGTGCGCGGTCGCGGCCTGCTGGTCGGTCTCGAGCTCGTGGACGACCGGGAGACGAAGGCGCCCGCCGACGCGCTCGGCCGTGCCGTCACGGACGAATGCCTCGCGCGGGGACTGTCGATGAACATCGTGCGGTCGGGAAAGATCGCCAACTGCTTCCGGCTCGCCCCGCCGCTGAACGTCACCGAGGACGAGATCGACACGGCCGTCGAGATCCTCGACGCGTCGCTGCGTGCGGTGTTGGCGGAGAACGCGGTGGTGGCGCGCGCCTGACGCGGGGGTGACCGCGGCCTTCGGCCGCTCTTGGGCGGGTCGCGGCCGGCCGAGCCCGCCGCTCGGCCGCCTGGGAGTTTGCCGGTCCGCCCAGCGGGGAGACTAAGGAGTGAGCATGGAAACAGGCGAGCCGGAGACGAGCTCTCGGCGTGCCGGCGGGTACGACGTCGTCGTCATCGGTGGAGGCCAGGCCGGTCTCACGATGGGCTACTACCTCGCCCGGCAGGGGCGTCGCTTCGTCATTCTGGAGCGCCGCGACTCCGTCGCCTCTGCATGGCGGGAGCGATGGGATTCGCTCACACTCTTTACTCCTCGCCGCTACAGCGCTCTGCCGGGACTCCAGTTCCCGGGTGAGGCGGACGGCCATCCGGCCCGCGATGAGGTGATCGCCTACCTCGAACGGTACGCCGACACCGTCGACCTCCCGATCGAGCTCAACAGCAATGTCCGCACGCTTCGAGCCGAGGATGGGCGCTTCGTCCTCGAGGTCGACGGTCGAACCGTTACGGCTGACCAGGTCGTCGTCGCGACGGGCCCCTTCCAAACCCCGTACGTCCCCGGGTCGGCGGAGGGGCTTGCGACTGACGTCTGGCAAAGACACAGCACGGGCTATCGACGTCCGAGCGACGTGCCCGAGGGGACCCTGCTCGTTGTGGGCGGCGGAAACACCGGCTTTCAGATCGCGAAGGAGCTGTCAGCCACCCACAAGGTCATCCTCTCGGTCGGCTCACGCCAGAAGCCGCTGCCCCAGCGACTCGCGGGTCGCGACATCTTCTGGTGGCTCACCAAGACACACATTCTCTCGGCGACCGTGGAGTCGCGGCTCGGAAGGCGGCTGCAGCATCGTGACACGCTGATCGGGTCGAGCCCGCGCGAGGTCGAGCGTCAGTACCGCGTCGAGTTGAAGCCGCGCGCAACCGGTGCTTCCGGGCACACGGTTGCGTTCGAGGACGGCAGCGAGGTCGAGGTCGAAGCCGTCATCTGGGCGACGGGCTACCGGCCCGATTACTCGTGGATCGACCTTCCGATCTTCGACCCGGACGGACGCCTCCGCCATCGCCGCGGAGTAACCGCCGTGCCGGGGCTCTACTTCCTCGGTCTCACCTGGCAGCACACGCGCGGCTCGGCTCTCATCGGCTGGGTGAGGGAGGACGCAGCGTTTCTGGCCGAGCGGATCGCGGTGTTTCCGGAAGCCAGGACACGTGACCTGCCCGAGCCCGGGCGTGAAGCGGCCGGCGAGCGGGCCGCAGCAGGGACACAAGGGGGTAGCGAGCATGCATGACCACCATGCGCACGGGCATACGATCGAGCAGTTGTCGAGCACAACCGAAGGGCTGCCGGAGGCGCGTCCTTCAGACGTCATCGAGCTTTCGGACGGAGACGAGCTCGACCTCGAGATCGCGCCGGTGAAGAAGCAGATCGGGGACGCCTCCGTGCGAATGCTGGCCTACAACGGCTCCGTCCCGGGGCCGACGTTGAAGCTGCCTCAAGATTCGACACTCACCGTTCACGTGTCCAATCACGGGGACATTCCCGCGACCGTGCACTGGCACGGGCTGCGGCTCGAGAATCGCTATGACGGCACACACGAGACGCAGGCGCCGATCCCCGTCGGCGAGACCTTCACCTACCAGATCAGCGTGCCCGATCCCGGTGCCTACTGGTACCACCCGCACATCCGCGAGGACTACGGGCAGGAGATGGGCCTGTACGGGAACATCCTGGTAGTTCCGAGCGACGACGAGTACTGGCCTCCCGCCCATCGCGAGGTTCTCCTTACGCTCGACGACGTGCTGATCGAGGACGGACGCATTGCGCCCTTCAGCGAGTCGGAGACGACGCATGTCGCGATGGGCCGCTTCGGCAATGTCATGCTCGTGGCCGGCGAGCCCGATCTGTCGCTCGGCGTCAAGCGCGGTGAGCTCGTGCGCTTCTACTTCACGAACACAGCCAACACGCGCGTGTTCAATGTTGCTCTGCCGGGGGCGCGAATGAAGCTCGTCGGCGCCGACAGTGGCCACTACGAGCACGAAGAGCTCGTGGAGGAGGCCTTGCTCGCGCCGTCCGAGCGCGCGGTCCTCGATGTCCTGTTCGACCAGCCTGGAGAGCTGGCCCTCGAGCATCGGACGCCCGAGAAGTCGTATCGACTCGTCTCCATCGGGATCGCCGATGAGCGAGCCGAGCCCGACCTCAGAGACGACTTCGAGAACATGCGGACGAACCCAGACATGCAGGTGGTTCGAGAGCGAGTCGCCCCCTGGTTCGAAGCTCCGCCGGACAAGACGCTCTCGTTCATCGCCGAGATGGATCAGGTCGGGCCCGAGGGTGGAGTCGATACCGGCGTCTACGCCTGTCCAATGCACTCGCAGGTTGTCTCCTCGTGGGCGGGCAAATGCCCGAGGTGCGGGATGAAGCTGATGCCCGCCGAGACGGCAACCGAGCCTCCAACTGCCTTCGTCTGCCCCATGCATGCCGACATCGCGGCTGCCTGGGCGGCCTCCTGCCCGAAGTGCGGCATGACGCTACGGCCAACCGGAAGCGGTGACGTGGAAGCGCTCGATGAAGTCGCCGCAGCTTCGGAGACGGCCGACCATGAGCACCAGGAGCACGCCCACGCGCATCACGGGCACCACGAGGAGCACCATCACCACGGAGAGCACGGCGGCGGTCATGCACACGGCGCGCAAGGCATTGAGTGGGAAGACGACATGGTCGAGATCAACCGGATCACGACCCCGGCAAACACGCGGTGGAAGCTCGTCGACAGCGAGACAGGCGCAGAAAACGCTCAGATCGACTGGACGTTTCGAGTCGGCGACCAGGTGAAGCTCCGTCTCGTCAACGAGATGGACTCCGACCATCCGATGCCGCACCCCTTCCACGTGCACGGAGCGGGGCGGTTTCTCATCCTCGCGAGGGACGGGGTGGTTGAGCCGAACCTGGTCTGGAAGGACACCGTCCTCGTACGGACCGGCGAGACCGTGGACATCCTGCTCGACGTCACCAACCCTGGGCGCTGGATGGCCCACTGTCACATCGCCGAGCACCATGAGAGCGGGATGATGTTCAGCTTCGACGTGGCTCCCGCGTAGGCCGGTGACCAGGGCTCGATAAGACATCGACCCGCGTCCCGGGCGTTGCCAGCCTCACCGGCTCGGAGCGACGCAGCGTGACGCCTCGGTGCGGTCGAAACGCGCTCTGTTGCCGTCGGCCCTGTATCGGGCCCTTCGGGCCCGATGACCCTTCGCGGCTTGGCGCCCTGCGGGCGCAGCCGCTGCGTGCGGCGCTGACGCGCCGCTTTGTACCGAGCCCGTTCCGGGCCCGGTGACCCTTCGCGGCCTGGCGGGCCTCCGGCCCGCGGCCGCTGTGCGGCCTGCTATCGCAGGCCTTACAGTGCGCCTGGCAGGATTCGAACCTGCGGCCTTGCGCTCCGGAGGCGCACGCTCTATCCCCTGAGCTACAGGCGCAGCAAGCCATCTAGTCTACTTGCGGTGGACCTCGCCTACCGCACCGTCACCCTGCCGCTTGGGGCGCCGTTTCGCATCTCACGCTCGACGGACGTCGAGGTCGAGCTCGTCTGGGTGGAGCTGACGGCAGCGGGAGTCACGGGCTACGGCGAGGCGACGCCGCAGGACAACTACGGCGAGAGTGTCACGTCGGCAATCGCGTTCCTCGAAAAGAGCCGCGAGCTGCTCGGTGACGACCCATTCGACCTCGAGGCAATTGGCAAGCGCCTTGCCGAGCTCCCCGGCGAGCAGGCCGCCAAGGCGGCGCTCGACGCCGCGCTCCACGATCTGTGCGGCAAGCTCTGCGGCCGGCCGGTCTGGCAGCTGGTGGGCGTCCCCAGGGAGAGCCCGCCGACGTCGTTCACGATCTGGCTCGGCGATCCCGACGACATGGCGCAGCGCGCCGAGCGCCAGACGGCGGACGGGCGCTTCCGGCGTCTCAAGCTCAAGCTCGGGGGACGCGACGGCCTCGACGTGGAGCGCGTCCGCGCCGTTCGCGAGGCAACGACGCTCCCGCTTCAGGTCGACGTCAACGAGTACTGGTCGCTCGACGAGGCGCTCGACGCGATCCTGCAGCTCGAGCAGCTCGGCGTCCAGTACGTCGAGCAGCCGCTGCCTGCGGGAGACCCTGCGGGGCCGGAGCTGCGCCGGCGCTCGTCCCTTCCCATCTACGTCGACGAGGACTGCCACACGCTCGCAGACATCCCGGTCTGCGCCGAGCGCGGGCACGGCGTGAACATCAAGCTCGCGAAGAGCGGAGGGCTGCGCGAGGCGATCCGCATGGTGCACGCGGCCCGCGCGCTCGGTCTCGGCGTGATGGTGGGCTGCATGGTCGAGAGCGGCCTCGCCATCGCACCGGCGTGCCCTCTCGCAAGCCTCTGCGACCACGTCGACCTCGACGGGAATCTCCTCCTCGCGGAGGACCCGTGGGAGGGCGTCGAGCTCGTGGACGGCGTTCAGCTCCCATCCGAGCGGCCCGGGCTCGGCGTCGCACCCCGGGCTGCCGCAGGCGTGGCGGCATGAAGCGATACCTGGTCCTCGCCGAGGGGCACTCGGCCGACGCGCACCACGGCAAGACGATGCGGGGCTTTGTGCGGTACGCGCCGGACCCGACGGTCGCGATCCTCGACTCCGAGCGCGCGGGGGAGACCTACGAGGGCATCCCGATCGTCGGCGCGGTGGTCGACGCTCTGCGCTACGCCCCGACGACCGCGCTCGTCGGCGTCGCGACCACCGGGGGTACGTTGCCGCCGGTCTGGAGCGACATTCTCAAGGCATGCATCGGCGCCGGGCTCGACGTCGAGGCCGGCATGCACACGTTCCTCGCCGACGATGCCGAGCTGGCCGAGGCGGCACGCCGCCACGGCGTGGAGTTGCGCGATCTCCGCAGGCCGCCGGCCGGGCTCACCGTTCCCACCGGGGCCAACCTGCGACACGCGGCCGCCGTCGTCCACACCGTCGGCTCGGACTGCGCGATCGGGAAGAAGACGACGGCGCTCGAGCTTCATCTCGAGGCCCAACGGCGCGGGCTTGCATCCGTGTTCGTTCCCACGGGCCAGACCGGTATCGTCATCTCCGGCTGGGGGATCGCCGTGGACGCAGTCGTCGCCGACTTCGTGGCCGGCGCGGGCGAGCGCCTCGTCGTCGAAGGCGCGCAGCGAGGCGACCTGCTCTGGGTCGAGGGGCAAGGGTCGTTGATCCATCCCTACTACTCCGCCGTCACCCTGGGGCTGTACCACGGCGTCATGCCCCACGTGCTCGTCCTGTGCCACAAGGTGGGCGACACCCATATCGAGGAGCTGCCGGAGCATCCGATCCCCGCGCTCTCGGAGCTGATCGAGCTCTACGAGCGGGTCGCCTTGCCGGTCCGCGCGGCGCGGGTCGCCTGCATCGCGCTCAACACGATGAACCTCGACGAGGAAGGCGCGCGCCGCGCCGTCTCGGCCGCCGAGGCGGAGACCGGCCTGACCGCAGACGATGCCGTGCGCTTCGGGGCGACGCGGCTCGTGGACGCCGTGCTGGAGCGCCTTCCCGCACCGACACCCGACCTCGTGGCCGGCGAGACCACTGCGTGACCGATCCTCGCGTCGAGCGACTCGCCGAGCTTCTCGCCGGCTACTCGCTCCAGCTTCACGAGGGCGACGTCGTCGCCTTCGACGGCGGCGTGGTCGCGTCACCTCTGTTGCTGGCGCTGTACCAGGCCGCGCTGCGTCGCGGCGCAAGACCCTTCGTGACCGCGCGCCTTCCGGGCCTCACCGAGCTGCTGCTCGAGGAGGGCTCGGACGAGCAGATCGATTTCGTCTCACCCGTCGACTACCGCGAGCTCGAGGCTCTGAACGCGCTCGTGACGGTGTGGGCGGACGAGAACACGCGCGCGCTCTCGAGCGCCGAGCCCGGCCGTGTCAGCCGGCACATCGAGGCCAGGCGCGAGCTTCGGCTGCTCCGCTGGGGACGCATCAGCTCAGGCGAGCTCCGCTGGGCAGGAACCGCCTTCCCGACGAACGCGATGGCGCAGGACGCCGAGATGTCGCTTGCGGACTACGAGCGCTTCGTCTTCGGCGCCTGTCACGTGGAGAAGGAGGGGGACCCCGCGGCTCACTGGAGCTCCACGGCCGCCAAGCTCGAGGCCCGCGCGCGTGAGCTGACCGCCGTTCGAGAGCTCCGCGTCGTCGGGCAGGACACCGACCTGCGGCTCGGTGTTGCCGGCAGGACCTGGGTGACGGCGGACGGCCATCTCAACATGCCTGACGGCGAAGTCTTCACGAGCCCGATCGAGACCGAGACGGAGGGCGAGATTCGCTTTCAGTTCCCGGCCATCTACGAAGGGCGCGAGGTCGAGGACGTTCGCCTGCGCTTTGCGGAGGGACGTGTCGTCGGCGCCGAAGCTGCGACCGGCGGCGACTACCTCGACGCGCTGCTGGCGACCGACGGGGCGAACGTGCTCGGCGAACTCGCTTTCGGGCTCAACTACGAGATCGACCGCTTCACGCGCAACATCCTCTTTGACGAGAAGATCGGCGGCACGATGCATTTCGCGCTCGGCGCGGGCTTCGCGCAGGCAGGCGGCGAGAATCGCTCGAGCGTGCACTGGGACATGATCTGCGACCTGCGGACGGACGGCGAGGTGTACGCGGACGGCGAGCTCGTCTGGAAAGCCGGCCGATTCCTGACCGATTCCGAGGGCAATGGCTGACACCCGCCTCGAGCAGCTCGCGAATGTGCTCGTCTCCCATTCCGCCGGGGTCGAGCCGGGGGATGTCGTCTACATCGAATCGACGCCCGTTGCGGCGCCGCTGGTTCGCGAGCTGCACCGCTGCATCCTGTCGGCCGGCGGTCACCCGCAATCTCATGTCGTCCTACCGGGTGCCCAGGAAGCGCTGGTCACCCTTGGCAGCGACGACCAGCTCGATTGGGTCAGCCCCCGCGTCACCGCCGAGTTCGAGCTGGCCGACGCACGCATCCTGATCGTGGGAAACGAGAACACCCGCAGCCTGAGCGGTGCCGCGCCGGAGCGACTCGCCCGCATCGCGCGCGTCCGAGAGCCTCTGCGGCGGTTGGCCCACGAGCGGACGCTCGCAGGTGAGTACATGTGGACGGTGACCGCATACCCCACCCAGGCCGCCGCCCAAGAGGCGCGCATGTCCTTGTCTCGCTACGAGGATCATTTCTTCAGCGCGGTGCTGCTCGGCGAGGCCGATCCGGTTGGTGCCTGGCGCGATCTCGGCGACCGCATCAGGCGGCTGGCCGACTGGCTCGAGACGCTCCGGGAGCTGCGCGTCGTCGCCGACGGAACCGATCTGCAGATCGGGATCGAGGGTAGGCACTGGATCGCCTGCGACGGCAAACACAACCTGCCGGACGGCGAGGTGTTCACCGCGCCGGTCGACGCCACCGTGGAAGGCACGGTCCGCTTCACCTACCGGGCGGTGTTCCGGGGTCGTGCCGCCACGGACGTGAGACTCCGATTTCGAGAAGGTGAGGTCGTCGACGCCGTTGCGGCTCAGGGGCAGGACTACCTCGACGAGATGCTCGCGCTCGACGACGGAGCCCGCCGGCCGGGCGAGTTCGCGTTCGGTCTCAACGAGGCCGTATCGACCTTCACCGGCGAGACGCTCTTCGACGAGAAGATCGGCGGCACCGTGCACCTGGCGCTCGGCGACGCGTACGACGAGAGCGGGGGCACGAACAGGTCGGCTCTCCACTGGGACATGGTCTGCGACCTGCGCGCCGGTAGCGAGGTCTATGCCGACGGCGAGCTCGTCTACCGCGACGGCCGGTTCCTGGGTGACCGGTTCTGATCGCGCTCATCGCGGACACCCACCTTCCGCGCGGTGCGCGCCGCCTGACCGAAAGCTGCCGTCGGTTGCTCGGCGCAGCCTCCCTGATCGTCCATGCCGGGGACTTCACCGCCGCCGAGGTTTTCGAAGAGCTGACGGCGATCGCGCCGGTTGCCGCCGTTCACGGCAACATGGACGAGCCCGTGCTGCGCGAGCGTCTTCCCACGCGCGCGGTCGTCGAGGCGGAAGACTTGCGGATCGGCGTCGTCCACGACGCAGGCCCTGCCGCCGGCCGCCACGAGCGGCTCGCAGGCTGGTTCCCCGGTTGCGATCTGATCGTCTACGGGCACAGCCATCTCCCGGAGCTGGCACGCCACGGTGAGATCTGGATCGTGAATCCCGGCAGCCCGACCGAGCGCAGACGGGCACCGTCGCACACGTTGGCCGTCGTCAGCCGCGGCGTGCCCGCGCTGGTAAATCTCGACGAGCGGGTATAAGAGACGACAATGCGGTTCCGCCGCGGGGCACGGGTCGATACATCACAGGTCACCGATCTTCGTGGGCAGGGTGGCGGTCGTGCGATGCGGCGTGGCGGCGTGGCGGCGGGCGGCGGCGGGCTGATCGGTCTCATCGTCGTGCTCATCCTGGTCTTCACGGGCGGTGGCGGCGGCCTCGGTGGGCTGGCGCCGCTCGAAGGCCAGGAGGTCGGAAGCCCGCAGGCTGGCGGTGGCGGACCGGCGGAGACCGAGTGCCGGGACGTCACAGAGGCAACCGAGCAGAGAGACGACTGCCGTCTCGTCTTTGTCATCAGCTCGATTCAGTCCTACTGGAGCCAAGCGTTCCAGGGCTCCGGACTGAACTACCAGCCGGTCGACACGGTCTTCTTCGACGGCGAGGTGAACACCGCCTGTGGCGTGGCCTCCGCGGCGGTGGGGCCCTTCTATTGCCCGGGCGACAAGCTCGTCTACATCGATCTCGGGTTCTTCGACACGCTGCAGGAGGACTTCGGCGCGAGGGAGGACCGTTCGCCCAGGCGTACGTCCTCGCGCACGAGTACGGACATCACGTGCAGGACCTCCTCGGCGTGCTCGAGCAGACCGGCGGCGACCGGGAAGGGGCCGAGAGCCTTTCCGTGCGGACCGAGCTCCAGGCCGACTGCTACGCCGGCGTCTGGGCGGCCAATGCGGTCTCCGAGGGCTCCCTGATCGAGGAGCTCACACCGGCGGACATCGCGCGAGGGCCTCGATGCCGCAGCGGCCGTCGGCGACGACCGGATCCAGCAGCGCGCGCAGGGCGCAGGTCAACCCCGAGACGTGGACCCACGGCTCGTCCGAGCAGCGGCAACGCTGGTTCATGACCGGGTACCAGAGCGGCAACCCGGGCGCCTGCGACACCTTCAGCGGCGGCATCTGAGCCGGAGCTCACGCGCGCGCCGGACCGCGTGCGACCGAGGATCCGCTTCGCGGGCCGGTCGTGTCCATGGTGCCGACGAACGCTTGACAGCGAACACACGTTCGTCTATCATCGAACACGTGTTCCAGTCGCGCCTCCTCCTCCCAGGAGCCGTCGTGCTCGTCGCCCTCCTCACCGCGCTCGGGGTCGCGCGGTCGGCGAGTGGGACGGCTCCGGAGGCGCGCCACGTCGTCCATGAGGGCGAGACGCTGTGGGAGATCGCAGCGAACCGGTACGACGGCGATCTCCGCAAGGCCGTGTGGGAGATCGAGCGGCGCAACGACCTCCACTCGGCGGTGCTTCACCCAGGGGAGGTGCTGATGCTGCCCTGAGCCCTGACAGCACGGCCGCGCTCCCGGAGAACCGAGGCCCGTTAGGCCGGAGCCGGACGGATCTGCAGCCGAGAGCTGCGCGCAGCCACGCCTACAATCGCCGCGTGAGCCTCGACATCGTGTTCCTCGGCACGTCCGGCTCGGTCCCGACGGCGAATCGAGCGCCGACCAGCCTGCTCGTTCGCCGGGAAGGCGAGCGTTTCCTCGTCGACTGCGGCGAAGGCACGCAACGACAGCTGCTCCGGTCCGGAGTTGGCCTGGTCGAGTTGCGCGAGGTGTTCATCACGCACTTCCACGCCGACCACTATCTCGGGCTGCCAGGCATGCTCAAGACGTTCGCGCTGCGAGGGCGCGAGGCCTCGCTCACCGTGTACGGGCCGCCGGGGCTCGCCCAGCTCGTCGACGGATTGCGGCGGATCTTTGGTCGCCTGACGTTCCGTCTCGAGCTCCAAGAGCTGCAGCCCGGCGAGGCGCTGGATCGGGACGGCTATCAGATCATTCCGTTCTCGGTTCGCCACGCGGTGGCGGGGCTCGGCTATGCGCTGGTCGAGTCTCCGCGCCCCGGACGCTTCGACGTCGATGCGGCCCGTGCCCTCGGTGTGCCGGAGGGTCCTCTCTGGGGACGCCTCCAGCAGGGCGAGCCGGTGAGCCTTGCCGACGGCACTCGGATCGCGCCCGAGCAGGTGCTGGGCCCGCCGCGTCCCGGTCGGAAGGTCGTGCTGAGCGGTGACACGAGCCCGGCGCGCTCGGTGCTCGAGGCGGCGATCGAATCCGACTTGCTGGTGCACGAGGCGACGTTCAGCGCGGAGGAGTCCGAGAGGGCCGAGGAGACGGGGCACTCCACGGCCGCCGATGCAGCCGAGCTGGCGCGCGTGGCCGGCGTGCGAATGCTCGCTCTGACGCACCTGTCCAACCGCTACTTCGGGCCCGAGATCCTGCGCGAGGCGCGGTCGATCTTCCCGGACACGGTCGTCCCGAGGGACTTCGATATCATCGACGTCCGGTTCGCAGAGCGGGGCGGTCCCGTGCTCGTGAAGGGCGGCGCCCTTGGACGGGCCGCCGAAGGGGTCGTCGACGAGGTGGTCGTCGTGCACGGCGAGGGGCAATGATGACGCGGATGGTGCAGCTGGCGGTGGCAGGAGACCTGACGGAGGCGGAGGAGATCCAGACGATGCTCCACGCCGCCGGCATCGCGTGCGAGGTGGAGCACGCGGTCGACCACCACCCGACGGGGATCGAGGATCTTCCGGCACGGGTGCTGGTGCCCGAGGCCGATCTGGAGGCCGCTCAGGACGCGCTCGAGGCGTTGTCGGACCCGGACGACATCCTCGGCGAGGAGTAGCGCGGACTTCGGGCCGCTCGCCGGCCGGTACGACCGGCTACGCCCGGCGGACGAGGGCTGGCACGAGCTCCTCGACGCGGTCTGGGAGGCCGGCGATCTGGCCGGCCGCTCCGTGCTCGACGTCGGGTGCGGAACGGGCGCGCTGACGGCCGAGCTGGCGGCGCGGGGAGCTCGGGCCGTCGGCGTCGATCCGTCCCCGGAGATGCTCGCAGAGGCTCGGCGGCGGCTTGCTCCGGCTGTGGAGCTGACGCTCGGCCGCGCCGAGGCGCTGCCGTTCGACGACGGCCGGTTCGAGCGCCTCGTGCTGCGGCTTGTCGTCCATCTCGTCGATTGCGGCCGGGCGCTTCCCGAGCTGGCCCGCGTGCTCGCGCCGGCGCGGCCGGGCGGTCATCACGACGTTCGAGCCCGAGCACTTCGATCGCTTCTGGCTGAGCCCGTACTTTCCGTCGATCCGGGAGATCGACCGCACGCGCTTCCCCGAACCGCAGATCCTCACGGCCGAGTTGCGGGAGGCGGGCTTCGAGACGGTGACGACTCACCGGCTGAGCCAGCGCCGCAGCACGACCCGGGAGGAGGCGCTCGAACGGATCGGTGGGCGCTTCATCTCGAGCCTGCATCTGCTCTCCGACGAGGAGTTCGAGGCGGGCCTGGCTGCGGCGGAGCGTGGCCTCCCCGCCCTGGTCGAGTACGGGCTCGAGTGGGCGATACTCGTCGCGACCAAGCCGGCGTAAGCCGGCCGGACAGCGCCGGCAAGGCTCCTGCCCAACGCGAAGCCGGCCCTGGAGCGGGCCGGCTTCGGTCGGAGAGGAGAGTTTGGCTGCGCGGGTGCTAGGCCTCGCAGTCGACCTTGGACTCGCCGACGCAGACGTCGAGATCGAGCCCGCCGTTGACCTTGTCGGCGCCCTTGCCGCCGAAGAGCAGGTCGTCGCCGGCCGCGCCGAGCAGGGTGTCCTTGCCCTTGCCGCCGCGGAGCACGTCGTTGCCGCCGTTGCCGAGCAGGACGTCGTTGCCGCCGAGGCCGCAGATGACGTCGTTGCCGTCGGTACCGACGAGCACGTCCGCCCCGGACGTCCCGGTGATCGTGCACGGCGCCGTCGGGTCGGCCGCGAGCGACTCGGGACTCGTCGACCAGCGACGATGCGCTGCCAGTCGGGGGACTCGTCGAAGCCGGCCACGGTGGTGACGCGCACCTCGGCTCCGCCGCCGGCACCCATCGTGAACAGCTCGTACTTGAACGTGGTGTCGACGTAGCGCTGGAAGAGGACCCGGGTGCCGTCGGGGGAGGCGACCGGGTTGAGGTCGATCAGCGCGTTGTTCGTGAGGCGGGTGAAGCCGCCCCCGGTTGCGTTCATCGAGAAGATCTCGTACGGGGCGCCCTCGCGCACGCTTGCGAACAGGATCCTCGATCCGTCGGGCGTGTAGGAAGGCTGGATGTCGTCGAACGCGTCGTTGTTGAGGTTGGTCTCGCCGCCGCCGTTGGCGTTCATGACGACGATGTCGAGGCTCGCCGGGAAGGCGGCCTGGAAGGCGATCTTGCTCCCGTCGGGCGAGTACGCGGGGTCGTAGTCGTTGCGATTGTTGTTCGTGAGCTGGGTGAGAGCCCCGTTGAGGTCGACCTTGTAGATCTCGGTGTCCGTTGCCGGGGCGCTGTAGTCGAACGCGATCGCCGAGCCGTCGGGCGCCCAGCTGGGATGCTCCTCGTCCCCTGGCAGGCTCGTGAGCCGGGAGACCTGGGTGCCGTTGGCCTGCATGACGTAGATGTCGCGCGTGCCGTCGCGAAGCGAGACGAACGCGATCCGTGAGCCGTCAGGCGAGAAGACCGGCTGCAGGTCGGCGGCAGGAGCGTTCGTGACGCGGTCGACGGTCTGGCCGTTCGCATCGGCCGTGTAGATCTCGTAGTTGCCGTCGCGGTTCGACGAGAACGCGACTCGGCCGTTCTGGCCCGGAAGCTGGGCCTGGGCGGCCGGCACCGCGGTCGCGGCGATCGCCAGGGTGGCGAGGCCGGCGGTGCAGAGACTGATGAGGCGGCGAGTGTTCATGTCGTTCTCCTTTGGTTGTGGTTGCCCTCGCTGTCTGGACAAGACGATCGGCGCAGGCGCTCACCACACGCTCACCGGCCGCTCAAGGCGGCCCGGGACCGCGATGAGAGACGCCGAAGGCGACTGCCGGCGGCCGGCATGGTGAGCCAGGACGACCGAGGCGCGGACTCGCCAAGGGACCGCAGGGAAGCCGGGGAGACCGTCCGCGGCGCCGTGCTAACGTCGGGCGCCGGAATGGAGTTCCGCGTGCTCGGGCCGCTCGAGGCGCGCGACGGCGAGCGCGTCATGGCGCTCGGCGGAGCGCGCCAGCGCGCCTTGCTCGCGATCCTGCTTCTCCACGCCGGCGAGGTAGTCTCGGTCGACCGGCTCATCGACGAGCTGTGGGGCGACGAGCCGCCGGCGACGGCCGCCCACACGGTTCAGGTGTTCGTATCGCGGCTGCGAAAGGCCCTCGAGCAGGGCGGTTTCAGCCGACTCCGCACCCGTGCGCCCGGCTACGTCATCGAGCTCGAGCCGGACGAGCTCGACCTCGCCCGATTCGAGCGGCTCGTCGAGCGTGCCCGGGGCGAGATCGCCACCTCGCCCCCGGCTGCGGCGGCGACGTTGCGCGAAGCCCTCGCGCTCTCGCGCGGGCCGGCGCTCGCCGATTTCGCGTTCGAGGCCTTCGCCCAGGCGCCCGCCGCCCGGCTCGAGGAGTTGCGCCTCGCGACGCTCGAGGAGAGGATCGATGCAGACCTGGCGTGCGCGCGCCACACGGACCTCGTCGGCGAGCTCGAGGCGCTCGTGCGCGAGCATCCGCTCCGCGAGCGCCTGCGCGGCCAGCTCATGCTGGCGCTCTACCGCTCGGGCCGTCAGGCCGAGGCGCTCGACGTCTTCCAGGCCGGCCGCCGCGTTCTCGTCGACGAGCTCGGGATCGACCCGAGCCCCGCCCTGCAGCGCCTCGAGCGCGCGATCCTGCAGCAGGATGCGTCGCTCGAGCTTGCGCCGGCCCAGGCGGCGCCCGAGGCGCGTATGGCGGTGCGACCGCAACGCTCGATCTTGCTGGCGCCCGCCGACCGGCCGGGGCTCGAGCTCCTGGAGGCGCTTGCCGAACCGCTGGCGCGCTCCGCCGCGCCGCACGAGCTCATCCTCTCGCTCTGCGTCGAGCCGAGCGCGTTGGCCGAGTCGTCCGCCTACCTGAACGAGCGCCGCGCGGGGCTTGCGGAAAAGGAGGTCGCGGCACGGGCGGCGGCCTTCACCTCACTCGACCCTGCCGTGGACGTAGTGCGCCTGGCCTCGGAGCAGGACGTCGATCTGCTTCTGCTGACGGTCACCGAGCTCGGCGCCGATACGGAGCTCCTGGGCGTTGCGGCCGCCGTGCTCGCTCACGCTCCCTGCGACGTTGCCCTGCTGGCCTCAGGAGCGTCGCCTCAGCCCGATCCGGAGGCTCCGGTGCTCGTGCCCTTCGGCGGCTCGGACCACGACTGGGCTGCGCTCGAGCTCGGTGCCTGGTTTGCGGGGGCGCGCGGGGTGGCGCTGCGGCTGCTCGGCACCGAGGGAGGCGCCGGCGAGGAAGCGAGGGATGCGAGTCGCCTGCTCGCGCATGCGGCGCTTGCCGCCCAGCAGCTCGTCGGGGTTGCCACCGTGCCCGAGCTCGGCGAGCCGGGCTCCGACGGCGTCGTACGGGCGGCCGAGACTGCGGGTCTGCTCGTGATGGGACTCGCCGAGACGTGGCGCCAGGCGGGGCTCGGCGACGTGCGCGCTGCGATCGCCCGCGACGCCGGCGCTCCCGTCTTGCTCGTCAGGCGCGGTCTCAGGCCGGGAGGTCTCGCACCCGGGAGCAGCCTGACGCGCTATACGTGGTCGCTCGGCGGCTGACAGCGGACGCGGATCAAGGCCGGCCGGCCAGCCAGAGCGAGAGCGCGTAGGCGCGGCAGCTCCGCGGGCGGTCCGCCGGGTCCTTGGCCAGCGCGGCGAGCACGGCCTCCGAGAGCGCCGGCGGAAGATCGGGTCGCTCTGCGCAGGGATCCGGGGGCGACTCGCCCAGGTGGGCGACGGTCACCTCGAAGATGTTGGCGCTCGCGAACGGCGGTTGTCCGGCGATGCAGGCGAACGCCACACATCCCAGTGCGTACACGTCGCTGGCGGCCTGGGCGCCTTCCCCGCGGATCAGCTCCGGCGCGAGGTAGTCGAGCGTGCCGAGCACGTGTCCCGGCTTGGTGAGGACCGTGTACGCCGGGCCCTTGGCCAGCCCGAAGTCGGTCAGAAGCGCCTTGCC
Source organism: uncultured Thermoleophilia bacterium (assembly GCA_963820875.1). Taxonomy (GTDB): domain Bacteria; phylum Actinomycetota; class Thermoleophilia; order Gaiellales; family Gaiellaceae; genus CAWACA01. The sequence continues at coordinate 101,392 of CAWGBR010000011.1, forward strand.
CTCGGCGTCGAGCATGACGTTCGACGGCTTGACGTCGCGGTGCACGAGACCCCGACGGTGGAGCGCGTCGAGACCCGCGCCCACCTCTCCGACGAGGCGAAGCAGCTCCTCGAGTGAGAACGGGCCCTCGGCCAGCCGTTCGTCGAGCGTTCGGCCCTCCACGTAGTGGGCCGCGAGGTAGTACCGCCCGCCCGCCTCGCCGGCTTCGACGATCGGCACCAGGTTCTCGTGCTCGACCTCGGCCGCGACCCGCGCTTCGCGCAGAAAGCGCTTGCGAAAGACGTCACTGTCTCCGAGCTCCGCGCGCAGGACCTTCAGCGCGACGGTGCGGTCGATCCGCTCGTGCCTGGCTCTGAAGACGATCCCGGTCGCGCCGTCCCCGAGCACCGTGTCCAACCGGTACGGGCCGAGCCGCTCGCCCGGCTGCGGGTCGCCCGCGGCTCTCGCTGGATCATCGTGCATGGCGAAGAAGTAGCAAGGCGCGCGCAAGCGCGCCGCGCAGCGGCCGCGCCGGAGGCGCCAGGCCGCGAAGCTTCACCGAGCCCGGCAGGGCTCGGTCGATCCGGTTTGGCGCGCGCAAGCGCGCGCGCGCACGCGAGCCGGGCCGCAGGCCCAGGCCGCCGTGCCAGGCTGCGCAAGCCGGTCACGCCGGCCGGGCGCCAGGCTCAGCCGTGCCAGGGACGCGAGCAAGCCGGTCACGCAACGAGCCTGGGCCGCAGGCCCAGGCTCAGCCGTGCCGGGGAGGCTTGCGAAGCAAGCCGGTCACGCAACGCGGCCGCAGGCCGCACCCGTGACGAGGGAGGCCGGCGAAGCGGCTGGCTACTCCACCGACGACTCGCACTCCATGTTGCAGCCGGGTATGGGCTCCGGCGACTCGTCGGCGCCCCAGGCGGGCTCGATGCCTTCGGCTCGGAAGGTGTCCACGAGCATGAGGTAGGACTGTGTCTCCCGCGCCAGGCGCTCCGCGTCGTCGGTGGAGAGCGTTGGAAGCGCGGTTCTCGTGGTCGCCATCGTGGCCTCCTCGTCGAGTTACGACCGAGCGTGCGTTGGGACGCCATGGATTCGCTCAACGGCCGCTCACCGGATCATCGAAGGCTCGGGCTCGGGAGGGCGCCCGCGATGCGAGCTACCATCCCCGCATGAGCACATCGACGCGGATCGGCTCGGAGATCGCCGGATACCGCCTCGAGGCTCTGCTGGGCCGCGGCGGCATGAGCGTCGTCTACGTGGCCGAGCACCTCCGTCTCGGTCGCAAGGTGGCGCTCAAGCTGCTGGCTCCCGCTCTGAGTCACGACGAGAGCTTCCGCGAGCGATTCGACCGCGAATCGCGGCGCGCCGCGGAGATCGATCACCCGAACATCATTCCGATCTACGACGCCGGCGAGGCCGACGGCCAGTTGTACATCGCAATGCGTTACGTCCTCGGCTCAGATCTGAAGACGCTGATCGAGCAGGACGGCCCGCTCGGGATCGGACGCACGATCTTCATCCTCGAGCAGGCCGCTGCAGGGCTCGACGCCGCCCACGCCCGGGATCTCGTCCATCGTGACGTGAAGCCGGCGAACATCCTCATCGAGCAGCCCTCGGAGCACGTGTATCTGACCGATTTCGGCGTCGTCAAGCACACGGCCGCGTCGCAAGGCCTCACCCGCACGGGCCTCTTCATCGGGACGGTGGACTACGCGGCGCCCGAGCAGATCGAGGGGCTCGAAGTCGATGCCCGCACGGACGTCTACGCGCTCGGGTGCGTGCTCTACGAATGCCTCGCCGGGAAGGGCCCGTTCGACCGCCAGGGCGAAGTCGCGGTGATGCACGCGCACCTCACGGAAGCCCCGCCCCGACTGACCGCCGTGCGGCCTGACCTTCCCAAGGGACTCGACCAGGTCATCGAGCGGGCCATGGCCAAGGACCGGGAGGAGCGGTACGCATCGTGCGAGGAGGTCACGGCTGCCGCCCGCGCAGCGGCTCTCGGTCGACGGACCGAGACCCGGCCGGTTCCGGAGGAGGCCCCGTCCCAGGCTCCCGATGCCGCGGCTGCGGTCGGCGCCGCCGGAGCCGCGGCGGCCGCGGCGTCCGTTGCGGGCGCGCCGGCAGCGGAGTCGATCGCGCCCCTCGCGCACCAGACGGGCGCTCCGCCGGCCGAGCAGCCCGCTTCGGCTGTGACCGAGCAACCTGTACCGCCGGTCGCGGAGCAACCAAGCTCCGCCGGTGTGTCGCAGGCCGGTCCGCCGCCGCCTCCGCCCCCAGGCAGCTCGGGCGGCGGTGATCGCCGCCGGCTGATCGTCATCGCGGCGATCGCGGCCGGTCTTGCCGCCGCCGCGGCGGCGGTCGCCGTCTACTTCGCGACGCGCTCGGACGGCTCCGAGGAGCCGCAGGCGGGTGGACAGGCGACGGTGACGGTCACCCAGCCCGAGGGCGCGACCGAGCCAAGCAGTCCCGCTACTCCGCCCGCAGAGCCGCCCCCGGCCGACACCGCGCCGCCCGCCACTCCGAGCGCCCAGATCGCGCCCCTCGCGACGCTCGTTCCCACGGACATCTGGGCGGACTGTGCCGCCCAGCCTGCTCCGCTCGAGCCGGGAGCGGTCGAGAGCGCGGTCTGCGCGCCTGCCGCAGGCGAGACGCGCCGCTTCGACCAGCTCGAGATCTCGGTGTTCCCGGACAGCGCCTCGACCGCGGCAGCCTACGAGGCGCTCAAGAACGAGGCCGGGGCCCAGCCCGACTCGGGGCGCTGCGGTTCGACGCGCTGGACCGGCGAGGGCCCGTGGGACCACGGGTCCCCGGACAATCCGGGCGGGCGCCGCTTCTGCTACTTCGACGGCAACGAGGCCGTCATCGTGTGGACCCACGACAGGCTCGGCCAGGACACGCACTTCGACACGCTGGGTATCGCGCGGGTAGCCGGAAGCGCCCACTCCGACCTGTTCCGGTGGTGGGACTTCTGGCATCACGAGATCGGCAAGATTCCGAGCTGAGCGGCTTAGCGGCTGAGCGGCGGCTCGGCCGGCCGCGACCCGCAATCGCCGAGCCCGCCAGGGCTCGGCACGATCGGGTCGGGCCGGCGCGAGCCGGCCGCTTCGCGGCCTTCCTGTCACGGCTGGGCGCTTCGGCCGGCCGTTGCGTGCACGGCGCGGGCTTCGCCCTTGCATGTACCGGCCCGGCTTTGCCGGGCCGGTGAAGCTTCGCGGCCTGGCGGGCTTCGGCCCGCGGCCGCTGCGCGGCGCGCTTCCGCGCGCCTTGCCGTCCGGCCGAGTCCGCTAGACTCGCGGCGCACCTTTAACCCGGTCCCGTGAGGCCGGAAAGGAGGCGATTGTGGCTGCCCAGGATACGGCGGCGAAACTGCTTCTCGACGGCGAGGCGCTGCGGCGCACGCTGGTTCGGATCGCGCACGAGATCGTCGAGCGGAACACGGACCTCGCTGAGCTCGCGCTCGTCGGGATCCACACGCGCGGAGTGCCGCTCGCGCAGCGGCTGCGTCGGCTGATCGCCGAGTTCGGCGGCACCGAGGTGGCGCTCGGGTCGATCGACATCACGTTTCATCGCGACGACGTGGCCGTCCGCGGTCGGGAGGCGCCGCTGGCGCCCCAGCCGGTCGTCAAGGCGACGCGTCTCGATTTCCCGCTCGAGGGCATGACCTGCGTGCTCATCGACGACGTCCTCTACACGGGCCGCACGATCCGCGCCGCGATCGAGGCGCTGTTCTCGTACGGCCGTCCGGCGAGGGTGCAGCTTGCGGTGCTCGTCGACCGCGGGCACCGAGAGCTCCCGATCCGCCCCGACTACGTGGGCAAGAACCTCCCGACCGCCCGTCTGGAGCGCATCCAGGTGCAACTCGTCGAGATCGACGAGGTCGACCGTGTCCTTCTCGTTCCTGGGGGTATGCCATGACCGAGATCCGTCCATTGCTTCGCGACGAGCTCCTGCCGCCGGGGAGGCCCCCGAGGCGGCATCTGATCTCGATCGCGGACCTCTCCCGCGAGGACGTCGGGCGGCTGCTCGGCCTCGCGCGCACGTTCGCCCGCTCGCTCGAGCGCGACGTGAAGAAGCTGCCGACGCTGCGCGGCCGCACCGTCGTCAACCTGTTCTTCGAGTCGTCGACCCGCACGTCCTCGAGCTTCGAGCTGGCCGCGAAACGCCTCTCGGCCGACGTGATGACGATCAGGGCCACCGGCTCGGCCGTGGACAAGGGCGAGTCGCTCAGGGACACGGCGATCACGATCGGCGCCTACGACCCCGACGTGGTCGTCATCCGGCACGCCGGGATCGGGGCGCCGCAGCTCGTCGCCCGCACGATCGACGTCCACGTCGTCAACGCCGGCGACGGCAAGCACCAGCATCCCACGCAGGCGCTGCTCGACCTCTACACGATCGAGGAGGAGTTCGGCGCGATCGAGGGCCTGCACGTCGCCGTCGTGGGCGACGTGCTCCACTCGCGCGTCGCTCGCTCGAACATCCAGGCGCTCGCGCTCATGGGCGCGAAGGTGACGGCGGTCGGCCCGCCGACGCTCATCCCGCGCGGGATCGAGGCTCTCGGCTGCGAGGTGTCGTACGACATCGATGCGATACGGGCCGCCGACGTCGTCTACGTCCTGCGCATGCAGCGGGAGCGCATGCTGCCCGGCGCCAACTACGTCCCCAGCCTCCGCGAGTACACGGCCCGCTGGGGCGTCACGGCGGACCGGCTGCGCCCGGGGCAGAAGGTCATGCATCCCGGGCCGATGAACCGCGGGGTCGAGATCGACGGCGACGTCGCGGACGCGGCCGAGTCGCTGATCGAACGGCAGGTGCGCTCGGGCCTCGTCGTTCGCATGGCGGTGCTCTACGACCTGCTCACCCACGGGCCGGCCGCGGTCAAGGTGGACGAGCTCCAGGAGGTGGCGTAGCGATGCAGCGCCGGATGCTCTTCGGCGGTAACGGCCGCACCGACACGCTGACGATCGACGGTGCGCGCGTGATCGACCCCGTCGAGGGGATCGACGCGTGCCTGACCGTCACGATCGAGAACGGCATCGTCACGCGCCTCGAGCCCGGACGCGGAGACGTCGGTGGCCGGGTGCTCGCGCCCGGCTTCGTCGATCCTCACGTGCACCTGCGCACGCCCGGCCGCGAGGACGAGGAGGACATCGCTTCGGGCACGAAGGCCGCCGCCGCAGGCGGGTACTGCGCGATCCTCGCGATGCCGAACACCGATCCCGTCGTCGACTCGGCCGCGGTGCTCGGCGCACTCGTCGAGCAGGCGAAGTCCGCGGCCGCGGTGCCCGTCGGGTTCCTGGCCTCGATCTCGAAGGGACAGGACGGCGAGCAGCTCACGGAGATGATCGAGCTTGCCGAAGCGGGCGCGGCCGGGTTCACGGACGACGGGCGACCGGTGGTGTCGGCGTCGCTGCTGCGGCGCGCTCTCCAGTACGTCGGCGTCGCCGGCGGGCGGGTCGCGCTCCACGAGGAGGACCCGTCGCTGTCGAACGGCGGCCATATGCACGAGGGCCCGGTCTCGGCGGAGCTCGGGCTGGGCGGGTGGCCCTCCGTCGCCGAGTCGACGATGGTCGCCCGCGACCTCGCGCTCGCCGCGTACGAGCAGCGGCCGCTGCACCTTCTCCACGTCTCGGCCCGCGAGTCGGTCGATGAGCTGCGGCGTGCCCGGGCAGCCGGCGTCGACGCGACCGCCGAGGTGACGCCGCACCATCTCTGCCTGACCGACGAGGCGGTGCGCAGCCTCGATACGAACCTGAAGATGAACCCTCCGCTGCGCGCGGAGGAGGACCGGCAGGCGTTGATCTCGGCTCTCGGCGACGGGACGATCGGCGCGGTGGCAACCGATCACGCGCCGCACGCGCGTCACGAGAAGGACGTCCCCTTCGAGGAGGCTCCGTTCGGCGTCACGGGCCTCGAGACGGCCTTCGCCGCGCTGCACACGAGCCTCGTCCGTCCCGGAGTGCTGCCGCTGCCGACGTTGCTCGAGCGGCTCAGCGCGGGGCCGGCCGCGATCTACGGCCTGGAGCGTCCGCGGATCGCCGTCGGCGCGACGGCGAATCTCGTCCTGCTCGACCTCGACCGCGAGTGGCGCGTCGAGGAAAGCAGCTTCCGCTCGAGGTCGGCGAACTCGTGGCTGCTCGGGAAGACGCTCACCGGCCGCGTCGAGCTCACCGTCGCGAACGGCCGCGTCGCCTACGAGGCATGAACGGCTTTCTGGTCCTCGAGGACGGGTCGATCTTCCCCGGGCGCTCGGTCGGCGCCCCCGGCGTCGCCTTCGGCGAGGCGGTCTTCACGACGGCGATGTCCGGCTACCAGGAGATCGCGACCGACCCCAGCTTCGCCGAGCAGCTCGTCTGCTTCACGGCGCCGATGATCGGCAACTACGGCGTCTCCGACGAGCGCGACGAGTCGGACACGGTGTCGGCGCGCGCGGTGCTCATGCGCCGCGCAGGCGGCGACGAATGGTGCCGCTGGCTCGCGGAGCGCGGGCACGGTCGCCCTCGAGGACATCGACACTCGCACGCTCGTCCTCGCCCTGCGGCAGGGTGGCGCGATGCGGGCGGCCGCCGTGGCCGGCGACGCCCGGCCCGAAGACGTGCTCGGCGAGGTGCTCGCGCAACCCGGGATGGCGGGCCGCGCGCTCGTGGCCGGCGTCTCGACGCAGGCGCCCGTGAGCTTCGGCAGCGGCGCCGTCCACGTGGCCGTCGTCGACTACGGCTGCAAGCGCTCGATCGTCCGGCGGCTCGTTGCCGCCGGCGCCTCGGTCACCGTCTATCCGCATGGCACGGCGGCGGCGGAGATCCTGAGCTCCCAGGTCGACGGCGTCCTGCTCAGCAACGGGCCGGGCGACCCTGCCGCTCTTCCGGAGGAAGTCGACGTCGTGCGCGGCCTCGTGGGCCGCGTGCCGCTGCTCGGCATCTGCCTGGGCCACCAGCTGCTCGGCCTGGCGCTCGGCTACGAGACCTACAAGCTGCCGTTCGGCCACCGCGGTGCGAATCACCCGGTGCTCGAGACGGGCAGCGACCGGGTGCTCGTCACGGTGCAGAACCACGGCTTCGCGGTCGCCGGAGAGGGGCCCGAGGTGACCCACCGCAGCCTGTACGACGAGACGGTGGAGGGCCTCGCGCTTCCGCGCGAGCGCCTCCGCTCGGTGCAGTTCCATCCCGAGGCGGCGCCGGGCCCCCACGACGCCTGGCCGATCGTCGAGAGCTGGGTGGACGAGCTCCGGGAGAGCCATGCCAAGGCGGCGTGACCTCGAGTCGATCTGTGTGATCGGCTCCGGGCCGATCGTGATCGGCCAGGCCTGCGAGTTCGACTATGCGGGCAGCCAGGCGCTCAAGGTGCTGCGCGAGGACGGCTACCGCACGGTCGTCGTCAACTCGAATCCGGCCACGATCATGACCGACCCCGGCTTCGCCGAGCGCACCTACCTCGAGCCGCTCGACGTGGACGGAGTCGCCGCCGTCCTGCGACGCGAGCAGCCGGACGCGCTGCTACCGACGCTGGGCGGCCAGACGGCGCTGAACCTGGCCTCGACGCTCGCGGAGGAGGGGGTGCTCGACGAGCTGGGCGTCGAGCTGATCGGTGCAGGCCCGGACGCGATCCGCCGGGCGGAGGACAGAGAGCTCTTTCGGGCGACCGTCGAGTCCGTCGGCCTGCGCGTTCCCGGCAGCCGCATCGTCACCTCGCCGACGATCTGCGCGGAGTCGGGCTTCCTGCCGTCGTGCGGCCCGCGTTCACGCTGGGCGGTCATGGCGGCGGCTTCGTCGAGACCGAGGCCGAGCTCCGCCGCCAGGTCGAGCTCGGGTTCAGAGAGAGCCCGATCGGCCAGGTGCTGGTCGAGGAGTCCGTGCGCGGCTGGGACGAGTTCGAGCTCGAGGTCATGCGCGACGCGAACGACAACGTCGTCGTCGTGTGCTCGATCGAGAACCTCGACCCGATGGGCGTCCACACGGGCGACTCGGTCACGGTGGCGCCGCAGATGACGCTTCCGGACGAGGCCTACCAGGAGCTGCGCGACGCGGCGGCGGCCGTCATCCGGGCCGTGGGGGTCGAGACCGGCGGCTCGAACATCCAGTTCGCGCGCGACCGCGAGACCGGCGAGGTGTGCGTCATCGAGATGAACCCGCGCGTCTCGCGCTCGTCGGCGCTGGCGTCGAAGGCGACCGGATACCCGATCGCCAAGGTCGCGGCCAAGCTCGCGGTCGGCTACACGCTCGACGAGATCCCGAACGACCTGACGCGCACGACGCCGGCCAGCTTCGAGCCGACGCTCGACTACGTCGTCGTCAAGTTTCCGCGCTTCGCGTTCGAGAAGTTCCCCGGCGCCGACCCGACGCTCGGCACGCAGATGAAGTCGGTCGGCGAGGCGATGGGGATCGGCCGCACGTTCACCGAGGCGTTCCTGAAGGCGATGCGCTCGCGGGAGCTCGATGCCGGGCTCGGCCGTTCCCTGGGCCACGCTCGCCGAGATCCCGGACGGCGTTCATCCCTGGTTCCGCGCCCAGCTCGACGCGGCGGAGCGCCTGCTCGACGCGGTCGACTCGGCCGAGGCGCTGACCGCCGAGGACTGGCTCGAGCTCAAGCGCGCCGGCTGGTCGGACGCGGAGATCGGAGCGGCGTGCGGCAGCGAGGAGGAGCACGTTCGCCTTGCCCGCTGGGCGAGAGGCGTGCGGCCGGCCTATCGCCGCATCGACTCGTGCGCGGCCGAGGTCGACGCGCGCTCGAACTACCTCTACTCCACCTGGGGCGAGCGGACGAGCAGCCGCCGCGTCCCGGGACGCTCGGTCGTGATCCTGGGCTCGGGGCCCAACCGGATCGGCCAGGGCATCGAGTTCGACTACTGCTGCGTCCACGCGGTGCGGGCCTTCCGGGAGCTCGGCTTCGAGACCGTGATGGTGAACTGCAATCCGGAGACGGTCTCGACGGATTACGACACGTCGGACCGCCTCTACTTCGAGCCTCTCTGCGCGGAGGAGGTGCTCGAGATCTGCGAGCGCGAGCGCCCGGTCGGCGTCGTCATCCAGTTCGGCGGCCAGACGCCGCTGCAGCTCGCGCGGACGATCGAGGCGCGGGATACCCGATGCTCGGCACGCCGTTCGCCGCGGTCGACCTCGCCGAGGACCGCGAGCGGTTCGCGTCGCTCTGCGAGCGCTCGGGCTCGACGTTCCCCGCTGGGGAATCGCCAGGATCCCGCGCCGAGGCCGTCGAGATCGCCGATCGCATCGGATACCCGGTGCTCGCCCGGCCGTCGTACGTGCTCGGCGGCAGCAACATGCGCGTCTGCTACGAGCCGGAGGACCTGCCGGACGATCGCCGCCCTCGAGGGCTCGACGATGCTCGTCGACCGTTTCGTCGAGGGGGCCGTCGAGATCGACGTCGACGCGCTGTGCGACGGCGAGGAGACCTACGTCGCGGCGATCATGCAGCACGTCGAGGAGGCGGGCGTCCACTCGGGTGACTCCTCGTGCGTCCTGCCGCCGATGTCGCTGTCCGCCGACGAGCTCGAGGCCGTCCGAGAGGCGGTCCGGCGTCTCGCGCTCGCCGCTCGGCGTCGTCGGGCTCGTCAACGTCCAGCTCGCGCTCACCGACGACGGCCTCTTCGTCCTCGAGGCGAACCCCCGCGCCTCGCGCACGGTGCCGTTCGCCAGCAAGGCGATCGGTGTCAACCTCGTCGAGGCCGCGGCGCGGATCGCCGCGGGCGCGCCGGCTGCGCTCGCTCGACCTGCCGCGCCGAAGGCGCCGTCCGACATGTGAGCGTCAAGGCGGCCGTGTTCCCCTTCAGCCGGTTCCCCGGCGCCGACCCGGTGCTCGGCCCGGAGATGCGCTCGACGGGCGAGGTCATGGCGAACGCCGGCGACTTCGCGACGGCGTTCAGCGAAGGCCGAGCGGGCAGCGGGCCGGGCCTGCCCTACGGCGGGCATCGCATTCGTCTCGGTCTGCGACGCGGACAAGCCCGCGGCGGTCGAGCTCGGGCGCCGGCTCGTCGATCTCGGCTTCGCGCTGCACGCGACTGCCGGCACGGCGCGTGCACTCGCAGCGGCCGGGCTGCCGGTCGAGCGCGTGCGCAAGGTGGGGGAGCCCGGGCAGCGGCCCGACGGTCGTCGATCGCATCCGCCGCGGCCACTGCGACCTCGTCGTCAACACGCCGCAGGGCGGCGGCGCGCGCTCGGACGGCTACCAGATCCGGGAAGCCGCGCTCGCGCCGCGGATCCCGTGCATCACGACGATCGCCGGGGCGGAGGCGGCCGTCGAGGCGATCGCGACGGGCCCGCCAGGAGCGGGTGCTGTCGCTCCAGGAGCGCGTCGCGTAGCCTCGAGCCGAGCCCCGGCCGAGCGTCGGAGGTGTGGACAAACGAGCCGGTCCGGCGCGATCGCGCACGGCAAGCCGCGGTGGGGATGCTTCCGGCAGCGGCATGTGGATAACTCGCGTCCTCGGAGAGCCCGAAAAAGTGGCGATTAGCACGGAAATTTCGTCTTGAACCGTCGGGCGAGGAGGGCTACAATGGCGCCGCCATGACCGCCACCAAGAGCGCAGACCCAGGCGCCGACCCGCTCGCTCGAGCAGCGCATGGATGCGCTCCGGCGCGCCAACGACATCCGCGTGAAGCGGGCGCGGCTGAAGCGGACCTGAAGAGCGGACCGTCCGCGTCGAGGAGATCCTCGCCGACCCGCCCGACTACGTCGGCACCGCGAAGGTGTTCGACATGCTCATGGCCGTGCCGAAGTTCGGGCGCGTCAAGGCGGCCCGCTTCCTCAACCAGTGCCGCATCAGCCAGTCGAAGACCGTCGCGGGACTCTCCGAGCGCCAGCGCGAGGAGCTCGTCGAGCCTGTTCCGGCACTGAGCGTGGCCCCGCCCGGAGGTCCGGAACGACCGCGCCTCGAACGAGACCGCCGAAGGCGCTCTTCGTCGTCACCGGCCCCTCGGGCGCCGGCAAGGGCACGTTGATCCGGGCGCTGCTCGCCGCGGCGCGACGACCTCGAGATCGCGGTCTCGGCGACGACGCGGCCGCAGCGCCCGGGCGAGGAGGACGGGCCGCGAGTACTACTTCCTCGACGGGCGGAGTTCGACCGCCGGGTCGCGACGGGCGAGTTCCTCGAGCACGTCGTCTACGTCTCGGGCCAGCGCTACGGCACGCTCAACGCGGAGGTCGACCGCATCCTCGCGCTCGGGCAAGCAGCTGCGTGCTCGAGCTCGAGACGCAGGGAGCGCCGGAGGTCGAGGCGCAGCGCCCGGACGTCGGTGTCGATCTTCATCGCGGCCCCGTCGTTCGCCGAGCTCGAGCGGCGCCTGCGCGAGCGCGCGACCGAGAGCGCCGGCGAGATCGGCGAGCGCCTCGAGCTGGCGCGGCGCCAGGTGGACGAGCAGGCGGGCTTCGACTACGTCGTCGTCAACGACGACGTCGAGCGCGCCGTCGCGGAGCTCGACGACGTGATCGTGGAGGAGCTCGCGCCGCAGCGCTCGGCGAGGTAGGCGGGCCGCCACCGGGATCGGCCGAACGGGGCTCTCAGCGGTCGGCACGGAACTTCCAGCTACACTCGACGGTCATGATCAATCAGCGCATCGATTCCCTGGTCGCGAACGTCGAGCCGCAGTCGCGCTACGCGCTGGTCATCGTCGCCGCGAAGCGCGCGCGCCAGATCAACAACTACCACCACCAGCTCGGCGAGGGCACGTTCGACGACTTTCCGCCGCCGCTCGTCGAGTCGCGCTCGAAGAACTACCTGACGATCGCCCTCGAGGAGATCGCACAGGGCAAGATCAAGGCCGAGAGCCGGGCCTGATCCGCCTCCGGGGCGTGCTCGAGCCCGGGCTACCAGCAGGATTACCATGACGCCAAGGCGACGCGTCCCCATCTGAAAGGAGCTCGGGGTGGCCCGCGTCATCCTCGGCGTCACCGGCGGCATCGCCGCCTACAAGGCCTGTGAGCTCTGCCGGCTGCTCGTGAAGGCGGGTCACGAGGTGACGCCGATCCTGACCGCCGAGGCCGAGCGGTTCGTCGGCGTGCATACCTTCGAGGCCCTGGCGCGGCGGGAGGCGCCGCGCGATCTCTACCCGCACCTGGCGGGAGCCGACCTCCTCGTCGTCGCGCCGCTCTCGGCCAACACGCTCGCGAAGCTCGCCGGCGGCCACGCGGACAACGTGCTCACCCAGCTCGCGCTCGCCTTCTCCGGGCCGATCCTGGCCGCCCCGGCCATGAACGCCCGCATGTGGGCACATCCGGCGACGCAGGCGAACGCCCAGGTCGTCATGGGGCGAGATATCGAGCTCATCGGGCCGGAGGAGGGCGAGCTCGCCGAGGGCGAGCTCGGGCTCGGCCGCATGAGCGAGCCCGAGGCGATCTTCGCGCGCGCGGAGGAGATCCTCAGCGCGGCCGGCACGCTGGACGGCCGTCACGTCGTGGTCTCGGCCGGCGGCACGCGGGAGCCCCTCGACACGGTGCGCTACCTCGGAAACCGGTCGAGCGGGCGCATGGGCGTGGCGGTGGCCGAGGAGGCCGCCCGCCGCGGTGCCCACGTCACGCTGCTGGCGGCGAACGTGAGCATCCCCGTCGCGCCGCAGATAGAGACGGTGATGACCCCGACCGCCGCGGAGCTCGCACGCGAGGCCTTCGCGCGGGACGGCGCCGACGTCATCGTCATGGCCGCTGCCGTCGCCGACTACAGGCCGTCCGACGCGGAGACAGCGAAGCGCAAGAAGGACGGCAAGCCGTGGACGGTCATGCTGGAGCCGACCGAGGACATCCTGGCCGAGCTCGGCCGCCGGCGGCGTCCCGGCCAGGTGCTCGTCGGCTTCGCAGCCGACGAGGGGGTGGCGGGGCTCGAGCAGGCCCGCGCGAAGCTCGAGCGCAAGCGCGTGAACCTCTTGGTCTTCAACGACGTATCCCGTTCCGACATCGGTTTCGACTCGACGATGAACGAGGTGACGCTGATCCGCGCGGAGGGCGAGCGAACGGTCGGGAAGCGGAGCAAGGCTGCGTGCGCCGCCGCTATCCTCGACGAGGTCGCGTCCCTCCTGGAAGGAGGATGATGGAACGAGAGCTCGCTCCGGCCGCCGGCCGGCCGGCCACCACCTCGAGCAGCTCGGCGAGGACGGCCCATCGCATCATCGAGAACCTGAAGACGGTGATCCACGCGCCCGAGGAGACGCTGCAGCTTGCGGTCTACTGCCTCCTCTGCGAGGGGCATCTGATCATCGAGGACTTCCCCGGGGTCGGCAAGACCACGCTCGCCAAGGCGCTCGCCCGCTCGGTCGGCTGCGAGTTCTCGCGGCTCCAGTTCACGCCGGACCTCCTGCCCTCCGACGTCACGGGCGTCAACGTGTTCAACCAGCGCACGAACGAGTTCGAGTTCCGGCGCGGGCCGGTCTTCACGAACCTGCTGCTCGTGGACGAGATCAACCGGGCCTCGCCGAAGACGCAGGCGGCGCTGCTCGAGTGCATGCAGGAGCACCAGGTCACGGTCGACGGCGTCTCCTACCTGCTAGAGCGGCCGTTCATGGTGCTCGCCACCCAGAACCCGATCGAGTACGAGGGGACCTACCCGCTGCCGGAGGCCGAGCTCGACCGCTTCACGATGCGTATCTCGATCGGCTACCCGCAGCTCGCCGACGAGGCTCGGATGCTGACGGAGCAGACGGTGCAGATGCCGCTCGAGACGCTCGAGCCGGTCGTCTCGCGCGACGAGGTGCAAGCAGGCGATCGAGGACGCGCGCGACGTGTTCGTCGAGGAGAGCCTCAACCGCTACATCGTGGCGCTGCTGCGGCATACGCGCTCGGATCCGCGCCTCTACCTCGGCGCCAGCCCGCGGGCCGGCATCGCGCTCCTGCGAGTCGCCAAGGCACGGGCGCTCGCCGAGGGCCGTGACTACGTGTCGCCCGACGACGTCAAGGCGATCGTCGCCCCGGTGCTCGCGCACAGGCTCATCCTCGCGCCCGAGGCGCGCTCCTCCGGGCTCGACGCCGCCGCGATCGCGGTCGACACCGTGGTGCACACGCCGGTTCCCGTATGAGCGGCGAGTCAGCGTGCCGGACACGCCAGTCCTCAGCGGTGCTAACCGATCGCGGTCGCTTCGCGCTCGCCCTCGGGCGGCCTCACGTACCTTGCCGGCTGGGCGTTCGGCTCGGAGCCGCTCTACCCGGTCGCCGTCGGGCTCGTGCTCGCCGCCCTCCTCGGCTTCGCCTGGGTGAAGCTCGTCGGGCGACCGAGGCGGCTGCAACGGACGGTGCGGGCGAGCACGTCGCCGGCGACGACGTGCCGGTGGGGCTCGAGCTCGAGCTCGAGGGACGCGTGAACGCCACAGGCACCTGACCGCGATCGAGCGGATCGAGCGCCTCGGGGAGCGCGAGGTCGAGCTCGAACGCACAGGCGGGAAGCTCCGCGGCCACTACGTGATCGAGCGACGTCCCGCGCGGCCGCTACCCGTTCGAGGACGGCGGAGGTCGTCGTCGAGGACCCGCTCGGGCTCGAGCGGGCCGAGGTCTCGCGTGACGCGCCCGGACGCGCTGCTCGTCTTCCCTCGTCTCGTCGAGCTCGATCGCCTCTTCTCGGAGACCGGCTCGCGCATCCAGGAAGGCCGCCGGCTCCTCCTTCGCCGGCCCAGCGGCTTCGACCTCCACAGCGTGCGCGAGTACGAGCAGGGCGAGTCGCTGCGCCGGGTGCACTGGCCGTCGACGGCGAAGCGCGGTCAGCTCATGGTCAAGGACCTCGAGGACTCGCCGCGCGACGAGGTCGCTCGTCCTGCTCGACGCCGACGCCGGCTATCGTCGGTGGCGAGGGCGCCGAGCTCGAGCTTCGAGACCGCGGTGTCGGCCGCCGGCTCGATCCTGCGGACGCACGTGGGCCGCGGCCGCCGCGTCGGCCTGATCGTGAACGCGCTCACTCCGCGCTACCAGGCGGTGCACACGCTCGACGGCGACTGGGACCTTGCGCTCGAGCTCCTCGCCTCCGTCGACCCGGACGGCCGCAACGCGGTGACCGCGCTGCTCGTCGAAGGGGCCGGCGCCCCGTCGAAGGCGCTCGAGCTCTGCCTCGTCACCTCGGACCTGATCGCCGCGTCTCGTCGACCGGCTCCTGCAGCGCTCGGTCACGCGGCGGGGAACGTCGGTCGTGTACGTCGACCCGACGAGCTTCGCGAACGGCTCGGCGGCCGAGCAGTTGCCGCCGCCGACACCCGCGCGCAGCTCGCGCGACTCGAGCATGCGGGGATCCCCGTCTGCGTGCTGCGGCGCGGCGACGACCTCGCTGCGACGCTCGGCGCCGGGCTGCAGCGGCTCGGAGAGGCGCGGCGTCGAGGTGGCGCTTGGCTAGGACGCTCGTCCTGCTCGCGTGCATCGCGGCTCTGGTGACGGCGGCCTGGCTGCAGCTCGTCGACTCGTCGTTCCGACGTCGTCGAGGTCGGCCGCAGATCGCTGGCGCTCGCGCTGGCGCTCCTGATCCTCGTCCTGCTCTCGTCACCCGGCGTCCTCCAGCTCGGAGATCGGCGCTGGCCCTGCTCGTCCTCGGCCTGCTGCCCGCCGCGGGATACGCGCTCGGCCGTCCCGGTCACCGACATGCGCCGGGGCGAGCTGCGACTTCTTCGGGCCCGTCTTCGACGCCGTCGAGCGACGGCTTCTCGGACTTCTACGAGACGCACGTGCCGTTCGACCCCGGCCGACCATCCGAGATGTGCGGGACTCGTGCTCCTCGCGATCTTCCTCGCGGTCGCGATCGCCGGCCTGCTCCTCGCGAGCGGACAGCCGCTCGCGGCCGGCGTCGCGCTCCTGGTCGGCGTCGGCTGGCCCGTGACGCTCGCCGCGACGATTCCCGGACGGCACGAGCGCTGCGGCCGGTGCCGTGCTCTTCGCCGCGGTGCATCGTGCTGCTCCTCCTCTGACGCGCGAGGGCCGCCGGCCGTCTGCGGCGGGCCTGGCCGGCGCTCGTCGTTCGGTCGGCAGTCCTCGTCCTCGCCGCGGTCGGCGCCTCGACGACGAGCGCGGTCGTCGAAGGACGCGTTCCTCGAGGACTGGCAGCGCTGGAACTACGACCCCGACCCGGACGCGGTCGGCGTCCGCTACGTCTGGAGCTCGAACTACACGGGCATCAAGTTCCCGAAGGAGCCGACCGTCGTGCTGCGCATCAAGGCGCCGCAAGCGGAATCTCTACTGGCGCGCGACGACGCTCGACGAGTACACCGGCGTGGGCTGGCGCGAGGATCTGGATGCCCGGGCCGGCCGCTGGCCAGGCACCGGATCGAGACGACCCCGACGCGAACCGCTGCTCCGGGGCGAGGCCGGTCGACGAGGAGGAACTGGACCCGCCAGGAGGTGCACCGTCGAGGCGCTTGCCGACACCCACCTCGTCGCCGCGGCGGCTGCCGATGCGGGTCGAGCTCGACGTCTCCGCCGCCACGCGGTACGCGTCGGGCGGGGTCATCGTCTGGTGCCCGACGGGCTCGACTACAAGCAGCGCTACACGGTGCTGGAGCTACGCGCCGCGGGTCGAGCCGAAGGTGCTGACGGAGCTCTCGGCCGCCTACCCGGCCGAGATCGGCCGCTACCTCGAGGTCGTGCCGGACGTCCGCTTCCCGACCTTCGGGAGCCGGAGCGCGAGCAGCTCGTCGGCAGCTCTTCGAGAGCGCTCGTTCGACTGCGCTGCTGGCCGAGTACGAGCCGCTGTACGGCAGGCGCGCGAGGTGGTCGAGGGGGCCGCGACGCCGTACGTGGCGGTCGCAGCCCTCGAGGCCTGGTTTCGCAGCCAGGGCGGCTTCGTCTACGACGAGACGCCGCCTCCCTACGGGCTCGGAGCCGCCGCTCGTCACGTTCGTGCTCGACCACAAGGCGGGCTACTGCCAGCAGTACGCGGGCGCGATGGCGCGTGATGCTCCGGCTGCTCGGGATCCCGGCCCGCGTCGCGGCCGGCTTCACGAGCGGCGAGTACGACGAGCGTCGTCAGGAGTGGGTCGTCACCGACCACAACGCGCACACGTGGGTCGAGGTGTGGTTCCCCGAGTACGGCTGGCTGCCGTTCGACCCGACGCCGGGCCGCGGGACGCTCGCCGGCTCGTACTCGACGTCGTCGGCGACGTTCGGTCAGGGCGCCGACTTCCCACGCGCTCGGCAGCGGGCGTCCCCCCGCAGATGCTGCGCGCGGCTGCTCGAGCAGCGGCTCGAGGGCACCGGGCGATCGGGCCTCGCCGCGGCGACAGCGGGCCGGGACGTCGCCGTCCGCGACGCCCGACGAGGACGGTGGAAACGCGCTGGCGATCGCGGGCCTCGTGTTCCTCGTGCTCGGCTGCATCCTCGCGCTCGTGCTTCGGGTGAAGGAGCTGCGGCGGCGCGTGCGCTTCGCTCGGCCGCGACCCACGCCACGCGGCGGCGGCCTGCCGCCGCGACCTCGAGGGCGTTCCTCGCCGACCAGCGCGTCACGTTCGCTCCGAGCGCCACGCTCGCGGACGTCGGGTGAGTTCGTCGAGAAGCGCTACCGGGTCAATGCGACGCCGTTCGTGCAGGCCAGCCGAGGACGCTCGCTTCGGCGCGCCCGCAAGAGCGGAGACGCCGCCCGCCGGGCCCGGCGGGAGCTGACGCTCGCTGCTGCGCCAGGTGCGGCACCAGATCAGCGTCATCCGGCGGGCCCGCGGGGCGCTGAGCCTTCGCTCGCTGGCCGTGTGAGCGCCTCAGCGGGCGCTTGCGCTCGAGGCGGTGATCCTCGCGGCCGGCGAAGGCCTGCGGCTGCGGCCGCTGACCGAGCGCTGGCCGAAGGCGGTCCTGCCGATCGACGGGCCGCCCGGTGCTCGCGACGCTGCTTCGCGAGCTCGCGTCGGCCGGGATCGAGCGGGTGACGTCGTCGTCGGCCACCTCGGCGTCGCAGATCGAGCGTTCCTCGGCGACGGCGCTGCATTCGGCCTCGAGCTCCGGCTCGCCCGCCAGGAGCGCCCGCTGGGCTCCGCCGATGCGCTGCCGTCCGGCCTTGCCGCAGGCGCCGCCGCGCCGCTGCTCGTCGTCGCCGCCGACACCGGTTTACCGCCGGGGGACATCGGCAGGCGGCGACGAGGTTTCTCGCCGCGCCCGCGGCCGGAGGGATCGGCGTTCGTCCGGTCCCCCGCGCGGAGCCCGGGACTGCGCTCCTCCGTCAGGGTGGAGGGCAGGACGCGTGCGCGAGGTCGTCGAGAAGCCGGCTCCCGGCGTCGGCGCCGTCGACGTCCGTGCCGGCGCACCGCTCTGGCTGCTCGGCGAGCCGCTCCTGCGCTTCCTCGACGGGCTGCCCGGTCCGCCGTTCCAGCTCGCGGACGCCTTCCAGCGGGCGATCGACGCCGGCGAGGACGGTCGCTCGCGCTCGCGCTCGGCGCGACGCGCGACCTGACTCGGCCGGAGGACGTCGTGCTGCACAACTTCCCGTATCTTTGGTCTCAGGTCACGCAACGCGGCCCCAGGGCCGCAGCCGTGACGGGGAAGCGGCCGAAGGCCGCGGTTAAGGTCACGCAACGCGGCCCGCAGGGCCGCAGCGAGGCATGAGACGAGTGAGCGAGGCGTACACCTTCTACCAGCAAGGCCGCCGTCATCTCGCGGACGGCATGGCCGCGCAGGCGACCGTCGCGCTCGAGAAGGCGAAGCGTCGCGAGCCGCGCAAGGCGTCGATCCGGGAGTCGCTCGGCATCGCCTACTTCCGCATCCGGCGCTTCGGCGAGGCCGAGGAGGAGTTCCGCGCCGTGCTCGAGCTCTCGCCGGTGAACGACTACGCGCACTACGCGCTGGGGCGCTGCCTCGAGAAGCAGGGGCGCCGCGGGGAGGCCCGGGGCCACTACAAGCTCGCCTGCTCGCTGCGCCCGCAGAAGGGACGAGTACGAGCGAGCGCCGTGCAGGCGCTCGGCGAGGCCGCGGCGTGACGGCCGGGCGACCTGGGGCCGGCTCGCCGGCCTCGAGCTCACGATCGACGAGTTGCGCACGGAACGGCGCGCGATCGACGTCTCCAGCGGGTTCACGCGCGTCACGACGACGGTCGTGCTCGCCGGCGCCGGCCACGAAGGCCGGGGCGAGGACGTCACCTACGACGCGGCCGACCACGACGCGTTCCCCGCGCCGGAGCTCTGCGGCGCGCACACGCTCGACGGCGCTGTCGACGGTGCTCGAGGCCGTGGAGCTGTTCCCGGCGGGGCGCCGCGAGTCGGCGGCCTCGGCCGAGTACCGCCGCTGGGCGTTCGAGAGCGCCGCGCTCGACCTCGCGCTGCGGCAGGCCGGCATCTCGCTCGGCGAGGCGCTCGGCCGCGACGTACCGGCCGGTGCGCTTCGTCGTCTCGACTCGCGTCGACCCGCGCGCGTGGCTCGCGGCCGACCCGACGCTCGAGTTCAAGCTCGACCCGACGAGCGAGTGGACGAGGAGCTTCATGGCGGAGCTGGCGGCGACCGGGCCGCGTCCGCTGCCTCGACTTCAAGGCGTACTACCACGGCACGCCGTCGACCAGCCGCCCGACCCGGCGCTCTACGCGCACGGCCGTCGAGCTCTTCTCGGACGCCGTGATCGAGGACGCCGCGTTCGTCGACGGCGACGCGCGAGGTGCTCCGCGGCGTCGAGGACCGGCTCTCGTTCGACGCGCCCGTCCACTCGCTCGCGGACGTCGACGCGCTGCCGGTCGCGGTCGCGCTGGCTCAACATCAAGCCGTCGCGATTCGGGACGCTCGCGCGGCTCTTCGAGTGCATCGACGCGTGTGCCGACGCGGGGCGTGACGCATGTACGGCGGCGGCCAGTTCGAGCTCGGCTACGGC
The DNA here is from genome assembly GCA_963820875.1 of uncultured Thermoleophilia bacterium. Classification (GTDB taxonomy): domain Bacteria; phylum Actinomycetota; class Thermoleophilia; order Gaiellales; family Gaiellaceae; genus CAWACA01. The sequence continues at coordinate 121,103 of CAWGBR010000011.1, forward strand.
CGCGGCCAGATCCAGGCGCTCGCGAGCCTGTTCTACGCCGACACGCCGAACGACGTGGCACCGGGCGTCTACAACGAGAGCGAGCCGCGACCCGGTCTACCCGCCAGCCCGCTCGAGCCCCCAGTGCGCCCGATCGGTTTCTCGTGGGACAGCCCGGCGTAGAGCAGGGCGTCCCCGCAGCCGACCCGTTCCAGGGAGCGCTCTTCGTCGGCGAGTCGAACCTGCGGCGCGGCGACTACTTCCACGCGTATCGGGCCTTTCGGCGGGCCGCAGCGGCCGCCGAGGGAGGCGACCGCGAGCTCGCCATGGGCCTCTCCCATCTGGCCGCGTGCGGCTACAAGCGCGCGGCCGGCGACGAGCGCGGCGCGGAGCGGCAGCTTGCGCATGCCCGCCGCCGTCTGGCGCCGTTCCTCCCCGAGGCGCGACGGCGGCTGGCGCCGTTCCTCCCGAGCGCGCGCCGGCTCGATCTCGTCGGGTTGCTCGCGACGGCAGAGGAGGGTGGCTAGCCGCTCGAGGATCGGCTTCCGGGTCGTAACGGACCCGGAGGGCGAGGATCTGTGTCCGTAGGCGTCGTGTTGGAGGTGCCCCGGCGAATTTGCCGGGGCACCTCTTCTCTGTGCGCGTTAACAGGTGCCGAACACTGCGGCGATGACGAAACCGCAGGTGCCTGGACCTGCGGTGTTGTCCCGCGCCGCCGCCCAGCGAACGAGAACTCGGGGCCGCTGGCGGTGTTGCCAGCGCCGAAGGCGCCGCCGCCGCCGCCAACGAACGAGTGGGCGCCGCTGACGGTGTTGTTCCAGCCGCCGCCGACGAACGAGCAGTTCGGCGCTGACGGTGTTGACGACCGCCGCTCGCGACGAACGAGTAATTGGCGCTGGCAGTGTTTTCAGCGCCCACCGCCGGCTACGAACGACGCCGAACGCGCTGGCGGTGTTTTGCTCGCCGCCGCCCACGAACGAGTAAAAAGCCAGTCAGGTTGTTGGCGATGCCGGACACGATTCCCGCGGCTGCGCGGTATAGGTGTGAACGTCGCCGATGACGAGGTTGTGCGAGCCGGTCCTAGTGTCACCACCGACTTCGCTGAAGTCGGTGTTGTAGCCGATGATGACGTTGCCCAGGCCGTTCTCGGAGGTTGTTAGTCTCTCCACTGCCGTCGACGACCTGTAGGTTCATGCCGGTGAACAGCAGCGTGTTGTTGGCGCGGCTGACGCCTGCCAAGAGCGCCTCGAGGGTGCTGACCTGGCCCTCAAGCGCGTCTACGCGGGCTTCGAGGGCGTTGAAGTCAGCCTCGGAGACGACCTTGAAGCTCGGTCTTGTTCTCGGCTTGCAGCTCGCGGCGGCCTTGACGTTTCCGCCTGGGTTGATGCAGAGCGTGAGCACGCTTAGCGGCGGGTGCGGCGCTTGTCCAGACGAGCACGCCAAGGACGGCCAGTGTGGCGACTGCCAGGTGACGCTTCATCTCGGTTCCTCCTCCTGCGACTCATGCGGTTGCGTCTGACTCCTTACGGGGTCTGTCGACGTCGATCTCGAGTCTCAGCGGCCGTCTCGCCCAAACTCCGCCGACGGAGGGCGTCACTCGGATCGGGACGCCCTCCGCGACTGACCGGCTGGACGGCACATCAGCAGTCCGAGGACCGCCCCCGGATCCGCGTGGCGTCCGCGATCCACTCGGCCGCTTTCGCCGGTGAGATCCCGTGCCCCGAAAGTGCGTTCACCCCGACCTTGAACACCTGAAGCGCTGTGCAGACAGCCGCTCGCTGTGCCGGCTTGCTCAGGGTCGAAGCCTCGGCAAGCGCGACTGCAGCGTCGCAATCAGCTGAGTCTTGACCGCGGGCGGATGTCGAGGCATTCACGACCTTCTGGATCAACTGCCCGAGACTGGGCCTTCGCCCCGAGCAGCGTCACCGCGAACGAGCCACTGCTCTGGTTACCGACGTGGTCTGTCGCCGTGCACGCGACCGTCGTCGTGCCGATCGGGAAGACCGAGCCCGAAGCCGGCGTGCAGCTCACGCCGGGGTTCGGGTTGACGCCATCGGAGGCCGACGTAGAGAAGCTCACCGTCGCGCCTGCCGGCGAGGTCGCGTTCACGGTCATGTCGGCCGGGAGCGAGAGCGCCGGCGCCTTCCGGTCGATCTTGTTGCCCGTGATCGGTCCGGCGGTGGCGCAGTTGCCCGGCCACGTCGCACACCTGGCGGGTGCCGGTCGACGCGTCGCCGTCCTCCTCACCCGGCTGCAACCGAGGTCGACAGCGAGAAGGCTGCGTCGGACGGGTTGGCAAGGCCGGATCCGTTGTCCCCCGCGGTGCAGGCGATCGAGACGTTGTCCGCGTGCCAGAGGCCGTCGCCCGCCACGCACGTGACCGTGGGCGAGGTCGTGTCCTCCGGCGGGTCGAGGGGCTGAACCACGGGGCTGTCGAGGGATTCGGCAGTGGCCGTGCCGCCGCCTGCAAGCAGCGTGTTGTCGGCGGTGACCTCGACGCGGATGGTCGCGCCGACGTCGGCGGGCCCAGCAGCAGCGTCGAGCCGTACGCGCCGTCGATGTCCTCGCAGCCGGGCGTGCACCGCTCCCACTGGTAGCTGTAGGAGATCGGTTCGGTTCCGTTCCACGCGCCGGTTGCGGCGGTGAGCGTCTCGCCGTCCTGCGCCGTTCCCGAGATCGACGGACAGCTCGATGTTCGATGGAGGAGTCACGACCGCTTCTCCCTCGGTGCCGAAGCTCCAGCGGCTCGCTGCCGACGTCAGGACGGTGATCTGGGCGTTGTCGTTGACGAGCAGGGTTCGGCTCTCCACGCACGGATCGGGCATCGCTTGTGGGGCGCCGGTGCAAGCCAGCACGAGGGCTCCCGTTGCGGAACACCTGAATCGCCGAGACGCCCGCTGGCGGGATCAAGGAGCTGTAGAGCTCGAACGTGAATCTCGAGCGGGGTCTCGAAGCTCTGGTCGGGGGCGGTAATGTCGAACTCGAGGGGGAAGAGGCCAAAGCCCGGGGCGGCACCGTGGTCGTCGTCGTGATGGCTATCGAGACCGGCCCGGCGTTGGGCGCGTCGGCCGGGATGGAGATCGCCGCCTGAACGGGATTGGTAAGGGTTGCCCCCGTCCCGCTCGGGTCCGTCGTGAACGGCGGATCGCCGGGATTGAGATTGCCCGAGACGGTATTGCTCACGTCGATGGGCGGCAGGTCGAACCGGGCCACGTTGCCGACGTGGTCGGAGACATCCACGAATCCCGTCCAGCTTCCCGCCTCGGCGAACGGTGGAATTTCGATGGTCGGCCGGGAAGCCGAGCCTGGTGGTCTCGACGCTCTGGACGCGAGAGGGCGAGTCGTAGCGGATCGTGATGGAGCTGATCCCGGACAGATTGTCGCCGCCGGATCCAGCAGTGACCGAGACGAACTGTGGCGTCTCGCCGGCATCGACCGCAGCGGGCGAGACGCTGAAGTTACCCAGCGTAGGCGGAGTGGTGTCCGGGTTCGAGTCGACGACTTCGAGGTCGCTACCTGAGGGAACATAGGACGCGTGGTTACCGGCCTTGTCGAACAAGGTCACGAACGGCTTCCACGTGCCAGGCCGTGAATACCGCGGAAGCTGGAACACGGCCGTCGCTACTGACCCATTACAGAACACGTCCTTGTGGACCTGTTGGTTGGCCGACGGGGCAATCAGGGTCACCTGACAGAGGCTGAGGCCGGAGCCTGCATCGCTGATCTGAAGGGTGGCCGTCACGGTGTCCGGCCCGTTTGCGAGGTCGCTCGTCGTCGTCTTGTCGAGCGAGAACGAGTCGAGGGAAGGCGGCGTCGTGTCGCTAGTGCCGCCGACGGCGATCGTGCCCGGGAGACGCGATGAGGCTCGTCTGGTTGAGCGCGTTGTCCTCGAAGGTTGGAGGTCAACCGTCCATGTGCCCGTGACCGCCGGGTTCGGCAGCGTCACGACGGCCGCGTACTCGCCGTCAAGCTGATCGCCGCTCGTCAACGTGAAGCGGTACAGGCGGCCGGTGCCCGCCGGGTTGGTCAGGAGAAGGGACGCGGACTTCACACCCGAGAGGTCGTCCGTGATCTGCGCGGTGACGCCGCCGTAGTCGCCCGCGTTCATCGTGGCCGGCAGCGCGTTGATCATCTGGACCAGCGTCGGCGGCGTGATGTCCGAGGCTCCGTTCGACGCCGGCGCGAACGCCATCGCGCGGCCGCGCCCAGGACGCAGCTGAGAAGAAGCATGCTCCGGCGCAGGCTCCCAGCGGGCGCGCCGATTCGATTGTGAACGAGCCTCATGACTGAACCTCCAGCTCTAGACGCACCTGTACTTCCCGACGGCGTGAAGTTGCTCAGCGGCTCTTTCGATAGGCATCGCGAGCGGCGAGCGGTGCCTCTCGTGCTGCGCGCGGGCGAGCTCGGCCGCGATCTGGTTGCGCCGGCCGCCGCGATCGCGAACACGCGGGCATGGGGATTGAGAACCTGGAGCTGCATGATCCGCTTGTTCATACTGGTCTTCCTTTCCGGTGGTGGTGGGCGGCTCGTGCCGCAGGGTTCGATCTGCTCGGCGGGGACGACGACGATCGACATCGATCCCGGCCCGTCGCGCGACGGCTCTCACGTCTGCCTCGGAAGCTGCCTCGACGAGGTGCAGACACGTTTCGTCAGTGGGGAGGAAGATCGTGTCCAGGTAGCGCACGCGGGTGCCCTCGCCGCTCAGCTCCCGCGCTCCGGCGGCGAGCCGGTCGGCGGCTCCGCGCAGCGGCTCACTTGCGAGCCGGGCTGATAGAGCTCGACGAGGTATAGGGCCATTGCTGGCTCCGCGCTACGCCGGTGGTGGCCACGCCGAAACGTGGAAACCCCGGACTTTGAGCCGTTCGCCGAGCATTTCCGATCGCTCTGGCAAGCCGCTGGGAGAACCCTGGTCACGCCGCCGACGCCTGATCAGGAGCGCCACGCCGACCACAACCGCGGAGGCCAGAGCCGAGGCGATGCCGACGCCGGCCGCGAGCCAGTCGAATCCGGTCGGAGCGGTCGCCGGCGACCGGGGCCGCCACTATGTCTACGGAGGGCCGTGGCAAAGCGCTCTCGTACCGGGGCAGGTCGATGACGCTCGACGCTCGGGCAGTGACGTCGTACGGGGTTGGCGGCTCGTGAGAGAAGGCCGGCGTAGCCGGCCTTGGGTGACCGCGACGATGCTCGCTCCTGTCGCGCCCAGCCCTTCGCCGACGCCGTAGGCAGAAGGTGCCGCCGAGGCCGTCGGTGCCGACGGACACGCCCGCGGTGACGTGCGACCGTGTCGCGGCCGCCAATCTCTTCCGTGTGTGGGTCGTGTGCTTCAACGCATCCTCCTTGGCCGGGAAGCCGCCTGCTGCGACTTCGTGGCGCTGCGGCTCGACGCTGGCGACGGGCCGGTGGTGCCTTCGCCCGAAGCTACGCCCGGCTCGATGACCCCGAAAGGTGGAAACCCCCGGACTTTGCTCCGGCCACCTCCGCCTCGTCATGAACGAGGAGATCGCTCGACGCGTGCTATCTCGCCGACGATGCTCGGCCGTCGGCACGGCAAGTCGTGCCGTTCCGGGAACTACAGCTGCTGGCTCAGCCCGTCCGCGAAGCGTCGTGCGAGCTCCGAGCGCGAGCGAATGCCGAGCTTCGCGTAGATGCGGGTCAGGTGGCCCTCGACGGTGCGGTCGGTGACGAAGAGCTCCTGGGCGACCGCCTTGTTCGTCAGCCCCTGGGCGACGAGCTCGGCGACGCGCTCTTCCGTCGCCGTCAGCTCACCGTCGCTGGCTCTGCGACCGCCGATGCGGGCGAGCTCGGCCCGCGCGTTCTCGGCCCAGATCGCTGCGCCGAGCTCCTCGAAGATCGCGAGTGCCTGGTCGAGCGCTTCGCGTGCGGCGCGCTTCATCCTCGCCCGCCTTCGCGTCGAGCCGAGGACGAGAAGCGTGCGGGCACGCTCGAATGGAATCGAGACGCGGTCGTGCTCGACGAGCGCGCGCTCGAGCGACGGCGAGCGCGCCGTCGAGATCGCCTCGGGCGGCCGCGAGCAGGCCGCGGCAGCGGCCGACAGCAGCGAGCGCAGATGGGCGGTCGAGCTTTCGCGCTGGCTTCTCGAGCCGAGACAGAAGCGCCTCCGCCTCGTCGTGGCGACCGAGGAGGATCAGCGCCTCGATCTCGTCCGGGACGAAGCGCATGGCCCCCGGTTCGCGGACGCCCGCCGCCTCGAGCGGCTCCAGGAGGGGTCCCATGTGGCGGTCAGCTTCAGCCGGATTTCCCAGGGAGAGCTCGAGAAGGCCGAGCGCAGAGGACGCGAGCAGCGTGCCGAACATCGCACCCGTCTCTCCCGAGAATCTCGCGCGCTTCCTCCGCGGCCGCTCGCGCGTCGTCGACTTGCCCGAGATGAGCGAGAAGGAGTCCCCTCACCGCCCGCAAGCACGCCCTGCTGGGAGGTCTGGCGCCGTCTGAGCCGCGATCTCATAGCCCTCCGTCGGCTTCGCTCGCTGCGGCCTCCCAATCGCCCTCGAGCCAGGCGGTTGTCGCGAGATAGCGCTGGATCAGCGGAAATGAACTCTCGTCTCCCTGCTCGAGAACGCGCTTGCGCGCGGCCTCGAACAAGGTGCGGCTTTCTTCGAGTCGATCCGCCCATTGGAGGAGGACACCGTGCATGAAATCCGCGCCGCCCAGCGTGCGGGCGAAGTAGTCGCCCCCCGACTTGCCGCTCGCGTCGTCCGCCTGCTGGAGCTCGGCCGCATTCCTCGCGAGCTCGAGCGCGTCCGGATCGCCGAGTAGCGCATCGATTAGGGCCTGTCGCGCCCTGAACTCCGGCAGCGCGTCCCTGACCGCGTGCGCTTCTGCAAGCTCCACCGCAGCGCGGGCGTGGCGTGCCGCCGTCGGCAGATCGTCGAGCATTCGCATCATTGCCACTGCCAGCCCCGCCTCGGCCTCGATCCTCGTCTCCACGTCGTTGCCCGCCTCGGCCAGGGCTTGGCGATAGAGCGTCACTGCAGTGCGATGGTCTGCTTCGAAGACGTGGGCACGCGCGAGGCGCCAGAGGGCCTGCGCTCGTCGCGGACCAGGGGCCGCTGACTTCGCCGCGTCGCCCAGGAGGCGTCGCGCGCGATCCGGGTCACCCGCTTCGAAGTGGTAGCCGCCGGCGGCGATCGTTCGACGGAACTCGTCGTCCGGCCGCTCCACGGGGGTCAGCCGGACTGCCTCCTCCGCAAGCTCGGCCGCCGCGGTGGGCGCCCCACGAGCACGTGCCAGCCGCGCCGATGCCTCGAGGAGATCGGCCACATCGGCCGAGGCCCCATCCGTCGCGAGCGCCATGTGACGCGCCCGCTCCTCCGGGTCGGCGAGGAGGCCGGCGAGGCGCCGATGCAGCGCTCGTTTCTCCGCGGCGCTAGCCGTGCCATAGACGGCGGAGGCGAGCAGCGGATGGGAGAAGCGAAGCCGATGCTCGTCGAGCTCGATCACGTGGGCCTGAAGCGCCGCCTCGAGCCACTGCCCTGGATCGTCGCCGGCCGCGCGGGCGACGAGCTCGAGGGTCGGTTGCGACAAGGCCGACGCCACGAGCAGGACAGTGCGCGTCCTGGCTGGAAGAGCCGCGAGCCGTCTCCTCCACGAGCGTCGCGAGTGTCCCTGGGAGAGACTCGCCGGGCTCGAGCTCGATGATCCCGCGTCCGAACGCCCGCCCGAGCTCGAGGGCGAAGAACGGGTTTCCACCCGAGAGCTCGTGGAGCCGGCGCAGCTTCGGACGCGAGAGCACGAGCCCGAGCCGACCGCTCAGCAGGTGGCGGACGGCCCCGAGACTGAGCGGACCGACCACGAGGCGCTGGAGCCGCCCCTCCGGGAGAGCGCGCTCGAGTCCAAGCGCTGCTTGATCCTGGCTGCTCCTCAGACCGAAGAGAGCGGCGACACGCTCCTCGCGAAGGCGGCGAAGGGCGAACTCGAGCACGAAAGCGGAGGATGGATCGAGCCACTGGACGTCGTCCACGGCGAGGGCGACGTGGTCGTCGTGGGCGAGAGCGCGCAACGCTCCGAGAAAGGCGCGCGCGACCGCCAGCTGATCCGGCGGAGGCCCATCTGACTCCTCGAGCAGCAGCGCAATCGCGAGGGCGCGCCGCTGAGGCTCCGGCAGCGGCGTGAGAACGTCCTCGAGGACATCCTCGAGCAGGTCGCCGAGCCCTGCGAAGGAGAGCTGGGTCTCCGACCCGGAAGGGCTGCACGAGAGCACGCGGTACGAGCGCTGCGAGGCGAGCTCGATGCCGCGCCGCCAGAGCGTCGTCTTGCCGATCCCGGCCTCGCCCTCCAACAGGAATGCGCCCGGAAGAGCGGACGACCGGTCCAGGAAGCCGGCAAGGGCCTGAAGCTCCGCCTCCCTGCCGACCACCTCGCTTTCTGCCTGGGCCATGCCCCTGTCCATAGCACGAGCTCGACCCGTGAATTAGTAGTCAGTCGATCAACAGTCCGTATTCGCTGATCCTTGCTAAGGTAAGGACATGGCAAGGGTAACGAGCAAGCTGCAGGTCACGATCCCGAAGGCGATCGCCGAGCGATACAGCATCGAGCCCGGGGCAGAGATCGAATGGCTGCCCGCGGGGGAGGCGATCCGCGTCGTCCCGCCCACGGATCGCGAACCTGGGGCCGACCGCGCCCGCCGGCTCCGGCTCTTCGATTCGGCGACGGAACGGCAGCACCTGCGGCAGGACGGCAAGCAGGCCGGCCCGGCAACGGCCGATCGTGGCTGGAGTCGGGAGGACCTGTACGCGCGTGGCAGCGCTCGTTGACACGAACGTCCTTGTCTATCGCCACGACTGGCGATTCCCGGACAAGCAGCGGCGCGCGACCGAGGTCTTGCGTGCGGGTATCGCAGACGGTTCGGTATTCGTCCCCCACCAGGCGATCGTCGAGTTCGTCGCCGCCACGACGCGGCCGCTCGGCGGGGCCGCTCCCCTGCTCGACCCGGTCGATGCACGTCGCGAAGCCGAGGAGCTGCTGAGCCAGTTCGACGTCCTCTTCCCCGACCAGGAGCTCGTGCGGATCGCCTTGCGAGGGGCGGCCGCCTACCAACTCTCCTGGTTCGACGCACACCTGTGGGCGTACGCGGAGCGATTCGGGCTCGATGAGTTGCTGTCCGAGGACTTCGAGCACGGCCGCCTGTACGGCACCGTGGAGATCGTCAACCCGTTCACGGCGAGCAGCGCTTGAGCGCGCGTGCCGGGGGAAGGAGCGGGCCGGATGAGATCCGGCCCCTACAGCTGTCTCAGCCGGCCGCTTTGCCGGCGACGGTGCCCTCGGCGGCGCTCTCGATCCGGGCGACCTCGGCCTTCGGCGCGACGCGCCAGAAGCGGCCGAGCGCCGCGTCCCAGTCGGCGAGCAGCGCCGCGGCACGCTCCGAGCCGGTGAAGCGCGACGTGCCGCTCGAGCAGCCCGCGCAGCTGCTCGGCCTCGTGCTCGAGTCCAGGCGGTAGGCGGAGACGAGCTGGCCGTTGAGGTGGCGCTCCAGCGCTCCTCGGGGTCGTAGACGAACACCTGGCCGCCGGTCATGCCGGCGCCGAGGTTCAGGCCGTACGGGCCGAGGATGCACGACCGTGCCGCCGGTCATGTACTCGCAGGGGTGGTCGCCGGTGCCCTCGACGACCGCGATCGCGCCGGAGTTGCGCACGGCGAAGCGCTCGCCCGCCGCGCCGGCGCAGTAGAGCTCGCCGCCGGTGGCGCCGTAGAGCACCGTGTTGCCCATGAGGACGGGGTTGCCGGCGTCGTTCTCGGGCGGGCGGATGACGATGCGACCGCCGCCCATGCCCTTGCCGACGTAGTCGTTCGCCTCGCCGACGAGCCGGAGCTCGACGCCCGGCGGCGAGGAAGGCGCCGAAGCCCTGGCCGGCGACGCCGTGAACGATGCCCGCACCCGACCGGGGGGCGGGGCGGCGCCGAAGCGGCGCGCCGATCGCGCCGCCGAGCCGGGCGCCGACGGTGCGGTCGGTGTTCGCGATCGGGTAGCGCGAGCTCGACGAGGCGCGACTCGTCCAGCGACCGGCGCGGCCTCCTCGGCGAGCCGGTCGCCGAGCTCCGAGCCCCGTCGGCTCGACGTGCGGCGTCGCCGACGAAGCGCGTGGGGCCCGTCGCCGGCCGTGCCGAGCGAGCGGCGCGAGGTCGAGCGCGTCGGCTCGGGCGTCGCCGGTCTGCGACTGGCGGAGCAGCTCGACGCGGCCGATCGCCTCGTCGAGGCTGCGCAGCCCGAGCGAGGCGAGCAGGCGCCGCACCTCCTCGGCGACGAAGACGAGGTAGGCCATGACCTGCTCGGGCGTCGCCGCGAACTTCTCGCGCAGCTCCGGGCTCTGGGTCGCGATCCCGACCGGGCACGTGTCGACGTGGCAGGTGCGCACCATGATGCAGCCCTCGGCGAGCAGGAGCGCGGTGCCGAAGCGACATCTCGTCGGCGCCGAGCAGCGCGGCGACGACGACGTCGCGGCCGGTCTTGAAGCCGCCGTCGACGCGGACGCGGACGCGCCCGCGCAGCCCGTTGGCGACGAGCGCCTGCTGCGTCTCGGCCAGGCCGAGCTCCCACGGCGCGCCGGCGTTCTTGATCGACGTGAGCGGGCTCGCGCCGGTGCCGCCGTCGGCGCCGGCGATGTGCACGACGTCCGCCAGCGCCTTCGACGACCCCGGCCGCGACGAGGCCGACGCCGCTCTCGGAGACGAGCTTCACCGAGACGGCGGCCTCGCGGGTTCACCTGCCGCAGGTCGAAGATGAGCTGGGCGAGGTCCTCGATCGAGTAGATGTCGTGGTGCGGCGGCGGCGAGATCAGGGCGACGCCCGGCGTCGTGTGGCGCAGCCGCGCGATCTCGCTCGACACCTTGTGGCCGGGGAGCTGGCCGCCCTCGCCGGGCTTCGAGCCCTGGGCGATCTTGATCTGGAGCTCCTCCGCGAAGGCCGCGTACTCCGGCGTGACGCCGAAGCGGCCCGAGGCGACCTGCTTGATCTTGCAGTTGCGCTCGTCCCGGAAGCGCGCCGGGTCCTCGCCGCCCTCGCCGGAGTTCGCCTTGCCGCCGAGCCGGTTGAGCGCGATCGCGATCGTCTCGTGCGCCTCTGCCGAGAGCGCGCCGTGGGACATGGCCCCGCCCGAGAAGCGGCGCAGGATCGCCTCGACGGGCTCGACCTCGTCGAGCGGGACCGGGCGGGCCGGCGGGCACGAGCTCGAGCAGGTCGCGCGGCTCCATCGGCTGCCGCCCGTTGACGAGCCCGGCGAACTGCTCGTAGAGCTCCCAGCCGTCGGATCGAGCCGTCGCCGTTCGCGACCGCCTTCCGCAGCGCATGCGCAGCGGCGATCTCGTGCGCGCGTCGACGACGTCGCCGTTCGTCTCGTGCGGCTCGCCGCCCTTGCGCCACTTGACGTAGCCCGGGTTCTCGAGCTGCCGGCTTCGCGGCCGCCGACGCCTCGAAGCGCTCGCGGATCTCGCGCTCGAGCTCGGCGAAGCCGATGCCGCCGACCGGGCACGGCGTCCCGACGAACGCGCGGTCGACGACCTCGTGCGCGAGGCCGACCGCCTCGAAGATCTGCGCGCCGCAGTAGCTCGCGACGTCGGAGATCCCCATCTTCGACATGACCTTGAGCACGCCGTCCTCGATCGCGTGCTTGAACCGCAGCTGCGCCTCGGCGGGCGAGGGCCGGTCGCCGCCGATCTTGTCGGCCGCGGCCATCGCGGCGAGCGTCTCGAGCGCGAGCCGCGGGCAGATGGCCTCGGCGCCGTAGCCGAGCAGGCAGGCGAAGTGGTGCACCTCGCGCGCCTCGTCCGTCTCGACGACGAGCGTCGCCTTCGTGCGAAGCTGCCGTGGCGACGAGCCGGTGGTGGACGAGCCCGGTCGGCGAGCAGCGCCGGGATCGGCGCTCGGCCGGGCGCCGTGTCGGCGACGAGCAGCATCCCGGCGCCGGCCCGGACGGCCGCCTCGGCCTCGTCGGCGAGCCGCTCGCAGGCCGCCTCGAGCCCCTCGGCCGGGTCGAACGTCGCGTCGAGCCGGACGGGCTGGAACTGCTCGAGTGCGTCCGGGAAGAGGAAGAAGCTGTCGAGCTCGATCCCCGCGGCGACCTCCGGGCCCTCCGACAGGAGCGGCGCGCGGCTGCCGAGCACGGTCCGCAGCGACATCACGAACCGCTCGCGCAGGTGGTCGATCGGCGGGTTCGTGACCTGGGCGAAGCGCTGCTTGAAGTAGTGGTAGAGCGGCCGGGCCCGGCCGGCCAGCGGCGCGAGCGCGGTGTCGTCGCCCATCGAGTACGTCGGCTCGTGGGCGTGCGAGGCGATCGGCCGCAGGAACTGCATGAGCTCCTCGCGCGTGTAGCCGTGCAGCACCTGGCGCGGCGTGAGGTCCTCCTCCGGCGGCTCGACGGGGGCGCCGGTCGAGCCGGCCACGAGGCCCTCCTCGAGCCAGACGCCGTACGGCCGCTCGGCCGGCGAGGCGCGCGCTTGATCGCGTCGTCCTCCTCGAACCCGCGCTCGGGGTCGACGGCGATCATCTGCCCGGGGCCGAGCTTGCCGCGCCGGACGCGGCCGTGCCCGTCGAGCGGCACCGCGCCGGCCTCGGACGAGCAGACGACGAGGCCGTCCTCGCAGACGGCGTAGCGCAGCGGGCGCAGGCCGTTGCGGTCGAGGGCGGCGCCGACGACGCGGCCGTCGGTGAAGACGAGGCCGGCCGGGCCGTCCCACGGCTCGACGAGGCCGGCGTGGTAGCGGTAGAAGTCGCGGACCTCCTGCGGCAGCTCCGTGGTTGCCCTCCCAGGCGGGCGGGACGAGCATCGAGAGCGCGTGGCGGACGTCGCGGCCGCCGTGGACGAGAAGTCGAGCGCGTTGTCGAGCATGGCCGAGTCGGAGCCGGCCTCGTCGAGCACGGGGTGGTAGAGCTCGTCGTCCGTCGAGCCGAAGTTGCCCTCGCGGGCGCGCATCCAGTTGACGTTGCCCTGGATGGCGTTGATCTCGCCGTTGTGGCAGAGGAAGCGGAACGGCTGCGCGCGCTCCCAGGACGGCGTCGTGTTCGTCGAGAAGCGCTGGTGGAAGATGCCGAACGGGACCTCGAGGTCGGGTCCGCGCAGGTCGAGGTAGAACGCGCCGAGCTCGTCGGCCGCGCAGAGCGCCTTGTAGGTGACGGTGCGGAAGGAGAGCGAGGCGATGTAGGCGCCGCCCGCCCGCTCGGCGCGGCGGCGGGCGCGGTAGGCGCGCCACTCGGCCTCGGCGTCGGAGAGCCCGGCGGGCGCCGCGAGCGACGAGCTGCTCGATCCGCGGCATCGCTCGCCCGCGCCTCGCTCGCCGAGGTGGTCCGGGTCGACCGGGCACCTCCCGCCAGCCGAGCGGCTCGAGCCCCTCCGCCCGGCAGGCCTCCTCGATCGCCGCGCGCGCCGTCTCGTCGCGCAGGAAGACCATCGCGAGCCCGGCGCCCGGCTCGGCACGCAGCGCGTCCGGGAGCGGCAGCAGGAGGCCGGCGCCGTCACCGGTCTCGGCGGTCGGCCGCGATCGCGCCGCGGTGGCGCACCCGGCACAGGCCCTCGAGCAGCGCGTCGACGATCGCGCGCGAGGCGCGCCCGCCGACGTCGGCGACGAAGCCGATGCCGCAGGCGTCGCGCTCGAGCGGTCGGGTCGTGGAGGAGTCGTCGGGTGCTCCGATCGGGGCCTTCCTCTCGGGTTGTGGTAGGTCAGGCCCTGCCTTCGCTGCGTGCTAACCGGCGAAGGCGAGGCTGTGACGCCGGTGTCAGCGCGCAGCGACCCGCGCGCGCGCTTCGCCGTGAGCGGTCGAGCACGTTGTCCACGCGGGCCATGCTGCCGGCCAGTCTAGGGACATCGCGGCCAAGGGTCAAGATAGGCAAGTCTGACGTCGGACGTGACTGCGGACGAAGCGTCCGCGCGTCTTGACACGGTCCGCGAGGTTGACACCACAGCGTGCCTCGCCACACTGCAGCCAATGGAGCGCAGGCCCGTCGCCCGCACTCGCGCCGCCGAGCGCCGCTCGCGCTGCCGCTGCTCAGTCGTCGCCGGTCGCTGCTCGCGCTGCTTCTCCTCGTGCGTCATCATCGTCCCCCACTAGGGGGACGACGCTGCACTACGCGCCGCTGAGGCGCAGACGCGCGACCGACTGACGGGAGGAGTGCGTCCTGCGGCGCCGGCGGAAGCCGTCTGCGGGAGCGGTACAGTTCGTCCGAGCCCGACGCTGCACGGAAGGTGTTCAGGCACTCATGAAGATGCTCGGATCCGACGCCGTGCTCCGCTCGCTCGAGGCGGAGGGCGTGGACGTCTGCTTCGGGATCCCGGGCGGCGCGATCCTGCCGATCTACGACGCGTTCGCGCGCGGCAGCGACCGTGCGTCACGTGCTCGCCCGCCACGAGCAGGGCGCCGGGCACATGGCCGAGGGCTACGCGCGCGCGTCCGGCCGGGTCGGCGTCGCGATGGCGACCTCGGGGCCCGGCGCGACGAACCTCGTCACGCCGATCGCCGACGCGTGGATGGACTCGACGCCGCTCGTCTGCGTCACCGGCCAGGTGCGATCGCACCTGATCGGGACCGACGCGTTCCAGGAGTGCGACATCACCGGCGTCACGATCCCGATCGTCAAGCACTCGTGGCTCGTCCAGGACGTCGAGCGAGATCCCGCACGTCATGAAGGCCGCGTTCCACGTCGCCCGCACGGGCCGCTGCGGCCCGGTGCTCGTGGACGTCCCTCGCGACATCCAGGAGGCCGAGATCGACTTCCACTACCCGGACCAGGTCGACCTGCCCGGCTGGAAGCCGCCCAAGCGCGGGCCACGCGCGCCAGATCAGGGAGGCCGCGGCGCGCGATCGCGGCGCGCCGAGAAGCCCGTCCTCTACGTCGGTGGCGGCACGCTGAACGCGATGCATGCGCGGAGCTGCGGGAGCTCGCCGAGGCCGCGCGGCTCCCGGTCGATCACGACGCTGATGGGGAAGAGCGCGTTCTCCGGAGACGCACGAGCTGTTCTTCGGCTGGCCCGGCATGCACGGGGCCAAGTGGTCGAACTGGGCGCTCAACAAGGCCGATCTGCATCGATCGCCTGCGGCTCGCGCTTCGACGATCGGGTGACCGGGCAAGCTGTCGGCGTTCGCGCCCGGGGCGCGCGTGATCCACCTCGACATCGACGCGGCCGAGATCGGCAAGCTGCGCCACGCCGACATCCCCGTCGTCGGCCCGCTCAAGCAGGTGCTCCGCGATCTCGCCGCCGAGCCTGCGCAAGCTCAGCGCCGAGAGGCTCGGCTCCGACGACCGAGCCCTGGCTCGCGCCAGATCGCCGACTGGCGGGACGAGTTCCCGCTGCGCTACTCGACGAAGGGCGACTCGCTGAAGCCGCAGACGGTCGTGGAGACCCTGCGCGACCTGACCGCCGGTCGGGACGACGTCGTCTGGACGACCGGCGTCGGCCAGCATCAGATGTGGGCGATGCAGTACGTCGTGTGCGACCGGCCGCGGACGTTCATCACCTCGGGCGGGCTCGGGACGATGGGCTACGGGCTTCCGGCCGCGGTCGGCGCCAAGGCGGCGCGCCCGGATGCGACCGTCGTCTGCATCGACGGCGACGGCTGCTTCCAGATGACCTGCCAGGAGCTCGCCACCGCGGTGCTCGAGAACCTGCCGATCGTCGTCGTGATCGTCAACAACGGCTACCTCGGCATGGTGCAGCAGTGGCAGGACATGTTCTTCGACGAGCGGCTGTCGCAGGTGCACCTGACCCACCAGGTGCCCGACTACGCGCAGCTCGCCGAGGCCTACGGCGCCAAGGGCTACACGATCTCCTCCGAGGACGAGCTCGACGTGCTCGAGGAGGCGCTCGCGCTCGGGCAGACGCGGACGGTCGTCGTCGACGCCCGCGTCGACTCGAAGGAGCAGTGCTTCCCGATGATCCCGGCCGGCGCCGCCGCGCTCGACCTGATCGAGTTCGAGGAGGGCGAGGGAGTCGGGGTGAGAGCACGCTGATGATCCACACCCTCTCCGTCCTCGTCGAGAACAAGCCGGGCGCGCTGATGCGCATCACGTCGCTCTTCGCGCGGCGCGGCTTCAACATCGAGAGCCTCGCGGTCGGGCCGACCGAGCGCCCCGACGGTCTCGCGGATCACGATGCGCGTCAACTGCGAGCAGCACACGCTCGAGCAGATCGAGAAGCAGATGCACAAGCTCGTGAACGTGCTGCGCGTCGTGGAGCTCGAGCCGGGCGAGGCGATCGAGCGCGAGCTGCTCCTGATCAAGGTCGCGGTGCCGCCCGGAGCGGCGCGCCGAGCTGATGGCGCTCGGCGACGTGTTCCACGCGCGGGTCGTCGATCTCGGCCCGGACGAGCTCATCTTCGAGGTCGTCGGCCAGCCGGAGGAGCTCGAGTCGTTCGAGGAGCTCGTCCGCCCGCACGGGATCAAGGAGCTCGTCCGCACCGGCCGCGTCGGCCTGCCGCGCGCCTCGGTCCACGGCGAGGCAGCGCTCGCCGCCTCGCCGTCCTCACCGTCGAACTCGCCAGCAGGCACGCAACAGGAAAGGAACCAGCGATGGCGACCATCCTCCGCGACGGCGACGTCTCCCTGCTCTCCGGCAAGGTGGCCGTGATCGGCTACGGCAGCCAGGGACACGCGCACGCCCTCAACCTGCACGACTCCGGCGTCGAGGTCGAGGTCGGGCTCCGCGAGGGCAGCGAGTCGTGGGCGCTCGCCGAAGACGCCGGGCTCGACCGTCCGCACGATCCCCGAGGCGGTCACCGGCGCGCAGCTCGTCGCGCATCCTGCTTCCCGACCAGGTGCAGCCGGCCGTCTACGCGGAGCGGATCGGCCCGAACCTCGGCCGGACGCCGCACTGCTGTTCGCGCACGGGTTCAACATCCTCTACGAGCGGGTGCAGCCGCCCGCGGGCGCACGACGTGATCATGGTCGCCCCGAAGGGGCCGGGCCACATCGTCCGCCGCCTCTACACGCAGGGGCTCGGCACGCCGGCGCTGATCGCGGTCGAGCAGGACGCGAGCGGGCGCGCGCGCGACGCTCGCGCTCGCCTACGCGGTCGCGATCGGCTCGGGACGCGCCGGGCATGCTCGAGACGACGTTCAAGGAGGAGACCGAGACCGACCTCTTCGGCGAGCAGTCGGTGCTCTGCGGCGGCGTCACCGAGCTGATCCGGGCGGGCTTCGAGACGCTCGTCGAGGCGGGGTACCAGCCCGAGATCGCCTACTACGAGTGCCTGCACGAGCTCAAGCTGATCGTCGACCTGATCTGGGAGGGCGGCCTCTCGTACATGCGCTACTCGATCTCCGACACGGCCGAGTACGGCGACTACTCGCGCGGCCCGGTCGTGATCGACGAGCACGTGCGCGACAACATGAAGAAGGTGCTGCACGAACATCCAGAGCGGCCAGTTCGCCAAGGAGTGGATCGCCGAGATGGACGAGGGCGAGGCGAACCTCAAGCGCGTGCGCGCCGAGCAGCGCAACCAGCTGATCGAGCAGGTCGGCGAGGAGCTGCGCGCGCTCATGGCGAAGCCGGAGCAGGCGTAGGGGCCGGATCTCATCCGGCCCGGAGCTACGGCCGAGCATGACCGACGTAACCGACGTCCCGGTCGCGCTGCTCGGCTACGGGACCGTCGGCTCCGCCGTCGACCGGCTGCTGCTCGAGAACGAGGACGACATCGTCAGCGCGCGACCGGCCACCGGCTGCGCGTCGTCAAGGCGCTCGTGCGCGACCCGGCCGCGCAGCGGGGCTTCCCGGCGCCGGACGGCGTTCTGACGACGGACTTCGCGTCGATCCGCGACGACCCGGAGATCGAGCTCGTCGCCGAGGTGATGGGCGGCGTCGAGCCGACGCGCGAGGCTACGTGCTCGACCTCCTCGCGGCCGGCAAGCCGGTCGTGACGGCGAACAAGCAGCTGCTCGCCCAGCGCGGCGCCGAGCTCTTCGCCGCGGCCTCGGCGGCCGGCGTCCAGCTGCGCTTCGAGGCGCGCGTGTGCGCGGCGATCCCGGTGATCAAGGTGCTCCGCGAGGCGCTCGTCGTGTCGAACGTCCACCGCGTGCTCGGCATCGTCAACGGGACGACGAACTACATCCTCACGAGGATGGAGACCGGCGGGACCTACGAGGACGCGCTCGCGGAGGCGCAGCGGCTCGGCTTCGCGGAGGCCGATCCGACGGAGGACGTCTCGGGCGCGGACGCGGCCGCCAAGATGGCGATCCTCGCGACGATCGCGTTCGGCTCGCGCGTCACGCTCGACGACGTCGCGTACGAGGGAATCACGGGCATCGAGCCCGGGCACATCCGCGCGGCGCGACGAGATGGGAATGGTCGTCCGGCTGGTCGGCGCGGGCGACGCTCGTCGACGGCGCCGTCGACGTTCGCGTCCAGCCGGCGCTCGTCGACCGCCACCATCCCGCTGGCCGCGGTCGAGGGGGCGTTCAACGCGGTGATGCTCCAGGGCGACGCGATCCGGGAGATCATGCTCGAAGGGCCCGGGCGCGGGCGGTCTCGAGACCGCGTCGGCCGTCGTGGCCGACATGGTCTCGATCGTCGGCACGACCGGCACCGGCTTCCTCCAGGACGATCCGACGTGGCGCGGCCTCGCGCAGGCTCGAGCCCGGCGAGCTGCGCTCGCCGTACTACCTGCGCATCGAGGTCGACGACCGCGCCGGGCGTGCTCGCACACGCTCGCGGAGCGGCTGGCGGCGCACGGCGTCTCCGTGGCGCGGCTCGTCCAGCATCAGGCCGAAGGCGGCGCCGACGCTGCACGTCGTCACGCACGAGGCGCCGCCGGCGCGGTCGACGCCGCGCTCGCCGAGATCGCTGCGCTGCCGGAGACGCACGGGACGCCGACCCGCCTCGCCGTCATCGCGTCGCGAGTCCGGGTTGTAGAGTCCGGATCGGCATCCGGCCCGCCGGTGGCGGGTCGCTGAGCACGGTCCGAGCTACTCGCGGCCATAGCGATCGCGGCCGGGCGGCGAGCATCGCCGTCAGAGCGTCGGCGTGGTCGAGCGCTTCCGCGAGCGAGCTGCCTCTCGATCCCGAGTCCCCTGTCGTGACGATGGGAGAGGGCTCGACGCCGCTCGTGCGCGCGCCCAGGCTCTCCGAGCGGCTCGGCGTCGACGTCCGCCTCAAGCTCGAGAGCATGAACCCGACCGGCAGCTTCAAGGACCGCGGGATGACCGTCGCGGTCTCGAAGGCGGTCGGGGACGGCGCCGAGGCGGTGATCTGCGCCTCCACCGGCAACACGGCAGCCTCGGCGGCCGCCTACGCGGCGCGGGCCGGCCTCGCGTGCGTGATCCTGCAGCCGGCGGGAGCGGTCGCGCTCGGAAAGCTCGCCCAGGCGCGGGCGGTCGGCGCCCGCGTGCTCGAGGTGCGGGGCAGCTTCGACCAGGCCCTCGCAGCGGCGCGGGAGCTGGCGGAGCGTGGAACGCACGTGCTCGTCAACTCGCTCAACCCGTACCGGATCGAGGGGCAGAAGACGGCGGCGTTCGAGATCTGCGAGGAGCTCGGCGGGATGCCCGACCTGCTCGCGCTCCCGTACGGCGGCGGCGGCAACACCGTCGCGTACGTGAAGGGATTCGAGGAGCTGGGCGCCGTGCCGCAGCTCGTTCGCCGCCCAGTCGGCGCGAGCGGGCCTCGACGGTCGCGAGCGCGATCCGCATCGCCGAGCCCGTCCATCGACCGAGGTCGACGAGGCGGTCGCAGCGGCACCGGCGTTCGAGGTCGTGACGGTCACGGACGACGCGATCCTCGGCGCCTGGCGCGAGCTCGCGGAGACCGAGGGCATCTTCTGCGAGCCGTCCAGCGCGGCCGGCGTCGCGGCTCTCGAGACCGTGCCGGCCCGAGGCCGGGCTCGCGTGTCGTCTGCGTCATCACCGGGCACGGGCTGAAGGACCCGGCCACCGTCGAGCGCTCGACTCCGCCGCCGTCGATGGTCGATCCCGACCCGGACGCGATCGCGCGGACGCGGCGCGGTGAACCTGCCGGTCCGGGTACGTGCGCCTGCGACCACCG
Organism: uncultured Thermoleophilia bacterium; assembly: GCA_963820875.1. Lineage (GTDB taxonomy): Bacteria > Actinomycetota > Thermoleophilia > Gaiellales > Gaiellaceae > CAWACA01. Next base: position 141,055 of record CAWGBR010000011.1, read on the forward strand.
CGAACCTCGGCTCCGGCTTCGACTGCGCCGGCGCCGCGCTCGACCTCTGGAACGAGCTCGAGGTCGAGGAGGGCGAGGGCGTCAGCGTCGAGGGCGAGGGCGCCGACGAGGTTCCGCTCGGCGCCGAGCACCTCGGCCTCCGTGCCTTCGCGCTCGTCGCGCCGCCGGACGGGCTGCGTTTCGCGTTCCGAACCGCATCCCGTTCACGCGCGGGCTCGGGTCGAGCGCTGCGACGATCGCGCTCGGCCTGGTCGCCGCTTCGATGGCGTCCGGCCGCTGGCCGCAGGTCGAGCCGCTGCTGGCGCTCGGGCTCGAGCTCGAAGGGCACGCCGACAATCTTGCGCCGGCGCTCGCCGGCGGCGTCTGCCTGACCTGGCGCGCCGACGACGGCAGGCAACGGGTCGCCCGGATCGCCCAGACGCTGCCGTTCGTGCCGATCGCCGTCGTGCCCGCCGAGCGGGTCGAGACGGCGGCCGCGCGAGCCGCACTGCCGGCGGAGATCGCGCACGCGGACGCGCGCTTCTCCGTCTCGCGGGCGGCGCTGCTCGGCGCCGGTCTGGCCTCCGGCGCCCCCGAGCTGCTTGCCGAGGCGTTCGCCGACCGCCTGCACGAGCCCTACCGCGGCCCGCTCTCGCCGGTCTACGGGCCCCTCCGGGAGGAGTTGCCGGCGGGCGCGGCGGGCGCGACGATCTCGGGCTCGGGCCCGACGGTGATCGTGTGGGCGCGGGAGCCGGATGCCGCGCACTGCGCGGACGAGCTGGCGGCGCGTTTTCCGGACTGCAACGTCCTTCGCCTCGCGGTGGTGCCCAACGGCGCCGGGCCGTTCCAGCCGACGCTCTAGATGGTTGATTCCTAATTGGCGTGCCCGAGGGGGTGTCCGAGACCGAGCAGGTCGTGACGATCGACCGCAGCCCATATCCGGAGGCGATCTGGGCAAGGGCGATCGTCGCGAGATGCGACGGTATCGGGCGCCATCCGCGGGTGCGTGAATTGGGAATCGACCATCTAGCCGGGCGCACGGAGGCAGGGGACGGAGCCGAGATCCGGAACACGCGTCGTTACGATGAGTCAGGTGTTGCGGCTATCCGCGATCGTCCCGGCGACCGACGGGCCGCCCACCCTGGCGCGTTGCACGGCTGCAATCGACGGGGCCGACAATCCGCCCGAGGAGGTCATCCTCGTCGAGAAGCCCTACCGGGCTTCCCCGGCCGAGGCACGAAACCGGGGCGCCGCGGAGGCGACCGGGGACGTTCTCGTGTTCGTGGACGCGGACGTCATCGTGCATCCGGACGCGTTCACGAGGCTCCGGGCGGCGTTCGACGCCGATCCGGTCCTGGCGGCGGTGTTCGGCTGCTACGACGACTCGCCGGAGGCGCCGGGCCTTGTCTCCCTCTTCAGGAATCTCCTCCACCACCACGTCCATCACAGCTCGGGGGGGCCGGCAACGACGCTTCTGGACCGGCCTCGGCGCGATCAGGCGCGAGGCATTCCGGTCGGTGGACGGCTTCGACGCCGACCGCTTCCCTGTTCCTTCGATCGAGGACGTCGAGCTCGGCATGCGGCTCGCCGAGACGGGAGCGCGGATCGAGCTCGACCCGGACTTGCAGGGGACGCACCTGAAGGCCTGGACGATCCCCGACATGGTGCGCACGGATTTCTCACGGCGCGGCGTCCCGTGGCTGAAGCTGATGCTCGAGCGCCGATCGGTTTCGTCCGCGCTGAATCTCGGCTGGCGTCACCGGCTGAGCACGCTCGCGGCTCTCGCCGCTCTCGCGGCGCTGGTCACCGGCCGCGGCCGGACCGCCGCCGCGGCCGGGCTCGCGCTCGTCGCCCTCAACGGGCCGTTCTACGGGCTGCTGTACCGGCGCGGCGGGCCGACCGCGGCCGTCGGGGGCGTCGGGCTGCACGCCCTGCACCTGCTCACGGGCGCGGCGGCGGTTCCCGCTGCCGCCGTCTCGTTCGTGCTCGAGGAGCGGGCCGGGTCGGATAGTGGGTCAACGCATCCGCAGCTAGATTGAGAAGGATGGCGTCCCCGCCGGAAACCGGTTCGGCGCTCGAGACCGACGGCGTCGCCGCGGATGCCCGGGCCCCGCAGATCGGCGCCCGTCCCCGGACGGGCGTCCGGGTTCAGGGCCTGCGGCACGAGCTGGACGTGCTCGTGGCCCTCACCGAGTCGGATCTGCGCGCGCGCTACGGGCGCGGCCCGCTCCGCATGGTCAAGTGGCTGCTCGATCCGTTTGCCGTGGTGGGCGTCTACCTGATGCTCACCACCTTCGTCCTTGACCGGCCCGGCGTCGCGCCGGGGCTCAGCATCGCCTGCGCGGTCGTTCCCTTCCAGCTCGTCATGGGCTCGATCGTCAACGCGCTCGGGGCGGTCAACCTCCGCCGGTCGATCATCCTCAACATGTCGTTCGATCGGTCGATCATCCCCGTCTCCGGGGTCTTGACCGAGACGATCGCCTTCACCGCCAGCCTGCTCCTGGTCGCGATCATGATGGTCGCGTACGGCATCGCGCCGACGCTCGCGGTGCTGTGGCTGCCGGTCGTGATCCTGGCGGTGATCCTGCTCGCGGTCTCGTGCGGGTATTTCTTCGCGCTGCTCGGCCTGTGGTTTCGCGAGTTGCGCGTCTTCTTCATCAGCTTCGTACGCACGATGTTCTTTCTTGCGCCCGGGCTGATCGCGCTGTCCGAAATCCACGGCCGGGCGAACGATCTCGTGAGGCTCAACCCGCTCACCGGTCTGTTCGAGTCCTTCCGCGACGTGCTGATCTACGGGCAGCGACCGGCCGCGTGGCAGCTCCTGATTCCGGTCGGCTTCTCGATCGTGATGCTGCTCCTGTTCGTCCCGCTCTATCGCTACGAGCAGCGCGACTTCGCCAAGGTGGTCGAGTGACGGCTTCGATCCGTGCGGAGGGTCTGGGCGTTCGCTTTGTCTTCGACCGCCAGCGGCGCGTCCTCACGCCCGTCATGGCGCGCACGCGGCGTCACCAGGCCGAGGCCTGGGGGCTCGAAGACGTCACGTTGACGATCGAGGCGGGCGAGGGCGTTGCCCTGCTCGGCCCGAGCGGCAGCGGCAAGACCTCGTTGCTACGAGCGTTTGCGGGCGTGCTGATCCCCGACGCCGGCCACCTCGAGGTGCACGGCCGGATCGCGTCGCTGCTCTCGGTGGAGGCCGGGCTGCTCGGCGTCCTCACGGGCCGCGAGAACAGCCTGCTGCTCGGGGTGCTGGCGGGTGCGTCGCGTCGCGAGTCGCGTGAGGCGCTCGACGACATCCGGGCGCGCAGCGGCCTCGGCGAGAGCTTCGAGCGTCCCGTGCACAGCTACTCCGAAGGCATGCGCGCCAGGCTGGGCTACGCGGCCGTCGACCAGTGGGGGCCGGAGATCCTCCTGCTCGACGAGGTGCACGAGGCGCTCGACCACGAGTTCCGGGCGGTGGTCGAAGGTCGCGCCCACGAGATCCTCCGAGCCGGCGGCATCGTCGTCGCGGCCGGCCACGACCACGACCTGCTGCGGCGCCTCTGCGAGCGCGCGCTCCTGCTACGGAACGGCCGGATCCTCGCCGACGGCCCGTTCGACGAGGTTCAGGAGACCTACCTCGGCGAGCGTGTCGCCGGCTGAGGCTCCGCGGCCCGGCTCGAGCCGTTCGACGCGCGCACGGCGAGCTCCTCGGCGAGCGCCAGCGGGTCGGAGGCCATGACCGGGTCCGGCGCCTCACCCTCCTCGAGGTAGTCGGCCTCGACGTTCACAGACCAGACGTCGTAGGTCGTGCCGCGCAGGAGGTTGAGCGTCGCGAGCATGGCCGTCCACATCGAGTGGTCCTGGTTGTTGTAGCGGTGGAGCCCGTTGCGGCCGAAGGTCTTGAGGTTCGTCGAAGCGCTCGAGATACGCCTGGATGACGTCGACCGCCTCGCGGTAGGCCGAGTCGTACATCGGGTACGCGCTCGGCACGTTGACCTTGACGCCGTTGATGACCCGGCTGGGATCGAGCAGCCCGATGCGCGCCAGCTCCGTCTTGGCGAGCTCGACGGCGTCCTCGTGCGGCATCGTCCAGATGTCGTCGCCCTCGAAGCAGAAGTACTCGACCCCGAGGCAGCGTCGTCCCCGGGCGCACCATGCTCTCGCTCCAGGCTCCGAAGTTCTGGACGCGCCCGGCGCGGACGTCGGGGTCGTGCAGGTAGATCCAGTTGTCCGGGAACGGCTCTTGCTCGGTCGTCATCAGCGCCACGAGGCAGAGTGACCGGTAGCGCAGCCGCTTCGCGGCGGCCACCACCTCGTCGGGCGGCGAGCGGATCGAGGCTGAGGATGAGCTCGTTGAGCGGGATGCGACGAGAGAACGGCGTCGACCGACTGCTCGTACTCCTCGCCGTTCGTCCGAACGACGACGCTGTGCGCCCGCTCGCCGTCGTGGCGGATGGCGACGCAGCGGTGGTTGAGCTCGACCGGGATCCCGGCCTGCTCGACGTACTCCTGGAAGGCCTCCCACATCTGGCCCGGGCCCAGTCGCGGATACAGGAACTCCTCGATCAGGGTGGTGACGTGTCCGCGGCGCAGCTTGAGGATGTCGAGCACCGCCGCGACGAGCGAGAAGTTCTTGATCCGCTGGGCGGCCCACTCCGAGCGGATCTCCGACCCCGGGATGCCCCAGACCTTCTCCGTGTAGGAGCGGAAGAACGCGTCGTAGAGGCGCCGGCCGAAGCGCTCCGTCACCCAGTCCTCGAACGTCTCCGGGTGCTTCGAGCCGCGGCGGGTCGTGAGGTAGGAGAGCGCGCAGCGCGCGGACTCGATCACGCCGAGGCGTCGCACGACGTCGCCGAGCTTGAGCGGGTAGGAGAAGTACGTGCCGTCGTAGTAGATGCGCGAGAGCCGGGGCCGCGTGAGCAGCTCCGAGCCGAGCATGTCGGTCCACAGCTGCTGCACCGGCTGGAGCTTCGTGAAGAAGCGATGCCCGCCGAGATCGAAGCGATAGCCGTCGAACTCGACGGTCTTCGCGATGCCCCCGACCGTGCCGTCGGCCTCGTAGACGACGGCCGGTCGCTGCGCGCGGGCGAGCACGTAGGCGGCCGTCAGCCCGGCCGGTCCACCGCCGAGCACGACCGTTCTCGGTCCATTATCGAGCTGCCGCAGCACTGACACGTTCCCCACCCACCAATAACTGTAGTCACGTGCTGTGGAAAAGCTAGTCCGAAAGGTAAGGATGTCGAGAAGGACCCGTCGCGGTGCGTCTGCCGAAGCGCCGCCGGATCGGCAGATGGCCTCTCCGACCACCGGACCGCCGTGCACCTGGGGGTTTCGTTGTGCCTTTGGATGCCTATGCTGAGTTCGGATGGGAAGGGTGGGCACAGGCGGCCGGCGGCGCTGCGCGCCGCACGGTCGCGGCCGTGAAGGGCCGCGGGCGTGATGATGTCGGACGGCTGGGGACGGGTCTCCATCGTCTCGCCGCACCTCGACGACGCTGCGTTGTCGATGGGCGCGACGATCGCGCGGGCCTCCCGCGAGGGTGCGGTGCTCTCCGTCGTCACCGTCTTCGCCGGAGACCCCGCCGCATCGGGCCCGGCCGGTGACTGGGATCGAGCCTGCGGCTTTGCGACCGAGGGATCTGCGGCCCGCGGCCGTCGTGAGGAGGACAGGGCGGCGTGCCTCGCGCTCGGCGCCCGGCCTGTGTGGCTGCATTTCCCCGACGTTCAGTACGCCGGCGACCGGGACGGCGACCAGGTGTGGCTCGAGCTCGGCCCCCACCTGGACGCGGATCTCGTGCTGCTGCCCGGATACCCGCTCACGCATGTCGACCACGCCTGGCTCACGCGGCTGGCGCTCGAGCGGCTCCCCGGGCGTGCTCGGATCGGCTTCTACGTCGAGCGGCCCTATGCCCCCGGCCGCGGCGTACCGGGACGCGCGGCCGCCGGCGCTCTTGCTCTGATCGGACGCGGCCTGACCTGGGCGCGCTTCCGGCCGGGGTGGGGTGAGCTGCGGTCCAAGGGCCACGCCTGCCGCGCCTACCGGTCGCAGTTCAGGTTCCTCAAGCCCCATCTCGCCCGCCGCCTGGCGCTGCCGGAGCTCTGGTGGGAGACGGAGTACCTCGGCTGGCCGGAAGGTGCGAGTTGACGCAGACCGGGACGCGAGGCGACCAGGCGCAGCTCGGCGCAGCCCTCGCGGCGCGCGCCTACGAGCCGGGGGACGAGGCCGCGATCCTCGAGATCTTCGATCGGGTGCACGGGCGCCGGAGGTCGATCGAGGAGTGGCGATGGCAGTTCCGGCAGGCTCCGGCGGGGCCGGCGCTCGTCCACCTGCTGATACACGACGGCGCTCCCGTAGGACACCTTGCGCACATGGGCTTCGACATGTGGCTCGACGGACGGCGCGTCAAGCTTGCGCTCGGCTGCGACACCATGATCTTGCCGGAGTACCGCGGTCAGGGCGGTGTGGGGAGGCTCGTACAGTCCTTCCTTGCGGTCAGCCGCGGCTTCGACGTCCGCCTCGGATTCCCCACGGACCGAACGGTCACGCTCATGGGCCGGCACGGCGGCGGCTCTCTGCTCGGGTCCCTGCCGAAGTGGGTGCGGCTTCTCACCGGCCCCCACGAGCTGGGCGCCGGCGGACGACTCGCCACGCCGGTCGTGAAGCTGCATGGCAGGCTCGTTTCACTGCCCTCCCCGCGCCTGGCGGTGACCGCGCTGGAGGACCTCGGCCCGGGCGTCGACGAGCTGGCGTTCGATTCCCGCTCGTTCGCGCCGTGCATCCGCATTCGCGATGCCGCCTACCTCCGCTGGCGCTGGCTGGAGCGCCCGGGCGCGCAATGGACGATCCTGGGCGTGCACCGTGAACGCGAGCTCCACGGCTTCACGGTCATCGGCGTCCAGGACTCGCCGAGCGGCCGACGCGGCCGCGTCGTGGACGTGCTCGCCCGGGACTCCCAGAGCCTCCGAGCTCTGCTGTGCGAATCGGTTCGCCGCCTGGCGGCCGCAGGTTGCGAACGTGTCGTGTGCGAGCACAAGGACCCGAGGCCGTGGGCACGGCGAGCCTTTCTGAGGGCGGGCTTCGTTCCCCTGCGCGGCGACCTGAAGGTCGTCGGCCGCGCTCTCTCGGAGCAGGCCGGGCGGGTTCCCGAGAGGCTCGACGCCTGGTACCTGACGCGGGGAGACACCGATCTTGCCTAGCCCCTCGACCGAGGCCCCGGCGCAGGCTCCGGCCCGGCGCTCGTGCGACGTGCTGCACGTCCTCTGGTCCGGCCGCGTCGGCGGCATCGAGCGCCAGGTGGCGGCGGTTGCTCGGACAGCCAACGAGCAGCGCTCGCGTACTCATCGGGTGTGCTTCCTGGACGGGCGAGGACCTGTCGGCGACGCGCTTGTGGACGAGGGAGTCGCCGTTCGCTTCCGCATGAACGCCGGTGGCAGCCCGATCGGGCTGCAGCGGCTTGGCCGCTTCCTGCGCAGCACGCGGCCGTCGATCCTGCACCTCCACACGGCAGCGATCGGGACACACCTGGCGGCGCTGACCGCACTGCCGCGAACGCCGATGGTGTACACGGAGCATTTCCCCCGCGTTCTCGACCGCGCCGCGAGATACCGGGCGATCTATCGCCTCCACCGGCGCCGCGACACACGCTTCGTCGCGCTGTCGGACGGGATGGTGCGTGCCATGGTCTCCTGCGGGCTCGACGAGGCGCGGATCACGGTCGTCCCGAACGCAGTCTGCGTCCCGATTCTCGACGCTTTGCCAACCGGGCCGACGACGGCGACCATCGGCTTCGTCGGCCGGCTCGTGGAGCAGCAGCGCACCGAGCTGCTCGTCGACGTCGTGTCCGAGCTGGCGGCGAGAGGGACCGCTTGCGAGGCGATTCTCGTGGGTGACGGTCCCGCGCGCCGGGTCTGGAGCGCCTCGCGGCCGAGCGGGGAGTCGGCGAGCGGATTCGCTTCGTCGGGGAGCAGGAGGACGTCGTCCCGTGGCTCGACCGCCTCGACGTCTTTCTCATCAGCCGCGAAGCGGCCGTCTATCCCCTCGCTCTGCTCGAGGCCATGGCGCGCGGCGTACCGGTCGTCGCCATGGGTGCCCGCGGCGGGCTCGCCGAGATCGCCGAGGAGGGCGGCCTGCACCTGCCGGATCGCGAGATCTCGACGGCCGCCGAGGCTGTCGAGCGCCTCCTCTCCTCTTCAGGGGAGCGCGACCGGCTTCGCCTTCGAGGCCTCGAGCTCGCCCGGCGGCACTCGCTCGACACGGTTCTCTTGCGCCTCGACGCGCTCTACGAGGCCTGTGAGGCGAGCACTGCCCGCGGGCAAGCCCGTACCGGAGTTGCCGCGGCAGACTGGGAGGCGCGATGACCACGCCGCTCCGCGTCGGCATCATCGGCTGCGGCTTCGCGACGCGAGACCGCCATCTGCCGGCCATCGGCCGGATCGACGAGGTCGAGGTCGTGGCGCTCGCCGACGTCGATGCCGCGGTGCTCGCAGAGGTTGCCGGGCGGTTCGGAGTTGCCCGGCGCCACGAGGATGCCGCGGCGCTCATCGCCGATCCGATCGTCGAGGTGGTGACGGTGTGCGTTCCGGCCGCGCAGCACGTCGAGGTCGCGCTCGCCGCCGTCGAGGCCGGCAAGCACGTCTTCGTCGAGAAGCCGCTCTCGCTCTCGCTCGAGGAGGCCGATCGGCTGATCGAGCGCGCCGCTTCGTCGCCGGTGAGAGCCCAGGTCGGCTTCAACCTGCGCTGGCACCGGCTGGTGCGCGAGGCGCGCAGCCTGATCGCGTCCGGAGGGCTGGGACGGATCCAGGCCGTCCGCTCGGTCTACAGCGACCCGGTCGTGTCCCGCCCGGGCCTCCCGGACTGGAGGCGCAAACGGCTGTCGGGCGGGGGCAGCGTCCTCGAGAAGGGCGTGCACCATTTCGACCTCTGGCGCTTCCTCCTCGGTGAGGAGATCGAGCAGGTCGCAGCCTGGAGCAGCGCCGGCCGCGGAGACGACCAGACGGTCTCGGTGACCGGCCGCACGACCACCTCGACGCTGGTCAGCGGACTCGTGTGCGACTCGACCACGATCAGCAACGAGCTGACCCTCTACGGCGACGCGGCGACGCTGCAGCTCGATCTCTACCGCTCGGACGGGTTCGAGCTGCGCAGCCTCGAGGATCTCCCGGGGGCGCCGGGCACGCGCCTGCGCCGCATCGCCGCGTCCGCCGGGCAGCTGGCGGGCAACGTGTCCGAGCTTCGTCGGGGAGGCGCGTTCGACACGTCCTACGACGCCGAGTGGCGGCACTTCGCCAAGGCGATTCACGAGGGCAAGGAGCCCGGCTGCACCCTCGACGACGGCAGGCGCGCCCTGCAGATCGCTCTCGCCGTGCTCGAGTCGGCCACGACCGGCAAGCCCGTCGACGTGGCCGCCGCGCCGCACAGCGTGACGCCTCCGGGGAGCTCCGGTTGAGTACCGCCGATAAGCTCGACCTCTCGGTCGTCGTGGCCACGGACGCCTTCGACGCCGTCGAGGAGCTCGTCGCCTCCCTGCAGGCACAGTCGGCGCGCGACCACGTCGAGCTCGTCGTCGTGACGCCGTTCGCCGATGGGCTGGCCCTCCCCGAACAGGCGCGGCAGGGATTCGGCGCCGTGCAGGTGATCGACGTCGGCGAGGGGAACTTCGAATTGCTCTATCGCGCGCGAGCCGCCGGGGTGCGCGCGGCGACCGCGCCCGTCATCGTGTTCGCCGAGACACATTGCTTCCCCGAGCCCGGCTGGGCACGCGCGCTCATCGAGGCGCACAAAGGGGACTGGACCGGGGTCTGCCCGGCGTTCGCGAACGCGAACCCGAGCGGCACTGTCAGCTGGTCGAACCTCGTGATCGACTACGGCCGCTGGCTCGCGCCCGGCCGCGAGGGGCCCGTACGGGAGGTGCCCGGGCACAACAGCTCGTTCAAGCGCGCCGCGCTCGTTGCGTACGGCGACCGCCTCGACGAGCTGATCATCCAGGACAAGATGCTCATCGACGATCTGCGGGCGCACGGGCACCGCTTCTACTTCGCGCCGGCCGCGCGCTCGCGCCACCTGAACGTCGATCGGCCCAAGTCGTGGCTCGAGGAGCGCTTCGTGATCGGGTGGACGTTCGCAGCGGCGCGGTCGGCCGACTGGGCCTGGAGCCGCCGCCTCGCCTACGCGGGCGGCTCACCGCTCATCCCCTTCGTGCGCCTCCGCAGGACCTGGAGGGACGTTCACGAGGCCGGTTGCGCCGGCGAGCTCCTGCCGCAGATCCTCCCGGCCGCCTTCATCGGCCTGACTGCGAGCGCGCTGGGCGAGCTCCTCGGTTATGCGCTCGGGCCAAGCGAGTGGGCTGCAGGGCGCATGTCCGAGATCGAAGTTCGCCGACTCGATCACGTGCGTCCGCGCGCGGCCTCGTCCACCGACGCGCCCGGACGCGTGACTCCCGTGGGAGGCCTCGATGCAGGCTGACGGAGCGTTCGATCTCACGGTGATCCTGCCCGCCGACAGGTTCGAGACGATCCGGGAGATCATGGCTTCGCTCGGCAAGCAGGCGGGACGGAAGCGTCTCGAGATCGTGATCGCCGCGCCGTCGGCCGACCGTCTGACGCTTCCGGACGACGTCAAGGACGGGTTCGGGGCCATACGCGTCGTCGAGGTGGGCGAGAGCGCGTTCGCCCATCTCCACGAGGCGCGGGCGGCCGCCGTCAAAGCGGTGAGCGCGCCGATCGTGGTCTTCGGGGAGACGCATTCGTTCCCGGAGCCCGGGTGGCAGGAAGCGCTGCTCGAGGCCCACCGCGGGCCCTGGGCCGCCGTCGGCCCCGCAATGGTGAACGGCAACCCCGAGAGCGCCATCAGCTGGTCGGGCTTCCTCCTGGACTACGGGCCCTGGATCGAGCGGGGAGAGCCCGGCCCGCGATCTCGCATCCCGGGGCACAACGGCGCCTTCAAGCGCAACGAGCTCCTCGAGTACGGGGACGGCCTCACGGACATGATGATCTCGGACACGCTGCTGACGGACGACCTCGTGCGCCGCGGGCGCCAGCTCTATTTCGCGCCCGCCGCGCGCACCCGCCACGTCAACGTCAGCCAGCCGCGGGCGTGGATCTCGGAGCGGTTCGCCGCCGGCCGTGAGTTCGCATCGGCCCGATCGCTGGAGTGGTCCACGGCGCGGCGCCTCGGGTTCGCGGCCGCGTCACCGTTGATTCCGGCCGTTCGAGGCTACCGCGCGATCGGAGACGTGCGTCGCATCGGCCGCTGTCCCTGGGCTTGGGCTCCGGATCGTGCCGGCGCTCGTCGTCTCGCTCCTGGTCAGCGCCGCCGGGGAGTGCCTCGGCTACCTCCGCGGCTCGAGCGACCGCGCCGTCGAGCGGCTCACCGAGATCGAGGTCCACCGGCTGCGCTACGCGAGGGGCGACCGATGAGCGGCGGCCTCGAGCTGTCGGTGATCCTCCCGACGGACACGCTCGACACCATCCGCAAGACCCTCGACCATCTCGTGGCCCAGTCGGCGCGAGACCGCATCGAGCTCGTGATCGTGACCCCCTCGGAGGAGGCGCTGGGCCTGCCCGACGACGTCCGCGCGGCATTCGCCGCGGTCCAGGTCGTGGAGGTCGGAAGCGACGCGATGACGTTGCTCCATCGGGCTCGCGCGGCGGGAATTCAGGCTGCGCGGGCACCGGTCGTCGTCCTCGGGGAGACGCACTCGTTCCCGGAGCCGGACTGGGCCGAGGCCCTGATCGACAGCCATCGCGAGGGCTGGGCGGCAGTCGGCCCGGCGATGATCTGCGGCAACCCACGCAGCAAGGTCAGCTGGGCGAACTTCTTCATCGACTTCGGCCCGTGGATCGAGCGGCCGGAGGCCTGCACGATGAGCCGTCTACCCGGCCACAACGCCGCCTACAAGCGAGACCTTCTCCTGGCCTTCGGCACTGACCTCGCGACCCAGCTCAGCTCGGAATGGGGCCTCCAGGCCAACCTCCGCGACCAGGGCCACGAGCTCTGGTACGAGCCGGCCGCTCGGACGCGGCACCTCAACGTGGTCGGGCGAGCGTCGCTGCGCGCACGCTTCGACCATGGTCGCCTCTGGTCGGTCGACTGCGCCCGCGAGTGGCCGGCCGGTCGGCGCCTTCTCTACGTCGCCGGTGCTCCGCTCATCCCCTTCCGTCGCTTTCCCGCCATCTTCCGGGAGGTCAGACGGACGGGCCGCGCGCTCGACCTGCGCCTGATCGGGTTGATCTGGGTCGAGCTCGCGGCCGACGCCGCGGGGGAGCTCGTCGGGTACGTGCGAGGCGGCTACGGGCCGAGCGACAACCGGTTCACCGACTCCGAGCTTCATCGTGCCCGGTACGCCGGCGTGCCTCAGCAGGCAACATGACCGTGCGGCATGGCTCCTGACGCCCGCCTTCCCTCGTGCTCCGTGATCGTGCCGACCTACCGGCGTCCCGGTCAGCTGGCCGAATGCCTGGAGGCGCTGGCCCGCCTCGAGTACCCGCGCGATCGGCTCGAGGCGATCGTCGTCGACGACGGCGGTGACGAGCCGCTCGACGACGTCGTCGCGGCCGTGCGCGACCGGCTCGACGTCGCGCTGATCCGCCAGGAGAACGCGGGCCCTTCCACCGCGCGCAACGCCGCGGTGGCGCAGGCGCGCGGCGATCTGCTCGTCTTCACGGACGACGATTGCCGGCCCGCGCCCGACTGGCTGCAACGGCTCGGCAGCGGTCATTCGGCCGCGCCCGACGTGATTCTCGGCGGTCACACGGTCAACGCGCTGGAGCAGAACTCGTACTCGGCGGTCAGCCAGCTCATCATCGACGCCGGGTACGAGCGGCACAACTCGGAGCGAGGGGACGCCGCGTTCTTCACCACGAACAATCTGGCGGTCCCGGCCGCAGGGCTTCGCCGGCTCGGGGGCTTCGAGCCGCGGCTCCGGACGTCGGAGGACCGCGATTTCTGCGATCGCTGGATCGGCGCCGGCGGCCACATGCACTACATCCCCGAGGCGCTGGTGCGCCACTATCACTTCCTCACGTTCAGGAGCTTCTGCGGGCAGCACTTCCGTTACGGCCGCGGGGCGTGCCTGTTTCACCGTCTGCATCGCGAACGCGAGGGCGAGCGCATCCGGCTCGAGCCGTCGTTCTACCTCGGGCTCCACAGCGAGGCATTTCGCCGGTACCGGCACGGGCACGCGATCAGGATCCAGGCGCTGCTGCTCGTCTGGCACGTCGCGAACGCCGCGGGGTATCTGTGGGAGGGGATCGTCGGCGTGCGCCCCGGGCGCAGCGAGGACCGCGGCGGCGGCCGGCGATGGCCCGCCGAAGCCGAGGGACCGGAGGGGTAACGGGAGCGTTCGCCCGAGCGGCGATACGATCCCGCCATGACCGAGAACCCGTACGCACGCCCGTCCGATCCCGCCAAGCGACACAGCTCCGCCATCACCGACGGCTTCGAGCGAGCCGGCGCGCGCGCGATGCTCAAGGCGGTCGGCTTTACCGACGAGGATCTGGCCAAGCCGCTCATCGGCGTGGCGACGGAGTGGATCGAGACCATGCCGTGCAACCTGAACCAGCGCGAGCTCGCCCAGCACGTCAAGAAGGGCGTCCGGGCGGCGGGCGGCACGCCGATCGAGTTCAACACCGTCTCGGTCTCGGACGGCGTCTCCATGGGAACGGCGGGCATGCGCTGCTCGCTCGTGTCGCGCGAGATCATCGCCGACTCGATCGAGCTGGTCGCGCGAGGGCACCTGCTCGACGGCCTCGTCTGCCTCGTCGGCTGCGACAAGACGATGCCGGGCGCGATGATGGCGCTCGCGCGGCTCGACATCCCGGGCCTCTGCTTCTACAACGGCACGATCGCCCCGGGCCGGCTCGGCGGCCGCGACGTCACGATCCAGGACGTCTACGAGCAGATCGGCGCCTGCGCGGTCGGCAAGATCACGCCGGGCGAGCTCCACGCGCTCGAGTCCGTCGCCTGTCCGGGCGCCGGCGCGTGCGGCGGCCAGTTCACAGCGAACACGATGTCGACGATCCTCGAGTTCATCGGGCTGTCGCCCGGCGGCCTGAACGCGATCCCGGCGCTCCATCCGAAGAAGGAGGAGGCGGCCGAGCAGGCCGGCCGTGCCGTGATGGAGCTCGTCCGCAAGGACATCAGGCCCTCGCACATCCTCACCCGCACCGCCTTCGAGAACGCAATCGCCTCGATCGCGGCGATGGGAGGCTCGACGAACGGCGTCCTCCACCTGCTCTCCGTTGCCCGTGAGCTCGGAGTGCCGCTCACGATCGACGACTTCGACGTGATCCTCGAGCGCACGCCCGTCATCGCCGACATGAAGCCGTGGGGCCGCTTCGTCGCGACGGACGTCTACGAAGCCGGCGGCCTCGGGCTCGTAAGCCGCGAGCTGCTCAAGCGAGGGCTCGTCGACGGCGACGCGATGACCGTGGACGGCCGAACGCTCGCCCAGCTGGCGGAGGACGTCGAGGAGGCGCCCGGCCAGCAGGTCGTGGCGACGATCGACCGGCCGGTGAAGTCGCGGGGCGGCCTGGCGATCCTTCGGGGCAACCTCGCGCCCGACGGCTGCGTCATCAAGCTTGCCGGTCACGGCCGGATGCACCACGAGGGGCCCGCGAAAGTCTTCGACTCCGAGCCCGACTGCTTCCTTGCCGTCAAGGCCGGCCTGATCGAGCCCGGCGACGTCGTCGTCATCCGCTACGAGGGGCCCGCGGGCGGGCCCGGGATGCCGGAGATGCTGCAGATCACCGCGGCCATCGTGGGGGAGGGGCTCTCCGACTCGGTGGCCCTCGTCACGGACGGCCGCTTTTCCGGGGCGACGTACGGCTTCATGATCGGGCACGTGTCGCCGGAGGCCTTCCGGGGCGGGCCGATTGCCGCCGTGCGCACCGGCGACACCGTGACGATCGACGTCGAGGCTCGCGAGATCAGCATGGACGTTGCCGACGCCGAGATCGAGGCGCGGTTACGCGACTGGACGCCCCCGCCGCCGCGCTACGAGAGCGGCGTGCTCGCGAAGTACGCCTCGCTCGTCTCCTCGGCGTCCGAGGGCGCGATCACGCGGCCGATCTAGCGCCGACGATCTGTCGCCGCCGATCCGGCGCCGCCCCGACCGAGCCGCTCAGGCTCGGAGGTTCTTTCATGCTCCTATGCACCGTGTTAACATGTGCCATAGGGGACGCGGGGCGTTCGAGCCGGCCCGGCTTGCGCGATGATGGCGACGGGCGTGTTACGCATCGGTGGGCGCCGCAAGGCTCGCGGAGCCAGCATTGCCACCGACCGAGGAAGCCCTGCTCCTTGGTGCATACCCTCCCCAGAAGCACGAATCCACATCAAGCCTCTAGTAGAGGACGAGCCGGTCGCGGTGCACGACCTCGAGGCCGCGGGGGCGCCGCCGCAACTGTGCGGCGCCGGCGCTCGCGATTCCCTTCGCGAAGGCGAGGCCGTCAGGGCCGATGATCTCGACTCCGTCGCCGGCCTCGAAGCGGCCTTCGCAGCGGGCGACGCCGACCGCGAGGAGGCTCGCGCCGTCGTTGATCAGCGCCGCTTTGGCGCCGTCGTCGACCCGGAGCCTTCCCGAGACGGGCTTGCCGAAGCGCAGCCAGAGCTTGAACGCGGACGGCGCCCGTTCGTCGGCGGCGAAGCGGGTACCACGCGGCTCGCCGGCGAGGACCGGCAGCAGGACGTCCTTGGCCGATCCGCCCGCGATCACGGTCGGGATACCGGCGGCCGCTGCGACCTCGGCGGCCAGCACCTTGCTGCGCATCCCACCCTTGCCGAGCGGAGAGGCGCCGCCGAGCACGGCCGTCCGCACCGACGAGCCCTCGGAGATCACCTGGGCTCCGGGTGTGCCGGGCGCCCGGGACAGCACGCCGTCGACCTCGGTCAGCAGGATCAGGAGCCGCGCTCTGGTGAGCACGGCAACCTGCGCCGCGAGCGCATCGTTGTCGCCGAACGTGATCTCGTCGGTCGCCGTCGTGTCGTTCTCGTTGACGATCGGCACGGCGCCGAGCGCAAACAGCGCGTTGAGGGCGTTGCGGGCGTTCACGTAGGTCGAGCGCTCCGCGACGTCGATCGACGTGAGCAGGATCTGCGCCGCCGGGATGCGGTGCGGCGCGAGCGCCTCCTCCCAGGCCGCGTGAAGCCGCGCCTGGCCGAGTGCCGAGGCCGCCTGGAGCCGCGGCATGCTGCGCGGCCGTCGGTCGAGGCCCAGGCGCGGGAGCCCGAGCGCGATCGCTCCGGAGGAGACGACGCAGACGGGCGTGCCGTCCTTGACGATCTGGGCGATCTCGCGGCCGCGCTCGCGCAGCACCTGGCGCCGCACGTGCTGGCGCGAGCCGACGATGAGGCTCGTCCCGAGCTTCACCACGAGCGGGCGCCTCACCGGTACCGCACTCCCGTTGCCGGGGGCAGCAGCCGGTGGGCCGGACAGGTCCGGCCCCTACAGGCGCCGATGACGCTACGCGTCATCGGCGCTGGCTCCCGTCTCCGATGACCTGGTACTGCCGCAGCCAGAGGTCGCGGTACGTGACGGGCCCACGCGGACCCGGGGTTCGGTCGACGTTGATGCCGGTCTCCGGTGCGCCCGTGAGCGCGTACCCGTCGGTGAACCGGGTGCTCGCGTTCCAGAACGCCGCGGTGCCGCGATAGCTCTCGAGGAACTGCGCGGCCGTTGCGCCGTCCTCGGCGATGATCGCGGCGGCCAGGCCCGAGGTGTGCTCGTTGGCGACCGCGACGGCGTCGTCGAGCGAGTCGACGACGTCGACGGACACGGTGGCGACTCGACTCTCGTCGCTTGCCCACTCGTAGCCGATCGGCGTGTCGAGCGGCAGGAGCCCGTTGTCGAGCATCTCCAGCGCGCGGGGTGTGCCTCGCACCTCGAGCTCCGAGCCGGCGGAAGAGGCTGACGAGTGCCGGAAGGACCGCGCGGGCCTCCCGGTCGACGAGGCAGAGGTTGAGCCGGTTGCAGACTCCGAGGCGGTCAAGGCTCGCCTCTGCGACCGCCAGGGCCTTGGCGGGGTCCGCGGTCTCGTGGACGTAGAGCACGCCGCCGCCCTCGGCGTGGGCCAGGGTGCGAACGCCGTTCTCCGCCGCGAGGCGGGCGAGCGCCGCGGTTGTCTCGCCCGCTGCCGCGCAGGATGACGAGCGGGATCTGCTTCGGGAGCGAGACCAGCGCGTGGGCGCCTTCGCGGTCGGCCGTTCGAACGAGCCCGACGGCGCCGGCAGGCAGGCCGGCGCGCTCGAGCGCCGGGCGCAGCACCTCGTCGACGAGGACCGTCACCGTACGCAGGGCGGCGCCGCCGGTCCTGAGCACGGCCGTATTGAGGCTCTTGAGGAGCTGCCCCGCGACGTCCAGCGCGACGTTCGGTCGAGCCTCGAAGTTCGCGCCGACCGTGCCGATCGGGATGCGGCGCTCGCGTACCTCGAGACCGTTGGGCAGCGTCCAGGAGGCGATCTCGCGCTCGAGCGGCGGGATCTTCGCCGTCCCGTTCACCTGCTCGGCGAGACCCTCGATCCGGCTCGGATCCAGACGGAGCCGGTCGAGCAGGCCGTCGTCGAGCCGGTCCTGGGCATCCTCGACGTCTGCCTGGTTGGCGGCCAGGATCGGACGCCTCGCGCTCCCGCACGAGCGCGGCGGCCGTCGTCAGCGTCTCCGCGACGGCGTCGTCGGTCAGCCGGGGCGTAGCCCGGTTTGCCTCGCTCTGCCTCGCGCCGCAGCAGCTCGAGTAGATCGGCATGTGAGGTCGTTTCCGTAGCTGGGTTATACTGCAACCGAAGAGCGGGCCACGTCCCGCTCTACATCGAGAGAGGCTGAGGGAACCGGCCCGTTGAAGCCTCGGCAACCTGCTCCGCGAAGCAAGGTGCCAAGCCCGGCCGAGCCGACGGCACTGGCTCGGAAGGATGTCGAGCGAGACGGAGGTGGATCAAGTGCCCGCAACGTCCCTACGCTGTCGTCTCTGCGGAGACTGAGCACGAGCTCGGCCCGCTCGCCGTGTGCCCGCGCGACTTCGGGCCGCTGGACCCCGTCTACGACTTCGACGTCGCTGCGGAAGAGCGTCACGCGGGCCTCGCTCGAGCAGGGGCCGCTCTCGATCTGGCGCTACGCCGCGTTGCTGCCCGTGGAGCCGCCGGCGCAGCCTCGCCTCGCTCCGGGGTTCACGCCGCTCGTCGCGGCGCCCCGCCTGGCCTCGGCGCTCGGCCTCGCCGAGCTCTACCTGAAGCTCGACACGGCGAACCCGACGCATTCGTTCAAGGATCGCGTCGTCGCGGTCGCCTGCGCGAAGGCGCAGGAGCTCGGTCTCGACACGCTCGCCTGCTCGTCGACGGGCAACCTCGCGAACGCGGTCGCAGCGCGGGCCGCTGCCGAGGGGATGGAGGCGGCGGTCTTCTGCCCGGCCGATCTCGAGCCCGAGAAGCTCGTCGCGACTGCCGTGTACGGCGCGACGATCTACGCGGTGCGCGGCACCTACGACGATTGCAGCCGGCTCACGGTCGAGCTCTCGTTCGAGGTGCCCTGGGGCTTCGTCAACGTCGGACTGCGGGCCTACTACGCGGAGGGCTCGAAGACGCTCGGCTTCGAGATCGCCGAGCAGCTCGGCTGGCAGCTGCCCGGACGCCGTCGTCGCGCCGATCGCGTCCGGGGCCATGTACTCGAAGGTCAGCCGGGGCTTCGAGGAGCTGCTCGAGCTCGGGCTCGTCGAGGGCGGTCAGCCACGCATGTACGGCGGGCAGGCCGAGGGCTGCGCCCCCGTCGCGACGGCCTTCGCCGAGGATCGGCGCGTCACGCCGGTACGGCCCAACTCGATCGCGCGCTCCCTCGCGATCGGCAATCCCGCCGACGGGGAGCTCGCCGTCGAGACGGCACGGCGCACGAACGGCGACATCCACGTCACACCGGAGGACGAGATCGGCGTCAACATGGCGCTGCTCGCGGAGACGACCGGCGTCTTCGGAGAGACGGCCGCGGGCGTCACGCTCGGGGCGCTGCGGGAGGCTCTGCGCAGGGGGCAGATCGCCGAGAACGATCGTGTCGTCCTGCTCGTGACGGGCGACGGGCTCAAGACGCCCGACCCGATCGAGGACCGTTACGTTCCCGTCGAGATCGACGCCGACGCCGACGCGCTGCTCGAGCGCCTCGGGGTCGGGCAAGGCGCGCGGTAGCGCGCCGCGCAGCGGCCGCGGCCGTAGGCCGCCAGGCCGCGAAGCTCCTCCGAGCCCGTGAGGGCTCGGTACGGGGGCCGCGGTCACGCAACGCGGCCGCAGCCTGCTTCGCTCTAGCCGGAGCGCGGGACGAGCGGCTTCCCGGCGAGCAGCCGCTCGACGCCGCCCATGCCCCAGTGCCAGCGGCGCTCGTCGGTGAGCAGCGCGGGGACGCCGAACACGCCGCGACTCTCGGCCTCACGGCGGATCTCGGTCAGGCGCGTGATGCGGTCCGGCGCGTAGGCGGCGACGAGCGCCTCGTCCGGATCGAGCTCCGCCCGGACCGCGGCGCGCGCGATCTCGGCGTCCGTCGCGATGTCCTCCCCCTCGCAGAAGAACGCCTCGTAGAACGCGTGCCGGAGCTCGCGGTCCCGTCCCTGCTCGGCAGCCCAGAGGCAGGCGCCGAGAGGCAGGGTCGAGCGAGGCTGGTAGCGAGGCAGGTGGATCTCGATGCCGCGCTCGAGGGCGCGCCGGTAGACGACGCTCGTCCAGTCCGTGCGCAGATGGTCGCCGCGCGGCTCGAGCAAGGGCTTCGGCGACGGACGCAGCTCGAGCGGCATCCACTCGGCGATGATCGCCCGCGAGTCCTCGGCGGCTTCGACCGCTCGCGACTCCATGTAGCTGTACGGGCAGACGAGGTCGTAGTAGAAGCGGACGGTGTAGGGCACAGCGGACTTATACTCGCCCGGCGATGCTCGTCGGAGTGGCGCAGATCGAGCCGAGGCTCGGAGAGCTCGACCACAACCGCGACCTGTGCCTCGCCCGGCTCGAGGAGGCGGCGGCCGCGGGGTGCTCGCTCGTCGTGCTTCCGGAGTGCGCCAGCTCCGGCTACGTGTTCGACAGCCCCGAGGAGGCGTCGCGCTTCGCGGAGGAGATCCCCGGGCCCTTCACCGAGGCGCTGGAGGGCGCGTGCGCGCGGCTCGGCGTCCACTGCGTCTCCGGCCTGCTCGAGCGCGAGGGAGACGTCTTGCGCAATGCGGCGGTGCTGGTGGGCCCGGACGGGCTCGTCGGCCGCTACCGCAAGACGCATCTGCCGTTCCTCGGCGTCGATCGGTTCGTCCAGGCCGGTGACGAGCTTCCGGTCTTCGACACGCCGCTCGGCCGGATCGCGATCGAGATCTGCTACGACCTGCGCTTCCCGGAGCTCACGCGCGCGCTCGCGCTGCAGGGCGCCGAGATCGTGGCGCAGCCGACGAACTGGCCCATGGAGGCGCGCTCCAACGCCGACGTGCTGACCCGCGCCCGCGCGCACGAGAACCGCGTCTTCCTCCTCACCGCGAACCGCGTCGGGCGCGAGCGGGACGCCCAGTTCTGCGGCTGGAGCCAGGTCTGCGACGTCTGGGGGAACAGGCTGGTGGAGGCCGGCGCTACCGGCGAGGGCGTCTTCGTCGCCGAGATCGAGCCGGCCGAGGCCCGCGAGAAGGACATTCTCCCGACTCCCGGGAGGTACGAGATGCGGCTCTTCGACCATCGCCGACCCGATCTGTACGGGTCGCTCGTCGAGGAGCGAAGCGCAGTCCCATCACGATAGGAGGCGTAGATGGCCACGACGGAAGAGACTCTCGTATTCGAGGCGCTGCTCGAGAAGGACGGCGTCAAGGTGTCGAAGAGCCCCTGGGGGCCCGACGACGAGATCGGTCGCCTGAACTGGATCACGCCGGAGACGAACAAGGCGATCCTCGAGCACCTCGACGCGAGGCACGTGTTCGACCTGAACGTCGAGTTCTTCAACGGCATGCCGTCGTGGCTGGCCGCCGGCGACCCGAAGTACGAAATCTGGATGACCCACACGCCGCAGGGGACGATCAACGACAACCTCTCGGGTGTCGGCCCGAAGGTCCTCGAGAAGCACAGCTACTGCGGCGACTCGATCCACATGTACACGCACTGCGGGACGCACGTCGACACGTTCAACCACTTCGGGTTCTACAACACGTTCTGGAACGGATGGACGCCCGAGAAGGATCTCGGAGCCCGCTGCTGGACGAAGGGCGGCCCCGAGAAGTACCCGCCGATCATCGCTCGCGGCGTCCTGCTCGACATCGCGGGCCTGCACGGGGTCGACTGCCTGCCCGAGGCATACGCCGTGACCCCCGACGACTGCAAGAAGGCTGCGAGCGAGCAGGGGGTCGAGCTGCGGACGAAGGACGTCGTGCTGATCCGCACCGGGCGGATGACCGTCTGGCCCGACTTCGACGGGTACCTCGACAAGCCGCCGGGGATCAACCTTCCCTCCGCGAAGTGGCTGTGCGAGGAAGCGGGCGCGATGTGCATCGCCGGCGACTCGATCGGCCTCGAGGTGATGCCGTGGGACGAGCCGGACGCGTTCCTCCCGGTGCACTGCTACATGTTCGCCACGGCCGGCGCGAACATCATCGAGGTCGTGAACATGGAGGAGCTCGCGGCCGAGAAGCAGTACGAGTTCGCGTTCCTCGGCTTCCCCCTCAAGCTCCGCGGCGCGACGGGGGCTCCGATGCCCTGCTACGCGGTGCCGCTGCGCGGCTAGTCACGCAACGAGCCGGAGCAAGCGGCGCGTGCGGGACCGCGGCCGCAGGCCGCGGTCACGCAGCCGGCAGTCCGGAGGGGCGGTCGCACCGCCCCTCCGCCCGCTCAGCGAAGCTCGATCTCGGTGACGCCGGCAAACGCGTCGGCGCCCGGCTCGGCTCGATAGCGCTCGTAGACGGCGAGCGCGACTGCGAGATCCTGCACGGCGAGCCCGGTCGAGTCGAACGCGGTGATCTCGTCGTCGGATCGCCGGCCGGCCTGCGCGCCGCTCAGAACGAGGCCGAGCTCGGCGCACGTCGTCGCGGCCGATGCGCCCGGCCTCGACGGCCCGGGCGATGTCGCCGTTGTGGCTCGCCTGCTCCCACTCGTCGCAGACGATCCTGGCGCGCAGGAGCTCCTCGGGATCGATCTCCGACCTTGCCGGGCCCGTCGGCGCCCATGAGGCTGACGTGCTGGCCGGGCCGCAGCGTCCCGGCCCCGAGGACCGGCTCGCGGCCCGGGGTGACCGTGACGAGAACGTCGCAGGCGAGCGCCTCGGCGAGGTCGGCCGTCGACGATGCTGCCGGCCCGAGCTCGGCCGCGACCAGCTCGGCCTGCCCGGGTCGTGCGTCGAAGAGCAGGACCTCGCGGCCGCGGTCGAGGAAGGTGCGCGCCACGGCCCGTACCGTTGACGCCGCAGCCGACGACCGCGGCCCGGCCGGCCTGCGGGCGGGCGAGCGTCTCGGCGGCCAGCACGGCGGCGGCTCCGGTCCGGAGCGCGGTCACCGCTCCGGCGTCGAGCAGCGCCAGCAGCTCGCCCGTTGCGCGGCATCGGAGAGCAGCACGACGCCCGTCACCGTCGGAAGGCCGCGGGCCGGATTGCCCGGGGAATGACGTCACCCACTTCAGCACCGCGTACCCTCCGCCGGCCGCGGGCATGGCGCGGAAGTCGCCGTCCGGCGGCGCCTCGACGTAGACCTTCGACGGCATCTGCCACGCTCCGCGGGCGTGCTCGACGAACGCGGTTCTCACCGCCTCGACCGCCTCGCCCGGCGGGAGCGCGGCGTTCACGTGCCGCGCTCCGAAGACCGGAACGCGCCAGTACAGCTCCCGAGCGCCTCCGCGTACGCGGCGAACGCGCGCTGGCGGCGTTGCGAGTCCTCGATCATCGCCTCGAGCTCCGCGATCTGCGCCTCGAAGCGCGCCGGCGCGTCCTCCGGTCGGCCGCTGCTGCACGAAGCCGATCCGTCGGAGCGTCTCGACGTCCTCGGCGGCTCATGCCCGCCACCGCGGCCTCGTCCGCGCTGCCAGGCGTCCGCGTCGCGAATCAGCGGCTCGAGCCGCTGGCGCAGCATCGCCTCCCGCTCCTGCTCGTACTCGAGCGAGTCGAGCGCCTCCTGCCGCCGCCGCCGGCGCGCGATCTCCTCGCGCGGCAACGCGCCGGGGGCCTCGCTGCCCTCGGCGTCGGTCACGACTCGAAGATGTCGAGCGGCAGGAGCGCCGAGACGAGCGGGTTCGGGACGTCGACGATCTCGGAGAGGCGCAGGTCGACGGCGACGCTGACGAGCATGTAGGCCTGCTCCGTCGTGAGGCCGCGCACGTGCTCGAGGTACGCGATCATCTCGAGCACGCGCCGCGGGTGGCCAGCGTCGAGGTCGAGCGACTCGTTGCGGCCGTCGGGCGTCGATCGGACATTCCCGTCGTGGCGAAACGAGCGCCGCGCCGGGCTCGGTCGGCGTCTCGTACGCGGGAAAGCGAAGCGGCCAGCCGGCGCTCTTGCGCACGTCGAAGCGAACCGTGACGGCCCCGGCGATCTCGATCGCGACGCCGCAGCGTCTCGCCGTCGCCCTGCGCGAAGTGGAGGTCGCCGAGCGAGAACAGGGCGCCGGGCACGTGCACCGGCAGATAGTACACGGTGCTGCCGGCGACGAAGCCGCGCACGTCCGTGTTGCCGCCGATCTCCCGAGGGGGAATCGTTCGCAGCCCGGCCGCCGCGAGCGCCGGGATGGCCACCTCGGGCGCATCGTCGGCCACGGCACCGCCCCGCGCGCGGAGCTCGTCCTCGCGGCGACGCGATCTCCTCCATCAGCTCGTGCGACGGCGCGACGCCGATCACGCCGGGGAACAGGTCGCGCCGGGATCGGCAACGCCGGGCAGGTCGTCCGAGCGGGCGATAGCCGTCCGTCGATCCGCCATTTGACGAGATAGGGCTCGGGGAAGACGTCCGCGAGGAAGCCGAAGCCGGGCACGATGCAGGTGAAGCCGAACGTAGCCGCACTCGAGCTCGAGCAGCTCGACCGCGAGCACGTCGCCGGGCTCGGCGCCGTCGACGAAGACGGGGCCGGTCAGCGGGTGGGCGAGGCGCAGGTCGATCGCGAGGCACGTCGGCGACCGTGCTCTCCGGCCGGAGGCGCGCAGTCGAGACCGTCCCGCGTCTCGAGCGTGATCGGCTCTCCCGGGCGCACGGTCGCGAGCGGGCGGGATGTCCGGGTGCCAGCGGTTGTGCCCGGACCCGGGCTCCTCGGCGAGCGGCCGCGAGGCGTCGACCTCGATTCGCATGCCCGGCCATCGTGGGGCCGGATCGTATCCGGCCCTGCGCTACATTCCCGGCGTGCTCGTCCTCTACGACCACCCGGCGTCGTCGAACGCGCTGAAGGCTCGCTTCCTGCTCGCCGAGCTCGGGCTCGCGTACGAGCGACGCCACGTTCCCTTCGCCGAGCCGCGGCCGGCGGAGTATCTCGCGCTCAACCCGTTCGGCCGCATTCCGACGCTGGTCGACGACGACCTCGTCCTGCCCGAGTCGAACTCGATCCTGCGCTACCTGGCCCACCGCGAGGAGCGGTACGACCTGTACCCGCAGGAGCCGACGGAGCGGGCGCCGGTCGACGCGGCGCTCGACACCTGGTCGACGCAGGTGCGGCCGGCGCTGTTTCCGCTCGAGGGAGCTGCGCTCTTCCACAGCGACCGGGAGAGCGGCGGCGGCAAGTGGGAGGACGGCGACCAGGCCGCGATCGAGGCGGCGCTGCCGCGCGCACGCAGGGCGCTCGACGTGCTCGAGCAGTTCATCGCCGACAACGGCACCGTCCTCGGACGCTTGACGATCGCCGACGTCGCTGCCGGCCCGGTCATCTGGCGGACGAAGCGGCTGCCGCTCGACCTCGACGCGCTGGCCCAAGATCCTGCGCCTGCGCGATGCGATCGAGGCGCATCCCGCCTTCCAGGCTGCCGAGCCCGTCGGCTGAGGCGTAGTCCGTGTGGCAGGCGTGGCCGCCGGCGGCGGCACGTCGAGCGCCGGGTTGCGGTCGAAGAAGCCGACCGGCTCGAGCCGGAAGCCGATCCGCGCGGCCGGCATGACCGGCCAGTCCTCGGGGCGCGGGACGTGGTGGCTGCCGAACACGTACCAGAGGACGACGTCGCGTGTCCTCGACCGGCCGGTCGGCCGCCGTCCACTCGGGCAGGCCGGCGCCGCCGGGATGCTGGTTCGGGTAGTCGCCGGCCGGGATAGCGCTCGCGCGGCGTCGTAGGGCGTCACCCAGAGATGGCTGGTCATGAACGCGGCGCGGCGGGCGATGCTCGAGTCCGGCTGGGCGAACGGCACGGACGTTCGCGCCCGGCACGAGCCGGTAGCCGACCGGCTGGCCGAGCGCTCGTTGCGCACGGCGCGGGTTGACGACCTTCCAGGAGCGAGCCGCGCAGCGGATCGACGAGCCGCTGCGCCTCCCGCTCGCGTCGTCAGCGGCGTCTCGCGACGTCACGAACGCGCTGCCGTACGGGTTCTCCGGGCCCCACGGGAAGCGCCTCGGACTCGCACCTCGACGACGGTGTTCTCCTCGCCGTCGACGTCGAGGTCGAGCCGGGCGCAGAAGAAGTGCTGGTGGTAGATGCCGCGAGAGCTGGGGCGCGACGAGCGTCCCGTGCCGCGGCGCTCTCGTCCGGGCTCGAGCGGCGGCCGTGAGGATGATCCCGGTCAGCCTTGCCTCGAACTCGATCGCGCCGTCCTGGTAGAAGCGCCAGTAGAACGCGTACTCGTAGTTGTCGACGGTGACGATCGAGGAGACGACGAGGCGCCGCGAGCGCCGGACCTCGGTCGTGTCGGTCGTCCAGTCGTAGTGCTTCCAGAGCAGGCCGTCGTCCTCCTCGTGCAGGCAGATCGCGTTCTTGATCGTCGTCACCTCGCCGCCGGGCGTCGGCGAGGTCGACGTCGAGGTAGCGGATCTCGCCGAGACAGTCGCAGCCGAGCTCGAGCGAGTTCGTGAGCAGGCCGAGCCCGTACTCGCCGATGTCGAACGCGTTCTTGCGGTACCCGCCCGGCCCGGGGTCGCCGTACGGGATGACGAGCTCGGCGATCGAGAGCGCGGTGGGCGATCGGGCGCACGCGGCCGCCGTCCTCGTAGCCGACCTCGTGCAGCGTCGAGCCCCTCGCGCTGGTTGAAGCCGACGCGGAGCCGCCACTTCTGCCAGCGCACCTGCCAGCCGTCGACCTCGAAGCTCGGGCCCTCCGGCTGCACGATCTCGAGCGGGCGCAGGTCGTCGCGGTAGCCGCCGACGTCCGCCTCGCGCGTAGTTGCCCGGCTCGGGGAGGAAGCGGCGTGACGCCGTGGTCCTCGAGCTCCACGACCTCCATCGTCTGCAGGTCGACGATCGCGTGCAGCCCGCGGATCGGATGCGCGTAGTGGTTGTCGGCCGGGTCGCTCTTCACCCAGCACGGCGTCCAGACGAGGCGGCGGTCCTTCGAGCCCTCGGGCGCCATGTCGCCGATCGACCAGGCCTCGATGTGCACGAGCTCAGGATCGTCGATGCCGCGCTTCGCGAGCGCGGCCCGGAAGCCGGGGTCGGCCCGCACGGCCGCGATCGCCTCGCCGAACTCGTCCAGGGTGACCGAGCGGCTGGACGCCGCGCATCTCGGTCCACGAGCGCGACCTCGCCCGCCGCCAGCGCCACGACCGCCTCGTGGGTCTCGCCGGTCTCGCGGTCGTACACCACGGCGAACGCCGTCGCGCTCGATCGCGTCGTCCGGCGCGGAAGGCCTGCACGACGTCCTTGGCAGGCTCCGCCAGGCGGACGATCACGAGGCGGTGGCGCTCGTCGAGCCCCTGAGCGCTGCGAAGCGCGTCGACGGCCGTGCGCAGCTCCGCGGCGGTCAGAGGATCGAGCGGGTGGGCGACCTCGCGCACCGTCTCGACGGTGACGTCTTTCGTCTTCATGACCCTAGGGGCGGGATCTTACCGTCGAGTGCCATCGCGCCCCTGTCAAGATTGCCCGGCGTGATCATCGACGCCCACATGCACGTCGACGACATCCCGGCGCTCGGCTGGAAGATGGAGGCCGACCTGCGTCGCGGCGCCTCGACGAGGCCGGGCATCGACCGCGGCGTCGTCATGACGATCGTCGACGCGCCGGAGGTCAACCCGGACGCGATCGAGCTCGTCGCCGAGGCGCTGCGCCGCCTACCCCGACCGGCTCTGGACGCCTTCGCGCGCATCCACCCGTGGTACGGCGACGAGGCCGTCGCGCTGCTCGAGCGGGCGTTCGAGCTCGGCTTCAAGGGGCTCAAGCTCCACCCGGTGTCGACGATCGCCCATCCGCGCGGCGAGGACACGCTGCGGCTGATCCGCATCGCGCGGCCGCACACTACGCGCCGACGCTCTTCCACTGCGGCGACGAGCCGATGACGACGCCGCTCGCGATCGCGCCGCCGCCGAGGCCGCGTGCCCCGAGGCGACGATCATCCTCGGGCACATGGGCGGCTACTTCCACGTCGACGAAGCGATCGAGGTCGCCGAGCGGCGTGCCGAACCTCGTGCTCGAGACGTCGGCGATGCCCTATCCGGCGAAGATCCGCGAGGCCGTCGAGCGGCTCGGCGCCGGAGCGCGTGATCTACGCGAGCGACGGGCCGGTGTGCTCGCCCCGGATCGAGGTCGAGAAGGTGCGGCTGGCCGGGCTCGACCCCGACGCCGAGCGGCTCGTGCTCGGCGAGAACGCGCTGCGGATCCTGGAGGCCGTCCGAGTGATCGTCGACTCCCTCACGTTCGTCGGCGACTCGCTGTTCGGGCCCGAGCGAACGGCGGCGGAGCTGCTCGCCGCGATGGACGGCAGGCCGGCATCGACCGGGCGGTCGTCTGCCCGATGAAGCCGCGCCGGCTACCACCTGGGGCCGGCGAACGACGCACGTCGCCGAACGCCGTCGCCGGCGATCCGGACCGGCTCGCGGGCTTCGCTCGTGTCGACCCGAACCTCGGCGCCGACGCGGTGCGGGAAGCTCGAGCGGGCGCTCGACGAGCTCGGTCTGCGCGGGCTCTTCCTCCATCCCTGGGAGGAGACGTTCCGGATCAGCGACTCCGCTCGTGGACCGGTCGTCGAGGTCGCGCGGGAGCGCGGCGTGCCGGTGATCGTCGCCGCCGGCTACCCGTGGCTCTCCGAGGGTCTGCAGGTCGGCGAGCTCGCCGGCCGCTTTCCGCGACGTGCGCTTCGTCGCGACGAACGGCGGTCAGATCAACATCTCGGGGCTCGGCCAGACGGACGTCGAGCTCGCGCTCGACGGCGAACCCGAACCTCGCTGTGCAGACCGCCGGCGTCTACCGCGAGGACTTCCTCGAGAACGTCGTCGGGCGCTTCGGGGCCGAGCGGCTCCTCTTCTCGAGCGCGTTTCCGATACTTCGACCCGCGTCTCGAGATCCGGCGCGCCCAGTGGATGCACGTCTCCGACGAGGCCAAGGCCGCGGTGCTCGGCGGCAACGCTGCCGACCTCCTGGGCTTGTAGGGGCCGGGGCGGCTGAGCGGCCGGCAAGGGCGAAGCCCGCGCAGCGGACGCTGAAGGCGGCCGCGGAGGCTCGCGCGCGGAGCGCGCACCGCCGGCCGCGACCCGCTTGGAGCGGCCGTCAGGCCGCGGTCACGGGCTTCATCCGGCCCGCAGGCTGTCGACGACCGTCACGGAATCCTTCGCCCCGGGCGGCACGTCGGGGCCGAGCTGCACGCGGAACGGCGTCGCCGGCAGCGCCGAGCGCTCGACGGCCAGCAGGTACGTGTGCGGGTTGGCGTCCGCCGTGCAGGCCGGCGGCTGGACGCCCGGCTGGACGATCTGGGGGAGCACGAGGCCGGGCTCGATCAGGAGGCCGTCGAGCCGGATGTTCGAGCAGCTGCCGCTGACGGCCGGGCCGAAGTGCAGCACGATCTCGTGCTCGAAGTCGACGGCGGGAGGCTCGCCCTCCGGCGAGCCGAGGCCGAGCATGCGCCAGAGCTCCCGGTAGCCCTCCTGGTCGAACGCGGCTGTCGTGTCCCAGACTGTGCCGATCGCCGGGCTCGTCGGCGAGCAGGCGCCAGCCGGGGCCGCTCTGCGGCTGCGGGCCTTCCGGGACGAGGTCGTCCGGGGCGGGCCCGTCGACGCAGAGAACATCTCCCGAGAAGCGCTCGCCGAGCGCGGCGCGCGTCTTCTCGTCGAGGACTCCGAGCGTGAGCTCGACGCGGTTCCGCATGACGTCGATGGCGGAGGCGTACGGGATGATGCCGAGCTCCTCGCTCTCCAACTGCCGCTGGACGTGCTCGAGCTCGGCGTAGGTGTGCCGCACCTTCACGGCATGAACCGGGACCTCCGTTGTGGCGAGCTCCTGGAGGGCAGCCTCGTGCTCTTCCGGAGCGCCCGTGAACGCGGCCGTGATGCCGTGAAAGGTCCAGTCGATCCACAGACCGGCGAACGAGTCGCGGTGCTTCTGCCCGTACTGCTCGACAGCTGCGGCGACCTCGGCCGCGTGCTCCTGGAAGGCCTCTGCGGTCGGGTCGTCAGCCACTCCGCCGGCCGGCTCCGGAGCAGGAGCGCACGGCCCGATCGCCGCCGCGGCAGGCTCGGCGGGCGGCGGCGACTGGGGCGTGGCCGGGGAAGGAACGGCGTCTCGCGGCGTCGTGCCGCCGCAGGCCGCGAGGGCGAGCACCGGCGACGAGCGCGAGCAGCGGTGCTAGGCGGCGCACCCCGGGTCTCCCGGCAGCTGAAGCGCGATGCCCGTCGACCAGGTGGTCCCGCCGCTCTGCCATGCGTAGGGCCAGGGCTGGTCGGCGATCGAGGCCGTCAGCGTGTCGAGGTCGGGCCCGCGAGATCGTCTCGCAGCGCGCGCCGAACCCGGGCTCCTCGGGCCAGCTCGCGATGCCGTCGTCGAGCGGCCAGGCGGGCGGGGCCTGCTCGGGGGTCACCTGGCTCTCCCACGCGTAGACGCGCACGGCCTCCGGCTCGTACGGCGCGGGCTCGGCCTCGAGCAGCTCGGGGTGGGCGGAGTCGAGCTGCGCGAGGTAGCTCGTGAACCCCTCGTAGCGCTCGCGGGCGTCCTGCTGGGCGGCGCGTCAGCCCGCTCGTGTCGTCGAAGCCGAGCGCGTACGCGCTGTGCGAGTACGACCCGTCGTCGAGCGCGATCGTCAGGGTCGTCGTGGGCAGATCGGTGACGGGCGGCATGCCGTAGTCGGGGCCGGGGCCGAGCAGGCCCGCCGTTTCCGCCTCCTCGAGCACGGTCTGGATCCCGTCCGGACTGAGCCGGTAGGTCTCGAGCGTCGGGAAGCCCGGGCTCGGCCTCGGGCCGCTTGACGAGCACCGTGCCGTCGCCGTAGAGGCGAAAGTCGGGCCGGGTGTCGACTGCGACCTCGACGGGGACGAAGCCGCCGCCGGTCGTGACGTCGAGGACGACGGTGCCCGGGTCGGTCGAGTACAGGAAGCCGGCGGGCTCTCGGTGGTGGCCGGGGGCTCGGGCGGCGGCTCGGCAGCGGGCTCGGAAGCGGGCACCGTGCCGCCGCAGGCGGCGAGGGCGAGCGCAGCCACGACGATTGCAGCGATCGGGAAGGTTCTCTTTGGCATGGCTCTTCGACCGGCCGACTGCGGCGAAGGTTCCCGCGCCTGCCGTGTCACTCGACGAGCTCGAGCTCGGTCGTCACGTCGATCGCCGGGGATCGACCGGTACACCGGGCAGCGCGACATGTGGCCCTCGAACGCGCGCTGCACCGCGGCCCGGTCGGCGTCGGGCTCGAGCCGCAGCACGTACTTCACGTGGATCCGCTTGATCACGAGCACCTTGTCCTCGGTCTCGATCTCGCCGGTCGCCTCGCCGATCAGCCTGCCCTCGCTCGCGGAGACTCGACGCGCCTCCAGCGCGCCCCCGAAGGTGCCCGTCAGTCAGCCGGCGGCGGCGGCGACGATGTAGTCGAGCGTCGCAGCGTGCTCGGCCTCTCCGCCGGGCGCCACGCCGTAGTGCTCCGCGATCTCGTCGTGCACGCCGAAGAGGACGGGCTCGGGCTCACCGGGGAGGTAGGCACGCCGTAGCGGCCCACGAACTCGCTCGATGCGAACCCTCGACGTGTAGGTGACGTCGCCCCGATGGCGGCCATCCTAACCGACGGCGCCCGGCGCATCGCTATGCTCGCGCCCATGAGCCGGGTCGCGTTCGTCGGCCTCGGCACGATGGGCTGTGCCGATGGCTCGCGAACCTCGTCGCCGCCGGGCACGAGCTCGTCGCCTGCGACGCGGCACCCGGCGCGTCGCCGCCCTCGGCACTCGCCTCGGCGGCGACGCCGGCCGCCGCGGCCGCCGGATGCCGAGGTCGTCGATCCTGTCGCTGCCGTCTCCGGCCGTCGTCGAGGAGGTCGCGCTCGGCCCGGCGGGCTGCTCCGAGGGCGCACGGCCCGGGCACGGTCGTGATCGACATGTCGACGAGCCCGCCGTCGCTCGCGCGGCGGCTGGCCGGTGCGCTGTCCGAGCAGGGCATCGACTTCCTCGACGCGCCGGTCAGCGGCGGCCCGACCGGAGCCGAGGCGGCGACGCTCGCGATCATGGTCGGCGGGCGAGCCCGAGGTCTTCGAGCGCTGCCGGCCGCTGCTCGAGGCGATCGGCAGCCTCGTCGAGCACGTCGGCGGCGCACGGCGCCGGGCAGGCGGTGAAGCTCTGCAACAACCTGATCGTGGCCTGCGACGATGGCGGCCATGAGCGAGGCCTGCGCGCTGCTCGAGCGCGAGGGCATCGACCCTGCCCAGGCCTACGAGGTCTTCACGCGCTCGACGAGCGACTCGTCGGTGCTGCGGCGCCGCTTCCCGCTTCCCGGCGTGCGGCCCGAGCATCCGGCCTCCAGCGGCTACGAGCCGCTGTTCCGCCTCGACCTGCTGCGCAAGGATCTCGCGCTCGCGCTCGAGCTCGCCGCGGAGCACGGCGTCCGATGCCCGTCGACGGCGGCGGCGGCCGAGCGTCTACGACGCGGCGCTCGCGGCCGGGCTCGGCGGCCTCGACTACTCGGCTGTGTATCAGCCGTCAACGCCGGCCGTGAGACCCGTCGCCGCGCGGACGGTTCTCGTCGCCGCCGCCGCGGCCCAGGCCGCCGTCTCCCTCGTCGAACTTCGGGCTGCCGTCGATCGGGCCCGAGCTGGCCGGAGGAGTTCGATCTCGGCCTCGCCGGTGCTCGGCGCCGTCCTGACCGCCGAGCCTGCTCGGCTCGGGGCCTTTCGCTCTATCGCCGGCGGGCGTCGCCGTCGACCGCTACGGGAGCCGCGGCGGCACGCTCGTCGGGACGGCGGTCGGAACGGCCGGCGCTCGCCGCGGCGGCCTTCGCGTCCGTCGCGCCGTGCGCTGCTCGTCTCGCTGCTCTCGTGTCGGGCGTCGGGACCGCGACGTCCCGATCGCGGGCATCGGAGCGCTCTTCCGCGTCTATCCGGCCTCCCGGCGCGGCCTGGGCGCTCGGCGTTCGGCAGATGGCGGTGCCGGTCGGCGGGATGACGGCGGCCGTGCTGCTGCCGCTCGCTCGCGCACGCCGGCGGGGTGCGAGCTGGCGCTCCTCTTCTGCGCAGGGATGCTGCGCGCGTTCGGCGGCGTCTTCGCGCTCGTCGCGGGCGAGGCGAGGCTCGCTGGCCGAGCGGCGGCCGAGGGCCGAGGTGCGCCGCATCCTCCGCGCTGCCCGGCATGCGGCGCCTGCTCGTCTGCGCGGCCTTCTTCATCGTCGTCCTCCAGGCGGTTCTCGTCTTCACCGTGCCGGCCGCGCGCGACTCCGGCCTCTCCGCGCTTCGCGCCGGGCGCCGTGTTCTTCGTGCTCCAGATCGACGGCCGGCGTCGCGCGGATCGTGTGGGGACGGATCGCCGACCTCGGACGGTGGCGCCCGGCGCGTGCGCACGCTCGTCGAGGCCGGCTGGGCGGCGGCCGCCGGCGGGCGTCGCTGTTCGCGCTCGCGCTGCACGCGGGCCCGGCGCGCTCGTCATCCGGCCGTGATCCTGTTCGCGTTCGGCGCGCTCGGCTGGAACGCGCTCGTCTACGTCAGCGCCGGGGAGAAGGCGCCGCCCAGCTCGCCGCTCAGGCCGTGGCGTCGCCGCGACCCTCGTCTTCGTCGTCTCGGCCTCGTCGACGCCGCCGATGGGCGCGCTCGCCGACGCCGCCGGCTGGGACGTGTTCTGGCTGCACGGCCGTGCGCCGGCTTGCTGCGCGCATCGGCGCGGCACGCTGCGCACCGTGCACCTGCGGTGGCCGCCGAGCGTGGCAGCCCCGGCGCCCGGAGCAGGCCCGACCGCGACGCTCTACTACGGTGGCGAGCCGTCTCGAGGGAGGCCGAGCTGACGCACGAGCATCAGGTTCCCGGCGCGGCCCGCCGACCGGCGACGCCGTGAGCGACGGCCACGACGGGCGAGCGGAACCCCGCCTCGCGCCGCGTCCCGCGGCTCTGCCCGGGCGCGAGGAAACCGAGCTTCGGGCGGGCCGTCGACGTCGCCGCACGCCTCCAGGAAAACCTCGAGACCGTCGTGCGCGGGAAGGGCGAGCGAGATCACGCTCGTTCTCACCGCGCTCGCGTGCGAGGGCCACGTGCTCTTCGAGGACGTGCCCGGAACCGCGAAGACCGTGCTCGCGCGGGCAATCGCCCAGTCGATCGACGGGCGCCGTGCCGTCGCGCATCCAGTGCACGCCCGATCTCCAGCCGGCCGACGTCACCGGCTCGTCGATCTTCGACCAGAGGACGCGCGAGTTCGAGTTCCGGCCGGGCCCGATCTTCGCGAACGTCGTTCTCGTCGACGAGATCAACCGGGCCACGCAGAAGACCCAGTCGGCGCTGCTCGAGGCGATGGCCGAGCGCCAGGTCACGGTGGACGGCGTCACGCGGCCGCTCCCGGCGCCGTTCCTGCTGCTCGCCACCGAGAACCCGATCGAGCACGAAGGGACGTTCCTCCTGCCCGAGGCGCAGCTCGACCGCTTCCTGCTGCGCACGTCGCTCGGCTATCCGGATGAGGACGACGAGCGCCAGATCGTGCTCGACCAGCGGCACGGCCATCCGCTCGAGTCGCGTCGAGCCGGTCGTCACCGATCGCGGAGGTGACGCGCGCTCCAGCGCGCCGTCGAGGACGTGTACGTCGATCCGCTGATCCAGCGCTGGATCGTGGCCATCGTGCGCGCGACCCGCGAGCTCGACATCGTCCAGCTCGGCGCCTCGGTCCGCGGGCTCGCTCGCGCTCGAGCGCTGCGCCGCGCGGCCTGGGCGCTCCTCGACGGGCGCGGAGCTACGTCGTGCCCGAGGACGTCGAGGCGCT
The DNA here is from genome assembly GCA_963820875.1 of uncultured Thermoleophilia bacterium. Lineage (GTDB taxonomy): Bacteria > Actinomycetota > Thermoleophilia > Gaiellales > Gaiellaceae > CAWACA01. The sequence goes on from CAWGBR010000011.1 coordinate 175,221, forward strand.
GTTCGGCCCGGTGCTCGGTCATCGCGTGCTCTTCACGCCCGCGTTCCTCGCCGCGCGTCGCGGTCGGACGCGGCGAGGTGCTGTCGTCGCGAGCTCTCGGCCCGCTGCTTCGAGCGCGCGCCGCGGCCCGGCGCCCGATCGAGCCGTGGCGACGCGCTCACCTTCCCGCTCGCTGCCGCGCCGGCGCGTCGCCGGCCGTACCGTTCGGCGCCATGCGCTCGCGCGCCGCGCGGCTCGGCATCGATCTCGCGGGGCTCGCCCGTACCGGCCCGGAGACGACGTCCGCCGGATCGACTGGCGCGCGTCGGCGCGGCTCTCCTCGGCTGCGCGGCAGCGACGAGCTTCGTCGTGCGCGAGCACCTCACCGAGGAGGCGACCCGCGATCGTCGTCGTCGATCGACCGCAGCCCCTCGATGGCGCTCTTCCCGGCCGAGCTTCCCTGGCTGTCGAAGCCGCGCGCGGTCGTCACGAGGCCTGTCGACGATGATCGCAGGAGAGCGCCCTGCCGGGCCCGGCTGTCGCCGTCGAGACGCCGGCCGGCGGGGCCGTGTCGACGCCGCCGCGAGGATCGACCGCTGGAGCGATCCGCTCGCTCGCGCTCGCCGGAGCGCGAGCGGCCCGTCGCCGTCCCGGCAGCGTTCGTCTTCCTCCTCTCCGACTTCCTCGAGTTCCCGCCGGCGACGACGTGTGGCAGGAGGCGCTCGAGGCGCCGCTCGACCTCGTTCCCGTGATCGTCCAGGATCCGGTCTGGGAGCAGAGCTTCCCCGACGTCGGCGGGCGCCGTCCTGCCGCTCGCCGATCCGGCGACGCGGCCGGTCTCGTGCACGTGCGCCTGTCGCGGCGAGGACGTGCGGGAGCGCCGCGAGCAGAACCGAGCGCGGCTCCGGCGGATCCTCGACCGGTTCGACGCGCTCGGGCTCGACTGGGCCCTGCTCTCGTCGCACGATCCCGGGCACGTGCTCGCAGGCGTTCGTCGAGTGGGCGATGGTGCGTCACCAGGGGGCGCGGCTCGCGCGATGAGCGGTACGTGCTGCCTGCTCGTCGCGGCGCTCGCGGCGGTCGGGCGGCGGCAGTGGCGCTCGTCGTCATTGCCGCGGCGATGGCGCCGAGGCCCGCGAGTGGTCGCCGCCCGCCGGCGAGCCCGGTCGAGATGGAGACCTCCGTCACACCCTCCCGCTACATCTTCGGCGACGAGCTCGCTCGCCGAGATCCGCCTGACGGTCGACACGCACGCGGGTCGATCCGGCCAACGTCGATCTCCGTGCCCGTCTTCCGGCCCTTCCAGCGGGTCGCTCCGATCGAGATCGAGCGACGAGGACCTGGGAGACACGTACCGTCCTGCACTTCCGCTACCCGCTCCAGTGCGTCGAGCGGGCATGCGTCCCCGACGGCGCCGAGCAGCGTGCTCGACCTGCCGCTCGGGCTCGTGCGCTACACGCCGCGCGCAGGGCGACAACGTCACGCTGCCGCTGTACGTTCCCGTCCGTCGACGGTCGTCGACGAGGCTGTCCGCCGACGTCCGGCGGCGACATCGGCGCGCAGGCCGGCGACGCTCGGCCGCCCAGGCTCCGCCGACGAGCTGCCGCCGCTGCGTTCCGCGGCGGCCCGGCGCTCCTCGGCTGGCTGCTCGTCGGCGCCGCGGCGGCGATCGTGCTCGCCGTCGGCGGCTGGCTGGCCTGGCGGCTCTGGCCGCGCCGGCGTCGCGCGCCGCGCCGAGTCACCGAGGCAGCCCGTCGCAGCCGCCGCTCCAGGCGGCGCTCGCGCAGGTCGAAGCGCGCCGCTGGCCGGAGGCGAGGCCGAGCGCCGGATCGCGCTCGACGAGCTCGCCCGCCGCCTCGGCGACGCCGGGAGACGCGAGCTCGCCGGCGAGGCCACGGCGGCTCGCCTGGTCGAGGCCGGCCCGCAGAGGACACGCGGCCGCAGCTCGCTGCGCCGTTCGCGGCCGCGGAACGCGACGACGGGAGGCGGCCTGATGCGGGCTCCTGGTGGATCGTGGCTCGCGGCGCGTCGTCGCGCTCGCCGCGGTCGGCTGCTCGCCGCGCGAGCGCGCGCGCCGAGGCCGCTGCCGCTCGCGGACGCCGCGGCGCTGCGCCGTGGCCGCCCGCCGAACGGCGCTGTTCGCGCCGGTCTCGTCGCTCGCGCGATCGGGGTCGTCTCGCCGCGGCGTATCGTGACGGCGCCTCGCCCGACCGGCGAGCTCGACGAGCTGGTCGCGTCCGGGACAGAGCACCGTCGTCGTCCTCGACATCTCCCAGAGCGTGTCCGACCTCGTCTACCGGGAGATCGCGCGGACGCTCGAGGGCATCGTGACCTCGGCCGGCGAGAACGGAAGCGTCGGCCTCGTGCTCTTCTCCGACAGCGCCCAGGAGGCGCTGCCCCCCGGCTCGCGCGCGGCGGAGCTCGCGCCCGTTCATCCGCTACTTCAAGCCGCGGCAGCGAGCGCGGGGTCGCCGCGCAAGCCCGATCTACTACCGGGCCGCCGGGCCCGACCGAGCAGGCGCCGACGCAGTATCCGCTCAACCCGTGGTTCGGACGCTTCTCGCGGCGGGACGCAGATCTCGACCGGGACTTCGCGCCGCCCGCGTCGCGCTCGAGCGGGACGGCCTAGCCGGGCCGCGTGGTCCTGCTCTCCGATCTCGCCGAGGCCGAGGACGACATGCCGCGGCTGACGCAGGAGCTCGCTGCGCTACGAGCAGAGCCCGGCGCTCGAGCTCCGGGTCGTCGCGCTACCTCCGGCGACGCCGGCGCAGAAGGCGGTCTTCGAGCGGATCACCGGAGACCGCGACCGTCGTCGTCGACTCGCTCGAGCTCGCGACCGGCAACGAGGGCGCCGGCGAGCCGTCGGAGGGCATCCCCTGGCCGTTCGTCGCCGCCGTGCTCGTCCTGGCGTTCGCGCTCGCCGCGAACGAGCTCTTCGCCGTGCCGCTGTCGCTGGCGGGCTCCGGCCGCGGGAGGCGGCGACGTGAGGGCGCGCGCGCTCGGCTCGTCGTCGCCGCAGCCGTCGTCGCCGCGATCGTCCTGGCGCTCGTCGGCGCTCGCGGTGCTCGACGTCTGCAGGCGACGCGCGACGCGGACGACGCTCGCGACCGAGTACGCGGCCGCCCGACCCGGACGCGACGCGTCACGAGCGGCCCGCTGGGCGATCGGATCGGCGAGGCGATCCTCGGCGTCGCCGACGACCGCAGCCTACCGCGACGCCGTCGATCTGGCGCAAGGCGTCGGCGTCGCCGGACCAGCGACGCGTCCGCCGCGCTCGAGCGCGGGCCGAGGCCGAGGCGATCCTCGCGGCGCTCGTCCGGGGCGACGCGCGAGCCGCGTGCTGCGCTCGCAGCGCGGCGAACCTGCTCGGCGTCCTCTACTTCGAGGACGCGAAGGCCGTCGGAGCAGAACCCCCGCCGGCTACCTCGAGCAGCGCCCTCGGCGCCTTCCAGGACGCCGTCACGCTCGACCCGGCGAACCGCACGGCCAAGGCGAACCTCGAGCTGCTCGCCACGCTGCCCGGCGCAGACGAGTTCCGGCGAGCGCGGGCACGCCTGACGAGGCGTCCGCGACGCCGTCGTCCGGGCGGGCGGCTAGAGGTACTGAGCATGGACATGTCCTTCCTGACCCCGCTCGCCGCGCTCGTCGGCCTCGCCGTGCTCTTCCCGCTCGCCGGCGGCCCTGCTGCGGGAGCGCCGTCACCGGCCGTCGTCCGCGAGCGCGCTCGGCCTCGCCGAGCCACCGCGGCCGCTCGCGCGCTGCCGGCGATCGCCGCCTGGGTCGTCGCGTTCGGGCTGCTCGGCGCCGCGGCGGCACAGCCCGTCGTCCGCGTCCACGGCACGGTCGAGCAGCGGACCGACGCCGAGGCGTTCGTCGTCGTCGACACCACGCGCTCGATGCTCGCCGCCCGCAGTCCCGACGCGCCGACGCGCATCCAGCGGGCGAACGAGGCTGGCCGTCGAGATCCGCCGCGCGCTGCCCGACGTTCCGTTCGGGCGTCGCGTCGATCACGAACCGGTCGCTGCCGCATCTGTTCCCGAGCGCCGACGCGGACGCAGTTCGAGCTCGTGATCGAGCAGGCCGTCGGCGTCGAATCGCCCGCCCGGGACGACGGAAGGCGCTCTTCGCCGTCTCCACCGACTTCTCGGCGCCTCGAGGCGCTCGCGAGCGACAACTTCTTCTCGGCCGGCACGACCGAAGCGGCTCGCGATCCTGCTGACCGACGGCGAGAGCCAGGCGTTCGCGGCCCGCCTGCTCGTCGAGGAGCTGCGCGAAGGGCGGCGTCGAGCTGCGTGCTCGTCCGCTTCTGGGACGAGGACGAGCGCGTCTGGCAGGCCGGACGGGCAGCCCGAGCCGGGCTACCGGCCGGACCGAGACCGCGTCGAGCGCCTCGAGCGACCTCGCGGCGCTGACGACCGGCGGGCGCGTCTATCGGCGAGGACGAGCTCGAGCGCGGTCGTCGCGGCGGCCGGCGCTACCTCGGCGAGGGGCCGGCCGTCGACGTGCCCGCGCCCGGCCGGACGATCTCGCTCGCCCCGTACGCCGTGCTGGCAGCGTGCGTCCCGCTGGCGTTCCTGCTGCTCCCGGCTCTGCCGGGCGCGCTCGCGGCCGCGAAGGGCTACTTGCATACAGTATGCTCGCCGCGTGGCGCGCATCCTCGAGCACGGCCGGGCGCCGCTGACCCGAAACGCGAGCGCCGTCGCCGCCGACGTCATCCGCGACGCGATCGTCGACGGGCGGCTCGAGCCCGGGCAGGCGACTGAAGGAGGAGGAGCTCGCGCGCGAGCTCGGCATCTCGCGCACGCCGGTCCGCGAAGCGCTGCTCGTGCTCCAGACCGAGGGGCTGCTCGAGTCGGCGCCCGAACCGCGGCGCCACCGTCCGGGCGTACGAGGCCGAGGATCTCGACGACCTCTACCAGCTGCGCGCCGTCCTCGAGGGCTTCGCGGCGCGGCTGGCGGCGGCCCGCGATCTCGCGCGACGACGTCGCTCGGCTGCGCGAGAGCTGCGAGCGCTTCGAGGCGCTTCGCGCGGAGCGACGACGTGACCGAGCTCGTGCGCGAGAACGTCCGCTTCCACGACATCATCCTCGAGGCCGCCGGCAGCGAGCGGCTCGCCCAGATGGTCCGCGGCGTCGATCCAGCTGCCGCTCGTCTACCGCTCGTACTACTGGTACTCGCCGGAGCAGAAGCTCATCTCGGAGCACTACCACCGCCAGCTGACGACCGCCCTCGCGGCGGGTGACGCCGAGCGCGCGGAGATCGTGATGAAGGAGCACGTGCTCGAGGCCCGCGACTTCCTGATCGCCAAGCTGCGCGCCCGGGAGCCGGCATCGGCGGAGAGCGGCTGCATGACCGAGCCCGCGTGCAGCAGCCGGCACCGCCCGCGAGACCGACGCGCCCGGGCCGCTCGCCGGCGTCCGCGTGCATCGAGCTCGGGCAGCTGCTCGCCGGCCCCTTCACCGGGCGCCTGCTCGGCGACCTGGGCGCCGAGATCATCAAGGTCGAGGCGCCCGGGACAGCCGGATCCGATCCGCGACTGGGGCAAGGCGAAGCTACGAGGGCCGCTCGCTGTGGTGGCCGGTGCAGTCGCGCAACAAGAAGTGCGTGACGCTCAACCTGCGGCACCGAGCGCGGCCAGGAGCTCCTGCTCGAGCTCGTCGAAGCGCGCCGACGTCGCTCACCGAGAACTTCCGGCCCGGAACGCTCGAGAAGTGGAATCTCGGCTTCGAGCGCCTGTCGGCCGTGAACCCGCGCATCGTCCTCGCCCGGATCTCCGGATACGGCCAGACGGGCCCGTACGCCGCAGCGGGCCGGGTTCGCGTCGGCCGCCGAGGCGATGGGCGGGATGCGCTACATCAACGGCTTTCCCGACGAGCCCCCGCCGCGGATGCACCTCTCGCTCGGCGACTCGCTGGCCGGCATGTTCGCGGCGCAGGGGATCCTCTGCGGCGCTCTACTGGCGCGACGCGCTCGGCGGCGGCAAGGGCCAGGTGATCGACGTCTCGCTGCTCGAGAGCTGCTTCGCGATGCTCGAGAGCACGGTTCCCGAGTACGACCGGCTCGGCATCGTGCGCGAGCCCGGCGGCACGCATCTGAAGGGCATCGCGCCGTCGAACATCTTCAAGTCGCAGGACGGCAAGTGGATCGTGATCGCGGCGAACCAGGACAACGTCTTCGGGCGCCTCTGCGACGCGATGCGGCAGGCCCGAGCTGAAGGACGACGACGAGGTTCGCCACCCACATCGCGCGAGGCGAGAACCAGGACGAGATCGAGGGCATCATCGCCGACTGGGCCGCCGCCCGACACGGCAGCGGAGATCGACTCGAGTGCTGAACGACGCCGGGGTCATCTGCGGTCCCGTCAACACGATCGCGGACATCTTCGAGGACGAGCACTTCTGGGCTCGCGACATGCTGCTCGAGCACGAGGATCCCGGAGTTCGGCACGTACATCGGCCCGGGGATCACGCCCAAGTTCTCGGAGACGCCGGGCGCCGTCCGCTGGTCGGCGACCTGGGAGGAGGGGAGCCACAACCGTGAGGTCTACGGCGGGTTGCTCGGCCTGACCGACGACGAGCTCGCCGCGCTCCAGGAAGAGGGCGTGCTGTGACAGGCCAGGCAGTCGGCCAACGCCGGAGCGTTCGTAGGGCCGGATCTCATCCGGCCGGTCCCGGGACGACAGGCGGGTGGCCGGTGACCGTCACCGTCTGCGACGTCGCCGCCCGGGACGGGTTGCAGAACGATCCCACGATCCTCGCGCCCGAGATCCGCGCCGAGCTCGTCGATCGGCTCGCGGCGGCGGGGCTGCCGCGGATCGAGGCCGTCAGCTTCGTGAACCCTGCGCGCGTGCCGCAGATGGCGGGCGCCGAGGAGGTCGTCTCGGCGATCGACCAGCGCGACGGCGTCGTCTACGCCGGCCTCGTCCTCAACGAGAAGGGCTACGACCGCCTCGCGCGAGACCGTCGCTCGGCGAGGTGCACATCGGCGTTCGCGTCGACCGAGACGTTCAACCAGCGCAACCAGAACGCGTCGGTCGCAGGAGTCGCTCGCAGGCCTCGGCAAGCGATCGTCGAGCGCGCCCACGCCGACGGGATCCGCGCCACGGTGACGATCGGCGCCTCGTTCGGGTGCCCGTTCGAAGGGCGCGGTCGATCCCGGGCGGGTGCTCGCAATCGCCGGAGAGCTCGCCGAGGCGGGCGCGGACGAGATCGTCTTCGCCGACACGATCGGAGTCGCCGTCCCGCGAATGGTGCAAGACGCTCGTCGGTCGGAGCGGCGGCAGCTGCGACGCGCCCGATCGGCGTTCATCTGCACAACACGCGCAACACCGGGATCGCGAACGCATTGGCGGCGGTCGAGGCGGGCGCCACGGTCATCGACGCCTCCGTGGGCGGTATCGGCGGCTGCCCGTTCGCGCCGCGCGCGACGGGAAACATCTGTACCGAGGACCTCGTCTACATGCTCCACGGCGAGGGCGTGGAGACCGGGAATCGACCTCGACGCGCTGATCGAGGTCGCCGACGTGGCTCGAAGGGCGTCCTCGGGCGCCAGCTCGAGGGCATGGTCTACCGTGCCGGCACGTTCGCTGCGGTCGCCGGCTAGCCAGGCAAACGAGGAGGGGACAAGGCAATGGCGTACAGGCTCGGCGTGGACGTCGGCGGCACGTTCACCGACCTCTTCCTCGTCTCCGACGAGGATCGCGCGCAGTTCCGGGTGAAGACCCCGTCGACCCCGGCCGACCCGTCCGAGGGCGTGCTGACGGGCGTGCGGCGGATCTGCGACGAGGCGGGGATCGGCGTCCCTGACATCCGCAACATCCTCCACGGCACCACCGTGGCCACGAACGCGGTGCTCGAGTCGAAGGGAGCCCGCGTCGGCCTGATCACCACGGTGGGCTTCAAGCAGATCCTCCACCTCGCGCGCTCGCAGACGCCGGGCCCGCTCGCGGGCTGGATCATCATGGTCAAGCCCGATCCGCCCGCGCTCCTCTCGGACACGCGCGAGGCGGTCGAGCGCATGGACGCGCGCGGCGACACGGTCGTGCCGGTCGACGAGCAGCAGGTGGAAGGGATCGTCCGGGACCTCGTCGAGTCGGGTGTCGAGTCGCTGACCGTCGGGCTCGTCAACTCCTACGTCTCGTCGCGGCACGAAGAGGAGATCGGCGCGATCGTCGAGCGCCTGTACCCGGGCTTCCCGGTCACGCTCTCCTCGCACGTCCTGCCCGAGTTCCGCGAGTACGAGCGGACGCTGACGGCGTGCATGAACTCGTACGTGCGGCCGCGCGTGGCGATCTACGTGGAGCAGCTGCAGCGCTCGCTCAAGGAGATCGGCGCTGCGGCGGAGGTGAACATCCTGCGCTCGGACGCCGGCCTGATGACGACGCGGGAGGCGACCCGCAACCCGATCTACGGCGTCCTGTCCGGCCCGTCCGGCGGTGTCGCGGGCGCTCTGTACGTCGCCCGCAAGGCCGGGCTTCGACAACATCCTCACGTTCGACATGGGCGGCACGTCGACGGACGTGGCGCTCTGCGAGAACGGGCAGCCGACGATCGGCCGCGAGACGACGATCGGGCACTTCCGGATCAAGGTGCCGTCCGTCTCCGTGCACACGGTCGGCGCCGGCGGCGGCTCGATCGCGCACGTGCCCGAGCTGACGAAGGCGCTGCGAGTCGGGCCGCAGTCGGCGGGAGCGGAGCCGGGGCCCGCGGCGTACGGCGAAGGGCGGCGAGCAGCCCGACCGTCACCGACGCCAACGTCGTGCTCGGCTACCTGCCGCCCCGCCTGCTCGGCGGCGAGATGCAGCTCGACGTCGAGGCCGCGCGCTCGGCGGTCCAGACGATCGCCGACGCGATGGGGCTCGACTCCGCCGAGCAGGCCGCCGAGGGGATCATCAAGATCGTCAACGAGAACATGGCCGGCGCCCTGCGCGTCGTCTCCGTCCAGCGCGGCCACGACCCGCGCGAGTTCGCGCTCGTCGCCTACGGCGGCGCGGGCCCGCTGCACGCGAACGCGATGGCGAAGCTGATGGGCTCCTTCCCGGTGGTCGTCCCGCCGGCGCCCGGGCTCCTGTGCGCGATCGGCGACCTCGTCGCCGACTTCCGCGACGAGTTCGCCCAGACGTACATCGGCGTCGTCGTCGGACGCCGACCCGGCGGAGGTGGCGACGATCCTCGACGGCGCTCGGCGAGCGCGCGGCGGAATGGCTCGAGGAGGAGGGGATCGCGCCCGAGGCGCGCGGCATCTCCTACGTCGCCGACATGCGCTACCACCGGCAGGGCTACGAGATCCCGGTCGCGGTCGACCCCGGCGAGGCGCGCTCGGCCGGGCTCGCCGACCTCGAGGAGCGCTTCAACGGCCTGCACGAGCAGCTGTACGGCTTCCGCATGCCGGGCACCGCGTCGGAGATCGTCAACCTGCGGGCCGTGGGCTTCGGGGCGGTGCCGAAGCCGGAGCTGCCGACCGCCGAGCTCGGCGCGGACGGATGCCTCGGCCGCCGTCGTCGACGAGCACGAGATCGTCGTCGAAGGCGACCGCGTCATGGCGACGATCTACGACCGCGCGAAGCTCACGCCGGGCGTGCGCTTCGCCGGCCCGGCGATCGTGACCGAGTTCGACTCGACGACGCTCGTCCTGCCGGGCTACGAGGCCGAGGTCGACGGGAACTTCAACATCCTGATCACCCCGAGCGCGTAGAGGAGGCAGGCGAACATGGCAACGATCGAGAAACCGCGGATCGCCGAGATCCCCGACATCGACGTCGACCCGGTCACGGTCGACATCATCGAGGGCGCGCTGAAGAGCGCCCGCTACGAGATGGACGCGGTGCTCTTCCGCTCGGCGATGAGCCCGGTGATCCGGGAGCAGCACGACGAGTTCCCGATGATCACCGACCCGAAGGGCCGCATGGTCGTCGGCCAGTTCGGCGCCTACATCAACGAGATGATGGACGAGTGGGACCGCGGCATCTATCCGGGCGACGTGATCCTCACGTCCGACCCGTTCAAGTGCTCCGCGTCGATCTCGCACACGAACGACTGGCTCGTCCTCGTCCCGATCTTCTACGACGACGAGCTGATCGGCTGGTCGTCGCCAGTTCGGGCACCAGATGGACTGCGGCGGCCCGCTGCCCGGCTCGCTGCCGACGGGCGCCCAGACGATCTTCGAGGAGGGCCTGATCATCCCGCCGCTCAAGATCATCGAGCGGGGCGAGGTGCAGGAGGACGTTCTGCGCCTGATCCTCAACAACATGCGGCTGCCCGAGATGAACCGGGCCGACCTGTTCGCGATCGTCGCGGGCTGCCGGGCCGGCGAGAAGCGGATGATGGAGCTGTGCGACCGCTTCGGCAAGGACGTGTACCTCGCGACGCTCCAGAAGCTCCTCGACCGCACCTACGAGGCGATGCGCACGCTGATCCAGGTCGCCATCCCCGAGGTGCCGCAGAGCTTCGAGGACTACATCGACGACGACGGCCTCGGCAACGGGCCGTTCAAGATGAAGCTGACCATCTGGCGGGAGGGCGACCACGCCTTCTTCGACTGGTCGGGCACCGATCCGCAGGCCCTCGGACCGATCAACTTCTACCTCTCCGAGGGCATGTTCAAGATGTTCATCGGGATCTACCTGATCATGGTCAACGATCCCCAGATCCTCTTCAACGACGGCTTCTACCCCCTGCTCCACGTCGTCATGCCGGAGGGGAGCCTGCTGCGTCCCCGCTTCCCGTCGGCGCTCGGCTGCCGCACCCACGCGCTCGCCCGCCTCTTCGACGTGCTCGGCGGGGCGCTCTGCAAGCAGGCGCCCGAGCTGAACACGGCGTCCGGCTACGGCACCAGCCCGTACATGCTCTATTCGGGCTGGGACACGGCAGGGCGAGTTCTTCTACTCGATGGAGATCCTCTACGGCGGCATCCCGGGCCGGCCGATCGGGGACGGCATGGACGGGCACTCGTGGTGGCCGCTGTTCGAGAACATCCCGACCGAGTACCTCGAGGCCTACTACCCGATGCGGATCGACGGCTACACGACGGTGACCGACTCGGGCGGGCCCGGGTTCCACCGCGGCGGCAACGGCGTCGAGAAGCGCTACGTCTACCTCGAGCCGGGCGAGGTCTCGATCCACGACGACCGCTGGCTGACCCGCCCGTGGGGCGTGCTCGGCGGCTGGCCCGGCGGCCGCTCCTCGAAGCTGCTCGTGCGCGCCGACGGCACCGAGGAGATCCTGCCGTCGAAGTGCGACCTCGTCGAGGTCGAGCCGGGCGACATGCTCGTCTACCGCACGGCGGGCGGCGGCGGCTGGAAGGACCGGCTCGACCGGCCCGCCGAGGCGGTCGCGCGCGACGTCTCCTTCGGGCTCGTCAGCCGCGAGTTCGCGAAGGAGGGCTACGGCGTCGTGATCGGCGACGACGGCAGCGGTCGACGACGACGCCACGGAGGCGGAGCGGGCCCGCCAGCGGGAGCGAGCGTGGGGAGGCGCTCGCGTTCGACTTCGGGCCGCCGCTCGAGCGAGCTGCTCGAGCGCTGCGAGGAGGAGACCGGGCTCGCGCCGCCGAGCCCGGCGACGCCGCTTCGCTGGTCGCCGCTCGAGCCGGGTGACGAGGCGCTCGCGCGCGTGCGGGCGGGCGACGGCATTCCGGCTCCGGAGAAGGCGTAGGGGCCGGATCTCATCCGGCCCGGAAGGGGAGCGCGATGCGGTTCGAGGGGTTCCACGGCAGAGCGGGCCTCGGCGAGCGCCCGGCCCTGATCGTCGTCGACGTCAACGTCGGCTTCACCGACCCGGCCTCGCCGCTCGTCTGCGACCTCGACGACGTCGTCGACGCGATCCGGCGCCTGCTCGGCGAGTTTCGCGAGCGCGGAGCTGCCCGATCGTCTTCACGACGGTCGCGTTCGACGCCGCCGCCAGGCAGGCGGCGAGCGGTCTTCATCGACAAGGTGCCGGCGCTGCTCACCCTCGAAGCCGGAAGCCGCTGGGTCGAGATCGACCCGCGCATCGCGCCGCTCGCGGAGCGAGGCGGTGCTCGTGAAGTGCTTCGCCTCGGCGTTCTTCGGGACGCACGCTCGCGAGCATCCTCGCCTCGCACGGCTGCGACTCGGTCGTCGTGACCGGCGCGTCCACGTCGGGCTGCGTCCGCGCGACGGCGGTCGACGCGCTCCAGCACGGCTACCGCGTCGTCGTGCCCCGCGGGAGGCCGTCGGCGATCGCAACCCGGCCGCGCACGAGGCGAACCTCTACGACCTCGACACGAAGTACGCGGACGTCGTCTCGCTCGACGAGGTCCTCGTGCCTGCGACCGGCGTAGGGGCCGGATCTCATCCGGCCCGCGCCCGGAGGAGGTGGCTCTGATGCTCGTTCGTGACCGCGGCGACAGCTGGCAGCTCGTCCGCCAGCCCGATCACGCCGATCTCTCCGGGCAGCTCGCCGCCGCGTGGGGAGGCGACGGTTTCGCCGCGCCGGCAGCCGCGGGAGCCGATCGTGCTCGCGGCGACCCGCCACGACGACGGCTGGGGCGTGTTCGACCGCCGGCCCGGCCTGGGATCCGGAGCAACGACCGGCCGCGCAACTTCCTCGACGTCCCGATCCCGGTCGCACCTCGCCTTCTACCGGGCCTGCATCGCCGCGGTCACGCACGAGGACGCGTACGCCGGGCTGATGGTCTCGATGCACGGCGCCGGGATCTACAACGGGCGCTACGGCACGCAGCCGAGCCTCGGCCTCGCGGTGCCGACGGAGCACGAGGAGCGCGGTGACGCGTTCGTCGGCGAGCAGGAGGCGAGCAGCTACCGCCCGGCGCGGCCGAGCTCGGGGTCTCGGACGACGAGCGCTGGACGAACTACAAGCTCCTGCAGATGTACGACCGCCTGTCGCTGTCACTTCTGCCTGCGGGAGTGGGAGCGGGCCGACGCGGAGGCCGACACGGTCGGCGCCCGTGCCGGTCGACTACGACGGGGAGCGAGGTCGAGCTCGCGGCTCGAGCCGCTCGGCGCGCTGGCGGGTCCGGATCGACCCGTATCCGTTCGCCGAGAGCCCGGCCCGGTTCACGCTCGTGCGCAAGGTGCTGCCGAAGCGCCGCTACGAGGCAACGACGAGCTTCCGCCGCGACGTACTTCGGCACCCGCCGGAGACCGTCGAGATCACGTCGAGGCATAGCCACCGACTGCGAACGACAAGGAGCGCGATGGAAGCTGCCCGAAGGACGATGATCGAGGTCAACGGCGTCGAACCTCTGGCACCGGATCACCGGTGAGGGCGAGCCGGTCGTGCAGATCCACGGCGCCGGCTTCGGCCACTTCAACCTCGACCCGGTGACGCCCGCGCATCGCCGAGGCCGGCTTCAAGGTCGTCGACTACGACATGCGCGGCTACGGCGCCTCCGACCGGCCGATCCAGCACTACGACATGGAGGTCTGGGCGGACGACCTCGCCGGCGCTCATGGACGTGCTCGGGATCGACGCAGGCCCACGTGCACGGGACCTCGATGGGCGGCATGATCGCGATCGTCTTCGCCGGCAAGTACCCGGACCGGACGACGTCGGTCGTCATCAACTGCGCCGCGGCCAAGCTCGGCGTCATGGGCAAGCTCATCTTCAAGAACTGGATCGACATCGCACGAGTCGGATCCCGACGGCCCGGGCAGCCGCCTGCTGGCCGAGCTGATCACGTGGCAGGCGCCTGCGCAAGACGCTTCCTCGAGGAGCAGGACGCGGTCGCGCTCTCCGACCACATCCAGACGATCCTCCGCGACTCGAACCGTCACCGAGGTCTTCACCGCCGCCTGCCAGGCGATGTGCGACATGGACCTGACGCCGTGGCTTCCGAAGATCACGTCGCCGGCGCTCGTGATCGGCGGCGACGAGGACGTCATGACGCCGTGGGACCAGGGCCCGAACGGCTGCGGCCAGCAGGGCGATCTACGAGGGGATCCCGGCGCCGAGAAGCACGTCATCCGCGGCGCCGGCCACTCGAACGATCTTCGACTCGACGCGAGGAGTACGCGCGGCGTCGTGATCGACTTCTTCGACGCGACATCGCGACGAGGCACGGGCGCGTCGCGGTCGGCGGGCGAGGCGGCTCCGTCATGACGGCCGAGCCAACAACGACGGCCCGTCGACGTCTCAGGTACAGATGGAAGGGCGACCGTGAGACGGCATCCGTGACCGGCGCGCCACGGCGAACGTCAGACTTCGAGCCGGTTCGCTGTTGACGAGCGAGCGTCGGAACGCCGTATACAAGAGCCATCACGGGGTGCGTGTCGGAGCCTGATGCCTCCGCGGTACCTCCGGCTGAGGCGTAGCTGCCGGCGAGGAGAAAGGAGCACAGACGGGGATGAGTGAGACTGGAGAGACCTCGATCGAGACCAGCTCGAGAAGCATCTCGATCACGAGTGCAAGAAGCGCGGCCTGACCCGTCGCGACCTCATGAAGGGCGGCGCCGGCGATGGCCGCGGCGCTCGGGCTCGGCTGGCTCGCGGCGGCCTGCGGCGGCGCGACGAGGAGGCCGCGGCGCCGAGCGCCGCCGCAGCGGCGAGCCCGCTCCGCCGGCGGCGAGCCGCGCTGCGACGCACCGCCGAGCGCTCCGAAGTTCACGGGCACGCTGCGCGTCACCGGCCTCGGCGTCGACCTGATCGACCCGATCAAGGACGGCGGGCGAGACGGCGCTCGGCTTCAAGCTCGCCTTCGACGTCACCGACTCGGTGACGATGGTGCAGAAGGCGATCACGCAGCCGGGCTCGTTCGACGTCTTCTCGGGCTACACGTACCAGTACAACCAGGCGTGGCCCTCGGGCAACTTCCACAACGAGGAGATCGCGAAGATCACCAACTGGGGGCAGATGTCCCCGCTCATCACGCAGGGCAAGGTCGATCCGGCCTCGACGACCTGCACCTACGGCGACGGCGACGCCCCGTTCCGCACGCTGTACATCGATCCCGACAAGAGCGGGCAACGTGGCACGACCTCGCCGAAGACCCCGAGCGAGCTCGACGGGACCTGCTCGTCTCCTGGGTCGACGAGGCGACCGGCCAGACCGTGGGCGACGAGCCGCTGTACACGATCGGCGCCGCCGAACAACTTCAACATGGACTCGATGGGCTACAACGCCGACGTCATCCAGAAGGAGCCGGACGACGGTCGACTGGGCCGAGCTGTTCAACGCCAGCTACCAGGGCCGCGTCGCGCTGCTCAACGACCCGGGCATCGGCCTCCAGGACGCGGCGCTCGCCGCCGAAGGCCGCCGGCACTGATGGAGTTCGGCACGACTCGGCAACATGACGAAGGAGGAGATCGACGGCATCATCAAGATCCTCCTCGACCTGAAGGCGAAGGATCAGTTCCGGGCCTTCTGGACGACGTTCGACGAGTCCGTCAACCTGATGGCCTCGGGCGAGGTCGTGATCGAGTCGATGTGGTCGCCGGCCGTGGCGCTGCTCGTCGCGCAGGGCCTGAACGTGCGCTACGCGGCGCCGCCCGTCGGGCTTCCGCGGCTGGTGCTCGACGCATGTCGATCTCCAAGGAGGCGGAGGCCGACCCGAGCCTGCTCCAGGCCTGCTACGACTACATCAACTGGTGGCACTCCGGCGAGCCCGGCGCCATCATGATGCGCCAGGGCTACTACAACGCCGTCCAGGAGACGTCCCGGCAGTTCGTCGAGCCGGAGGAGTACGCGTTCTGGATCGACGGCGAGGCGGCCGCCAAGGACCTGCCGGGGATCACCGGCCAGGTCGGCGACATCAAGGCGGGCCAGGTGCGCGACGGCGGCTCGTTCACCGACCGCGCGTGCAACTACGCCTCCTGGAACTCGTACTTCGAGGAGAACGAGTACCAGATCCAGCGCTGGAACGAGTTCCTCGCCGCCTAGCCGCGCAGGTATGGCGGACGAGGAGCCGCAGGCGAACCGAGCAGCAGGAGGGGGCGGCGGCGGCCGCCCCCTCCGAACGCTCCGCCGGCGGGGTCGGGCCTCGAGCTCCGCGACCTGACGAAGATCTTCGCGGGAGGCGTCGTCGCCGTCGACGACGTCAACCTGACGATCGAGCACGGCGAGTACGTCGTGCTGCTCGGCCCGTCGGGCTGCGGCAAGACGACGACGCTGCGGATGATCGGCGGTCACGAGGAGCCGACCTCGGGCGAGATCCTGCTCGACGGCGAGAGCCTCGCTCGGGCTGACGCCCGACAAGCGCCCGACGACGACGGTCTTCCAGCACTTCGCGCTCTTCCCGCACCGCTCGGTGCTCGAGAACGTCGAGTTCGGGCTGAAGATGCACGGCGCCGAGAAGGAGGAGCGCCGGGCGCGCGCCATGGAGGCGCTCGAGATGGTCGGGCTCTCGCAGCTCGCCGACCGCAAGCCGCGAGCGCTGTCGGGCGGCCAGCAGCAGCGCGTCGCGCTGGCCCGCGTGCTCGTGACGAGCCCCAAGGCGCTCCTGCTCGACGAGCCGCTCGGCGACCTCGACCGGCTGCTCCAGCTGCGGATGCGGGTCGAGCTGCGCAACCTCCAGCGCCAGCTCGGGCTGATGTTCATCCACGTCACGCACAACCAGGAGGAGTCGCTGTCGATGGCCGACCGGATCGTCGTCATGCACGACGGCCGGATCCAGCAGATCGCCGACCCGCTGACGATCTCGACGCGGCCGGAGAACGAGCTCGTCGCCTCGTTCATGGGCGACAACAACATCCTGCGCGGCACGGTCGCCGCCAGGGAGGGCGATCGCCTCGTCGTCGACGACGGACACGTCAAGGTGAGCGTCCGCGCGCCGGGCTCGAGCCTCGCGGTCGGGCTCCCCGGCCATCGCTCTCGGTCCGGGCGGCGGCGGTCGAGGTCCATGACGACGGGGCGCGCCGGACGGCGATCTCAACCAGCGCCCGGCCGGAGATCGTCTTCGTCGAGTACCTCGGCGACCTCGTCAAGCTCCACCTCTCGCTGGGCGGCGAGCGTCTGCTCGCCAAGGTGGCCGGCGACCGCTTCCCGCAGTTCCGGGGCAGGGAGGGCAAGCACGGTCGCGGATCTCCTGGAAGGAGGAGGATGTCCAGCTCCTCGGGGCCTGACGAGGCCGGACGACGCCGCGCCTCGACGTCGCCGAGATCGAGCAGGTCGAGGAGCTCGAGGAGCAGGCGCCGGACCGAGCGGGCGCTCGGCGTCTCGGGCGGCCGGAGCGGGATCGGAGCGGCGCGGCTGGATCACCGCGGCCTGGGCGGCGCCGGGCACCCTCTGGCTGCTCTTCTTCCTCGTCGGCCCGGTCGTCATGATCATCCTCGTGTCCTTCTGGACACCGAGCCTGACCGGCTTCGAGAAGAACTTCACGCTCGAGAACTACCGGACGCTCTTCGGGTCGGACGTCTACTGGGACCAGCTCAAGGACAGCTTCTTCGTCGCGCTGATCGTCGTCGGAGCCTGCCTGCTGCTCGGCTTCCCGATCGCGTACTTCCTGACCTTCAAGGTGCAGAGCCTGCGCAACCAGGTCGCGCTCTTCCTCGTCGCTGCTGGCGCCGTTCCTGACGAGCTACCTGATCCGGGCGGTGGCCTGGCAGTACCCGCTGATGGGCCGCCAGGGCGCCGTCAACCAGGTGCTGCAGGACATCGGCCTGATCGACGAGCCGCTCGAGATCCTCGGCTTCTCGCGGCTCTCGGTCGACGCTCTTCCTGATCCAGCTCTACATCCTCTTCATGATCACGCCGCTGTTCTTCATGCTCGCGCAGGTCGATCGCAGCGCGCTCGAGTCCGCGCGCGACCTCGGCGCGAACTGGTGGCAAGAGCTTCCGCGAGGTGATCCTGCCGCAGACGACGCCGGGGATCGTGATCGGCTCGATCTTCGTCTTCGTGCTGTCGATGGGCGACTACGGGACGACCGGCTCGTCGGCGCCGGCCAGGTCGCGCTCGGTGGGGACGATCGTCCAGAACTACGTCGGCGGCATCCAGTACCCGATCGCCGCGGCCTCGTGCCGTCTTCCTCGTGCTCGCGATGATGCTCGGCGTCTTCGTGCTGCTCCGCTTCTCGAACCTCCGGGAGGAGCTCTGCTAGTGCGCCTGCGGCGGGGGCGGCTCGTCGATGACCGGCGCAGGTGGTCCAAGTGGGCGCTCGCCGCGTACTTCGTGCTCTTCACCGCCGTCCTCTACCTGCCGGCGATCCTGATGGCGATCCTGTCCTTCCAGGGCGAGCAGCGGCAGCCCGTACTTCCCGATGCAGGGCTTCAGCGGCCACTGGTGGCAGTCGCTCTTCGACGACTCGATCCCGAGCTCGCACGCCGACGAGATCCGCTCGGCCGCGCATCACGCTCGCTCTATCTGGCGCTCGTGTGTCGGCGCGCTCACGTCGCTGCTCTCGCTCTCGCTGTCGATGGCGTTCCGGCGCCGTTTCCCCGGGGACGGCGTCCTCTTCTACGTGATCATGCTCGCCCTGATGACGCCCGGGCTTCCTGCTCAGCCTCGGCACGTCGCTCTTCTGGCAGTTCATGGGCAAGGACTTCGACTGGCCGAGCCTGCTGACCGAGTTCGGCGGGCTCGCAGCCATCGGCACGAGCGTCGTCTGGGCGATTGCCGTTCGGCTTCCTCGTCATGGTCGCGGTCTGGAACCGCTACGACGTCCGGGTCGAGGAGGCGGCGCGCGATCTCGGCGCCTCGAGCGCCGCGCACGTTCCGCGAGGTGACGCTGCCGCTGATCTGGACGGGTCTCTTCGGCGCGTTCCTGTTCGGCTTCACGCTCTCGTGGAACGAGTACGACCGGACCGCGCTCGTCATCGCCTCGGGCGCGCTCACGCTGCCGATCCAGATCTTCGCGCTCACGATCGGCTCGGTCATCCGCCCGGACCTCTACGCGCTCGGGACGGCCACGACGCATCTTCATCCTCGTCGTCGTCGCGATCGTGCTCGATCGCTCGCGGTCAATCGTCCTGCGGCGCCGCGCGCGGCGCCGCGCGTGCCGCTCGAGGTCCAGGTCGCGCGAGGAGCTCGGCGAGGTCGAGGGACTCGAGCTGGTCCGCCCGGACGCGCGCGGCGCGGCTAGAGGTCGCGCGGCGGCAGAGCGCTGAGCGATACCGTGCACGGGACGGGCCCGGTCCCGTCGGCGGCGGCGTGCGTGAGTCGCTCCGCTGCAGAGAAGGGAGGCAACATGTCCGTGCTGATCAAGGGCGGCCGCATCGTCACCGCCGCGGACGACTACGTCGGCGACGTCTACGTCGAGAACGAGACGGTGACGCTGATCGGCCAGTCGCTCGACGTCTCTGCCGACAAGGTGATCGACGCGACCGGGAAGGTCGTCATGCCGGGCGCGATCGACCCGCACACGCACCTCGAGATGGCGTTCGGCGGCACCGTCGACCTGCGACGACTTCACCTCGGGCACCGTCGTCGGCGGCGTTCGGCGGGACCACGTCCCTGATCGACTTCTGCATGCAGACCCCGGGCGAGACGTTCCCGGAGGCGCTCGCGAAGTACCACGAGAAGATCGAGCGCTGCAAGCCGGTGATCGACGTCGGCTTCCACATCGGCGTCACCGACCTGCACGACGGCGGGACGCTCGACGACCTCGCGAAGCTGCCGGACGAGGGCGTCACGTCCTACAAGCTGTTCATGGCCTACAAGGGCGCCGTCATGGTCGACGACGAGACGCTCTTCCGGACGATGGAGGTCGCGTCCGAGACCGGCGCGCTCGTGATGGTGCACGCCGAGAACGGCGACGCGATCGACGTGCTCGTCAAGAAGGCGGTCGCCGAGGGCAAGACGGAGCCGATCTGGCACGCGCGGACGCGGCCGCCGATCACCGAGGGCGAGGCGACGAACCGCGCGATCCAGCTCGCCCGCGTCGCCGGGCTGCCCGCTCTACGTCGTCCACGTCTCCTGCAAGGAGGCGATCGACCCGATCGCCCGCGCGCGGGCCGAGGGCTGGCAGGCGTGGGGCGAGACCTGCACGCAGTACCTCTTCATCGACGAGACGGCGCTCGAAGCCGAACTTCGAGGGCGGCAAGTACGTCTACACGCCGCCGCCGCGGCCGAAGGAGAACCAGGAGCACCTCTGGCACGCGCTCGCGAACGGACGTGCTCTCGGTCGTCTCGACCGACCACTGCCCCTTCAACTGGGACGGGCAGAAGACACTCGGCAAGGACGACTTCTCGAAGATCCCGAACGGCGGCCCGGGGATCGAGAACCGTCTGCACATGCTGCACCACTTCGGCGTTCGCGAGGGCCGCATCTCGTGGAACCGCTTCGTCGAGCTCGTCTCGACGAACGTCGCGAAGTTCTTCGGCCTCTATCCGCGCAAGGGCACGATCGCGCCCGGCTCCGACGCCGACATCGTCGTCTGGGATCCGGAGAAGCGCGCTCACGATCTCGGCGTCGACGCACCACTCGAACGTCGACTACAACCTGTTCGAGGGCACCGAGGTCATCGGCGCACCGGAGGTCGTGCTCGTGCGCGGTCAGATGATCGTCGAGGGCGACGAGCTCGTCGCCCAGCCGGGCGCCGGCCAGTTCGTCAAGCGCGCGCGCTTCGGCGAGGAGCTCACGCGGCCGCGACCGGCCGGTCGCATGGCTAGGAAGCGAGGACTCATGAGCGACGAGCAGGCACGCGAGGTCTACGCGCGAGGCCGGCTCGGCCAGACAGTCTCACGCTGGGCGAGCGGCCCGCGTGCTCGTCGATCGACTTCATCTGCGGCTTCACCGACCCGGAGTGCCGGCTCGGCGCCGACCTGACGCCGAGGTCGAGGCGACGCGACGGCTGCTCGACGCGGCGCGGGCGAAGGGCCATCCGGTCGTCTACACGACGATCGGCTTCGAGCCGCATCGGAAGGACGGCGGGCTCTGGGTGCAGAAGGTGCCCGCGCTCGCCGAGCTCGAGCTCGGCGGGCCGCTGGGTCGAGATCGACCCGCGCCTCGACCCGCGCGACGACGAGCCCGTCGTCGCTGAAGAAGGGCGCCTCGGGCTTCTTCGGCACGAACCTCGCCTCGATCCTCGTCTACCCAGGGCGTCGACACGGTCGTCCTCTGCGGCGCGACGACGTCGGGCTGCGTCCGCGCGACGGCGATCGACCTGCTCCAGTACGGCTGGCCGACGATCGTCCCGCGCGAGTGCGTCGGCGACCGGGCCCAGGCGCCGCACGAGGCGAACCTCTTCGACATCCAGGCGAAGTACGCCGACGTCGTCGAGCGTCGACGAGTGCATCGCCGTACGTCGGAGAGCGTGTCCGGACACCGGGCCGCCGCGGCACCGGTCGTGAAGGTCGTCCTGCTGCCGGGCGACTGCATCGGCCCGGAGGTCGTCGGCGGAAGCCCGGCGGGCGTGCTCGTCCTGGCGCCCGACCTCGAGATCGACGAGAGCGCCGTTCGGCGGCGAGGCGATCCGGCCAGCACGGGGACGCCGCTCCCCGACGAGACGCTCGAGGCGTGCCGGGAGGCGGACGCCATCCTGAAGGCGCCGATCGGGCATCCGGAGTTCGACGCCGCCGACGTCCGCCCGGAGCAGGGCGTCATGCGGCTGCGCGCCGAGCTCGACGTCTACGCGAACCTGCGCCCGGCGCGACAGGACGACGTCGATCTGCTGCATCGTCCGCGAGCTCGTCGGCGGCATCTACTACGGCGCCCGGGGTGTCCGCGACGACGGCACCGTCTTCGACACGTGCGAGTACCACCCGAGCCAGGTCGAGCGGATCGTGCAGGCGGGCCTTCGAGCTCGCGCGCTCCCGCCGCCGGCAGGCTCACGTCGGTCGACAAGGCGAACGTGCTCGAGACGTCGCGCATGTGGCGCCGGGTTGCCACCGAGGTGGCGGCCGAGTACGCCGGACGTCGAGTTCGAGCACATGCTCGTCGACAACGCGGCCATGCAGCTCGTCCAGGCGCCCGAGCGCTTCGACGTGCTCGTGACCGAGAACATGTTCGGCGACATCCTCTCGGACGAGGCCGCCGCGGTCACCGGGCGGGCTCGGGCTGGCCGGCTCGGCGAGCCTCGGCGACAGCGGCCCGGGCATCTTCGAGCCCGTGCACGGCTCGGCTCCCGACATCGCCGGGCAGGGCATCGCGAACCCGGCGGCGATGCTGCGCTCGACCGCGCTCATGCTCGCGCACGGTCTCGGGCGCCAGGACGAGGCCCGCCGCCTCGAGCGGCCGTCGACCGGGCGCTCGCCGAGGCGCCGACGCCGGATCTGGGCGGGACGGCGACGACGACGCAGTTCGGCGACGCCGTCTTACGTTCGCTCGACGGCTAGGGCTCGATCTAGAGGCTGAGCGGCCCGCCCTCGCTTCCGGGCGGCAACGACGATGCGCAGCGCCAGGACAGGCCGAGCTCGATCGCCGAGCCGGTCCGCCGCGCGCGACAGGCGAAGCGCGGCACGCGGGAAGACACGATCGAGCGGGTCGGGCAAGAGTGCCGGGATGAGATCGTGGAGCTTCTCCGATCGAGCCCGAGGCCTGTGAGAATCGCCTCGACGCGGAGCGGCGTCGGAGAGCGACGGTGCACATAGGGCGCCGCCCGTCCAAGGCGCACGCCGCTTCAGGCTCCGCGCGGTCGGCGTGGACGACCCGCTCACGCCAGACCCGGA
Source organism: uncultured Thermoleophilia bacterium (assembly GCA_963820875.1). Classification (GTDB taxonomy): domain Bacteria; phylum Actinomycetota; class Thermoleophilia; order Gaiellales; family Gaiellaceae; genus CAWACA01. Next base: position 197,717 of record CAWGBR010000011.1, read on the forward strand.
GCGGAGCAAGCCCGTTCCCGACGCTGAAGACGAGACGCCCGCCCGGCCGCAGCACTCGCGCGAGCTCGCGCAGCGCAACCTCGAGATCGTCCACGTAGCCGAGCACTCCGGTCGAGACGACAGCGTCGAATCGGTCGTCGCCGAAGGGCAGCCGCTCGATGCGGGCCTCGAGCAGCCGGTCGGCTGCCTTCGGCACGCGGGCGCGGGCAAGGGAGACCATGTTCGCCGAGCCGTCGACGCCCCAGACCGTCCAGCCACGCTTGTCCAGCTCTGCCGTGAGGCGACCCGGCCCCATGCCCGCATCGAGCACCTCGCCCGGCCCGCCTCCGAGCAGCTCGAGGGCCAGCGCGAAGCGCGCGCGAAGCCACTCCCCGCTCAGATCGGGGCTCTCGTAGATCGCGTCGAACTTGTCGGCCGCCGCGTCGAAGGACCTAATCGGGTCAGTCTCGCTCACGGTCCGCACCGGTCGGCCGGCGTCGATACGGTGACCTGCATGGAGGCGGACCGGTGACGAACATCGTACGGTGCGAGTGGGCGCCGCCGGGCGATGCGCTGTACCTCGCCTACCACGACGAGGAATGGGGGATGCCGTCTCGTGACGATTGCCATCTCTTCGAGCTGCTCGTTCTCGAGGGCGCCCAGGCGGGCCTGTCCTGGGCGACGATTCTGCGCAAGCGCGAAGGCTATCGAGCCGCGTTCGCGGATTTCGACGCGCAGTCGGTCGCCGGCTTCGGGCAGCGAGACGTCGAGCGGCTTCTCGATGATTCGGGGATCGTCCGCAATCGCGCCAAGATCGAGTCTGCGGTCGGCAACGCCCGGGCGACGCTCGCGGTGCGGAGGAGCGGGGAAGCCTCGCCGAGTACCTCTGGAGCTTCGTCGGGGGCGAGCCGATCCAGAACGAGTGGCGTGCCCTCTCCGACATTCCGGCGGAGACCGCCGAGTCCAGGGCCATGAGCAAGGAGCTCAAGCGGAGGGGCTTTCGCTTCGTCGGGCCGACGATCTGCTACGCGTTCATGCAGGCCGCCGGGCTCGTCAACGACCACGTCGTCACCTGTTTCCGACACGATGAGGTCGCGCGGAATGTTCGGTGAGGTCTGCTCAATTCGAACCTGTAGGGGCCGGAATTGTCCCGCCCGACCGAGGCGGCTTCGACGGGTAGATGGTCCCGGGCGCGACAGGGCCCGCCCCTACACCCGCGGAATGTTCGGTGAGGCCTGCTCATTCGAACCTGTAGGGGCCGGATCTCATCCGGCCCGCCACCTCGGCCCCGCTCTCGTGACCGCGGCCCTTCGGGCCGCTTCACGGCCGATAACGGGCTTGCGCCCGTTTCTGCCTAGATCGTGAGCTCGGCCGCCTCGGCCCGCTCGAGCTCTCCCTCGTAGATGTAGCGCTCCTCCGGATCCCAGAGCTCGCGGCCGGCGAGCTCGCCCTCGTAGATCGCGTGGTCGAGCTTGCGCGGAGCCACGCAGTCGCCGATCCGGTGCAGGTTCGCGACCGTCGCCCTTGAGCGCGAAGTAGAGCTCGTCGTTCGCCTTCGGGCCCGTCGCGAGCACGACGGTGTACGCCCTCGATCACCGTCGGCGCGCCCGTGTAGAGGTTGAAGACGGTGACCGTCGAGCCGTCGACGCCGCCTTGGCCCACGGTTCAGCCGGTCGACGCAGGCCCTTCGACATGCAGGCGGCTGTAGAGCGTCGCCAGGTCGAGGTTGTACATCGTCTGCGGGAAGAGCGCGTTGAAGCGGGCTCACGACCTCGACCTGCTTGCCCGCGTCGAGCAGCACCTCGCAGACCCCGGCCGCGTAGCGGCTGCCGTCGTCGTCGAGCACGACGACGCGCTGCGCCGATCGGCCGCGTCGCCCGGGAGCACGTCCCAGGCGTGCACGACGTTCTCCTGAGCGGACGCCCGGAAGCTCGGTCGACGAGCGGGTTGACGGTCGAGAACCCGGTCGCGACGGGACGGCGCCGGTCGCCACGACGACGCCGTCGGCGCCGATCTCCTCGACGAGCTCCGCGGTCGCCTCGGTCCCGAGCCGGATCTCGACGCCGACCTTCGGCCAGCAGCGTCGAGGTCCGTCGTGATCCAGCCGAACGGCTCGCGACCGGGCGTCTTGAGGATGAGGTTGACCTGGCCGCCGAGCTCGGCCTTCTCGCTCGACGAGCGTGACGTGGTGCCCGCGCTCGCGAGCGTGTCGCGGCGCGCATCCCCGCCGGCCCGCCGCCGACGACGAGCCAGTGCCGCGGCTCGGTCGGCCGGCTGGAGCGTGCCGGCGCCGAAGCGCGCTTCCCGGCCCGTCGCCGGGTTCACGGTGCAGGTGATCGAGAGGCCCTTGAACACCCGGCCGATGCAGCCCTGGTTGCCGCGGATGCAGTGGTGGATCTCGTCCTCGCGTCCTTCCGCGCCTTGTTCGCCAACTCGGGGTCGGCGATCTGCGCACGGGTCATCGCGACCATGTCGGCCTTGCCCGACGGCGAGGATCTCCTCGGCCATGGCCGGGTCCTTGATGCCGCCGATCGTGAACACGGGGACGGCTCGGACCGTCGCTCTTCACCTGCGCGCGACGAGGTCGACGAGGAAGCCGTCGGGCTCGTCCGACGGCTGGATCGCCATGTGGATGTTGTGGTAGCCCGGCGGCGCTGACGTTGACGTAGTCGATCTTGCCCGTCGTCCTCGAGCAGCCGTGGCGGTCTGCGCATCGCGTCGCTCGACGTCGAGGCCCCCGGGATGAAGTCGGAGAGCGTCAGCCGGATGCCGACCGCCCAGTCGTCGCCCGCTGCGCCGGCGCACCTCGTCGATCACCTCGCGCGTGAAGCGCAGCCGGTTCTCGAACGACCCGCCGTACTCGTCGTCGCGCTTGTTGTAGAGCGGCGACAGGAACTGGTGCAGCAGGTAGCTGTGCGCGATGTGCACCTCGGTGCCGTCGAAGCCGCGCTTCGCGCGACAGCTCGGCGCGAGCGTGCCCACCAGTCGACGACCTCGGCGATGTCCTCGTGCTCCATCGCCTTCGGCGTCTCGCCGTAGGCGGGCGACTTCACCGCCGACGGGCCCCAGAGGACACGCAGGTCGTCGGCGGAGTCGCTCGTCGCGTTGAGCCCGAAGTGGTTGAGCTGCGTCGAAGATGACCGCGCCGTGCTCGTGCACGCCGCGGTCATCCGCCGGTCGATCTCCAGAGCGCCCTTGAGGTACTGGTAGGCGAAGCGCGGCATGCCGGTCGTCGAGGTCGGGTGGACGAGCCGGTTGCCGGTGATGAGGAGGCCCGGCGCCGCCCTTGGCGCGCTCGACCTGGTAGGCGACGTTGCGCATGCGAGTCGACGCCGTTCGTCGTGAAGAGCTTCACGTGCGCCGTCTGCATGATCCGGTTGCGCACGGTGACCGGCCCGATCTGCAGCGGGCTGAAGAGGTTCGGGTAGCGGCTCACGTAGACCTCCGGCCGGGCGGGCAAGAGCCTATCGGCGCGGGCCAACCCTCGAGGATCTCGGCGCCGCCTTGACAGCCGGCACGGCGGACGGCGAAGATCGGGCGTCTGGAAAATCGATTCTCCGGAAGGGACGGAAACGGGTCTACGTGATCGTCACGGTCGTCACGCGGGCAAGGTCGTCTTCGTGACGGGCGGCGGGAGCGGCTTCGGACGCGCGACCGCGCTGCGCTTCGCGGCCGAGGGCGCGGCGAAGGTGTACCTCGTCGACCGCGTCCAGGAGCGTCTCGACGAGGTCGCCGGGGAGCTCGAGGCGGCCGGCGGCGACGGCCGGCACGATCCTCGCCGAGCTCTCCGAGGTCGAGGAGTGCGACCGCGCCGTGCGGGAGGCGTACGACGACGCGGGGCGGCTCGACGTCGTGGTCTCGAACGCCGCCGCCTGGACGCAGGAGCCGTTCCTCGAGATGAAGGACGAGTCCTGGCTGCGGGTGATCGCCGTCAACCTCACCGCCTCGTTCGTCGTCGGCCAGCGGGCGGCCCGGGCGATGGTCGAGCAGGGCGGCGGCGGCGTCATCCTCTACACGGCGTCGATCTCGTCGCTCGGCGGGTCTCGCCGGAGTTCGCCCACTACAACGCGGCGAAGGCCGCGACCGCGAACCTCGTCAAGACGATGGCGCTCGAGCTCGTGTCGCACGGGATCCGCGTCAACAGCGTCAGCCCCGGGCCGAGCGACACGCAGCAGTCGGTCGATCTCGTCGGCGAGGAGCTCATGGACAAGTGGCGTCGCGAGGGGTTCCCGGTCGTGCCGATGGGCCGGCTCGGGTCGGTCGACGACATCGCCGTCGCCTTCTCGTTCCTCGCCTCCGACGACGCCGCCTACATCACCGGCGTCAACCTCGTCGTCGACGGCGGGCTCACCGCCCACGCCTACAGCGTTCCGGAGAGGTAAATGAAGCTCACGAACGACGTCTATCTCGTCGGCGGCGGCGACTACGGGTTCAACCTGACCCATCGCCTCGACTGCCACACCTACCTCGTCGACGGCGGCGGCGAGCTCGCGCTCATCGACGCGGGCTTCGGCCCCGGGACCGATCGAGATCCTCGACCTGATCCGTGCCGACGGCTTCGACCCCGGCGACATCTCGACGATCGTCGATCACCCACTACCACGCCGACCACGCCGGCGGCGCGGCCGCGCTGAAGCGGGCCACGGGCGCCCGCGTCTGCGCCGGGAGTCGAGGCGGCCCCGTTCATCCGGGTCGCCGACGCCGAGCAGATCGGGCTGAACTGGGCCAAGCAGTTCGGCTTCTACCCGGCCGACTACGAGTGGGAGCCCTGCGAGGTGGACGAGGAGTTCACGGACGGCACGCGGATCCCGGTCGGCAATCTCGAGCTCGAGCTGGTCGCCACGCCGGGCCACTGCATGGGCCACTACTGCGTCCGGATGGTCGGCACGCGACCGCACGTACATGTTCTCGTCGGACTGCGTCTTCTGGGGCGGCGCGATCATCCTGCAGAACGTGAAGGACTCGAACCTGCAGGAGTACGCGGCGTCCTGCAACAAGATCGCGGCAGCTCGAGTGGGACGCGCTGCTGCCCGGGCACCACCTGATCTCGCTTCGCAACGGCCACCGCCACGCCGAGGCCGCGGCGAACGAGTTCAACCGCATCGGCCTTCCGAGAGATCTCCTGCGCTGAGCGCATGGCTCCGACAACTGAGGCCGACCGGGCCGGCCGACGGCGCGGCTCGCCGACGTCGCGCAGGCGGCCGGCGTCGGCACGTCGATCGCGTCCCGGGTCCTGAACGGCGATCCGACGGTCTCGATCCGGCCCGAGACGCGCGAGCGGATCCTCGACGCGGCGCGCGAGCTCAACTACCGGCCGAACGCGATGGCGCGAGGCCTCCGGCTCGCTCGCACGATGAGCCTCGGCATCATCATCAACCTCGCGTACTACTACGAGAACGCCGAGATCCTCGCGGCGGTCGAGCAGCGCCGCCGCCTCGGCGGGCTACGTGACGCTCATCGCCGACACGGCCGACTTCGCGTCACGCGGCGAGGCGTACCGGCGGCTTCTGTTCGAGCGGCGGGTCGACGGGCTCCTCATCGCGAGCGTCTTCGTGCGCGGACGAGTTCATCCGCGAGCTCAAGGACGAGAGCCTGCCGTTCGTCGTCCTCAACCGGCGCGTGGACGGCGTCGAGCCGAGCGCGACCGTCGACGACGAGCTCGGCATGAGGATCGCCGTCGAGCATCTCGTCGGAGCTCGGCCATCGCCGCGATCGCCTATCTCGCGGGGCCGGCGCACGTCGACCCGGCGAGCCGGCGGCTCGAGGGCTTCCGGTCCGGCATCCGGGCGGCCGGGCTTCGTGTCCCGGCGCGTCACGTCCGCCGTGCCCGGTCGACGACGAGAGCGTGCTCGCCGCCACGACAGCGGCTCCTGGCGAGAGCTCCGCGTCCGACGGCGCTCGCCGTCTGGAGCCCGACGGCCGCCGTTCCGGCGCTCGCGGCGGTGCGGCGGTTGGGCCTCCGGGTGCCCGAGCAGATCTCGGTCATCGCGTTCAACGACTCGCCGATCGCCGGCTACCTCGAGCCGCCGCTCACGACCGTGCACATGCCGCTCGCCGAGATGGCCGGACGGCGGCGTCGACTGCCTGCTCGAGGCGATCGACGGCGGGGAGCCCCGAGAGCTTCGTCGTCCGGACGCCGCCCACGCTCGTCGAGCGCGAATCCACGGCGCCGCCGGCGCCGTCCGAGCGGCTTGACATTCGCCGAGGCTGCGCGGGAAGATGGGCCGCGCGGAAAAACGATTCTCTAGCCATTTCGGCGATCCGTGACGTCTAACCGGGTACAGGCCGTGGCACGACACCGAAGAGGAGGGGTTGGGGTGAGGCGTACGGGACGATTCGGACGGCATCGAGAAGGACTCGGTCGAGACAGCTGCTCGAGGACTACACGGCGCGCCGGATCACCCGGCGCGAGTTCTTCAAGCGCTCGGCCGCGCTCGGCGTCACGGTCGTCCGTCGCGGGCGCGCTGCTCGCCGCCTGCGGCGGAGACGACGAGGAGGCGCGGCGCCGCCGGCCGAGGAGGAGCCGCCGGCCGAGGCAGCCGCCGGCCGACACGGCCGCGGCCGAAGAGCCGCCGGCGGAGGAGCCGGCCGGCGAGCCGGTCGCCGGCGGACAGCTCATCGAGGGGTACGACCGCGACTTCACGAGGATGGACCCCGTCCTGACGACCTGGGACGACCCGGCGTTCGTCGCGCTGTACGAGTTCACGGTCGTCCGCGACGCGGAGGGCGGCTACCAGCCGGCGCTCGTTCGACTCGTGGGAGGTCTCGGACGACCTGCTCACCTGGACGTTCAAGCTCCGCGCAGGGCCTCGACGTTCCAGTCCGGCGCGCCGCTCGACGCGCAGATGATCGCCGACAACTTCAACGCGTTCCGGGATGCCACCAGGCGACCCGGACGGACCGGGGCAGAACGCGATCTTCTGGCCGACGGTCGACGGACGCGCAGGCGTCGCGACGCCGACGACCGTCGTCGTCACGATGAAGCGCGCCGTTCACGGCGTTCCCGGAGACGCTCGCGACCGAGAACTCGATGATCCGTGAACCTCGCGCAAGCGCGAGGAGCTCGGCGACGGACTACGGCGTCGACCGAGGCGCGACGGCACCGGCCCGTTCACGCTGGCGAGCTTCCAGCCGGGCACCGAGGTCGTCGTGAACCGCTGGGACGCCTACCCCGGCACGAACGTCCCGTACGTCACGAACACGGGCCCGGCGTACCTCGACTCGCGTCAAGTGGGTGCCGATCCTCGAGGCCGGGCAGCGCGCCAACGAGATCGAGGGCGGCACCGTCAACGTCGTCAAGAACCCGGCGCCGCAGGACATCGAGCGGCTCCAGGGCAACTCCGATCTCGTCATCACGAGCTTCCCGAGCCTCGTCGAACTACTTCATCGGCCTCAACGCACGAGCAGACGGAGCTCGGCTTCGACGACGTCCGCGTCCGCCAGGCGATCTCGCACGCGATCGACCGCCAGTCGCCTCGCCGACTCGCTCTTCTTCGGCCAGGCCGTCGCGACCTACGGGCCGATCGCGCCGAACTACAAGTGGTACGAGCCCGGCGTCGAGCAGTTCAACCAGTTCGACCCCGAGCATGGCGAAGTCGCTGCTCGACGAGGCCGGCTGGACGGAGGGCTCGGACGGCATCCGCGAGAAGGGCGGGCAGAAGCTCTCGTTCACGGTCACGAGCAACGACCTCTACCAGCCGACGACGGCGGCGATCGACCAGGCGATCGTGCCGATGCTGGCGGAGGTCGGCGTCGAGATGAAGCTCAACGTCCCCGACGCGGCGGAGTACTTCGGGATCGTCGCCGCGGCAGCGGCGCCCGAGGAAGCGCGCTCGGTCGACGCCTGGAGGCTTCGAGTGGCTGTGGTCGTCGCCGGTCGACCTGCTGATCTTCTTCCAGGCCTTCCCGAGCACGGCCTTCAACGGCGACCTGCCCGAGATCGCGGCGGCGGTGCAGAAGTGGCAGACGGCGCCGGACGACGCGACACTCGAGGCGGCCGCGCGAGCAGTTCCAGCTCGCCTGGGCCGAGCAGCTGCCCGAGATCCCGATCCTGACCCGGAACGACATCTGGGTCGCACCAGACGAACGTCATGGGCTACACCCCGCTCGAGTCGATGCTGTACCCGTTCTACAACGACGTCTGGCATCGCGTCCTGATCTCGTGCCTGACGGTGGCGGGCGGCCGCGCGGCCGCCCGCTACCGTGCGTGCCGATGGCCACGTTCATCCTCCGCCGCTTCCTCTACGCGCTCGCTCCTGCTCCTGATCGCGTCGGTCCTGATCTTCTACGGGCTGCGGGTCGCGCCCGGCGACGTGACCGGGTCGATCGTGAGCGTCGACGGGCAGGCCGAGCTGCTCGTCGAACGACGTCAAGGAGCGGCTCGGTCTCGAACGAGCCGCTGGCGGCCCAGTACTTCATCTTCATCGAAGAACGTGGTGACCGGCGATCCCGGGAGCTCGCTCGTCAACGGCGCGCAAGATCACGCGACGTGATCAAGGACGCCGGGCTCCAAGACGCTGAAGCTCGGCTTCGCCGCGCTCGTGATCGTGTACGTGCTCGCGATCCCGTTAGGCCTGCTGGCGGCCTGGGGGCGCAACCGGCCGTTCGACCAGGGCGCGCGCCTGATCGCCGTGCTCGGCATGGGCATCCCCAACTTCTTCCTGGCGGTGCTGCTGATCCAGCTCTTCGCGGTGAAGCTCGGCTGGCTTCCGCCGGCGGGGCCCGGAGGGCTGAACCACCTCGCGCTCCCGGCCGTCGTGCTCGCGATGGAGTCGATGGCCGTCAACATGCGCCTGATGCGTTCGTCGACGCTCGAGGAGCTCTCGAAGGACTACGTCCGCACCCTGAACGCGAAGGGCCTGCCGGGAAGCGCGATCCTCTGGGTCCACGCCCTTCGCAACGCGCTCGTGCCGGTGATCGCGCTCGCGGGCGTCACGATCCCGCTCGTGCTCGGGTACACGCTGATCGTCGAGGTGATCTTCCGCTACGAGGGCCTCGGGTTCCAGTTCGTCCAGTCGATCACTGAAGCGCGACTACGCGCTCGCCCAGACGCTGGCGCTGCTGTTCACGGCGATCGTGATCTTCTCGAACTTCCTCGCGGACGTCGCCCACCAGCTGGTCGACCCGCGCGTCCGCGACCGGGCGAGGGCTGCGCTAGATGGCGGCGACCGAGCCAGTCGTCGACCTCGCCGGCGTCGAGAACGTCCCCGCGGGTCAGGAGGGGCGCCTCCGCGACGCGTTCGCGCTCCTGCAAGGCGAACAAGATGGCGCTGGTCGGCCTCGTCCTGACGATCTTCTTCCTGCTCGTCGGCATCGTCGGCGCCGTCATCCTGCTCACGCCGAGCCTGCACCATCTCTGGGAGGAACAGCGGCTCGCCGAGGCGCTCCAGCCCCCGAGCAGCTCGCATCCTCTCGGCACCGACCAGTACGGGCGCGACCTGATGTGGCGCGCGATCGGCGGGGTCGGGATCGCGGTCCTGATCGGCGTCGGGGTGACGTTCGTCGTGATCGTGATCGGCCTCGCCTTCGGGTCGATCGCGGGCTACTTCGGGGGCAGGCGCGACACCGCGATCAGCGGGCTGATCGACCTGACCTGGGGGTTCCCGCTCCTGCTCGTGGCGGTGATCGTCGCCGGGCATGGTCGGCAAGGGGCTCCAGGGCGTCGTGATCGCGGTCGCGGTGATCCTCTGGGCCGGCTTCGCGCGGATCGTGCGCGCCCAGGTGAGGACGCTGTCGGAGCGCGAGTTCGTCGAGGCGGCGCGGATGCTCGGGGTGCCGGAGTGGCGGATCCTGCTTCGCCACATGGTCCCGAACGTCATGGGGACGGTGCTCGTCATGGCCTCCTACTACGTCGCCTGGACGGTGATCGCCGAGGCCGGCTTCTCGTTCATCGACCTCGGCGCCCAGCCGCCGACGCCGAGCCTCGGCGCGATGGTCGCCGAGGGCCGCAACTACTGGACCGTGTCGCTCTGGCCGGCCGTCGTCCCCGGCGCGATGATCGCCCTGATCGTGCTCGGGCTGAACTCGCTCGGCGACGGCCTGCGCGACATCTTCGACCCGAGGCTGCGACGGTTCTGATGGCCGGCACCGACCCGAGCGGGACGTCCTCCGCGGTGGCCGCCCCGTCCGCGTCGGACCTGCTCGTCGTCGAGGGGCTGACGACGGAGATCCGCCGCCGGCGCGGCTCGTTCGCTGCGGTGGACGACGTGTCGTTCACCGTCAGGCGCGGCGAGATCATGGGCCTCGTCGGCGAGAGCGGCTGCGGCAAGACCATGACCGTGCTCAGCCTGATGCGGCTGCTGCCCGCGGCGGCGACGATCACGTCCGGGAGCGCGCTCCTCGACGGGCGCGACCTGGTCGGGCTGAGCGAGCGCGAGATGCGAAACGTTCGCGGCAAGGACGTGGCGATGGTCTTCCAGGAGCCGATGACGAGCCTCGATCCCTCGTTCACGATCGGCAGCCAGATGACCGAGACCGTCCTCGCCCACGGAGCCGGGAACGAAGAAGGAGGCGAAGGAGCGGGCGATCGAGATGCTCGAGCGCGTCGGGATCCCGCGGGCGGCGGCGCGGCTCGACGACTACCCGCACCAGTTCTCCGGCGGGATGCGCCAGCGCGTGATGATCGCGACGGCGCTTCTGCTGGAGCCCAGGCTGCTCGTCGCCGACGAGCCGACGACCGCCCTGGACGTCACGATCCAGGCCCAGATCCTCGACCTGCTCGCCGGTCTGCGGGACGACCTCGGGATGAGCGTGATCCTGATCACGCACAACCTCGGAGTCGTCCACGAGATCGCCGACCGCGTCGCGGTCATGTACGCCGGGGAGATCGTCGAGGCCGACACCGTAGCCTCGATCTTCGACGACCCGCGCCATCCCTACACCCAGGGGCTGATGCGCAGCATGCCCGATCTGACCGACGCGGGGGAGCGGCTGCCCGTCATCGTCGGCCGTGTCCCCGATCTGACCGCGCTGCCTGCCGCGTGCCGCTTCTCGCCGCGCTGCCCCAACCGCATCCCGCGCTGCGATGCGGAACACCCCGACCTCGAGAGGTTCGATGACCGCCGAGAGCTCCGCTGCTACAACCCGAAGCCCTTCGAGCTCCGGATCCGCTGACGCCCTCCTGACCGTCCGAGGGCTCGGCAAGCGCTTCCCGGTCGCGCGCGACTTCTTCGGGCGCCCGACGAGCTGGCTGTCGGCGGTGGACGGCGTCGACCTCGACGTGCGGCAGGGCGAGACGCTCGCGCTCGTGGGCGAGTCCGGCTGCGGCAAGAGCACGCTCGCGCGGCTCGTGCTGCGCCTCATCCCCGCAAGCGAGGGCAGCGTGACGTACGAGGGCATGGACGTGCTCGCCGCGAAGGGGCCCGAGCTGAGGCGATTCCGCCGGAGCGCCCAGCTCGTCTTCCAGGATCCGTACGGCTCGCTCGATCCGCGGATGAAGGTCGAGGCGATCGTCTCCGAGGGCATGCCGCAGCGGAGGCACGAAGGCCGAGCGGCGGGACCGCGTGCTCGAGCTGCTCGACCTCGTCGAGCTGTCGCCGGACGCGATCGAGCGCTTCCCCCACGAGTTCTCCGGCGGGCAGCGCCAGCGCATCTCCATCGCCCGAGCGCTCGCCGTCGACCCCGCCTTCCTCGTCGCCGACGAGCCGGTGAGCGCCCTCGACGTCTCGGTGCAGAGCCGGATCCTGAACCTGCTGCACGACCTGCAGGAGCGTCTGAACCTGACGTACCTCTTCATCTCGCACGACATGTCGGTCGTGCGCCACGTCGCCGACCGGATCGCGGTCATGTACCTCGGCAAGATCGTGGAGACGGCACCGGCCGCCGAGATCTTCGACAACCCGCTGCACCCCTACACCCAGGCGCTGCTCTCCTCGGTGCCCACGCTGACCAGGCGCCGGTTCACGAAGCGGATCGTCCTCGAGGGCGACGTCCCGACGGCGATCGACCCGCCCGAGGCGTGCCGCTTCGCGAGCCGCTGCTTCCGCGTGATCGAGCGCTGCCGCTCGGAGGTGCCGCCGCTCGAGGGCATCGCCGGCGACGCCGACCACCGGGTCGCCTGCTTCAACTACGAGCCGATCGCGAGCGGACACGGATGAAGGCCGAGGCCGTCCAGGCGACGACGGCTGACGGCGTCACGCTCCGCGGCGAGCTCGTCCGGGGAGGTGACGTCTGGCTCTGCCTCGTCCACGACGTCGGCGAGGACATCGACGCCTGGCGGCCGCTTCGACCCGGTCTGGCTCGGAAGGGCTGGACCGTGCTCGCGCTCGACCTGCGCGGGCACGGCGGCTCGGACGGTGAATGGACGGGCGAGCGAGGCGAGCTCGACGTCGACCTCGCCGTGACGCTCGCCCGGCGGCTCGGGGCCCGCCACGTCTGCGTCGTGGCGGCCGGGAGCGGAGCGGTCATGGCGCTGCAGGCGGTCGAGCGGGCGCTCCCGGAGCCGCTGTTCGCGCTCCCGGACTCGCTCGTGCTCGTCTCGGCCGGCCCGCTCGGCGAGCTCGACCCGATGACGCTCCGGGGTCAGGGCCTGCCGAAGCTCTTCGTGCGTGGCGCGAAGGATCCGCTCGGCGGCGACTCCGAGGCCCTCCGCAAGGCCTCGATCGGCTGGACGGTCGGCGTCACGTTCGGGACCGAGGCGCGCGGAACGGCCCTCGTCGCCGAGTGGGCCGCGAACGTGCTCGACAAGATCGTCGGCCTGCTGAAGGAGCAGACGAAGCTCCGCGGCCTCGGCGAGAAGCGGGCAGCCTCCGGCTGACGCGGCTACCAGGCCGAGATGAGCTGATTCGGGATCAGCAGGCTGTCGAGCGCGTCGTTGGCGCGCTCGATGTGGCGCTGCCCGTCCGACAGCGAGTAGCCGAGGTGCGACGGGATGAGCGCCGTGACCTCGAGCTCGCGCAGCCGGCGCAGCGTGCGGATGACGGCGTCGAGCCGGCAGTCCCAGATGTTCTGCAGGAGGATGTAGCCGCCGTAGAAGACGGCGTCGGCCGAGAACAGCGTCCGCTCGCCGTCGCGCTCGAGCAGCAGCGAGACGTGACCGTCCGCAGTGGCCGGGCGTGTCGAGGACGGTCAGCGACGAGGTCGCCGACGCGGATCGAGTCGCCGTCGGCGAGCTCGCCGTCGACCGGGCACGGCTCGAGGACGTAGTCGGCGGGGTAGAACGCCGCCTTCTTCGCGACGTCGAGGCTGACCTTCTCCTCGTCGCCGGTCCGAATCCAGTCGGCGCAGACGGCCGAGGCGAGCACGGCCGGGCTGTCGAGCAGCCCGCGCAGCTTCGGCGACTCCGCCGGCGTGGTCGACGTGAGCGTGCGTCAGCACGATCTGGCGGACGCGCGCCGGATCGAAGCCGTCCGCCTTGACGTTGGCGAGAATCCGCTCGGCTCCCATGCCGGCGCCGGTGTCGACGATCGCGAGCTCGTCGCCGCCGTCGATCAGGAAGACGTGGCAGTCGTAGGCGTCGGTGAGGTCGAACCCGAACGATCCCCGAGCCGACGAGATGGATGCGATCCGCGATCTTCATTCGATCTCCCCCAGCACGGTATCGACCGGAATGACGTCCGGCCCGGCCGGACGGCGATCCGCAGCGTGCCGCTCGCCGGCGCCTCGATCTCGGTCTGCGTCTTCTCCGTCTCGAGCGAGCACGATCGTCTCGCCGTCGTCACCTCGTCCCCGTCGGCCCGCAGCCACTCGAGGACGACGACCTCCTCGACGAGGCCCTAGCTGCGGAATCACGATCGGCGTCGCCATGGCTCGCCATCCCTCTAGATATGGCCGTGCTTCCGCAGGCCTTCGAGCGGAGCGAGACGCCGGCGCGCATGTCCTCGCGGACGCGCTCTCGGCCGAGACGATCTCCTCGGCCTTGACGAGGACGCGCTCGGCATCCGCCTCGGCACGACGAGCACGCCGTCGAACTCGCCGATCACGACGTCGCCCGGGTCCACCGTGACACCGCCGATCGTCACGGGCTCCTGGGCGGCGACCATCTCCCACCGTCCGATCGCGTTGAGCGGCGAGAGGTCGCGGTAGAAGACCTGGAAGCCGATGGCCCGGAGGCCCTCGATGTCGCGGAGGTTGCCGTCGAGGATGCAGCCGACGCAGCCCTTCTGGCCGGGCGGAGTTGGCCGTGAGCTCGCCGAAGTGGCCGACGGGGCTCGACCCGTTCACGTGCACGAGGATCGAGTCCGGCTCGAGCTGCTCGAAGACCTCGAGGTAGGACGTGATCCTGCTCGATGCCGTCGTCCCACCCGATCCGAGGCTCGATCGCGCGTCCGAGCACGGTGAACGCGACGCCCGCGACGCGCTGCTCCGGGAAGAGGGGACGCAGCCAGGTCGGGAGGACCTGCTCCGGCAGCCCGAGCTCGTACAGCGCGTCGCAGACCGCGGGCATGTAGAGCTTCCGGTAGCGCGCGCAGAGCTTCGGCGGCGTCCATGGAGCCTCCAAGAAAAACGTTTCTCTTGCGGGTGGAGAGTATAGAGTCCTCTGCATGGAGGGCGTCTTCGGGCTCTTCTCGCTGGCCGGGCGGGTGGCCGTCGTCACCGGAGCGGCGAGCGGGCTCGGCCGCGCGATCGCGGCCGGCTTCGCGCGACGCCGGCGCCTTCGTCGTCGCCGTGGACCTGCCCGGCAGCGAGGCCTGACGACGTCGTGCGCCGAGTCGGCGACCCGATCGCGCTCGCTCGGTCGAGCTCGACGTGACCCGGAGGGACGAGGTCGACGGCATGGTCGAGCGTCGCGCTGCAGGCGGGCCGGCGGGCGGGTCGACGTGCTCGTCAACAGCGCCGGCATCGGCGGCCGCGGCGCTGCCGTCGAGTACGAGCCCGAGCTCTGGGATCGGGTGCTGGCCGTGAACCTCACCGGGCACGTTCAACTGCTGCCAGGGCGTCGGCCGCCACATGCTCGAGGCGGGCGCCGGCTCGATCGTCAACATCGCGTCGATCGGCGGGCTCGTCGGGTACGCCGGCAGTCTCGGCTACCAGGTGAGCAAGGGCGGCGTCGTCCAGCTCACGCGCACGCTCGCGGTCGAGTGGGCGCCGCGCGGCGTGCGGGTCAACGCCATCGCCCCGTGCGTGTTCGAGACCGCCGTGGTCGCGCGCCAGCGCGAGGCCGAGCCGGATCTCTACCCGGGCATGCTCGCGCGCATCCCGATCGGGCGCTTCGGCGAGCCCGAGGAGATCGTCGGGCCCGCGCTCTTCCTCGCCTCCGACGCCTCGGCGATGGTCACGGGGCACATCCTCACCGTCGACGGCGGCTACACGGCCCAGTGACCGCGCTCCCTGCTCGCCGACACGTTGCTCGCCGTGCACCGGACGATGGTGCGGATCCGTCTGTTCGAGGAGCGCGTGCAGGAGCTCTTCCTCGGCCGCAAGCTGCCCGGCTTCGTCCACGTCTACGTCGGCGAGGAGGCGGTCGCGGCCGGCGTCTGCGCCGCGCTGCGTCGCGACGACTACATCACGTCGACCCACCGCGGGCCACGGCCATGCGATCGCCAAGGGCGTCGGGCTCGACCGGCTGATGGCCGAGCTCTACGGCAAGGCGACCGGCGTGTGCCGCGGCCGCGGCGGCTCGATGCACGTCGCGGACTTCTCGCTCGGCATGCTCGGCGCGAACGGCATCGTCGCCGCCGGCTGCGGCATCGCGGCCGGCGCGGCGCTCTCGGCCGCCTACCGCCGCTCGGGCCAGGTCGCGGTGTCCTTCTTCGGCGACGGCGGCATCAACAAGGGAAGCTTCCACGAGGCGCTGAATTTCGCCGGCCGTGCGACGGCTGCCGGTCGTCTACGTCTGCGAGAACAACCAGTACGCCCAGTACACGGCGGTCGGCCGGACGACCTCGGTCGACGATCTCTCCCGTCGGGCGGACGGCCTACGGGATTCCCGGCCAGACCGTCGACGGCAACGACGCGATCGCGGTGCTTCCAGGCGGCCGCCGGCGGCCGTCGAGCGGGCACGCGCCGGCGAGGGCCCGACGCTGCCTGCAACCTCCGCACCTACCGCTTCGGCGGCCATTTCGTCGGCGACGCGGAGGAGTACGCGACGAAGGAGGAGGTCGAGGGCCGGCGTGAGCACGATCCGATCCCGCGGCTCGAGGGCCGGCTCGTCGCCGGAGGGCATGCTGGACGATCCGCAGGCGCTCGAGCAGGTCTAGGACGCGGTCGCCGCCGAGGTCGCCGAGGCGGAGCGGTTCGCCGAGGAAAGCCCGTACCCGGACGACGGCGGAGGCGCTCGAGGGCGTCTTCACGTGAGCGAGCGCCAGGTCAGCTTCGGCCAGGCCACCCTCGAGGCGATGCAGGTCGCGATGCGCGAGGACGAGCGCGTGATCGTGCTCGGCGAGGACATCGGTTGGGGCGGCAGCTTCGGGCAGTTCCGCGGGCTGCTTGCCGAGTTCGGGCCCGAGCGGGTCGATCGACATGCCGATCTCGGAGGCGCAGATCGTGTCGGCCTGCGTCGGCGCGGCCGTCACCGGCCTGCGGCCCGTCGGCTCGATCAGCTTCGTCGAGTTCACGATGGGCGCGATGGACGAGATCGTGAACCAGGCCGCCAAGCTGCGCTACATGTTCGGCGGCCAGGTGAGCGTGCCGCTGGTGCTGCGCGCCTCGGACGGGACGCTGCGCTCCTCCGCCGCCCAGCACTCCGAGAGCTTCGAGGCGATCTTCGCGCACGTGCCCGGGCCTGAAGGTCGTGGCGCCGTCGACGCCGGCCGACGCGAAGGGGCTGCTCGCCGCCGCGATCGCCGACGACGATCCGGTCGTCTACCTCGAGAACAAGAAGATCGGCTCGAGCCGAGGCCCGGTTCCGGAGGGCACGCACGAGGTGCCGATCGGGGAGGCGGCCATCCGCCGCGAGGGCGCCGACGTCACGATCCTCGCGTACTCGATCATGGCGCGGCACGCGGAGCAGGCCTGCGCGCAGCTCGCCGAGGAAGGGATCGAGGTCAGAGCTCGTCGATCTCCGCAGTCTCGTGCCGCTCGACCTCGAGACGGTGCTCGAGTCGGTGCGAAAGACGCGGCGCGCTGTCGTCTGCCACGAGGCGTGGACGGCGGGCGGCTTCGGCGCCGAGGTCGCGGCGCGGATCACCGAGGAGCTGTTCGACGAGCTCGAGGCACCGGTCGCCCGGGTCGGGGCGCAGACCTCGCACATCCCGTTCAGCCCGCCGCTCGAGCGGGCCGTCGTTCCCCAGCACGAGGAGATCGTCGGAAGCCGTCCGGCGTCGTGACGGCTCGAGAACGCCAGACAGCGAACAGGAGGTGACGGTGGAGGTCGACAGGGAGACGCAGGAGGCGATCGAGAAGCGGAAGTGGTACGACGCGTCGAAGTCGGGACCGCTCACGCGGAGCGAGCTCGAGGATTTCCTGGCCGGAACTACAAGTGGCTGATCAAGATCGCCGTGCTGAAACCGGACGGCTGGCCCTACGTGGTCCCGGTCTGGTACGTCTGGGAGGACGAGGCCTTCTGGGCGGTCGGCCGCAAGCGCTCCGAGTGGGTGCACGACCTCGCAGCGCGAGCCACGCTGCGCGATCTGCATCGAGGAGAAGGAGATCCCGCCCGACGGCGGCAACCGCAAGGTGCTCGCCCAGTGCACCGCGGAGGTCGTCGAGGGCCCGTGCGTGGCGGAAGGCTCGCAATGGGTCGAGGTCGCCAACCGCATGGCGCTCAAGTACGTCGGGCCGGACGGCCCTGCGGCGCTCTCGCGCTCGTACGGCTGGGAGCGCTACCTCGTCAAGCTGACTCCGAGGGACGGCAAGCTGACGACGTTCCAGGGCGTCGACTGGCACCGGCGGTACTTCGATCCGGGTCAGCGCCCCGATCTCGAAGCCAAGGGCGCGTGAAGCAGCTCGCTCCACGGGCCGTCGAGGCCCGGCGCTCGGCGATCCGCGAGGTCTTCGACCTCGCGAACACGATGCCGGACGCGATCCGGCTCGAGATCGGCGAGCCGAGCTTCCGCACGCCGGAGCACGTCGTCGAGGCGGCGTTCGCCGCGGCGCGGGCCGGCTACACGCGCTACACGCCGAACGGCGGCTTCGCGAGCCTGCGCGAGCTGCTCGCCGATCGCCTGCAGCGGGTGGACGGCTATCGGGTCGGAGCCCGACCGTATCGTCGTCACCCCGGGAGGGATGAACGCGCTCTTCTCGATCTACCTGGCGCTCCTCGCCCCGGGTGACGAGGTGCTCCTCCCGACGCCGGGGTTCCCGAACATGGACGAGATGGTGCGGCTGCTCGGCGGCGTCCCGGTCTTCTACGAGCTGCGCCGGGAGGACGGGTTCCTCCCCGACCCGGGGCGGCTGGAGGCCCTCGTCACCCCGCGCACGAAGGCGATCTTCACGAACACGCCCACGAACCCGACCGGCGCGGTGTTCCCGGGTGAGCTCGTCGAGGAGCTCGTCAGGATCTCCGACCGGCACGACCTCTACCTGATCGCGGACGATGTCTACGACGAGCTGGTGCTCGACCGCGACCGGGAGCACGTCGCCGCGGCGCGCTTCGACGAGGCGGGCCGGGTCGTCTCCGTGTACAGCTTCTCGAAGGTCTACGCGATGACAGGCTGGCGGATCGGCTACGCGGTCGCCTCGCCTGCGCTGGCGGACGTCCTGCGCAAGCTGCAGGAGCCGGAGGTGTCGTGCCCGAGCGCGGTCTCGCAGAAGGCGGCCGAGGCCGCTCTCCTCGGCCCCCAGGAGGTTGTGGCCGAGATGCGAGACGCCTATCGCGAGCGGCGCGATCGTGCCTGGGAGCTCCTGTGCGAGCGCGGGCCTCCCGGCGTTTCGCACGCAGGGCACCTTCTACCTCGTCGCGGACGTCTCGGAGGCCGGTCTTGCGTCGATGGACTTCACGCTGAGGCTCTTGAACGAGTGGGGCGTCGCGGTCGCGCCGGGCGAGGTGTTCGGGCCGGGTGGGGAAGGTCTCGTGCGCGTCTCGCTGGCCGAGGAGCCGGACGTCCTGGACGAAGGGCTCGGCCGGCTCTGCGACGCGGTGCAGGCGCTCGCCGCCGCTCGCGTATGAGCGACGACCGGGCGCTGCTGCGCTTCTTCGACGAGCGCGACGCCGAGCTGCTCGAGTTCACGCAGGCGCTCATCGCGACGCCGAGTGTCAATCCTCCGGGAGACGAGCGTGCGGCGGCGGCGCTCGTTCGAGAGCGGCTCGGGGACCTCGGCATCGTCGACGTCGAGGAGGTGTCGGCCACGGAGGGACGGCCGAACATCCTCGCCCGCGTGCCGGGCACGGGCGGCGGACGCACGCTCATGCTCTGTGGTCACCTCGACACCAAGCCGCCGGGCGACCTCGAGGCATGGCGGACGGATCCCTGGGATCCCGTGATCGCCGAGGGCGAGCTTCACGGGCTCGGCTCGGGCGACATGAAGGCTGCCGTGTGCGCGATGGTGTACGCGGCGGGAGCGCTCGTCGCTGCAGGCCCGCCGCGGGGAAGCCTCGTCCTGGCACTCGTGGCCGACGAGGAGGCAGGCTCGGCGCACGGCGCCCGCTGGCTGGCCGAGTCGGGCCGGCTGCGTGCGGACGCGGCGGTGATCGGAGAGCCGTGCGGGGTCGTCCGTGAGTGGGAGGCGATCGACCTTGTCTCGCGCGGCGCGGCGCTGTTCAAGGTGCGGGTCCGGGGGACGCAGACGCACTCGTCGATCTCCGACCGTCTGCCGGCGGTGAATGCGACCGTGGCGATGGCCCGCCTCGTCGACCGGATGCACCGGGAGCTCAAGGCCGCGCTGACCTACGACGGGCATCCGCTTGGCGGTCTCGGGCCGACCGTGAACGTCGGGGTGATGGCCAGCGCCGGCGTCTACTACGGCGTTTATCCCGGCGAGGCCGAGTTCGCCTGCGACATCCGGACGCTTCCCGGCATGACCGAGGAGCAGCTGCGGGCCGACCTGGAGGCATTCCTCGCCCGCGCGATGGCCGATGATCCGGAGCTCGACGCGAGCCTCGTGTTCGAAGGCTTCTACGCGCCGACGGAGATCGGCCGAGACGAGCCCGTCGTGGCTGCGCTCGAGGAGGCCGCCGAGCTGGTGCTCGGACGGCGGCCCGAGCTCGCGGCGTTCCCGGGCGCCAGCGACGCCTCCTACGTCCAGGGCGTCGCCGGCATTCCGACGGTCGCCGCGTTCGGGCCGGGCTTCCTGCCGCGTGCGCACAGCCCGAACGAGTCTCTTCCGGCGCGGGCCGTCGGAGAGGCGGCACGGATGTACGCCCTCGCCGCCGCGCGCTTTCTTGCCTGACCTAGGCCGAAACGGGCGCAGCCCGTTATCGGCCGCGCTCTAGGCCGAAATGGCCGCGAAGCGGCTGTTATCGGCCGTGGAGCGGCCGGAGGCCGCGTTTTCACGGGCCGGATGAGATCCGGCCCCTACAGTCCCCGCCGGGCCGGCGACCAGGCCGCGGCCCGTAACCGCGACCCTCCGGGTCGCTTCACGGCCGATAACGGCTACGCCGTTTCGGCCCAGGGCGCGATCCAGACCTCGCTGCTGAGAGAGCCCGGGCCGGTGATCGGCGGCGGGATGTACACGTGCTCCTTCGCGACCCAGAACGTGCCGCTCAGCTTGGCGTAGTTGGCGACGTCCGCCCAGGCGGCCTGCTCCTCGGGGGAGGCCATGGCCTGGTCGAGCGCCTCCTCGTCGTCCCACCAGAGCTCGACGAACGCGTCCGCCTCGAGCTCGCCGCCCTCGTACCTGCGCAGGACCTCCGAGACGACGTAGCCCCGGATCCCCGGCGCCTTCGCCGTGATGGGCGCGTGGACCTCGCGCCAGTAGCGGAAGAACTCCTCGGTCGTGAAGTCGTCTCGCTTGTACGCGGTGCCGATCAGCTTGACCATGCGATCACGCTCCCGGGCGGTCGGGGCTTCCCGCAAGCCAGGCTCGGCTGCTCAGCGTGCCGGGCCCGGTGATCGGCGGTGGGATGTACACGTGCTCCTTCGTGACCCAGAACGTCCCGGTCATCTTCGCGTAGTTCGAGACGTCGTCCCAGGCCGCGGCGACCTCCGGCGAGGCATCCGCGCGCGCGGCCGCTTCCTCGTCGTCGAACCACTGCGAGACGAAGCCGTCGGCCTCGAGATCGCCCTGGAGCTTGCGGATCACCTCGGTGACGACGTAGCCGCGGATCCCGGGCGCCTTCGCCGAGATCGGGGCATGCACGTCACGCCAGTAGTCGAAGAAATCGCGGGTCGTGAAATCGTCCCGCTTGTAGGCAGTGCCGATCACCTTGATCACGGCTGTCCTCCTCAGATGGTTGATCGGAAAATGTGGCGCCGTCGGGGACGGCAGAGACCGAGCCTGAGACCGCGATCATCCGCTCGCCCGTACCCGGGGTACGGGCGAGCTACGAGCGTGGACTCGGGCGACGGTATCGGCCGCCATCCGGCGGTGCCATGGTTTCCGATCAATTTCCGATCAATCATCTAGGTTGCGATTCCGGCCGGACCGTCCGGCCCTGGTCACTCGGGAAGGTCGTAGATCTGCGCCGTCAGGCCCCCGTCGACGATGAGGTTGTGGCCCGTGACGTACGACGCGGCATCGGAGGCGAGGTAGAGGAACGCCTCCGCGATGTCGTCCGCGCTCGCGAGGCGGTTCAGCGGAACGCCGGGGAAGGCGCTCCTGTAGCGGCCCATCGCCTCCTCGCCGACGAGGTCGACGGACCGCTGGGTGTCGGCCGGCCCCGGGCTGACGCAGTTCACGCGGATGCCGTGCGACGCGAGCTCGACCGCCATGACCTGCGCCAGGGCAACGAGCCCGCTCTTCGTCACGCAGTAGGGCGCAAAGTCACGCCCGGCGCCGAGCGCGTTGACCGAGGCCGTGAACAGGATCGAGCCGCCTCCCGACTGGGCCATCGAGCGGGCGGCCCGCTGCGCCAGGACGAAGAAGCTCGTGAGGTTGATCTGGAGCTCGCTCGCCCAGGCCTCGTCCGGGAGCTCGAGAAACGGCGTGGCCCAGGACATCGCTGCATGGTTGACGACGACGACGTCGAGCCGGCCCGCCGCCTCGAGGGCGGTCGCGACCGCCTGCTCGCAGGAGGTCGTGTCCCCGAGGTCCGCCAGAATCGGAACAGCTCTCGTTCCGAGGCTCTCGAGCTCGGCGCAGACCGTCTCGAGCCGCTCCGGCAGGCGCTCGACGAGGCAGGCGGTCGCTGCGCCCTCGCGGGCGAAGGCGAGCGCGGTCGCCTTGCCGAAGCCGCTCCCTGCCCCGGTCAAAAAAACGTTTTTCTTCTGGAATCGCGGCTCCACCCCGGGTAGTATCCCGCGAGTTGCGGCCCGGTGTCATCCACGACCTGCCGCACCCGTATCGATGTCCAGAGCCAGAGTGAACGACGTCGAGTTGTGGTACGAGCTCAAGGGCTCGGGGCCTAACCTCGTTCAGATCGGCGGCGCTGTCAGCGCCCACGAGGGGTACGCGACGATCACCGACGCGATGACCGGGCACTTCACGGTCATCGACTACGACCACCGCGGCTACGGACAGAGTGACCGGCCCCCTCAGCGCTACACGATGGCGACGTGGGCCGATGATCTCGCCGCGCTGCTCGACGCGATCGGCGTCGAGCGCACGCACGTGCACGGAGGCTCGATGGGAGGCTTCATCGCCACGCTGTTCGCCGCCCGGTACCCGGAGCGAGTCGACCGGCTCGTCATCAGCGGAGCGATCGCCAAGTGCGACCACATGGCCCGGGCCCAGTTCGAGGTCTGGAAGGCGATCGCCCGCGCCTACGGCACGGACTCCGACGAGCTCGCGATCGAGCTCTGCACCAAGGCGCTGTCGCGGCAGTTCCTCGACGAGAGCTTCGGCGCGGCCGAGCTGCAGGCGATCAGGGAGGTCGTCGCCCGCAACGTCGAGCCCGATGTCTTCTGCGACGCGTGCGACGCCATGATCGACACCGACGTGACGGCCGAGCTCGGTCGCATCTCGTCGCCGACCGTGCTTCTCTGCGGCGACGAGGACTGCCTGACGCCGCTCGACTGTGGGCCCGACGGCGTCGGAATGCGGCGCATGGCCGAGCTCATCCCCGAGCGCGCGCCTGCACGTGTTCGCCGGCTGCGGCCACGGCAATCTCATCGAGCGCGCGGAGGAGTCGATCCAGGTCATCGTGGACTTCCTCGAGGCCTAGATGGTTGATTCCCAATTCACGCACCCGCGGATGGCGCCCGATACCGTCGCATCTCGCGACGATCGCCCTTGCCCAGATCGCCTCCGGATATGGGCTGCGGTCGATCGTCACGACCTGCTCGGTCTCGGACACCCCCTCGGGCACGCCAATTAGGAATCAACCATCCAGATGATTGATCGGAAATTGATCGGAAACCGTGGCACCGCCGGATGGCGGCCGAGCAAGCGAAGCGCGCAGCGGACGGTGGAACCGGCCGCGGAGCTTCTCATACCGTCGCCTGAGACCACGCTCGTGGCTCGCCCGTACCCCAGGTACGGGCGAGCGGATGATCGCAAGCTCAGGCTCGGTCTCTGCCGTCCCCGACGCCACCACAATTTCCGATCACCCATCAGGCCGTGATCCTCCGCGAGGCCTTCGACTACGAGTTTTCGCGGCTCGACCCGACCGGGCCTCACATCGACCCCTGCCACCTCGCGATCTACGAGCTGCTCGTGATGAAGGGGGCGGACTGGGCTCCGTACCCGCGCCTCGCCGAGTCCTGGGACGTGTCCGACGACGGCCTCGAGTGGCGGCTGCGGCTGCAGCCCGGCGCGCGCTTCCATTCCGGGGCCCCCTGTGACGCGCAAGCCGTCGTCGCGCCGCTCGAGCACCTGCGCTTCGAGTTTCCGTCGGGCCAGCTCTGGTACTGGGACCCGGTCGACTCGATGGAGGTCGAGGACGAGCGTACGATCGTGTTCAGGCTGCGGTTCCCCTACAGCCGGCTGCCCTCGCTGCTCTGGGGGACGCACACCACGGTCTACAACGAGGCGCTCCGCAAGGCCGAGCCGGATCGCTTCGGCTTCGAGGTGGCGGACGGGACGGGGCCGTTTCGGCTCGTGTCGTGGTCGTCCGAGCGAGTCGTGGCCGAGCGCTTCGACGGCTACCACGGACGTGCTCCGAAGCTGGACGGCATCGAATGGCACGCGATTCTCGAGCCCGCCGAGCGGCTGGAGGCGCTCGAGCGGGGGGAGGTCGATCTGATGCACGGGCCGCCGATGGAGGCGATCCAGCGGTTACGGGAGGATCCACGGTTCGTCGTCGTGGAGCATCCGCAGCCCTCGAGCATCTATCTCGGGCTCGACCGGCACCGCTCCGACCTGAGCTTCGACGACCTCCGGGTGCGGCAGGCGATCTCGCTCGCCGTCGATCGCGAGGCGATCGTCCGGGAGGTCTATCACGGGCCACGCAAGTCCGACCTGGGGACCGGTGCCGCCGGGCGACGAGTTCTACGACCCGGCGGTCGATCGAGGCCGATCGCGCGACCTCGGGAAGGCCGTCGAGCTCCTTCGCGAGGTCCGCGGCGGCGAGCCGATCCGTTGCGAGTGCGTGGTGCAGGACGATTCGTTCATCGGCCCGCTCGGACGGCTCCTGGCCGAGCAGCTCGCGGAGGTCGGCGTCGAGCTCGAGCTCCGGTTCGTCAAGCCGTTCGCACCCTTCTACGAGGCGTGCGCGGCCGGCGTGCCGACGTTCGTCAACAAGTGGCTCTGGCAGGACGCGCTCGACGCCGTCATCGGATTCGCCTCGACCCGTTGCGACGGCTTCCCGAACTGGCAGCACGCCTCCATTCCGGAGCTCGACGAGGCGTTCGAGAGCTGGCTCCGCGCCGGGCCGCGGGAGGAGCTCCAAGCCGCCGCCTCGACGGCGCAGCGGATCGCAGCCGAGCGGCTGCCCTACGTCCCGCTCGTCACGCCCGGCGACGTCTGGGCTCACACGACGCGGCTGCAGGGCTTCGAGCCGCATCCGGCCGATCTCTACCCGCTCTACGATCACGCGCACCTGAGCTGATGCTCGCCGCGCGGCTGCACCCCGGCGCGTCGCAGCTGGTGATCGAGGAGGTTCCGGTCCCGGAGCCGACCGGGGATGCCGTTCTCGTGCGGGTTGCCGGCGCGGGTGTGTGCCGCTCCGACCTCCATGTGCTCGACGGCAGGTTCGAGGAGCTCGTCCGGCGCCCTGTGACGATGGGCCACGAGATCGCCGGACGCGTGGCGGCGCTCGGGCCGTCGGCCGCGGGAGTCGAGATCGGCGAGCCCGTCGCCGTGACGGTCGGCTGGGGCTGCGGTTTCTGCCGGTGGTGCGTCTCCGGGCACGAGCAGCTCTGCGCGGAGGGGCGCGAGGCAGGCTCGACCGCGGACGGCGGCTTCGCCGAGTACGTGCTCGTCCCGCACCGGCGTCATCTCGTGCCGCTCGGCGACCTCGACTGCCTCGAGGCGACGCCGCTCGGCTGCGCCGCCCTTTCCGCATACGCGGCCGTCAAGCGCGTGCGCCCGCACCTGGACGGCGCTGCAACGCTCGTGATCATCGGCGCGGGCGGGCTCGGTCAGTTCGCCGTGCAGCTGTCCCGGGCCCTGTCAGGTGCAGTCGTCGTCGTGGTCGACACCGACGAGGAGGCGCTGGCGGGGGCGAAGGAGCTCGGCGCGGACCACGCCCTGAGAGCCGACGACGGTGCCGCTCGGGCCGTGTTGGAGCTCTTGTCCGGTGGGGCGGACGCAGTGCTCGACTTCGTGGGCACGGACGCGACGCTGGCTCTCGCGGCGGACGTCGTGGCGCCGCGGGGGATCGTTGCGCTGCTCGGCCTTGCGGGAGGCACTCTGCCGTTCGAGTTCTTCAGGCTCGCGCCCGAGGCGTCCGTCACGACCGTGGTCGCGGGGACGGTCCGCGACCTCCAGGAGGTCGTGGCCCTCGCCGGGGCGGGCCTCATCCGAAGCCGGATTCGCACATACCCTCTGACTGGGATCCATGACGCTCTCGACGACCTGCGTGGCGGGCTGGTCGACGGGCGCGCTGTCGTCGTCCCCGATCAGGAAGGAGGCGGGCCGTGAGCGAGACATCGCAGGAGTGGCGTGGGAAGGTCGGCGGCATGAGTGACGAGGAGCGCGACGCGTTTCTCGAGCGGGGCGTCGTGATGCGTCTTGCCTGTCTCGATGCCGAGGGGTGGCCGTACGTCGTCCCCTGCTGGCACGAATGGCGGGAGGGCGCGTTCTGGGTCGTGCCGCGCCAGCGATCCGTGTGGGCCGAGCACCTGAAGCGAAACGGCCGGGTCTCCTTCACCGTCGACGTCCCCGAGTCGCTCGAGAAGGTCATCGGCCAGGGCGAGGCGGAGCTCGTCGAGGAGGCGAACGTCGGAGGACGGTGGGTCGAGGTGGCGACCCGGATGTCGGTGCGCTACCTGGGCCCGAACGGCCCGGCGTATCTCGAGCCGACGCTGGAGCAGCCCCGCTGGCTGTTCAAGATCACCCCGGCGTGGCTCCAGACCTGGCAGGGCGTCGGCTGGGCGCGCCGCTACTGGGTCGAGGACGCCTCCGGGCCGTCGTTCGAGGAGGCGCACGGGCTCTCCTGACCCCGGGTCGCCCGGATCGCGACGAACATCCCCGTGACGAGCCGCGTCCGGCGGTCACGCATGCCCTCGCAGCGCATGAGCAGCTCGAGAAACCGCTCCTGGGTCGGCCTTCCGGCGCGCCGCTCGAGCACCGAGCCGACCAGGACGGCCGGTAGCCGAGGCGCGTGCATCACGGCCGTCGTCTCCTCGATCGTGAAGCCGATTCCCACGAGGGTGCGCCCGAGCGCCGGCGCGCTCATGGTCATCCCGACCTGGTACGGGAGGACGCCGACCTTGCCGAGGCCCGAGGCATGGCGGTTCCAGGTCTCGTTGAGCCACCGCCGCGGCAGGGCCTTGCTCAGTGCCACGAGGGGGTTCCACGGATTGTCGAGCGTGACGACGAGCGTGCCGCCCGCCCGGAGCACGCGATAGAGCTCGCGCAGGCTGACGACGATGTCGTCCCGCGACTCGAAGTGGTCGAGCGTCGAGTTGGAGAAGACGGCGTCGAAGCTCTCGTCGGGGAAGGGGAGCGCGCGCACGTCCGCAACCTGTGCCTGGATGTGCTCCGTGCGGGCGGCGGCGGCCTTCACCACGGCCGGCGACTTGTCGATGCCGACGAGCTCGGCACCGCGCTCGGTGACGACCGGCAGGACGCCGCCCGAGACGGCCTCGTCGAAGAGGTCCGTCTTGAGCACGCGAGCGGCCCCGTTGGGAAGCCACGCGCCGGCGAGGCGCGTGTTGACGGCGTCGCTGTGACGCCGCCAGAGGATCTGGGTGCGCCGGTCGAGCCAGAGCCCGACGAGATCGTCCCACTCGGGGGTCTCGGTCACCGGCGCGTGATGTGGAGTGGCAGGACCTTCGCCGACTCCGACGCGTAGGGCTCCTGTCTCAGCACGTGGAGCGTCCCGGCGTCCCGCCAGATGGAGGTCATCATGGCCCGGTAGCTCGGGCCGCTCGACAGGGAGGCAAGCACCGTCTCGATTACTTCGGCCTCGTCGAGTGGCCCGAGGCGCGGGCTGACGACGACGGCGACGCGTGTGAGCCCCTCTACCTCCTCCTCCATGAGCTGGTAGTCGGAAGGGCTGCCTCCGAAGCGCCCGGGTAGCACCGACTCGACGAGCGTCACGAGCTCGTCGCCCACGAAGTTCATCCCCTCGGTGGTCAGCTTCTCGTAGCTCCGGATGCCGCTCAGGTGCCGCGTCAGCCCGAGCTCGCCGACCGGGCACCCGCACGGACGGTCCTCGAGCACGCCGTAGTCGTCGACCTCGACGTTGAGCATCAGCTTGGGACAGCTCGGGAGCAGCGTCGTCAGGTGCAGGGCGCCGACGGGCTCGCCTCCGCCCGGCGGCCGCCGCTCGCGCTGGACGAAAGCGAGCTTGTCGAGCAGCAGGTGCACGTCGTCGATAGCCGTGGGCCGGGCGCAGGCGACACCGACGCGGGCGAGCTCGCTCATCGAGTAATGGCAGACGGCCTTCGCGCCCGACCGGGCGACGATCTCTGCCTTCGCGTCGGTCAGCGGCTCGCCGCCGAAGCGCAGCATCGTGCCTGTGAGATCGAGCCCCGCCTCGACCGCAGCCGCGCCGACGCGCACGCCGGAGCTCGCCACGGTGTCGATCACGGCAGGAGTGCCTGCGGCAGCCGTCGCCGCCAGCCAGCGCGCCACCTCGATCGCGTGCTGCAGCGGCACGTGCTGCGGCTTCGCGACCGCGGTTCCGAACGTGCGGCTGGCCGAGAGGATCGTCTTCATCGCGACCCATTCGCGCCTCGTTCCCGCCTGCCAGTCGAGCCGGTTCTGCGAGAACCACCGCGCCACGGGCAGCCCGAGCTTTGCGTAGCCGACCGCGTTCTTCAGCCCTGCACGCGCCGGCAGCACGGGACGCCACAGCGCCAGGGCATGCCCGTGGAGGGAGAACGTCTCGAGGAAGAGCCACTGGTACACGGCTTCCTGCTCGAGATGGGGAAGGTCGAGCAGCGAGCGGCGCGGGACACCGCGAGAGCCCAGCGTCTCGCCGGCCAGGCGCCCCGGGGCGAGCAGCGGGTTGTCGAAATCTTCCGGTGGGACGGTCAGCTCGAGGCCGGGCCGGGTGATCGGACGAACGCCCTTGAACTCCTCGAGCGTGACGCGGACGCCCTCGTCGTACAGACGCTCGAGCGTTCCCTCGATGCCGGTGTCCCGGACGGAGGACTGGACATCGCCCAGCTCGACGCCGGCGTGGCGCAGGAGGCGGAGGTAGGGGCTGTCCGGCTGTGCATAGATGCCGTGCTCGATCGTGCGCAGGAAGCTCGTCTCGCGGTCGGCGAGGCCGTCGACGATGCGACGCCGGCACTCTGCCGGCTCGAGCGGCTGTCGAAGAAGCCTGGAAGGCCCGCGCAGAAGCGGGCGAATGCGACCCCGTCGCCTTTCACGATGGTCCTCGGGCGGCAGCGCGATGACGCGCGTGAACTTGCCGAGGTCCGCCGAGGTGGCCAGCTCCCGATGGAACGCCTGGACAGGAGCACCGCCGAGCAGCCGTGACATCGCAGCCGAGAGCGGGCCCGCAGAGCGCTCGAACGACGCCTCGTCGGCGGTGACGAGCGACAGCTCGAAGCGCTCGCGCTCGGCCTGAACGAGCTGGTACCGGATCACGTCGTGGAACGGCTTGACGACTTGCCAGACCGCCACCGGGACGATCAGCGTGCCGTCGGCGAGCTGGACGATCTCCGAGAGGCGTCCCTCGAGCTCGGACAGCAGGCGGGTGGTGCGGCCGCAGCCGCAGGGCCCCTCGACGATCGTGGCGAGGTCGGCGAGCCGGTAGTTGAGCAGGACCGTGCCGCGGTTCACGAGGTTCGAGATGACGACTTCGCCGCGGGTCCCGTCCGGGACCGTCCGGCCCTCGGAGTCCGTGATGCGCAGGTGACACAGGTCGTCGTGCAGATGGAACGCCGAGCGTTCCTCGCACAGGAAGCCGATCTTGAACGACTCGATCGCGTTGTAGCGGGAGATGACCGGGATGCCGGCTTCCTCCTCGATGAATCGCCGCCCGTCGGGCGTCATGACATCTCCGCCGTAGACGACGACCTTCGGTCGGTGCATGGCGACCCCGCGCGCCACGACCGTCCGATACAGCAGCTCCAGAAAGCTGCCGTGGGCGCGGATCAGGTCCGGCTGCAGCCGGTTGACGTCCGCGATCGTCTGGTCGAGAGGCGCGCTCGAGGAGAGCGAGGCCCTGCGGGGGCGAAGCGGGGCGAACATGCTGCGGCGGTAGTAGGCACGGGTGCTGGTTGCCTGCGCCGCCGAGGTCGGAGATGGAGATCCGCAGGTAGCGAAGGCGCTTGCCCACGAACCGGGACTCGACGACGCGCTCCCGCTCGGCGTAGGCGACGTCCTCGAGCAGCGAGGCCCGATCGTGGGCGATCTCGACGGGGACTCCGGTCGTCCCCGTCGTCGAGTAGTTGAGCGGGTCACGGGCGCGCGGCGCCGTGGACGTGAAGCGCGCGGAGCTCGCCCGCAGCTCGAGCTTGTCCACGAGCGGCAGGCGGTCCAGATCCGCGGCCGTCCGGATCTCTCGCGGATCGATGCCTTCGCGTCGGAAGAGGTCCTGGTAGTACGGCACCGTTTCGGCCGCGTACGTCACGGTGTCGCGCACGCGCTCGTCCCGACGGGCCAGGAGCTGCTCGCGCGGAAGGTACGTGGCCTTCCGCTGACCCGGCACGTGCCGGAGCACGGTCAGCGTCCCGTGACCCTTCTCGAGGAGGTTCATTGCGACCGCACCATCTAGACAATCCCCTTCAACAGAACATAATGCGAATCAGAAACCAGGCGTCTAAAGGCGCCGTGAATCTTGGGAGGGTCGGGTGCGGCGAGCCCTCGCTGTCCTTGCTGTTCTCGTTCTGGCGACCGCTGCTGCGTGCGGCGGCTCGAGCGACGACAGCAGCTCCGAGAACACACAGCCGACAACACAGGCGGAAGCAGCGTCGGGATTCGACGAGACGCTGGCCGCTCTCCAGGGGCTTTCCGGCGACGAGCGCCGGGCGAAGCTCGTCGAGCTGGCCCAGGGCGAGGGCAACCTCAGCTTCTACACGTCGATGTCGACCGAGCGTCGTCGACGAGGTCGTCTCGGCGTTCGAGGACGCGTTCGATATCGACGTCGCCGCTCTACCGGGCGACGAGCGAGACCGTGCTCCAGCGTCTCATCGAGGAGGCGAAGGCGGAATTCCACGGCGCCGACGCGGTCGAGTCGAGCGGCCTCGAGATGGTCAACCTGGTCGATGAAGGCGTGCTCGTCCCCTACGAGTCTCCCTCCATCGACAACGTCGTCCCGCAGGCCGTCGCGGACGGCTATACGGCGTCGCGCTTCAACACGTTCGTCGTCAGCTGGAACACGGATCTCGTAACCGAAGGGCGAGGAGCCGCCCTCGTGGGAGGAGCTGGCCGACCCGAAGTGGAAGGGACGCGTCGCCATCGAGGCGTCGGACGTCGACTGGTACAAGGCGCTCTGGGAGTACTGGGTCGCCAACGGCAAGACCGAGGAGGAGGCCGACGAGCTCTTCGAGGGCATCGCCGCCAACTCCATCATCGTCAAGGGCCACACCGTGATGGCCGAGCTGATGGCCGCGGGCGAGTTCGACGTCGGCGTCAACTACCTCCACATCGTCAAGAACGTTGCCGCCGAGGGTGCCCCGCTGGAGTGGGAGCCGGCGGTGCAGCCGGTTTTCCCGCGGGCGAACGGCGTCGGCCTCGTACGCGGCGCCGAGCATCCGGCCGCGGCGATGCTGTTCTACGACTGGCTGCTCGCGGAAGGGCCAGGACGTGCTCGTCGAGGTCAACACGACACCCGTGCGCACCGATCTCGCCGGGACGGACGACCTCGAGCAGGTTGCGGTCGACCTCGAGGGCCTCGCCGCGGACCAGAAGATGTGGACCGACCGGTGGGACCAGCTGCTGCAGCTCGGCGAAGTCGCTCCCGAGGGATAGAGCTCACGCGGACGGGGAGGGCGCCCGTCGGGCAGCGGCGCGGCGCCCGGCGAGCGCGAGCGGGAGGTAGAGCGCGAGCAGCAGCATCGGCACGACGCGGAACATCGCGGTCAGGCCGAACGCCTCTGCAACCCCACCGGCCACCAGCGGGCCGGCAATGCGGCCGAGGTCGAGCCCGACGAAGAGAAACGCGGACGTGAGCCCGTGACTGCGCTCGTCCACGACGCCGTCGAGAGCCTCGGCAGAGCCGGTGACGCGCAGCAGCCCGCGCGTCAGGCCGGCTGCGATGAACAGCGGGACGGTGAGCGCGAACGAGCTGGCCACGCTGGGGAGCAACGCGACCGAGGCCGCGCCGAGGAAGACGAGCGGCAGCGTCAGGCTCTCGGGCCGAACGCGTGAGAAGACCGGGCCGGAGCCGAGCCGGACGACCGTCGAGGCCCCTGAGCGGCAGCTGGCGAGGATCCCGATCTGCGTCAGCGTGATTCCGGCCCCGAGAGCCAGAACTGGATAGAACGTCGTTGCGGTGCTGAGCAGGGCGTTGACGGTGAACAGAACCAGCGCGCCCGTCCAGACGGCCATCGGGAGCGACCCGATCTGGCTCCACGTAACACGGCCGCCCGGCGGACGGGCCGCCGTCGGCTCCACGCCCGGCGTTCTCGTCGCGCGGCCGATGGAACGGACGATGAGCAGCGTCGCGACCGCCGTGAGCCCGGCGAAGAGGAAGAACGCGGTGTCGAAGCCCGCCTTGTCGGCGGTGAAGCCGCCGAGTGTCCCCGCGACGACGTGTCCGAGCGCCTGAAAGCCCGCGAACCACCCGAGCGCACTGGCGAGCGGCACCGACGACGGCCGGACGGCCGCGAGCAGGGCGAGCTGGGTCGTCGTCACGAGCGCCAGGCCGAAGCCGTCGAGCGCCATCAGCGCGGCGAACGGCACAACCTGGTCGACCGCCGGGACGAGCCCGAACGCAAGCGCGGAGACGCAGCCGCCGAGGAGGACGAGCCGGCGGCTGCGGGCCACGCTGTACAGCGCCCCGGCGGGGAGTCGCGTCAACAGCGATGCGATACCGAAAACGGCGATGACGGCTCCGATCGCCGCGGGGCCGAGACCCACCTCCGACGAGAGAAACGGCGGAACGAGCACGTGCAGCGCCGACTCCGAGGCGGTGAACAGGAACACGGACAGGTAGAGGGGCGCAAGGGGGTTCGACCGCGAGAGCGGGTTCCAGCGCGGCATGGGGCGAACCTCTAGCTCTGAGCCGGGATCAGCAGGCACGATCCGTCCGCGAAGCTGAGGGAGACCTCCGCGCCCGGGGGGAGCGCCAGCGCGGGGTTGCCACGGGCGCGAAGCTCGAGCTCTCCGACGCGGATGACGTGCTCGACCGACTCTCCGAGGAAGGCCTGGGCCGACACGACCCCTCGCCACCCGTTCACCGTCGAAGGGCCGGCAGGCTGGACGAGAACGTGCTCGGGCCGAACGACGACGGTGACCCCCGTGCCGGCGGCGAGCTCGGCCGGGAACGCGGCGAGCAGCGCGCCCGCCGGGGCCTTGACCGCGTACAGGCCGTTCGCGTCCCGCTGCTCGATCCTGCCCTCGATCAGGTTGGCCGCGCCGATGAAGTCGGCCACGAACCGCGATGCCGGCCGCTGGTAGATCTCACGCGGGCTGCCGACCTGCTCGATCCGGCCGTTCCGCATCACCGCGATCGCGTCCGACAGCGACGAGCGCCTCGGCCTGGTCGTGCGTGACGTAGACGGCGGTGATGCCGAGCTCGCGCTGGAGCCGCTTGAGCTCGAAGCGCATCTCCTCCCGCAGCTTGGCGTCGAGGTTCGAGAGCGGCTCGTCGAGCAGGAGCAGCGGCGGCTCGCTGACGAGCGCCCGCGCGAGCGCGAGCCGCTGCTGCTGGCCGCCGGAGAGGTCGGTCGCCGGCCGGTCGGCCGAGGCCGGTCGAGCCGGACCAGCGTCGAGCGCCCGCTCGACACGCGCCGTGATCTCGGACTTCGATCGGCGCAGCCGTCGCGGTGCGACCGCGAGCGGGAAGGCGACGTTCTCGAACACGTTCATGTGCGGCCAGATCGCGTACGACTGGAACACCATTCCGAGCCCGCGCTCGTTCGCCGGCAGCGCGATCCGCCGCTCCGAGCGAGAACAGCACGCGGCCTGCGACGGCGATCTCGCCCCGTCCGGCTGCTCGAGGCCCGCGACGCATCGCAGCGCCGTCGTCTTGCCGCAGCCCGACGGGCCGAGGAGCGTGAAGAGCGTCCCTTCCGCGACGTCGAACGAGACGTCGTCGACGGCGACGACGCGCCCTCGTTCTGCGCGCCGGGAAACGTCTTGGCGAGGTTCGTGACGGCGAGCATGGACTTAGTCTCGGCGCTGGGCGAGCTCTCAGCCGCGCGCACGCCGATCCGGGTGCTGAGCCGGTGGGCACCGCGACGAGCACGACGAGCACGACGGTCATGAGGACGCCGAGCGTCGCCAGCTCGGGGAACTTGCCGCTCTCGAACTGCTCCCAGACGACCACCGGCAGCACCTCGTTCGCCCGGCGAGTAGAGGATCGAGCGAGCTCGACAGCTCGCGCAGCGAAGATCGACGAGGATGTAGACCCAGCCGGCGAGCGAGGCCGGGCGCGAGCAGCGGCAGCAGCACGCGCCGGAAGGTCTGCCACCAGCCGGCGCCGCTCACCGCGGCCGACTCCTCGAGCTCGCGCCCCGATCTGGCTCATCGGACACGGATGCATACCGCATCCCGTACGGCATGGAGCGGTGACGTACGCGATCAGGAGGATCCAGAGCGTTCCGTAGATCGGCATCGGCGCACGCAGGTAGACGACGAGCAGCGCGACGCCGAGCGACGAGCCCGGGAACGGCGATGGGCATGAACGTGAGCGTGGTCGAGCAGCCGCCGGCCGCGGGCGCCGCGTGCGCAGACACGAGCCAGGCGCAGACGACCACTGCGAGCACGACGATGGCGGTCGCGGCCAGCGCGGCGAGCAGGGCGGAGTTCGTCAGACCCTCGTGCACCAGTCCGTCCGTCACGCGAGGATCCGGCCGTAGGTCGCCGAGCGTCGCACGGCCGAGCGCTCTCGGCCGAGGGCGGGGAGTAGTAGGGCTGCGTCGACACGCCAGACGAGCGCGAGCAGCGGGAGCGACGACATGACGGCGACGAACAGACGAGCACGAGGCCGACCAGCGGCGCAGCGCCACCGTCCGAGCGCCAGCGTGCGCGGCCGGTAGCCCTTGCCCGACACGGTCTCGAAGCGCCGCCCGCGCCGGGTCGAGGCGGGCGAGCAGCACGACGCCCAACGCCGTGAGCACGAGCAGCGGCAGCGGAGTACGCGCCGGCCGCCGCCGATTCGGCGGAGTCTCGTCCGAGCGGCGCGCCAGATTCGCGAGGTGAAGACCCAGATGCCCGGCCGGGATGCCGAGCAGCGCCGGCACCTCGAAGGCCTCGAGCGCGCGGATGCAGAGCCACGAGCACGACGGCGGCGAGGGCGGGCTGGACGAGCGGGAGGGTGATGCGTCGCAGGACGGCGAGGGCGTCCGAGCTCCGCTGGCGAGGGCGGATTCCTCGAGCGCGGGGTCGAGCGCGCGGAAGCGCGGCGGCCGTGATCAGGAACGACGATCGGTACGAGGTGGAATCCCTCGACGCGCGATCATTCCCGGCAGCAGAAGACGTTGAGCGTTGGGCCGAGACGGCTCCGAGCAGCTGCGTTGAGGCGGCCCGAGTCCGGGGGCGGCCAGGAAGATCCAGGCGATCGTGTAGAGGACGCCCGGAACTGCGAGCGGTACGAGCGCACCGGCGACGACGATCGACTTCCAGGGGGACGTCGGTGCGGACGACGAGGTAGGCGAGCAGCGTGCCGAGCACGACGCCGAGCGCGGTCGACGCGGTCGCGAACGCGAGTGAGTTCGCCGCCAGCTCCGGCAGCCCGAACGTGTCGTAGGCGTCGCGGACGCCGTCGAACGAGAAGCTGCCGTCCTCGAAGAACGTCCGCCAGGCCAGGAACCCGAGCGGTACCAGGGCCAGGTAGACGGCGGCGGCCACGACCAGCGCGACGAGGAGCCATTCGGCCCGGAAGCGCACGCGGACGCGCTCCACCACACCGATTGCCGGTTCCGCGAGGCCGCTCATCGACAAAGAATAGGTTGCTACGGGCACGGCCGGGCCTAAAGGCCCGCGAGTCGTGCCCGAGCTGGGATCGCCGTTCGAGGGGAGCCCTGGGCGCCGCCAGGCGTGTCAGTGGGCGGCAAGCCGGCTGCAAGCGCCCGCTTCCAGGTTGTCCGCATGACAGCCATCGGACAACAGAAGGAAGAGACCGTGGCGACGTCGTTTCCTGCACCGGAGGTCGCTGCGGGGCAGCGCGTCGGCAGCGAAGTCGCCGGACGGGGTGAAGGCCTCTCGGTCGTCGCCCGTGCCGGCCGCCTCCTGAGGCGCGGCCGGGAGCGTGCTTCCCGCTCGATCTTCGACAGCGACGGCGACTGCATGCGGCTCTAGTCGATCCCGCGCAAGCGGAAGGAGTCATCGTGAAGAAGCGTCTCGTACTCACCACGGCGGTCGTCGCCGCGGCGATCTCCGCGTCTGCGGCGCAGGCGGTCGGCGTGTCGGCCGGGCCCCCCGGAGGGCTCGCAGCTCAGGCTGGTGGGGGGCAGGCCGTTCCCGCGGCGCCGCCCGGCGGGCTCGCGGCTCAGTTGCGTGCCGAAACCGCGGCTGCCACACCGACCCAGGACGAGTTTCATTTCGCAGACGCAGCGATCGGGCTCGGGGTCGGGCTCGGTGCCGCGTTGCTCGTCATCGGCGGAGCTCGCAGTCGGCGCTCAGCGCCTGCCGACGCCTAGCGACGCCTCGCCGTACGACCAGCTCGCTGGCGTTTGGGGCCGGGTCTTCCCGGCCCCTCTTCTTGCTGCCTCTCGAGTCTCCCGAGCTCGGCGCGGTCTGCAAGCCGGCTGCAGGAGGGGCGCAAGCCCCGCCGCCGACCCTCAGCCGCAGGTCAACCCCGCCGCTCCGGCGGGCGACCGCGACAGACCGACAGGGAGGAGTCATGCGAAAGATCTACGCAGTCACGGCGGCCATCCTCGCCGCGGGCTGTCTGGCCTCGTCCGCCACGGCAGCTCCCGATCCGATCAAGACGCTCGCCAGGAAGGTCACGGCGCTCGAAAAGCAGGTGAAGACGCTGAGGACCGACCTCGGCGAGGCGCAAGCCACCCTCGACTGCCTCGGGCCCGTAGTTCCGGTGGGCCAGTTCGGCGGCACGTTCAACGGCGTGCCCGAGGGCTACGTCTACGCGGTAGGGCAGCCGGTGCAGCAGGCGTTCCTTGTCACCGCGCTCAATCTCATCAACCCGACGGGCCTGACGGCTGGCAGGGATTACGCGCCGCTCCTGAGCTGGGCTCCGAGCTGCGCAGACAATCCGCCCGACACGTTCCGCGTCGAGCTGCGGCCGCTGCCGTCGGACGTGGCCACGCGGGCGATCGCGCGGTTCGCCTGGTGAGACTCGCTCGAGCGAAGGGAAAAGACGCGATGGCCGGGCTTGACGGCGCCCGATCGTCGCAGGGAGGGGCGAGGGCTTACCTCGCCCCTCCGGTGGTTTCAGGGCTACGCCTGGGCCGCGGCCGAGCTCACCGTGCCGGGAACGGGCAGCGCCTCCAGGTACTCGACCACGCGCTCGAGCGGCTCGACGTCGCCGAACTTCGCGTCGATGTCGTACAGGTTCCACTCGACGGCGCCCGGCACCCGGTCTCCGACCGCCTCGCGCACGACGATGGGGCGGAACCCTTCGGCGATCGCGTCCTCGCACGTGTGCCGGACGCAGCCGGCCATCGTCACCCCGGTGAGGATGACCGTGTCGACTCCGTGCGCCTTGAGGAAGCCCGAGAGGTACGTGCCGTGGAAGGCGCTCGCGCGCTTCTTGACGATCACGTGCTCGCCCGGCTCGGGCGCGATGCGCTCGTCGATCGCGACGGCATCCGTGCCGAGCTTCAGGACCTCGACCGGGATCTTGTGGTGCCAGATCCCCATGTCCGTGTTCGGGCCCTCGGTGACCGCGTAGGCCGTCGTCGTGAAGGCGATCGGGATGCCCTTGGGACGCGCCGCCGCATTCAGCCGTTGAACGGCCGCGATGATCTCGTCGGCACCGTCGCAGGTGAAGGGGTTGCCGGGGCGGGTCCAGGCGTTGGCAAGGTCGATATGGATGAGCGCGGGCCGCTCGCCGAATCCGACGCGGCGCTGGAAGCCGCGCTGCTGATAGATGGCGGAGTCGGCCGAAAAGATGCGCTCGAGGGCTGCTCTGACGTCGTCGCTGCTCATGGGCCCGAGGCTACCACTCCGCTCACGGGAATCGCCCGGCGTGCGACCGACCGACGCGGAGCCGTCGGCGGCGTACACTTGCGGCTCGCCGAGAGGAGGGCGCATGGCAACGGTTCAAGAGGATCTGGTAGCCGGGCTCGAGGGATTCTCCGGCCGGCTGCTCGGCCCTGACGACGACGGTTACGACGAGGCGCGGCGCATCCACAACGGCCTGATCGACAAGCGGCCGGCGCTGATCGCGCGGTGCCTCGGGACGGCCGATGTCGCCGCTGCGGTCGACCTCGCCCGCGAGCGCGGGCTCGAGGTCTCCGTCCGGGGAGGCGGTCACAACGTCGCCGGCAAGGCGGTCACCGACGGCGGCGTCATGATCGACCTCGCGCTGATGAAGGGGATGCACGTCGACCCGCCGGCGCGAACGATCCGCGCCCAGGGCGGCGTCACGTGGGGCGAGCTGAACCGCGAGACCCAGCTGCACGGGCTGGCCGTCACGGGCGGCGTGGTGTCGACGACGGGCATCGCCGGCCTCACGCTCGGCGGCGGGCTCGGCTACATGATGGGCAAGTTCGGGCTCTCGACCGACAACCTGATCTCGGCCGAGGTCGTGACCGCAGACGGTCGTGTGCAGACGGCGAGCGACGACGAGAACCCCGACCTGTTCTGGGCGCATCCGGGGCGGCGGCGGCAACTTCGGCGTCGTGACGTCGTTCGAGTACCGGCTGCATCCGGTCGGCCCGATCGTCACCGGCGGGCTCGTGATCCACCCGTTCGAGGCCGCGCGCGACTTCCTGCGCTTCATGCGCGAGTACACGGCCGACCTGTCCGACGAGATGACGCTCTTCGCCGGTCTCCTGCACGCGCCGGACGGCTCGGGCAGCGCGGCTCTGCGGGGCGGTGCTGTGCCATACCGGGACGCCGGAGCAGGCGGGAAGGATCTCGAGCCGCTGCTCACGTTCGGCTCGCCGCTCGACGTGCCCGTGAGCCAGATGCCCTACACGCTGGTCAACCAGCTCATCGACGGCGGCTTCCCCAAGGGCGCGCTGAACTACTGGAAGTCGACGTTCATGCGGGAGCTCTCGGACGAGGCGATCGACACCATGGTGCGAGGCCTTCGAGGCCTGCCCGTCCCCCATGACCGCGCTGATCTTCGAGCACTTCCACGGCGAGGTGACCCGCGTGCCG
Source organism: uncultured Thermoleophilia bacterium (assembly GCA_963820875.1). GTDB lineage: Bacteria > Actinomycetota > Thermoleophilia > Gaiellales > Gaiellaceae > CAWACA01. The sequence continues at coordinate 236,564 of CAWGBR010000011.1, forward strand.
GTCGACGCGATGGCGGTGCCGCACCGCGAGCCGGGCCTCAACCTCGTAGTTCCGTCGATCTGGATGGACCCGTCGACGACTGACCAGAACATCGCCTGGACGCAGGAGACCTTCGCGGCCATGCAGCCCTTCGCCGCGGACCGCCAGTACGTCAACTACCAGGCCGCAGACGAGGGCGCGCAGGATCAGGTCAGGCGCGCGTACGGTCCGAACTACGACCGCCTGGTCGAGCTGAAGACGAAGTACGACCCGGAGAACCTCTTCCGCCTCAACCAGAACATCGAGCCGCAGGCCTCCTGATTGGGTCAGCCGGTTTCGTACGCGCACGGCGCCTGCGACGTCCCGCTGCTCGGCGAGACGATCGGCGAGAACCTGCGGCGCACCGTCGAGCGCTTCGGCGACCGCGAGGCGCTCGTCGTCCGCCACCAGGGCTACCGCGCGACCTACCGCGAGCTCTGGGAGCAGGTCGACCGCGCGGCGCGCGGCCTGCTGGCCCGCGGGGTCGAGAAGGGCGACCGCGTCGGCATCTGGGCGCCGAACCGCTACGAGTGGGTCGTCGTCCAGTACGCGACCGCCCGGATCGGCGCGATCCTCGTCAACATCAACCCGGCGTACAAGGCGACCGAGCTGGAGTACGCGCTGAGCAAGGCCGGGCGTCAGCCTGCTCGTGCTCGCGCGCGGCTTCCGCCAGACCGACTACGTCGCGATGCTCGCCGAGGTGCGGCCGCGCTGCCCGGCGCTGCGCGAGGCGCTCGTGCTCGAGGACGACTGGGAGGCGCTGCTCGGCGCCGGCGACGCGCGTCGACGCGAGCGACGCTCGCCGAGCGCGAGGCGGCGCTCCAGTTCGACGACCCGATCAACATCCAGTACACGTCGGGCACGACCGGGTTTCCCGAAGGGCGCGACGCTCTCGCACCACAACATCCTCAACAACGGCTACTTCATCGCGCGGACGCTCCGCTACACGGAGCGCGACCGAGTCTGCGTGCCGGTGCCGTTCTACCACTGCTTCGGCATGGTGATCGGCAACCTCGCCTGCCTGACGTCACGGCGCCTGCGTCGTCGTCCCGGCCGAGGCCTTCGACGCGCTCGCGACGCTCGAGGCCGTCGCCGGCGAGCGCTGCACGTCGCTGTACGGCGTGCCGACGATGTTCATCGCCGAGCTCGAGCACCCGCGCTTCGCCGAGTTCGACCTCGTCGAGCCTGCGCACCGGCATCATGGCCGGCTCGCCGTGCCCGATCGAGATGATGCGGCAGGTGCAGCGAGCGGATGCACATGCACGAGGTCACGATCTGCTACGGCATGACCGAGACGTCGCCGGTCTCGACGCAGACCGCCGTCGACGACCCGCTCGAGAAGCGCGTCACGACGGTCGGCCGCGTCCACCCGCACGTCGAGATCAAGATCGTCGACCCGGCGACCGGCGCCGATCGTGCCGCGCGGCGTCGCCGGGCGAGCTGTGCACGCGCGGCTACAGCGTCATGCTCGGCTACTGGGACGACGAGGACGCGACCGCGGCAGGCGATCGACGCCGGCGGGCTGGATGCACACCGGCGACCTGGCGACGATGGACGACGACGGCTACGTCAAGATCGTCGGCCGGATCAAGGACATGATCATCCGCGGCGGCGAGAACATCTACCCGCGCGAGGTCGAGGAGTTCCTGCTCACCGTCCCGGGCGTCAGCGAGGCGTAGGTGATCGGCGTGCCGAGCGAGCGCTACGGCGAGGAGGTCATGGCCTGGGTGAAGCCGAAGCCGACGGCGCGAGCGCTCACCGAGGACGATCTCGACGCGGCCTGCCGCGGCCGGATCGCGACGTTCAAGATCCCGCGCTACTGGAAGTTCGTCGACGCGTTCCCGATGACGGTCACCGGCAAGATCCAGAAGTTCCGGATGCGCGAGATCGCGATCGAGGAGCTCGGTCTCGGCGCCGCCCGCGAGTCCGTCGCCTCCCCCGGGTAGCGGCGAGCAGTGCCCGGGCCGCTCGACGGCATCCGCTGCCTCGACCTGACGGCCAACGCGCCGGGGCCGTTCTGCACGATGATCCTCGGGGATCTCGGCGCCGACGTGATCCGCATCTACGACCCGCGCGGCGTCTCCGGCCGGCGGGCGGAGGCTGCCGGCGACGCGGCTCCGATGCTCGAGATCGCGGGCGGCGCCTCGCCGCACAACGCGCTCCTGCGCAACAAGCGCAGCCTGGGAATCGACCTGAAGGATCCGGACGGCAAGCGGATCTTCCTCGAGCTCGCGCGCGGCGCCGACGTCCTGGTCGAGGGGATGCGCCCCGGCGCCGCCGCCAGGCTCGGCATCGACTACCCGTCCCTCTCTGAGCTCAACCCGCGGCTCGTCCATTGCTCGCTGACGGGCTACGGCCAGACGGGGCCGTACGCGGAGCTGCCCGGCCACGATCTCAACTACATCGGCCAGGCGGGAGCGCTCGGGCTGTTCGCGGGAGCAGACGGTGAGCCGGCGATTCCGCAGAATCTCCTGGCCGACTACGCGGGCGGCGGCCTGCTCGCCGCGCTCGGGATCCTCGCGGCGCTGTTCGCGCGGGAGCGCACCGGGCGTGGGCAGCAGGTGGACGCTGCGATGACGGACGGCGTCGTGTACCTGCTGGCGCAGTTCCTCTCGGCCTTCTTCGCCCACGGGGAGGTGCCGGGACCGGGCGCCTCGCCGTTCGCCGGTGGGCTCGCGCAGTACGGCGTGTACGAGGCGGGGGACGGCAGGCGGCTGACGCTCGGGGCTCTCGAGCCCTGGTTCTACGCCGACCTCTGCCGCTGGGTCGGCCGCGAGGATCTGATCCCGCACGCCTACGACGAGCGCAACGGCGAGCTGCGGCAGGCGCTGGGGGACCGGCTGCGGACGGGCGACCGAGACGAGTGGTTCGAGGAGCTGCGGGCCGCCGGACAGTGCGTCGGGAAGGTGCTCTCGCTCGACGAGCTCGAGGCCGACGAGCAGGTGCGGGCGCGCGAGATGGTCGTCGACGTCCCGGGGCCCGAAGGCGCGCCCGTTCGCCAGGTCGGGATCGCGCCGAAGCTGTCCGAGACGCCCGGCTCGGTCCGCTCCCTCGCCGACCGGCCGGGCGAGCACACGGAGGCGATCCTCACCGAGCTCGGCGTCGGCACCGACGAGCTGCGTGAGCTGCGAGAGCGCGGCGTCGTCGCGTAGCGCAGCTGTCGCTTGCACGAGGCCGAACGCCACGCACGTGTCGACCGAACAGTGTGCAAGCCTTGGCGTGCCGATGCTGGTGGTGGATGTGACGAGACAGCTGTGGTGGCGCGAGCAGGGAATTACCAGGTACGTCGCGGGCGTGTTCGAGGGTGGCGGAGCAAAGGGCATCGTGTACAGAGGCGCCCTTGAGGCCATGGTGGAGGACGCTGACGGGCCTTGCTGGTTCAGCGCGGTGGCCGGCGCGTCGGCAGGTGCGATCACCGCGACGTTGATCGCGGCTGGATTGGAGCCGGCGCAGGTGAGCGCCGAAGCGGAGCGAGCACGGGGAAACTTCGCAAGCCCACGCGTCTCAACGGATCACTTCGGGTGCGCGACGGTGCCAGCTACCTGGATCAGGACTCGCTTGCCGACTGGCTGCGCGAGGTTCTCGAGCGCCAAGTCGGCGAGCTCGGTGGGAAGGGCGGCGGGAGCGTGACGTTCGAGGAGCTCCACCGGCTGACCTGTATCGAGCTCGACGTCGTTGCCGTCGACCTCAAGCGGCAGCGCCTCGTCATCTTCAACTACGAAGCTCACCCCCAAGTGCCAGGTCAGCGAGGCGGTCGTGGCGTCCGCCGCCATCCCGATGGCATTCGAATGGAGGCCGTTGCGACTCCCGCAGCCGCCCGTCCGGAGGCTTCGGAATCATCGTGGACGGCGGGGTGATGGCGAACTTCCCGACCTTCGTCTTCAAGGACCCCTCGTTCAGAAAGTGGGCATGTCTTCCGCCGCACCCGCCGTGGGTGCCTGTCCTCGGGTTCCTACTGGACGAGCAAGACCGCGCCGACGTGACGCAGCCGGATCTCTATCGCGAGTCGTCGTTCTGGCCGCCCATGTCGCAGTGGGGGATCGGACTTCCGCGCCGTCGTTACGAGTCAGGAGAAGCCGCTCGCCGGACGACTTCGAGCCCGAGGGGCGCAAGTTCCGGACCGCGCCGGAAGCCTTCGACCTGGGCGAACCGGGCGTGGGCCCTTGCAAGACCGCTTCGCGCGATCCTCTGGCCTGTCTGGAAGCTCCTTTTCGACTGGATACCGACAGCTCTCCGCCGGAACGCCGGCGGCGTGCGTGGCAACTGGCCGGAGCCGACGAACCCGGTGATCCGCTGGCTGATTCACTGGTTCGACGCCGTTGTCGCCGGCATACGGCCCTGGCTCGTGTTTCTCGGCGGCTTCCTCGCGGCCAGCCTCTGTATCGGGGTCGGGGCCTACTTCGTAGCCTGGCGCCCGCTCGTCGGCCACGTCGGCGACTGGATCGACGGCGACGTGAGCGTCTTGGGGGGACTCATCGGGTTCATCGTGTTGGTCGCCTGGAGCCTCGTCCCCATCTACGCCTGGATGGTCCTATCGATCGTGTTCTTCGTGGGCTGGCTGCTCCACCGCACGGTGCAGATGACGGGGTACGGCCTCGTGAAGACATTCCTTCAGGGTCCGGCGGCACCCATGTGGGCCGGCACGGCGCCCGATGATCACGTCGTGCGCCTACGAGTGCCCCCCGGCATCACCACGCTCACGGTCTCGATCGGCGAAGCAGAGGTGGCAGCCGCCGTCGAGGAGGCCCGAAAGGCAACTCAGGCCGAGCTGGCTCAGCTTGAATTCCCGCGGAGGTACATACCTACGCCGTGAGGCTTGCTCCCGCTCCTCGCAGACGCTCGCGCAGTCGTTCGGTGCTTTCCACGTCCACCGCGCCGCCGTCCGGGCTCAGCACGACGCCGTAGTCCCGTTCGGCGAGCTCGGCGGTGGTGAAGCCGTCGAGCACGTCGGAGCGCACGAGCTCCGGGTCGCGCTCGAGCGGGTCGCCGTAGCCGCCGGAGTTCGGCACGCCGATCTCGATGCAGCTGCCGGCCTTCAGCGTCTTGCCGGTGACCTTCGACGGCCACGTCTCGACCGTGCCGTCGGGCGCGATGACGCGGGTGTGCGCGTTGAGGCCCTCGTGGCCGCCGAAGATGCCCCACGGGACGTCGGACTCGTGGCGCTCGCCCTCGCAGGTGACGATCGTGTCCACCAGGAAGCGGTTGACGCGCACCATGCCGATGCCGCCGCGGCACTCGCCGGCGGCGCACGGCTCGTCGCGCAGCTCGTAGCGCTCCGTGCGCATCGGGAAGCGCCACTCGAGCTCCTCGATCGGGTTGTTGCGGGTGTTCGCGATCAGGCAGTCGACGGAGTCCAGGCCGTCGCGCCTCGGGCCGGCCGCCGTAGGAGCCCTCGTCGACCTCGAGGTAGACCCAGTACTCCTGCTCCTCCTCGAGGAAGCCCGGAGTAGGAGATGAAGTGCAGGTGCGCGGAGTTGCCGGCGGTGACGTGCTCCGGGATGACCGGGGCCAGGGCCCGCAGCGCGAGGTCGACGGCGCGCTGCACCTGGCAGAAGCGCGCGAAGCACGCGCGCGGGTAGTTCGGGTTGAAGATCGAGCCCTTCGGCGCGATCACCTTCACCGGCTCCAGCATGCCCTCGTTCTGCGGCACGAAGACCGGGTAGGTCGCCTCGTCGAGGAAGATCATGCGCGTGATGAAGGTCATCGCCGAGACGGTCGTGCCCTCGTAGGGGCAGTTGAAGCCGCGTCGGCACCTCGTCGCTCGAGCCGGTCAGGTCGATAGGTGATCTCGTCGCCCTCGATCTCGACCGCGACCTTGACCGGCAGCTTGCACGCCGCGGTTGACGCCGTCGTCGTCGAGGTAGCCGACCTCGGTCTCGTAGTCGCCGTCCGGCACCTTGGCGATCTCCTGGCGCAGCATCCGCTCGGAGTAGTCGAGCCAGTCCGCGGCCGCGCCCAGCACCGCCTCGCGGCCGTAGCGCCCGAGCAGCTCGACGTAGCGGCGCTTGGCCAGCTCGCAGGCGGCGATCATCGCCTGGATGTCGCCGTGGTTGTAGGTCGGCGTGCGGGTGTTCTCGAGGATGTGTGCCAGAGGCGCGTCCTGCCGCACGCCCTTCTCCGGCAGCTTGACCGCGCGGTAGATGTTGCCCTCGGACCAGTTGTCGACGAGGTCGATCGCCAGGCCCGGGTACGCGCCGCCGATGTCGAGCAGGTGCGCCGAGGCGCCGGCGAAGCCGACGAGCTCGCCGTCGTAGAAGATCGGGATCACGATCGCGACGTCCGGCGAGTGGGTGGCGCCGAGGTAGGGGTCGTTGTGCAGGATGACGTCGCCCTCGTGGATGTCGTCGCCGAGCAGCCGGATCACGCCCTTGACGATCTTCGGCATCGCGCCCATGAACATCGGCGTCGAGTCCGACTCGGCCAGCACGTTGCCGTCGGCGTCGAAGATGCCCGGCGCCGAGGTCCTCGGACTCGCGGATGATCGACGAGTAGCGACATGCGGTAGAGGACGCCGGCCATCTCCTTGGCGATCGAGGTGAAGGCGCCGCCGATCACGCGCATGAGGATCGGCGTGGCCAGGCCGCGCGCCCTCGGCCGCGTCGTCGGTCGCGGCCGCGCTGCAGTCGATGACGATGTTGCCGAAGCGGTCGACCTCGGCGGTCAGCCCGGGCGGCACGACGGTCGTGGAGTCGTACTGCTCGATGATCGCCGGCCCTGCGATACGGTCGCCGGCGCGCAGCCGCTCGCGCTCGTAGAACGGGGTCGCGCGGCGCTCGGCGCGCGCCGTCGACCTCGAAGACCACCTCGCGCTCCAGCGTCATGGCGCGGGCCGGATCGCCGTCGCCCTGCTCGAGCTCGGTCGGCTGCAGCTCGTCGACGCGGCCGACCGCGACCACGCGGATGTTGATGATCTCGATCTGCGGCGTCGAAGCGGTGCCCGTACTCCGCCTCGTGGGCGGCGTGGAAGCGCTCCGCGAGCTCCTCGACCCAGGCGTCGTCGACCGCGCCGGCCGGCACGTCGAAGCGCACCTCGTAGCCCTGGCCCTCGTAGCGGCAGTCGGCGAGGCGCCGTACGAGCCGCTGGTCCTCGGGCACGCCGTCCGCGTCGAGCTGGGCGACGGCCTCCGCGCTCGAGCTCGTCGTAGCGGGCCTCGAGTCGCGTCGTGGTCGAGCGCTTTCAGCGGGTGGCGCTCGGTCGCGACGAACTCGTGCTGCAGGTCGGTGGCGAGCAGGCCGGTCGCGGCGATGATGCCCGGGTGGGCCGGGACGAGCACGCGCGGGATCTCGAGCTCGAGCGCGATGTCGCAGGCGAACAGCGGGCCGGCGCCGCCGGCGGCGACGAGCGTGAAGTCGCGCGGGTCGTAGCCGCGGCGCACCGAGTTCAGCTCGATCGCCTGCGTCATGCCGAACTTCTGGATCTGCAGCGCGCCGAGCGCGGCCTCCTCGACGGTCATGCCGAGCTGCTCGGCGACCTTCTGGACGGCCTGCCTGCGCGAGCTCGAGGTCGAGCTGCATGGCGCCGCCGAGCAGGCCGCGGTCGGGACGCAGGCGGCCGAGCACGAGCTGCGCGTCGGTCGAGGTGGGCTCGGTGCCGCCGCGCCCGTAGCAGGCGGGCCCGGGGTCGGCGCCCGGCGGACTGCGGGCCGACGCGGAAGACGCCGCCCTCGTCGACGTAGGCGATCGAGCCGCCGCCGGCGCCGATCGTGTCGATGTCGACCATCGGCACCATCGCCTGGTAGTCGCCGATCTTCGTGTCGAGCAGGTGGCGCATGCGCAGCCGCCCGCCGGCGGCGACGCCGATGTCCGCCGAGGTGCCGCCGATGTCCAGGGTGACGACGTTCTCGTGCCCGGCCGGCCTGCCCGCCCAGATGCCGCCGATCAGGCCGGCGACGGGGCCGGACATGAGCAGGTTGACGGGCCGCTGGGTGGCGGACTCGACGGTGGCCATGCCGCCGGAGGACTGCATCAGCTGGACGCCGCGCTGGAAGCCCTCCTCCTGGAGCGCCGCAGCGAAGCGGGAGATGTAGCGCGAGACCTTCGGGCCCGACGTACGCGTTCAGGCCACGGTCGAGAAGCGCTCGAACTCGCGGTACAGCGGCAGCACCTCGTGGGAGACCGAGAGGTAGGCCTCCGGGAACTCCTCCAGCACGATCTCCTTGATGCGGCGCTCGTGATCCGGGTTCAGGTACGAGTGCAGCAGGCAGACCGCGATCGCCTCGACGCCGGCCTCCTTCAGCTGCCGCACGCGCTCGCGCACCTCGTCCTCGTCGAGCGGCGTCAGCACCTCGCCGTCGGGGACGGTGACGCGCTCCTTGACCGTGAGCCGGTGGCGGCGCTTGACCAGCGGCCGCGACTGCCAGGGCAGCTCCTGCTGCAGCGAGAAGTTGAACGGCTTCTTGTGCCGCGCGATGTGCAGGATGTCGCGGAAGCCCTCGGTCGTGATCAGGCCCACCTCGGCGCCCGAGTGGGTGAGCGCGATGTTGGTGGCGACCGTGGTGCCGTGCAGCAGGTTGTCGACCTCGGCCAGGCCGACGCCGGCCTTGTCGCAGAGACCGCGGATGCCCTCGATGACACCGCGGGAGGGGTCGTCCGGGGTGGAGGGCACCTTGTCGACCGTGACCCTGCCTGCCTCCTCGTCCACGAGCACGAGGTCGGTGAACGTGCCGCCGACGTCGACGCCGATGCGCTTCATCTGCTCCTCCGGTTGGCTTCTACGAAGTCGTCACAGTCGTCGCGGCCTTCACGACATTCCGGCTCACACACGCACGAATTCCCGCGATACGCTGAAAGCGGGTGGTGGAGTGGGGTGGCCCCGGCGCGCCGGGCTGTCTCGCCCTCGCCAAGGCCTCACGCAGCGATCTCGGCCAGGGCCGGCAGAAGCTCGCGGCCCACGCGCTCCATCTGCTCGCGCTCGCCGTTCAGGTAGGCGCAGGACACTTCCGCGACCCCGAGGTCGGCCAGCTCACGCAGCTTCGCGAGGCACTTCTCGGCGGAGCCCGCGATCACGAAATCCTCGACCAGCTCGCCTGCCAGGTACGCCGTGTGATCGGCGGTCGAGTCCAGATGGCCCTCGTAGTAGTCGTAGTCGTCGCGCGCGGCGACGAGCCGGGTCATCTCCTCCGGCATGCCGTGCGCGGCATTGCGCTTCATGGTGTCGGCGATGTGGTTCGCACACGCGGCCGGCGCCCAGCGGCACCGAGCCCAGGCGTCCTCCTGGTCATCCCCGACCCACATCGCGCAGAGCAGCGCGATCTCGACGGCTTCCGGGTCACGTCCGGCCGCCGCGGCGCCGGCCCGCACGTGATCGACGGCCCACCGGACGCTCACCGGGTGCACGCCCACGTAGACCATGACGATGTCGGCGAGCGCCCCGGCGAGGCGGAGGTTCTTCGGCCCGGTTGCCGGCATCATGATCGGCACCTGCTCGTCGGCCCAGCGGATCCGAACCTCCCGGCCGCGGTAGTCGATGGGTTGGCCGGCGACGAGCTCCCGCAGCAAGGGCACGACTTCGCCGAGCTCTCTCGTGGGAACGGGATCGTGGCCGAGCGTTCGCACGGCGTTGTCGCCGCGGCCGATCCCCAGGAGGACGCGCCCGGGATGGAGATCCGCAAGCGTCGCGATCGCGCTCGCCGTCACGGTGAAGTGACGGGTGAAGGGGTTCGTCACGGCCGGCCCCATCGCGATCCGCTCCGTCGCGGCAAGGCCGTGGGTCAGGTAGACGTAGACGTCCTGCCAGAGCATCTGCCCGTCGACGAGCCAGGCGCGCTCGTAGCCGACCGACTCCGCGGTGCGCACCGAGTCGAGATAGATCGGGAAGTTCTCGGGCAGGAACTGCGCGCCGAGCTTCATCCGCCCGCGCGCCCCGCGGCGGCGACAGCGGCCGGGAACGCGCGCAGCTCTGCCAGCGTCTGCTCGAGCGAGTTCACCTGCCCCCAGCCGACGCCGATCATCTCGATCGCCGGTCCGTGGAGATGCGGCAGCGTCGTCCCGGTGCACTCCTCGACGACGATCGGCTTGAAGTCGCGGAACATGGCGTCCTTGCACGTGGCGCCGACGCACTGGTTCGTGAGCACGCCGGTGAGCAGCACCGCTTCTGCGTCGAGCCCGCGCAGGACGAGCTCGAGGTTCGTCTGGAAGAACGCCGAGAGCCGACTCTTGTGGACGTACCAGTCCTCGGCGCGGGGCTCGAGCTCCTCGAGGATCTCGTAGCCCCAGGTTCCCGTTCGCAGGCCGCCGTCGTGGAGGAACGGGCGCAGCCGCATGAACGGGCCGCCGTCCTCGAGGCCCTGGGTGCCGTGGCGCGTCCAGACGACGGGGACGCCTCGCAGGCGACACTCGGTGACGAGCTCCTTCGTCGGCTCGATCACGCGCTGCATGTGCGTGATGTCGATCCCGCTCCGGGCGTACCACCCCTCGGAATGGAGGAAGTCGTTCTGGTCGTCGATGTTGACGAGGACGGTGCGACCGGGGACGAGCTCCCAGTCCGTTCTCTCGTACGGCGTGGTCGACATGTGCCCTCCCGGCGCATTCTCGCCCAGATCCCGCTGCCGCGACGCTACCCGAGCAGGCGCTCGTTCTGCGGGTCGTACAGCGGCTGCTCGACGACGCGGGCCGGACGCCGCTCGCCGAGCAGCTCGACCTCGAGCTCGGTCCCGGCGACCCCTAGCTCGACCGGCAGGTAGGAGAAGGCGATCACGGCCTTGACGGTGTGCCCGTAGCCGCCGGACGCGACGTACCCGACGATCTCGTCTTCCGAGCGCACGGGCTCGTATCCGTGCGGCTCCATGCCGTCGGCCTCCACGACAAGGCAGGACAGGAGCCGCTCTACACCGGCCTCACGCTGCCGCAGAAGCGCCTCGCGGCCGATGAAATCGCCCTTGTCGAAGCGGACGAAGCGCTCCAGGCCGGCCTCCAGCGGCGTCCAGTCCGCCGACATGTCGCTTCCCCAGAGTCGGTAGGCCTTCTCGAGCCGCAGCGACTCGAGGGCGCGGTAGCCGAAGTCGGCGAGACCGAGCGGCTCGCCCGCCTCTCGCAGGACGTCGTAGAGCTGCCGCTGAGCCTCGATGGGGTGGTGCAGCTCGTAGCCGAGCTCGCCCACGTAGGAGACGCGCAGCGCGCGCACCGACACCGGACCGGCCTGCAGCTCCCGGCAACGGAAGAACGGAAACCGCTCGCGCGTGACGTCGGCATCGGTGATCGCCGAGAGCAGCTCGCGCGAGCGGGGACCGGCGAGGGTCAGCACCCCATACCGCTCGGTCACGTCCTCGACGAGCACCGATCCGTCCCCGGGCGCGTGCCGGCGGATCCAGTCGAGATCGTGCTCGGTGGTCGCAGCCGCCGAGACGAGATAGAACCTGTCCTCGGCGAGGCGCGTCACGGTCAGGTCGCACTCGATGCCGCCCTTCGGCGTGCACATCTGCGTGAGCGCCATGCGCCCGCTCTCCGCCGGCAGCGCGTTCGCGCACAGCCGGTTGAGCAGCGCCTCGGCCCCCGGGCCCGAAACCTCGTACTTGGCGAAGCTCGTCTGATCGAGCACGCCGACCGCCGAGCGGACCGCGTTGCACTCCTCACCGACCGCGTCGTGCCAGTTGCCGCGCCGGAACGAGTAGACGTCGCGCGCTTCCTCTCCCGGGCGTGCGAACCAGAGCGGCCGCTCCCAGGCAAAGCGCGCGCCGTGCACGGCGCCGCGCGCCTTCAGAGCGTCGTAGAGCGGGCTCGTCCGGAGCGGCCGCCCGGCCGGGCGCTCTTCCTCCGGATAGTGCGACGCGTACTCGTGCGCGTAGCTCTCGCCGGCACGCGCGACGGCATATCCGATGTCCGCCGCGTATCCGCCGAAGCGCCGAACGTCGAGCTCCCACATGGTGTCGCTCGGCTGGCCGTCGAGCATCCACTCGGCCAGGTAGCTGCCGGCGCCTCCCGAGTAGACGATGCCGAAGAACGAAAAGCCCGCAAGCACCCAGAGGCCGGGCTGTGGCAGCGGCCCCATGATCGGCCTCCCGTCCGGCGTGTAGCCGTCCGGGCCGTTGATCGCCTTCCGTACCTCCGCGGAGGCGAGGGCGGGAATGCGCTGCTGCGCGGCGTCGAGCCCGGCCGCCAGGCGCGCCGCGTCGGGCCTGAGCAGGCGCCCCGTCCAGCCCCGCGGGATGCCGTCGAGCGCCCAGGGCCGCGGATCCGCCTCGAACGGGCCGGCGAGCAGCCCTTCGCCGTCCTGGCGCACGTAGAAAGAGCCGTCCGGATCCCGCAGGACGGGCAGCTCCCGGCCGGTCGAGCCGAGCTCCGAGACCGGCTCGGTGAGGACGTACTGGTGCTCGAGCGGCACGATCGGGAGGGGGTGACCGAGCAGGCGGCCGCTGAGCTCGCCGGTCCATTGTCCGGCGGCGAGCACCACCTCCGCGGCACGGATCTCGCCGGCGGCGGTCTCGAGCGTCCAGGTCTTGCCTTCACGGACGAGGCCCGTCACCGGCGTGCGGCGCCGGATGCGTGCGCCCTGCTCTCTGGCTGCCCCGGCGAGCGCGTTCGCGACCGTGGCCGGGTCGATCCACCCGTCGGTCGGCAGATGGGCGGCGGCGATCAGTCCCGTGGGGTCGAGCAGCGGAAAAAGCGCCTCCGCGCGTTCGGGCGAGACGATCTCGAACGGCACGCCGATCTGGTCGGCGACCCCCTTGACGCGCCGGAACTCGTCGATCCGGTCGCTGGTGGCCGCGAGCCGCAGGGAGCCCGTCTCGTGGTAGGAGACGTCGAGCGAGCGGTACAGGTCGACGCTGCGCCGCAGCAGCGACATCAGGTTGTAGCTCCCCGTGTACTGGGTGCACAGGCCGGCCGCGTGCCACGTCGTGCCCTGCGTGAGCTCGTGCTGCTCGAGCAGGACGACGTCGTCTGCGCCGAGCCGCGTGAGGTGGTAGGCGAGACTGCAGCCGGCGATGCCGCCGCCGACGATCGCGATCCGAGCCTGCTCCAGCACGGTCGCGACGCTAGCGAATCCTCGCGGCTCGATCGCAGACCGTGACGTAGGGGAGCCCCAGCCGGCCGCCCGTGCGCTCCGCCTCGCGCGTCGCCAGCGCCTCGACATGGGCGAGCAGCACCTCGCGCTCGGCGTCGGGCAGCGTCAGCGCGTAGGAGCGCGAGGCGGCGAGCCCGACGAGGCCCTCGACGTCCAGATCCTGCACCTGCCGAAAGTCGGCCCGCTCGACCGCGCCGAAGAACGGGCCGAAGCTGTCCGGCGCGTCGCCCTCGTGCGAGTAGCCGGTGCCGTCCTCGCCGTGGAGCACCCGGCCGAGCTCGGCGACCCATGCCACCGACTCGTCGCGCAGGTTCGCAAGCACGCCGAAGGTCCCGCCCGGGCGCAGCACGCGCGCGATCTCCGGGAGGGCGCGGTCGAGCTCGAACCAGTGGAAGGCCTGCGCCGCGACGACGACGTCCACCGACGCATCGGCGACAGGAAGCGCCTCGGCCGAGCCGGACAGCACCTCGACCTCCGGCACCAGTGCCGCGAGGGCGGCCCGCATGGCCTCGTCGGGCTCCACCGCGACGACCTCGTGCCCGGCCTCGAGCAGTACCCGCGTCAGCTTGCCGGTGCCGGCGCCGACGTCCACCACGCGTCGCGGCGCCTCGCCCGCCACCCAGGCGACGGCCTCACGAGGGTAGGTGGGCCGGAAGCGCTCGTACGCCTCGGCCGCGGGGCCGAACGAGCAGCGCCTACGGTCGCGAGCCACCCGGTCCACACACATATTCTCGCCACGCGGAGCAGGGACAGGGCGGCTGAGCGGGCGGCTCGGCCGGCCGCGACCCGCCAAGGAGCGGCCCGCTAGGGCCGCGGTGCGGCTGAGCGGGCGGCTCGGCCGCCCGCGACCCGCCAAGGAGCGGCCCGTTAGGGCCGCGTTCATGACACGAAGAGCCTCACGTCCCGGCGCCGATGCGCGAGGGCGGCAACCTCGAGCTCGATCGCGCTCGAGCTCATCTCGGCGGGATCGAGGCGCAGCGAGAGCTCGACGGCGTCGCCGATGGACGGGGCAAGTCGGTGCTGCACGGCTTGCGCCGTCAGCGCCGAGACCCGACCGAGGCGCACGCACGCGCCGAGCAGGCTCGCGACGTGGCCGCGCAGCTCGAGCAGCACGGCCGTCTCGACGGAGATGCCGAGAGCGGCGGCGAGGGCGCCTTCGACGACCGCGAGATTGCCGGCTGTCTCTTCCCGGCGGGCTTGCGCCGCGAACGCCGAACAGGGCTCGGCGGCCGTGAACGTGGGAACGAGGGCGGCAAGCCGCCGGCCGCAGGAGGTCGAAGCCTCGCGCGCGCCCGGTGCGAGCTTGCGCACGGTCAACCGGCGGTCGAGGTCGACGAGCTCATCGACGGAGCCGGCCCGGTGTGCGGCGGCGACGGCGACACCGTCGAGCGTCGCCGCGCCGCAGGCGAGCGTGCTCTCGACGAGCTCGGCGATTGCTTCTTCGCCGAGCTCCGGCTCGCCGGCCAGCAGCGCCTCCAGCCCGTACGAGTGGGCGAAGCGGCCGATGGGAAGGGCGCTGTCGGCGAGCTGCAGCGCCGCGTAGAGCCCGGCCTCGTTGAGCTCCGAGCGGCTCATTTCCGCCTCGGGGGCAGCGGGGCGCCGATCAGCTCGCGCCGGGCCTCCGCCCATGCGGCCTCGACCGCACGCCGGACGCCGCCGGGTGTACTGCCGATGATCCGTGCGAGGGAGCCTGCCCCGTCGGCGATCGCCCCGGCCGCCGCCCGCACGCCGGGCACGTCGGCGAGCGCGGCGTCCGTCGACGCGGCGAGACGCTCCCCGTCCCTGCCAGGCGCCACGGCGAGCAGCGTGCCGACGTAGGCGGGGCCGCCGACCAGGCCGCGCGCGGCCGGCGACCGGAGACCCGGCTCGAGCCGGAGCCGGTCGACACAGAGCTCGCGTCCGTCCGCGTCGCGCACGTCGGTGCAGAGCTCCAGCTGCTCGTACGCGAAGACCTCGCCGCGGGCGAGACGTCCGGGCGCGACGGTCTCCGCGGCGACGAGCGCGGCGCCGTCGGCCAGCGTGGCGCTCACCCGTGACGACAGGCGCGTGCCTGCCTGGGGGATCAGCGGCTCGGGGACGAGCTCGACGTACGCGCCCGACTCGAGCGTCAGCTCGGTCAGCTGCTCCGCATGCCCGGCTTCCATCCGGTAGGCCTTGGTCGCCGCCGGAGTCGTCAGGTGGACGTGCGTCTCCGGTCCGGCGGCCGCGGCCACGCGCAACCGATCGCCGGCGAAGATGCCGCCGGTCGGGTTCTGGACGTAGACGAACGGCATCCCGGGCAGGGCCGGGTCGAGGTAGAGCGGGGTGGTGCAGTGCAGCGGGAACCGCTGACGGCGCCGTTCGAGCGCTGTGCGGCCGCCGGGCGCAACCCGGAACGCGAGCTCCAGCAGACCGCCGTCGGCCGTCGGCTCAGCCGTCGCGGCGGGCGCCTGCAGGCTCACGGTGGAAGAGCGCGGCGTGCTCGAGGTGTGCGAGCACCTGCTCGGCGCCGGCCCCGTCGGGGCTCCTCAGGTCCGTGAAGACGGTCGGCCGGTCCGGCCGCACCGCGGCCAGGTCGGCCCGCATCCGATCGAGGTCGGCGCCGACGTGCGGCGCGAGATCGACCTTGTTGACGACGAGCAGGTCGCACTGGGTCATGCCGAGGCCGCGCTTGCGCGGGATGTCGTCGCCGGCCGCCACGTCGATCACGTACAGCCAGTGGTCGACGAGGTCGCTCGAGAACGTCGCCGCCAGGTTGTCGCCGCCGGATTCGATCAGCAGGACGTCCAGCGGAGCGTGGTCGGCCTCGAGCCGCTCGGCGGCTGCGATGTTCACCGAGGGGTCCTCGCGGATCGCGGTATGCGGGCAGGCGCCCGTCTCGACGCCGACCACGAGCGCCGGGTCGATGAGCCCGCCGGCCCGCAGCCGCTCGGCGTCCTCCTTCGTGACGAGATCGTTCGTGATCACGGCGACGCTGTAGCCCGCATCGCGAAGCAGCGGGAGCAGGCGTTCGATCAGCCGGGTCTTGCCGGAGCCCACCGGCCCGCCGACACCGATCCTGACCGTGGCGCTCATTTCAGGACGTAGAGCGGGCCGAGCGGGACGCGTTCCATCGGCCGGCAGGTGGCGAGCTCGCCGTCGACCTCGACGCGGTAGGTCTCGGGGTCGACGTGGATCTCCGGCAGCGCGTCGTTCCACAGCAGGTCGGCCTTGGTCAGGGCGCGGCACCCGCGGGGGGCGACGCAACGGGACCGCAGGCCGAGCTTCTCCGGCACGCCGGCGTCGATCGCCGCCTGCGCCATGAACGTCACCGACAGCGCCTGCTTCGCGCCGCCGAACGCACCCCACTGCGGCCGGTACGTGAGCGGCTCGCAGGTCATGAGCGACGCGTTCGACTCGCCCATCACCGACCAGGCCGGGAAACCGCCCTTGAACACGACCTCGGGCTTGATCCCGAAGAACTTCGGCTCCCAGAGCACGATGTCCGCGAGCTTGCCCACCTCGAGCGAGCCGATCTCGTGGTCGATCCCGTAGATCTTCGCCGCGTTGACCGTGTACTTCGCGACGTAGCGGCGAATGCGGTGGTTGTCGTTCCCGGAGCCGGTGTCCTCGGGCAGGGAGCCGCGCTCGGCCTTCAGGTGCGCGGCCACCTGCCAGGTCCGCGCGATCGTCTCGCCGATTCGGCCCATGCCCTGGGAATCCGAGCCGATCACCGAGATCGCGCCGAGATCGTGGAGGACGTCCTCGGCGGCGATCGTCTCGCGGCGGATGCGCGACTCGGCGAAGGCCACGTCCTCGGGCACCCGCGGGTTCAGGTGATGGCACACCATGACCATGTCGAGGTGCTCGTCGAAGGTGTTCAGCGTGTAGGGGTTCGTGGGGTTCGTCGAGGACGGCAGGCAGTTCGACTCGCCGGCGACGCGGATGATGTCGGGGGCGTGCCCGCCGCCGGCGCCCTCCGAGTGGTAGGTGTGGATCGTCCGCCCGTCGATCGCGTTCAGCGTGTGCTCGAAGAAGCCGGACTCGTTGAGCGTGTCGGTGTGGATCTGCACCTGCACGTCGAGCTCGTCGCCCGCGTCGAGCGAGGCGTGGATGACGGCGGGCATCGCGCCCCAGTCCTCGTGGATCTTGAGACCGACGGCGCCGGCGCGCACCTGCTCCAGGAGCGGGTCGACGGAGTACGCAGAGCCCTTGCCGAGGAAGCCGAAGTTGAGCGGGAACCCCTCGGCGGCCTGCAGCATGCGGCCGAGGTTCTCGACACCCGAGGAGCAGATTCCGACCGTGACCGGCCCGAGCCCCCCGCCGAGCAGCGTCGTGACGCCGGCCGCGATCGCCTCCTCGCAGAGGCCCGCCGAGTCGAAGTGGACGTGCACGTCGATGCCGCCGGCGGTCGCGATCATCCCCTCGCCGGCGCGGACGTCGGTACCTGCGCCCACGACCATGCCCGGCGTGACACCGTCCATCAGCTGCGGGTTGCCGGCCTTGCCGATGCCGGCGATGCGTCCGTCCTTGATGCCGATGTCGGCCTTCACGATTCCCTGCACGGCATCGACGATCAGCGCGTTCGTGATCACGAAGTCGAGCGCGCCCTCGGCGCCGGTGACCCCGCCGTGGGTGCCGAGCCCGTCGCGGAGCGTCTTGCCGCCGCCGAAGACGCACTCGTCGCCGTAGACCGTGTGGTCGCGCTCCACCTCGGCCCAGAGGTCGGTGTCGCCGAGGCGGACGCGGTCGCCCACGGTCGGACCGAACAGCTCGGCATACGCCTGGCGGCTGATCCGGCGGCCCATCAGGAGGCCCCCTCGTAGCCGCCTGCGAGCGCCCGGGCGAGGGCCTCCTCGAGGCGGTCGGCCGTGGTGGGGCCCTCGGTAAGACGGTTGAGGCCGAAGACCTCGCGATCGCCGCCGAACGCGACCAGCTCGACCTCGCGCTCCTCGCCGGGCTCGAATCGCACCGCGGTCCCGGCGGGGATGTCGAGTCGCATTCCGAACGACGCGCGGCGGTCGAAGCGCAGCTCGGGGTTCGTCTCGAAGAAGTGGTAGTGCGAGCCCACCTGCACGGGCCGGTCACCCGTGTTCGTCACCGTCACGGTGACGCTCTCGCGACCGGCGTTGAGCTCGATCTCGCCGTCGAGGATCGCCAGCTCACCGGGCTCGACGCCGTCCTCGGCTTCCCGCCCGGGGCCGATCGGGTCGTGGATCGTCACGAGCTTCTGGCCGTCGGGGAACATCGCCTCGACCTGCAGCGTCCCGACGAGCTTCGCGACGCCCGGCTGCACGTCGTCGGCGTGAGAATCTCCCGGCCGAGTGCCCATCAGCTCCGCCACGCTCTTGCCGTCCCGGGCTCCCTCGCAGACCTCGTCCGCGATCAACGCCCGGGCCTCCGGGTAGTTGAGCCTGAGGCCCCGCGCACGTCGCCGGCGGGCGAGCTCCGCGGCGAGAAACAGGAGCAGGCGGTCGGTCTCCTTGGGGCTCAGATGCATCGTCTACTCCCTTCGAGCGCAGCCGAACGACGTGTGGGCGGGGCGGACGCCGACCGGCGGCGTGCTCACGAAACGGCGAGGCCGGGACGGACGAGCACGGCCGGTCGCGTCATGGCCGTCGTATCGATCTTCGGGTTCACAGGCTCGGCGAGTGCCGAGGCGCCGTAGGAGGCGGCCGTCCGCTCGGGATCCGGGACGCCGTAGAGCGTCGTCCGCTGACGGGGTGTCCGACCGGCGGCGCGGATCGCGGCCTCCATCAGCTCGGGCGGCATCTCCTGGCCGTGGCTGGCGCCCGCGGCGCGCGAGATCGACTCGTTCATCAGCGTCCCGCCGAGGTCGTTCACCCCCGAGCGCAGCGCCACGTGTGCGCCGTCGATCCCCAGCTTGACCCACGAGGCCTGCACGTTCGTGATGTGGGGATGGAGGGCAAGACGGGCGACCGCGTGCATGAGGATCGCCTCCCGAAACGTGGGCCCGGCCGGGCGACGCCCTTCAGGTAGATCGGCGCCTCCATGTGCACGAACGGCAACGGCACGAACTCCGTGAAGCCGCTCGTGCGCTTCTGCAGCTCGCGCAGGTGCAGGAGGTGGCGCGCCCAGCTGCGCGGCCCCTCGATCGAGCCGTACATGATCGTCGAGGTCGAGCGCAGGCCGGCCCGGTGGGCGGTCTCGTGCACCTCGAGCCACTGGCCGACGTTGACCTTGTCGGGACAGAGGGTGCGCCTGACCTCGTCGTCGAGGATCTCGGCCGCGGTCCCGGGGAGCGAGGCAAGCCCGACGTCGCGCAGGCGCGCGAGGTAGTCGGGGAGCGGCTCGCCGAGGGTCGCCGCGCCCTGCCAGACCTCCAGGGCCGAGAAGGCGTGCACGTGCAGGTCCGGAAGCTCCTCCTTGATCGCCCGGCAGACGTCGATGTAGTAGTCGCCGGTGAACCCGGGGTGGATGCCGCCCTGCAGGCAGACCTCGACGGCGCCGCGCTCCCACGCCTCGCGGCAGCGCCGGAGGATCTCGTCCATCGGGACGAGGTAGGCGGGCCCACGGAGGTTCTCCGCGAGCTTGCCCTTCGAGAACGCGCAGAAGCCGCAGCGGAAGTAGCAGACGTTCGTGTAGTTGATGTTCCTCGTCACGACGTAGCTCACCGTGTCGCCGCAGACCTCCCGGCGCAGCTCGTCGGCGGCGCGCAGCACCGCGCGCAGGCTCTCGCCGCGCGCTTCGAACAACGCCGTGACGTCGTCCTCGTCGAGCTCGTCCTCCTCGGCCACCTTGGCGAGCGCCTCGCGCACGCCGGGGCTGATCCCGACGCCGAAGCGGGTCACGATCGAGCTCGCGATCGCGCCAAGTGGAGCCGCCGCCGTCGCCTGTCCGAACGGGCTCGAGGAGTGCCTGGTCGCCGCTCACCGCGCCCGCGGGAATCGACGTCGAGACACCCGCCGACCAGCTGATCCTCGCGGCCCAGGCCGGCGGCGTCGGAGCGGTGCCGGACCGCCGTTGCCACGTCCGGCTCGCACCAGCGCGGCAGGTCGGCCACGTACTCCGGGTAGATCGGCAGCCGCGCCGCCAGCTCGAGACCGCGGCCCTGGGTGCCGCGGCGCAGGCGCTCCAGCTCGGGCCAGGGCGCCTCGGGGTTGACGTGGTCGATGGTCACGGGCGAGACTCCGCCCCAGTCGTTGATGCCGGCGTCGAGCAGGCGCGGGAACTCGTCGTAGGACAGGTTGGGCGGCGCCTGCAGGTTCATGTCCGCCCCGAGCACGAGGCGGGCGGCCGCGCAGGTCCAGAGCAGCTCGTCGAGTGAGGGCTCGGGATGACCGGCCATCTTCGTGTCCGGCTTGGCGCGGAAGTTCTGGACGATGACCTCCTGGATGTGGCCGTAGCGCTCGTGGAGGTCGCGGATCGCCAGCAGTGCCTCGAGCCGCTCGGCCCGCGTCTCACCGATTCCGATCAGGATCCCGGTCGTGAAAGGGATCGCGAGCTCGCCCGCGAGCCGCAAGGTCTCGAGGCGGGCCGCCGGACGCTTGTCCGGCGAGCCGAAGTGGGGGCCGCCTCGTTCCGACAGCCGGTCGGCGATCGTCTCGAGCATGATCCCCTGCGAAGCCGAGACGCCTCGGAGCAGCGTCAGCTCCTCGGCCGTCATGACGCCGGGGTTCGCGTGTGGGAGGAGGCCGGTCTCCTCGAGCACGAGCGCGGAGACCTGCGCCAGGTACTCGATCGTCGTCTCGCAGCCGAGCGACGCGAGCTCGTCCCGCGCCACGCGGTAGCGCCGCTCGGGCTTGTCACCGAGCGTGAACAGAGCCTCGTGACAGCCGGCGGCGGCGCCTGCGCGGGCGATCTCGAGCACTTCCTCGTGCGTCAGGTACGCGCGCTCGCCGCGTCGCGGCGGTCCCGCGAACGTGCAGTAGTGGCAGACGTCCCGGCAGAGCTTGGTCAGCGGGATGAAGACCTTGGGCGAGAACGTGACGAGCGTTCCCTTGCCGCGGGCGCGGAGCTCCTGGGCGGGGCCGAGCAGCGCCGCTGCGTCGAGAGCGGCGAGCGCCAGCGCATCCGCTCGGTCGAGCCGCTCGCCGAGGCGAGCCTTCGCCAGAGCTGCCGGTGTCCCTGTCACGGCAGTGGCGATCGTAGCCGCACCGGGTAACCTCATCCCCGTGAGGGAGCAGGCCGACCCGCTCGCAGCCGTCTATACGGGCGGTGAGGCGGGAGCAACGGCGCTCGCCTGCCCCGACGACGGGAGCTCGATCTCGTTCGGCGAGCTCGCCGAACGGGTCGACACGCTTGCCCGCGCGTTGAGGGGCCTCGGAGTCGACCGGAGCGACCGTGTTGCGCTGGCGCTGCCGAACGGCCCGGAGATCGTCGAGCTCCTGCTCGCCGTCACGGCGCTCGGCGCCGCCGCGGCGCCGCTCAATCCCGCGTACACCCCGGACGAGCTCACGTTCTACCTGGAGGACCTCGAGCCGCGACTCCTGCTTCTGCCCGAGGGTGAGCTCGAGGCGGCGCGGACGGCCGCAGCCCGGCTCTCCGTCCGGATCGCCGACATCCGCAGCGACGACGGACGCACGGTCGTCGCCTCGTCGGCCCGGCCGGCCGCCTACGAGCCGGGAGCGCCCGGACGACGTCGCGATTCTCCTGCACACGAGCGGCACGACGAGCCGGCCCAAGCAGGTGCCGCTGCTGCAACGCAATCTCGTCGCTTCCGCGCGCTCGATGGCGGGCCACTACCGGCTGTCGGCCGACGACGTCTCCTACGTCGCCATGCCGCTCTTCCACGTACACGGTCTCGTTGCCTCGACGTTCGCAGCTCTGCTCGGCGGCGGGACGGTCGTCGTGCCCAGACGGCTGGCACCGCGGCGGCTTCTGGGAGCACCTGGGCGAGCACGGCGTGACGTGGGTGTCGGCGGGCCCGACGATCCACCACATGCTGCTCGAGCGCTCGGGGAACGCGGCCGCGGCCCGTCTGCGCTTCACGCGGTCGTGCTCCTCGGCGCTCTCGCCGGAGCTCCTCGCGCGCTGCGAGGAGACCTACGGCGTGCCCATGCTCGAGGCCTACGGGATGACCGAGGCGAGCCACGAGATGGCCGCGAACCCGCTCCCGCCCGGGGAGCGGCGTCCCGGCTCGGTCGGCATCGCGACCGGCGCCGCCGTCCGGATCGTGGATTCGAGCTGGAACGACGTGCCGGAGGGCGCTGCGGGCGAGGTCGTGGTCTCAGGGCCCGGATTGACCCCCGGCTACCTGAACAACCCGGAGGCCAACGCGGAGTCGTTCTCCGACGGCTGGTTCCGGACCGGCGATCAGGGAGTCCTCGAGGGCGGCTATCTGAGGCTCGTCGGACGCATCAAGGAGCTGATCATCCGCGGCGGCGAGAACATCTCGCCCGGCGAGGTCGAGGAGGCGCTGCTCTCCCACCCTGCCGTGGCCGACGCCGCGGTGTTCGGCGTTCCCGACGAGAAGTACGGCGAGGTCGTGGCCGCCGCCGTCTCGCTCGACGGCGACGCGGACGAGGCGGCCCTGATCGACCACTGCCGCGAACGGCTGACCGCGGTCAAGGTGCCGGCGGTGATCCACATCCTCGAGGCGATTCCGCGCACGCCGACAGGAAAGCTCCAGCGGCGCCGCGTGGCGGCCGCGATCTACGGCGAATAACCCATAGACGCGGCCCTCCGGGCCGCTCCACGGCCGATAACGGGCTGCGCCCGTTTCGGCCTGCGATCGCGAAGCGTCGACGCCTCATGTAGGGGCCGGATCTCATCCGGCCCTGCGCGGGAACTTCCAGGCGTCGTGACCAGTCCAAGGGCCATGAGACGCGCCGCGGTGCTCCTCGGCATCCTCGCTTCCCTCGCCGTGCTTGCCGCATGCGGCGGCGGGACGCCACCCGAATCCGACGCCCCGGCGGCCCTCCCTGCCGACGCGGCGCCGGCCGCTGAGGAGCCCGCGGCGCTGCCTCCCGTCGTTCCGGCCGAGCCGCCGGTCGAGGTCGAGGCGCCGCTGCTCCGTCAGGGCCACGACGGCACCTGCTTCCCGGACGTCGAAGCGGAGCCTTGCACGTCCGGCGTGCCGGTCGGGAGCCAGTGGACGTTCGAGATCTACACGCACTGCGGCGTCGAGTGGATCTACCTCGACGGCCGCTTCTGGCTCACCGAGCCGCTCGGGAAGCTCAACGCGCCGGCCGGCTGGGGCAATCCGATCGACGAGGGCGTCGTCACGCTCGAGGCGTCCGATGCCGCGTCGTATCTCAGCCAGGGCGGCGACCAGGTCGCCTTCACGCCTGCGCCGAAGAGCTTCGAGCCGCCGCTCTGCCAGTGACGCGCGGCTCCGCGCGCGTCACTGTAGGGGCCGGATCTCATCCGGCCGCTGTCCAGACGGCCGTGAACGCGGCCCTCCGGGCCGCTTCACGGCCGATAACGGCCGCTTCGCGACCGTTTCGGCCTAGAGCGTCCCTAGGATCCCCACCATGCGCTTCGCCGTGCTCGGAGCAGGCGCGATCGGGGCCTACGTCGGCGCGGCGCTCGCGCGCGGCGGCGCCGAGGTCATCCTGATCGCCCGCGGCGCGAATCTCGCCGCAATGCGGCGTGACGGCGTGAAGGTGCTCTCACCGCGAGGCGATTTCGAGGCCCAACCGGAGGCGACGGACGAGCTCGAGGCCGTCGCAGAGGCCGACTGCGTGATCGTCGGCCTCAAGGCCTATTCGCTGCCCGAGCTGCTTCCGCGAGTCGCTCCGCTGCTCGCGCCGGACGCCTTCATCCTGCCGGCCCAGAACGGTGTCCCCTGGTGGTTCTTCCAGTCGTTTCCCGGCCCGCTCGAGGGCCGGGTGATCGAGGCCGTCGACCCCGGCGGCGTGATCACCGAGGCGATCGCACCGGAACGCGTCGTCGGCTGCGTCCCGTATCCGGCGACGGAGCTGGCCGCACCCGGCGTCGTTCGCCACATCGAAGGCACGCGCTTCGCGATCGGCGAGCCGGACGGCTCCAGCTCCGAGCGTTGCGCGCGCGTGGCCGAGGCGTTCGAAGCCGGCGGGCTGAAGTGCCCGGTCGAGGAGCGCATCCGCGAGCAGCTCTGGCTCAAGCTCATCGGCAACGTCGCGTTCAACCCCGTCACGGCGCTCACCGGCGCGACGCTCGGGGAGCTTGGGAGCACACCGGAGATGGTCGCGATGCTGCGCGCCGTGATGGAGGAGGTGACGGCTGTCGGCGTCGTGCTCGGCATCGAGCTGCCGGTCTCCGTCGACCGGCGACTGGAAGCGGGCATCGCCGTCGGCGACCACAAGACGTCGATGCTCCAGGACCTCGAGGCCGGCAAGCCGCTCGAGCTCGGTTGCATGACCGGGGCCGTCGTCGAGATCGCGGGCCGGCTGGGGGTACCGGTGCCGCATGTCGAGACGGTGCACGCGTGCGTCGGGACGCTCGACCGCCTACGCCAGGCGGTCGGGCAGCAGGTCTGACGTGAGCACGAAGTGCCGTGTTCGCGTGCCCTCGCCGAGCTCACAGGCGCGCTCGAGGTCGTCCAGCGTGTCGACGTCGAGCGCCAGCGCCGGGTCGTCGATGACCGCAGCCTCGAAGCCGGCGCTCCGCGCCCGCTCCACGACGACCGCGGCCCCGTTCGGGACGCCGAAGGCAGGCGCGACCGCGTCTGCGGGGCGCAGCGCGAGCGCGTTCGTGCCGCCGTCCTGGGCAAGCCCCACCGCGACGGGTCGAGCGGCCCGCGCCAGCCGATCGAGGATCGCGGGCGTCACGAGCGGGCAGTCGGCCATGACGACCAGGGCGCCGTCTGCCGCGGCGTGCCCGAGTGCGAGCTCGATCGCCGCGGCGTGGCCTTGCCCAGGATCGGGAAGGACGTCGACGCCCGCGGGCGCCAGGCCCGGCTCGGGCGTGACGACGATCGTCCGGTCGATCGACGCTGTCCCCCGGCACGCGGCGAGCACGTCCTCGAGCATCGTGACCACGAGGGCGGTGCGCTGCTCCGGGCCGAGGAAGGGAGCCAGGCGGCGTTTCGCCTCGCCTGGCGAGTTGACGGGCACGATGGCGAGCACGGCACTCGGACGATGATCCTACGTGGCTGATCACGTCGCGGTCCTGTGCGGCGGGCTCGGAGGCTCCCGGCTCGCGCACGCGTTCGCGCTGGCGGCGGGCGCCGATCGCGTCACCGCGATCGGCAACGTCGGCGACGATCTCGAGTTTCTCGGGCTCCAGGTGTCTCCCGACCTCGACACCGTCCTCTACACCCTCGCCGGCCTGCTGGACGAGGAGCGGGGGTGGGGGGTGCGGGAGGAGACCTACGGTGCGCTCGCCCAGGCGGAGCGGCTCGGCGAGGAGGCCTGGTTCACCCTGGGCGACCGCGACATCGGGCTGCACCTCGCGCGCTCGCGCCGGTTGAGGGCAGGAGCGCCGCTTTCCGCCGTGACCGCCGAGCTCTGCCGCGCCCTCGATGTCGCCGTGCGGCTCCTGCCGGCCACCGACGACTCCGTGCGCACCTTCGTGGAGATCGACGGCGGCGAGCTCGACTTCCAGAGCTGGTTCGTGGGGCGCCGGCATGCCGACCCGGTGCGCGGCGTGCGCTACGAGGGCGCGGAGGCCGCCCGCCCGGCGCCGGGCGTCGTCGAGGCGCTCGAATCGGCGCGCGTCGTCGTCATCGCTCCATCCAACCCGTTCGTCTCGATCGGGCCGATTCTCGCCGTGCCCGGGATCCGGGCGGCGATCGAGGGCCGCGACGCCCTCGTCGCGGCGGTGTCGCCCATCATCGGCGGCCAGGCCGTGCGAGGACCGCTGGCGGGCATGCTCGAGACGCTCGGTCACGAGCCGAGCGCCGATCGGCGTGGCCAGGCTCTACGCCGGGCTCGCCGACACGTTCGTCCTCGACGTCGCGGACGCGGCGCTCGCCCCGGCAGTGGAGGACCTGGGGCTCCGGCCCGTCGTCAGCGAGACGCTGATGGTCGACCCCGGTCGCCGGGCGGAGATCGGGCGCCGGGTGCTGGAGGCGTTGGCGTGAGGATCGGAATCGTCGGAGGCAGCGGCGACTTCGGCCAGGGGGTTGCCGGGCGGCTGCCGCGCGCACGGGCACGACGTCGTGATCGGGTCGCGAACGCCGCGCGACGACTTCGTCTCGAACGCCGAATGCTGCGAGCGCTCCGATGTCGTCTTCCTGTCGATTCCGGCCGAGAGCGTTCGGCCGATCACGCGGGAGCTCTCACGGCACCTGGCGGCCAAGGTGGTCGTCAGCGTGGCGACGTCCGTCGTCTTCCGAGACGGACATCCGACTGCCGATCCCGGCCGGACGTCGCTCGCCGAGCTCACCCAACGCGAGGCGGCCGACGCGCGTGTCGTCGCCGCTCTCCACACGGTGAGCGCGCGCCTGCTCGCCAGGCTCG
Source organism: uncultured Thermoleophilia bacterium (assembly GCA_963820875.1). Taxonomy (GTDB): domain Bacteria; phylum Actinomycetota; class Thermoleophilia; order Gaiellales; family Gaiellaceae; genus CAWACA01. The sequence goes on from CAWGBR010000011.1 coordinate 262,886, forward strand.
ACCACGCGCTCGACGAGGACACGCTCTACTGCGGCGGCGACGAGGAGGCGAAGGCCGTCGTGGCGGATCTCTGCTCGCAGCTCGTCGCCGGCCGAGCCGTTGACGCCGGGCCCCTCGAATCGGCCCGCTGGCTCGAGACGCTCACCGCGGTCCTGCTCAACGTCAACCGCCGGTACCGCAAGAACACCGGCATCCGGATCACGGGCCTCTAGCGTGGGGACCGAGGTTCGCATCGTTCCGCTGACGGGGATTCCCGAGGTCGCCGAAGGCGACGATCTGGCGGGCCTGCTCGGCGACGCCGTCGAGCGGGTAGGCGGCCTGCAGGGCGGCGACGTGGTGGTTGTTGCACAGAAGGTCGTGTCGAAGGCCGAGGGCAGGGTGGCGCACGTGCCCGAACAGCAGCACGTGGAGGCGGTGCTGGCGGAGAGCGCACGAGTTCGCCGCCGCCGCGACGACTTCATCGTTGCGGAGACACGTCACGGCTTCGTCTGTGCGAGCGCGGGCGTCGACCGCTCCAACACGCCCGGCGACGACTGGGTCGTGCTGTTGCCCGTCGACCCGGATGCGTCGGCCCGGGCCCTGCACGAGGCGCTCGGCCGCCGCTTCGGCATCGAGCCCGCGGTGATCGTCACGGACTCGTTCGGCCGGGCGTGGCGCCAGGGAACGACCGACGTTGCGATCGGCGTGGCCGGCATGGCGCCGCTGCTCGACCTCCGCGGCCAACGGGACGCGCGCGGCCGGGAGCTGCAGGGAACCGTGATCGCCGTCGCCGACGAGCTGGCGGGCGCCGCCGAGCTCGTCATGGGCAAGGCGCGCAGCGTGCCGGCGGCGCTGATTCGAGGTTACGTGGCGCCTCCAGGCGAGGGAACGGCGCGCGACATCGTCATGCCGCCCGAGCGCGACCTGTTCCCGTAGGCGGTCGGCTCAGAGAAGCTCGACCTCGACGAACGCGAACTCGTAGTCGTTCGCGTTGACGACGTCGTGCTCGACGCCTTCCTCGCGGAAGTAGGGCACCCCGACGGTCAGCTCGGCGATCCGCTCGCCGTCGGCCTCCAGCAGTCGCAGCTTCCCGTCCACGATCGGGACGACGACGTAGTCGTGCTCGTGTCGGTGGAACCCTGTCGCGCCGCCGGGAGGGAACTCCCACCGCGTCACGCGGATTCGGTCGTTCTCGATCAGCACCTTCGGCACCGCTTGGGCCATCGGGGGATGGTAACCGCGAGACGGGGCGGCGGGGCGCTATACGATATTTCCGTTGAGCGGCGACGCCGTCCTCGAGCACACGCTGGGCTTCGTGCTCGATCCCGCCTTCGACGGCGCTCGTCGTCATCGACATGCAGTACGCGACCGCCTGCCGGACGACCGGCATGGGCCGCTGGCTCGCCGAGCGCGGCCGGGAGGAGGAGGGTCGCTACCGGTACGACCGCATCGAGGAGCTTCTCGTCCCGAACATCGGACGGCTGCTCGCGTTCTTCCGGGAGCACGACCTGACCCGGATCTTCGTGCGGCTCGGCGGCCAGATGGAAGGCTGCCGCGATCTGATCCCGCATGTTCAGGAGCTCGAGGCCGCCTTCGGAAACATCGAGGGCGAGCCCGAGTTCGAGTTCCTCGACGAGCTCGCGCCGCTCCCCGGCGAGCCGGTGCTCACGAAGCTGTCGGCGAGCGCGTTCACGTCCTCGAACATCGATGCGCTCCTGCGCAACCTCGGTATCCACACCCTCGTCGTCACGGGCGTCTCGACGAGCCAGTGCGTCGATCTCACCGCCCGCGACGCAGCCGATCGCGGCTACGCATCGGTTGTCGTCGAGGACGCGGTCGCCGAGGACAGGCCCGACTATCACGACTGGACGCTCGAGCAGTTCCGCCGGCTCTTCGGTCGCGTCGCGACGACCGACGAGGTGCTCGCGGAGCTGGGCGCGCGGCCGGCCGGATCCCTGCGGAGGTAAGACGCATGTACGACGTCCTCGTCATCAACGGCACCGTCGTCACCGAGGAGGGCGCGCGGGAAGCCGACGTCGCGGTCTCCGGCGAGCAGATCGCCGCCGTCGACGCCCCGGGCGCGCTCGGTTCCGAGGCGGCCCGGGTGATCGACGCCCAGGGGCTGCTCGTGCTCCCGGGCGGCGTCGACCCGCACGTCCACTACGAGCTCGAGGCGCTCGGCGCCCGCTCCGAGAGCGCCGACACGTCGATCGGGGCCATGTTCGGCGGGAACACCACGGTGATCGACTTCGCGTTCTGCGTGCCGCCCGAGAGCGCCCACGACGCGATCTCGAGCAGGAAGGCGACCTTCGAGGGCCGCATGGCGCCGGACTGGGGGCTGCATGTCATTCTCGCCGGCGAGATCCCGTTCGAGGTCATGGAGGAGATCGGCGACGTCGTGAAGGGCGGCATCCCGACGATCAAGACGATGACCACGTACGGCTGGATGTGCGACGACGGCCATCGCTACGGCGTCATGAGCGAGGTTGCGGAGGCCGGCGGGCTGAGCGTCATCCACGCCGAGGACGACGAGATCGCCCGCTGGCTGACGAAGAAGTACGTGCGGGAGGGCAAGACGCACGGCGCCTACATCGGGGAGACGCGCCCCTCGCTCGTCGAGGAGGCTGCGATCCGCCGGGCGCTGCTGCTCGCCGAGCGCACCGGCTCTGCGCTCTACATCCTCCACATGGCCGCGGCGACCGGGGTGGACGCGCTCGCGGAGGCCCGCGCGAAGGGGCTGCCGTGCTACGGGGAGACGCTCACGCCGTACCTCTCCTTCACCGCCGACAACCTGTGGGAAGACGAGCGCGGCCTGCTCTACAACAACTACCCCACGATCAAGACGCAGGCCGACCAGGATGTTCTCTGGGAGGCGATCGTCGACGACCGGATCCAGGCGGTGACCTCGGACCACTTCCTCATCAAGGCCGCGGACCGGATGACGAAGATGGGCGTGACGATCGAGGATCTCCAGTGCGGCCAGGCCGGCGTGGAGATGCGGCTGCCGGTCCTGCACACGCTCGGCGTCGCGGCCGGCAGGCTGACGCTCGAGCGGCTCGTGCAGCTGACCGCGACGAATCCCGCCCGGCTCATGGGGCTGTATCCGGCGAAGGGCACGATCGCGCCCGGCAGCGACGCGGATCTCGTGCTCTTCGACCCGAATCGACGGTGGACGGTCGCGTCTCGACGAGCTGCACATGGACTCGGACTACAACTGCTGGGAGGGCTGGGAGCTCCAGGGCAGGGCCCGGACGGTGCTGCTGCGAGGATCGCTCGTGATCGAGGACGGCAACGTGGTCGGGTCGCGCACGGGCGGCCGGTTCCTGCCGCGCTCGATACCCGCGGAGATCGTTCAGCGCCCGCTGGATCCGGCCCTCACCGCTCCGCGGAAAGAAACGCTCGCCGGCGCACGATCGTGACGGACGCTTCCCTGCTGCAGGGCCTGCGGATCCTGGACGCGGGCACGATGATCGGCGGCCCGTTCGCCTGCACGCTGGCCGCCGACTACGGCGCCGACGTCATCAAGATCGAGAAGCCGGGACAGGGCGACCCGATTCGCTACTGGTCACCGCGCAAGAACGGAAGCTCGCTCTGGTGGAAGGTGACGGGGCGCAACAAGCGGCTCGTCACGCTCGACCTGCGGAAACCAGAGGGCCGTCGGCTCTTCCTGCGGCTCGTGGAGTGGGCGGATGCCGTCGTCGAGAACTACCGGCCCGGAACGCTGGATCGCTGGGGGCTCTCATACGACGAGCTGGCGGCGGTGAACCCGCGCATCATCGTCGTGCGCGTCTCCGGCTACGGGCAGACCGGGCCCTACGCGCACCGGCCCGGGTACGGCACCGTGGCGGAAGCCTTCAGCGGGATCCCGGCCTTCACCGGGTTCGCCGACGGGCCGCCGACGCTGTCCGCCTTCCCGCTCGCGGACACGATCGCCGCCACGTTCGGCCTGGTCGGCCTGCTGGGGGCCGTCTACGAGCGCGACGTCGCGGGCAGCGGCAAGGGGCAGGAGGTCGACGTCAGCCTCTACGAGCCGCTGTTCCGGCTGGCGGAGAGCCAGGTGATCGGCTACTCGGAGCTCGGCCTCGTCAAGGAGCGCATGGGGAACAGGATCGCCGAGGACTCCCCGCGCAACGCGTACGCGACGAGCGACGGCGGGTGGATCGCCATCTCGGCGAGCTCCGACCGGACCTTTGCGCGGCTCTCCGCCGCGATCGGGCGGCCGGAGCTGCCCGAGGATCCGCGCTTTCACGACAATCCGAGCCGCATCGCGAACGACGTCGAGCTCGACGGGATCGTCGCGGCCTGGATGCGCGAGCGCACGACGGCCGAGGTCATGGACGCGCTGGAGCAGCACGACGTCGTCGCCGGGCCGGTCATCGACATCGCCGGGATCTTCAGCGACCCGCACTACCAGGCTCGCGAGAACGTCGTCGCCGTGCCGGACGGCGAGCTCGGCACGGTGCGGATGCCCGGCGTCGTCCCACGGTTCTCCCGCAGCCGGACCGAGGTCCGTTTCTCCGGCGGGGCGGCCGGGCAGGACAACGAGGACGTCTACGGCGGCCTCCTCGGCCTGGACGCGAAGGCGCTGGACGCGCTCCGCGGCCAGGGCGTCGTGTAGCGGACGTGCCGGAGCCCGTCGTCGTCTCCTACGGCTCGAGCCCGTACGAGAAGCGGGAGCCACACGAGCTGCTCTGGCACCTCTGGCAGGCGGCCCGCGCCTGCCTCGACCGGGCCGGCGTCGAGAAGGACGAGCTGGACGGGCTCACGCTCGCCTCGTTCAGCTATCCCCCGGGCAACGTCGTGACGCTCGGGGAGCACTTCGGCCTGCGGCTGCGCTGGGCCGAGCAGGGTGTCTTCGGCGGCGCGTCCGGGGTCGTTGCGGTGGGCCACGCCGCGGACGCGATCCGGGCGGGCCGGGCGCGCGCGGTTCTCTGCCTGGCCGGCGACGTCTTCACCGTCGCGACGCACGACGCGATGCTCGAGAGCTTCACGCCCGCGATGCGCGACTACCTGGCCCCGGCAGGGTTCGGAGGGGCCAACGGCATCTTCTCGCTCGTGCAGCGCCGCCACAGCGAGCTCTACGGGACGACACGCGAGCAGCTCGGGAAGATCGCGGTCACGCTGCGCGAGCACGCGCTGCTGAACCCGAACGCGCTCTTCAAGGAGCCGCTGACGCTCGAGGAGTATCTGGACGCAAGGCCGATCGCCGAGCCTCTGCATCTGTTCGATTGCGTCATGCCGTGCTCGGGCGCCGAGGCCGTGCTCGTGGTCGACGAGGAGCTGGCAGGCCGCACGGGGAGGCCGGCGATCGAGGTCGCCGCCATGCGCGAGCTCCACAACGCGCATCCCGGGCTGCCGCTCTCGCTGCCGGCGGGATTCGAGGTATACGCGGACGAGCTGTTCGAGGCCGCCGGCGTCACCCGCGCCGACGTCGATCTCGTGGAGCTCTACGACGACTACACGATCATGGTCGCGGTGCAGCTCGAGTCCTACGGCTTCTGCCCGATCGGCGGCGCAGGCGCGTTCCTCGACGGAACGGACATCTCGATCCGCGGCGGGCTGCCGGTGAACACCGGCGGCGGCCAGCTCTCCTGCGGCCAGTCCGGCGCGGGCGGAGGCATGATCGCGGTCACCGAGGCCGTGCAGCAGCTCCAGCACGAGGCGGGCGCGCGGCAGGTTCAGGGCGCCGAGGTCGGGCTCGTCTCGGGGTTCGGCCTCGTCAGCTACGGCAAGGGCCTCTGCACGGCGGGTGCAATCCTGCGACGGCATGACTGAACGCGCCTTGCTGCCCCATGCGGCGCCCCTGGCGGAGGCGAGCGGTGTCCTTCGGCTCCAGCGCTGTCCGGCCTGCGGCTCGGTGCCGGAGTTTCCGCGCATCGCCTGCCCGGGGTGCTTCCGCGAGCTCGAGTGGGTCGACTTCTCCGGGCGCGGGACCGTGTACTCGTTCGGCGTCGTGCGCCGCCCGCATCACGAGCGGTTCCAGCCGGAGCTGCCGATCGTGCTCGCGATCGTCGACCTCGAGGAGGGCGGCCGGCTGATCTCGAACGTCGTCGGCGACGACCGCCTCGAGACCGCGATCGGCTCGACGGTCGAGCTCGCGACGTCGGGAGGCTTCTCGCAGCTTCCCCAGTTCAGGCTGGCGCGGTCGTGACGGCCGCGGGCGCCGAGGTCGGGAGCACGACGCGCGTCGCGGAGACGATCCACGGCGATTCTCGAGGCCGCCGCGGCGACGCGTCCGAGCTCCCTCTACTTCGTGGCCGCCGACGGCTCCTTCACGACCGGGCAGACCGCAGCCGAGGTCGACCGGGTGGCCCGCATGCTCGTCGCGGCGGGCCTGCGCCCCGGCGACCGGGCCGTCGTCTGGCTGCCGAACGGCCTGCCGTGGATCTCGCTCTTCTACGCGCTCGCCCGCATCGGGGCCGTGACGGTCACGGCGGGGCCGAGGCTGCGTATGGCCGACATGCCGTATCTCCTGGAGCACTCGGTGCACGGGCGCTCTTCTACACGCCGGAGTTCGTCGGCACCGACTACGAGGCGATGGTCGGCGAGTTGCTCGCGTTGCGCGGACGGGGTGGGCTCGAGAGCCTCGAGCTCGTGGTCAGGGTGGGGGAGGGTGCGCCACGCGACGGGGTGCTCTCGTGGCACGAGCTTCCCGCGGGCGGCCGGCTGCCGGATCCCCCCGATCCCGGCGCGCCCGCGGTCGTCTGCTACACGGGAGGCACGACAGGCAGGCCGAAGGGGTGCGTCCACGACCACCGCACGCTCGCCCGGAACGCCGCCGTCGCGGCAGGCCTCACCGGCCTGAAGGAGGGAGAGCGGCTCGTCAGCCCGATGCCGTTCGCCCACGTCTTCGGCTTTCACATGGGAGTGCTGCAGTGCATGGTCGGCGGGGCGACGCTCGTCGACGCCGAGCCGTTCGCCGCGGCGGCACGATGCTCGACCTCGTCGAGCGCCACCGCGGCACCGTCCTCTACGGGGTGCCGACGATGGCGCGCGAGCTGATCGAGGAGCAGCGCGCCCGCCCGCGCGACCTCGAGCAGCCTCCGGGTCGCGCTGGTGGCGGGGGCACCGGTCTCGCCCAGCCTTCGGCGGGCCGTGCTCGACCCGACGGCCTCGGCTGCGAGCTCTCGGTCGTGTACGGGGCCACCGAGTCGCCGACGCTGACCCAGCTGCTCCCCGGCGATCCCGAGCCGCAGAAGCTCGAGTCGGTCGGGCGCCCAACGCCCGGAATCGACTTGCGGATCTTCGAGCCCGGCACGACCGACCCGCTTCCCGCCGGCGAGGTCGGGGAGATCGGCGCCCGCGGCTACAACCAGATGATCGGCTACCTGGACGATCCCGAGGCCACGGCGGAGAAACGCCGGGGCGAGTGGATCCTGACCGGCGATCTGGGCCGGCTCGACGGCGAGGGCTACCTGTACGTCGCCGGCCGTTCGTCGGACATGTTTCTCTGCGGCGGCTTCAACGTGTACCCGCGCGAGGTCGAGAACCAGCTCGAGCAGATGCCGGGCATCACCGAGGCGGTCGTCGTCGCGGTCCCGGACGAGCGCCTGGGCGAGGTCGGCTGCGCGTTCGTCACGACGCGACCGTTCCCGGGGCTGACGGAGGAGGCGATCCTCGGATGGGCGCGGGAGCGGCTCGCGACGTACAAGCGTCCCAGGTACGCGCGGATCGTCGACGGCATCCCCGTACCCACGCCGGCAAGACGGCACGCGGCTGAGCTTGCGACCGAGGCGCGCCGCCTGCTGCCCGATCTGCCGTGGGGAGCCGGCTGATGGGTAACGCTCCACTCGAGGGCTCCGCGGCGCCGGGGCGGCCCTTCTCCTCCCTCGAGGTCGGGCAGGAGCTCTGGGACGCGCTGACGGTCACCGAGAGCCACGTCGTCCTCGCCGCCGGCCTCTTCAACGATCCCGGGCCGAACCATCTGAACCAGCTGCAGGCCGAGCGCGGACGCTTCGGCGCTCGCGTGGCGCACGGCACCCTGCTGTCCGGGATCATGGTCGGCGTCGTCGGCAACGCGCTCGGCTCGACGATCGTGGCGATGCTCGAGCTGAGCACGAGCTGGAAGAAGCCGACGTTTCTCGGCGACACGCTGATCTCTCGCTGGGAGATCGTCGAGCTCGTGCCGAAGCCCGCCTTCGCCGGCGGCGGCATCGCGACCTTCGAGGGCGAGGGCCGCAACCAGGACGGCGAGGTCGTGATGGAATCGCGGCTCGTGCTCGCGGTCGGCGAGCAGGGACCGTGGGATCCCCGCGCACACGTGCAGTCGAGCTAACCGAGAAGGAGGCCGAGATGCCGAGAACGCCCGCGATCGACGTCGTCATCTTCCCGTTCACGCCGGTGACGAAGGTCGAGACCTTCGAGCACGCGCCGGTGCTGAAGGACTCGATGGTCCATCTCGGGATCTGGGACAAGGAGTTCGACGCGACGTCGCTCGTCGCGGACATGGACGCGGCCGGTGTCGACAAGGTCCTGATCTGCGCGCAGGAGGGCGGCTCGTGGCGCGTCTCGCACGACGCGACGCGGGTCGCTGGTCGAGCGAGTACCCGGATCGCCTGCTGCTGGACGGCCGGCATCGATCCGCGCGACATCATGGGGGGCGTGCGGAGCCCTCGAGCGGGCGGTCACCGAGCTCGGCGCCGTCGGTGCGCACAGCTACCCGCACTGGTTCCGGATCCCGCCCGACGACCGCGCCTACTACCCCTTCTACGCCAAGTGCGTCGAGCTCGACGTGCCGATCCAGATCCAGGTCGGCATGGCCTTCCAGGCCGGCCTCAAGAGCGTCGGCTGGCCGGGATCGATCGACACCATGGCCGTCGACTTTCCCGAGCTGAAGATCATCGGCATCCACACCGGCTACCCGTGGGAGCGGGAGATGTGCTCCGTCGCCTGGAAGCACCCGAACGTCTACATCGGCTGCGACTGCCACCACCCGCGCGACTTCTCGCCCGAGCTCGTCGCGTTCATCAAGGGGCCGGGGCGGGACAAGTGCATGTGGGGCACCAACAAGCCCGTCTTCGAGTTCGCCGACCACCTCGCCGGGGTCGACGCGCTCGGCCTCGACGACGAGACGGAGCGCCTGTTCCTCCGAGACAACCTGGCGCGCGTGTACGGGCTGGAATAGCGGCTGAGGCGGCTGAGCGGCCGGCGGGCGAAGCCCGCGCAGCGGACGCCGCAGGCGGCCGCGAGGTTCGCGCGCGAAGCGCGCACGGCCGGCCGCGACCGCTGAGCGGCCGGAGGCCGCGTCACGCCGCGGCCGCGTCAGGGCCGCAGCCGTGACGAGGAGTGGCCGAAGGCCACGGTCACAAACGCATCGCCGGGACCTCGCTAGTCAGCGGCTAGGCAGAGACTCGACGGGCTCGGGCAGCTGACCCGCGGCGACCTCGCCGGCCAGGAGCACGGTCTCGACGACGTCCGGCTCCGTGAGAGCGCGGATCCGGGTCAGCGGGTCCTCGCGCAGCACGACGAGGTCGGCGCGCTTGCCCGGCTCGAGTGTCCCGGTGTCGTCGAAGCCGATCACGCGGGCGGCGTCGCGCGTCGCCGTCACGAGCGCGTCCTGCTCGCTCATCCCGAGCAGCTCGACGTAGGTGCAGATCTCCTCGAGCCCACCGCCCTGGGGGAAGTTCGTGAGGCCCGAGTCGCTGCCGGCGACGATCGTCACGCCGGCGTCGATCGCCTTGCGGATCGCCTCGACGTGCTGCTCGTGCGTCCGGCGGTGGTTGCTGACGACCTCCGGCGGAATGCCGAACTCGAGACCGCGCTCCGCGTAGGCCGTGTAGAGGCCGAGGGTGGGGCACACGGCGACGTCGTGCTCGAGGATCGCCTCGAGGCCCTCGTCGTCGAGGTAGACGGCGTGCTCGATCGTCCGCACCCCCGCCTGCGCGGCCTTGATGATGCTGCGCCGGGACTCCGCGTGGCAGACGACAGGACGCTCCTTCTCGGTGGCCTCCTCGACGACCGCGCGCAGCTCCTCCATGGACATCGTGTCGCGCTCGGCCGGGCAGAGCGGGTTGAACCCGGTGCCGCTCGCCTCGACCTTCACCCAGTCCACACCGTCCTTGACCTGCTGGCGTACCGCGTCGCGCGCCTGCCACGGGCCGCTGACGATCTCCGTGAGCGCGGCCGAGTACTGCTCGCGCCGGAAGATGTGGGTGGGGTGGAAGTCGCCGAGGCCGCCCCAGACGGAGATGATCTGCTTGGAGGCCTTGATGCGCGGGCCCGGCAGCCGGCCCTGCGCGACGGCGTCACGGATCACGACCGCGATGTTTCCGCGGGTGCCGACGTCGCGGATGGCCGTGAAGCCCATGCGCAGGAGCTTCGCCGCGTGCAGCGCCGCCTCGATCGCGGCCTGCTCCAGCGGCTTCGCGAGCTCGATCGTGTAGCCGTCCTGGACGTTGTCGTAGACGAGGTGGGCGTGCGCGTCGACGAGGCCCGGGAGAATCGTGCGACCTTCGAGATCGACGTGCGCCGCGTCGGTCGGCGGCGCGTCGGCGGCCGGGCCGACCCAGGCGATCCGTTCGTTCTCGACGATCACCGTCCCGGCCTCGAGCGGCGGATCGCCGGTGGCCGTGAACACTCGAGCGTTCGTCAATGCGATGCCCATGGCACTCCTCTCAGCGCTTGTCAGCCCGCCGGATCACTCACGTACTCCCACGCACTCCCCCACCCTGGGTGGGGGGATACCCGCCACCCGCGGCAAACCGTAGCGCTCGAATGCGCACGCGTGTGTGCGGCAACGCAGCGCGTGTGTGTCGGAAGCGAGAAACATCGCGATGCGGCGCGACCGGCCGAGCCGCGACACGCCCCGGCACCGGGCGTCCTGCCGCCGAACGCGAGCCGCCTCCAGAGCCGGCGGGTCCGGTTCACCGCCAGGCGATGCGCGATCGTGCCATAGGCTTCGGGCGATGAGGGCCGTTCGCTTCCACGAGCACGGCGGCCGGGACGTGCTCCGGCTCGACGAGGTCCCCGACCCCGTCCCGGCCGACGACGAGGTGCTCGTGCGCGTGCGCTCGTGCGCGCTCAACCACTTCGACATCGACCTGCGGGAGAACCTCTCGCGCTGGCCGCTCGAGCTCCCGTGGACGCTCGGGATCGAGTTCGCCGGAGACGTTGCCGCAGTCGGCCGCAACGTCGACCACGTGCAGGAAGGACAGCGCGTGTGGGTCCTCCACGAGCTGCATTGCGAGGCCTGCTCGCACTGCCTGGCGGGGGAGGACAACCTCTGTGAGGCGGCGATGATGTGGAGCGTCCAGAGGCCGGGCGGCTACGCCGAGTACGTCGCCTCACCCGCCCGCGGTGTGTTTCCGCTCCCGGACTCCGTCTCCCACGACTCCGCCGCAGCCGGTCAGATCGTCTTCACGACCGCCTGGCACATGCTGATCGAGCGCGGCCGCCTTCGCGCGGGCGAAACCGTGCTCGTGAGCGCGGCCGGCAGCGGCGTCGGCCACGCGGCCGTTGCAGATCGCCAAGCACGCCGGGGCAACGGTGATCACGACCGCGGGCAGCGACGAGAAGCTCGCCGCCGCACGCGAGGACGGCGCCGACCACGTCGTCAACTACCGCAACGAGAACGTCACCGAGGCCGCGCTCGACGCGACGGGTGGCCGCGGCGTCGACGTCGTCATCGAGCACATCGGCGGCGAGCAGTTCGGCGCCTGCCTCGCGGCGCTCCGGAAGGGAGGCCGCCTCGTCACCTGCGGCGGCCACGCGGGCGAGGTTGTCGACTTCGACATCATCCCGGTCTTCCGCAACGAGTGGCAGGTGATCGGCTCGCGGACGGGCACCACGAGAGATGTCAAGACCGTGATGGGGCTGATCGCGGACGGAGCATTTCACCCGCGTGTCTACGCTGCGCTGCCGCTCGAGGAAGCGGCGGAGGCGCACCGCATGCTCGAGGAGCGTCAGCATTTCGGCAAGATCGTCTTGAATCCGTAGACGCCAAGCAGGCGAAGGAGGAGCCGATGTCGGATCACGCGCACGACGGGGCGCACGACTACGTCGCCGTCTACACGGCCCACACGGAGATCGATCCGGCGCGCACCTGCCTCGTCGTCGTCGACCTCATGTACGCGACCGGGCATCCGGAGACCGGTCTCGGCCGTTTCCTCGCCTCCCAGGGCCGGCTCCACGAGGCCGAGTACCGCTATACGCGGATCGCCGACTACGTCGTGCCGAACACGAAGCGGCTGCTCGAGTTTTTCCGGGAGCACGACCTGCGCCGCGTCTTTCTCACCTACGGCTCGGAGGTGTCCGACTACTCCGACCTCACCGACCAGATGCGGGCGCTCTGCGAGGGCACGAACAACCGGGTCGGCGAGCGCGAGCACGAGATCATCGACGAGCTCGCGCCGAGGCCGAACGAGCGGGTGTTCAACAAGATCACTCCCAGTGCCTTCACCTCGACTCCGATCGAGATCGTGCTGCGCGCCTACGGGGTCGACACGCTGCTCTTCACCGGCGTCTCGACGAACATGTGCGTCGAGCACACGCTTCGCGACGCGGCCAGCTACGGCTACTACTGCTTCCTCGTCGAGGACGCCTGCGGCGCCGACAGCCCGGAGATGCACGACGCCGCGGTCACGGTCGTGCAGCGCCTCTACGGCGCCGTCACGTCGACGGACGAGGCGATCGCAAAGATCGAGGCAAAGCTCGGCGCCGCCGCGAACGTGGGAGGATGAGATGACGTACGACCTGCTCGTCCGCGGCGGCACGGTCGTCACGCCGACGGCGGCGGACACGCTCGACGTCGCCGTCGCGGGCGAGCAGATCGCGGCGATCGACCGAGCCCGGCTCGCTCGGGACGGAGGCGGCAACGCGTCGTCGACGCGACGCGGCTGCCTCGTGATCCCGGGCGGCGTCGACCCGCACGTGCACTACGCGCTCGAGCTTCGGGCCCGTCCACGACCGAGCCGCAGGAGTACTCGTTCGCGGCGGCGCTACGGCGGCACGACGACGGTCATCGACTTCGCCTTCCAGGAGCCGCCGACGACGCTTCAGCGACGCGATCGACGCGAAGAAGGCGCGAGTCGGACGGGCGGATGGCGGTCGACTACGGCTTCCACGCGATCCTCACCGGCAACCTCTCGTTCGAGGTGATCGAGGAGATCGGCGACGTCGATCCGCGACGGCATCCCGACGATCAAGACGCTGATGACCTACGGCTGCATGTCGCGACGACGGCCACCGCTACGGGCGTGATGAGCGAGGTCGCCGAGCACGGCGGCATGAGCGTCGTCCACGCCGAGGACGACGCGATCGCCAACTGGCTGACGAAGAAGTACGTCCGCGAGGGCAAGACGCACGGCGCCTACATCTGCGAGACGCGCGGGCCGCTCGTCGAGGAGGCGGCGATCCGCCGCGCGCATGCTGCTCGCGGAGCGCTCGGGCTCGCCGCTGTACGTCCTCCACATGGCCGCCGGAGCGCGGCGATCGGCGCTGGCCGAGGGGCGCGCGAAGGGCCTGCCGTTCTACGGCGAGACGCTGCATCGCCTACCTCTGCCTTCAGCGACATCTGGGACGAGCGTCGTGCGGACGGACGACGACACGCGCGGGCTGCTCTACAACAACTACCCGGTGCCGAAGTTCCAGGACGACCAGGACGCCTGCTGGGAGGCGATCGCCGACGACCGGCTCCAGGTCGTCGGCACCGACCACTTCGCTACGTCCGCCGACGGACCGCTACGAGATGATGGGCACGACGGTCGACTCGATGCAGGCCGGCCAGGCCGGCGTCGAGCTGCGCGTCCCGGTGCTCTACCACCGCGGCGTCCACGAGGGCCGGATTCAGCGTCAACCGCTTCGTCGAGCTGATCTCGACGAACCCGGCGAAGCTCATGGGCATGTGGCCGCGCAAGGGCGCAGATCGCCGTCGGGAGCGACGCCGACATCGTCGTGTTCGACCCGAACAGCAGCTGGACCGTCACCGCGAGGACCTCCACATGAGCGCCGACTACAACTGCTGGGACGGCTGGGAGCTGCACCGGGAAGGTCGCGACACGATCCTCCGCGGCTCGGTGCTCGTCGAGAACGAGAACTACGTCGGCTCGAAGACCGGCGGACGCTTCCTCCCGCGCACGCTGCTGCCCGAGGTCGCGGGCAAGCCGCCGGGACCTCTCCTTCACGTCCGAGTCCGCACGATCGCAGCTCGCAGCGGCGCGCAGCCGCTGACCCGAACGCCATGCGCTTCCCCAAGCGGGTCACGATCGTCGAGGTCGGCCCGCGCGACGGTCTCCAGAGCCTCCCGCACGAGTTTCCGCTCGAGACGAAGCTCGAGCTGATCGGCCTGCTCGGCCGCGCCGGCCTGCGCAAGATCGAGGTCACGGCCTTCGTGCGGCCCGACGTGATCCCTCAGCTCGCCGACGCGGAGCAGGTGCTCGCCGGCCTCGAGCGGGTCGAGGGCTGCGTCTACCGCGCGCTCGTGCCGAACCGGCGAGGCGCCGAGCGCGCCGTCGCGGCCGGCGTCGACGAGCTGGTCGGGCTGATCGCCGCCAGCGAGACCTACAACCGCAAGAACTCGAGGATGAGCATCGACGAGAACCTCGACTCGGTGGCCGCCGTCGCCGAGGTGGCGCGCGAGGCCGGCCTCCCGCTCGTGGTCGGGATCGCGATCGCGATGTTCTGCCCCTACGAGGGCGAGATTCCCGAGGATCGCGGTCCTCCGCATGATCGAGCGGATGCGTGCAGACGGCGTCGAGGAGTTCACCGTGGCGACGAGTATCGGGCTCGACGGCCCGCTCAAGGTGCACCGGCTGTGCTCGCTGATCCTCGAGTCCTGGCCGATGATGCGGCTCGGCGTCCATCTCCACAACACGAACGGGATGGCGCTCGCGAATGCGCTCGCGGCCGCGGACGCCGGCGCGAGGGTGTTCGAGGGCTCGATCTGCGGCATCGGCGGCGGCATCCGGATGCCCGCACGGCATCCCGCCGTACGGCAACGTCGCCACCGAGGACCTCGTGCACCTCTTCGCCGAGCTGGGCGTCGAGACGGACATCGACCTGCGCAGGCTGTTGGATGCCGCGCGGGCGGCGAAGGACCTCCTCGGGCCTCGACTCGACGCAGAGCTACGCCCTTCGCGGCGGCACGAAGGAGCGACGTGCTCGAGCGCGGACGGGTCGCGCCCCGCGAGGACCAGGTGAGCGACGTGGGCGAAGCTCGGAGACCCGGAGCGGTCGCCGTTGTCGGCGTGTCGCTGGCGGCGCTCGCCGCCGGCACGTTCTCGATCGTCGGCCTCGGGGCGCTGGCGCCCGAGCTCAAGGCCGATCTCGGGCTGAGCACCGCCGAGGTGGGCTTCCTGACCTCGCTCGTCTTCATCGGTTCGATGATCACGTCGCGCCGCGCCGGGCGGCTCACAGACGCGGTCGGGCCCGCCCGTGTCCTCGGCTTCTCGCTCGCCGCCGCGGCGGCATCCCTAGCGCTCGCCGCGGTGGCGCCCTCGACGCCGCTGTTCATGGCCGGCGTGTTCCTGATGGGGCTCGCCTACGGCGGCGTCAACCCGCCGACGAACGTCGTCGTCGCGAGGCCGGCTCGGCCGGAGACTCGGCTTCTTCCTCAGCATCAAGCAGTCTGGAGTCCCGGTCGGAGGTTGCTCGCGGGCCTCGCGCTGCCGCCGATTGCGATCGCGTACGGCTGGCGGTGGGCACTCGTCGCGGCCGTCTGCCTGCTGGCCGCCGTGGCCGTCTCGGCCCGGCTGCTGCGCAACGCCGCCGTGCTGGATCCCGCCGGCGACGCGGGAGGCAGGATCCACTTCCCGCGCCGCGAGCTGCTCGGCATGGGGGTCTTCGGGTTCGTCATGTCAGGGACCCAGTGGACGTTCCTCACCTACCTGACGCTGTACCTGACCGGGGAGCCGGGTTCAGCCTGCAGCTCGCCGGGATCGCCCTCGGCCTGGCTCAGGGCCTCGGCGCCGGCGGGAGGCTCCTGTGGGGGTGGCTGAGCGACCACCCCGGGCGGCGGCTCGCCGATCCTCGTTTCCGTCGCCGGCGTTTCGGCCGTGCTGCTCGGCCTCCTGGCATCCGGGCTCGGCGAGCCGATGCTCTGGCTCGTGATCGCCGCCACGGGGCTCGTGCTCGTGGGCTGGAACGGCGCCTACCATGCGCTCGTTGCCGACCGCGCCGGGCCCGGTCGGATCGGCCGGGCCTCGGGCGAGGCGCTCGTCTTCATCTTCGGCGGCTCGGTCGTTCTGCCGCCGCTGCTCGGCCTGCTCGCGGACTCGACGGACTCGTTCGCGCCGCTCTGGGGGACGACGGCCGGGCTCGTCGCCGTCGCGGGCATCACGCTCTGGGGCTCGCTCCGCGGGACACGGCTGCTCGCCATCGCCGGCGGCGCTACGCGTTCCGGAGTGAGCGAACCGCCGGCGTCGTGAGCACCATCAGCCCGGCCAGGACGAGCCAGCCCGCACGGTAGGAGCCGGTCCCGTCGGCGAGGGCGCCGAACACCGGGGGGACGACGATCGCCGACGCCTGGATGAACATGATCCCGACGCCCATCGTCGCGATAGACGTCCGTGCGGGCGACAGATCCGAGATGAGCGCGATGTAGATGCCCGGCGAGCCCACGGTCGTGAAGCCGAGCAGGATCGCCATCGGGATGGCGATCGAGACGGTGGTGTGTTCGTCGGCGAAGCTCATGCCGATCGCCCCGCCGGCGGCCAGCAAGAGGATGGCGAGCAGCACTTCACGTCGCCGCCCGTCGAAGGCGATGTCGCTCACGACGCCCCAGACAAGGCGGCCGACGAATCCCGCGATCTGGGTCAGGACGAGCACGACCGCCGCGAAATGGAGCGTCGCGCCGAGATCCTCGACCAGGAAGAGCTGGATGTAGGTCAGGGTCACGAACTGACCGCCGGCGAGCATCGCGCCGGCGAAGACGGCTCGGCGCACCCGACTGTTGCGCAGGACCGCCACGACGGCTGCGCCGATGCGCTCCCGCCGGCCCGGCGCTCCTCGCCGGCACCGTGATGGCGGTAGGCGAACGCTCCGCCGACCGCGGTCAGGATCGAGACGCCACCGGCGATCGCCAGCGCCGGACGCCAGCCGATCTCGAGCGCGAGGAACGGGAGGGTGGCCGCCGCGAACGTGCCGCCGACGGCACCGCCGCCTGGCGGATCCCCATCGCGATGCCGCGCCTGCCGCTGCGGAACCACGCCGCGACCGCGACGATGCCGGCCAGGATCGACAAGGCCTGGAGGGCGCCGCTGGCGATGAGCAGGACGAGCGTCAGCGGCGCGGTCGGCGAGGCCGCCGCGAGCAGCGCCAGCACGCCGCTCGCCAGGCCGCCGGCGAGGATCATGCGCCGCTCGCCGTAGCGGCCGACCGGGCGGATCGCAAGCGTCCCGGAGATCGCCCGGCCGATGTTCATGCTCGTGCCGAAGATCCCCGCGACCGCCGAGGAGAGCCCGAACTCGGCCTTGATGTAGGGGACGAGCGCGGAGACGCCCTGCTCCAGGTACGAGATGCCGACCTGGGCCGTCGTCGCGGCGGTGAGCGAGCCCCAGCGGCCGGGTCGGTCGGCCTGCGCGGCAGGCTCGCGCTCGGCGCCGGGCAAGAGCCGGTCGGTCGTCATTTCGGGCGGGTGAGCGCCCGCGACGGCGTCCTGAGGGCGGGCCGGATGAGATCCGGCCCCTACATCCATTCCTCGTGGTGCTCGAGCCACCAGCGGGCGATGTCGAGCCGCCGCGCGAACCAGACGTCGCCTGGCCGAGCGCGTACTCGATGAACTCGCGCAGGCGCGGAGGCGCGCCCGGCCTGGCCCGCCCAGCGCGGGTGGAGGCCGATCGACATCATCTTCGGGTGGCCGGCCTCGCCCTCGCGGCAGGTACTCGTCGAGGCCGCGGCGGCAGTATGTCGAAGAAGTCGGTCGGGCCGCAGTATCCCTGCGGGAGGATGTAGCGGCCGTCGTTGTAGGTGAGCGTGTAGGGGACGACGAGGTGGCGCGTTGCCCTTCACCTCGGTGAAGTAGGGCAGGTCGTCGTTGTAGGCGTCGGCGTCGTAGACGAAGCCGCCCTCCTCGACGACGAGCTCGCGCGTGTTCACGCTCGGGCCGTAGCGGCAGTACCAGCCGAGCGGGCGCTCGCCGCAGGTGCGCTCGATCGACTCGATCGCCCACTGCATGTGCTCGCGCTCCTGCTCGCGGTCGAAGAGCCAGTGCTCGCTCCAGCGCCAGCCGTGCGAGCACGGCTCGTGGCCGGCCTCCCGGAGCCACTGGCCGACCTCGGGGTTGCGCTCGAGCGCGACCGCGCACGCGAAGAACGTGACCTTGACGTCGTACTCGTCGAAGAGGCGCATGAGCCGCCAGATGCCCGCGCGGCTGCCGTACTCGTAGACGGACTCGGCGCAGAGGTCGCGGTACTCGGCGTCCATCGCGTACGGGATCTCGGCGAGGCCCTCGTTGCGGCCGTCGCCGGCGGGCTTCGAGTACTCCGAGCCCTCCTCGTAGTTGACGACGAGGTTGACGGCGACCTTGGCCCCGTTCGGCCACACGACCTTCGGCTGGCGCCGGCCGTAGCCGACGAAGTCGCGCCGCGGGCCCGGGACGTCCTGGTCGACGAGCTCCATGCGTTCTCCTTTCGGTCGGTTGATCGCTCGGTCGGAATCCTCGTCAGATCGCCGGAGGCGGCATGATCCGGGCGTGGAGACCGCTGCGTCGACGGCAGCCGGGACCCGTCGCGGTCGTGGGCGTCTCGCTCGCGTCGCTTGCCGCGGGCACGTTCTGCACGGTTGGGATCGGCGCGCAGGCGCCGGAGTTGCAGGCGGACCTCGGCTCTCGCGGGCGGAGATCGGCCTCGACGGCGCTCGTCTTCGCGGGCGCCTCGGCCGCCTCGCGCAAGGCCGGACCTTGCGGACTCGGCCGGGCCCGTCGTCGTCCTCGCCGATCGCCCAGATCATCGCGCGTTCTCCGTGGTCGCGACCGCGCGGCACAGCGCGTGTGACGCGGAGCAGCCTTCGTGCCGGGCGGCTACGGCGCGACGACCGCCGAACGCGTCAGCCGGGGCGACGACCGGCGTGCTCGCGCCACGTTCACGGCCGAAGCATCTCCGGCCGTGCCGGTGCGGCCGCCGGTCGAGGCCGTGTTCACGATCGAGCCGCCGCCTCGCGGCGCGCAGGGCGTCGGGATCGCGTTCTTCGTCCCGAGCCGGACCGCTCGCGGCACGTTCACCCGGTAGCACGCGCGACGTACGCGAGCCCTCGTCCGGGTAGCTCGTGATCGCCCGGTCGATGGCGAGCATCCAGTGGGTCTTCCTGACGTACTTCGTCTGTACCTACCGACGACAGGGTTCAGCCTCGAGGCCGGCGTCGAACTCGGCTCGGACCGGCCAGTGTCGACGGTCGCCTCTTCGGCTGCGCCACCGTGGCGTACGTCGGCGTCGGTCCTCGTCGGCGATCGCCGTGGCCACGCTCGCGCTCCTGGCGGCCGGTGTGGGAGGCGCCGCCACTGCCGCCGCGGCGTCCAGGGGCTGCCCTCGTCGGCTGGAACGGAGGTCCACCGCTGCTCACCTACGGGCGGGGCCGGGAACGTCGGTCGCCTCTCGGGCGAGGTGATGGCGACTCGTCTTCGCCGGCTCGGTCGTTCTGCCGCCGCTGATCGGGCTCGCGTCGAGCAGACGGATTCCTGACGCTGCGTGGGCTCTCACGCCGGCTGCGTGGCAGTAGCCGGCATCGTGTCAGAGCGCCGTACGGGATCCATAGGGGCGGCTCGGGTCTGGACGGGCCGGCGCGATCGGCCGTCTCGACCCGGCCAGCGCGGCATCCGGTCCAACCAATGGCGCTCGAATGTCCGTCCAATGGTTGAAACGGCGCTTCCGGGGGCTGTACGATCGGCCGTCCAGGCGGAAGCCCGTGTCACCCGCCGAGAAATACAAAATAGGGGCAAAGGAGGAGGACGTGGACGATCGGGTCAAAGGACCGACGACGCGGCGGCGCCTGGGATTGCTGCTGCTCGCGCTCGTCACACTTGCGCTCGCTGTCGGCGCTGCCTCGTGCGGTGGCGACGACGAGGAAGCAGCGGCGCCTCCGCCTGCACGAGCGGAGCCCGCACCGGCGGAGCCGCCGGCGGAGCCGGCACCCGCCGAGACTGAACCCGCCGAGACGGGCGCGGCGCGCGAGGCGCCCGACCGCGGCCACGTGCCCGGCCGACGACGGCTCGATCGACGTGTTCTCGGCGTCCGATCTCGAGTCGGCGACGCTGGGCCAGAACATCAGCCCGGCAGCGTTCGTCCGGATGACGAGGCTGTTCGTCGACAAGATGAACGCCGAGGGCGGCATCTCCGGCTGCACAGGTCGACGTTCACCGGCATGGAGGACGGCTTCGACATCGACGACGTGCCTCCGGCTGTACAGGAGGCGCTGCAGTCGGACGAGTACGACGTCTACTTCGGCCCGACGAACTCCGGCTGCATGGCGGGCCTCCCGGCCCTCGATCGGCGCGGCCGGCAAGTTCCTGATCTCGGGCATCGCGGCCGACCACCAGCCGTTCTTCAGCGACTGCTCGCAGTCGGCGTGCTTCAAGGAGCCGTACTACGTCGCCCACGCGTCCGTCTCGACGTTCCTCGAAGGCCGCGCCGTCGGCGACGTTCGCCGCCCAGGAGGGCTGGAAGGCCCCGGCGCTGATGGTGCCGAACTACGCGTACGGCCAGGACGTCGGCAACGGCTTCAAGCAGTACTACGCGCAGCTCGTGCCCGACGGCGAGATCGTGGACGAGCAGTTCCCCGAGTTCGACGAGGACGACTTCACGCCGTTCATCAACGCGATGCTCGCGGAAGAACCCCGACGGGATCCTGACCGCGTTCTTCTCGTCGTTCATGCTGCCGTTCATGCACCAGTGGAAGGCGAGCGGCAACGACGCGCGAGATCCCGGTCATCTCGGGCCTCGCGAGCCTCGACTGCGACAAGGCCGGCGTCACGAGCGCCGACCAGATCCCGGCAGAACTGGTACGGCTACGACCGCGGCAACTAGGCGCTGCTCGCAGAACAACCCGGTCGCCGCGGAGTACATCGACCTCTGGATCGAGGCGTACGGCGACGAGTACCCGTTCTCGACTCGTTCCCGTTCCAGGTGCTCTCCTCCTGGACGATGATCAAGGCGCTCGTCGAGCAGACGGGGACCCTCGACCCGGAGGCCTGGAAGACGCTCATCGAGTCCGGCGAGTTCGGCTACGACGGGCCGTACAACGCGGGCCCGACCTACGTCGAACCCGATCAACCACATGTCGGACACGTGCGCCGAGGTCGGCGCAGATCGTCTTCGACGAGGAGATCGGCAAGGCCATCTACGATCCGGCCTCGTCGTGGTCGGTCAGCTGCATGCACGACGCGCTTCCGATCGAGGAGGCGCAGACGCTGACGGAGAACCCGGCCGTCACCGACGAAGCCATCGCCAAGTACCAGGAGGCGACAGGCACGCCCTAGGCGATCGATCGAACGACGGAGACGTGACACCGCCGGACGTCATCGGCGGTGTCACGCTCCGATCGATCGTCTAGCGTCTAGCGACGTTCACAGGAAGAGAACAGCACGGAGTGACGACTGCCGATGACGCTCGGGTACTCGTTCAGCGAGTACGTCGTGCAGATCATCGCCGGCCTCGGGACCGGCTCGGTGCTCTTCCTCGTCTCCGCCGGTCTCACGCTCGTCTTCGGCGCCCTGCGGGTCATCAACTTCGCCCACGGGTCGATGACGATGCTCGGGGCCTTCGTCACGCATCTCTCTGTCGCCGTGCGATCGGCTTCGGCAACGCGATCTTCTGGATCGTGCTGATCCTCGCCGGCGCTCGTCGTCGCGGCGGGCGGCATGTTCATGGAGGTCGCTGTTCTTCCGTCCGATCTACAGCCGGCCGCTGCTCACGCAGCTGCTCGTGACGTTCGCGTTCGTGCTGATCATCGCGGGCGTCAGCGCGAGGTCTGGGGCGGCGACGCGGACCGTCACGGCACCGCCGTTCCTCAACGGCGGCGTCGACGTTCTCGACGGGGCGATCCCGAAGTACCAGTTCTTCTTCATGGGGAGTCGCGATCGTCGTCGCCGTCGTGCTCTGGGCGCTGCTCTACCGGACCGGGCTCGGCCGCATGATCCGCGCGGCGGTCTCCGACCCGACGCTGCTCGGTCTCTCGGGCGTCAACGTCCGCGCGCCTCTTCACCGACGGTGTTCGTGATCGCGGCGTTCTTCGCCGGCCTTGCCGGAGCTCTGACGACGCTCCTGCGCGGCTCGGCGAGCCCCGACCTCGCCGTCGACATGATCATCCGTGCCTTCGTGGTCGTGGTGTCGGCGGCCTCGGCTCGCTGAGCGGCGCCTTCATCGCGGCGTTCCTCATCGGCGTCGCGGAGGCCCTCGGGATCCTCTGGGTACCGTCAGGCCTCGCTCGCGATCGTCTTCGCGGTGCTCGTCATCGTGCTCGCCGTGCGGCCGCAGGGGATCATGCGGGCAGGACGGCCTGACTGGCCGAGCTGGCGCACGAGGGAGGACTCCCGGGCTGACGGCACGGGCTACCGCGACGTTCGTCGAGCAGGCTGCGGCATCGGCTCGGAGTCGCGCCGGCGGCCTACGAGGCGGCCAGAAGCCGCTCTTCGTCGTCGGGCTCGCGATGATCGTCTTCGTCGGCCTGATCCCGCTCTTCGCGGGCGACGGGCGACCACATCTCGCGCAGCGCGCGCTCTACCTCGGGCTGCTCGCGCTCAGCGTCAACTTCCTCGTCGCCAACGTCGGCCTGATCAGCTTCGGCCACGCGATGTTCTGGGCATTCGGCGCCTACCTCGTCGCCATCCCGTCCTGCGAAGGAGATCTCGTTCCTCAGCGACCCGCTGATCGGGCTCGCATTCACGCCGCTGATGGGCGCGGCCGCCGGATTCGTGATCGGCCTCGTCGTCTTCCGGGGCCGCGAGCTCTACTTCTCGCTGCTCACGCTCGGCGTCGGCCAGCTCGTCTGGGCGATCGCTCACGGCTGGCAGAGCCTGACGGGCGGCACGAACGGGGCGAACGGCGTCTTCGCGGCCGACTGGATCAACGCGTTCCAGCATCCCGACCAGCTCTACTGGTTCATCTTCGGCTGCGTGCTCCTCTGCACGGGGTGCCGTCTACGTGATCACGAAGTCGCCGTTCGGCGACGCGCTGCGGGGAATTCGCGAGAACCGTCGCCGCGCCGAGTTCGCCGGCCTCTGGGTCAAGCGCTACGAGCTGACGGCCTTCGTGATCGCGGCGACGTTCGCGTCGATCGCCGGAGGGCTCTCCGTGATCGGCGAGACGCAGGTCAACTCCGGCTCAGATCGACTGGACGCTCTCGACCCGCGCGCTGATCGTGGCGCTCATCGGCGGCATGCGCTACTTCCTCGGCCCGTTCGCCGGCGCGTTCTTCTACCTCTTCGTCTTCAGCGAGGTGATCGAGCGGACGGAGCTGTGGGACACCGTCCTCGGCGTCGTCGTGCTCGTCGTCGCGCTCGTCCTCTCGGGCGGTCGTCGGCGGTTGCTCCACTGGCTGGTCGCCCAGGCCATCGCGGTCTACCACCGGCTGACCGGCCGGCGCGAGGCCGTCGCCGTCCCGGCCGCTCGAGACGGCGGCCGACCAGGAAGCCGTCCACCTACCCGACGTCGAGCCGGTCGCGGACGGTCGCGGCGCCGGTCGAGTGGAGCGAGCGCGCGCTCGTCCTCGACGTCAAGAACCTGACGAAGAGCTTCGGCGGGCTCGTCGCCGTCAACGACGTGAGCTTCCACGTGCGCAGAGGGCGCGATCCACGCGATCATCGGCCCGAACGGCGCCGGCAAGACGACGCTCTTCAACCTCATCACCGGCCTGATCAAGCCGGACTCGGGTCAGGTGGTGCTCGAGGGCGAGGACATCACCGGGGCGGCGCCGTGGCGGCTCGTCAAGCGGGGCATCGGCCGCTCGTTCCAGCAGACGAACCTGTTCTGGGAGCTGTCGTCGCTCACGAACGTGACGCTCGCCGAGTCGGCGGTCAAGGACGCGACGCGGAAGCTCTAGGGACGCATCCACCCCGAGGACGTCGAGAGCGCCGCTCGCGGCCTGCTCGATCGCGTCGGGCTCGACGCGTTCGGCTCGACCGCGGCGCGCGAGCTCTCCCACGGCGACCAGCGCTCGCTCGAGATCGCGACGGCGCTCGCGGTCGAGTCGCACTTCCTGCTGCTCGACGAGCCGACCGCCGGCATCTCGCCGGCCGAGACGCAGCACCGCCGTCGAGCTGATCCGCAAGATCGCGCGCGAGGAGAATCTCACCGTGCTGTTCGTCGAGCACGACATGGAGGTCGTGTTCGGCATCGCCGACTGGATCACCGTTCTGCACTACGGTGCAGTCCTGGCCGAGGGAACGCCCGACGCAGATCCGGGCCAACCCGGACGTGCAGCGGGCATATCTCGGCGAGATCACCGAGGAGGAGGTCGCAGGATGAGCACCGTGGACGGAGCGCCCGCCGTTCTCGAGGTCGCAGGGCGCTCGACGCGTTCTACGGCAAGAGCCAGGTCATCTTCGGCCTCGATCTGCGGGTCAAGCCGGGCGAGGCCGTGGCCGTGCTCGGGCGCAACGGCGCGGGCAAGACGACCGCTCTGATGGCGATCGCGGGCGTGGTCACGAACCGCGCCCAGGCGCTGCGTCTCGCCGGGGAGGACATCTCGCACATGCCCTCGTTCAAGCGGGTGCGCAAGGGTCTGTCGCTCGTCCCGTCGGGCTCGCGCGCCTTCCCGAACCTCACCGTGAACGAGAACCTCGAGCTCGTTCGCGGCGGGAGCGAACGGCGGCGCCCAGTGGACGACGGACGACGCCTACCGCACCTTCCCGAAGCTCGCCGAGCTGAAGGGGAACAGCGCCGGCACGCTCTCGGGCGGCGAGCGCCAGATGCTCGCGGTGGCGCGCGCGATGCTGGCCGGCCCGAAGCTGCTCATGCTCGACGAGCCGAGCGAGGGGCTCGCGCCGATGGTCGTCAAGGGGATCGCCGAGCGGCTCCAGGCCGATGCGCGGCGAGGGCATCGGCATCCTGCTCACCGAGCAGAACCACCGCCTCGCGCTCGACGTCGCCGACCGCGTCTACTTCATCGAGAAGGGACAGGTCGTCTGGCAGGGCAACGCGACCGAGGCGGCCGATCCCGCCGTGATCGGCCGCTACCTGGCCGTCTAGCTCAGCTCGCGCCGACGAGCGGCCGTCGCGTCCGCATCCACCTCGAGCGTCGTCTCGTCGAGGACGACGCCGTAGGCCTCGCGCGCGAGCTCGAGCGTCGTGAAGCCGTCGAGCACGTCGTCGCGCACGAGCTCGGGGTCTCGCTCGAGCGGATCGCCGTAGCCGGCGCCGTTCGGCGCCTCGATGCGAATCACGTCGCCGGCCAGCGCACGGGAAGCCCGTCACCTTCGCGGGCAGGCTGTCGTCGCTCCCGGCTGAGACCTTCGTCACCTGCGCCGGCACGCCGTCGCGCCCGCCGAAGATGCCGCGGGGCGGGTCGAGGTGGCGGTCGCCCTCGCTCGAATAGGTCCCGTCGACGAGGAAGCGGTTCTCGCGGACGATGCCGATACCGCCGCGCCACTTGCCGGGAGCGGCGGGCACGGGCCGGAGCTCGTAGCGCTCGCAGCGCATCGGGAAGCGCATGTCGAGCTCCTCGATCGGGTTGTTGCGCGTGTTGACCATCAGGTTGTCGACCGAGTCCATCGCGTCCTTGCCGTGGCGGCCGCCGTAGGAGCCCTCGTTCACCTCGAGGTAGATCCAGTACTCGCCGCTCTCCTCGAGGAAGCCCGAGTAGGAGCAGAAGTGGATGCCGGCCGAGTTCCCCGCGGTCACCTTCTCCGGGATCACGTCCGAGAGCGCGAGAATCGTGTTGTCGATCACGCGCTGCACCTGGCAGAAGCGCGAGAAGCAGGCACGCGGGAAGTTCGGGTTGTAGATCGTCCCCTTGGGCGCGACCACCTTGATCGGCCGGAAGATGCCGTCGTTCTGCGGCACGTGCTCGGGGAACGTCACCTCGTCGAGCAGCAGCGTGCGGATGACGAAGTAGGCCGCGACGAGCAGCGTGCCCTCGTAGGGCACGTTGTAGCCGGTCGGCACCTCGGGGTTCGAGCCCGTCAGGTCGATCGTGATCTCGTCGCCCTCGACGATCACCTTCGTCTCGACGCGAAGGGGAACGTCGCGGTTGCGCGCGTCGTCGTCGAGCCACCCGGTCGGCGCGACGTATTCGCCGTCCGGGATCTTCTCGATCTCCGCGCGCAGCATCCGCTCGGAGTAGTCCATCCACTCGTACGCGGCGCTCATGACGACGTCCGCGCCGTAGCGCTGCAGGAGCCGCAGGAAGCGCTCGCGGCCGAGCTGGCAGGCGCCGAGCATCGCGTTCAGGTCGCCGCGGTTCATGCTCTCGGTGCGGACGTTGTCGAAGATCATGCGGTCGAGGTCCTCGTTGAGCTCACCCCGGCGGTACCAGCGCAGGCCGTTGTAGATCTTCGACTCCGCGTACATGTCGAACGCGTCGGCGTTGATGCCCGGGAAGGAGCCGCCGACGTCGAGCACGTGCGCGGTGACCGCCGAGAACGCGATCAGCTCGCCCTCCCAGAAGATCGGTACTGCGACCGCGATGTCCGGGGTGTGGGAGGCGCCGAGGTACGGGTGGTTGTGGACGATGACGTCGCCGTCCTCGATCTTGCCGCGGAGGCTGTGGAGGAAGCCACGGATGTACCAGGGCAGCGAGCCGATGTGCAGCGGCGTCGTGTCCGACTCGCACAGCTCGCGGCCCTCGGCGTCGAAGACGCCGGCGCCGAGATCCTCCGACTCGCGGATGATCGACGAGTAGCTCATCCGGAAGAGCACGCCCGCCATCTCCGCGGCGACCGCGCGGAACGCCCCGCCGAGGACGCGCATCGTGATCGGGTCGACGGGAACGCGTTCGCGAGTGGGCGGCTCCGGATGGCGGCCGAGCTCGTACTCGAGGACGGACATGCTCTCGGCTCCTTCTGGTCGGGAGTCAGCCGGCGTCGAGGACGATCTCGCCGTCCTCGATCTCGACGGGGTAGATCTTGACGCGGATCTTGGGGTCGAACAGGGAGACGCCGGTGTCGATCCGGAACTCCCAGCCGTGCCACGGGCAGCGCAGCACGAGGTCCTCGAGGCCGACGACGTACTCGAGCGGCTTCGAGGGCAGCATCGTCGAGCCCACCGTGCCGCGGCACAGCGACGCGCCCTGGTGCGGGCAGATGTTGCGCACGGCGTAGAGCCGGCCGCCGACGTTCATGACGCAGATCGAGCGGCCGTCGACGTCGACCGAGCGGCGGTCGCCGGGCGGGAGCTCCTCCACCCGGCACACGGTTCGGCGCTGACTCGTTCCCCTACCGGCCACTCGTACAATGTATGGCTCATCAGGGCGAGGCACAGGAGGCATCGTGGCGACGACCGACACGAAGACCCGCAAGGCCGGCGAGGTGAAGCCCGAGCTCGCGGTCGTCGACTGCGACATCCACCCGCACTGGCGCAACGGGTTCGGCGATCTCGAGCCGTACCTCTCGGAGGCCTGGAAGAAGCGGCTCGGCATCGGCCACGCCGAGGCCTGGGCGAAGGAGGTCTACGCCTCTCACGTCTCGGTTCCGAAGAACGTGCTCTACGCGAACCCGGTCGGCGTCATGCGCAGGGACACGGTGCCGGAGGACGGATCGGTGCCGTGCGGCGACCCGGCGTTCGTCGGCCGCGATCACCTCGACTCGCTCGGCATCGACCGGGCCGTGCTCGTCGGCGGCAGCGTGCTCGGCCTCAGCGGCCTGCCGGACGCGGATCTCGCCGCGGCGATCGCGTCTGCGCACAACGACTGGCTGACCGAGATCTGGCTCGAGGCCGATCCGCGCTACCGCGGCTCGCTCGTCGTCGCGCCGCAGGACCCGCAGCTGGCCGCGGCGGAGATCGACCGCGTCGCCGACCGGCCCGGCTTCGTCCAGGTGCACCTCCCGCTCCTGAACGTCCTCATGGGCGACCGCTACTACTTCCCGATCTACGAGGCGGCAGTCCGCCACGGGCTTCCGGTCGCCGTCCACCCGAACTCGATCGACGGGATCTTCGCCAAGGGGCCGGTCCTGGCCGGAGGCGTCTACACCTACTACACGGAGTGGCACACGGCGCTGAGCCAGGTGTTCCACGGGAACACGATCAGCCTCGTGTGTCAGGGCGTCTTCGAGCGCTTCCCGGGCCTCAAGGTCGTCATCTGCGAGGGCGGCATCGCCTGGCTGCTCGACGTCATGTGGCGCCTCGACAAGGACTGGCGCTCCCTGCGCGACGAGGTGCCGTGGCTCACGCGTCTGCCGAGCGAGTACATCGTCGACCACATCCGTCTGACGACCCAGCCGTTCGTCGAGCCGGAGAAGCGCTCGCACCTGCACGCGCTGCTCGAGATCGTTCACGCCGACAAGACGCTCCTCTACAGCTCGGACTACCCGCACTGGGACTTCGACCACCCCGAGCGGGCGCTCGCCGGCGTCCCGGACGAGACGCGCAGCCGCGTGCTCGCGCGGCAATGCGCGCGACCTGTACGGCGACCGCCTGCTGTAGGCCCGAGCGGCCGGAAGCTGCGATACTCGGTCGATCGCGTACCAGTCCGTCATCGAGGAGCTCCGCCGGCAGACGGATGCCACCCGGACGACGCTGCGGCTCGACACGCCGGGCCAGGTCTTCCCGGTCGTCGCGGAGGCGCTCGGACCCGGCGTCAGGTCGATCGCCGGCGACAGCTCGATCGACCTTCGTGCCGCAGCCACCTTCAAGTACCTCGACACCGAGCAGCGCAATCTCGTCCAGGAGGACTGCTCCGCCGGCGACTTCCCCGCGCCTCCCGAGCTGATCGAGTTCTACGGCGTCAAGGCCCAGATGCTCGCTCCACTGGTCCGGGACGGACAGCTGATCGGGATCATCTCCGTCCACTACGCGCCTTCGACCCGGGAGTGGACGGAGGAGGACGTCGCCGCGCTCGACGACGCCGCGCGCCGCGTGAGCGACGAGCTCGCAGCGGGCGGATCGCAGGGCGGCACCGAGCCCGGCAGCTGACCGCGCCGAGCGGTGGCCCGGCAGCTGACCGACCTGCTCCTCGGCCCGGCGGTCGAGATCGCCGAGGCCGTGTCGAGCGGTGCGGTGTCCGCAACCGAGGTTCTCGAGCTGCATCTCGAGCGGATCGCGGAGGTCAATCCGCGTCTCAACGCGATCGTGACCCTCTGCGAGGCGGAGGCGCGGGCCGCTGCGCTCGCGACCGACGAGCGGCTTGCACGCGGCGAGACCGGACGGCCGCTCGAGGGCGTGCCCTTCACGGTCAAGGACGTGATCGCGACGGCCGGAGTGCGCTCGACGGCCGGCAGCCTGCTGCTGCGGGACTTCGTACCGGCTCGGGACGCCACCGCCGTCGCCCGCCTCAAGAAGGCCGGCGCGGTCCTGGTCGGGAAGGCCAACTGTCCCGAGCTCGCCCTCGACCCGCATACGGATAACCGCCTGTTCGGCCCGACGCTGAACCCGCTCGACGACGCCGTGTCGCCGGGCGGCTCGAGCGGAGGCGACGCGGTGGCGGTGGCCGCCGGTTGCGCCGGCTTCGGCCTCGGCACCGACTACGGCGGGTCGATCCGGTGGCCTGCGCAGTGCAACGGCGTCGCGGGGCTGCGGCCGACCGTCGGGCTCGTCCCGCTCACCGGAGGGCTGCCGTTCCCGCCCGGCGAGGAGTGGCCTGCCCCGAGCTCGGTCGCGCTTCTCTCGCGCCTCCAGACCTTCGGCCCGCTCGCGAGGTCGGTCCGGGACCTCTGGGCGGTGCTCCGGGCCGTCGCGGGGCCCGACGGGATCGACCCGAACACGGTGCCCGTCCCGCTCGGCGACCCGGACGCCGTCGACCTCCGCAGCCTGTCGTGCGCCTGGGCGGACGGTGAGGGGACGCTCCCGGTGCGAGACGACCTCGTCCGCGTCGTGGAGCGGGCAGCCGCCTGCCTCGAGGAGCTGGGCCTCACGGTCGAGGAGCGGCGGCCTCCCGGGCTCGACGAGGCCGTCGAGACCTTCCGCGAGTACCGGCTCGGCGACGGGCTGCCGGTGCACGCCGCGCTCGCGCGGGGCCGCGAGGATGAGCTGGCGGAGACGATGAGCAGCTGGTTCGCGACCGTCCGCGCGGCCATGACGGTCGAGGAATACCAGGCGGTCGCGGCCCGGCGGGATGCCGTCCGTGCCCGCGTGCTCGAGTTCATGGAGCAGCGGCCGATCATGCTGCTGCCCGTGTCCCTGACTCCCGCGTGGAAGGTCGGCACGGCAGATTTCGCCCAGCGCTTCCAGACGCTGGCTCCGTGCTGGAGCGTCACTCTCCTGGGCTTCCCGTCGGTCGCTGTCACGTGCGGACACACCGATGACGGGCTTCCCGCCTCCGTGCAGGTCGTGGCGCGGCCGTTCCGGGACCACGAGGCGGTCGCTGTGGCGCGCGCGCTCGAGGAGGCGCTACGCGATGGCTGAGATCCTCACCGAGCGCAAGGGTGCTGTCGGCATCCTCACGCTCAGCCAGGCCGACAAGCTGAACGCCATGACACTCGCCATGTGGGACGGGCTCCCGGACGCGGTCACCGCGCTGGCGGGCGATCCCGACGTCCGCGCGATCGTCGTGCGGGGCGACGGTGCGGAGGCGTTCTCGGCGGGCGCGGACATCAGCGAGTTTCCGGAGAAACGCTCGACCGCCGAGCTGGCCGACCGGTACAGCAAGAGCGTCGGCGCCGGGCTCACCGCGCTCGCCGAGACCCGGAAGCCGACGATCGCGATGCTCCACGGAGTCTGCGTGGGCGGCGGGGGCGGCATCGCCGTCTCGTGCGCGCTTCGATTCGCCGACGACCGTCTGCGCTTCTCGATTCCGGCCGCCCGTCTCGGAGTCGTCTACGAGGTCGAGGCGATATCGCGCCTCGTCCAGATCGTCGGGCCGAGCTACGCCTTCGACATCCTGATCTCGGGGCGCACTCTCGACGCCGAGGAGGCGCTCCGGATCGGCCTCGTCAACGCGGTCACGACCGCTGATGCGCTCGAGGGTACCGTGCTCGAATACGCCGGCCGGCTGGCCGAGAACGCGCCGATGTCGATGGAGGGCGCCTGGGTCGCGATCCGTGCCGCGCACGAGCCGTGGAACGGGGCGTGGACCGACGAGCTCGAGGACCTGAAGCGGCGCGCGATCGAGAGCGACGACTTCGCCGAGGGGGTGCGGGCGTTTCTCGAGAAGCGCCGCCCGAACTTCGGGCCACGCTGAGCGTGCCGGCGGCGCTCGAGCACCTCCGTGTGATCGACGCCTCGCAGGTGATGGCGGGGCCGTACTGCGCGCTCCTGCTCGCCGACTTCGGCTGCGACGTGGTCAAGGTCGAGCCCCCCGAGGGCGATTCGACGCGGCACGCGATGGGCGACGTCCAGCCCTGGGGCGAGTCGGCCGCGTTCCTCGCGGTCAACCGGAACAAGCGGAGCCTCGCCCTCGACCTGAAGGACCCGCGTGGGCTCGAGGCATTCCGCCGTCTCGCCGCTTCCGCAGATGTCCTCGTCGAGAGCTACCGGCCGGGCACGGCCGCCCGACTGGGTATCGACTACGACAGTCTCCGTGCGGTCAACCCGCGACTCGTCTACGCGTCGATCTCCGGTTTCGGGGCCACGGGCCCGTATGCCGATCGCGGCGGCTACGACATCATCACCCAGGGGGCGAGCGGGATCATGAGCGTGACGGGACAGACCGACGGCCCGCCCCTCAAGGCCGGCGTTCCCGCTCACCGACATCGGCGCGGGGATGCTGTGCGCCTTCGGCATTCTCGCCGCACTCGCCGCGCGCGAGCACACCGGCGAGGGCCAGCACGTCGACACGAGCCTCTTCGAGGCCGGGCTCGTCTACGGCGCCTGGGAGGCGACCGAGCTCTGGTCGACGGGAAGGCTTCCGGGCAGGCTCGGCTCCGCGCATCGCATGAGCGCCCCGTATCAGGCGATCCGGGCCTCGGACGGCTACCTCACCATCGGCGCCTTCACGAACAAGCTCTGGAGTGCCGCCGCCGGGGCCTTCGGCCACCCGGAGTGGGCGAGCGACCCGCGTTTCGCCTCCGGCGCCGACCGGCTTGCGAGGCGAGCCGAGCTGATCGAGCTGATCGAGACGGTCACGACCACGGCTTCCGTCTCGATCTGGCTCGAGCGGCTGCTGGCGGCGGGTGTGCCGGCGGGGCCCGTGAACGACTACGCGAGCGCCCTCGACGACCCCCAGACGCGGGCGCGCGAGATGGTCGTCGAGGCCGACCATCCCCAGGCGGGCCGGGCGAGGATGCTCGGGATCCCGGTCAAGCTCTCGGCAACGCCGGGCGCGGTGCGACGGCCGCCGCCTACGCTCGGGCAGCACACGCGCGAGGTGCTCGCCGAGCTCGGCTACCCCGACGGCGAGATCGAGGAGCTCATCGCCGAAAACGTCGCCAGGGGCTGAGCCCCGCGGCTGAGCGGCCGGCTCGGCCGGCCGCGACCCGCGATCGCCGAGCCCGGTAGGGCTCGGCACGGTCGTCACGCAACGCGACCCGGAGGGTCGCAGCCGTGACAGGGGTCACCGAACGGGGAACAGCTCGCCCGGAGGGCGACCCAACGCCAGGCCGACGGCGAGCCTCAGACGTGCCTTCTGGGCGGTGAGAAAGCCCGCCGGAAGGGCGCCGCGCCGGATGAGGTCGCTCTCCCCGCCCGGCATGCCGTAGGTCGACTCGAGGTTGCGGCCGCTCGGCGTGCGGCTCGCGATCACGACCGCGATTCCGGCCGCGAGCGCATCGTCCAGAGCGGGGAGCAGCCGCGTCGGGACGTGGCCGCCGCCCGTCCCGGCGATGACGATGCCCGCCGGCCGCCGCTCGCCGGCCGCGCGCAGCGTGGTCTCGGCCGTGTCGGCGGCGATGCCGACGAGCTCGACCGTGGTGCCGTCGAGCTCGGTCGGCAGGCCGACGTAGTCCTCCCAGGCCGGCCGGAACCAGACGTGCGCCCGGCCCTCGACGACCTCGCCCAGCGGCCCCGCACCGAGCGATCCGATCGTCGAGACCCGCGTCGTGTGGAGCTTCTGGGCGAAGCGGGCCGCGTGGATCTCGTCGTTGAAGACGATCACCGGACCGAGCTCGCCCGTCTCCGGGCTCGCGGCCACGATGGTCGCCGCCAGCAGGTTGGCCGGCCCGTCGGTTCCGGGCAGCGTGGGGTTCCGCATCGCGCCGGTGACGACGACCGGCGCGCCCCGCGGCAGCATCAGCGCGAGGGCGTAGGCGGTCTCCTCGATCGTGTCGCTGCCGTGCGTGACGACGACGCCGTCGCAGCCGTCCTCCCGCGCGCGCACGACCTCGCGGGCGACGGAGAGCATCAGGCCGTAGGTGACGTCGAAGCTCGCGACGGTCGCGACGTCGCCGACGTCGAGATCGGCCACGTCGGCGAGCCCGGGAACGCTGTCGGCGATGTCGGCTGCGGTCAGCGCGGCCGTGACGCCGTCGACGCCCTCGCGCGGCACGCACGAGATCGTGCCGCCGACAGCGAGGAGACGGACACGCGGGCGCGGTGGCACGGCCCAAGTCTAGAGTTGCGGTCCATTGGTTGGACAACGCTACGACGCGATCGTGGTCGGAGCAGGCTCCGCCGGTGCCGTCGTGGCGGCGAGGCTCTCGGAGGATCCCGGCTGCTCGGTGCTGCTCGTCGAGGCCGGCCCGGACTTTCCCGACGAGGCGGAGTCTCCGCCCGCCTTCCTGACCGGCGGCAACGTGCTCGGAGAGGGCTTCGCAGGCGCCGGGGCCCCGGTCCCCGACCTCGACTGGGGCTACTGGAGCGAGCCGGTGGCAGACGGGCGCCGCGTCCACCTGCGTCGCGGCCGCCTCGTCGGGCGGCACCTCGATGATCAACGGCTCTGTCGCGGTCCGGGGCGCGCCGCGGGACTTCGACCGCTGGCAGGAGCTCGGGGCACCGGGCTGGGCGTGGGCCGACGTGCTTCCGTACTTCGAGCGGGCCGAGTCGATGGTGCCGATCAAGCGCTACTCCCCCGATCGCTGGCTGCCCCTCCAGCAGGCGTTCGTCGAGGGCTGCGAGCAGCTCGGCTTCCGCCGCGTCGACGACATGAACGCTCCCGAGGCGTGGGACGGGGTCGTCGGCGCGTGGCCGCAGAACCGGCGCAACGAGATCCGCCAGGGCACGCTCGTCACCTACGTCCGCGCTGCACGGGGTCGGCCGAACTTCGAGCTCCGTGACCGGACGCTCGTCGACCGCGTGCTCTTCGACGGGACGCGGGCGCGCGGTATCCGCGTCGTGGGCGCCGACGGCCGGCCGCAGGAGATCGAGGGCGATCTCGTCGTTCTGTCCGCGGGCGCCTACGGGAGCCCGGCGGTGCTCCTGCGCTCCGGCGTCGGCCCCGCGGAGGAGCTGCGCGCGCTCGGGATCGACGCGCTCGTCGACCTGCCCGTCGGCAGGCGGCTCGGCGACCACCCGCAGTGCTTCTTCCATCTGCGCACGCCGCCGGCGCTCGCCGCCATGGGCGGCCCCGGGTTCGCGGTCGTGGCGCGCGGCGAGGGCTGGTGGGCGTTCCCCTTCCCGCTCGACGAGGAGGGAGGCACGTGCGCCGTCGCGTTCGCGCTGGCCTCCGAGGACGCGTCCGGAACGGTGACGCTCCAGTCCGCCG
Source organism: uncultured Thermoleophilia bacterium (assembly GCA_963820875.1). Taxonomy (GTDB): domain Bacteria; phylum Actinomycetota; class Thermoleophilia; order Gaiellales; family Gaiellaceae; genus CAWACA01. The sequence goes on from CAWGBR010000011.1 coordinate 297,455, forward strand.
ACCCCTCGGCGGCGCCGCGAATCGACCACCGCTACGCCGACGTCATCGCCCGCGGGGAGTTCGCCGGCGCCGTCGAGACGTTCCGCGAGCTCGCGCGAGCGCCCGCGCTCGCCGGGCGAGGCGCGGCGAACGCGGACGAAGGAGTCGACCTCGCGACGATCCTCGCCGAGCGCCTCGGCACCGCATTCCATCCGATGGGCACGTGCGCGATCGGATCGGTCGTGGACGAGGAGCTGCGCGTCCACGGCGTCGAGGGGCTGCTCGTCGCCGACGCGAGCGTCTTTCCCGCGCACGTGACGAACAACCCGAACCTCACCTGCATCATGGTCGGGGAACGGGCCGCCGGAGCTGATCACGAAGGAGGCCACACCATGAGCGCCACGGAGTCGCAAGCAGGCGTCGTGACGACGCTGCTCGGCAGGCGGGTACGGCTCTACGACCTCTCGCAGGAGGTCTCCCAGCGTACCCAGATGCACCCGCTCCACCCGCGCGTCGAGGTGTACCCGTTCGAGTCGCACGCGAACTCCAAGCAGGTGCTCGGCACGGGCTTCTCCTATCGCGCCTGCCTCCTGATCATGTCCGACCACGCCTCGACCCATCTGGACGCGCACTGCCACTTCGATCCCGACCCGTCCGCCGCGACGATCGATCAGCTCCCGCTCGATCTCTGCTGCGGGGAGGCGATCTGCATCGACCTCTCGCACCTGCCTCCCCGGGCCGGCATCACCGTCGCCGACCTCGAGGAGTCGCTCTCGCGCGACGGGCTCGAGCTCCAGCAGGGCGACATCGTGCTGCTCTACACGGGCCACTACGAGCGCACGGCCGGCACTCCCGAGTACCTGACCGAGTTCCCCGGGCTCGAGCCCGAGTCTGCGCGCTGGCTGATCGAGCAGGGCGCGAAGGTCTTCGGCAACCAGGCGATGAGCGTCGACGTGCCCGAGCGGTACGCGTTCCCGGTGCACCAGGTGTGCCGCGAGCTGGGCGTCACGCACTTCGAGAACATCGGGCCGCTCGCGGCCGTGGCGGGCAAGCGCTTCACCCTGTTCGCGTTCCCGCTGCGGATCATCGACGGCACGGGATCCCCCGTGCGCCTCGTCGCGGCCGTGCCCGAGCCGTGATCCGGACGACCGGCGCCATCTAGCCGCGCGTGACCGTCGTCCTTCTCGCGCTGCTGGCGGGCGTCTGCTTCGGCGTCGTCAACGTCGCCGTGCGCATCGCCCTGCGGCGGTCGCCCGACGCCGTGATCGGGGGGTTCGTGACCGCCGTGATCGCGTTCGCGCTCGTGTTCGTCATCACGCTGGCGACGACGAGCTCCGACGAGGCTCACCTCGGCGAAGCGTGGCCCTTTCTCCTCATCGGCCTCATGGTGCCGGGCTTCTCGCAGATCCTCTGGATGGGAGCGATCCAGAACGCCGGGCCGTCCCGGGCGGCGGTGCTGATGGGAACCTCGCCGCTGTTGTCCGCGCTGCTCGCGCTGGTGATCCTCTCCGAGCCGTTCAGCGTCCCGCTGGCGATCGGCACGCTGCTCGTCGTCGCAGGCGGGATCACGCTGGCGTGGGAACGGGTGCGCCCGGAGGACTTCCGCGGGATCGGAGCCGTCCTCGCCGTCTGCGTGGCCGTGTGCCTCGCCTTCCGGGACAACCTCGTCCGCCTGGTGGCCGACGACAGTCCCGTGCCTTCGCTCGTGGCGGCGAGTGCGCTGATCCTCGGCGCCTGCGTCCTCCTGCTCGGTCACGTCCTGCTCGTCAGGCGCGGCCGGTTCCCGGTGGGCGAGACCCTGCGCGCAGCCGTGCCGTTCCTGCCGGCCGGGCTCTTCATGGGTCTCGTGTACGTCGCCCTGCTTTCGGCGCTCGACCGCGGCCCGGTCACCGTGGTGGCGCCGCTGAACGGCACGAACGCGCTCTGGACGGTCCTGTTCGCCGCGCTCGTGCTTGGGAGCAGCGAGGCGGTCGGCCGCAGGCTCGTGCTCGCCGCCGTCCTCGTCGTGGCGGGCGGAGCGCTCGTGGCCGCGACGCGCTGACGCTACGTGGCGTCGGCCATGTGCAGCGCGTAGAAGCTGCGGAGGTGGTGCTCGACGCGCTGCGAGGCCAGCTCGGCGTCGCCGGCCTCGATGGCCTCGTAGATCCCCCGGTGCTCGGCGCGCAGGCGCTCGCGCATCGACGGCCAGTCTCCTGCGGCCACCGTCACCTCGACCATCGTCCGCAGGATCGATGTCCGGCAGCCTTCGAGCACGAGCGTCGCCAGCTCGTTGCCGCAGGCGCGGGCCAGTGCCGTGTGGAAGGCGAGATCGGCCTCGAGGAACGCGCGCTCGCTGAGGTCCTCCGCCTCCATGCGCTCCAGCGCCTCAGCCGCTTCCGCGAGCTCGGCTTCGGGCCGGCGGCGCGCGGCCGCGGCGGCCATCCAGGACTCGTGGGCCGTCCGGAACTCCAGCAGGCTCGCCATGCTCACGTGCTCGAGCGCCAGGTAGAAGCGGAGCAGGTGCGCGAGGGCGTTGCTCGGCTCCTCGAGCAGCGTCGCGCCGTTCTCCGCGCCGCGGCGCACGCGCACGATGCCGAGCGCCTCGAGCACCCGCAACGCCTCGCGCACGGACGTTCTGGAGACCTCGAACCGCTGGGCGAGCTCGCGCTCCGGCGGCAGCCGGTCGCCGGCCGAGAGATGGCCCGCCAGGATGGCATCCTCGAGCTGGAAGAGGATCTCCTCGAAGGCCCGCCGGCCCTCGACGGGTCGGAGGTACGACGTGGGGCGACGATACCCGTGCCATTGGTCTAACCTTATCGCTCTCGACCATGGCAGGCGGGCAGCCCGAGCGGTTAGTGAGGAGCGCGAGCGCTGGGAGCGAGAGGCGGTCGCGCCCTTTCTCGAGCGCTTTCCCGAGCGCCGCGAGCGCTTCGAGACCGGCTCCGGCCGCCTCGTCGAGCGCGTCTACACGGCCGAGCACGCCCCTCGTGAGCCCGACGGCGAGGGTTTTCCCGGCGAGTACCCGTTCCTGCGCGGCCCCTACCCGACGATGTACCGCGCCCGGCCCTGGACGATGCGGCAGATCGCGGGCTACGGCGAGCCCGAGGACACGAACGAGCGCCTGCGCTACCTGATCGAGAACGGCCAGACGGGGATCTCCGTCGACTTCGACATGCCGACCCTGATGGGCCTCGACTCGGACGACGAGCGCTCCTACGGCGAGGTCGGCCGCGAGGGCGTGGCGATCGACCACGTGGACGATCTGCATCGGGTCTTCGACGGGCATCGACATCGGGCAGGTCGCGTCTCGATGACGATCAACCCGTCGGCGTGGATCCTGCTCGCCATGTTGCTCGTCGTCGCCGACGAGCGGGAGATCCCGTGGGAGCGGCTCTCGGGCACGACGCAGGCCGACATCGTCAAGGAGTTCGTCGCCCAGAAGGAATGGATCTACCCCGTCGGCCCGTCGCTGCGGATCGTGCGCGACATGATCATGTTCGGCGCCGAGCGGCTGCCGCGCTGGAACCCGGTCAACATCAGCGGCTACCACATCCGCGAGGCCGGCTCGACGGCGGTGCAGGAGGTGGCGTTCACGCTCGCCTCCGCGATCGCCTACGCCGACGAGGTGCTCGCGACGGGAATGCCGTTCGACGAGTTCGCGCCGCGCTTCTCGTTCTACTTCATCGCCCACTCCGACTTTCTCGAGGAGGTGGCGAAGTTCCGTGCGGCGCGCCGCCTCTGGGCGCGCATCGCGCGCGAGCGCTTCGGCGCGCGCAGCGGCCCGAGTCGATGCGCCTGCGCTTCCACTGCCAGACGGCGGGCTCCACGCTGACCGCGCCCCAGCCGCTCAACAACGTCACCCGCGGCGCGGTGCAGGCGCTCGCCGCCGTCTTCGGCGGCGCGCAGTCGCTGCACGTGAGCGGGATGGACGAGGCGCTCGCGATTCCCTCCGAGCTCGCGATGAAGGTCTCGCTGCGAACGCAGCAGATCATCCTCGAGGAGTCCGGCGTCGCGTCCACGATCGACGCGCTGGGCGGCTCGTACGCGGTCGAGGCGCTGACCGACGCCATCGAGCGCGACGCGCGCGCCTACCTGGACGAGATCGACGAGCGCGGCGGCACGCGCGCGTGCATCGAGGCGGGCTACTTCCAGCAGGAGATCGCCGACTCCGCGTACTCGCTACCAGCTGGCCAAGGAGGGCGGCGAGCGCGTGGTCGTCGGCGTGAACGCCTATCGAGAGGAGGCCGAGCCGCCGCCGTTCGCCCTGCACCGGGTCGATCCCGGAGGTCGAGCCGCGCAAGCTCGCCGCGCTTCGCGAGTTCAAGGCGGGGCGCGACGAGAGCGCTCGTTCGGGAGGCCCTCGACGCTGTCTGCGAGGCCGCAGGGTCGGACAAGAACCTCATGCCTCCGACCATCGAGGCCGTCCGGGCGCGGGCCACGGGCGGGGAGATCGTCGAGGTCGCTGCGCGCCGTCTTCGGCTCCTACGTCGAGACCGTCGTCTTCTGATGGTTGACCGGCACGATGGCGAGCCGCCGATCCGGGTGCTGATGGCCAAGATCGGCCTCGACGGGCACGATCGCGGCGTCAAGGTCGTGGCCCGGGCGTTGCGCGACGCCGGCATGGAGGTCGTTTACACGGGCCTGCACCGCTCGCCGGCCGAAGTCGCCCGCACCGCGCTCGACGAGGACGTAGACGCCATCGGCGTTAGCGTGCTGTCCGGGGCGCACATGACGATCTTCCCGCGGCTGCTCGAGCAGCTGCGCGACGAGGGCGCGGAGGACGTGCTCGTGATCGCCGGCGGCACGATCCTCCCCGAGGACGCGACGGCGCTCGAGGAACTCGGGGTACGGCAAGGTGTTCGGCGTCGACACGCCGCTGCCGGAGATCGTCGGCTTCATCCGGGACGCGGTGGCCGAGACGCCGCGGAGCGCACGCGTGACCGAGGCCTGGCCTCCGAGCCGATCCTGCGGTTGTCCCGGCGAGCGGCGAGCGCTACTGGTCGCCCGACGAGACGATGCCGCCCGAGGATCGCGCCGAGATCGTCCTGCGCGAAGCTGCGCGGCGCAGGTCGCCTACGCGTGGGAGCGCTCGCCGTTCTACCGGCGCCTGTGGGCCGACGCCGGCGTCGGCCCCGAGACGCTCGAGACGCTCGCCGACCTGGCGCGCTTCCCGTTCGTGACGAAGGACGCTGATCCGCGCCGACCAGGAGGAGCACCCGCCGTTCGGCTCGAACGTCTGCTGCCCGCCCGAGGAGATCGCGCGCATCCACGGGACGTCGGGCACGACGGGCCGGCCGACGGTGTTCGCGATCTCGCGCGACGACTGGGCGCAGGATCGGCGCTGCGCACGCGCGCATCATGTGGAGCTTCGGGGTGCGGCCCTCGGACACCGTCTTCATCGGGTCGTTCTTCAGCCTCTACATGGGCAGCTGGGGAGCGCTCGCCGGCGCCGAGCGCGCTCGGCGCCGCGTCGATCTCCCGTTCGGCGCCGGCGTGCCGGGACAGACGGAGCGGGCGCTCGACTACCTGCGGACGCTGTCGGCCGAGCGTCTTCTACGGGACGCCGTCCTACGCGCTCCACCTCGCCCGGGTCGCCCGCGAGCGCGACATCGACCCGGCCGCGTTCGGCTTCCGGATCATGTTCTTCTCCGGAGAGCCCGGCGCCGGGATCCCGGCGACGAAGCGCCGGATCGAGGAGACGTTCGGCGCGAGCTGCGATCGACACGGGCTCGATGGCCGAGATGACCCCGTGGATGACGAACGCGGAATGCGCCGAGCGCGCCGGCATGCACCTCTGGGAGGACGTCGTCTACACGGAGCTCGTCGATCCGGAGACCCTGGAGCCGGTCGACGACGGCGAGGGAGTGCCCGTCTACACGCACCTCGAACGGACCTCGCAGCCGATGATCCGGCTCTGTTCTCGGGCGACCTCGCTCGCGTGACCGCGGAGCCGTGCCCGTGCGGGCGCACGTACCGTCGCCTGCCCGACGGCGTCTACGGCCGCGTCGACGACATGCTGATCGTGCGCGGGGTGAACGTCTACCCCAACGTCGATCGAGGACGCGCTCGGGTCGCGTGCCCGGCGTCGGCTCCGAGTACCGGATCGTCGTCGAGCGCCCGGACGAGCTCGACGTGCTGACGCTCGAGGTCGAGGCCGACGACCACGGCATGGCGGCCGTGGTCGCCGAGAGCGTGAAGCTCGCGATCGGGCTCTCGCCGCAGCGTCACGGTCTGCCCGCCCGGGAGCCTGCCCACCACGGAGTTCAAGTCGCGGCGCGTGACCGACCGCCGCGACTCAGCCCTTGAAGCCACGACCAGGAGGGAGTCATGAGCGCAACGACCGAGACCGGATCGGTCCAGACGGAGCGCGGGACGATCCTCGTCGATCTCTCGCTCGACATCACGAACGACATGCCCGCGCATGCGTTCTTTCCCGTCGCCGATCATCCTCCCCTACGTCACGCACGAGCTGGCGAAGTCGGCGGGCCTCGGCGAGCCCGGCGATCCGATGACGTACTCGATCAACTACATCTCGATGCTGGAGCACGTCGGCACGCACGTCGACGCGCCGCTTCACATCGAGGAGGGCGGCGCCCCGATCGACGAGGTGCTCGCTCGACTGGTTCACCGGCAAGGCCGTCTGCCTCGACCTGCGCCACATCCCCGATCTCGGCGACGATCGACGTCGACGAGCTCGAGCGCGGCGGAGGAGAAGTCGGGCGTCGAGATCGACGGCCACATCGTGCTGATGTGCACCGGCTTCCACGACCGGCACTGGCCCGAACCGCGAGATCGTGACGATGAACCCGGGCCTCACGACGGAGGCGTCGCACTGGCTCGCCGACCGCTCGCGCGTCCACGGCGTCGAAGGGCCCTTCGACCGACAAGGCCGGGACGAAGGAGTTCCCGAACCATCGCGTCTGCCGCGACCGCGGCATGGTGCACTACGAGTGGCTCGTCAACCTCGAGCAGCTGCTCGGGAAGGGCGAGTTCCAGTTCACCGGCTATCCGCTCAAGTGGGTCGGAGGCACGGGCTCGCCGGTGCGCGCGGTCGCAGAGCTGCCGGCGTGACCGACGCCACGCCCGCCGCGGCGCTACCCGCGGGACATGGTGGGGTACGGGAGGAATCCTCCCGATCCCGCCTGGCCGGGCGACGCCCGCATCGCGGTCCAGTTCGTCATCAACTACGAAGAGGGCGCCGAGAACACGATCCTCCACGGCGACGCGGCCTCCGAGAGCCTGCTGACGGAGTTCGGCTTCGCGCTGCCCGCGGCAGGGCGAGCGCTACCTGCCGGTCGAGTCGATGTACGAGTTCGGCAGCCGGGTCGGCTTCTGGCGGCTGCACCGGCTCTTCACCGAGCGCGAGCATCCCGATCACCGTCTTCGGGGTCGCGATGGCGCTCGAGCGCAATCCGGACGCGGTCGCGGCGATGGTCGAGGCGGGCTGGGAGATCGCGAGCCACGGCTACCGCTGGATCGACCACCACGGGATGCCGGAGGACGAGGAGCGCGAGCACATCCGCAAGGCGGTCGAGGTGACGACCGCTGTCGCAGGCACGCGGCCGCTCGGCCACTTCCTCGGCCGCCGCAGCGAGAACACGGTGCGGCTCGTGGCCGAGGAGGGCGGCTTCGTCTACAGCCAGGACTCCTACGCCGACGAGCTGCCCTACTGGGTGACGGAGTCGGGCCGCCCGCTGCTGATGATCCCGTACACCGCCGACGTCAACGACCACCGCTTCACGACGACGCCCGGGTTCAACTGGGGCACGCCGTTCTTCGAGTACCTGCGCGACACGTTCGACGCGCTGTACGCGGAGGGCGCGCGCTCGCCGAGGCTCATGAACGTCGGGCTGCACTGCCGCCTCGTCGGCAGGGCCGGGCGAATCGGCGCGCTCGAGCGCTTCGTCGACCACGTGCAGAGCCACGACCGCGTCTGGCTCGCTCGTGGCATCGACATCGCGAATCACTGGCGGGAGCGGTTTCCCGCGACCTCATGACAGTGCCCCCAGCCAGGATTACGATCGTGTCCTGTCGGCTGCAAAGCTGCGCGGGGCGGCGTCCTCGGTCACGCCCGTATCCTCCGGATACGAACGTTCCCTGCGTCCTTGCCCCGCTTGCTCTTCGCCGCCAGGCCGATGACCGTACTCCTGGCTGTGAGCACTAAGCTCTTCCTAGTCCCACCACTGGAGGCACTCATGCGGATCCTGGTTGTGAACGCCAACACCTCGGAGGAGATGACCCGCGACATCGGCGAGGCCGCGAGACGCTACGCGCGCGCCGACACCGAGATCGAGATCACGCGGCCGGAGTGGGGCCCGCGCTCGATCGAGGGGCACTACGAGGAGACGGTGGCTGCGCTCGCGACGCTCGAGACGATCCAGGAGCGCGTCTCCGAGTTCGACGGGGTCGTGATCGGCTGCTACGGCGATCCGGCGCTGTACGCGGCGCGCGAGATCTCGCCCGTGCCGGTCGTGGGGACGGCGGAGGCCTCGATGCTGATGGCCTGCCCGGTGGCGCACAAGTTCTCGGTCGTCACGGTGCTGCCGCGGGTCAAGCCGTTCGTCGAGGACGTCATCCGCATGCACGGGCTCGAGGCCCGCTGCGCGTCCATCCGCACGACGCCGCTGTCGGTGCTCGACTGCGAGCGCGACCCGAGCGCCGCGGAGCGCGAGATCGTGAAGGCGGCGAAGGAGGCGGTCGAGGAGGACGGCGCCGAGGCGATCTGTCTCGGGTGCGCGGGCATGGGGCCGCTCGACAAGGCCGTGCAGAGCGCGGTCGACGTCCCGGTCTTCGACGGCATCGCCTGCGGCGTGAAGATGATCGAGAGCCTCGTCGACTACGGCGTGACGACGAGCCGCGCGGCGTCGTTCATGGCGCCGGAGCCGAAGGAGTTCGTGAGCTACCCGAAGGCGTACGGCCCCGTGTCGGCCTGAGGCTCCGCTTTCAGCCGGCGAGCAAGGCGTCCATCTGATCGACGGCCTGCTGCAGGCCTTCGGCCATCCCCATGTTCATCAGCTGCTCCATGTGCTCCTTGCTGCCGAAGACGGAGCGCAGCTCCATCCGGGTGCCGCCGTCGCGGTCGGTGAGCTGCACGTGCACCTCGGTCGTGGGCATGTCCTGGTTGGGTGTCCCGTCCTGGTCGGCAAACCCGTCCGTGAACTCGAGGGCGCTCGGCGGCTCGACCGACGTGATCCGCCACCAGCCACGGTGCGTGTCGCCCTCCGGGCCGGTCATGAAGTACGTGACGGCGCCGCCGGGCGTGAGGTCGTGCTCCTCCACGGTCGCCGGGTAGGTCGGCGGCCCCCACCAGCGCTCGAGCAGCCGCGGGTCGGCCCACAGCTCCCACACCCGCTCGATCGGGGCGTCGAAGTCGGCGATCAGGGTGAGGGTCATGCTGTCGAAGTCCTTGTCGATGCTGCTGACGCTCATCGGTCGTGTCCTCTCCTCGTGTTGTCGTCTTCGAGGCCCGGGGCCTCTGCCAGTAGCCGGGACATCCGGTCGACTCGCCCGCGCCAGGCCGTCTCGAGCTGGTCGATCGCCTGTCGCGCCCGGCGCACGGCTTCCGGGTCGCTGCGGACGAGCTGCTCCCGTCCGCGGCGCTCCTTCGTGACCAGACCCGCCCGCTCCAGCACCGCAACGTGCTTTTGCACGGCGGCGAAGCTCATCGGGTAGGCGTTGGCCAACCGTGACACGGACAGCTCGCCTCGGGCAGAGCGGCGGAGGATGTCGCGGCGAGTGGCGTCGGCCAGCGCATGGAACAGGTCGTCCACGGCTTCGTCGGCTCCATCACATACAACCATCTGGTTGTAGATTAGCAGAGCTCGCACCCAACGAAGAGCGGCCTGGGCTTCATCGCGCCGGGCGCGGAGTGGACCGACCCGGGAACCTATGCTTGCGCTGTGAGCGACCCCGCCACCCGCACGGCCGACGACGGCGACGTCGAGGCGTTCCGGCGCGCCGCGCACGCGCTCGTGGACGGCGTCGCCGACCACCTCGCCGAGCTCCCGTCGCACCCGGTCTGGCAGCCGGTCCCCGAGGCAGTGCGCGAGCGGCTGCTCACCCAGCCTCTGCCGGAGGACGGCACAGAGCTGGACGACCTGGTCGCGGCCACGCTGCGCGACGTGCTGCCTCACGCCATGGGCAACGGCCATCCGGCCTTCTTCGGCTGGGTCAACGGGCCACCCTCGCTGGCCGGTGTCGCTGCGTCGCTGGCGGCGGCCGCGATGAACCCGGCGACCGTCTTCGGCGACCACGCGGACATGTACGTCGAGCGGGCGGTCGTGCGCTGGCTGGCCGAGCTCGTCGGCTTCCCGCACGAGCCGGGTGGCGGCCTGCTCACGAGCGGCGCCTCCGCGGCGACGATCGTCTGCTTCGCGGGCGCCCGCAACCGTGCGCTGGCGGCGGCCGGGCACGACGTGCGCCGCGACGGTCTTGTGGGCGCGCCGCAGCTCGTCGCGTACGTGCCGAACGAGGCCCACAGCTGTGTCCGCCGCGCGCTCGAGCTGCTCGGGGTCGGCAGCGGGTGGATGCGTGAGGTGCCGCTCGACGGCGGCCGGCTCGACGCGGACGCACTGCGCACCGCCGTTGCCGAGGACCGCGCCGGCGGCGCCCTCCCGGCCTTGCTCGTCGGCTCGGCGGGCACCGTCAACGCGGGCCTGATCGACCCGCTCGAGGAGCTGGCCGACGTCGCGGCCGCGGAGGGCCTCTGGTTCCACGTCGACGGCGCCTACGGCGCGGTCGGCATCCTCGACCCCGCGATAGCGGACCGGTACCGCGGCATGGAGCTGGCCGATTCGCTGGCGCTCGACCCGCACAAGTGGCTCGGCGTCCCGGTCGACTCCGGTTGCGCACTCGTGCGGCGGGCCGACGATCTGCGCGACGCGTTCAGCCTCATCCCGCCCTACCTGCGCCAGGACGCCGGTGCGGCGGTCGGCAGCTTCGCCGAGTACGGGCTCGAGCAGACGCGGCCGTTCCGTGCGCTGAAGACGTGGGCCACCATCGCCTCGCGCGGACGCGCGGGGCATCGCAGCCCAGGTGGTGCGCGCGAACGAGCTCGCCCGCGAGCTGGCGGGCCTGATCGAGCGTGAGCCCGAGCTCGAGCTGACCGCCGTTCCCGAAACGTCAATCGTCGCCTTCCGAGCGCGACCGGCCGCCTGTCCACCCGAACGCCTCGAGGAGGTCAACCGCTCGCTGCCCGCTGCCGTGCAGGCGAGAGGCCGCGCCTTCGTGACCGGCACGGTCTTCGACGGCCGCGAGACGATGCGCGCCTGCATCCTGAACCCGGACACCGGCTCCGAGCACCTCGCGCTCCTCGTCTCCGAGGTCGTCGCGACCGCCCGTTCGCTCGCTGCGGGCGGGTAGCGTATCGACGGATGGACGACGCCGAGCTTGTAGAGCGGATCGGGCAGGGAAAGCTCGTCGAGGGGCCCGAGCACGCGAACGAGCGCTACGTCGAGGGCCTCAAGCGCACGCTCATCGTCTCGGGCGACACCGAGCTGGTCAGCGCCCCGGCCTACCTCCGGGCCGCCCAGCACGCGCCGCGGATGCAGTCCTACATCTCCGTCGTCGGGATCATCCAGGACGAGCTCGGCCATGCGCACATCGCGTACCGGATGCTCCGCGACCTCGGCGTCGACACGGACGCGCTGATCTACGAGCGCGAGCCGGCCGACTTCCGCTACCCGTACGCGTTCGACGTCCCGCTCGACTCCTGGTACGAGATGGTCGTCGCGAACGGCTTCTACGACCGGGCCGGGTTCGTCCTCCTCTCCGACATCTACGAGCACACGAGCTACGGCCCCTGGAAGCGCGCGCTGGTCAAGGTCGACCGGGAGGAGACGTTCCACCTCCGGCACGGCGAGCGCTGGATGCGCACGCTCGCACAGGATCCCGAGCACAAGCCGAAGCTGCAGGCAGCGGTCGACTGGATGTTCGTCATGACGCTCGAGTGGTTCGGGCTGCCGGACGACCTCAAGCGCCACAAGGAGCAGCTCGGCTTCGGGCTGAAGGGCAAGAGCAACGACACGCTGCGGCAGGAGTGGATGTCCACCGCCGTGCCGTTCTGCGAGTCGATCGGGATCGACGTCCCCGCTCACCTCGACGAGGCGAGCGGGAAGTACGAGATCGACATGCCCTTCCCGGTCGAGTTCGACGAGGGCGAGAAGCGCTGGCTGCTCGAGGACGGCGCGATCACGTGGGACCAGGTGCTCGCGCGCTGGAAGCGGCGCGGGCCGTCGAACGAGGAGTTCGTCGCGCAGCTCCAGGCCGGCTACCGCGAGCTCCAGGCAGGGCTGGCGGCGTGAGCGCGTGTCACGCAGGAGAGCCTTCGCGACGCCCTGGCCGACGTGCTCGACCCGGAGTATCCGGTCAGCCTCGTCGACCTGGGCCTGATCCGCGGCCTCGCGGTCGAGGACGGGACGGCGAAGGTCGAGGTCACGTTCTGCTCGCTCGGCTGTCCGTGCACGGAGCTGATCCGGGACGACATCGAGGAGCGCCTGCTCGAGCTGCCCGGGCATCCACGCCGTCGAGATCGAGGAGGTCTACGAGCCCTGGTCGCGCGCCGACATCTCGCCGCGCGGTCTCGCCCGGCTGCGGCAGGTCGGGGTGACGTGAGCGCCGCGCCGGAGCGGGAGCACTGGGACGTGTTCGCGCGCGAGGACCGCGACGTCCCGCATTCGCCACGTCGGATCGGTGGAGGCCGTCGATCAGTCCGACGCCGAGGTCTTTTCCACGACGCTCTACGACGAGTTCCGGTGGGTGGAGATGTTCATCGTCCCCCGCCGTGCCGTCATCGAGGTCATCAGGCCGTCGTGACCGTCGTCCGCCCCTACCACGTGTTCGGCCGTGCCGCTCTACGAGGAGCCGCTGCACGAGCTGGAGCTGCTCGCCGCCGGCGGCGACGAGCAGGCGCGCAGTGTGGCGCTCGACCGCCACGGCGAGGGGCTGATCGAGCTCTCGCTCGTGTGCGAGGACGACGTGGTCTGGGTCCTGCGCCGCGAGGACGAAGAGGACGGAGATGACGACGACGGCGAGTAGCAGCCTCGACGCGGCGCTCGCCAACCTCGTCGTCGTGCTCGCCGACAACAAGTACTTCCTCGGCCGCCGGCTGTCGGAGTCGGCGATCGGAGCGCCCACGCTCGAGAGCGCGGTGGCCTGCGCCGCGATCGCGCAGGAGGAGCTCGGCCACACGCGGCCGCTGTACTCCTTCCTCGAGCAGCTGCCGGGCGCACCCGTCCCGCTCGAGCGAGACGACGACCGCGAGCGCAAGTACTGCCTCACGCTCCTGCGCGAGCGGTTCCCGAGCTGGCCGTACGCCGTCGCGGCGCTCTTCCTCGTCGACGCGGCCGTGCGATCATGCTCGAGGGGCTCGAGCGAGCCGGGCCCGACGTCCTCCGCCGTCGCGCGAGCACGGATCGTGGCGGACGAGCCCACGCACTCGAAGTTCGCCGCCGGCCGGGTTCGCGAGCTCGCGGAACGTCGGCCGCGTCCGGAGCTCGAGCGCTGCGCCACCGCGATCCTGCCGGAGATCCTCTGCTGGTTCGGGCCTCCGGGCGAGACCGGCCTCGACGTCCTGAAGGGGGCGGGGCTCGTCGAGCTGGACAACGAGCGCCTGCGCCAGAGCTTCCTCGCGCGCGTCATGCCGGTTCTCGCGGCAGCCGGGGCTCGACGTCGGCATAGTTTGGAACGCGAAGAGCGAGGCCTGGGAGTACGGGACGCTGCCGTGGGAGACGTGGAACAGCCTGGAGAGACGGCTCGAGCCGGCTCCGACCGCGAGCCCGCCCGTGACGTGCGTGTGGTGTGAGTCGGAGGACGTCGAGCGGCTCGCCGACTTCGGGCCCGGGCTCATGACCGAGCAGTGGTTCTGCCGGGCCTGCCACAGCCCGTTCGAGCTCGTCAGGAAGCGGGACCGGGCCGGATGAGATCCGGCCCCTACACCATCCCGACGGCGGTCTAGGAGTGGCGACGATCGTCACCTTCGAGGGAGCGACGCCGGTCGTCGCCGAGGATGCTCTGCTGGCCCCGACCGCCTCCCTCATCGGCAACGTCACGGTGGGCTCCCGGGCGAGCATCTGGTTCGGCGCCGTGCTGCGGGGCGACTTCGACCAGATCGAGGTCGGCGAGGGCACGTCGGTTCAGGACAACGCGGTGATCCACTGCGCCCCCGGGCTGCCGACCGTCGTCGGACGCAACATCATCGTCGGCCACGGCGCGCTGCTCGAGGGCTGCGTGATCGAGGACGGAGCGGTGCTCGGCATGGGCTGCGTCATCCTGCAGCGGGCCCGGGTCGGGGAGGGAGCGATGGTGGCCGCGGGCGCGGTCGTGGCCGAGGGTCAGGAGATCCCCGCCGGCCATCTCGCGGTGGGAGTCCCGGCCCGTGTGGCAAAGGAGCTCGGCGGCAGCTCGAAGGCCTGGGTCGCCCAGGCCGCGCCCGCCTACGATGAGTTGCGGCGGCGCTACCAGAGAGACGAGACGAGGGAGCTGGCGGATGCCTGAGATGCTGATCGGCGGCGAGTGGTGTGCCGCGCGGAACGGGGAGGAGCTCGACGTTCTCGACCCGGCCACCGAGGAGACGGTGGCCACGGTCCCGAGCGGCTCCCCCGAGGACGTCGACGCCGCCGTCGCGGCCGCGCTGGCAGCGTTTCCCGCCTGGTCGCGCACCGATCCCGAGGCGCGAGCCGAGATCCTTCGCAAGAGCCTCGAGCTCCTCGATGCGAATCGCGAGCGCCTCGTCGACACGCTCGTGCACGAGCAGGGCAAGCCGACGTTCGAGGCCGCGGGCGAGCTCGATCACCTCATCCACGGGCTTCGCTACTACGCCGATCTCTCGACGAAGCTGCGCGGCTCCTACCAGCCGCTCCCGTCGGCGCTCGGCGAGTCCTACGGCCTCGTCATCCGCCGGCCGGTCGGCGTCGTCGCCGCCATCGTCCCGTTCAACTACCCGCTGACCCTGATGGGGACGAAGATCGGCCCGGCGCTCGTGGCCGGGAACACGGTCGTCGTCAAGCCCGCCACGACGACTCCGCTCTCGGCGCTGATCGTGGCGGAGCTCATGCACGAGGCCGGGCTCCCCGCCGGCGTGCTCAACGTCGTCACCGGCACGGGCGCCAACATCGGCGACGCGCTGTCCGGCCATCCGGACGTACGGCGCGTCGCCTTCACCGGCGAGACCGAGACCGGGCGCCGGATCATGGGCATCGCGGGGCCGCAGTTCAAGCGGGTGACCATGGAGCTCGGCGGCTCCGACCCGGTGATCATCTGCGCCGACGCCGACGTGAAGCGCGCCGTCAAGGGCGTCCTCATCGGCCGCTTCTGGAACGCCGGCCAGTCGTGCCTCGCCGGCAAGCGCGTCTACGTCTTCGAGGAGGTCTACGACGCGTGCGTCGAGCAGCTCGCTGGCCGAGCTCGAGCGCTACGAGCCGGGCGCCGGCTGGGTCAAGGCCGAGAAGCCGAAGATCCGCATGGGGCCCGTGCACACCGCCGGCCAGCGCGAGACGCTGCTCGAGCAGGTCGAGGACTCGCGCAAGCGCGGCGGAGACGTGCTCTTCGGCGGTACCGCGCCGGAGGATTCCGAGAAGGGCTACTTCATGCTGCCGACGCTCGTGGCCGGCGCGCCGGACGACTCGCGCGTCGCGGTCGAGGAGACGTTCGGGCCCGGTGCTCCCGATCTTCAAGGTGAAGGACATGGACGAGGCGATCGAGCGCGCGAACGCCTCGCGCTACGGGCTCGGCTCGTCGGTCTGGACGTACGACGCCCGGCTCATCCACCGGGCCGCCCACGAGCTCGACGCCGGGATGACCTGGGTCAACCAGATCCACTACGGCTACGACGAGCTGCCGTTCGGCGGCGTCAAGGACTCGGGCATCGGCAAGGAGCACGGCATCGAGGGGCTCGACCACTACACCGAGCTCAAATCCGTCGTCGTAGGAGGGCTGGGGTAATGGCCGTCGAGTTCTCCAAGGACGCCGGCGTCGGCTTCATCACGCTGGCGAACCCGCCCGCCAACTCCTACGACATGGCGTTCGTCGAGGAGCTCGGCGCGGCCGTTGACGAGTCCGCCGGCGACGACGACGTCAAGGTCGTCGTCATGCGCAGCGGCCTCGATCGCTTCTTCTCGGCCGGCGCCGACATCAAGGCCTTCATGGCGAACACGCCCGACGCGAACATGGACATGGTGCGCCGGGCGCACGAGGTGCTCGGCTCGATCGCGGCGGTCCCCAAGATCTTCATCGCGCAGATCGGCGGCCACGCGCTCGGCGGCGGTCTCGAGATGGCGCTCGCCTGCGACCTGCGCTTCGGCGCGGAGGGCGAGCACCGGCTCGGGCTGCCCGGAGTCGACGCTGGGACTGCTGCCCGGCAACGGCGGCACCCAGCGCCTCCCGCGGCTCATCGGCGCGAGCCGGGCGCTCGATCTCATGGTCTCCGGCCGCACGCTGACCCCGGCCGAGGCCTTCCAGGTCGGCCTGCTCGACCGGCTCGTGCCTGCGGATCAGCTCGAGGCGGAGACGGCCGCCTACTGCGAGACGCTCGTCAAGGGCGCGCAGCGGGCGATCGGCTCGATCAAGCTCGCGGTGCACGAGGGCCTGCAGGGGCCGCTCGACGCGGGCATGAAGCGCGAGCAGGAGCTGATGGACGCGCTCTTCCGGACGCAGGACGCGAAGGAAGGCGTCACGGCCTTCGTCGAGAAGCGCGAGGCCGCAGTTCACGGGCAACTGATGACGGTCGTCGAGTCCGGTACGGAGCAAGGCATGTTCGTCGACGGCGCTTTCGTCGCCGGCGACGGGCTCGGGTGGACACAGGTCTGCGATCCCGCCACGGGCGAGGAGGTCGGCAAGGCGCCGCAGGCCGGCGCCGCCGAGGTCGAGCTTGCCGTCCAGGCGGCCGCCCGGGCGTTCCCGGGCTGGTCGGAGCTGCCCGCGGCAACGCGGGGCGAGGTGCTGCGCGCGGCGGCCGAGCGCGTGCACGAGGAGGTCGAGCCGCTCGCCTTGCTCCTGACGCGCGAGCAGGGCAAGCCGCTGCGGGAGGCACGGCTCGAGCTCAATCGCTTCGTCCACACGATCGAGCACTACGCCGGCCTGGCCAAGGCGATTCGCGGCGGGTACGTGCCGGCGCTCGACGAGCGCGCGCACGGTCTGATCCTGCGGCGGCCGCTCGGCGTCGTCGTCGCCGTCGTGCCGTGGAACTTCCCGACCACGCTGCTCGCGAACAAGCTCGGCCCCGCGCTGCTCACGGGCAACACGGTCGTCGCCAAGCCGGCCGAGACGACGCCCCTGACGACGCTGCGCATCGCGGCGCTGATGCACGAGGCCGGTCGTCCCGGCCGGCGCGTTCAACGTCGTCACCGGCAAGGGCTCGGAGCTCGGGCCGTTGCTCGTCCGCCACCCGCTCGTCCGCAAGGTTGCGTTCACGGGCTCGACGCCGGTCGGCCGCGCAGGTCATGGCGCTCGCCGCCGAGGGGACGAAGCGCCTGACCCTCGAGCTCGGCGGCTCGGATCCGATGATCATCTGCGCCGACGCCGATCTCGATGCCGCCGTGAGCGCCGCCAGCGTCGGGCCGCTTCTTCAACTGCGGGCAAGCGTGCCTGGCCGTCAAGCGGCTCTACGTCGAGGAGGCGGTTGCCGGACGAGGTCGTCGAGAAGCTGCGTGGGCAAGGCCGGCGGCTGCGCGTCGGCCCGGGAACCGCAGGAGGGAGTCACGCTCGGGCCGCTTCACACCGCAGGCCAGCGCGAGGCGATCGAGGAGCAGCTCGCGGACGCCGCTCGAGCGGGGCGGCGAGCTCCTGCACGGCGGCAGACGGCCGGCGGGCGACCCGTACGACGCGGGGTTCTTCTACGAGCCGACGCTCGTGCGCGAGCCGGCGACGCGACGCGAAGGTCGCCACCGAGGAGGTCTTCGGGCCGGTGCTGCCGATCTGGCGCGTCTCCGGGCTCGACGAGGCCATCGAGCTCGCGAACGGCTCGCCGTTCGGGCTCGGCTCCTCGATCTTCACGCGCGACCTCGACTCGGCCACGCTCGCGGCCGAGCGGCTCGAGGCCGGCTACACGTGGATCAACTCGCCGCAGAAGATCTACGACGAGCTTCCCTTCGGCGGCGTCGGCGAGAGCGGCTTCGGCAAGGAGCACGGCATCGAGGCGCTCGACTACTACACCGATCTCAAGTCGGTCGTCGTCAAGCGCGGAGCGTGACGCGCATGCCCCCGCTCTACTACGAGGACGTCGAGGTCGGCTCGGTGTTCCACACGCTGCGGCGGACGATCACGGAGGCCGATCTCGTCAACTTCGCCGGGGTCTCCGGGGACTTCAACCCGCTGCACATGGACGCCGAGTTCGCGAAGGGCTCGCTGTTCGGGCAGCGGGTCGCCCACGGCGTCCTCGTGCTCGGGATCGCGACCGGCCTCCGCCAGGGCATCGGGCTCTTCGACGGGACGCTCATGGGCCTGCTCGAGCTCCGCGACTGGCGCTTCCTCGCGCCGGTCTTCATCGGGGACACCGTGCGCGTCGAGACCGAGGTGGTCGACCTGCGGCCGACGTCGAAGCCCGACCGCGGCGTCATGACGCAGCGCATCTCGGTGCTGAAGCAGGACGACACTCTCGTCCAGCAAGGCGAGCTCGTGGCGCTCCTCCGGCGGAAGGAGCAGGCCTGATGGCGGTGCGGTTCGCGCCCGGGGCAGAAACGCAGGGCGACGCCTCCGAGCTCGGCCTGTCGCGCGCGCAGCTCGTCGACATGCTGCGCTACATGCTCCTGCACCGCGGCGTCGAGGAGCGCGGTCAGCTCCTCTACAAGCAGGGAAAGGTTCCGGGCAGCTTCTACACGGGCCGCGGCAACGAGGGCGCCGCCGTGGGCACCGGCATGGCGCTGCGTCCCGAGGACGCCGTGTCCGCCACCCAGCGGGACATGGCGGTGCACATCATCCGCGGTCTCGAGCCGTGGCGGATCCTCGCCCAGTACATGGGCCGGGTCGACGGGCCGGCGCGCGGCCGCGACGCGAACGTGCATTTCGCCGACGCGAGCCTCGGCATGGTGGCGATGGTCAGCCACATGGGCGCGATGGCGCCGATCGCGACCGGTCAGGCGCTGGCCTTCAAGATCCGGGGCGAGAAGCGAGTGGCCGTCACGTGGTTCGGCGAGGGAGCGTCCGTGACGGGCCCGATCCACGAGGCGCTGAACTTCGCCGGTGTCCGCCGGCTACCCGTGGTGTTCATCGTGCGACAACAATCAGTGGGCCTACTCGACGCCCGCGAATCTCGAGTACGCCACCGAGCACGTCGCCGACCGCGCAGCCGCCTACGGCTTCGAGGGCGTCGTCGTCGACGGCACCGACGTGCTGGCGGTGTACCGCGAGGCGAGGAACGCGATCGAGAAGGCGCGCGAGGGGGGCGGCCCCACCATGCTCGAGTGCGTCACGCTGCGGATGGAGGGCCACGGGGCGCACGACGACTCCAGCTACATTCCGAGCCAGCTCCGCGCCGAGTGGGCACGGCGCGACCCGATCGAGCGCTTCCGCGCCTGGCTGCGCGAACACGTCGCGTTCGGCGACGATGAGGACGCCGAGCTCACGCAGTCGGTGAGTACGCTTCTGCACGAAGCGGCGCGCAGGGCGGAGGAAAGCCCGCTACCGGATCCGGACACGGTGCTCGACGGGGTCTATGCGGACGCCGACGAGGTCGAAGGAGGAGGAGATGAGTCACACGGGAAGGACGCCTAGATGAAGCTCGCCGGCGTCGACGTCGGCGGGACGTTCACCGACGTCATCGTCGCGGACACGGAGACCTCCGAGGTCCGGATCCACAAGGTGCCCTCGACCACCGCCGACCCCTCCGAGGGTCTGATCGAGGGAGTGAGCGCCGCCGACGGCGACCCGACCGCAATCGACACGCTCCTCCACGGCACGACGATCGCGACGAACGCGCTCCTCCAGCACGACGGCGCCACGGTCGGGCTCATCACGACCCGCGGCTACCGCGACATCCTCCACATCGCGCGGCACCAGCGGCCCCAGCACTACTCGATCCACCAGGAGGTGCCCTGGCAGGATCGCGCGCTCATCCGGCGCCGCTACCGCAAGGTCGTCACCGAGCGGATCGGGCCCGGCGGCGAGATCCTGACGCCGCTCGACGAGGACGAGGTCGCGCAGGCCGCGCAGGAGCTTCGCGAGAAGGGCGTCGAGGCCGTCGTGATCGGCTTCATCAACAGCTACCGCAACCCGGTCCACGAGGAGCGCGCCCGCGAGATCGTGCTGTCGGTCTGGCCCGACGTGTTCGTGACGACCTCCGCGAGCGTCTTCCCGCAGTTCCGCGAGTACGAGCGCTTCACGACGGCGGCGATCAACGGCTTCGTCGGGCTGAAGGTACGCAACTATCTCGATCGCCTACGGGGGCGGATGACCGACCGGGGCATGCCCGCCGAGCTGCGCCTGATGCGCTCGAACGGCGGCGTCGTGACCGGCGAGGTGGCGGCGCAGCTGCCCGCCACGCTGCTGCTGAGCGGACCGGCCGCCGGCGTGCTCGCCGGCGCCCACGTCGGTCGCAGCTGCGGCCACGAGAACCTGATCACGTTCGACGTCGGCGGGACGAGCGCCGACATCGGCATCGTCACGCCGCGCGGCATCGTCGAGGCGACCGCCCGGGAGACGTTCATCGCGGGCTACCCGATCCTCGTGCCGATGATCGACGTGCACACCGTCGGCGCCGGCGGCGGCAGCATCGCCTACGTCGACCCGGGCGGCGCGTTCCGCGTCGGGCCGCGTAGCGCCGGCGCCGAGCCGGGCCCCGCCTGCTACGGGCGCGGGGGCGAGGAGGCGACCGTGACGGACGCGAACGTCGTCCTCGGCCGCCTTCGGCCCGAGTACTTCCTCGGCGGCGAGATGGAGATCGATCCGAGTCTCGCCACCGCGGCAATCGAGCGGCTCAGCGACCAGCTCGATCTCGGCATCCCCGAGGCCGCCGCCGGCGTGATCACGCTCGTCAACCACAACATGGCGAACGCGATCCGCTCGCGAACGATCCAGAAGGGGCACGACCCCCGCCAGTTCACGCTCGTCGCCTTCGGAGGCGCCGGGCCGCTCCACGCGGCCGAGGTGGCCCGCTCGCTCGGCATCCCGCAGGTGCTGATTCCGGTGTTCCCCGGGCTCACGTCGGCGATCGGGCTCCTCTCCACCGACCTGAAGTACGACCTGATCCAGAACGAGTTCATGCTCGACCGCGACCCCGACCTGGAGCGGCTCAACGCGGACTTCGCGCGCCTCGACGCCGAGGCCCGCGGACAGCTGCGCAGCGACGGCGTCGCGCGAGGAGCACATCACCCTCCTTCATGCGGCCGACGCCCGCTACGTCGGCCAGGGCTACGAGCTCCGGGTGCCGATGGCGTCGGGATCGCACGACGCGGAGGCCATGAGCGCCTTCACGGCCGACTTCAACCGGCTGCACGAGGAGGAGTACGGCCACGTCTTCCCCGAGAACCCGATCCAGATCGTCAACATCAGGGTCGTCGCGGTCGGCGAGATGCCGAAGCTGCCGGCTCTGCCGGCGCCCGAGTCGACGAGCCTCGAGGAGGCGCGGATCGACGAGGCGCCCGTCCGGTTCACCGAGGACGGCTCGGTCGTCTCGCAGCCGACGGCCTTCTACCATCGCGAAAAGCTGCCGGTCGGCGAGACGGTCCAGGGGCCGGCCGTGCTCGTCCAGTTCGACTCGACCGTGGTCGTGCCGCCGGGAGCGAGCGCCGAGGCGCTTCCGACCGGGGACGTTCTCGTCCGCGTCTAGACAGGAGAGAAGATGGCAGTCACCGAGGAAACCACGAAGGCGCCGATCGTCGACGTCATCGAGTACGAGCGCGGCGAGCCGACCGAGGGCAAGATCGACCCGATCACGGCACGCGTCATCGCGGGCGCGCTCGACAACATCGCCCTCGAGGTGGGGCACAAGCTCACCCGCATGGCGTACTCGTCGATCATCCGCGAGTCCGAGGACTTCGGCGTCGCGCTGCTCGACGCCGAGGGCCGGCAGATCTGCGAGTGCGCGCTCTCGACGCCGCTCCAGCTCGGCCCGATCCCCGGTTACGTGCGCGGGATCATGCGGCTCTTCGAGGAGCGCGGCGAGACGTTCAACGAGGGCGACGTCATCGTGCACAACTCCCCGTACTACGGCGCCTCGCACGAGCCCGACGTCGGGTTCTGCGTCCCCATCTTCGTCGACGGCGAGCTCGTCGGCTTCAGCGTCACCACGGCGCACCACCTCGACGTCGGGGCCATGACTCCCGGGTCGTGCGGCATCGTCGACGCCGTCGACGCCTACGCGGAGGGGCTGCAGTTCAAGGCCCTCAAGGTCTACGACCGAGGTGTCAAGAACGACATCGTCTGGCGCCTGATGCGCGACAACATCCGCGCCAGCGACATGGTGGTCGGCGACATGGAGGCCCAGGTCGCCGCCTGCCACATCGGCGCGCAGCGCTACGTCGAGCTGCTCGAGGAGTGGGGACGGGAGACGGTCGAGGCGGCCTGCGAGGAGCTCATGGCCTACTCCGAGCGCATGCTGCGGCAGGAGATCGAGCAGCTCCCCGACGGCACCTACAGCGCCGAGGGGTATCATCGACGGCTTCGCCGACGATCCCGACCCGGCCAAGCGCGACCAGCGGATCAAGGTGACGGTGACCGTCGAGGGCGACACGATGACCGTCGATCTCACCGGCACAGCGCCGCAGATCTCCGACCGCTCGATCAACATGCCGTTCGTCGGCACGGTCGACGTCGCGATCTACGTGACGCTGCGATCGATCCTGCTCGACACGGCGACGCACGAGTACGTGCCGCAGAACTCGGGGCTCGTGCGACCGGTGCGCATCATCGCCGAGCGCGGGTCGCTCGCCAACCCGACGTTCCCGTGTGCCACGATCGGCCGCTTCTGCCCGGGGAACATCGTCGCCGACACGCTCATGCGCGCGCTGTCCCAGATCTGTCCCGAGCGCGTCTCCGCCGGGATCGGGAACATGAAGGTGATCTCCTACTCGGGCGTCGTCGACCAGAACCACTGGGTCTACATGGACATCACGGAGGGGGCGTACGGCGGCCGGCTCGGCAAGGACGGCATCGACGCCGTCGACGTGCTCTACGCCAATACGCGCAACAACCCGGTCGAGGACATCGAGGCGCACTACCCGATTCGCGTGACCCGCTACGAGTTGCGCACCGACAAGGTCGGTGCGGGTCGCTGGCGCGGCGGCATCGGCTCGATCCGCGACATGCAGTTCCTCGACCGCGCCCACATGAGCCTCGAGGGCGACGGCCACCGGCACCCGCCGCCGGGGATCTTCGGCGGCAAGGACGGCTATCCGGGCGCCGCGATCTACATCACGAAGGACGGCAAGGAGATCCAGCTGCCGTCGAAGATCCAGTCCCGCTGGGCCGAGCCGGGCGACACGATCCGGACGGTGAGCCCGAACGCGGCCGGGTACGGCGACCCGCTCGAGCGCGATCCGCAGAAGGTGCTCGACGACGTGCTGGAGGAGTTCGTGAGCGTCGAGGACGCGCGCGAGTCCTACGGCGTCGTCCTCGACCTCGAGCAGGAGCGCGTCGACGAGCAGGCGACGGCCGCGCTGCGCGAGCGGTTGACCTCGGCGCAGGGCTAGACAACGGGCGCCGATGCAGGCGACCGAGAAGATCTGGCGCAACGGCGAGCTCGTCGACTGGGCCGACGCCACGGTCCACCTCGCCGCGCACGGCCTCCACTACGGCTCCGGCGTCTTCGAGGGCATGCGGGCCTACGAGACCCCCGAGGGCCCGGCCGTGTTCCGGCTCGGCGACCACCTGGAGCGCTTCGGGCACTCGGCGAAGATCCTCCACATGGAGCTGCCGTACTCGCTGGAGGAGCTGCGGGCGGCTGTCCTCGACGTCGTGGCGGTCAACGGCCTCGCGGAGTGCTACGTCCGTCCCATCGCCTTCTACGGCTACGGCGATCTCGGCGTCGTTCCCGGCGGCAGCCCGCTCGAGGTCGCCGTCATCTCGTTCCCGTGGGACGCCTACCTCGGCCGTGAGGCCCAGGAGACCGGGATCACGCTCAAGATCTCGACCTGGCGGCGGATGGGGGCGAACTCGATACCGCACGCGGCCAAGGCGACCGGGATCTACCTCAACTCGATGCTCGCGGCGCTCGAGGCTCGCCGCGCCGGCTACGGCGAGGCGTTGCTCCTGACCGAGGACGGATTCGTCGCGGACGGCCCGACGGTCAACATCTTCGCCGTCAAGGGAGGACGGCTCGCGACGCCGGCCCTCTCGGCGTCGATCCTGCCGGGGATCACGCGCGACACCGTGCTCCAGCTCGCCGCGGCGCTCGGCTACGAGATCCGCGAGAAGCCGCTGATCCGCACCGACCTGTACACGGCCGACGAGCTCTTCGTGACCGGAACCGCCGCCGAGATCACGCCGGTGCGCGCGATCGACGACATCGAGGTCGCCGCGCCCGGGCCGGTGACGGCTGCGATCCAGGCCGAGTACGGCGAGATCGTGCACGGGCACCGGGAGCAATGGAGCCATTTCCTCGACCACGCCGTCGGCGCGGCCCGGGCCGTGTGACGTAGGCGAGGCTCCCGTGGAGCCCTTCAACGCGTCCGCGTACCTGGTCGACCGTCGGCTGGCAGCCGGCGACGGTGGGCGCGTGGCGCTGCTGCGCCGAGAGCGGCCGTGTCACGTACGACGAGCTGCACGACCTCGTTTGCCGCGCGGCGGGCGGCCTGCGCGGCTCTCGGCGTGCGGCCCGAGGAGCGCGTGGCGCTCGTGCTGCTCGACAGCCTCGAGCTCGTCGTCACCTTCCTCGCCGCGATGCGGATCGGCGCCATCCCGCTGCCCGCTGAACCCGTTGCTGCCCGGCCGTCGATCTCGCGCTGCTCGATCGCCGAGGCCAGGGCGCGCGTGCTTGCCGTCTCGGCGGAGCGGGCACCCGATCGCGCGCCGATCTGGTCGAGCGCGCGCCCGAGCTCGCGCACGTGATCGTCGCGCGAGGGCCCGCCGCCTCCGGCTCGTGCCGCACGTGGCGGCCACGAGCTTCGACGACGTGGCCTCGGCGCAGACCCCGGCGCAGGCGAGCCGTACGACACCTGGGAGGACTCGCCCGGCTTCTGGCTCTGCACGTCGGGCACGACGGGCCGGCCGAAGCTCGCCATGCACCGCCACGCCGACCTGCGGATCACGGCGGAGGGCTACGCGCGCGAGGTGCTCGCGATCGGGCCCGAGGATCGCTGCTTCTCGGTCGCCCCGCTCTTCCACGCCTACGGCCTCGGCAACGCGCTCGGCTTCCCGCTGTCGGTGGGAGCGGCCGCGATCCTCGAGCGCGGCCCGGCCGCCCGAAGCGCGGACCGGGTCGCCGAGGTCGTCGCGGGACGAGCCTGCCGACGCTCTTCTTCGCCGTGCCCACGTTCTACGCCGCGCTGCTGGCCGCCGATCTCCCCGCGGACACGTTCGAGTCGGTACGGCAGGCTGTCTCCGCCGGAGAGGCGCTGCCGGCGGAGCTGTTCACGCGCTTCCGCGAGCGCTTCGGCGTCGAGATCCTCGACGGGATCGGCTCGACGGAGATGACCCACATCTACGTCTCGAACCGCCCCGGGCGCTGCCGGCCCGGGTCGTCAGGCACGGTGGTCGGCGGGTACCGCGTCCGTCTCCGCGACGAGGCCGGCAACGAGGTGGCCCCGGGTACGCCGGGCCAGCTCTGGGTCTCGGGCGACTCCGCGGCGACCGGCTACTGGTGCCGCACCGATGCGACGCCGCCAGAGCTTCCACGGCGAGTGGTTTCGCAGCGGTGACATGTACGTCGAGTCCGAGGACGGCTTCTACACCTATCTCGGACGCGCCGACGACATGTTCAAGGTCGGCGGCGAGTGGGTCGCTCCGGCCGAGGTCGAGGCGGTGCTGATCGAGCACGCCGGACGTGCTCGAGGCGTCGTCGTCGGCGCGACTCGCGCCGACGGCCTCGTCGAGGCGGTTGCCTGTGTCGTCCCGGTGGCGGGGCAGGAGCTCGAGCCAGGCGCTCGATCGAGCACTGCCGCGGTCGCCTCGCCGGGTTCAAGCGGCCGCGGCGGGTCTCGTCCTCGACGAGCTGCCGAAGACGGCCACGGGCAAGATCCAGCGCGGCGTGCTGCGGGAGCGGGCGGGCGCGACGTGATCGACGCCGTCCCGCTCGATCGACGCGCACGTGCACGCCCCGGCTCTGGACGGGCTCAAGGTTCCCTGGTCGGACTGGACGGGCGGCTTTCCGTCGGGCGAGGCGACCCGCGCGCTCTACGACGAGCGGGGCTCGTCGTGCCGGAGCGCTTCCACGCGTACCTCGAGCAGGAGGGCGTCGACATCGCGCTCGTGTTCGCCGAGTACAGCCCGAAGGTGACGGGGATCCAGCCGGTCGAGGACATCCTGCCGCTCGTCGAGCACGACCCCGGCCGCGTGCGCCTGGTCGCGAACCTCAACCCGCACCTGCATCATCCGGCGACGGACGAGCTCGAGCGCCAGCTCGACCTCGGCGCCGTCGCGCTCAAGATCCATCCCGTGCACGGCGGCTTCCCCGTCAACGCGCGCTCGCTCTACAAGGCCTACTCGATCTGCGAGGAACGCGGCATTCCCGGTCGTCGTCCACTTCGGGACCAGCGTGTACCCGGGAGCCGTCGAACCGCTACGTGGACGCTGGGGAGCTCAACGACGTCGTCGACGACTTCCGCGACCTCAACGCTCGTGCTCGCCCACGGCGGGCGCGGCTGGGCGTACGACGTCGCGGCCGTGCTCGCGCTCGGCCGGCCGAACGTCTGGATCGAGATCTCGGGCCTGCCGCCGAAGAGGCTGCCCGAGTACTTCGCCCGCTTCGATCTCGCCCGCCTCGCCGAGCGGTTCATCTTCGGCACCGACTGGCCGGGCGTCCCCGGCATTCGCGCGAACGCACGAGGCGGTCGTCGAGCTGGGCTTCGACCGGGATCTGCTGGAGACGGTCTTCTACCGCAACGCGCTCGCCGTCTACGGGCTGGAGCTCCCGTCGTAGGCATCACGCGCGAGCTCGCGGCGTTCGTCGCCCGTACCGGGTACGAGGACCTGCCCGAGGACGTGGTGGACGCCGCGCGCCTCGCGTGCCTCAACATCGCCGGCACCTGTCTCGGCGGCTTCCAGACGAGGATCGGGAAGCTGCACGTCGAGCTCGCGAAGGAGCTCGGCGCCGGGCAGGAGCGCGCCACGATCATCGGTGACGGAGCACGCGTCTCCGTCCCGGCGGCCGCCTACGCGAACGCGAATCTCGGGTTCGCGCTCGACTACGAGGACATGCTCCACTACGTCCTCCATCCGGGTCACGCGACGGTCGCGGCCGGCCTCGCGGTGGGGGAGGAGCTGGGCGCGAGCGGGCGCGAGCTGCTGGCGGCGATCGTGCTCGGCTACGAGGTCGGCGACCGGATCGCGGTCGCAATCCAGCCCACGGCCGAGCGCGGGGCGCAGGTGTGGGGCGAGGGCTACCACTCGTTTCCCGCTGCGGTCACGGCCGGCAAGCTGCTCGGGCTCGACGAGGAGGAGCTCGACGTCGCGCTCGGCATCGCGGGCATCTACTCCTGCGTCCCTTCCGTCTACAAGTACTTCGGCCCGCGTGTCGGAGACCCGGCCGATCCGCGAGGTCAAGCAGGGCTGGGGCTGGCAGACGCTCGCGGGCGTCGTCGCAGCGCTGTCCGTCCGGCGCGGCTTTGCGGGTGGTCACGGCATCCTCGACGGCGAGCACGGCTACTGGACGATGGTCGGCTCCGACCGCTGCGACTTCGACCGCATGGTCGACGGTCTCGGCGAAGCCTGGGCGACGACGGAGACCGAGTACAAGATCCATCCGTCGATCGGGGTCAACCACCCGGCGTTCTGGGCGACGAAGGGCCTCGTCGAGGAGCACGGCATTCGCGCGTCCGACGTCGACGAGGTCGTGGTGACGACGCTCTGGGCCGAGCTGCTCGGCGATTCGGCTCCCGGAAGCGCGGTCGACGCGCAGTTCTCCCTTCCCTACACGGTCGCCGCGACGATCCTCGGCGAGCCGCTCGGGCCGGAGCTCTACACCGAGGAGAAGCTGGCAGATCCCGCGCTGCAGGAGCTCCTGGGCCGCATCCGGCTCGTGCACGACCCGGCCGCCGACCGGGCGTTCTTCGAGGGCCAGCGCATCGTCCAGTCGGTCGAGATCACTCTCCGGGACGGCCGCAACGTCCGCCGGGAGATCGAGTTCCCGCGCGACAGGCCCGCCTACGGCAAGCCGGAGCTCGAGGCGAAGTTCGAGGCGCTCGCGAGCGGCGTGCTGGACGAGGCGAAGCGCGCGCGGCTGCGCGACGCGCTCGACGGCCTGGCCGAGCTCGACGACGTACGCCGCCTCACGGAGCTGCTCTCCTAATGCCCCACTCGGCGATTCAGGCCGTTCCCCAGGGGTTGTCGATCACGAAGCGCCAGGAGCCGTCTGCCTGACGACGCAGCACATCCGCGTTTTCTGCCGCCAGCTCGACCGGCTCGCCGCCCGGCCCGGTTCCGGTGAATGACCAAACCCCGATCACGAGCGCCAGATCACCTGCCTCGAGGACCCTTGTCACTTTGAGATCGAGTTTGCCCTTCATGGCAACGAAACCGGTCAGCGCTTCACGGACGCCCGCAAGACCGTGAGCGAGGCTGCCCGGCTGGGTCGCAAAGGCCGCCTCAGGTTCGTACAGGGCCATGAGCATGTCGAAATCACCTGTATTGATCCCTTCAACGATCGATTCGAGCACCTTCTCAGGCGTTTCTCTGGACATACCTTCCTCCCGTAGCGGTGGAGTGATCACTGGGTTCGCCAGCGTTGAGCGGGCCGAGCGGGCCTGGCTTGACCTCCTCGAGCTCGAGCCTCTCAGGGACCGAGCTCGTCGACGACGGCGTCGAGCGCCCCCTCGACGGCGATGAGCACCGGTAGGGCGACGCCGGCCCGGCGGTACTCGTCGATGCGGGCGCGGCACTCCTCCGGCGTTCCCGCAGCCGCGAGCAGGTTGACGACGTCGTCCGGAACGAGCTGTGCGGCGGCCTCGATCCCCTCGGCGTGGAAGCGCTCGCGCACCGCGTCCCGGAGCTGCTCCGAGACGCCGGTCTCCTTGGCGATGTTCGGGAAGAGCGACAGGTAGAGCGCGATGAACCGTCGTGCACCGTCGCGTCCCTGCATCCCCGTCCTCGTGCGGGGAGACGAGCACGGCCATCCCGATGTCGAGGTCGTCGAGGGACCGCCCGGCCTTCTTCGCGCCGCGTTCGATGACCTCGAGACGCGTCTCGACGTACGACGTCGGCAGGCAGACGTTCATGAGCACGCCGTCGGCGAGCTCGCCTGCCAGCTCGAGCGCCGGCCGCCCGGTGACGCCGAGGTAGAGGGGCATCTGGGCCGCCGTGGCCATCGCGCCTTCGCCCGCGAGGACGTCTTCGACGCGCGCGCCCTCGACAGTCACGAGCTCGCCGTGGTAGGTGACCTCCTCGCCGCGCATGAGCGGCCGGATCACCTCGACGTACTCGCGCATCCTCTGGACCGGGCGATCCCACGCGTAGCCCTGCGGGGCGAGGATCAGCGGGGAGCCCGCGCCGAGGCCCATGATGATCCGGCCCGGCGCGATCTCGTCGAGAGCGTTGAAGGTGATCGCGATGACGACCGCGCCACGGGTGTAGACGTTCATGATCCCGGTGCCGACCTTGATGCGCTCCGTCGTCTGCGCGATCGCCGCGACCGGCGCGACCGCGTCTCGGGTGATGCGGGTCTCGGCCATCCAGACCGACTCGAAGCCCCGCTCCTCCGCCTTGTGGGCGATACGGACCATCTCGGGCACGCGCGGCGCGCCGGCGAAGATCAGGCCGACCCGGTCGCCTGCCTGAGCGCCGTCGGTCACGGCGCCACTCTATGCGGAGAGCAGGAGCGCTTCGGGCGCATCGCCGCTGGCGCGGTCTCGCTAGGCTCCAGCACGTGGCGCGCGTCAAGGAGAACGTCCCCTACGTCTTCCTCCACCCGGCCTGGCGAGGAGCCTGGTGCTGGGACAAGGTGCTGGCGGTCATGGAGGCCTGGGGGCGCGAGGCGTACGCGGTCGACTGCCCGGGACATGGAACGCGTCTCCACGAGATCGAGGGTGTCACTCTGGCCGACTACCCAAGGTCGTCATCGAGTTCATCGAGGAGCGTGGGCTCGATCGCGTCGTGCTCGTCGGCAACTCGACCGGCGGCCTCGTCTGCCAGCTGGTCGCGCAGGAGATCCCCGAGCGCGTGTCGCACATCACGTGGTACATGGCCTTCGTCCTGCGCGACGGGGAGTCCATCCTGGACGCCTGCCCGCCGGAGTTCTCGGCCCACCTCGACGAGATGACCGGCAACCGCTACCCGGTGCCGCCCCACGACATCATCCGGGCGCGGTGGATGCAAGACATGTCTGCCGAAGCGCAGACCGCCGACCTCGCCCGCTGGCAGCCCCAGCCGTTGCGATCGTTCACCGACAAGCCGGACCTCGCCCGGTTCTACGCCGACCCGCGCGTGCAGGCGATCCCGAAGAGCTTCGTCAACGGCGTCAAGGACGTCTGCTTCGACTGGGACTACCGCAGGGCCTGGGATCCCCGTCTGTCCGGCAACATCACGGACTTCAGCTACGCCGAGGTGCCGGGCAGCCACTGTTGCTTCAACTGTCACCCCGAGGAGCTGGCCCTCGCGGTCATCGAGCTCGCCGAGTACGAGCACCGCGGCGAGTGCTACGCGAGCGAGCGGCTCTGGGAGAAGAGCCCGGGCTACCCGGGCTGACCGGAAGCTCTACCAGCCCGCGGCAGGCGTCAAGACCCAGAGGACGCGCGTCTCGTCGCGGCCCGGGGTTCTCCCAGCGGTGCGGCGAGCGGCACGGGAACGTGATCGCGTCGCCGGGTCGGAGGTCGTACTCGTCCTCGTCGACCCACACGCGCAACGTGCCTTCGAGGACGACGATGCACTCCTCGTCGCCGGGATGGCTGTACGGGGGCTCGCCGCTTCCCTCACCCGGCTGGATGATGGTCTCGATGACCTCGAGCCGACCGGAGCGGGTGGGGGAGAGCAGGTAGTCGTCGACGCCTCGGTTCCGGATCACGCGGCGATCCTGCACGCGCACCACCGGGCCGGCGAGGTCGTCGTCCCCGAACACGCGCGAGACGGGCTCGCCCAGCGCCTGCATGACCCGGGTCAGGGTCGACACGGTCGGGCTCAGCCGGCCGTTCTCGAGCCGGCTCAGGTAGGCCGGCGCTGACACCGGCACGGTCGGCGAGCTCGCGGGCGGACATGCTGCGGGCCTCGCGGAGCGCCCGGATGCGAACGCCGAGATGCAGGCCGCTCGGCCCGAGAGCCGTTGGCGATTGCTCGCCGTCCACGTCGCAGGTCGCTTCTCCGTTCACCTGCCGCCGGTAAGGGCGGCAGCGTAGCACTGTGCAGTCCAGCCGCGAGACCACGAGCGTACTCCTGGCGTCGTGTGCTGATTTCAGGCAATGATTCTTGACTTTTCATACGTGCGGCTCCTAGGTTACGCCGCCGAACCAAGCCGAGAGGGAGGACGCGATGGCTACTGGCGGCGAAGATCTCGAGCGGGTCGCGGAGCGTCTACGGGCGCTCGAGCGCGCGGGCATCTCCAGGCGGGACCTGCTGATCCGCGGCGGCGCTTTCCTCGGGGCCGTGAGCGCTGGGAGGGACGCTCGCCGCCTGCGGAGGCGGCGACGAGGAGAGCGCCGAGCCTGCAGCCCCGGCCGAGGGGGAGACGGGGGCGGCCCGCGCCGCCGGCGAGGGCGGCGAGGGCGGCACCGTGAACTGGCTCTCCTGGCCCGGCCACAACGACCCGTCGTTCATCCAGCCGTTCACCGACGAGACCGGCATCACGGTCCAGGGCAAGGAGTACTCCGGCGGCGACAACATGCTCGCGCTCGCCACGACCTCGCCGCCGGGCACCTACGACGTCGTCCAGGCGGATGCCGAGTACATCGTGCAGCTCAAAGAGGCGGACCTGCTCGAGCCGCTGGACCCGTCGGAGTTCCCGGAGCTCGACGACTACCAGGACGTCTTCAAGCCCGAAGGCGAGCTCGTGCCCGGGCCTCGTGCTCGACGGCGACGTGTACGGCCTGATCCAGCGCTTCGGCTTCCTCGGCCTCGCCTACAACTCGGAGCAGGTCACGGAGGAGGAGGCTCAGTCCTACGACATCCTCTTCGACCCGAAGGTCGCAGGAAAGGTCGGCTGGTTCGACTGGTGGGCCCACATGGGCCCGATCGGGCTGTACGAGGGCGCGAAGGGCAGCTGGTGGCCGGCCGGCGAGCTCGACCCGTACGACATCGACGCGACGCAGTTCCAGACGATGGTGGACACCGTCAAGAGCCTGAAGCCGGCCACGGCGGGCTTCTACTCGATCGCGGACCTGTTCGGCGTCTTCGCGAACGGGGAGATCTGGATCCAGCCGGCAGGCGGCGGGTGGACGGCGCTCCTGCTCGAGGCCGAAGGCCATCCCGTCGCCGCGAGCGTGCCGGAGCAGGGCGCCATCCAGTGGACGGAGACGCTCGGCATCTTCAAGGGCGCCAAGAACCCGGAGCAGGCCAAGGAGTTCATCCACTACGCGACTCGGCCCCCGTGGCCAGATGCAGACCGCCATCCTGCCCGCCTACCAGGCGGAGATCCCGAACACGGCGGGCTGGGAGCTCATGGCGGAGGAGCAGCCCGACTGGGTGGAGCGCCTCGATCTCAGCGTCGAGCCGCCGAACATCCTCGACCTCTACGACGAAGGCCGGATCTCGATCCGCAAGCTGCCCGTGCAGCAGACGATCGAGGAATGGAACGACGCCTGGACGGAGTTCAAGGCGCAGTAGCAACGGCTGAGCGGGCCCCGCCGGCTCGCGACGGGGCCCGCTGCGACGTCTCCAAGGAGGCCTCCAATAGCTGTCGACACTGCCACCTCGCAGGGCGCTGACGAGTCCCGTGCGGGCAAGCGGCCTCGCCGCATAGACACGTTCAAGCTGTTCTGGGGCGTGCCGCTGATGACGTGGCAGGCCGCGTTCTTCCTCGCCGCGCTCGTGTTCCTGATCCTGATGAGCTTCTGGATCGTCGAGAACTTCCGGCTCGTGCGCGACTACACCGTCGGCGAACTGGACCGAGCTCCTGTGGTCGGGTCTCTTCCATCAGGTCTACGTGCGGACGTTCGTGTACGCCCTGGTGGCTGCGGTCGCCGCCACCGTGCTCGCCTTCCCGCTCGCCTACGCGCTCGCGTACAAGGTCTCGCCGGGCGCTCGGCGGCTCGCGATCATGCTGCTGATCACGCCGTTCTTCACGAGCTACGTGGTTCGGGCCTACTCGTGGCAGCTGATCCTCGCCGAGGACGGGATCATCAACAGAGCGCTCGCGGAGATCGGCGTCGGCCCGATCAACATGCTCGGCACGCCGTTCGCGACGGGAATCGGCTACATGACGCTGTTCTTCCCTCTGACGACGCTGCTGATCCTGTTCAGCCTCGTCAACGTCGACCGCGATCTCGTCGAGGCCGCGAACAACCTCGGCGCGGGGCGCATCCGGTCGGTGTTCACGGTCGTGATTCCGACGGCGAAGATCGGCATCGTCTTCGCGTTCAGCTTCGCCTTCATCCTCGCGTTCGGCGACTTCATCGCGCCGTCGCTGCTGGGCTCGAGCAACGCGGTGACGTTGTCCATCCTCCTGAACGCCAAGATCAAGTCGGGGGCGGACTTCCCCGAGGCGGCCACGGTCGCCCTCGTCATGGTGGTGACGCTCGTGATCGTCGTGTTCGCCGCGTTCAGGGCCGCGTTCCCGCCGCAGAAGGAGGCGCGCAGGCGACCCCGGCAGGAGGAGGTGAAGGCGTGACCGACCGGCTGATCGGAATCGGCTTCAAGCTCTACATCGTCCTCGGGTTCGCGTTCATCTTCGCCCCGATCGTGTCGCTGATGGTGTTCGCCTTCAACGAGGACCGGTTCCCGAGCCTGCCGTGGAAGGGCTTCTCGACGAAGTGGTTCGAGGCCGTGTTCGCGACGCCGGAGTTCACCAACGCGCTCAAGAACAGCCTCGTCGTGGGAGGGATCGTCGCGGTGATCGCGACGTTCCTCGGCGGGACAGCGGCCTACTTCCTGAACCGCTGGGATTTCAAGGGCAAGGGCGTCTACCTGGGAATCGCGGTGCTGCCGCCGTGCATTCCGCTCGTCATCCTCGGGCTGGCGCTGCTGATCTACCTGAAGGAGATCGGGCTGTCGGGCTCGCTCACGTCGGTCGTCATCTCCCATGTCGTGCTGGCCTCGGCGTTCGCGCTCGGGATCGTGCGGATGCGTCTGACCGAGATGGACGCCGACGCTCGAGGAGGCGGCCTGGAACCTGGGCGCGTCCCAGTGGCGGACGATCAAGGAGGTCGTGCTGCCGCAGGTGGCCCCGGCTCTGGTCGCGTCGCTCCTGATCACGATGGCGGTCTCGTGGGACGAGTTCATCATCTCGTGGTTCGTCTCGGGCCTCGAGGTGACGCTCCCGGTCGCGATCTTCAACGAGCTGCAGGGCCAGGTCAGCGCGCGTATCAACGCGATCGGCACGATCGTGTTCGGCGTGACGATCACGCTCGTCGTCGTCGCCCAGCTCGTCCTCTTCGTGTGGGCGAGGACGGGTAGCCGGCGGGTCGGGGCTGGAGGAGGAGGGAGGCCTGAGGTGAGCGACAAGGCGCTCGTGCTGGAGAACGTGGTCAAGCGGTTCGGGGAGGTGAAGGCGGTCGCGGCATCAGCCTCGAGGTCGACCACGGGGAGTTCGTGGCTTTCATCGGCCCGAGCGGCTGTGGGAAGACGACGACGCTGCGCCTGATCGCGGGGCTCGAGACGCCGACGAGCGGGTCGATCCGCATCGACGGGCAGCTGACGAACGACATGAAGCCGTGGGAGCGCGAGACGCCGCTGGTGTGGCAGAACTTCGCGCTCTTCCCGTATCTGAACGTGACGAAGAACGTCGAGTTCGGCCTCAGGATGCGCAAGGTCGAGAAGGCCGAGCGCAGGGAGCGGGTCAAGCGCGCCCTCGAGAAGGTCGGTATCGGCGAGCTGGCGGGACGGTCGATCGCTCAGCTCTCCGGCGGCCAGAAGCAGCGGGTCGGGCTCGCGCGGGCGCTGGTCATGGACCCGAAGGTGCTGCTGCTCGACGAGCCGCTCGGCTCGCTCGACGCGCATTTGCGTGTGCGGATGCAGAGCGAGCTGCGGCTGCTGCAGCAGGAGCTCGGGCATCACGTTCGTGTACGTGACGCACAACCAGTCGGAGGCGCTCGCGATGGCCGACCGCATCATCGTCATGGATCTCGGGCGAGATCCAGCAGGCGGGCCCGCCGCAGGAGGTGTACCGGCGGCCGCAGAACCGCTTCGTGGCGGAGTTCGTCGGCACCAACAACATCCTCTCCGGCACGGTCACGGCGGTGGAGGCGGGCAGGCTCACGGTCTCCACCTCGATGGGCGAGTTCGCGGTGCAGCCACCAACGGCGTGCCCGCGGTCGGCGAGGCGGCCACGTTCGTCATCGCCGCCGATCGCATCACGACCGCGGCCGAGGGGGACCTGCTGGAGAACCGCCTCCACGGCCGCCTGAGAGGCCAGGAGTTCGTCGGCGCGGTGGCGACGCTCTTCCTCGACCTCGACGACGGCACCGAGTTTCGTATCCAGAAGCAGGAGCACCAGCTCACCCGCATGTCGGCCACGCTCGGCGACCGCGTCGACGCGTCGTGGGACACGACGGCGGCCTACCTGCTTCCGACCCCGTAGGAGGTTTCGTGGCTGGGTATCTGATCCGAGGCCGCTACGTCGTCGCCGACGCGGCCACTGTGTCGGAGCGGCGGGCTGATCGAGGAGGGCGCGGTCGCCGTCGAAGGCGACAACGTGGCCGCCGTCGGCCGCTACGACGATCTCAAGGCGCGCTATCCCGACGCGGAGGAGATCGGCGGCGAGCGCCACGTCGTGATTCCCGGGCTCGTCAACACGCATCACCACGGCTGGGGCCTCACGAGCTTCGAGCTCGGCTTCACGGACGACTATCTCGAGGCCTGGATCATGGACATCTGGCAGCTGAAGATCGTCGACGCCTACCTCGACACGCTCTGGGCCGACATGAAGAACATCCGCTCCGGCGTCACGACGCTGCTCCACGCCGCCTACGGGCGCGACTTCGGCAACTACGCCGGCGAGACGCGCGCGAAGCTCCGCGCGCATGCCGACTCGGGCATCCGCGCCGGGTACGCGGTGCACACGCTCGACCAGCACCTCTTCGTCTACCAGGACAACGCCGAGTTCCTCGCGTCGCTTCCCGGCGATCTCGGCGAGCGCATCGGCGGGGTCCTCGCCGAGATCGGGCCGGCGGCCAGCGCCGACTTCTTCGACCTGCTCGAGAGCCTCGTCGGCCGAGTACGCCGGTCATCCGAGGATCACGATCATGGCGTGCCCGTCGCGCCGCAGTGGTGCTCGGACGGCCTGCTCGGGAAGATCAGGGAGCGGTCGACCGAGTACGGGATCCCGATCCACCTCCACTGCGTGGAGTCGCCGTACCAGCGCGAGCCTTCGGGCTCCAGAGCTACGGCGACGAGCACGGTCGAGCACCTGAACGGTCTCGGCTTCCTGGGCCCGGACGTCTCGTTCGGCCACGCGGTCTGGATGTCCGAGGGCGACATGGACATCTGCGCCGCGACCGGAACGTCCGTCTGCCACAACCCGAGCTCGAACCTGCGGCTGCGCGTCGGCATCCTGCCTGCAGCTCGGCTGCTCGAGAAGGGCGTCAACGTCTCGATCGGCATGGACGGGACGACGCTCAACGACGACGAGGACATGCTCCAGGAGCTGCGGCTCGTCGCGAAGCTGCACCGCCTGCCGCGCGGGCTCGAGCCACGCCGCCTGCCCCACGTCGGAGGACGTGCTCGCGCATGGCGACCGCGAACGGCGCCCGGTCGATGACGATGGAGGACAGCGATCGGCAGGCTCGAGCCCGGCAAGAAGGCGGACGTCGTGCTGATCGACGCCGAGCCGGATCGACGAAGCCCTACCTCGACCCGCGCGTGCACATCGTCGATGCGGTGCTCTACCGCGCGCGCGGCATGGACGTCGACACCGTGCTGGTCGACGGCGAGGTCGTGCTGCGCGACCGGCAGTTCGTCAGCCTCGACGAGAACGACATCGTCGAGCGAGCTCGAGCGCGAGCGCGGAGGCCGAGCCGACGCCGCTGCCAGGCGCTGGCACGCGGCGCTGCAGGAGCTGCAAGCCGCACGTGGTGCGCTTCTACGAGCGCTGGGAGACGCCGGCGTACGAGCCCTGCTACACGGTCAACTCGCTGATCTGAGAGGAGGCGAGGACGGTGGCGATCCTGATCAGAGGCGCGACGATCATCAGCGTCGACGCGGAGCGAGGCACCGACCCGTTCACGGGCGACATCCTGATCGAGGACGACCGGATCACGGCGGTCGGCTCCGGATCTCGAGAGCACCGGGCGCAGACGGTGATCGACGGGCGGGACCGGCTCGTCATGCCGGGGCTCACGAACGCCCACTACCACTCGTGGGAGAACTTCTTCAAGGGCCGCTACGACAACCTGCCGCTCGAGCTCTGGATGCTCTACTCGTACCCGATCCTCGGCCTGACGCCGATCTCCGACCGGCTCATCTATCTCCGCACGATGCTCGGGGCGATGGACTCGCTCAGGCACGGCGTGACGAACGTCCTCGACGACGTGCTCGAGATGCCGGCGCAGAGCCTCGACCAGCTCGGCGTCGTGTTCCAGGCCTACGAGGATCGTCGGCATCCGGGCGAACTGCTCGGGCCACATCATCAACCGGTGTTCACGGACACGATCCCGTACGCCAACGAGATGCTGCCGCAGGAGCTCCACGACGAGATGCAGGCAGGTGCCCGGTGCCCATCGACGAAGGACTTCGTCGACTTCGCGAAGAAGGCGATCGCGCGCTTCCACGGCCGCGCGGGCCGCCTGCGCTACGTGATCGCCCCGAGCGGGCCGCAGCGCTGCACCGAGGACATGCTCGTGGCCGCCGAGGAGCTCTCGCGGGAGCACGGCCACGACGTACCACATCCACATCTGCGAGACGAAGATCCAGGCGGTCACGGGGCGCGAGTTCTACGGCAAGACGCTGATCCGCTACATGCACGACCTCGGGGCCCTGACCGAGCGGACGACGATCGCCCACTCGGTCTGGGTGACGGACGAGGACATCGAGCTCATGGCGCGAGCGGCTGCAGCGTCTCGCACAACGCGATCTCGAACATGAAGCTGATCGCCGGCATCGCGCCGTTCCGCAAGCTCTGGGACGCCGGCGTCAACGGTCGCGCTCGGCACCGACGGCACGTCCTCGAACGACACGGCGCGCATCTTCGACGTCATGCGGATCGCGGCGCTGCTCCACAAGGTGACGACTCCGGACTACACGAAAGCGCCGACCGCGAGCGAGATCATCCGCGCCGCGACGCTCAACGGCGCGCGCAGCGCCTTCGTCCACGACGAGGTCGGGCTCGCTCGAGCCGGGCAAGAAGGCCGACCTGCTCGTGTTCGACACGAGGACGCGTCAACTTCACGCCGCTGAACGACGTCCGCAACCACGTCGTCTACTGCGAGAACGGCGAGTCGCTCGACAAGGTGATCGTGAACGGCGAGATCGTCGTCGACGGCGGAAGGCTGACCACGCGTCGACGAGGACGCGATCCTCGAGGAGATCCGCGAGCAGCTGCCGGAGTTCCTCGCCAGCCACACGAAGGTGGAGGAGCTCAACCGCAAGCTCGAGCCGTACTTCGCCGAGGTGCACTGCCGCTGCGCGCGCAGCCGATCGGGATCAACCGCTGGACCGGGCGACGAGAGCGAGTGGGTTGCCGAGGCAGCCCTCGCGGGCTAGGCAGGCGACGTGGGCACGGTCGACGAGGGTTTCGCGCTCACGGCGGACGAGGGCGAGCCGATCTGGCTCCAGGGCGGCCTCTGCGTCATCAAGGTGCCGGGCGAGGCGACCGGCGAGCAGTTCACGCTCTGCGAGCAGGTCATGCCGAAGGGCATGTCGACGCCGATCCACGTCCAACCGGACGAGGACGAGGTGTTCTACGTCCTCGACGGCGCGATGACGTTCTACCTCGACGGTGAGCTGATCCCCTCGCAGCCCGGCGCGATCGTCGGCGTCCCCCGAGGATCTGCGCACGGCTTTCGGGTGGAGTCGGACACGGCGCGCTTCCTCGTGCTCAACACGCCGGCGGGGCACGAGCGCTGGTTCCGGGCGGCCGGCGTTCCGGCGACGTCCCGCTCGCTCCCCACGGAACCGTTCGACGAGGAGCGCGTCGCTGCCGCGTCGCGCAAGTTCGGCTACGGCTGGGTCGGGCCGTTTCCCGACGAGCAAGGCGGTGCGCCCCCGGGCGCGGCCGCATGACCAGGAGGGGCAGGATGGACAAGCTCGAGCTCATGCGGCTCGCGATCGAGCACTCGCGCGAGCAGCTCGCAAGCGGCGCCGGAAGCTACTGCGCGTCGCTCGTCGTGAAGGACGGCGAGGTGATCGGCAAGGGTTGCAACATCGTCGTCCAGGAGAGCGACCCGACGGCCCATTGCGAGATCGTTGCGATGCGCGAGGCGGGCACCCGCCTCGGCACCTGGGATCTCTCGGGCTGCGAGCTGTACACGACCTGGGAGCCGTGTCCCCTGTGCGTGGCGGCAATCTGGCTCGCCCGCATCGACCGCGTCTACTACGCGAATCTCCTCACCGACAGCCTTACGTTCGGGATGGACTTCGAGCCGTTGCTCCGTGAGGTGCGTGCGCCGGTCGACCAGCGCTCGAGGCCCTACGAGCGCCTGCTGGGCGAGGAGGCCTTCGCCGTCGTCGACGAGTGGTGGCAGCAGAAGAAGCCCGAGCCGATCGCATGATCTAGGCCGAAACGGCGGCAAGGCTGCCGTTATCGGCCGTGGAGGGGCCCGTCAGGGCCCCGGTCACGCTCTAGGCCGAAACGGCGGCAAGGCTGCCGTTATCGGCCGTGGAGGGGCCCGTCAGGGCCGCGGTCACGCTCTAGGCCGAAACGGCGGCAAGGCTGCCGTTATCGGCCGTGGAGGGGCCCGTCAGGGCCGCGGTCACGCTCTAGGCCGAAACGGCGGCAAGGCTGCCGTTATCGGCCGGGAAGGGGCCCGTCAGGGCCCCGGTCACGCTCTAGGCCGAAACGGCGGCAAGGCTGCCGTTATCGGCCGGGAAGGGGCCCGTCAGGGCCCCGGTCACGCTCTAGGCCGAAACGGCGGCAAGGCTGCCGTTATCGGCCGGGAAGGGGCCCGTCAGGGCCCCGGTCACGCTCTGGGCCGAAACGGCGGCAGGCCGCCGTTAGCGTAGCCCGTCGGGCCCGTTCGGCTCCGCGGTTTCGCGTATTTAAGTTGACACTTACGTTAGCTTCTGCTTAAATAGCGCTCATGGAAGCTGCGCTGAAGGCGATCGCGGCGCCCCGGCGGCGTCAGATCCTGACGCTCGTTCGTGACGGCGAGCTGTCGGCGGGGGAGATCGCCGCGCACTTCGATGTCACGAGGCCCGCGGTCTCGCAGCATCTCACCGTGCTCAAGGAGGCGGGGCTCGTGGACGAACGACGGGACGGCACCAGGCGGCTCTACCGGACTCGACCCGAGGGGCTCGTCGACCTGCAGAGGTTCCTCGAGGAGTTCTGGGGCGACCGGCTGGATGCCCTCAAACGCGAGGCAGAACGAGAGGAGCGAAAGGACGATGGAAACGACAGCTGAGACGACCTTGGTCGAGCGGGAGCTCACGATCGCGGCCAGGCCGGAGACGGTGTGGGAGTTCCTTGTCGATTCCGACAAGCTCGACCCGGTGGATGTGTACGGCGGCGTCGCTCGACCCTCGTCCGGGTGGGCTCTACCGGGCCGAAGTCATCTCCGGCAACACCGCGCGCGGCGAGTTCGTCGAGGTCGACCCGCCGAGGCGGCTCGTCTTCACGTGGGGCTGGGAGCCGGGCGGGATGGACACCGATGTGCCGCCGGGAAGCTCCACGGTCGAGATCGAGCTCGAGCCCCACGCGGAGGGCACGACGCTCCGCTTCACGCACAGCGGCCTGCCGAGCGCGAAGGCCGTGGAATCGCATGCGCACGGCTGGGATCACTACCTCGAGCGGCTCGGGTCGCTGCGAGCGGCGGCGACCCCGGCCCCGACCCCTGGCTCTCAAAGCAAATGTGAGGAGCTCAGCGCCGAGCCCGCGCGCTCTACCTGCGCGAGATGATGGTGAGCACGATCGTCAGCACGATGCTGAGGAGAATCGAGATGCCGATCGGCGCGTAGATCGTCCAGTTGCTCCCCCGGACGACGAAGGTTCCCGGCAGCCGCCCGCTCCAGCCGAGCCGGGAGGCGAGCAGCAAGGCGCCGCCCGTCACCGCCAGCACCGCAGCGCCCACGAGCATCGCCTTGGCGACGGTCTCCATCGCATCAGCGTAGCGCCGGCCGTCGAACGAGCCCGGGCCCGGTCTCAGCGAGGACGCGCGGCGATCGCCTCCGCGATGCGCCGCGCGTCCCTGCCGACGCCGTGCAGCATCGACGACGACGCCGCGTAGAGGAACGCGAGGCCGACGAAGAAGAGCCCCGGCTCGTCGCGGACGATGCCGCGCTCGTGCCGGGGCTCCTGCTCCTCGAGCACGGGGAGGTCGATCCAGGAGTAGTCGGGATCGAAGCCCGTGCACCAGACGACGTTGGCGACCTCGAGGACGCGACCGTCCTCGAGCAGCGGCAGCCCGTCCCGCAGCTCCGACGGTCTCGGGGACACGCTCGACTCCCGCGGCGGCGAGATCCTTCGGCTTCGTCCGCACGAGCGGCATGCCGTGGGTCAGGACCTTCGAGCGCACCTTCCGGCCCATCGGCGTGCGCACGGTCAGGACCCGGTGGAAGGCGCCGCGCAGCACGAGATCGGCGAGCACGTACCGTGCCGCGAGGCCCTCGATGCGAAACGGGACGTGGCCGGGGTGCCTGCCCGGAGAGCCACGTCGACTGGTGGCGGGCCAGCTCGAGCGCGATCTCGGCTCCCGAGTTGCCCGCTCCGACGACGAGGACCCCGCCCTCTCGCAGCTGGGAGGGGTTGCGGTAGTCGCCGGAGTGCAGCTGGACGACGGACGGGTCGAGCTCGTCGGCGAAGGTCGGCCGCCGAGGGCTGCTGCCAGTTCGACATGGCCACCACGACGTTGTCGGCCTCGAGCCGCAGATCGCCCGCCGTGAGGACGAAACCGCTGCCGTTGCGCGCGAGCCTGTCGACCCTGACGCCCGTCCGGACCGGCAGCTCGAACCGCGCCGCATAGGCCTCGAGGTAGTCGGCCATCTCGTCCTTGCTCGGAAACGAGTGGCGGGAGGCCGGGAAGGGCAACCCGTCGAGCCCGTTGTGGCGGGCGGGCGTGAACAGGCGGAGCGAGTCCCACCGCGCCCGCCAGGAGTCGCCCACTCGTTCGCCGGCGTCGAGGATCGCGAACGGAAGGCCCTGCCGCTCGAGGTGGTAGCCGACCGACAGGCCCGCCTGGCCGGCGCCGACGACGACGGTCTCGACGCGCTCGGGCTCGCGCGCGTCTTCCGTTCCGTTCGACATGATCGCCTCCTGCTGGTGAGGGCTCCTCAGCCGGAAGCTACGCCCGCTCGCCCGCACGCGCCATCGGGAGTTCTCCCCATGCCGCGAGCCCGTGCTGCATCGCGAACAGCGCGGCGCCGGCGCGAGTGGACACGCCGATCTTCGCGTACGCGTTCTGGATGTGGCGGTCGGCGGTCTTGGCCGAGATCCCGAGCGTGCGGGCGACCTGCTTGGTCTGCAGGCCGTGTGCGAGGAGCCCGACGACCTCGGCCTCGCGCTCGGTAAGCCCGGCCGGCCGCTCGACTCGCGGGGCGCGGCTGCCCGGCCACCTCCAGCACGGCCGCGACGGCATCGGCATCCAGTCGTCCGGCGCGCGC
Source organism: uncultured Thermoleophilia bacterium (assembly GCA_963820875.1). Taxonomy (GTDB): domain Bacteria; phylum Actinomycetota; class Thermoleophilia; order Gaiellales; family Gaiellaceae; genus CAWACA01. Next base: position 340,322 of record CAWGBR010000011.1, read on the forward strand.
TTCCTGGCCGAGCGCCTCGGCCGGCCTGGCCCGGCGATAGCGGCCCGCGATGCGGTCTGTGCTCGGTCATCGCGTGATAGGCGTCCGCGGCGGCGAGCACGCGAGCCGGAACGCGTCAGGGCGGCGGCGGTCGCTCCCCGGTGGTATCCGGAGCCGTCGAGTCGCTCGTGGTGGGCCGTGGCGACGGGCGCGAGCGCCGCGAGGAACGGCGAGCGGCTGAGGACGCGCTCGGTGTGATACGCATGGAGCCTGACCTGCTCCCACTCGGCCGGCGTCAGCGGCGCGGGCTTCTGCCAGGTGAGCGACCGGCACCGCGACGCGGCCCACGTCGTGGACGAAGGCGCTTCGGCGAACGGTGACGACGTCGGCGTCGTCGAGACGGCACTGCCGCCCGGCCGCTGTGGCCAGCGCAGCGACTCCCGCCGAGTGGCCGACCAGGTACCGAGACGCGAGATCGGCGAAGTTCCCCATTGCGGCCAGGGCGCGGTCGATCGCCTCGCCCTCCAGCATCACGCGAGGGCTCGGCTCGCACGCGATCACGTCCTCCCAGACCGAGGCGCCGGGCTCGAGCGCGAGGATCTCCGCGGCGTCGTCGGCGAGCCGGTTGGCGATCGCCGGATCGAAGGCGCCCCCGGCTCGCTGACGGATGACCCGTGCGGCAAACTCGTCGCCGCCGAGCATGCGCTGGAACGCGGCATCACGGGCCACGTGCGCGATCCGCAGCGGCAGCGGGATCGCGTCGCCCTTCGCGTTGCTCACGACCCCTTTGCCGTCCCAGCGCTCGGTGAAGTGGACGAACAGCGCCCGGACGGAGGCGGACAGACCGAGCCGGTCGCTCAGCATCTCCCCGACCTCGCAGAACTCGGGGACGAGGCGCTTGAACTCCCTGGCGGCGCGCGGGAGCTTGCGCGCGGCCACGACTGCGCGTACCGGCGGCGAGCGGCCCGGAGGAGCCAGCGCGCGCATGATCCCGGCCATCGACTCCGACCCGGGACCCGAATCGCGACGGGCCCGCGTGTGCCGTCAACGCGTCCTCGCCGCCGAAGAGCTCGGCGGCGGTCTCCGCACCGGCCGTGCAGCCCACGTAGGCAAGCAGGCATACGTAGTACGCCTCCGACGCCGTTTCTGGGTCGACATCCAGCCGCTCGCTCAGCCGCATCGCGAACAGCGCGCTCTGAAGGCCGTGCTCGAGCGGCACTCCGATGCCGAGGTCGGTCGCCAGGGACAGCGCCGCGACCACCTCCGCGGCGCGGACCTGTTCAGCGTCCGCCGGTACTTCGTCCGGCACGCCGATGAGCGTACTCCTCCGCTGACAGCTCTCAATCGCGGACAGGCCGCCCCAGCACGCGCGCCGGCGCACCGTCGCCGCCGACGATGTTGAGCGGCAGGAACAGGAGCTCGGCGCGCCCGCCGGCGAGCGGGCGGGCGCCCGCGACCGATTCCGCGATCAGGACACCGTCGCGCAGAAGCGTCCGGTGCACGGGGTAATCGAAGTCTTGCGGTCGTCTGCCGATCGAGAGCTCCGGGGTCAGCATGTCGATCGCCAGCAGCTTGACCTGCTGGTCGACGAGCCACTGTGCGGTCTCCACCGACAGCGACGCATGACGATCGTAGTCGGGTGTGCCAACGTGCTTTGCGATACCGGTCTCGAGCAGCAGGATGTCGCCGGGCTCGAGCCGAGGGCTCATCCGCTCGAGCTGCTCGGGCTCGATCAGGCTGTCCAGCGGCGCATCGATCGACCAGACGACGCCGGTGCCCATGAGGCGCGTGAGCGGCACGTCCTCGAGCGCCGGGCCGTCGCTGAAGAAATGTCGCGGTGAGTCGACGTGCGTGCCGGTGTGGACGACCATCGACAGCTCGGTGACGTTGAGCGGCCGCTCGGGGATGCTGGCGATGCGCTCGATGCGGGGCGGTGGGAAAATCCCGAGCCGAGGAACGGTCGGGGACAACGGCCAGGTGAGGTCGATCCAGTCGCCGACGGGGTCTGATGCCCGCGGTGCATCGCTCGTCTTCCATCCGCGCCAGCCCGTGCCGGACGCCGTGCTCATGGGATCGCACACGGTTCCTGCCTTCCCGCTAGACGGCGGGAGCTGACGCCGTGGCGCGCGCCTCGGTGAGCGCGACGTCCAGGATCTCGGCCGCGTGGTCGACCTGATCGGCGGTCGTCGAGAACGGCGGCACGAAGCGAACCACGGAGCCGCCGCGGCGGACGCTGAAGAGCAGGCCCTCCCGCAGGCAGGCGCGGCGGATCGGCTCGCCCAGCTCGGTGGCCGGGACCCGTCCGGCCGCACGAGCTCGATCCCCTGGAGAATGCCGCGTCCGCGGATGTCGCCGATCGCGTCGTGGCGGGCGCGCAGCTCCTCGAGGCTCGCCCGCAGTTGTGACCCGATCTCGAGCGCCCGCTCGGTCAGTCGCTCCTCCTCGATTGCCTCCAGGGTGGCGAGCGCGGCGGCGCAGGCCAGCGGGTCGTTCGAGTGCGAGTGCGCGTAGGAGAAGCCGCCCGCGATCGCCCGCTCCTCGATCTCCTCGCTCGTCACGACGGCGCTGATCGAGATGCCGCCGCCGAAGTGCTTCGAGACGGTGACGATGTCCGGGACGACGCCCTCCTGCTCGAAGGCCCACATCGTCCCGAGCTTGGCGAGGCCTGTCTGGGCCTCGTCGAGGACGAAGAGCGCGCCGCGGGCCCTCGCGTCCGCCGCCACGCGGCCGAGCCACCCCGGCGGCGGCTCGATCACCCCGCCCGCGCTGAACAGCGGCTCGGTGATGACGGCCGCCAGACCCGGAGAGGCCTGGGCGTCGAGCAGCTCGAGGCTCGCGTCCAGGCAGGCGATCTCGCATTCGGGGAACGTGTGCCGGACGGGGCAGCGGAAGCAGTACGGAGCGAGCATCGCGTAGCTGCCCGGCGCGCCCGGGGCCAGCCCGGCGCGCCAGCCCGCGTAGGTCACCGCGCGCGGCGTGTCCGAGAGCCCGTGGAAGCTGACGTGCGGGCTCGCGATCTCGAAGCGCCCGGTCGCCTTCTTCGCCATTCCGAGCGCGGCCTCGTTCGAGTCGGAGCCGGACAGCGCGAAGAAGCTCTTCGAGAGCGGCGGCGGGAGCGTGCCGGCCAGCCGCTCGGCAAGCGCGATCTCCTGGACGTTGTAGTACGTCGAGTTCGCGTGGATGAGGGTCTGGAGCGCCTCGGCGACAGCGGCGACGATGCGCGGGTGGTTGTGGCCGAGCGCCGAGCACATCTGCCCGGAGTTGAAGTCGAGGTACTCCTTGCCCTCGACGTCGACGACGACCGAGCCGGAGCCGTGCGAGAAGACCGGCCCCTCGGTCTGGGGTCGATCGAGGCGGCCGCGGAAGCAGTACCGCCGTGCGCGTTCGAGCCATTCGGCTTCGCTCACGTCGCGGCACTATACTCGCGGGCCGGCATGGAGCTGCTCGTGATCGGAAGCGCGCTACGCGAGGTCTGCGGCGATCAGGCCGCGCTCGGCCTGCGCTTCGTGGAGGAGGCGCGCACGGCGCCTCGCTACCGGCTCTTCGCGCTCGACGACCGCTACGCCGCGCTCGTGGAGACGGACGACGGAGGCATCTCCGTTCCGGGAGAGCTCGTCGAGCT
>CAWGBR010000012.1:0-68029 GCA_963820875.1 uncultured Thermoleophilia bacterium
GCGATGCGTTCTCCCGGAACTTGGCCTTGATCTCGTCGCCCGACAGCGGGTTCTCCGGGCCGCCCTGCTGGTACGGGAAGTCGGCCTCGAGGGTCTCGCCGCTCGTGAGCCGTACCCGCACGCCGCCCGGGAACGCCTGCGGAAAGGTGGCGTACTCCGGCGTCTCGTAGGAGACCTTCGCGGCAACGCCGAGCACCGCCGGATCGGCGATCGCGTCGTTCGTGAAGTCCGACACGGCGACGTGGCCGCGGACGAGCATCGACGCCACCGAGTACTGCAGCGAGAACTTGCCCTCGTAGTCCGAGCGGGGCACCTTCTTCTGCGCCGCCGGCTCGAGCACGAGCGAGATCCCGGCCGCCGGGACGGTCACCACGATCTCGTCGATCTCCTCGGGCGCCAGCGTTCTCCCGAGCGAAGCCGGAGCGGCGGCGCCGAGCGTCCCGTGCATGAAGTGGCAGACCGGATACGGCTTGTAGGCGATCCGCGGCGTCTCCCAGCGCGAGCCGAGGTCGGCCAGCTCGTCGGCGATGCCGACCTCACCGGGCTCCGCGCCGATGAACGAGTGGTAGAGGCCGAACTTGCCCTCGAACACGGACTGCGGCCCGGAGGCGCCGTGGGCGGCAAGCCGGGTGGCGAGATGGGCGCCGTGCGCCGCCCAGGCCGGGTGGATCGGCTTCGTCGGCGTCCCGTCCTCGAGGTAGGCGAAGATTCCCGACGCCATCGAGCCGGCGATCCCGAGCGCCCTCGTGGTCGTCTCCGGATCGAGCCCGCCGAGCCTCGCGACCGCTGCGACGCCGCCGAAGATGCCGCAGATCGCGGTCGGATGGAAGCCGCGCCGGTGGAAGCGGCCGGACGCGGCCATGCCGACGCGGATGACGGTCTCGTTGCCCGCCATGATCGCCGTCAGGACGTCGCGCCCCGTGGCACCGGTCGCCTCGCCCGCGGCAAGTGATGCCGGGGTCACGACCGCGCTCACGTGGCTGACCGATTCCGAGTGCGTGTCGTCGAAGTCGAGCCCGTGGCAGAGCATGGCGTTCGCGAAAGCGGCGTTGGGCGCCGGCAGTCCGGCATCGAGCCCGATCACCGTGGATTGCGCCTCGCCGCCCTGTTCGGCCATCGTGGCGCGGCCCTCGCCGGCGACGCCGGTCGCATGCGCGGCAAGGCCGCAGCCGAGCGTGTCGAGCACGTGGAATTTCGCGTGCTCGAGGACGTCGCCGGGGATGTCCTCGTAGCGCAGCTCGTTGCTCCACGCGGCGATTGTCTGTGCGGCGGTTCCCATCTGTCTCTCCTGTTCCGGGCCGGATGAGATCCGGCCCCTACAGCTCCGGGCCGGACAGGTCCGGCCCCTACACCTGTTGGCCGGTCAGACGGTCCAGTCTTCGTCGGTGACGGGGAAAATGTCGGCGACCTCTTCGGCGTCGCGCTTGTAGACCATGAACGTGCGCTTGAACTCGATCACGACCTCGGAGCGCTGGTTGACGCCGCGACAGCGCATCGACACGATGCCGACGCTCGGGTTCGACTTCGACTCGCGCTTGTCGGTGATCTCGCTCTCCGCCCAGAGTGTGTCCCCGACGAAGACCGGCTTGGGGAGCTTGATGTCGGTCCAGGCGAGGTTCGCCGCGGCGTTCTCGCTCGTGTCCGGGACCGTGAGCCCGGTGACGAGCGCGAGCGTGAAGGCGCTGTTGACGAGCGGCTGCCCGAACCGGGTGCGCTCCGTGTAGGGCACGTTGAAGTGCATCTGGTTCGTGTTCATCGTCAGGCACGTGAACCAGATGTTGTCCGTGTCCGTGATCGTCCGCCCGAGCCGGCTGCGGAACACATCGCCGACGTCGAAGTCCTCGTAGAAGCGGCCGCGCCAGACCTTTGGTGCAGTCTCCGTCGTGCTCATGCAGTCTCCCTTGTCAGAGGCTTGATGTGGAATTGGCGTGCTTCTGGGGAGGGTATGCACCAAGGAGCAGGACTTCCTCGGGCGGTGCCAATGCTGGGATGAAGCCTTGGTGCCGACCGAGGAAGCCCTGCGCCGCCGCGTGCAGGCCCCCATCCAGGAGTGCGTGAATTCCGCATCAAGTCTCTTATTCCAGCAGCCTACGCGCTCGCTCGACCACCGGCGCGTCGATCATCTCACCGTCCAGCGCCACGGCGCCGCGACCCTCGGCGAGGGCCTGGTCGTAGGCCTCGACCACGTCGCGCGCCCAGCTGAGCTGCTCCTCGCTCGGCGCGAAGACGCGGTTCACGATCGGCAGCTGCGCAGGGTGGATGCACGCCTTGCCGCGCATGCCGAGCGAGCGGGCGAGGAGCGCTTCCCGCTCGAGGCCCTCCTCGTCGCGCGTGCCGAGGTAGACCACGTCGAACGGCCCGGGCCGTCGGGCTGCGGCCGAGTCGACGACGAGCTTCGAGCGGGCGTAGAGGATCTCCTGTCCATCGGGCCGCGGCTCGAGTCGCAGCTCCGCGCCCAGGTCGACGGCGCCCAGAATCAGCGATGCCACACGCCGCGCGCAGGCGATCTCGTAGGCCAGGCGCAATCCCTGGGCCGTCTCGACGATCGCCAACACGGGTGGGCCCTCCGGTCCGAGCGCCTCGACCGCGCTCGGCGACGCTTTCGGCAGCACGATCGCATCGAGCTCGAGCCCGGCGATCGCCGCCAGATCGGCGTCGAAGTGCTCCGTGTCGGCGCCGTTGACCCGGACCGCCTTCGCGCACGAGCTCCCGGTCTCGGCGAACAAACGGGAGGTGAGCTCGCGGGCCGTGCCCTTCTCGGCCGGGGCGACCGCGTCCTCGAGATCGGCCACGACGAGATCCGCCTCGGTCTCGAGCGCGCGCGTGAGCTTCCGCTCGTCGGAGCCGGGGGCGAAGAGCAGGGAGCGAACGGTTTCCAGCGACCCGGACGTAACGCAACCGTTTATATGTCAGACATTCGGACCGTGTCAAACCCCCCTCGCGGAAAGCCCGGCGCCGGCCGTCCCGACGGCGCGCTCGCGGGAGAGCCGGCCCGCGCGGCTCCTCCTTGACAGGCACACCGAAGTCAGACATAAACCAATCTCCCTGGTCAGCTCACCCCCGGAGGAGGGCGGCGTGAAGGCGGTTCGTTTCCACGAGTTCGGACATGCAGACGTCCTCGAGCTGGAGGAGATCGAGGATCCGGAGCCTGGCCCCGGCGAGGTGTCGATCAGGATCCGGGCCAGCGCCCTCAACCACCTCGACGTCGACGTTCGAGAGGGAGTCTCGCGCTTCCCCGTCGAGCTGCCGCACACGCTCGGAGTGGAGGTCGCGGGGGAGATCGAGAAGCTCGGGCCGGGCGTCGAGGGCTGGCAGTCCGGCGACCGCGTGAACGTGTACATCATCAACACGTGCGGTGAGTGCCGCTACTGCCGCACCGGTCGCGAGTCGCTCTGCCTGACGCCGAAGTTCATCAGCTTCGTCTACGGCGGCGGCTACGCCGAGAAGGTCAGCTGCTCCGCGCGCCAGCTCGTCCGCATCCCGGACGGCGTCTCATTCGAGGCCGCCGCCGCGCTGCAGGTGGCGTTCGCCACCTCGTGGCACATGCTCTTCACGCGCGGGCGGCTGCAGGCCGGGGAGACCGTCCTCGTCAACTCGGTCGGAAGCGGCATCGGCTCGGCGGCCGTGCAGCTCGCGAAGCTCGCGGGCGCGTTCGTGATCGGGAACGCCTCCGGCCAGGAGAAGCTCGACCGGGCCCGCGAGCTCGGCATGGACGTCGGCATCAACCACCAGACGGAGGACGTCGTCGAGCGCGTCATGCAGATCACGGACGGGCAGGGCGTCGACCTCGTCTACGAGCACGTCGGTGGCGAGCTGTTCCAGAAGGGCCTCGACTCGCTCGGGAAGGACGGGCGCCTCGTCATCTGCGGCGGCCACTCCGGCGAGGTCGTCCCCTTCGACATCATCCCGTTCTTCCGCACCCAGAAGAGCGTCATCGGCTCGTTCATCTACACGAAGGCCGAGCTCGAGACCTGCTTCGACCTGGTCGCCCACCGCCGGATCAGGCCGCTGATCCACACGACGTTCCCGCTCGAGCAGGCTGCCGAGGCGATGGAGCTCATGGAGCGCCGCGAGCATTTCGGCAAGATCCTCCTCATCCCGTAGGAAAGGAGCACGCGGGACATGAAGCGCGTAGGTGTCGACGTCGGCGGGACGTTCACCGACCTGATCTACGTCGACGACGAGGCGGGCCGGATCGAGGTTCACAAGCTGCCGACGACGCCTGCCGACCCGTCGCAGGGCACGGTGCAGGGGATCCAGGAGATCTGCGGCTCGGCGGGGGAGACGCCGAGCGCGCTCGACCAGGTCTTTCACGGGACGACGATCGCGACGAACATCGTGATCGAGCACAACGGCGCGAAGGTCGGGATGCTGACCACGGAGGGCTACCGCGACATCCTCCACATCGCGCGCCACAAGAAGCCCTACAACTTCTCGATCTACCAGGATCTGCCGTGGCAGCGCTACCCGATCGTGCGGCGCCGCTACCGGCTGACGGTGCCCGAGCGGATCACGAAGGACGGCTCCGTGCTCGTGGAGCTCGACGAGGAGAAGGCCCGCGAGCAGGTTCGCAAGCTGAAAGAGGCCGGGGTCGAGGCGGTCTCGGTCTGCTTCCTCTTCTCGTTCCTCAACCCGGCGCACGAGCAGCGGGTGGCCGACATCGTGCGCGAGGAGTTCCCGGATGCGTTCCTGTCGGTCTCCTCGGAGGTGCTGCCGCAGTACCGTGAGTACGAGCGTTTCTCGACCGTCTGCCTGAACGCCTACGTCGGGCCCAAGGTCGCCACCTATGTCCGGCGGCTGCAGGAGCAGCTGCAGGGCCTCGGCGTGAAGACCGGCGTGCACCTGATGACCTCGGCGAGCGGCGTCGCCACGGCCGAGGGCGCGGTGGCGCGCCCGGTCAACATGCTCATGTCCGGCCCCGTAGCGGGCGTCGTGGGCGGCATCTGGGCGGGGAAGCAGGCCGGCTACGACAACGTCATCACGCTCGATGTCGGCGGCACCTCGGCGGACATCGGCCTCGCCCAGCAGGGACGTCTACGCATGAAGCACCTGCTGGACACGAAGGTCGGCCCCTACCAGGCGATGATCCCGATGGTGGACGTCGACACGATCGGTGCCGGAGGCGGCTCGATCGCCTATGTCGACCAGGGCGGGATCTACCGCGTGGGGCCGCGATCGGCCGGTGCCGACCCCGGCCCGGCGGCCTACGGGCGGGGCGGGACGGAGCCGACCGCCTCCGACGCGATGGTGAATCTCGGCTGGCTGTCTCCCGAGGCGTTCCTCGGCGGCGAGATGGAGCTGCGCGCAGATCTCGCCCGCACCGCGTACGAGGAGGGCCCGTGCGCGGCGCTCGACATGTCGGTCGAGGAGGCCTCGATGGGCGCCGTCCAGATCCTCACCCACTCGATGGTGCAGTCGATCGAGGAGAACTCCGTCCGCAAGGGCTACGACCCCCGCGACTTCGCGCTGGTCGCCGAGGGCGGCGCCGGCCCGCTGTTTGCGGCGCACATCGCGCTCGAGGTCGGCACGCCGTGGGTGCTCGTGCCGCCCTACCCCGGAATCACCTCGGCGATGGGGCTGCTCGCGACCGACACGGTCTACGAGTACGTCTCGACGGCCTATCAGCGCATGTCGAAGCTCGACGGGCCTGCGCTGCAGGGGATGCTCGAGGACCTGGAGCGTCAGGCCCGCACCCAGCTCGAGGAGGACGGCGTTCCCGCCGATCGCGTCCTCATCCAGCGCGTCGTCGACTGCCGCTACCTCGGCCAGGGCTACGAGCTCCGCGTCGACGCCCCGGCCGGCGACGTCGACGAAGCCTGGGTCGAGAAGGTGCGCTCCGACTTCCACGACATCCACGAGCGGGAGTACTCGCGGCGGTTCGAGGAATCCGACATCGAGATCCCCAACGTGCGCGTCCGCGGCATCGGGCTGATGCCCGAGCTGCGCATGCCCGAGATCGAGGCCGGCGACGAGTCGCCCTCGGCGGCGCTGCAGCACGAGGGGGACGCGTGGTTCCGGGTCAACGGACAGCTGCGAGAAGGTCGCCACCCGCTACTACGACCGGTCGCCGCTGAAGGCCGGCAACCGCCTCGCGGGCCCCGCGATCGTCACCCAGTACGACTCGACGACCGTGATCCCGCCGGGGATCACCGCCCAGATCGACCGCTTCGGAAACATCGTCATCGACGTCGGTACGTCCGCGGAGGCGAAGGCGATCGCCGCCGCGGCCGCGACGCCGGCGAGGTAGGAGAGCCATGTCCGTTCTCGAGTACGAGCTCGGCCGGCATCCGGGGCCGCCCGAGCGCGAGCGCGTCGAGGTCGACGCGATCACGCTGCGGGTGCTCGGCGGCGCGTTCCACGCGATCGCCAAGGAGATGGCAGGCGTCCTCTTCCGGATGTCCTACTCCTCGATCATCCGGGAGTCCGAGGACCTCGGCGCGGGCATCTTCGACGCCGAGGGACGTGAGCTCTGCGAGTCCGACTCGACGCCGATGCACATCGGCTCGCTGCCCTGGTACATCCGCGGCTTCCTGCACCGCCTCCGGGGCCAGATCCGCGAGGGCGACGTCATCGTCCACAACCATCCGTATCTCGGCGCGTCGCACACGCCCGACGTGGCCGTCGCCGTGCCGATCTTCCACGAGGGCGAGGTGCTCGGCTTCGCCGCGACCACCGCGCACGTCCTCGACGTCGGCGGCTCGTTCCCGGGCATCAACGCCGACTGCTTCGACGTGTACGCCGAGGCCAAGATCTACAACGGGCTGCGCTGGTACCAGGAAGGCGAGCTCAACGAGGACCTCGACCGGATGATCTTCGAGAACGTCCGGACCGAGACGATGAACCGCGGCGACATGAACGCGATGCTGGCCGCGTGCCACCTCGGTCGCGACCGGTTCCTGCGGCTCGTGCAGCGCTACGGGGTCGACGTCGTCATGAGCGCCGCGTACGAGTGGATGGACTACTCGGAGCGGATGCTGCGCGCGGAGATCGAGAAGATCCCCGACGGCGAGTACTCCGCGCCGACCGGCTGGCTGGACGACGACGCCCGTAACCGCGGGGTGCCGCTGCGCGTCGAGACGAAGGTGATCGTCGAGGGCGACGAGGTCACGATCGACCTGACGGGCTCGAACCCCGAGGTGCCGACGGGCTACAACGTCCCCTACGAAGGCTCCCTGCTCGTCTCCTGCTACTACGCGATCCGGACGATCCTGCTCGACGAGGTCATGTTCCCGGTGCACGTGCCGCAGAACGACGGCGTCTTCCGCCCCGTCAAGCTCATCGCTCCGAAGGGGACGATCTTCAACCCGAGCTTTCCGCGCGCCTGCTTCTCGCGTTTCTGCCAGACGCAACGCGTCGTCGACAACGTCATCCTCGCGCTCTCGAACGCGCTGCCGGAGCAGACCTGCGCCGGCAACTCGGCCGGCATCCACTTCTGCTCGTACTCGGGCTTCCTCGAGGAGAGCGGCGAGTACTGGATCTACCTCGAGGTCAACGAGGGCTCCTACGGCGGCCGCTACGGCAAGGACGCGATGGACTCGGTCGACAACCTGATGGCGAACACCCGCAACAACCCGATCGAGGAGCTCGACATGCGCTTCCCGATGCGGTGCGACCAGTACGAGCTGCGCCAGGAGAGCGCCGCTCCCGGCAAGTGGCGCGGCGGCATCGGCATCGTCCGACGCAACCGCTTTCTTGTCGACGGGGTGTATTCGTGCGAGGGCGACCGCCAGTACGACCCTCCGAGGGGCGTCTTCGGCGGCTGGGACGGCCTCGTCGCGTCCTGTCGCAAGAACCCCGACACGGCGCGGGAGGAGGAGCTGCCGGCCAAGGTCACCGGCATCCCCTTCGCCCCGGGCGAGTTCATCGAGTTCCGGGAGCCGAACGCCGCGGGCTACGGCAATCCCCTCGAGCGCGACCCCGAGCAGGTGCGTGAGGACATTCTCGACGACTTCACGTCGATCGAGCTGGCGCGGGACGCGTACGGCGTCGTCTTCAGCGACGAGCGCTCCCTCGAGATCGACGCGGAGGCGACGGCCGCGCTGCGCGAGGAGCTCGCGGCCGCCCCGAGGTTCAGCTCGCTCACCGATCACTACGACGAGAAGGGGCTGCCGCGCTACAACCCGCCCACGTCCGTCTCCGGCAACGGGGAGTTCGAGCTGGGATGATCGATCCACGCTCGGAGCCGCCGGCAGCGGAGGCCGCCGGCTCGGCATCCCTCACGCGGGCCCGCCTCCGGGCGATCGAGCGGGTGCCGGGGGCGGTGCCCGTGCGCCGGGTGCGCAAGGCGTACGAGCAGGTCGCCGACCAGCTGCGCGAGCTGATCATGACCGGCGAGCTCTCCCAGGGAGAGCGCCTGCCGAACGAGGCCGTGCTCGCGCGCGAGTTCGGCGTCAGCAGAGCCACGATTCGGGAGGCGCTGCGCGTGCTCGCCGCCCAGAGCCTGATCCGCACCGCGAAGGGTGCCGGCGGTGGGAGCTACGTCACGCTCCCCTCCGTCGACCACATCTCGGCCTTCATGAGCTCGAACATCAATCTGCTCACGGGAAACCGCGATCTCACCCTCGAGGAGCTCGTCGAGGCACGGATGCTGCTCGAGATCCCGGCCGCCCGGCTCGCCGCGGAGCGGCGCCGCGAGGAGGACCTGGAACGGCTGCGCTCGTCGATCCCGCTCGACGCCGTGCGCATCGACACGCGTGAGGAATTCGTCCAGAACGCCGAGTTCCACACGACGATCATCGAGTGCTGCGGCAACACGCTGCTCTACATCGCCGCGCAGCCCATCTTCTCGACGCTCAGCACGCATCTCACGCGTTCGACGCTCGGGAAGCGCTTCTACCGCGACATCCACCGCCACCACGAGACGATTCTCGAGGCCGTGGCGGCGGGCGATCCCGACGCTGCCGGCTCCGAGATGCAGAGCCACCTCGAGTACCTCGTGCCGTTCTACGAGAAGGCCTGGCGCAGCCTGAGCCGTCGGCGCACCGGCTCCTGACGCTGCTCGCACGAAGACCGGGGCAGCGCTTCCCCACGGCGCGGGCGCCAGCTAGCCTCTAGCGCGTACGACCGGTCAAAGTCAGACATCCACCCGTGACGCTGCCACTCGCTGACATCCGCGTTCTCGCCGTCGAGCAGTTCGGCGCCGGGCCCTGGGGCACCCTGCAGCTGGCAGATCTCGGCGCCGAGGTGATCAAGATCGAGGATCCGGCCTCGCGGGGCGACGTCGGGCGCTACGTGCCGCCCTTCCAGGAGGGCGAGGACTCGATCTTCTTCGAGACGTTCAACCGCAACAAGAAGTCGGTCTCGCTCGACTTCCGCCACCCGGATGCGACGTCGGTCTTCCACGACCTCGTGCGCGTCTCCAATGCGGTCTACTCGAACCTCCGGGGCGACCAGCCGCCCAAGCTCGGCCTCACCTACGACCAGCTGAAGGACGTGAACCCCCGCGTCGTGTGCTGCTCGCTCTCGGGCTTCGGCATGACCGGCCCGCGGGCGTCGGAAGGCGGCTACGACTACATGATGCAAGGCCTCGCCGGCTGGCAGGCGCTCACCGGCGAGCCCGACGGGCCGCCGACGAAGTCCGGCCTGTCGCTCGTCGATCTCTCGGCCGGCTACGCGTCGATGATCGCGCTCCTCGCCGGCCTCTGGCGCGCCCGCCGCGACGGCGTCGGCTGCGATTGCGACGTCTCGCTGTTCGAGACGGCGCTCCACGAGCTCATGTACATCGGCCCCTGGGCGGCGACCCACGGCTACGTCCCGCCGAGGATGGCGAGCTCGGCGCACCCGTCGATCGTCCCGTTCCAGAACTTCCTCGCGAGCGACGGCTGGATCGTGATCGCGGCCGCGAAGGAGAAGTTCTGGGAGCGGCTCTGCGACGTGATCGAGCGGCCGGACCTCCGCGAGGATCCGCGCTTCGCCACGATCGCGTCGCGCAACGAGCACCGCGAGGTGCTGCTGCCGATCCTCGAGGACGTGTTCCGCCGGAAGACCGTCGCCGAGTGGCTCGACCGGCTCGTCCCCGCGGGCGTGCCGAGCGCGAAGATCAACTCGGTGCTCGAAGCGCTCGAGGACCCGCAGACGCTGGCGCGGGAGGACGTCGTCGAGCACGACCATCCGGCCCTCGGCCGCGTGCGCACGATCGCGTCGCCGCTTCGTCTCGAGTCCGGTGGGGAGGACCTGCGCGTCGACCCGCCGGCGCGCGGGCCGTTCCGGGGGGAGCACACCGAGTCGGTGCTGGTCGAGTACTGCGGCTACGCGCCGGAGCGCGTCCGTGAGCTGCACGCGGACGGTGTGTTCGGAGCCATCGCGATCGGCCTGGCGGGTTGACGGCTCCCGGCCTGTCGTCGTGAGGGGATCGTGACCGCGGTCGTCCTCGCACTGACGGCCGGGTTCGTCTTCGGCTCGCACGGGCCGGCCCTGCGTCACGGGCTGACGAAGGTCCGCGACGCCGAGTTGGCGTCGTTCCATTGCACCGCGTTCGGCCTGCTCGCCGCCGTGATCGTCGCCGCGGCGGCCGGCAAGCTCGACGACTTCCGGATCGAGGACGCCTGGCCGTTCCTGCTGATCGGCGTGCTCGTGCCCGGCATCAGCCAGGTGATGTTCGTCCGGGCGATCCGAGACATCGGCGCCTCGCGCGCCATGACGCTCACCGCGACGATCCCGCTCGTCGCCGGAGTCGCGGCGATCCTCTTCCTCGACGAGCCGCTCAGGGCCGCGCTCGTCGTCGGCACGATCCTCGTCGTCGGCGGCGCCGCGTCGCTGGCCTGGGACCGCACCCGTCCCGAGGACTGGAAGAGCACCGGCGTCATCTGGGCGCTCGCGGGCATCGTGCTCTGGGCAACGCGTGACACGACTGCGCGCTGGCTGATCGGCGAGCGCGACATTCCGGGTGTCATCGCGGCGATGTGCGTGCTCCTCACGGGGACGCTGACGCAGCTCGCCTTCCTCGTCGTCATGCGGCGAGGGTCGCAGCCTCTGGGGCAGATTCGCGCGTCGTGGCGGCCGTTCGTCGTCGCGGGGCTGGGCTTCGGCCTGGGCTACAGCGCCGTCCTCGCCGCTTTCGAGCACGGCAAGGTGACGGTGGTCTCGCCGCTGAACGCGACGTTCGCGCTGTGGGGAGTCGTCATCTCGGCGCTGCTGCTGCGCCGGATCGAGGCGGTGACGGTCCGCGTCGGGATCGCCGCGGTGCTGATCGTCTGCGGCAGCGCCGTCGTGGCCGCCACGCGCTGAGGCGCGGCGACCGATGGCCTTGACCGCGAAGACCGTGACCGCGGCCCTTCGGGCCGCTTCCTGGCGGGTCGCGGCCGGCCGAGCCGGCCGCTCAGCCGCCGCCGCGCTGCTTGCAGTATGGGAAGATTGCCGCCTACGACGACACGGAGGAGCCGGTGCGGATCAAGTACATCATCCCCTTTCCCTTCGACGACGAGGGCATCGCCAACCGGGCGCAGCAGATCCCGAAGGAGATCCTCGGCCCGGACACCGACGTCGAGTGCGTCGCCGTCCGGAACAGCGTCACAGCGGTGACCGACTACTACGAGTCCCTGTTGTTCGACATGTACATCGCCGAGGCCGCGATGCGAGCCGAGGACGAGGGGTACGACGCCGTCGTCATGGACACGGTGTCGGACTCGGGCCTCTTCGCGATGCGCTCCAGGCTCAACATCCTCGCGCTCGGGCCGGGCCTCGTCTCCTACGCGGTGGCGACGATGCTCGGCAAGCGCTTCTCGATCATCACGATGTGGGACAAGTGGCGCCACATCTACGAGAAGAACCTCGACCTCTACCACCTGTGGGAGAAGTGCGCGTCGATCCGCGCGGTCAACATCCCGCCCGACGTCGAGGCGCTGTTCGAGGGCAAGGAAGAGGAGATGTTCGCCAAGCTGACCGCTGAGGCCCAGAAGGCGATCGACGAGGATCGCGCCGACGTCATCCTGCTCGGCTCCACGACGATGCACCAGGCGGGCGATTACATGTCGCAGCACCTCGCTTGCCCCGTGATCAATCCCGGCCCGGTCGCCATCAAGATGGCCGAGGCGCTGGTACAGCTCGGGCTCAAGCACTCCAAGGTGGCGTTCCCGGATCCGCCGGTGATCCAGGACGAGAAGTTCTTCTCGCTGGTCGGCGCGGACGGGAAGACGCGTGGGGCCTGAGGCGATGGACGCGCTCGGTCCGATCGCCGGCGCCGACCATCACTCGGTCGGCGGTCTCGAGGTCGACGTCTCGCGGATCGCAAACGGCCGGATGAAACGACTCGTCTACCCGCCGGGATACCGGTGGTCGACCCACATGAGGCCGGTCGTGAAGACCGAGCTCTGCATGCACACGCATGTCGGCTATCTGGCCGCGGGCCACCTGCAGGGGTCCTACGGGGACGGGTGCACGTTCGAGCTGAAGGCGCCGGCGTTCGCCGCCATCGAGGCCGGCCACGACGCGTGGGTCGTCGGCGACGACCCGGCGGTCTTCATCCAGTTCGACTTCGAGGAGGGAACCGCCCGCCGGTTCGGTCTCCCCGAGCAGCACGAGCACCGCTGACGGCGTGGCCGCCCGGACCGACGCCAACCGCGAGGCGATCGAGCGCGTGCTCGCCTGCGAGCCCCGGCTCGTGGGCGTGCGGCCCGCGGGCGAGGTCGTTCCGGAGCTCGCGAGCGACCTGATTCTCCACGCGGCGCCCCCGACCTCCTGGGAAGGCGCCTGCGAGCTCCTCCGGGGCGGGTTGATCGGCGCGGCGCTGTTCGAGGGCCTGGCGAACAGCGAGGAGGAGGCCGAGACGAAGCTCGCCGCCGGCGAGATCCGGCTCGGCGCCGCCCAGGATCGCGGCGCGATGGCCGGCGGAGTCGGCTCGATCGTGGCCTCGCTCCCGGTCATGGTGCTCGAGGACGCGGCCTCGGGCAGGCGCGGCTACCACTTCCTGATGGAGGGCTTCGGAAGGACGCTGGTTCTCGGCATGTGGGGGGAGGACGTGCAAGAGCGCCTGGCGTGGTTTCGCGACGAGCTCGCCCCGGCGCTGGACGCCGCGCTCCGAGAGCTGAGCGGTATCGATCTCGTACCGCTCATTGCGGAGGCGCTGCGGCGCGGCGACGAGCTCCACAACCGCAACGGTGCGGCGACGTCGATGCTCGCCGAGCGCCTCGCGCCGGGATTCGCCCGTGCCGGAGCCCCGGCCGAGCTCCAGGAGCGCGCCTTCGCGCTCATGGCGGAGAACCCGCAGTTCTTCGTGCCCTGCTCGCTTGCAGCCGCCCGGCTCGCCCTCGGCCTCGCCGAAGGGATCGCCGGCTCGACTCTCGTCACCGCGTGCGGTGCCAACGGCACCGAATGCGGGATCAAGATCGCTGGTCTTCCCGACCGCTGGTTCACCGCCCCTGCCGAGGTCCCCGAAGGCGTCGTCCTCGAAGGCTTCACGGCGCAGGACGCAGGCCCGGGCTGCGGCGACTCGCTGCTGGTCGAGTGCTACGGGCTCGGCGCCTCGGTGCTGCCGGCCGCTCCGGCCCTCTGGCCCCAGCTCGGCGTCGCCGAAGAGCGCGCCAGGTCGATCTATGAGGACACGGCGAGGATCGCGCTCGCCGAAGACCCTCGCTTCGCCGTGCCGCTGCTCGGCGGCCGCGGTGCCCCGGTCGGCATCGACGCCGCGGCCGTCGTCGAGACGGGTATCCGTCCGGTCATCGACATCGTCATGGTGCACCCCGAGCGGGGCCGGGGCATGATCGGCTTCGGCCTCACCTCGCCGCCGCTCGCCTGCTTCGAGCAGGCGGTGGCGGCGCTCGAGGGCGCATAAACGCCGCCATCAGGCCCGTCCTGCGATCCAGGTCGGCCGTCGGGGCCGGATCTCATCCGGCCTGGGTTGCTCCTTCCGCCGCGGCTTGAAGGCGGCCCTCCGGGCCGCTTCACGGCCGATACCGGCTATCGCCGGTTCGGCCTGGGGCGCGCGCGGCGCCCGAGGCCCGACCTGCGATCCGGGCCGGCCGTAGGGGCCGGATCTCATCCGGCCCGTTCTTGACCGCGGCCCTTCGGGCCGCTTCCCGCCCGAAACCAGCCTCCGGCTGTTTCGGGCTAGGGCACGATCCCGACTGCCCGCACCGGCGAGCCGGCGGCCGGTACGAGCCGCAGGGGGAAGCCGTAGAACTCGAAGCGCCTGTTGACGACGTCCTTGAGGTTGTTCAGGTTCTCGTAGTGGGAGATGCCGCGCTCGGCGCAGGCGCGGTGGTTCGGATAGCCGTCGGTCTGGTAGACGAGGTCGGGCGAGATCGTCTCGACGCCGAAGATCTTCACTCCCCGGTCGGCCATCCAGTGGACGCACTCCGCGGCGACGCCCGAGAAGCCGTCGAGGAAGGCCGGCGTGCCCGCCGTGCGGTTGTAGTGATCGGTGCAGAACAGGAGGATGTCGCCCGCGCCGACCTCGAGCCCGCCGTCTGCGAGCCCCTGCTCGAGCTCGGCGACCGTGACCTCGTGGCCTGCCGGGTACTGGCGGACGTCGACGCAGACGGCCTCGCCGCAGAACGTGTCGAGCGGCATCTCGGCGATCTTCGGCGCTCCGGGCGTCGGATCGAAGTGCGAGAGCGCGTCGACGTGGGTTGCGGCGTGATTCGACGTGATGATGATCTCGGCGTCGAAGGACTTCGCCCCGGGCGCGGCGTCCGCGTGCAGCAGGTGACGGTGGATCTGAACCGTCGGGAAGAAGGGATGAAGCTGAGAGTCCTTCGAAAGTGGCTGGCTCAGATCGATCACACGCCTCGCCACGCTACGTTCCTCCTTCGTCCGGCCCCTCGCACGGGGCGTTGACGTACCCGGATCTGAACGGCGCCGTCTCGCCGGTCTCGGGCTCGAAGCGGTGGCGCCAGACGCAGCCGGTGTCGTTCGTCAGCAGATGGATGGACACGGACGTCTCGTCCGACGTGGTGCGGACCCGGTGGATGTCTCCGCCCGGAGGGATCAGCGCGTAGAAGTCCCCGGGTGTGAGCGCCCGCGACTCGACGAGGGCGAGGCCGTCCGCGCCGTGCTCGTAGACCTCCTCGTCCTGCGTGCCCTGGTAGAGGCCGACGAGCCCCCAGGCGAGGTGGTCGTGGACCGGCGTTTCCGAGCCCGACGGGACCACGAGCGAGAAGAGCGAGAGCGAGCCGTCACCGGCGCGGAAGAGCAGCCACTGTCCGATGCCGCCGCCCATCCCGGAGTCGGGGGCGTCGCGCCGGTATTCGTCCGGGAGCCACTCGGCGTCGGCGAGCAGCTCTGCGAAGGACGGGCGGATGCGCTCGCAGGCGTCCGTCGGGCTGCTGGAAGCTGCGATGAGCGAGCGGACACCGTCGACGAACGCCCGCACGCGGGGAGTGTCGAGGACGAACTGATCGGCCGACACGGCCGTAGTGTGACGCGCCGACGGGCAGAATGCGGGAATGCTCGATTCGCTCGTCGATGCCGTCTCCAGCTCGAACTGGACGTATCTCGTCCTGTTCGCGTTCGCGTTCGGCGACGTTCTCTTTCCGCTGATACCGAGCGAGACCGCGGTGATCACGGCCGGCGTGCTCGCTGCAACCGGAGAGCTCTCGCTCGGGCTCATCATCGTCTGTGCTGCCGCAGGGGCAATTCTCGGCGACAACACCGCGTACCTGATCGGCCGCCAGCTCAAGGATTTCGTCCGCAACCGGCTGTTCAAGGGCGAGAAACGTCGGCATCTCGACCGGGCCGAGGCCGCGCTGCGCGATCGCGGGGGCTCGCTGATCATCATCGGCCGCTTCATCCCCGGCGGGCGCAGCGCCGTGTGCTTCGCTGCCGGGGTCCTCCACTACCCGTGGCCTCGCTTCATCGGGTTCGACGTCGTCGCCGGCGTCCTGTGGGCCTGCTACGCGGCGCTGATCGGCTACATCGGCGGCGCGGCGTTCGAGGAGAGCCCGGTCAAGGCCATCCTCCTGGCCCTCGGGATCGCCTTCGGCATCGCCGCCACGATCGAAGGCGTGCGCTGGTGGCGCCGCCGGCAGGCGCGCGCGGAGCAGGGCGCCGGTGGCCCCCGAGCCGCTGTCCGGCGAGGACGGCGGCTGAGCCGCCCGCCCCGAGTATGCTGAGGCGCCGATGAGCGCGACGGTCACGCCCGGTCTGGCTGCGAGCCTCGAGCGGCTGGGCACCGAGACGGCCTTCTCGGTGCTCGCGCGGGCCCGCGAGCTCGAGCGGCAGGGAAAGGACGTCATCCACCTCGAGATCGGGGAACCTGACTTCGGCACCCCTGCGCACATCTGCGAGGCGGCCTACGAGGCGATGAAGGCGGGTCAGACGCACTACTGTCCGAGCGCGGGCCTCGTCGAGTTCCGCGAGGTGATAGCCGAGGAGCTGTCGCGCACGCGCGGCGTCGAGGTGCGGCCGCAGAACGTCCTCGTGGCGAACGGCGCCAAGCCGTTCCTCTTCTTCACGATTCTGGCCGTGGCCAACCCGGGCGACGAGATCATCTATCCCGACCCGGGCTTTCCGATCTACGAGTCAGCGATCCGCTGGATCGGCGCGACGCCGGTGCCGCTGCCGCTGCTCGAGGATCGGGACTTCACCTTCGACCCGGCCGACCTCGCGGCACGGCTCTCGCCGCGCACGAAGCTCGTCATTCTCAACTCCCCGCAGAATCCCGACCGGAGGCGTGGTGCCCACGGACGACCTCGCGGAGGCCGCGAGGCTGATCGGCGAGACACAGGCCTGGGTGCTCTCCGACGAGGTCTACGGGCGGATGCTCTACGACGGCGAGTTCGCGTCGATCGCATCGCTGCCGGGGATGCTCGAGCGCACGATCCTGCTCGACGGGCTCTCGAAGACCTACGCGATGACGGGATGGCGATGCGGCTACGCCGCGGTGCCGGATCCGCTCGTCGAGCCGCTCGTGCGCTTCTTCGTGAACTCGACCTCCTGCGTGCCGCCGTTCGTTCAGCTGGCAGGAATCGCCGCGCTCACCGGGCCCCAGGACGAGCCGGAGGCGATGGTGCAGGAGTTCAGGGAGCGCCGTGACCTGGTCGTCGCGGGCCTCGAGCAGCTCCCGGGCGTGTCCTGCCGGATGCCTCGCGGCGCCTTCTACGTCTTCCCGAACGTGAGCGGCACGCCGCTTCCCGCCGACGAGCTGGCATCCCGCCTGCTGGACGAGGCCGGCGTCGCCCTGCTGGCGGGATCGGCATTCGGGCAGGTCGGCAAGGACAACCTTCGTCTTTCCTACGCGAACTCGAAGGAGAACCTCGAGCGCGCGCTGGCGCGCATGGACGACTTCCTGCGCGCGCTGTAGCGGCTGAGCGGCCGGCTCGGCCGGCCGCGACCCGCGATCGCCGAGCCCGCCAGGGCTCGGCATGGTCTTCGCCTCGGCGCGCACCGCGGGCGTGGGCTTGAGGCTGCCGCCAGGCTGTCGAGCGCGATCTTCGCCGTGTTGTAGCTCACGGGGGAGCTCGGGACCCCGAGATACCAGTAGCCGACGGCCTGCACCCGCACGGTGTCGCGCAGGAACTCGGCGGCCGTGAGCGTCGGCTCTCGCGTCCGGACGACGAGGAACGGCCCGAACGCGCGGGTCTCGAATTGCGGTCCGGGGGAGAGGTTGTCGATCTCGAGCCGTCGGGACTGGTTGTTCGTGATCCGGCTCCCGTCGCTGGCGTCGAGGATCCAGACACCGCGTCCGAGCGGCTTGGGAGCGTCGAGCAGCGTCCGCAGCGCCAGCTTCGGATCGGCGCGCGGCACGATCGTCTCGCCGAGCTTCGCGCCGTCCTCGCGCGCGCCGAGATAGAGCGGGTCGTAGCCGAACAGGACGTCCGTCGGGCGCGTCGTCTGGGCAAGCCAGCTCGCGGCTGCCTCGCGCGCCGCGACGCGCCTCTGTGGCTCGCCGGCGTAGAGCGTGGGCGTCGTCTGCCAGCCCCAGGCGATCTGGGTCGCCCCGAGCGCGGCGACGGAGAGCGCCAGCGCGGTCGTTGCCCGCGGGCCGGCGCGGGCGGTGAGCCAGAGCAGGCCGGCCGCGACGAGCAGGCTGAAGAACGGGAGCGCGAAGATCAGGTGCCGGGTCTCGGGGGCGCTGGCGCTGCCGCCGACACGCGCCAGCATCAACCCGAGGGTCGGCACCAGGAAGACCAGGCCGGCCAGCAAGGCGGCGCGCGGCCGCTCGCGGGCGAGCGCCCAGATCCCGAGCACGGCGAGGGCGCAGACGATCGCGAACACGGCGAGCCAGCCGGCCACGAAGTCGCCGATCGCGCTCCGAAGGTACTCGAGCACCGGCAACGGCCCGCCGAGCTGCGTCCCGCCGTCGCCGACGCCCACGTCGAACCGCGACGCGAGCACGAGGTTGCTCCGCCAGATCGGCGCGGCGGCGGCAACGACGGCGACGAGCGCCACGAGCGGTGCAACGAGCGGGAACCGGTCCCGTCGCCAGAGGACGGCGGCGAACACGACCTCGATCCCGAGGATGAACGCGCCGTACTGGTGGCAGGACAGCGTGGCCAGCAGGGCCAGCCCCCAGAGGCCCCAGTCGAGCGGCCGGCGCCGGTCGAGCGCCCGCAGGAGCGCGAGAAAGGACAGGGCCGACGTGAAGAGGAAGAGGCTGTACATCCGCCCGTAGATGCCGTGGAAGAGCAGGACCCAGCTCGCGGCGACCAGCACGGTGCCGACGAGCGCGAGGCGCCGGCCGGCGAGCCGTGAGAGCAGCGCGGCGATGACCGGGATGCTCGCGACCGCGAAGACCACGGAGATCAGCCGGACGGCCGTGAGCGTCGGCGACAGCCACGCGGCGATGTGGACGAGGAGGAAGTGGAGCGGGGCGCCTCCGCGCTCCCCGAGGACCGTCGCGAACATGTCGGGCAGCGGTTTGGAGCCGATGAAGAGCGCGAGCGTCTCGTCTTCGTGCGGCGGCCAGGCATGGAGCTGCGCCAGCAGAAACGCCGCCACGCCGGCCGTGGCAGTTGCGACCCCGAGCAGGTACGCACGCCGCGAGATCGCTGCTTGCACGTAAAAGAGCGTACCAACCCGCCTCGCGTTGGCACTGTCGGCCGGAGAGTGCCAGTGAGTGCCGACCGTCCTGGTAGGATTCGCGGCCACCGGCTCCGCCTTCGCCTCATGCCCACGTACGAGTACCGCTGTCCCAAGGGGCACACCTTCGAGCTCTTCCAGCGCATGAGTGATGCGCCGCCGGAGCGCTGCGAGGTATGCGGTGCCGCTCCTCTGGAGCCGGTGCTCTACCCGGTTGCGGTTCATTTCAAGGGCTCCGGCTTCTACACGACCGACTACGGGCGCGGCGCGAAGAAGAAGGACGGCAAGGACGGCGACAGCCAGCCGGCGGACGGGAAGAAGACCGACAAGGCCTCCGAGAAGTCGACCGAGAAGAGCTCGAGCGCGGCCGACAAGGGCTCGACCTCCACGGACAAGGGCTCCAGCTCCACGGACAAGGGCTCGAAGTCCGGCGACTGACGGTCGCGCTCTCGAGCGCACGCCCGGGTGTCCTGGTCACGAGCGAACCACGCCAAAGGCGGTCGGCGCCGGTGGCAGGTTCGCGTCCGAGCCGACAAGCGTCCGTTCGGGACGTGTCGGCGTCTTCGTTCTCGGCGGCTATCGCAGCGTTTTCGTGAAACGGATGGCGTGCTCGTCGTGCTGCCAGTCGCTCGATGCCATCGCCCGCCAGAAACCGGTCGCGCGATCGTCGTTTGCCTGCGACGGTGATCGACAAGCGCCTCGCGCCCAGCGCCACGAGGGCGCGCTCCGCCTCCTCGACGAGCCGCCGTCCAAGCCCGCCGCGTCGCTCGGCCGGATCGACGACGAGACGGTAGATATGGCCACGCCAGCCGTCCCAACCGCCGACCACGGAGCCCACGATCTTGCCGTTGCGCTCCGCGACAAGAAACTGGCCCGAATGCCTCTGACCAGTCCCTCGAGAACGTCCAGTGAATCGGTGACGCTTTCGAGCGCGGCGGCGCGGCGGTAGAGATCGAGCACGGCTCGGCATTCCTCGAGCCTGCATGGGCGGACGTCGATCTCGTGCACGGCACGCATCGTGGGTACCCAGCGCGTCCTGCCCGCCGCGCGTGCCGTGAGACGCGCGCTCCATCAGACGTGCGCCGCCGGCGGCGGCCGAAGCGTGGCCCCAGGGTTCGATACGGAGGCGGGTTCTCTGACTAGCGTCCGACGATGCAGCCCGGCGCGAACGGTCCCTGGCCGGGCGGCGGCGGTTGCGGGGCCGACTCGCCGGTCACCATGGCCACCACGGACACGTTCTCCTCGGAACCGACGAGATAGAAGACGCCGTCGATCTCGGCCGCGATGCCGCCGAGCCGACACCGAAGCGACGCGTCGTCGGCGGCCCGGAACTTCACCCAGCCCAGCTCGAGGAGCTCCGTCGCCGTCAGGTCTGTCGCGAGCGGGCGGACGACGTCGTCCCCGATGAAGGGCAGGCGCAGGAAGCCGTTGAAGCTCACGATCTCGTCGGACACCGCCTGCACCACCTGCTGCTGACGCCCGCCCCGCGTGATGTCGGACTCGCTCGGGTCGAGCTGGTTCTCGCGGATGCGGGAGTACACGAGCGCGCGCCGCCCGTTCATCTCCTGCGGGCCCTTCGCGAAGCGCCAGCCCTTCCAGCGCACGCAGTCCGCGCGCGACTTGAACGGGCAGTCGAACCGATTCGAAACGATCGGCTTCGGCACGTCGACGGTGATCCCGCCGAGCTCGTCGATCACGTCCGCGAACGACGAGAAGTCGACGACCGCCACGTGATTGATGGGCAGGCCGGTGACGCTCCTGACCGTGTCGACGGTGAGCGCCGGCCCGCCGAACGCATAGGCGGCGTTGATCTTGTCGGGGCCGTGCCCCGGGATCTCGACCCGGAGGTCGCGCGGAATCGAGAGCAGCGAGATCCGGTGCCGGTCGGGATCCGTGCGGACGAGCACGATCGCGTCCGCCCTGCCCGTCTCGTCGCCGCGTGCTCCGCCGGTGTCGACGCCGAGCAAGAGGATGTTCGCCGGGGTCGAGAGGAGCGAGCCGTCGAGAGGGGCGAGGGAAGCCTCGACGTCCTCGGGCAGGCGCGCGTTCGCCTCCTCGACGCCGCCGCGGAACGCGAAATAGCCGAAGGCGCCCCATCCGGCGACGACGACCACGGCCAGGAGCACCACGAGCCCCGTCCAGAAGGCGATGCGTCGCGCTGTCCTCCGTCGCGGCCGGCCGGGCCGCGCCGGTGGAGGCAGCTCTCGCAGCGGCTCCGGTTGCTCGGGCCAGGGCTCGACGACGACGGGCTCGTCCCACGGGGTGCGTGGTGGAGCGCCGCCGTCCCGAACGGTGACCGGCGGCTTCTGGTCCTGCTCACGCTGAGAGTGCGGCCTGACAGGCCCTTTGGCCCGGCCGCCTTTGTAGACGCGGTACGGCTTGTCCTTCGGGGCCACGACCTGGGCGTATCGTAGCCGGAGGCCATGACCCCCCACGCCGACAACGCGTTGCTGCAGTCGCTCCGGTCGACGCGACGTCGACCCAGGCCGGGCCTGGCGCGGCGGCGGCGTCCGGCGCCGCACGCGATGCGACGCGGGCGGCCGTCACCGGTCGCGAACGACCGTCTACGCTGACCGCGCGATGGGAACGAACGGGCCTGAGGCGCGCGGGGCACGTCTCCGCTGCCGTTCCGAGGCTCGTGCGCGCCGACGACGAGACGGCCCGGCCGGCGCGAGCGCCCGGCGCAACGTGACCGACGCAGCTTTGCCAGGGCCGCGCTTTCCGCGAAGGGTTTCGGGACGGCTGTTTCGCGCCGGCCTGCAGGCCGTCTAGCCATGCCGCTGCTCGTCTGCGCGACCCCGATCGGCAACCTCGAGGACGTGACGCTCCGCGTGCTTCGGGAGCTGGCGGAAGCCGACCTCGTCCTCTGCGAAGACACGCGACGGACGCGTGTCCTGCTCGATCGGCACGGTATCCACGCGCGGCTCGCGAGCTTCGAGCGTCACATGGAGGCCCGTCGCACAGCCGAGGTCGTGCCGTTGCTCGAGGCGGGCGATCGCGTCGCGCTCGTCAGTGACGCGGGGCTGCCGGCGGTCAACGACCCGGGGCAGCGCCTCATCGCGGCGGCGCACGAGCGGGGCCTGCCGGTCGTCGTGCTCCCCGGCCCCTCCGCCGTCGAGACGGCGCTGGTTGCCAGCGGCCTCGTCGCGGACCGCTACCAGTTCCTCGGCTTCCTTCCGCGTGGCGAGACGGCGCTCGCCGCGCTCTGGAACGAGCTCGGAGCGTGGCCCTGGCCGGCGGTGGCCTTCGAGTCGCCGAAACGGCTTTCGCGCAGCCTCGCGAGCCTCGCAGGCCATGAGCCGGGCAGGCAGCTGGCCGTCTGCCGGGAGCTCACCAAGCGCTTCGAGGAAATCGTACGAGGCAGCGCGAGCGAGCTCGCCGACCGGTTCTCGGAGGGTGCGCGCGGCGAGATCACGCTCGTGATCGGCCCTCCGGAGCCCGTACGAGCCGCGTCCGACGCGGAGGAGGCGGCCGCGGCCGTCGCCGAGCTGGTCGCTGCAGGCATCTCCCGGCGCACGGCGGCGGGAATCGTCGGGCGGCTCGTGGGGCTGTCGCCGAACCGGCTCTATCGAGCCTCGCTGTAGGCACTTTTGACAACGTCCGCCCACCCTGCTACGCTCATCTCGTTCTCAAAAATGACAACGGGGAGGAGCGACGATGAGACACATCGGCGTCCTGCTCCCGGTCGTCTTCGCGTTCCTGGTCGGGGCAGCGCCCGCCTCCGCCTGGACCTGGCCCGTCGAGGGGCCGGTGATGCAGCCATTCAGTTTCGGAGGCGATCCCTACGCCGGGGGCCAGCACCGCGGCATCGATGTCGGTGCGGCCTCGAATGCCCCGGTGCGCGCACCGGCGGCGGGGCTGGTGAGCTTCGCCGGCTCCGTGCCGCGCGGAGGCCTCACCGTCACGATCCGCACCGACGACGGCTACGCCGTAACGCTCGTTCACCTCGGGACCGTTGCCGTCGGCAAGGGGCAGCAGGTCCTCGAGGGCGACGTCGTCGGGGCCGTCGGGCCGAGCGGCGAGGCCGAGCAACGGTCGCCCTACGTGCATCTGGGGATACGAGTCGCGGCCGACGAGCACGGATACGTCGACCCGCTGACGATCCTGCCTGCACGGCCGGGCGTGTCGAGCGCGCCGGCGGACGTGGCCCCGGCGGACGCGGCTTCGGTCGGCGAGATCGCCGGCGCACCCCAGCAAGAGCAGCCCTCCTCGGGAGCCGGGCCCGAGCATCCATCGGCGGCGGTCGAAGCCGAGGCGCCCAGCGAGCAAGGCGCCAACACCGCATCGCCGGCGACGAGCGAGTCTCCCGCGGGGACCGTGGCCGCGTCGAGTGAGGCCGGTGCCGGCGCGGGCCAGGCCCAGACGGCGCCGGAGGTCTCCGCCGGGACCGTCGTGTCGGACCACGGCGGGGGCCAGGCACTCCAGACGCCGGCGGGATCGGTGAGGGGCTCGCCGGATCGCCGCGGCGGGGTCGTCGCCGCCGGGGCCGATCTTCCGGCTGTCGGTGTGGTGCCGGTCCGTGCCGCGCATCCGTCGACGTCGCGGGGCGCCGTGCAGGAAGCCGCGGAAACGCGTCCCGATCAGGCTTCCGGCCGGTCGGACGCGGCCGAGACGCGGCATCGCGGCATCGCAACACGTCGCGGCCGGCAAGGGGCTCGACCTCAGGTGATGAAGCCGGAGCCCTTCTCCGGCGGCTCCGGTCGGGGCTCGCGACGAGGCCGTCCAAACGCCCTCGCCGGCAGGCGGTGTGACATCCGCGGGGAGACAGATCGGGATCCCGTGCTCGGAAAAGCAGTGGCGTTGGCGGCCGTGCTCGCGGGCGCGGCGCTCCTGCTGTGGCGCCGGGCCGGCGGAGCCCGCCCGGCGCCGGCAGCAGATCCGGCTCAGGGCAGCCCCGGCGGGGTCGTCGAGGCGGCAGCGGCCGTCGACCGCCACGCGGAAGACCATCCCGGGATCGAGACCGCCCCGGAGCCGGACAGCGCGGCGACCCGAGCACGATCGCCCGGCCCCGCTTCGGTCGCAGCGCAATCGCCCGGGATGCGCCTGAGCTCCCTGGACGACCTGGCTCGGGCCGCATGACCGCGTGCAGCATGCGGCCGGAAGCGAGCGCCCCGACGGGGCGGGACGGGCTCGGCCCCTCCCTATGATTGGCGCCGATGGCAGCGAATCCCGGAGCCCGTCCGGCGGAACGAGAGAAGATCCTCGTCGCCGTGG
The DNA here is from genome assembly GCA_963820875.1 of uncultured Thermoleophilia bacterium. Taxonomy (GTDB): domain Bacteria; phylum Actinomycetota; class Thermoleophilia; order Gaiellales; family Gaiellaceae; genus CAWACA01. The sequence goes on from CAWGBR010000012.1 coordinate 24,169, forward strand.
CCTGGCCGTACGCGAGCGGGCCCCGCCACATCGGCCACGTCGCCGGGTTCGGCGTGCCGTCCGACATCTTCGCCCGGTACCACCGGCTGCGTGGCAGCGATGTCCTCATGGTCAGCGGAACCGACGAGCACGGAACGCCGATCATGGTCGCCGCCGACCAGGAGGGGGTCTCGCCGAAGGAGCTTGCCGACCGCTTCAACGAGGTGATCCGCGACGATCTCCGCGCTCTCGGGCTCAGCTACGACCTCTTCACGCGCACCACGACCGGCAATCACTACCGGGTGACGCAGGACATGTTCCGGACGTTGTACGACGCTGGTTACGTGGTGCCGCGCAAGGCGTTGGGAGCGTTCTCGGCGACGACGGGGCGCACGCTTCCCGACCGCTACATCGAGGGCACGTGCCCGATCTGCGGATACCCGGAGGCTCGCGGCGACCAGTGCGACAACTGCGGGAACCAGCTCGATCCGGCGGATCTGATCGAGCCCCGCTCGCGCATCGACGGGAGCACCCCGGAGTTCCGCGAGACGGAGCATTTCTTCCTCGACCTGCCCGCCTTCGCCGACCGTCTCGCGGAGTGGATCGGTGGCCAGAGCCACTGGCGAGCCAACGTTCGGAGCTTCTCGCTCAACCTCCTCGGGGAGCTCAAGCCGCGGGCGATCACGCGAGACCTCGACTGGGGCGTGCCGATCCCGCTCCCGGGCTTCGAGGAGCGCGACGACAAGCGGATCTACGTCTGGTTCGACGCCGTCATCGGCTACCTCTCGGCCAGCATCGAGTGGGCCGCCGCCAGGAACACGCCCGACGCCTGGCGCGAGTGGTGGCAGAACCCCGACGCCCGCCACTACTACTTCATGGGCAAGGACAACATCGTCTTCCACAGCATCATCTGGCCGAGCATGCTGCTCGGCTACGGGGAGGGGGCGAGGTCGGCGCCGGCCGGGGGCGGCTCGAGCTGCCGTACGACATCGTGAGCAGCGAGTTCCTCACGATGGAGGGACGGAAGTTCAGCTCGAGCAGAGGTATCGCGATCTACGTCAACGATTTCCTCAGCCGCTACGAGCCGGACCCGCTCCGGTACTTCCTCACGGCGGCAGGGCCGGAGACGCAGGACACGGACTTCACCTGGTCCGAGTTCGTCCGGCGCAACAACGACGAGTTGGTCGCGACCTGGGGCAATCTCGTCAATCGAACCCTCACGAGCGCCTTTCGACATTTCGGTGCCGTCCCGGAGCCGGGCGAGCTGCGCGAGAGCGACCGCTTCCGTCCTCGCCGCGATCCAGGGGGGCTTCGCGGCGTCGGCGAGCTCATCGAGGCCGTGCGGCTTCGCGCGGCGCTCGCAGAGGTCATGCGGCTCGCCACCGCCGTCAACCAGTACCTGAGCGACGAGGCCCCGTGGACCACGATGGACGACGGACCCGGCCCGCTCGCGCACGGTGCTCTACGTGGCGCTGCGCTGCGTCGACGATCTGAAGACGCTCTTCGCGCCGTTCCTGCCGTTCTCGAGCCAGACGGTGCACGAGCTGCTCGGCTACGAGGGCGTTCTCGCAGGTCAGCCGGAGAGCCGCGAGCACGCCGACGCCGACGGCGCGACCCACTCGGTCCTGACCGGCGACTACGAGAGCTGGGTCGGGCGCTGGGAGCCGGGGGAGCTCGCGGTCGGCCAGACGCTGCTCGAGCCCCGCCCGCTCTTTCGCAAGCTCGATCCCGAGCGAACCGTCGCCGAGGAGCACGAGCGCATGCAGCGCGTGGCGGTCGCGGACGCCCCGGGCGCGGCCGGTCACGAGTGATCGACACGCACGCCCACCTCGACGCGTGCGGCTGACCCGGTGGAGGAGCTGCTCGCCAGGGCCCGCGACGCGGGCGTAGCGGCGGGTCGTGACGATCGGGTCGGGGATCCCTTCGTGCCGGGAGACCCTCGCCGTCGCCGAGCAGGAGGAAGGTGTAGCGGCGGCACTCGGAATCCACCCCCATCAGACCGGCGAGACAGGCCCGGGCGAGCTCTCGGAGCTCCGTGAGCTTCTCCGAAGCCCACAGGCGATGGCGGTCGGCGAGACCGGTCTCGACTACTACCGCGACTACGCGCCGCGGGAGCGCCAGCGCGAGGCCTTTCGCTCGCAGGCGGCGCTCGCGGTCGAGCTCGAGCTCGCGCTGGTCGTCCACACGCGGGCTGCCGAGGACGACACGCTCGCGATCCTCGAGCTGATGCCGCGCCGCGACGCCGGTCGTCCTCCATTGCTTCTCCTCGCCCTCCTTGCTGCCGGCGGCGCTCGAACGCGGCTACTACGTTTCCTTCGCAGGCAACGTGACATATCCGAAGGCGGACGATCTTCGCGGCGCTGCCGCCCAGGTGCCGGCGGATCGGCTGCTGGCCGAGACCGACTGCCCCTACCTTGCGCCCCAACCGGTTCGCGGGCGCCCGAACGAGCCCGCGCACGTGGTACACGTGCTGGCGGCGCTCGCGGAGGCGCGCGGCGACGATCCGGCGGCGCTCGAGCGTCAGATCGAGGCGAACGCGGCGGAGGCGTTCGGCCTCCGATGACGCTCGCCGCGGCGTCGGCGCGAAGCGTGAGCTGGGCCAGCACTTCCTGGTCGACGAGAACATCCTGGGCGTCATCGACCGCCTCGCCGCGCTCGAGCGCGACGACATCGTCCTCGAGGTCGGCGCCGGCCTCGGGCGTCCTCACCCGCTACCTCGCCGCCCGCGTGCGACTGGTGCACGCCGTGGAGGTCGACACGCGAGCTCGAGCCTCAGCTGCGACAGGCCCTGCGCGATGCGACCAATGTCGAGCTCGTGTTCGGCGACGCGCTCGAGCTTCGCCTCGACGATCTCGAGCCGCTGCCGACGAAGCTGGTCGCCAATCTCCCGTACTCGATCGCCACGCCCCTCTGCGTGGAGAGCCTCGACGGCCTGCCGAGCATCCACCGATGGTGCGTGATGCTCCAGCGTGAGGTGGCCGACCGCTTCGTCGCGCCGCCGGGCTCGAGGAGCTACGGCGCCGTGTCGGTGCTCGATCCAGCTCACGCTGCGACCGGACGGGATTCCATCCAGTGGCCCGCACGTGCTTTCGCCCTCAGCCGAACGTCGACTCGGCTCTCGTCGCGCTCGTCCGCCGTCGTTCGTGGGGCGCCGGAGTACCCCGGGCTGAAGCGCGTCGTCCAGGGCGCGTTCTCGCATCGCCGCAAGACTCTGGCCAACTCGCTCGAGCTGGCCGGCGTCGCGTCCCGCGAGCGCACCGTGAGCGCTCTCGCCGCTCTCGGCCGGCCGGCCGGCGAACGGGCCGAGTCGCTTACGCCCGATGAGTTCCCGCAGCTCGCCCGGCTGCTCGCATGAAGCCGGTCGTCCAGCGCGCTGCCCGTCGCCGCGAAGGTCAACCTCGCGCTCGCGGTGGGCCCGAGGCGCGCGGACGGCTTCCACGACGTCGTGACCGTTCTCCAGCGGATCGACCTCTGCGACGAGCTGCAGCTGAAGCCCGGGCCCGCTCTCAGCGTGGCCGGCTTCACCGGGGACACTCTCGTCCGGCGCGGCCTCGAGCTGCTTGCGCGACGACGCGGGGATCGAGCCGCTCTGGCATGCGCGGCTCGAGAAGCGCATTCCGGTCGCGGCGGGGCTCGGCGGCGGTAGCGCCGATGCCGCAGCCGCGCTCGTTCTCGCGAACCGCACGCTTCCGACGCCCGTCTCGTCCGAGCGGCTGCGTGAGCTCGCAGCGGAGCTCGGGTCGGACGTGCCCTTCTTCCTCGAGCCCGGACCGAAGCTGGCCGAGGGCCGGGGCGAGCTGCTCTCGCCGCTCGAGCTGCCGCAGGACTACTGGGTCTTGGTGGCGATCGAGCGCGGCGCCGAGAAGCGCTCCACTGCGGACGTGTACGCACGCTTCGACGAGCTCGGGGCGGGGGAGGGGTTCGATAAGCGCCGTGCCTGCGTGCTGGCGGTCGTAGCCGCGTGCCGGCGGCCGCGGGATCTCGCCGGACTGCCTCACAACGACCTCCACGAGGCGGCGGGCGCCTCCGCGCTCCCCGCGTTGTTGCGCGACGCGGGTGCGTTCCGGGCCGATCTCAGCGGCGCCGGCCCTGCAACGTATGGGCTGTTTCACCATCGTGAGGACGCGGAAGCCGTGCGCAAGCGACTGCCGGCCGGGACACGCGCGTGGATCGTGGCGCCCGTCTGGTGACGACGCCGCAGCACAAGCCCAAACGCGTCGGGACGCTCCTACCACAGACTCCGGCGTTTCGAGCCGGGTAACCCCCCGAGCGAATTCGACGGAGCAGCCGGCTGCCTATACTCGGTCCGGAGCAGTAGGACGACAGCGGAAATCGGGGGTTCGGCCGCGGCGCAGGAGCGCTGCGCGCGAGTGGGAGGTAGGTTCGCTGGGGTGTAGCCAAGCAGTGATGCGGCGCCTGTTCCTCGGGGACGAGCGCATGATTGGCCACAGGCTCCCGGCAGTTCGCTGGGGCGTAGCCAAGTGGTAAGGCAGCGGGTTTTGGTCCCGTGACCGGAGGTTCGAATCCTCCCGCCCCAGCCTTGATCCGTCGATCATGACAAGTCGACCACTTGCCGCCGTCGTCATGGCCGCCGGGCTCGGCACGCGCATGCGTTCGCGGCGGGCGAAGCACCTGCATCCGCTGCTCGGCCGCCGGATGCTGGACTGGGTGATCGGCGCAGTGCAGCCGGTCGCTCCCTCGCCCCTCGTCGTCGTCTGCTCGCCCGCCACGAAAGACGATCTCGAGGGCTCCCTGCCCACGGGAGTCGAGCTGGTCGTGCAGGAGCAGCCGCTCGGGACCGGCGACGCCGTCGCGTCCGCAAGTCAGGCGCTGGGCACCTTCACGGGGGACGTGCTCGTCCTCCCGGGCGATGCGCCGCTGCTGACGTCGAGCCTGCTTGGCGATCTGATCGAGACTCACCGCAGCCGGGGCGCGTCGGTGACCGTCCTCTCCTTCGAGCCCGATGACCCGCGCGAGTACGGTCGCGTCCTGAGGCAACAGGACGGGAGCCTCGCCGGAATCGTCGAGGCCGCGGATGCGTCGGACAAGGAGCTCGAGATCCGTGAGGTCAACTCCTCGATCTACGTTTTCGCGGCAGAGCAGCTCTGGGCTGCGCTCGACCGGCTCGATGCCCGCAACGCACAGGGCGAGCTCTATCTGACCGATGCGGTCCGCCACATCATCGAGAGCGGCAGCCCGGCGGCCGTGCATGCCGCCGCTCACCCCGAGGAGGTCGACGGGGTCAACACGAGAGCCGAGCTCGCCGCCGCTGCCGCCGACCTCCGCGACAGGATTCTCGGCGCCCACATGGATGCCGGCGTCGGCATCGTCGATCCGGCGACGACCTGGATCGACGCCGACGTCGAGCTGGAGGCCGACGCGACCATTCATCCGTTCACCGTTCTGCGCGGGAGCACGCGCGTCGGTGCCGACGCGCAGGTCGGCCCGCACGTCGTCGCAGTCGATGCGGAGATCGGGCCGGGCGCGGTCGTGGGCCCCTTCTGCTACCTGCGGCCCGGGACCCGGCTGCTCGAGGGAACCCACGCCGGCACGTTCGTGGAGATGAAGAACTCGGTCGTAGGGCCGCGCGCCAAGGTGCCCCATCTCTCGTACATCGGCGACGCCGAGGTCGGCGAGGCCACGAATATCGGCGCCGGCGCGATCACGGCGAACTACCGGGTCGAGCGCTACGCGGAGAAGCAGCGGACGGTCATCGGACGCGACGTCCACACGGGGAGCCAGAATGTCTTCGTCCCTCCTGTGACCATCGGGGACGGTGCCTGGACGGGCGCGGGTTCGACGATCACAGAGGACGTCCCTCCGGGCGCGCTTGCGATCGCCCGGGCACGACAGATCAACAAAGAGGATTATCGTGCGGAAGAGAAGCGTGGGGGAGAGCGGCGTGACTGAGCTGACAGCCCTGCCCGGCCTTCACGTCCTGGACGCGCCGAGGCCGCAGCCTGATCGCGGTCACTGGCTCGAGCGCACCCCGCACCCGCGCCTGATGCTGTTCGCCGGTCGTTCCCATCCCGAGCTGGCGCAGAAGATCGCCGACGAGCTCGGCATCGAGCTCGGCGCGGTGGAGCTCCGGACGTTCGCGAACGGCGAGATCTACTGCCGGTACCTCGAGTCGATCCGGGGCGCCGACGTCTTTATCGTCCAGTCGCCTGCGGTGAGCCCCAGCGACCAGCTGTGGGAGCTCTTCGTGATGATCAACTCGGCGAAGCTGGCGTCGGCACAGCGGATCACGGCCGTCCTGCCGTGGTACCCGTATTCACGCCAGGACAAGAAATCCGCGCCCCGTGAGCCGATCACGGCCAAGCTCGTCGCCGACTTCCTCCAGGTGGCCGGCGTCGACCGAGTGCTCACGATGGATCTCCACGCAGGTCAGATTCAGGGCTTCTTCGACATTCCCGTCGACCACATGACGGCGCTGACGCTGTTCTCCCAGTACTTCCACGATCAGGGCCTCCTCGGGGAGGACGTCGTCTCGGTATCCCCGGACGCGGGGCGCGCGAAGATGGCGCGCCGCTTCGGCGACCTGCTCGGCGGCAAGGTCGCCCTGCTCAACAAGACGCGCCCCACGCACGACGTCGCCGCCCACACCGAGGTCATCGGTGAGGTCGAGGGCAAGATCGCGATCATGAGCGACGACATCATCGTCACCGGCGGCACGCTGCTCTCGGGCGCCGCCGCCCTCAAAGCGGCGGGTGCTAGGGCCGTCTACGCGTGCGCGACGCACGCCCTGTTCCCCGACGGCGCGATGCAGAAGCTCGCCGAGAGCGACATCGAGCAGATCGTCGTCACCGACACGGTGCCGGTCAACCCGCTCGACCGGCCCGACAAGCTTCGGGTGCTGACCGTCTCGCGGATCCTCGCCGAGTCGATCCGCAACGTCTTCTCCGACGAGTCGGTCTCGGCGATCTTCGCCGGCGAGAACCAGCTCTTCTAGCTGACCCTGCTTCCGGCGCTCGGGTGCCACTCCTCCGCAACGGTTGAGGCCGGGACAGTGCCCGGCCTCGTAGATGTGGCTGCCACCTACCTCAGCTGGGGCGGACGACGCGGTAGAGGAGGCCGGCGGCGAGCGCGAGGAAGAGCGCTCCGGCGACCGCGCTGACGACGCTGATCACGTCGCCGCTGACGAGGTAGCGGTCCGGGTCGATGGCGGCGTCCTGGGCCCAGAAGGCGCCGCCGAGGAACGCAGCGGCGAGTCCGGCGGCGAGGCTTCCGGTGACGATCTGCAGTGCCTTCATGATGGTTTCCTTTCTCCGTTTCGTCGTTCGTCTGTATGTGGATCAAGCCTAGAAAGCGGCGGCATGACTTACCTCGGCCGCGATCACGATTCGTTGTCGTCCCTGCGGCGGCACTTGCGTTGTCCGACCTCGTTCAGCGGGACGAGGTCGCCTCGTCCTGCCGGCGGAGGCGACGTCTGGGGAAGCTCGAGATCGTTCGAGGTGATCTCGGCACCGCCGAAACCGACCGTCGTCCGATCGACGGGGCGTGCTACCTCTGTGGGGCCGGCGACCATCGAGCGGACGTCGCGTCGGTCAGCCCTGCGGCCCGGCCGACTGGACAACACCCCAGCCTCGCCGGTCGCCGGCCTCCCGAGGATATGACCGGACCCGGTGCGCGCCATCCCTCGAAAGGGGGAGACACGGTTGCGTGTGCCCCGGGCTGCGCGATCAGCAACTCGCGTGCGCGATCGTGCCCACCGGGGCCGGTGTTTCACTCCTCCATCTCCACGGCTACAGCGCCCGTGCGGATCCCCGCCTCGGCCGTGGACCGCGAGGTTTTGGCTACACTCCGGGCCGGATATGGCCGGGGAGCGGCTCAAGCTTGTGGTGCAAGAACGCGAGTCCTGCGGGAGCAGGGAGTCGCGGCGCCTGCGTCGGGACGGCTTCGTCCCGGGCGTTCTCTACGGCAGCGGCAATCCCCGCGCGTTCTACGTCAACGAGCGCGAGCTGCGTCGCGTCCTGACCGGGGACCACGGGCTCCACGCGATCCTCGACGTCGTGCTCGACGGCCAGGAGACGGCTCATCACGCCGTGCTCAAGGACTACCAGCTCGACGCCCGCCGCTCGACCCTGATGCACGTCGATCTCCACGAGGTGCGCCTCGACCGCCCGATCCAGACACAAGTTGCGATCGAGGCCGTCGGAACTCCCGAGGGCGTGACGCAGGGCGGAATCCTCCAGGTGCTCGTCCACCAGGCGAACGTCGAGGCCCTCCCCATGGAGATCCCCGACCGGCTCGAAATCGACGTGACGGACCTGAACATCGGCGACAGCGCTCAGATGGCGCGCCTGCAGGTGCCCGAGCGGGTCACCCTGCTCGACGATCTCGACACGGTCATCGTGGCGGTGCTCGCACCGCGTGCGCTCGAGCTTCCCGAAGACGTCGTGGAAGAGGGCGAGCTCGAGGAGGAAGAGGGCGAGGCTGCGGAGGAGGGTGCCGAGCCGGCGCCCGCCGAGCCCGAAGCCGAAGAAGAGTCCTAGTGCGTCGCCGGGGGCTTGTAGCTGCCCGCCCGGGCGCCCGCTTCGCCGTCTGAGAGTGCGTCTTTTCCGTCGCGGCGAGGGCGCCCCGACGCTCGACCTCCTGGTCGCGGGGCTCGGCAACCCCGGGCGCGAGTACCGCAGCACCCGCCACAACGTCGGGTTCCTCGTCGCCGAGGAGCTCGCGCGCCGGCACGGTGGCAGCTTTCGCTCGAAGTTCTCGGGCCTTGTCGCCGACATCCGCATCGACGGCGGGCGGGTAACCCTGCTCGAGCCGCAGACGTACATGAACGAGTCCGGGCGATCGGTTGCCGCGGCGGCCCGCTTCTACAAGCTCGAGCCCGAGGCGTTGCTCGTACTGCACGACGAGGTCGATCTCCCGCTCGGACGCCTCCAGGTGCGGCTCGGGGGCGGCCTGGCGGGCCACAACGGTCTTCGGTCGGTTGCCGCGCACCTCGGATCGAGCGACTTTTCGAGGCTGCGCATCGGCGTGGGACGGCCGGAACGAGGCGACCCGCGGCCCGTCGCGGATTTCGTCCTCTCGCCGTTCCCCGCCGATGTCGATGTCGACGCGATCGTCGCTCGAGCTGCCGACGCCGTCGAGGCGGTGGCGACGAGCGGCCTGGAGGAGGCGCAACAGCGCTTCAACGAGCGTGCCTGAGGACTTCCGGCCCCGCTGGAGGCGTTCGACGGCTCGAGCAGCCTGCCTGCCTGCATCGCTTCTGAGGCTCGTTGCAGAGTCGTTGCACACTCCTCACACGGCGTGACACATCCGCGCGCCCCGCGCCGATAGGCTCGAAAGCAGGAGGCGGGCGGGGGCCCCGGTGGCGCGGGAGCCGCGGAGCGAGCCTCTAGGATGGCCACGCGGGACACGTCGTCCCGTCGATGACCATGGTCCCGCCGGTTCTGGAGCCCCTTGCGCTCGAGCTCGCCGACACCGAGCGGCTGCGCGCATTTCAGACAGCGGGGCCGGGTACCGCGGCGCGCGTCTCCGAGACGCTGCTGCCGCTCTTCCTCGCCGCTTGCTGGCATGCGTCCGGGCGAGAGGGCGGGCTCGTCTGCCTGCTTCAGGAGGACGCGGACGCTCGCGACACGGCCGAAGCGGCAGGCTGGTATGTGGGCCCCGAGCGCGTCGGGCTGCTGACGTCGCGTGGAGTCTCGTTCGAAAGCGGCCTCGCACCGCCGCCGCACCTGGTCGGAGAGCGGGCGCGAGCGCTCGAGGTCTTCGAGCGAGGTGGTCTCGTGTGCGCGTCCGCCCTGGGCTTCGCGCAAGGGCTGCCCCCGCCGGAGCTTCGTGCCGGCACGGTCGAGATCGCGGTCGGCGACGAGCCCGGGGTCGAGGGGCTGGCCGAGCGGCTTGCGCGTGCGGGCTACGAACGGGTCGACCGTGTCGAGGAACGCGGCCAGTTTGCCGTGCGCGGCGGCATCGTCGACGTCTTCCGGTCGACCGGACGCGAGCCGGTCCGCGTGGAGTTCTTCGCGGACGAGGTCGAGGGCATCCGGGCGTTCTCTCCCTTCACACAGCGCACGCTCCATCCGCTCGAGAACGCGGTCGTGTATCCGGCTGCCGAGCGGTCGCTGACGGCCTCGGAGCCGACCATCCCGGACGACGGCGACGTGTGGGAAGCGCCGGAGGACCTCGTCCCGCCGCTTCCCACGTGCAGCTTCGTCTGGGAGCCGGACGCCGTACGCGAGGTCTGGCGCGAGGAGCTGGGCCACGAGCTCCTGGTCGAGAACGCGGGCGAGCTCTCACCGCTCCCGGCCGGGCAGGAGTTCGCGTTCGAGGCGCAGCGGCCGGCCGTGGCTGCCCGGGGCCTGGCCGAAGCCGAGAACGACCTCTCGGGCTTCGTCGGCGCCGGCCACCGAGTCGTGGTCGCGTTCGCCCACCGCGGCGAGGCCATGCGGACGAAGGCGCTGCTGCGCAAGTTGGACGCCGAGCTGCTCGAGCCCGGCGCGGCCCTGCCCGAGGAGCCCGGGCTCCTGTTCGCGGTTGCAGGGATCCGGCGCGGATTCCTCTCGCGGGAGCTCGGCATCGTCCTGCTCCCGGATACGCAGGTATTCCGCAAGCGCGCTCCCCGCGCGGACGCGCGGCTCGGCCGGGCGCTGCAGAGCTTCGCCGACCTGCGGCCCGGCGACTACGTCGTGCACGAGGATCACGGCATCGGCCGGCTGATCGGCTTCGAGACGAAGACGGTCGCCGGCGTGACGAGGGACTACCTCTTCCTCGGGTTCCGCGGGGAGGACCGCCTCTACGTGCCGCACGAGCAGATCGGCAAGGTGTCCCGCTACGTGGCCGGAGAGGGGCACGCGCCGGCTCTCTCGAAACTGGGGGGCAAGGCGTGGCAGGCGATCAAGGCACGGGCGCGCGACGGAGCCCGCGAGCTTGCCGGCGAGCTCATCGCGCTCTACGCGCAGCGCCAGCGGGCCGAGGGGCTCGCGTTCGACGTCGACGGCGACCTCGTCGAGCAGCTCGAGGCGAGCTTCGCCTACGAGGAGACACGCGACCAGCAGCGTGCGATCGAGGCCGTCAAGGAGGATCTGGAGACACCCCGCCCGATGGACCGGCTGGTCTGCGGCGATGTGGGCTTCGGCAAGACGGAGGTCGCGGTGCGGGCGGCGTTCCTCGCGGTCGCCAACGGCAAGCAGGCCCTCGTGCTGGCGCCGACGACCATCCTCGCCCAGCAGCACTGGAACACGTTTCGCGAGCGCTACGGCGATCTGCCCGTTTACGTCGAGATGGTGTCGCGGTTCCGCCGCCCGGCCGAGGTCAAGAAAGTGCTCGGCGAATTCTCGGCCGGCAAGGTCGACGTGCTGATCGGGACGCACCGGGTGCTCTCGCGCGACGTCGTCCCGAAGGATCTCGCGCTCGTGATCGTCGACGAGGAGCAGCGCTTCGGCGTCGCCCAGAAGGAGCTTCTGCGTCAGCTACGGCTCGAGGTTCACGTGCTCGCGCTCTCGGCAACGCCGATTCCGCGCACGCTTCATCTCTCCCTTTCGGGCCTGCGCGACATCAGCGTCATCGAGACTCCCCCGGAAGGCCGCCGTCCTATCCGGACCCATGTGGGTGAGTACGACGAGGAGCTCGTCCGCCTTGCCCTCATGCGCGAGCACGAGCGTGGGGGCCAGTCGTTCTACCTGCACAACCGCGTCGAGACGATCGACGAGCGGGGCGAGCAGCTGCGCCAGCTCTGCCCCGAGCTCCGGATCCTCGTCGCGCACGGGCAGCTCCCCGAGCGCGAGCTCGAGAAGCGCATGCTCGCGTTCCTGCGCGGCGATGCGGACGTCCTCGTCGCCACCACGATCATCGAGTCCGGCCTCGACATCCCGCAGGCCAACACGTTGATCGTCGAGCGCGCCGACGCCCTCGGTCTCGCGCAGCTCTACCAGATCCGCGGGCGAGTGGGCAGGAGCGACGTCGTCGCGCACTCGTACCTCTTCTACCCCGATTCGCACGAGCTCACGGCCGAGGCACGGGCGCGCCTTGCGACGCTCGCAGACCACACGGAGCTCGGCGCGGGCTTCGCGATCGCAATGCGCGACCTGGAGATCCGCGGAGCAGGGAACCTGCTCGGCGCGGAGCAGTCGGGGCATGTTGCGGCCGTCGGGTTCGAGCTCTACCTCGAGCTGCTCGGCGAGGCCGTCGCCGAGCTGTCGGGCACCCGGCGTGCGGTGACCCGGCCCGTCCGGGTCGACGCTGCCGTCGACGCCTACGTCCCCGCGTCGTACATCGCCGTCGAGGCGGCCAAGATCGATCTCCATCGGCGTATCGCGCTCGCCGAGTCGGAGGACGAGCTGCGCGAGCTGCGGGCGGCGACCGAGGACCGCTTCGGGCCCGCGCCGGAGCCGGTCGAGCACCTGTTCGCGATCCAGGAAGCGAAGCTGAAGCTCGCGCGAGCCGGCGCGGACTACCTCGTGTTCCGTGGGGGAAAGGCGACCGTGGGCCCGCTCGTGCTGGGCTCGACCGACCTGCGTACGCTGCGGTCGGTGGCTGACACTGCCGTCTACACGAGCGCCCGGCGCGAGGTCTCGCGCCGCGTCGAGCAGTTCGACGGGGCGCTGGACCTGGTGGATGCTATCCTCCGTCTCGCCGCCTGAGTACCGTTTTCTCTCGAATCGTGCACCCCTCCCGCTGGTTTCTCCTGCTCCTCGTGAGCGCGATGGTCGCGCTCGCGGCGGCGTGCGGCGGCGGCGGGAGCGAGGGCGACGACGCCGAGGGTGCGAGCACGATCCCCGTTCCCGCGGACGCTGTGGCAGTCGTCGGTGAGACAGCGGTGCCCCGGGCCGAGTTCGACCGTCTCTTCTCCCAGGCCGAGGCGGCCTACGAGTCGCAGCAGCGGGAGTTCCCCGCCACCGGCACGCCCGAGTACGAGCAGCTGAAGAACCAGACGGTCGACTTTCTGATCCAGCGGATCGAGTTCGCGCGTGAGGCAGAGGCCCTCGGGATCAGCGTGACGGATCAGGAAGTCGACGACCGGCTCACGGAGCTGAAGCAGCAGTTCTTCGAGGGCGACGACGAGGCGTACCAGGCGGAGCTCGAGAAGCAGGCGATCACCGAGGCAGACGTGCGGGCCGACCTGCGCGCGCAGCTCATCTCGCAGAAGATCTTCGCGGAGGTCACGAAGGGCGCGTCGGTGACCGACGAGGAAGTCGACACGTACTACGACGAGAACAAGGACCAGTTCGCCCAGCCCGAGAGCCGCGATGTCGCGCACATCCTCGTCGAGAAGAAGGAGAAGGCTGACGAGCTCTACACGCAGCTTCAGGACGGTGCGGACTTCGCCAAGCTCGCCGAGAAGAACTCCACCGACACCGGCTCGGCTGCGAACGGCGGCAAGCTCACGGACGTCCGCGGCAGCTTCGTCCCGGAGTTCGAGGAGGTCGCCTTCGCGCTCGAGACGGGCGAGATCAGCGAGCCCGTCAAGAGCCAGTTCGGCTGGCACATCATCAAGGCGCTCGACGACACGAAGCCGGAAGAGGTCACGCCGCTCGCCGAGGTGCGGGACTCGGTCCAGGAGCAGCTCCTCAAGGACAAGCAGAACAAGGCGATGGCCGCCTGGGTCGAGGAAATCCGGGCGAAATACGCGGCCCTGATCGGGTTCGCCGCAGGCTTCGCGCCGCCCAAGACCGCGTCGCTCCCCGCCGACACCGGCGCCGAGACCGGTCAGTAGGGTTGGCAGGCGGCGAGGGCCTCGCCGGGGCCGTTGTCGAGCTGGCGGAGCTGGCCGAGCGCCTGCGCCGGGACTGCCCCTGGGACCGCGCCCAGACCGCGAGGTCGATCGTCCCGCATACGGTCGAGGAGGCCTACGAGGTCGCCGACGCCGCGCTGGCCGGTGAGGACGCGAAGCTGCTCGACGAGCTCGGCGACCTCCTCTTCCAGACCGTGTTCCTGGCGCTGCTCCTCGAAGAGCGCGGCCGGGGCGATCTTGCCGAGGTAGCGCGCGGGATTCACGACAAGCTCGTCCGCCGGCACCCCCACGTGTTCGAGTCGCCCGGGGCGCTGCGCTCGGCCGGCGAGGTGAAGCTCCGCTGGGAGACCCTCAAGTCGGAGCTGGAGGGCCGGGAGGGGATCTTCCACGACGTTCCCGAGAGCCTGCCCGCGCTGCTGCGGGCGAGGAAAGTGCAGCGCCGGGCAGCGACTGCAGGCTTCGATTGGCTCGATGCGGGCGGTCCGCTCGCGAAGCTGCACGAGGAGCTCGCGGAGCTCGAGGCGGAGCTGGCGGCCGAAGCGGCGCCGAGCCCGGAGACCGAGCCGCCGGCGCCTGTTACCGCCGAGGTGGGCGATCTGCTCTTCACCGCGGTCAACCTCGCGAGGCGGCTGAACGTCGACCCGGAGCTCGCCCTGCGCCGGACGACGGACCGCTTCATGGCGCGGGTCGAGCGGGCAGAGGCCCTCGCCGCGAACGAGGGCCGAGTCTGGACGACGCTCGCCGTCGAGGACCAGGAACGCTATTACGTCCGGGCGAAGGAGGAGGAGCAGCCGTGACGGGGATCGCCGACGTCCGCGCGCGCCAGATTCTCGACTCGCGCGGCAACCCGACGGTGGAGGTCGATATCGCGCTCGAATCCGGCGCATTCGGCCGCGCAGCTGTGCCCTCGGGAGCGTCGACCGGGCAGTTCGAGGCGGTGGAGCTGCGCGACGGAGACCCGGCCGTCTATCTCGGCAAGGGCGTCAGCCGGGCGGTGGCGAACGTCAACGGCGAGATCGGAGAGGCCCTGCGGGGTCGCGACCCCGCCGATCAGCGAGGGCTCGACGAGCTGCTGATCGAGCTGGACGGCACGGCGAACAAGGGCCGTCTCGGGGCGAACGCCGTGCTCGGCTGCTCGCTGGCGGCTGCCAAGGCCGCGGCTGCCGAGGCGGAGCTCCCCCTCTGGCGGTGGCTCGGCGGCGAGGAGGCGCATGTCCTGCCCGTGCCGCTGATGAACGTCGTGAACGGCGGGGCGCACGCGCAGAACTCGCTCGACCTGCAGGAGTTCATGGTCGTGCCCGTCGGCGCCTCGACCTACTCCGAGGCTCTGCGCACCGGAGCGGAGGTCTTCCATCACCTCAAGGCGCTCCTGCACGAGCGCGGGCTCGCGACGGGCGTGGGAGACGAGGGAGGCTTCGCCCCCGACCTCGGCGGCGTGGAGGCAGCGATCGAGGCGATCCTCGAGGCCGCCGCGCGGGCGGGTCACGACGAGCGTGTTGCGATTGCGCTCGACGCGGCGGCGACCGAGCTGTTCCGCGACGGCGAGTACGTGCTCGCCCGCGAAGGGCGCTCACTCGGCACGGACGGGCTCAACTCGGAGTACGAGCGGCTCTGCGGCCGCTTCCCGATCGTCTCGCTCGAGGACCCTCTGGCAGAGGACGAGTGGGAGGCCTGGGCCGAGCTCACTCGCCGCCTCGGATCGAAGACGCAGCTCGTCGGCGACGACCTCTTCGTGACGAGCAGCGAGCGGCTCCGGCGCGGGATCGACGAGGGCGTGGCCAATGCGATCCTCGTGAAGGTGAACCAGATCGGAACCCTCACCGAGACGCTGGACACCATCGAGCTGGCGCGCCGGAGCGGCTACGCGGTCGTCATCTCGCACCGCTCCGGCGAGACGGAGGACACGACGATCGCGGATCTCGCCGTCGCCGTGAACGCGGGTCAGATCAAGACCGGCGCGCCGTCGCGCACCGACCGCGTGGCGAAGTACAACCGGCTGCTCCGCATCGAGGAGGAGCTTGCCGGGCGGGCCGAGTATCCCGGCGCCGAAGCGTTCGCCCGCTGACGCCGATGGTGTCGATGTCGTTGCCGGGGCTGTCCCAGCTGAGCCCCGCGCTACCGTAGAGGTGTGAACGCCGGCCGTCGGCGCACCAAGATCGTCTGCACGATCGGCCCGGCCTCTGCGTCGGCGGAGGTCGTCGGAGCGCTCGTCGACGCCGGGATGGACGCCGGGCGGCTCAACTTCTCCCACGGCACGCACGAGCAGCACGCGGAGCGGGCACGGCTCGTGCGCGAGGCGCAACGTCGGGTCAGGCGCCCGCTCGCCCTGATCGCCGACCTGCAGGGGCCGAAGCTCCGGCTCGGGGAGCTCAGCTCGCCTCGGACGCTCGCCACGGGCGAGGACGTCACGATCACGGGTCACGAGAAGGCGGACGACGGCGAGCTGCCTGTGGCGCCGGCCGCGCTGTTCGAGGCCCTGCAGCCCGGCCACGAGGTCCTGATCGACGACGGCCTCGTGCGCCTGCGGGTGCTGGACGTCCAGACGAGGCGCGCCGCCTGCACGGTCGTCGCGGGCGGGGAAGTCGCGGCCCACAAGGGTGTGAACCTCCCGGGTATTCCCCTTCCCATTCCCTCGCTCACCGACAAGGACCGGCGGGACCTCGAGTTCGCACTGAGCCTCGGCGTCGACTACATCGCCCTCTCGTTCGTCCGCTCGGTCGACGACGTCCGCGCGCTGCGCGAGCTGATCCTCGACGCCGGCGCCCAGACGCAGGTGATCGCCAAGATCGAGAAGGCGGAGGCGCTCGGCGATCTGTCGTCGATCATCGAAGCCTCGGACGGCGTCATGGTTGCGCGCGGCGACCTCGGGGTCGAGATCGGGCCGGAGCAGGTGCCGCTCGTCCAGAAGCAGATCATCCTGTCGTCGCTCGAGCACGGGAAGCCCGCCATCACCGCGACGCAGATGCTCGAGTCGATGCTTGCACGCCCCGAGCCCACGCGCGCCGAGGCCTCGGATGTCGCAAACGCCATCCTCGACGGCACGGCCGCGGTGATGCTCTCCGGCGAGACCGCGGTCGGGCGCTACCCGGTCGAGAGCACACAGGCCATGGACCGCATCGCGCGGGCCGTCGACCCGAGCCTCGGCTACCGCCATGAGCTCGCGGCAACGGCGGAGCAGCCGTTCCCGACCGTGCGGGACGCGGTGACCACCGCCGCCTGCGACATCGCCGAGGTGCTCTCCGCGGCGGCCATTCTCGTCCCGACGTTCTCCGGGCGAACCGCGTCGGGAGTCGCGCGCCACCGCCCCAGGCGACCGATCGTCGCCGTCTCGCACCGGCTGGACGCGCTCCAGCAGATGGCGATCGAGTGGGGAGTCATCCCGTGTCAGATCGAGGAATGCCCGCGACGTCGAGCACCTCTGGGCTGCGAGTCTCGCTGCCGCTCGCGAGAGCGGCGTTGTCGCCCCGGGCGACCGGGTCGTGATCACGGCCGGTACCGCGGTCAACGCCCCGGGAACGACGAATCTGATCAAGGTCGAGACCGCCTAGGGCTGCCCGCCCGCCGGCGCGCGGGGGCCGTGCGTCGGGCAACGGGGCGAAGGAGGGGCCTTTCCAGGAGCGAAGGACTCGGGATGCTGCCCCGGCTGCGCTTCCCGACGGGCTTCCGGCTGACCCGTCTCGTCGGGGTGGCCGTCGTCTGCGCGATCGCCTTCGCGTACGTGCAGCCGATCCGCGCCTACATGGAGGCGAAGGACGAGGTCGTGAAGCGGCGCGCCGAGCAGGCGGCTCTGATGGGCAAGCAGTCGAAGCTCCGGCATCGCCTCGAGCTCACCGAGGCAGAGGCGTTCATCGAGCGTGAGGCACGTCGAATCGGGCTCGTGCGTCCGGGCGAGCAGCTCTACATCGTCAAGGGCATCGAGAAGTGGAACAGGGCACACCGCGGTCGGTGAGTACGATGACCGCGTGGACGACCGCCTCGTCGTAGGCTGGCAGATCGGTCGCCGGCCGCGTGCGTTCCGGCGTGTGGCCGTTCGCTGCGCCCACGGCTATCCGGCCGTTACCGAGCAGGCGGCGCGCGCGGAAGGTGGCACGCCCTTCCCTACGACCTACTGGTTGACCTGCCCGTGGCTCGTGGCGGCGCTCGCGCGGGTGGAAGCGGCAGGCGGCGTCGAGCGCTGGTCGAGCGCAGCGGCAGCCGATCCCGCCCTCGCGGCAAGCCTTGCGCGCGCGGACGCGGAGCAGCGGCGGCTCCGCCCCGAGCTCGACGTCGGGATCGGCGGCAGCCGCGACCCGGTCAAGCTGAAGTGTCTGCACGCACACGCCGCGTTTGCCCTCGCACGCCCCGGCTACGAGCTCGGAGAGCAGATCCTGGCGGAGGCGGGCGAGCGCTGGTGTCCCGATGCCCGGTGCGGTGCGGCGAAGACGGCAACGGAGGAGACGGCGTCGGCGCGGTGATCGATTCCGCACGCCAGCACTGGGAGGACGGCCGCCGGCGACTCGACGCGGAGGCCGGCGAGTCGGTTCGCTACGCGCAGCTCTACGGGCTCGTGGACGTCGTGCTCGGCGAGCTGCGTCGGCTGCTGGGTCAGCGCTACACGGTCGCCGAGCTCGCCGCGCGGCACCCCGGCGCCGAGGACTGGGCCCGTGACCTGATCGAGGACGCGATGCCGCCCGAGCCGAGGGTCGGAATTCGCGACGTGCCGCTGGTCGTCGACGCGGCGTTCAACGTCTACGCGCGCGGGGCGACGGACTACCAGCCGTAGCCCCAGAGCCCGGGAGACGCGAGGCAGGTCGACCTAGAATCGCCGAGTTGGAGCAGCCAGCCCCCGAGGAGCAGCCGGCCACCGAGCTCGAGCCGCCCCCGCCTCGACAACGCCGAGACCCCAAGCGGGCGTCGCACCGGCGAAGCAAGCTCCTGCTGTGGACGGCGCGCGTGCTGCTCCTCGGCGTCGCGTTCCTGATCGGGCTCGTGGTCGGGCGCGCGCTCGAGGACGCTCCGCGGCCCGGGGGCGCCCAGACGGGCGTGCGCACGCTCGAGCCCTCGACGCTGGCGCCGGTGGAAACCGTGACGGTGACCGTCGCCGAGCCCTGATCCCGCCGGCGCCGCGGCGGCGTTCAGCGTGGGGACTCGTCGGAGGCCTGTAGAAGGCCGGCACCGACCACGGCCAGGCCGGCGACGAAGCTGATCCAGATCCCGATCCCGCGGCCTGCTCCCTCGAAGCGGTCGGGCATGTCGATCAGGCGCACGAGCACGAAGATCGTCGCGAGCGTGCCGATCGAGGAGACCGCCGCACCCGTCGGGAAGCTGGCCGGTAGCTCGAGCCCCGTCGAGCGCAGGAGGAGCAGGATGAGCACTGCGATGCCCGCGAAGAAGACGAGCTTGCCGAGCGTCCCGGTGTGCCAGCCGATGACGGACACGGTCACGAGCCGGCTTTCGCTGGCGTACCAGCCCGTGAACGCGCTGATGGCGAGCACGAGGCCGGTGACCCAGGCGAAGGCCTCACCACGGCTCGAGATGGTCGGGAGCGCCGGTCGTCGCCGTGTAGTCGCCACGTCGAGGATGCCGGCCTTCTAGATCCCGAACACCGACTGGATCTGCTCCCAGATCGTCACGCTCAGAAAGACGGCGAGCATGAAGAGCGCAGCGATCAGGATCCAGAAACGGCGGCTCGCCCGCTTGGTCTCGCGGATGTGCTCGATGCGCGCGAGCCGTTTGCGGCGATGCTGACGGAACGCCTGGTGGACGGCGAGAGGGTCGTCGATCGGGGGCGTTGTTTCCTCGACAGGCTGCCGCTGAGCACGGAGTGCCGCCATCGGGGGGAGATTGTCGCGCGTTTACAGGACGGATGCAAATCGAGGCGGCTGCAACCGCCTGTCACGCCTGCTGGCAAGCTACGGGCGTGGCGCCACCTCGGTATCTGCGGATCGGGCACAAGGGCGCTGCCGCGCTCGCGCCGGAGAACACGATCGCCTCGCTCGCGGCGGCCCTCGAGAACGGTGTCGACATGGTCGAGTTCGACGTCGTCGACGCGCCCGACGGCAGGCTCGTGCTGGCGCACTCGCACGAGGAGATTGAGCCCGGAGCGCCGGATCTCGACGAGGCTCTGGCGTTCGTGATGTCCGAGGCGCCGGCCACCACGGGCCTGGTCATCGACCTCAAGGGAGAAGGCTTCGAGGAGAGAATCGTCCGCTCGCTGGCCCAGCACGCCCTCACGGCGAGAGCGCTCGTCTCCTCGTTTCATCCGCAGAGCTTGCGCGAGCTGGCCCGGCACGAGCCGACCCTTCGCACCGGCATCTCGTATCCCTGGGACCGGCGCGGCCTTGCGACCAGGCGGGCCATGAAGCCGATCGTCTGGGCCGGAGCGGCGACGCTGCGCGCCGCGCTGCCGCATCGGATTGTGCGGATGGTGCGGGGCGCGAAGGCCTCGTCGGCCATGCTCCACTACTCCGTGCTGTCCCCGGCTGTCGTCGCCCGCTGCCACGATTTCGGTGTCTCCGTGTTCGCGTGGACGGTGGATGAGCCGGAGCTGCTCGGGCGCATGCTGGCAATGAACGTGGACGGCGTGATCTCGAATGATCCCAGGATCTTCGATGCAAGCGGAGAACCACGCTACGATCACGTACGATGACTCGCCGCCTCCTAGCCCTCGTAGCTTTTCTCGCTCTCGCGGCAGTCCCGCTCGCCGTGGCCGGGGAAGTGCCGTCTGGATCGAGCGAGCCGCCGCCGGGGTCGACCGAGCCGCCGCCCCCGGCACCCGAGCCTGGCCCGCCTCCCGGTCCGGGCATCTTTCTCCCTGACGGCGTGACGATCGAGTCGCTGCCCGTCGGCGGCCTGACGGTCGAGGAGGCTCGTGACGTCGTCGAGTCGATGTTCAATCAGCGCCTCCAGATCGTTCACGGCAGGCTGAGCTGGCTCGTGACGCCCCAGCGGCTGGGTGCGACGGCGCACATCGACGGAGCGCTTTCTCGTGCTCTCGCGGCGCCGCCCGGCTCCGACGTCGACCTCGTCGTGTCGGTACGGGGTCAGGACACGAGGGACTTCGTGGCGAAGCTCGATCGGCGGATCGCACGGGCGCCGAAGGACGCGCGCCTCAAGCTGTTCCGGCTCAAGCCGAGGATCGTCCCCCACCGCTGGGGGCTTCGCGTCGACCGCAACGCGACCGTGGCGGAGATCGTGCATGCCCTCCGCAACCACGAGCGCGGGCCGCTCCGCGTCGAGGTGACGCCGCTGAAGCCCAAGGTGACCGAGGCAAGTCTCCGGGGGCCGGTCATCGTGATCCGGCGGGAATCGAAGAAGCTCTTCCTCTACCGCGGCGAGAAGCTCTGGCGCACGTTCGGCGTCGCCACCGGCCAGCCGTCGTACCCGACGCCGGTCGGGAACTTCGAGATCGTCGTCATGCAGCGCAATCCGTGGTGGTATCCGCCCGCATCGGACTGGGCCAAGGGCGCCGATCCGATCCCGCCGGGACCGGGCAACCCGCTCGGCACGCGGTGGATGGGGCTCTCGGCGCCGCTCGTGGGGATCCACGGGACGCCCGACCCGGCCTCGATCGGATACTCCGCATCCCACGGCTGTATCCGGATGCGGATTCCCGAAGCCGAGTGGGTCTTCGACCACGTGAAGATCGGAACCTCGGTCTTCATCGTTCGCGCCTGACCTGACCGGCGGCTGCGCGCCGGCCGCCGAGTACCCTGTACTCGATGCGCTCGCGCCGAAAGCTCGCCGTGACGGCGGTCGTCGCCGCGCTCATCGCGGCGCTCGTGGGCCTGCTGGCCTGGCGCATGGCGGCGAACGACGAGGCGAAGGGCCTGGCTGCTGCCGCTCTCGCCGGCGAGCGGCCCCAGGCGCCCGATTTCGAGCTCCCACAGCTCGACGGCGACGGGACGCTGGCGCTCTCCTCGCTGCGCGGCAAGGTCGTCGTGCTCAACTTCTGGGCCTCGTGGTGTACTCCGTGCCGCGAGGAAGCGCCCCTCCTGCAGGACGTCTGGACGCGCTGGCGTGACCGCGGCGTCGTCGTGCTCGGCGTGAACGCCCGTGAGCTGTCGAGCAAGGGGCGCGAGTTCCTGGCCGACGAGGGAATCACCTACCCGAACGTCCACGACGGCAAGGGCTCGACGCTGGGACGGTTCGGGATCCCGGCCCTTCCGGAGACGATGTTCATCGACCCCGAAGGGCGTGTCGCCGCGTACATCGCGGGGCCGGTCGACGCCGACAGCCTCGACCGTAGCATCGCGGTCGCCGTGGGCTCGTGACCCGGAGGCTGCTCGCCGCGGCGCTCGTCGCCCTCGTGCTCGCGGGAACGGCGGCGGCGAGCGAGGCGCGTCCGACCCTCGACGAGCTCGAGCAGGAGCTCACGTGCCCGACCTGCAAGACGTCGCTGGCGCTGTCGGATGCGCCCGTGGCGGACCAGATCCGGGCTTTCGTCCAGGAGCGGATCGCGGCGGGCGACACGAAGAGCGAGATCAAGGACAAGCTCGTGGCCGAGTTCGGCGAGAGCGTGCTCGCGGCCCCGCCTCGCGAAGGCTTCAATCTGCTCGCCTGGGTGCTTCCCTTCGCCGCGCTCGGAGTCGGCGTCGTCCTCGTCGGGCTGGTCGCGTGGCGCTGGACGCGCTCCGGAGAGCGCCGGGCCGGCGGCCCGCAGGGCGATCCGGCCCAGAACGGCCGCCAGTCGCTGCCGCCCGAGCTCGAGCGGCGGGTCGACGAGGAGCTCGCCCGCTTCGACTGACCGCACCACAATTTCCGATCAACCATCTAGTCGGACGGCGGCTCGGAGGGCTGCGCCACCCGACGGATCCGGACCCGGGCGAGTCGCGGGAAGCGCCCTTCGGCCTCCTCGAGCTGTTCGAGGAGGCCGGTGACGTCGAGCGCACGGTGAGCCGGCGCGTACGGCGAGAGCCGGCGCCTCGCCTTCTCCAGCTGGCGCTCGCACCCGACTCGGTTTCCGCGTCCGGCCTGATACCAGGCAACGGCGACGTGGACGAGCCCCTGGAAGAAGTCCCGCTCGTCGGTCTCCGCAGCCCGCCAGGCCTCCTCGAGGTCCTCGTGGGCGGCGAAGTACTCGCCGTTCTCGATCTGCGCGAGGCCGAGCTCGTATGCGCGTTCCACGTCCGCTCGATCGTGCTCCAAGGCCGTCGGAACGCTAGATGGTTGATTCCTAATTGGCGTGCCCGAGGGGGTGTCCGAGACCGAGCAGGTCGTGACGATCGACCGCAGCCCATATCCGGAGGCGATCTGGGCAAGGGCGATCGTCGCGAGATGCGACGGTATCGGGCGCCATCCGCGGGTGCGTGAATTGGGAATCAACCATCTAGAGGCTTGCCGGGCAGCTCGCGTGCGCCGGGTCTTTTCCAGACGGTGGGACGGTGGTAGGCTCTTGCGCGTGGCAACGATCCATGTTGCCGGCGTCGATCTCTTCTTCCGCGGCAAGCTCGATGCGGCACTGGGCGCGAGCCATCGCCTTGTCACGGCAGAGAGCATCGATCCACCGGATCTCGTGATCGTCGACATCGCCAGGGTCGATCCGGAAGAGGTGGCCGACGCCTATCCCGACACGCCCATTCTGGGATTCACGAACCACACGGACACCGAGGGCCTGCGCCGGGCCAAGGCTGCGGGCTTCGACCGTGTCGTCGTGCGCTCGGCGCTCGCCGAGCGGGCGGGCGAGATCGTGAACGAGCTCGTGCAGTAGTCGCGCGATGCGAAGAGGGAAGCGGCTAGACTCCGCCCCGCAGTGACCTACATCATCGCCGAGCCCTGCATCGACATCAAAGATCGCTCGTGTGTGGACGTGTGCCCGGTGGACTGCATCCACGAGGCCGACCGGATCCTGGTCATCGATCCTGAGGAGTGCATCGACTGCGGCGCCTGCGAGCCCGAGTGCCCCGTCGAGGCGATCTTCCCCGAGGATGCCCTGCCGGAGAAGTGGGAGCCGTTCGTGCGCATCAACTACGCGTATCCGGAGGGGATGGAGATCGTCGACGTGCTGGTCGACGCGTACGCGACCGAGCACAACGTCCAGAACCCGCCTCTCGACGAGAGGTAGGCGCGCCCGGAGATCGGGAGCCGTCGCCGTCTAGATGGTCGACCGGAGATTGAGGCACGGGCGGTCGGCGGTGCGACGGCATCCGGTGAACTAGCGGTCAACCATCTAGGCCGACGGCGACGGCGTCAGACGGAACTCACGCGGGATCCGCCGCTCGAGCGCCAGCGTCGCCACCACCGCGAGACCGCAGACTCCGGCCGCGAGCGGCCAGAGCGCCAGGGGCGCTGCCGCCAGGACGAGCCCGCCGACGGCCGGCCCGACGATGTAGCCGACGTCCCAGGAGTTCGCGGAGACCGCCCAGTAGCGGCCCTCGAGGTGCCCGGGCACCAGATCGGCCACGAGCGCGATGCGGGTCGGGCCGTCGAGGCATTCGCCGACGGCGAAGACGACTGCGGCCATGCCGAAGACCGTGGCCGCGGCTGTGGCCTCGAACCAGAGCCCGCCTCCCTCGACGATGAGCCAGGCCACTGCCCAGAGCGCCGGCATCGCCGCGAGCGCCCGCATCCGGGACCGGCCCTCGACGATCTTTGCGACCGGGAGCTGGCAGACGACGAGCGCGAGGACGCGGCGAGGAAGATGAGGCCGATCGCCTGCTCGCTGACACCGGCCTCGTTCTTGGCGAAGACGGGCAGCAGCTCGAGCTGCGCGTTGCCGACGGAGATGAACACGACGTTGAGGGCGATGAGCCCCATGAACGGGCGGTCGCGGAGCACGTTGCGATAACCGGCGCGGGGCCGGTTCTCGACGGCTCGAGCACGGTGAAAGCCCGGGTCGGGCACGAACGGCAGAACGGCCGCGAAGCCCAGCGTCGCGGCGACGTCCAGCAGGAAGAGGACGGTGAACGTGTCCGGGCTGTCGGTGCTCGCGATCAGCCCGCCCGTCAGGCCGCCGAGGCCGAGGCCGAGGTTGAACATGCCCCGTTGCACTGCCTACGCGGCATGGCGGCGTGCCGGCGGCACGAGACGCGCGAGCAACGTCGAGCTGCGCAGGGCCAGAACCCGCCGCCGCCGATGCCGACGAGCACGGCGACGAGGAAGGCCTCCAGGCGTCCTCGACGAGCGCGAAGAGGGCGTATCCCGTCGCGCCGACGAGGAGCGCCGCGGCAGAGCGTGGCCCTGGGCCCGAAGCGATCGACGAGCCCGGCCCATGAGCGGCCCGACGAGCAGGCCGACCGCGCCGATCGTGGCGACGACGAGGCCGGCCGTGCCGAGCCCGATGCCTCGCACGTTGTGGAGGTAGATGACGAGGAACGGGTAGGCGATGCCCGTGCCGAACGCGTTGACGAGGAAGCCGATCTCGAGCGTCCAGGCGCCCGTGCGCAGGCGTCGGATCGAGGCCTCGCGAGGTACGCCCTGGACGCCCCGTCACACGCTCGGCCAGCGCTGGACCAGACCTCGAGCTTCTGGCGGACCCGTGCGGATGACCTCGTCGGTGAACTCGGTCGTCGAGGCATGGCCGCCGAGATCGGCGGTGCGTACGCCCGCCGGCGACCGCCTCGAGGCTCGCCTCGCGGACCGCCCGGCCGCGCCGTCGGTGCCTCGTGGTCGTCGCATGTGGGTCAGCAGCGCGGCGCCGGCGAGGATCATCGCCAGCGGATTGGCGACGTTCTTGCCGTAGAGCGCGGGCGCCGTGCCGTGCGCCGCCTCGGCCATGATCGCGCGCGGGCGCGTAGTCGTCGTCGAAGGCGACGACGAGCGACTCGGAACCCGCGATCGAGCCGAAGAGCGGCAGGACGAAGTCGCTGAGGATGTCGCCGTCGCGGTTGAGCGCCGGGATCACGAGCGGATCGCCGGCCGATGCGAGCAGCAGCGCGAACGTCGCGTCGATCAGCTGCGGCTCGTAGGCGACGTCGGGATGGCGGGCCGCCGCCGCTGTCCATCTCCTCCTTGAGCATTCCCTCGTAGACCGGGCTGACGGTGTACTTGGGGCCGCCGAACACCTTGGCCCGCGTGCGCTCGCATGACGAAAGGCGAACTCGGCGACCGCCCGGCAGACGCGCCGCTCGATGCGCTCGGTGCGAAACGCGAGCCTCGCCCGCACCTTCGCCCTCGCGCCACTCGCTTGGCCCCGTACGCGTCGCCGACCGCCATGCGAACGACCGAGATCGGCGCATGGACACCGCCGATCGGCAGTTACGCCGGGGATGCGCCGGCCGGTGCGGACGATCACGTGGCCGCCGATCTCCTCGCGCAGGATCCGGTTCGGGCTGCCGACGTCGTCGGCCTCTCCGGCGTGATCGTGGCCGCCTTCAGCCCGAGCCCGGCCTCAACGATGGCGCGTGCCGCCTCGTGGACGACCGCGTTACCGGTGGCGCGACGCGATTCGAGCGACAGGTCGAAGCGCGGGAACTGAGCGAGACCGACGACGTCCGGGTGCAAGAACGCGCAACGCCTCCTCGAGCAGTTCCTGGCCGGTCTCGTCGCCCTCGAGCACGACGATCGTCCGGCTGGTCACGACCGCCAGTCTAGAGGCTTCTTGCGCGTGCAAAGAGGGATGCTTCGTCGTCAAACCGAGCAAGGCGGAATACCGATTCCCGTCACGTTCTCTTTCACAGGTGGAAATGGACGATTCGATCGCTCAGACATCATGGGGGAGCTCGACGAGCTCACCGAACGCCGGACGGCGATCTGGCACGATCTGTCGGAGGGCCACGATCCGAAGAAGGCAGCCGAGATCGCGACGCTCAACGCGCGTATCGAAGCGCTGTGGAGCGAGTCACGGATTGCGCGAAACCGCGCGCGCTTCGGCTCACAGAAGGAGATCCTGACGCGCGCCCGGGCAGACGAGCGGCTCGAGCGCGATCTCGCCAAGGTCGCCTAGGGCGCCGGTCGGAGGGACGGTCCGAGCAGGACCGTCGCCTCACCGGACAATAGGATGGCGAGGAATGGCCGGCACGATCCGCGTCGGCACGTGCTCGTTCGCCGACGAGGCGCTCACGACGTCCTGGTATCCGCGTGGCATCCGCTCCGGTGAGGAACGTCTGCGCTACTACGCCGAGCGATTCGACACGGTCGAGATCGACTCGACGTATTACACGCTGCCGTTCGCCGAGATCACCGCGCGCTGGGCGGACGCACTGCCGCCGGGGTTCGTGTTCCACGTCAAGGCGTTCGGGCTGATGACCCGCCATCCGGTTCGTCTCGAGCAGCTGCCTCCGGATCTCCGCGACCACGTCGACGTCGGCCGCGCGGGGCGGGTCGAGCATCCGTCGCGGGAGGTTCGCGAGGAGGTCTTCGCACGCTTCCACGCGGCTCTCGAGCCGCTGCGCGCAGCCGGGAAGCTGGGGGGATTCTGATGCAGTTTCCGCCGTACGTCGTGCCGCGTCCGGAGTCGATCGCCTACCTCGATTGGGCGAAGGATCAGCTCCGCGGTGACGAGATGCTCGTCGAGTTCCGCCACCGAGCTGGCTCGAGGACGGTCAGCGCGAGCGCGCTCGGCGTTCTCGAGGAGCGCGGCGCTGCGTACGTTGCGGTCGACGCTCCACGCACGGGCGGAGAAACGTTCTTCCGACCGTCGTCGCGGCGACGATCAGACGGCGTACGTGCGGATGCACGGGCGCAATGCGGCGACCTGGAACATCCGCGGCGAGAGCGCCGCGGAGCGGTTCGACTACCTCTACTCGGAGGACGAGCTGACCGAATGGATCGAGCCGATGCGCGAGCTGTCGGGCACGGGCGAGGTGGCTTCGTTTTCTTCAACAACAACGGACGAAGCGCCCCGAACAAGCAAAGCAAGATTTCGGCGTCGCCGAGCGCGCTGCCGGCAGAACCAGGTGGGTAGCGCAGGCACCGGAGAATGCGGAGATGCTGCGCCGATGCTCCGTGAAAGAGGCGTGCCGGTAACCGATCCTTCGGCGAATTGACGCGTGAGATCGCAGCTCTTTTCCGTATCATGCTGCGGACGCAAAATCCATCCAGGGAGGCTCGGGTGGCGAAAAAGACAGTGCTCGTGTGCGACAATTGTGACACGGAGGTAGGTGAAGGCAAGGGCGCGACGCTCCGGCTCCGTATTCGGACGCGCGGCGCGGTCGAAGCACGCCGATCTCTGTGACGGCTGCGCCGACGGATGCCGGGCCGGGCGACCGCCCGTCGCGGGCGTCGTCCGAAGTCGGCCGTCTAGGCAGACGCCGCATCGCTTGGGGGGGCCGGGGGCCGCCGGCTCCCACGCGCGGCGGCCGGGGGGAGGCGGTGATCGATCCGCTCCGACCGAGCCTCTAGGATAGGTGGGGTGTCGCTGGCTCTGCTCGTCGGCCCGGCGAACGCCGGCAAGGTTGCGAGCCTCCTCGATCGCTACGTCGCCGCGCTCGACCGGGATCCCTGCCTCGTCGTGCCCAACCGCGGCGAGGTCGAGCGGGTCGAGCGCGACCTGCTCAGGCGCGTGCCGGCGCTGCTCGGGGGGTGGCTCGGGACGTTCGACGATCTGGCCGAACGAGTCGTGCGCCGCGCGGCGGACGGCCGCCGGCCCTCCTCAGCCGCTCCAGCGGTCGCTCGTCCTCCGCGGGTCGTGGCGGCCACCGAGCTCGACGGAGCTGGCGGCCTCGGCGCGGTTCGGCGGCTTCGCCGATGCGCTCGGCGACGCCCTCGCCGAGCTGGCGGCGGCTCTCGTCGAGCCGGAGGAGGTCGGACGGCGAGCTCGGGCGCCTGTACGGCGCCTACCGGGAGGAGCTCGACCGGCTCGGGTTGCTGGGATTCCGACGCGATGCGCGGGCGCGCCGCCGAGCGTCGCGCCGGTGAGCTCTCGGCGCTGGAACGGCTCGCCGGTCTTCGTCTACGGCTTCGAGGATCTGACGGGCGCACAGTGGGCGCTGCTCGAGGCGCTCGTCGGGCCGCGCCGAGGTCTGCGTCTCGCTCCCCTACGAGCCCGGCCGCCCGGCGTTCGCGGCTCTCGAGCGGACGGCACGCGATCTCGCGGCGCTCGCCGGCCCGCGGTCGACGAGCTGCCGGCTCAGAGCTGGTACGAGTCCCCGACGCTGGCGCACCTCGAGCGGGTGCTCTTCGAGGACGCGATGTCGAGCCGCTGCCGCTCGACGGTGCGGTGCGCTTCCTCGAGGCGGCGGGCACGCGAGCGGCGCTCGAGCTCGTCGGCGAGGAGGTCCTCGGGCTGCTCCGCGACGGGCGTCGCGGCGGACGAGATCGGGGTCGTCGTGCCGTCCGTCGAATCCCGGCGCGCGCCGCTCGAGACTGCGTTCGGCTCGCTCGGCGTTCCGTACGCGGTGGAGGGAAGCGTCCGGCTGGCGCGCACTCCGTTCGGCCGCGCGCTGCTCGGCTTGCTGCGGTTCGCCTTCGCGCGCGGCGGGCGGGCCGATCTGTACGCGTTTCTGCGCTTCTCCGTACTCGGGGCTCCCGCGCTCCCGGGTCGACTTTGCGGAGGGCCGGCTACGCGGGCGGGCGGTGAGCGGCGCCCGAACGGGTCGAGGCGGAGACGGTGCGGCTGCTCGGCAACCGATCGCCCCTCTGGACGGCTCGGACCGCACCCGCTGATCGAGGGCGTACGCGCGCTCGCCGCCGCGATGCTTCGCGCGGCCTGGGGCCTCGAGCGGCCGCCGGTCGAGGGGCGGGCGGGGTCGATCTCCAGGCCGAGGAGGCGGTCAGGCGTCGTCCGGACGAGCTCGAGGCCTGGGACGGTGCTCGGCGGGTCGACGCAAGCCCCGAGATCGTCGTCCGCGCTCGAGCAGCCACGGTGCCGACCGCGCGCGCGTGAGCCGGGACGCGTCGTCGTCCTCGATCCGCTGCGCGCGCGGACGCGCCGCTTCGGGTCGTCTTCGTGCTCGGCCTCGAGGAGGGCGTGCTGCCTCGGCGGGCTGTCGAGCCGCCGTTCCTGGCCGAGGGACGCGGCCGCGAGCTCGAGCAGCGCGGCGCCCCAGGCACGCGGCTCGTCCGCTCCGAATCCGATCGCCCGGGATCGGTACCTGTTCTACACCGCGTGCACGCGGGCCTGGCGGCGCCTCTACCTCGTGCGCGAGGCGGCGACGGAGGACGGGCGCCCGCTCGAGGCAAGCCCGTTCTACGACGAGGTGCGGTCGCGCGTTCAGCGGCGGACGTCGCGCGCTGGACGCGCGGCGGCCGCTGTCCGCGCTCTCCTGGGAGCTGCATCGTCGCCCGACCGAGCGAGAGCGTCTGCGCTCGGTCGCGGCGCTCGCCTCAGAGCAGGATGGCGCCGGCCGCTCGCCGCCTCGGCGGGCGGGTGGAGCCGACAGCTCGACCGCGCTCTCGGCAGCGTTCTCTCGGGCGACGAGGCTCGTCAATCCCCGGGTGCTGGAGCGGCTCCGCGAGCAGACGTCGATTCTCGGTCACCGAGCTCGAGACGTTCGGCGACTGCTCGGCGATGTGGCTCGTCGAGCGGGTGGTCGACCCGACGCCCGATCGACGCCGAGGTCGATCCGCGGCTCCGCGGCAGGTCGCCCACCAGGCGCTCTACCGGTTCTACGCGGGGCTGCCCAAGCGCTTCGGAACCGACGACGTCGACCCGGCTCGGCTCGAGGAGGCCGTCGAGTTCCTGCACGAATGCCTGGCGGAGGCGCTCGCCGGGCAGGTCCGCATCGAGCTGGGGGAGCTCGACCTGCTCGAGCTCGAGGGCACGCTCGGCCGTGACCTCGAGCACTTCGTCCGGCAGGACGACGCGCGGCCTGCCGCTCGTCCCGCGGCGGTTCGAGGTTTCGTTCGGAACGGAGCGCGCCGCGCCGGAGCTGCAGCGCGGAATCGACCTCGACGGCTTCACGGTGTCGGGGAAGATCGACCGGATAGACGTCGACCCCTTCTCCGCTCGCGGGATCGTGCAGGACTACAAGTCCGGCGACGCTCACTCCGCGCGCCGGATCGAGTCGGACGGACGTCTCCAGGTGCCGCTCTACGTGCTCGCGCTGCGCGATCTCGTCGGAATCGAGCCGCTCGGCGGCCTCTATCGCTCGCTCTCGGGCGAACGCGAGGCGCGAGGCCTGTTGCGCTCGAGGCGCACAGCGACGTCCGTGCCGGGGTTCGCGTCGCTCGACTACCTGGACGAGGATGCGTTCTGGGGAGTGGTCGACGCAGGCCGACGGAACGGGCGCGCGACGCGGTCGCCCGGATCCGTGCGGGCGACGTCCGCCACGATCCGCGCTCCGGACGCTGCCCGACCTGGTGCGACCGCTGGACGATCTGTCGGGTGGCGCGGGCGTGACGCCGGTGGCGCACCGGCGTCAATCCCGAGCAGCTCGCTGCGATCGACGAGCCAGGGATCGTCTTCGTCTCGGCCGGCGCAGGGACCGGGAAGACGACTGTGCTCGTCGAGCGCTACGTCAAGGCCGTTGCCGAGCGGGGCCTCTCGGTCGACTCCGTGCTCGTGATCACGTACACGGAGCGGGCGGCGGGCGAGCTCGAGGAGCGGATCCGCGCGCGGCTGCGGGAGCTCGGCAGGCGCGATCTCGCCCGCGAGGTCGACCGGGCCTGGATCTCGACGATTCACGGATTCTGCTCGCGGCTGCTTCGTGCCCACCCGTTCGAGGCCGGGCTCGATCCGCGGTTCCGGGTGCTCGACGAGGGCCAGGCTCGCGTGCTCCGAGCCGAAGCCTTCACGGACGCGCTGACCACGTTCTGCGCCGACCGCGGCCCGAGCGGCTGCGGCTGCTCGCGACCTATGGCTCGCGCGGGCTGCAGACGATGCTCATCGGCGTCTTCGAACGCCTGCGCTCGCCGGGCTCCCGCTCGACCTTGCGCCCGGCGGGGAGAGCGACCTCGAGGCACGCGTCGCGGAGCTGCGCCGCCTGCGAGGCGACGAATGACGAGCGAGGAGCCGGAGGCCGGCTGCGCTCGCCGAGCTCGATCGCGCTCTCGCGCTGGCCGACTCGGACTGCCGCCTGACCGGCTGGCGGAGCTCCCGCGAGCTCTCGGCGAGGTCGACAGCGACGCTTGTCCGACGCCGTCGCGGCGGTCGAGCGGGCAGCGCTCGACGACGTCGCGACCCGTGACCGGCCGCTCCTGCAGGACCTTCTCCCGGGCTTCGACACGGCGTACCGGCTCGCGAAGGAGCGGGAGTCGGCGGTCGACTTCGAGGATCTCCAGCTCATCGCCCGCGACCTCCTGCGCGAGCACGCCGCGGTGCGTGAACGGGCGCGTTTCCGCTTCCGCTCGATCATGGTCGACGAGTTCCAGGACACGAACCGGCTCCAGTGCGAGCTCGTGGACCTGATCTCGGCGGGGCGGCGACGCCGGCGACGAGCTCTTCTTCGTCGGCGACGAGTTCCAGTCGATCTACCGGTTCCGCCACGCCGACGTCGACGTGTTTCGTGAGCGCCGCGCACGCAGCGGCGGCGTGCTCGCGCTGACGCGGAACTACCGCTCGCGGCCCGAGGTGCTCGACGTCGTGAACCATCTCTTCGGAGCGGAGTTCGGCGACGGCTTCGAGCCGCTGGAGGCCGGCGGCACGCTTCGCCGACCCCCTCTTCGGGCCGGCCGTCGAGGTGCTGGTCACCGACAAGGCGAGCTACCGGGAGACGGGGACGCCGTGGCGGCACGGCGAGGCGCGGCACGTCGCGGCGCGCGTACGGGCACTCGTCGACAGCGGGGAATGCACTCCCGGAGACGTCGTGCTCCTGTTCGCGGCCGGGACGAGCGCCGAGGCCTACGAGGACGCGCTGCGCGCGGAGGGGCTGCCGACGTACCGCGCGACCGGGCGCGGGTACTTCGGGCAGCAGCAGGTCGTCGATCTCCTCGCCTACCTTCGGCTGCTCCAGAACCGCTACGACGACGAGGCTCTGCTGACGGTGCTCGCCTCGCCGCTCGTGGGCGTCTCGACCGACGCACTCGTGCTTCTCCGGCGAGCGGCCGGGCGGCGGCCGCTGTTCGCCGGCCTCGAGCGGGAGCCTCCGCCCGGACTGTCGCCTCGCGACCGGCGCCTGTTCGAGGCGTTTCGCCAGCGCTACGACCGGCTGGTCAGCCTCTCGCTCGGTCGGGCTCGAGCACCTCTGCGAGCGCATCGTGGTCGAGCACGACTACGACCTCGCGGTGCTGGCGCGCTGGGACGGGCGGCGTCGCTACGCAAACCTCCGCAAGCTCGCACGGCTGGCGCGCTCGTTCGAGGAGCTGCGAGGGCCGGATCTCGAGGGGTTCGTCCGCTTCGTGCGCGAGCAGGAGGCAGCCGGCGCGCGCGAGGTCGAGGCGGTCGCCGAGGAGGAGGGGGCGGAGGCCGTCCGCCTGCTCACGATCCACGCGGCGAAAGGCCTCGAGTTCAAGGTGGTCGTCGTCTGCGATGCCGGCCGACGGGCGGGAGCACCGTCGCAGCCGGACGAGATCCTCTGCCTGCCGGACGGGCGCTTCGGGTTCCGCGTCGCCGATCCCGTGTCCGGCAAGCGTGGCCGCGGTCGACTACGAGGAGGTGCGCGGGCCGAGCGGACGTCCGACGACGCGGAGACCCGGCGCCTCTACTACGTCGCCATGACGCGCGCGATCGACCGCCTGATCGTCGCCGGCTCGCTCGATCCCGACCCGGCGCGATGCTGCGCGTAGCCCGATCGGCTGGGTGGTCGACCGTCTCGGCGCCGATCTCGGTGCCGAGACGCCCGTGGAGATCGACTGCGACGGCAGCGGGTGCTCGTCCGCGTCGATCGGGCGACGCCGGAGCCCCCGCAGCCGGCGGCCGCCGAGCAGCTGCGCTCTTCGCCTCGATCGAGGAGGCAACCGAGAGCGCCGGCTTCGAGCTGTCGCCGCTACCGCCGATCCCGATGCCTCCCGCGATCCCGCCGTGCGGCGCCTCTCCTACAGCGCGCTCGCGCTGTTCGAGCGCTGCTCGTATCGCTTCTACGCCGAGCGCATCGTCGGTCTCGCGCCCGCCGAAGCGCGAGCGTGGCCGGCGATGCCGAGGGCTCGCCGCGACCGAGATCGGCGATGCGGTGCACGCGCTGCTCGAGGCCGACGGGGCCGGCAGGGGAGGCGGGGACATGGGGCGCCGAGGAAGTGTCGCGTCTATCCGACGCTACGCCTGGTCGGCCCCGAGGACGCCGATCGGGTCGCGGCCCTCGTCGCCGCCTGGCGGGCGTCTCCGCTTGCCGCCCGGCTGGGCGGGCTCTCCGGAGTCCGAGTGGAGCTGCCGTTCGCCTTCGAGCACGACGACGTGCTCCTGCACGGTCGCTTCGACGTCTTCTGGAGAGAAGGCCGCGAGGCGCTCGTCGTCGACTACAAGACGAATCGGCTCGAAGGGGCCACGCCCGGCGAGATCGTGGCCCGCGAGTACGGCCTCCAGCGTCTCGTCTACGCGCTGGCCGCGCTCCGGGGGGGTGCCGAGTCCGTCGAGGTCGCGTTCGTCTTCCTCGAGCGCCCGGACGACGTGGTCACGGCGAGCTTCGGGCCGGACGACCTGCGCGCGCTCGAGCACGAGCTCTCCGCGGCGATCGCGGCCATCCAGGCCGGCGAGTTCCGCCCGACGCCGAGCGAATGGGCGTGCACCGGGTGCCCGGCGCTCGACCGGGTGTGTGCGGGCCCCCGGCTCGGCTCCGGGGCGGATGCCGTGCCGATCGATCCCGAGCTCGCCGCGACGACGCCCGTCTGAAGCGTGGCCCGAGCTACGTCCGCGAGGCTCGACGGCGTGTCGGGCCGAAGGCGCAGCGGATCGGGCCGATCATCGAGCGACTGCGCTGCCGAGCATCCCGACGCGACGATCGCGCTCCGGTTTCGCTCGGATCT
Source organism: uncultured Thermoleophilia bacterium (assembly GCA_963820875.1). Taxonomy (GTDB): domain Bacteria; phylum Actinomycetota; class Thermoleophilia; order Gaiellales; family Gaiellaceae; genus CAWACA01. Next base: position 58,520 of record CAWGBR010000012.1, read on the forward strand.
CGAGCTGCTGGTCGCGTCGTCCTCTCCGCGCAGACGACCGACGTGACCGTGAACCGCGTCACGGACCGTCTCTTTCTCAAGTACCGCCGGCCCGAGGACTACCTCTCGGTCCCGCTGGAAGAGCTCGAGCGGGACATCAGGCCGACCGGCACGTTCCGCCAGAAGGCCAGGAATCTCCGGGGGGCCATGCGGATGCTGATCGAGGAGTACGACGGCAAGGTGCCGACGCAGCTCGACGAGCTCGTCCGGCTACCCGGCGTCGGCCGGAAGATCGCGAACGTCGTCGCGTCCGAGCGCGGCGCGACGCAGGGCATCGTCGTCGACACGCACGTGCGGCGGCTGTCGCAGCGGCTCGGTCTCACGCGGCAGTCGGATCCGGCGAAGATCGAGCGCGATCTCCAGCCGGCTCGTTCCGCGCGCCGACTGGGGGCGCTTTCCGCATCTGCTGATCTGGCACGGACGCCGGGTCTGCATCGCGCGATCGCCCCGGTGCTTCGAGTGCGTTCTTGCCGACCTGTGCCCATCGAGCCGGATCGACGTGGAAGAAGGCACGATCCCGTAGCGAAGGCGGCACGACTCGCGTGAGATCCGTGAACCGGCGGCGGCTACGCTCGGAGCCATGCGCTCCGTCGAGCTGGCCGTCTATGCCGACACACTCGCAGCCGAAGCAGCCGCGCTGAACGCGCGGCTCGAGCGTGCTCGGGGCCGGCTACGTCAGGCCGCGATCGAGCACGAGGCCGGGCATGCGCTACCCGACGAGACCGTCGCTCGGCTCGTACGGCTCGGTCTGCTGGGCGCAGCCGCACACGCCGCGCAGAGTGCCGCCGAGCTCGAGGCGGCCCGCCTCGACCTCGCAGCCGTGCAGCGGCTGCAGGCCTGGGTCGAGGCCGAGCTCGCGGCGGCAGCGAGCGGTCCGAACGGCCCACGGGAGGCCACGGCGACCGGCGACGCGGAGCGGGACCAGCCGCCGCGAGCTGGGGGCGGCCGCTTGAGACGTCGCCGGCCACCGGATGCGCCGGCGCGTGCAAGGCCGCCGCCGTGCCGATTCACGGCCTGAGGGCGGCTACCGTTCCTGGAGCCCGGCACGGTCGGCGTTCACCGGCGCCGGCACGCGAGGTCCTGGTCGTGCGGAGCGAAGACTGCGTATGACGCCGGCCCGAGGCCGATATCTGACCGTGTGAGGACCGGAGGCTGGTCTCAGGCAGCCGCGGCGGCCTGCGGCGGCCGATCCGCCGGCCTCCTCCGCGGCGAGGAAGCGTTCGGCGTCGAGCGCGGCCATGCAGCCCGAGCCGGCGGCGGTCACGGCCTGGCGGTAGACGTGGTCCTGTACGTCGCCTGCTGCGAAGACGCCGGGCACGTTCGTCTCGGAGGTCTTGCCGCGCGTGACGATGTAGCCGGCGTCGTCCATGTCGAGGATTCCCCGGAACAGGGCGGTCGTCGGATCGTGGCCGATTGCGACGAAGAGGCCGTCGGCGGGGATGTCGGTCTTCTCGCCGGTCTTCACGTTGTCGAACGCGCACGCCGGTCAGCCGGCCGTTGTCCTGGCCGAGCACCTCGTCCACGATGGAGTCGAGCACGAACTCGATCTTGTCGTTGGCACGCGCACGGTCGACCATGATCGGCGAGGCGCGGAACTCGTCGCGCCGGTGGACGACCGTCACCTTGCTGGCGAACTTCGCGAGGAAGACGCCTCCTCCATGGCCGAGTCGCCGCCGCCGACGACGACGACCCCCTGGTCGCTGAAGAAGGCGGCGTCGCAGACGGCGCAGTAGGAGACACCGCGTCCCTGGAGCGTTCGCTCGGACTCGAGCCCCAGCTGGCGTGCCGTGGCGCCGGTCGCGACGATCACGGTCCGGGCCCGATATTCGTCGTCGCCGACCCAGACCCGGAACGGCCGGCTCGAGAAGTCGACGCGGGTCACGTCGTCGGTGATGAACTCCGCGCCGAACCGCTCGGCCTGGCGGCGGAAGTCCTGCATCATCTCCGGGCCGAGCACGCCGTCGGCGTAGCCCGGGTAGTTCTCGACGTCGCTCGTGATCATGAGCTGGCCGCCCCAGGTGAAGCCCTCGATGACGAGCGGGCGCAGGTTCGCGCGCGCCGAGTAGAGCGCGGCCGTATATCCGGCGGGGCCACCGCCGATGATGATGACCTCACGAACCCCGTTCTTGCTCACGCCCCCACCTATTCATGCGACTGGCGGCGCATGGTACCGCGCCTACTTATGAGAACGTTTCCGGGGCCTTTGTGTTCCGCCGAGACCCGCGCCGACGGCGATGCGAGGCGCCGGGTCAGGCGGCGTCCGGAACGTCTTCGGCATCGCCGTCCGCAACGCCCGTCCGGCGGGAGGGGTCGGGCGGCTCAACCTGCGAGCCGCCCGGGACGCGCGTCGTCAGCTCCGGCGCCTGCGAGGAGCGCACCATGCGCTGAACCGGCTCGAGCTCGCCGATCTCTTTCGCGGCGGAAACGCCGAGGTCGGGAAACTGGCGCGCCGTGACGAGCACCCGTGACTCGAGCGAGCCGACGGCGTCGTTGTAGGCGCCGACTGCGTTGTCGAGGCTCTTTCCGAGCCGGGCGACGTGGCCGGCGAGCGTGCCGAGACGCTCGTAGAGCTGCCTGCCGAGCTCGCTGACCGTGCGGGCGCTCTCCGCGACCTTCTCCTGGCGCCAGCCTTCGGCCACCGACCGAAGGAGGGCGATCAGCGAGGCAGGGCTCGTGAGGAGGACGCCCTGCTTCGCCGCGTCCTCGATGAGCCCGGGATCGTGCTCGAGGGCGGCGTGGAAGAGCGGCTCGGCCGGGATGAACAGCACGACGAAGCCCGGCGTGGGCTCGAACGGCTCCCAGTACGCCTTTGCGCTGAGCCTGGCGATGTGATCGCGGAGCGCACGGGCGTGCAGCGCGAACTGTGCGCGCTTGGCCTCCTCCGTGGTCTCGTTCGATGCCTGGATGTAGGCGTCGAACGGAACCTTGGCGTCGATGACGATGTTGCGCCCGCCCGGCAGGCGCACGACGAGGTCGGGCCGCAGGACCCGCTCGCCGGTGCTGAACGTCGCCTGCTCCACGAAGTCGCAGTACGAGACCATGCCTGCCAGCTCGACGACCCGGCGAAGCTGCACCTCGCCCCAGCGCCCGCGGGTGCCGGACGCCTTCATCGCGGACGCGAGGCTCGCGGTCTCGCCCTGGAGCCGGGCCTGCGCCTCGACGAGGTCGCGGATCTGGGCGCTGAGCGCGCCCGAGGCTGCGCTCCGCCCTCGTTCGAGCTCCTGCAGGCCGCTCGTGACCTTCTCGAGCGATTCCTTGAGCGGCGCGATCATCCGCTCGACCGAGCGCTGACGGCTCTCGAGGTCTTCCCGCGCGTCCCGCTGCAGATCCGCCGAGAGGGCCTTGAGCGACGTCTCGAGCTGCTCCCGTGCCGCGGTCTCCCCGGCGACGGCGCGCCGTTCGTGCTCGAGCTCCGTACGCAGGGAGAGAACCCGCGCGCGCAGCACGAGCCAGACGGCGATACCGCCTACCGCAAGACCGACGAGAAGGAAGACCAGCTCCATTGCACCTGCCCTTTTCGGGGCAGCGCAACGGTACCGGTAGCGCCGGACGGACTCGAAAACGGCCCCACAAATGCCAAATCCGGCGAGCCCGAGGGCTCTCCGGATCTGGCAAGGGGAGCCTACAGGGGCTCTGCCCGCGCAGTCAAGCACCGGGCGAAGAAAAAAGTCCGCAAAGAGCGATAATTTGCCGCGCGACCTACCGAGGCTTGGGTGCGGCCGGACCGGCAAGGCTTCCGTGCGCCCGTGTGGCGGCCTGGCTTCGGAGCCGGGCTGCTAGGAAGGCCCGGCCGTCGCCTCGGCGGGCTTCCCTTTCGGCTTGCGCGAGCCTCTGAGCACGGTGGCTCCGTACAGGACGACGAGGATGATCGCCCCGAGGGCGCCCTGCGAGCGAACGTCGTTGGCCTGGCTCTCGACGTACTCGGCCGGCGTGACGTCCCGCGCCTCGAGATACGGGGGCACGTCCACGCCGCGGGCGAGAGCGGCCGCCTGGTAATCGTCGAGGAAGCGGCCGACAGGGGGGAGCTCGAAGAACGTCCACACGGCGGTGATGACGAGGACGATGCAGAGGGGCCGCGCAAGCCGGACGCCGAGCGGCTTGCGCCAGAGCACGAGCAAGCGCGGATGCGATGCCGAGGATCGCCGCCGGTGCGATGAGCGCGAGGACCGCGAGCCAGCTCGTGTAGCCCTCGCTGGCCGTCACGTACATCAGCCGGCCCACGGAGGCTGCGGCGAAGCCGTAGGCGATCAGAAGACAGAGGGCGCCGATCCGCGGAACGATCATGCTGTTCATGGTACGTAGGCGGCCGCGTCCCGGGATCGGTGAATCGCGCGCGCGAGCCCCGGCCGGCGACGGTGTGAGCCGGAGTGCTCACGCAGGCGTACGGGAAGCAGCACGCGACCACCGGCGCCGCAGGCGGATCGTCTAGCCTCGATCGGGTGGAGGAGCTCTTCGGCACAGGCGGGAAGCTCGCCGCCGCGCTGCCCGGGTTCGAGCCGCGCGACGAGCAGCTCGATCTGGCACGGGCGGTTGCCGAAGCGCTCGACCAGGAGGAGCATCTCCTCGCGGAGGCCGGCACCGGGACGGGCAAGAGCCTCGCCTACCTGCTCCCGGCGCTCGCCTCGGGCAAGCGGGTGGTGGTCGCGACCGCGACGAAGGCCCTCCAGGAGCAGCTGCTCACGAAGGACGTCCCCGTCTGCGGTCGCCGCGCTCGGTCGCAGCGTCGACTGCGCGCTTCTCAAGGGCCGGGAGAACTACCTCTGCCGGCGCCTGCTCGACGGCCTCGGGCTGCTCGGAGGCTCGTCGGGGGCGCTGTTTCGGACAGCCGAGGACGCGGCGCAGTACGAGGAGCTGCGCGATTGGATCGAGACGACGGTCACGGGCGATCGTGCCGAGCTGCCGGTCGAGCCCAGCAGAACGTTGTGGGCCGACCTCGCAGTGGGCGGCGACCGGTGTATCGGCCGGCGCTGCCACGCGCGGACGGTCTGCTTCTCGGAGGCGGCACGCGACAGGGCGGCCGGCGCGGAGCTCGTGATCACGAACCACGCGCTCTACCTCGCGGACGTTGCGATCCGGTCGCGCGGCAACGGAGTGGACGGCGGCGTGCTGCCCGACCACGAAGCCGTCGTCTTCGACGAGGCGCATCGCCTCGAGGACGCGGCGGCTGCCTGGTTCGGCGGGCGCGTGTCCCTCGCGGGCCTGCGCCGGCTGGCACGGGACGTGGAGCGCTCGGCCCGTGAGCGCGACGAGAACCCTCCTGGACGCCTGCTCGACGAGCTCGACCGGCTCGGGGAAACCCTGCTCGGGGAGCTCGATCCCGGCCGCGGGCGGCGGCGCCTTCGCGCGGACGACGTCGACGCGGCGATCGACGACGCGGTCGCGCTGGGCGCTTGCCTCGGCCGCCTGGCCGAGACCCTCGCGGGGAGCGGGGAGGACGGCGACGCCCTCGCCCGTCGGGCGCTCGGCACCGCCGGCGACCTCGAGGCATGCTTCGACATCGACCAGGAGCGCGTCTCCTGGGCCGAGCAGGGCGCCGTCTCCTGGGCGCCGGTGGACGTGTCGTCGGTCCTGCGCGACGCCCTGTGGGATCGGGACATCACGGCCGTGCTCGTCTCCGCGACCCTCGAGCCCGAGTTCGTCTCCCGACGGCTGGGCCTCGAGGATGCGCGCCGCATCTCGCTGGCCTCGCCGTTCGACTTCGCAGAGCAGGCGCTGCTCTACGTGCCGGCGCGGCTGCCCGAGCCTCGTGCGCGCGGCTACTACGACCGGTTGGCGGAGGAGATCCTGGCGCTGTGCCGCCTCTCGCGCGGCCGCGCGCTCGTGCTCACGACCTCCTACCGCTCGCTCGAGGAGGTCGCGCTGCGGGTCGCGCCCGAGCTCTCCTACCCGGTCCTGTGCCAGGGAGACGCCCCGCGAGAGCGCCTGCTCGAGCAGTTCCGGGAGGAGGTGGACTCGGTGCTCATCGCGACGGCCACGTTCTGGCAGGGGGTCGACATCGCGGGCGAGGCGCTCTCGCTCCTCGTCATCGACAAGCTGCCGTTCGCCCCTCCGGACGACCCGCTCGTCCAGGCCCGATGCGAGCGAATCGAGGCGGAGGGCGGCGACTGGTTCGCCGAGTACTCGGTCCCCACGGCGATCCTGCAGCTGCGCCAGGGCTTCGGCCGCCTCATCCGGAGCCGGGCCGACAGGGGAGTGGTCGCGATCCTCGACACGAGGCTACGGACGCGCCCCTACGGCCGCCGATTCCTGAGCGCGCTACCCGCCCTGCAAGGTCGTCTCGGACCTCGGCGCCGTGGCCGATTTCTTCTCGGTCGGGACGCGCGGGGCACCTTGATACCCTCAATTCGTGGCCAAGAAGAAGAGCCGTACGCCGCCGCCGCCGCGGCCGGTGCAGGCCCCGAAAGTCCGGACGGGGACAGGGACCGGCAAGCCGCGCGACCCGCGCCGAACGCGGATGATCTTCCTCGGGCTGATCGTGGCGATCGTCGTCATCGCGCTGGCGGCCGGGCTCGGGATCGCGCTCGGTGGAGGCGGCGGATCGAGCGACGCGGAGCTTTCGGTCGGCGGCTGCGTTGCCCAGACCCTCCCCGACCTGGGCCGCAAGCACGCCACCCAGCTTCCGAAGGGCTACAAGTACAACTCGTTCCCGCCGACGAGCGGCACGCACAACCCGGCGCCGGCGATCTGGAACATCTACGACGAGCCGGTGAAGCAGATGCTGCTCGTCCACAACCTCGAGCACGGCGGCATCCTCGTCCAGTACGGCGATCAGGTGCCTGCGGAGACGGTCGACCAGATACGAACGTGGTACCAGTCGGATGCGAACGGCAAGATGGTAGCGCCGCTGCCCGCGCTCAAGGACAAGGTCGCGGTCACCGCCTGGACACACCTGATGACTTGCCCGGGCTTCAACCAGGAAGCCTTCGACGCGTTCACGGAAGCCTTCCGCTACAACGGGCCGGAGCGCTTCCCGCCGAACCGGCTCGAGCCCGGGACGTAGCCTCTAACGTACGCTGTCCCGCCGGGGTGGCGGAACGGTAGACGCGGGGGACTTAAAATCCCCTGCCCTTCGGGGCATGTGGGTTCGACTCCCACCCCCGGCACTGGCTTATCTGCAGGGATTGCCCCGGCGACGCCGAGCGCCGCAGGGCTCCCCGCCGTACGGCGCTTGGGGCCGGGAATTCAAGTTCCGACGTGACGACCTACGATAGTGACGAACGCAGCGACTCGATTTAGCGGAGCAAGCCACCGCGTGAAAGGAGATCGAGATGGCGATCGTCGTCGTTGGTGTGATCCCCGGCGGGAACCAGGAGACCTACGAGAATGTTTCTGCAAGGGCGGTGCCCGGCGGACAGCTTCCCGACGGATGCCAACTGCATGTGGCCGGTCCGGTTGACGAGGGCTGGCGAATCATCACGGTGTGGGACTCGCCTGAGCATCTGGAGCGATTTCGCAACGAGAGGCTGCTGCCGGCGTTGCGCGAAGCGGGCGTCGAGGACAACGTCACACCGCAGATCAACCCGGCTCACAAGGTCATCACCGCATAGCGGGCCGACGCTGACCGCTTGAATCTCTGATCGAGGCGGCCCGGCGCGCCCTCCGCGAGCTCGCGGACGCGATCGAGGCGAGCGGAGGCTGCTCAGCCGGCCCGCTCGTCGAGCCGGGCCTCGATCGCGGTGAGCCGCTCTTCGATGCGACGCAGGATTACCGCGTCCGCCTTCCGCTCGGCCTCGCGGAACTCGCGCTCCTCGTCGTCCCTGACCTCCTCCTGAGCGGAGACGAAGTACGAGGTGACCGTGGCGGTCAGGAAGGAGAGAAACGTGATTCCGAGGACGATGACGACGCTGCCAAGGACGCGACCCCAGGCCGTGTGCGGGACGATGTCTCCGTACCCGACGGTGGCAAGCGTGACGAGCGCCCACCAGATGCCGTCGCCGAAAGTGGGGAAGTCCTCGCGGTCGATGAGCGTGGCGATGAAGCCCGACAGGAGGGCCAGCCCGGCTGTCGCACCGGCCAAGAACGGAATGACGCGCCCGGTGGCAACTGCCCGCTGAGCGCGCTGCTCCAAGCGCGGGCGCGGCTTCCGCAGCTTGTCCAGGCCGATCGTCTGGCCCGGTGCGTCATGGGTAGCTGATCGTCAGCGCGGGTTCGGCGGCCTTCCGGAACCGTGGGATAGGTGGCAGGTGCAGCGCTCACGTGGTCGATGGCAGCGGTATCTGTTGCAGTTGGCTGTAGTTGGCGCGATGTCCGGCAGCACGTCTGGCTGTACGGGAAGGTGGACAGTCGATGGTGAGATGACGGAGCGAGTATCGACGTGCCCGCGCCTGTCCACCTCATACCGATGGCATGAAATCGCGGCTGCGGCCGGTACACGATTTCGCGGCTCGTCACGGGTCGAGCTGCTCGAGTGCTTCCTCGACGTCGTAGCCGAGCGCGAGTGCGAGCTTTGGGACACACAGGACGACTCGTGCGGCGCCCGTCACCGGCGTCACCGCCTCGAGGGTGGCGACGATCTCGTCCCTCGTCGCTCCGGCTGCGAGGGCGAAGGCCACCGCGTGCTGGAACGAGGAAGGCGCCCCGTCGACGGCGACGGTCGCGGCGACGCGCACGAGCGCCGCGGTCTTCTTGTCGAGGCCTGATGCCGTGCGCGTGTCCTGCTCGGACAGGATCACCTCGAGCAGCGCATCGTCGTGCACGGCCAGCCGACGCAAGTGCTCCTTGTAGTCGTCCATTTCCGTCCCGCTCATATCTGACCTGCTGGCGGCTGCCGCCGCCTCATCCTTCCGGGGTGAGATTCGCCCGTGGCGGCAACATCGGCCGGGTGCCCGCTACGCCGCCGCTGCCTGGACGCGCCGCTACTCGTGGGCCATCTGGTCGATGCAGACTGACGCCGCGAGGATCAGCGCGGCGTCTTCTTCAGGCGCGATCTCGATCCCGTACGTATCGCGTACCCGGAACCATCGTTTCGAGACCTCGGCCACCTTGTCGCCGTCTCGTTCGATTTCGTACTCGTGGTCGACGACGTTTCCCTTTGCGGAGAGGTCGCTGCCGCCCTCGATCTCGATCGAGTAGCGGTCGCGCAGAGGGCTGACGAGCGCCTTTCTGACGGTGGCGAAGGTCTTGTCGTCGCGCTCGATCTCCATCTTGTCGCGTACGCTGAGTTTCTTCTCCTGGATCCGGTAGAGCGCCTGGCCGGTTGCGGTCTCGAGCGTCAGCGTGTCTCGCACGCGGACCGCCTTACCGTCCACCTTGAACGCACGCTCACCGCCCTCCGTCTCGATCCAGAAGTCGTCCCCGATCGCGAAAAGCTTCTCCTGCATGCGGTACCGGGTCCAGTCCGACTCACTGTCCTTGCGAAGCAGTCCCACCGAGCTCGCCTCCTTCCCTTGTGTTCGCCATCACCTCTGTCGCAAAGCTCAGACTCTCTACCCTGTGTGTCCGGCCGGTTGTTCGGCCTCGACCGTCGCCGTC
>CAWGBR010000013.1:0-362725 GCA_963820875.1 uncultured Thermoleophilia bacterium
GGCTCCTCCCGCCGGACGATGAGGGCGATCCCGTGGGAGATCCCGGCCCAGCCTGCCCCGACGAGCGCCGCGGCCGCGATGATCACGAGCCACCCGCCGGCGCCCCGCTCGACCCTCGCGCCGAGCAGCCACGCCGTGCCGAGGATGATCACGGTCTGGATCGCGCAGAGGATCGCCGTGTGCAGGACCTGGGAGGCGATCAACGCACCTCGCCGCGCCGGCGTGGCGAGGAAGCGTTGTACGACGCCCCGGTCGAGGTCGTCGATCATCGACATGCCGGACCAGGTGGCGCCGAAGAACGCCGTCATCACGACCACCCCGGGAGTCAGGAACTGGACGTAGGAGTCGGTGGCGAAGCCCGGGAGATCGACGATCCGGCGGAAGAGCTGGCTGTAGAGCAGCAGCCAGAACATCGGCTGCGTCAGCGCGAAGACGAGCCAGATCGGCTGCCGGATGAAGTTCCGCTGGTGGCGGACCAGCAGCGAAAAGCGTGTCTCTGATCGCTGCGGTCATTGCTCGGAGGAGCCGGCCTCGTCCTCGGCCCGGAAGTCGCGGCCCGTGTAGTGGAGGTAGACGTCGTCGAGCGACGGTCGCGAGACCGTCACCGCCGCGACCGAGATCCCGTCGGCCTCGAGCGCGGAGAGGATCGTCGGAACGGCCTGGGCGCCCTCCTCGACCCGGGCCCGCAGGTGCCTCCCGTCCACGATGGCCTCCTCGACCGCGCCGAGCCGCGCGACCACGCCGGCGGCCGCGTCCGCGTTCCCGTCCGCGAGCTCCAAGGTGACGGCGTCGCCGAGCAGCCCCCGCTTGAGCTCCTCCGGCTCGCCTTCGACGACGATCCGGCCGCGGCTGACGATCGCGATCCGCCGGGCGAGGCGGTCGGCTTCCTCCAGGTAGTGCGTGGTCAGCAGGATCGTCAGGCGCTCCGTCTCCGCGAGCCGCTCGAGCTCCTCCCACATCGCCGCCCGCGCCTCTGGGTCGAGCCCGGTGGTCGGCTCGTCGAGGAAGAGCACCTTCGGCCTGTGGACGAGCCCGAGCGCGACGTCCAGCCGGCGCTTCATCCCCCCCGAGTACGTCCGCACGATGCGATCGGCGACATCCTCGAGCCCGAAGGTGTCGAGCAGCTCGTCCACGCGCCGTCGCAGCTCGGTCTGGGGGACGCGCTGGACCCGCCCCTGCAGGAAGAGGTTCTCCCGCGCCGTCGCGTGTACGTCGACACCGGACGCCTGCGACACGTAGCCGATCGACCGGCGCACGGCATCGGCTTCCCGCACCACGTCGTGCCCGGCGACCCGGGCCTCCCCGGCATCCGGCTTGGAGAGCGTCACGAGGATCTTCACCGTCGTGGACTTGCCGGCGCCGTTCGGTCCAAGCAGCCCGAACACGATGCCCTCCTCGACGGCGAAACTGAGGCCGTCGAGCGCCTGGACGCCTTTCGGATAGGTCTTGTCGAGCCCCTCGACCTCGATTGCGGTCACGGTAAGGGAGTGTAGGGGCCGGATCTCATCCGGCCCCCGCATCGCCTCGCCTGGTAAACGCGGCCGGCCGGCCGCTTCACGGCCGATAACGGGCGGCGCCCGTTTCAGCCTAGGTCGGGCGGCCGATACGCTGACCGCGTGTACGTGCGCGTCAGGCTGTTCGCGGCCCTGCGTGAGCTCGCAGGGACGGCCGAGCGCGAGCTCGAGCTCCCCGAGGGCGCCCGGGTCGGCGACGTGTGGGCGACGCTGCCCGAGCTCGGTGCCGAGCCACCCGGCCTGCTCTACGCGGTCAACAAGGAGTACGTGGCGGCCGAGCACGAGCTCGAGGACGGCGACGAGCTCGCGGTCATCCCGCCGGTATCCGGCGGAGCGTTCCGTCTCACGTCCGACCCGATCGACCTCGGCGCCGTCGTGGCGGAGGTGGCCGACCGGCAGGCGGGCGCCGTTGCGACGTTCGTCGGAACGACGCGCGTGGAGTCGCGCGGCCGCACCGTCGAGTACCTCGAGTACGAGGCGTACGAGGGCATGGCCGAGCAGGAGATGACCCGCATCGCACAACAGCTCAAGGAGCGCTACGACCTATGCGAGGTCGCGATCGCCCACAGGATCGGCCGGGTCGGGATCGGGGAGACGAGCGTCGCTATCGCCGTGTCGGCGCCGCACCGGGCCGACGCGCTGGCCGCGTGCAAGGACGCGATCGACACGCTCAAGGAGACCGTGCCGCTCTGGAAGAAGGAGGTCTACGACAGCGGCGAGGAGTGGATCGGCAGAGGCTCGTGAGCCCCGGTTCGGCGACCGTCGCAGGACGGGCCGGATGAGATCCGGCCCCTACAACGGGGCACGGCGGTGGGGAACGGCACGGCTACGATGACTGTGTGAGCCACGCTGCGCCGGAGCCCGACACCGAGCTCCGTCCCTACGACCCGATCCACCCCGGAGCCGACCTCGGCCGCCTGCTCCGGAAGCTGGCCGCCCCGGCTGGGGTCGGTGCTCGCGCTCGCCCTGAAGTTCAAGGCCGCCGCGCTCGTCATTCTGAAGCTCAAGATCTTCGCCACGTCAGGGACGATGCTGGTCTCCATGGCGGCCTACGCGTGGCTCTGGGGCTGGAAGTTCGCCGCCGGCTTCGTCCTCCTGATCCTGATCCACGAGCTCGGCCACGTCGCGGAATTGCGCCGGCAGGGGATTCCCGCCTCGGCGCCGCTGTTCATCCCCTTCCTGGGCGCGGTCGTCGGGATGAAGCAGATGCCGCACGATGCCTGGCGGGAAGCCCGGGTCGCGCTGGCCGGCCCGATCGTCGGCAGCATCGGCGCTCTGGGCTTCTGGGCCGCCGGGGAAGCGCTCGACTCCGAGCTCCTGGTGGCGACCGCCTTCACGGGCTTCTTCCTCAACCTCTTCAACCTGCTCCCGATCGTGCCGCTCGACGGCGGGCGGGCGGTCGCCGCGCTGCATCCGGCCTTCTGGGGCGCCGGCCTTGCCGGGCTCGTCCTGCTCGCCGTCCTCTACCCGAACCCGATCCTGATCGCGATTCTCCTGCTCGGCGGCTTCGAGCTCTGGAACCGCGTCCGCCAGTTGCGGGATCCGCGGGCACGGGCGTACTACTCGGTCGCGCCGTGGCAGCGGGCGGTCGTCGGCGTCACCTATCTCGGGCTCGCCGCCCTGCTGGCGCTCGGAATGAGCGCGACCCACATCGAGAAGACGTTGTAGGCGGTCTGTCACCGGCCGATCCGGGCCGCGTTGCGTGACCGCGGCCTGCGGCCGCTCCCCCGTCACGGCTGGGCCTTCGGCCCGTTGCGTGACCGCGGCCTGCGGCCGCTCCCCCGTCACGGCTGGGCCTTCGGCCCGTTGCGTGACCGCGGCCGACGGCCGCGCCCCCGTCACGGCTGGGCCTTCGGCCCGTTGCGTGACCGGCCGGGCACGCGGAACGCCTCTCTATCATCAGTCGCAATGAGCGAGGCGACGCCCGCCAACGCGCTCCGCGACCTTCCCTCGGTCGACCGGCTGCTCGCCGACGAGCGCCTGAGAGCGACGATCGAACGCTACGGCCGGCCGGCGGTGCTCGAAGCGGCCCGCCGCGCGCTCGATCGCGCGCGCGAGGAGCTCCGGGCCGGCTTCCCGGCCGGGGATCTCGTCGCCCGGGTCGAGGACGAGGCCGCGGCGGCCGCGGCAATGCGCCTCTCGCGGGTCCTCAACGCGACCGGCGTCGTGGTGCACACGAACCTCGGCCGTGCACCCTTGCCTGCGGCGGCCCTCAGGCACGTCGAGGACGTCGCCCGCGGCTACTCCAACCTCGAGTACGACCTGGCCGCGGGAGCGCGCGGCTCGCGCCAGGATCACCTCGCCGCTCATCTGAGAGCGTTGACCGGTGCCGAGGGAGCGCTCGTCGTGAACAACAACGCGGCCGCGGTCCTGCTCGCCCTCGCTGCGCTCGCCGAGGGAGGCGAGGTCGTCGTCTCGCGCGGAGAGCTCGTCGAGATCGGCGACGGCTTTCGCATCCCCGACGTGCTCGCGCGCTCCGGCGCCCGCCTCGTCGAGGTCGGGACGACGAACCGCACGCGGGTTGCCGACTACGAGCGCGCCGTCTCGGACGACACCGCCGTGCTGCTGCGCGTTCACCAGTCGAACTTCCGCATCGTCGGCTTCGCCGAGCAGCCCCCGCTGCGGGAGCTCGCCCGGCTCGCCGAGCGCCGCGGCCTGGTGCTCGTGGACGACCTCGGCTCGGGGGCGCTCGGAGAGGGCCCGCTCGGATCCGGGCTCTATGCCGACGAGCCCTCGGCCCAGGAGAGCCTGGCGGCCGGCGCGCATCTCGTCTGTTTCTCGGGCGACAAGCTGCTCGGCGGCCCCCAGGCCGGCATCGTCGTGGGCCGGGCGGACCTGGTCGAGCGCCTGCGTCGCCATCCGCTGCAGCGCGCGTTGCGCGCCGACAAGCTGACGCTCGCCGCGCTCGAAGGCACGCTGGCGCTCTATCGCAACCCGGAGCGCGCGCTCGCCGAGATTCCCGTCTTGCGGATGCTCGCGGAGTCGGCCGACGGGGTCCGGCAACGCGCCGAGCGGCTGGCCGGCCTCACCGGCGGAACCGTCGAGCCGACGGTGGCGCGGGTGGGCGGCGGTGCACTGCCGCTCGCCGAGCTCGACAGCTTCGCCTGCGCGCTCGAGGAGGAGCTCGCCGCCCCGCTGCGCACCGGCACGCCGCCGGTCGTCGGCATCGTCCGGGACGGGAAGCTGCTGCTCGACTGCCGTACCCTCACCGAGCTCGAGGTGGAGGAGGCGGCGGCCGCCGTCGCAGCGGCACGGGAATGACGTCCGTGCCGCTGGTCCTCGGCACGGCGGGGCACATCGACCACGGCAAGACCTGGCTCGTCCGGGCGCTCACGGGCAAGGACACCGACCGGCTGCCCGAGGAGAAGGAGCGCGGCATCTCGATCGACCTCGGCTACGCGCCGCTCGTGTTGCCGGACGGCCGGCGGCTCTCCGTCATCGACGTCCCCGGGCACGAGCGCTTCGTCCGCAACATGGTCGCCGGCGCGACGGGGATCGACCTCTTCCTGCTCGTCGTCGACGCGGCCGAGGGCGCGCGCCCACAGACGCACGAGCACCTCGCCATCCTGCGGCTGCTGGGTGTCGAGCACGGCGTCGTCGCGGTAACGAAAGCGGACGCCGTCGACGAAGAGACACTGGCGCTGGCAGTCGAGGAGGCGCAGGAGCTCGTGCCCGGAGCGGCCGTCGTGACGACGAGCGCACGCACCGGCGACGGGCTCCCCGAGCTCCTGGAGGCGCTCGAGCGGGCCGCAGACCGCGTCGAGCGGCGCTCGCCGCTCGCACCGACGCGCCTCTTCATCGACCGCTCCTTCTCGCTGAAGGGCATCGGCACCGTCGTGACCGGCACGCTCTGGTCGGGCGAGATCGCCGAGGGCAGCGAGCTCGTGGCCGAGCCGTCCGGTCTTCGGGTACGCGTCCGCAGCGTCCAGGTGCACGATCTCGAGGTCGAGCGCGCCGCGCCGGGCCAGCGGGTCGCCGTGTCGCTGCCCGGGGTCGAACGCAACCGCCTCCGCCGTGGGGAGGCGCTCGTCGAGCCGGGCTCGTATCCGACGACCTACCGACTCGACGTGCTGCTCGAGGAGATCGAGCCGATCGCAGATCACGCGCGGGTGCACGTCCATCACGGCACCGGTGAGCACTACGCGCGTCTCGTCAGGATCGGCGAGCGCTACGCACAGCTTCGCCTGACCTCCCGGGCGGTGGCAGCACGCGGCGACCGGGTTGTGCTGCGCGACCGGACGACGATCGGAGGCGGCATCGTCCTCGACCCCTCCCCACCTCGCAGCGCGAGCGCCGAGCGGCTCGCGCTGCTCGAGCAGGGCGATCCGGCGTCGATCGTCCTCGCGGTCCTCGGAGGCTCCAGCGAGCCGATGTCGCGGGCCGACCTGGCACGGCGCGCGCTGCTCTCACCCCTCGAGCTGGACGAGGGACTGGCGGCGGCCCATCGGCTGGGCGACTGGTACACGACCCCGGACTGGCTCGGCGAGCTGCGCGACCGCGTGGCGGGACAGCTCGCCGAGCGGGCGCGGCGCGCTCCGCTCGATCCCGGTATCCCGATCGCCGAGCTGCTGCCGCCGCGACCGTGGGCAGGCGCCGCGCTGGAGCAGCTCCCGCTGGAGCGGCGCGGCGCCAAGGCCTACGCACCGGGCGCGAGCGCGCATCTCGGCGATCGCGCCGCAGCTGCGGCTGCGCTCGAGGAGGCCCTGGCCAGCAAGCGGCTTCACCCCGTTGAAGGCGGAGGATCGCGAGCTCGCGGCGTTCCTCGAGACCGAGGGCCGTGTCGTCCGCCTGGGAGACGGGTTCGTGATCGCCGCTTCCGCCTACGACGACGCGCGGGCCCGGCTCGTGGCCGAGTGCGAGGCGACAGGCTCGATCGCGCTCGCCCGCTTCCGCGATCTGCTCGGGATCGGCCGCCGGGCAGCGCAGCTCATCCTCGAGCGCCTCGACGCGGACGGCGTGACCCGCCGCGCCGGCGAGGAGCGGGTGCTGCGCAAGCGGGCGCGCTCCCGCCTCTGCCTGACCGACCGAAGACCTTTAGGCGGCGGCACCCGGTCAGTATTATGACCTGTTGATGCGCCCGGGCCGGACGCTCCGCCTCGCCATCGTCGCGGCCCTTGCGGCAGGCTGCGCCTTTGGCGCATCTCCCGCTCTCGCGGCGCCGTCGCAGGCGCCCGAGCTGACGCCTGCGCCGGCGGACGGGCTGACGCGCGCCCTTGCCTCCGGGCAGCTGACCGAGGCCGAGTACGCGCTCGAGCGCGCCCGCTCGCTCTTCTCGCCCGAGTCGGTGCGCGCGCGCTACGGGTCGGTCGAGCCCGTCGGCCCGCACGACGCGACGCTCGTCCTTCGCGACCTTCTCGCCCGCGTGCCCGAGCTCTCGCCGTCGCAGCAGCGCCTGGCGAGGCGCATCACGGCGAGGCCGACGGACGCGCTCGATCAGTTCGGTACCACTTACTCCGTGCCCGAGGCGCCGGCATCGCCGCTGTGCACCACGCATATCTGCGTCCACTACGTCGTTTCCAGCGTCGATGCCCCGTCGTTGACCGACTCGAACACCAACGGCTATCCCGACTGGATCGACGCGGCCGCGGCCGAGCTCGAGCTGGTCTGGGCCAAGGAGGTGGTCGCGTACGGCTACCGCGCGCCGAAATCCGACGTGACCTCGGCGAACCACGGGCCGGACGGAAAGCTCGACGTCTACATCGCCGACGTCGGCTCGCGATCGCCTCTACGGCTACTGCACGTCCGACGACCCGAACGCGACGAGCCCGAGCTACCCGTACGGCGACATCTCGGCCTACTGCGTCCTCGACGACGACTACGCGGCGAGCCAGTTCCCCGGCGTCACCGGGTTGGATGCGCTCCGGGTCACGGCGGCGCACGAGTTCTTCCACGCGGTTCAGGCGGCGTACGACTTCTTCGACGACCTCGTCCTGATCGAGGGCACCGCCGACGTGGATGGAGGACGAGGTCTACGACGACATCAACGACAACTACCAGTACTTCGCGGCCAGCGCCCTGCAACGGCCGGAGGTGCCGTTCGACCTCGCGCTCTCGAACTCCTCGAACCACCTCCACGGCTTCCAGTACGGCGCGTTCGTCTTGTACCGCTTCCTTACCGAGCAGCTGCAGGGTCCCGACGTGATCCGGCGAATTTGGGAATTCGCCGATGCTTCGCCCACCGGGCCCAACCTGTACTCGCTCGCCGCCGTGCACGCCGCTCTCCAGCAGCGCGGTCGGACGTTCCGGGGGATGTTCGCGGCCTTCGCCGCGGCCAACGCCTTCCCGGCGAAGTTCTACGAGGAAGGCGCCGAGTACCCGACGCCGCCGCTGTCGCGCCGCCTCACGCTGTCGACGGTCCGCCGGCAGGGCAGCGGTTTTGCGGAGCTCGACCACCAGACGAGTTGGTACGGCGCCTTCAAGCCCGGAGCGGGCGTCGCCCGCACCGCGAAGCTGCGGATCACGCTCCACCTGCCGCCGCGCGTTCGCGGCTCGGAGGCAACGCTGTTGATCCTGGCCACCAACGGCAGCCTGACCACGATTTCCCTCAACGTCAGCGATTCGGGTGACGTTACCCGCACCGTCGCGTTCGGCCACGGCAAGGTCAAGGCCGTGATCCTCGTCCTCACGAACGCGAGCGCCCGCTACGACTGTTTCCACGGCTCACCGTTCGCCTGCGAGGGCCAGCCCCGCGACGACAACCTCGAGTTCGACTACCGCGCGAGCCTCGTGCAGTCGAGCTAGACCGTCCGGCCGGCGGCGCCGCGCGATCCCGCTAGGCTGGGCCGCGGAGCGGCATGGGCCCGGTGGCCCAGCCGGTCTTCAAAACCGGTGAGGCGGCGTAACCCGTCGCTGGGTAGGTTCGACTCCTGCGCCGCTCCGTTGACTAAAAGCCCAGCACAGGAGCGTCCACGGGGCGATTCTTGCGGCCGGTGCCTATTCCGACCCCGATGGGTTACCTAGATCACGGCCCATCTCGGTCTGACCTGTTCCCCGCGACTTCCCCGTGCGCTCTTTGGCGTGGCGGTCGGTAGCGGCTTGGATCGCGTCGGAGTGGCGCTGGTCGAGCTCGTGCCAGCGGGAGACTGCGTAGTCCGAGGCCTGCTGGAGACGCGTGGTACTGCCCTGGAAGCGGGGCTTGACGTGGTTCGCGAAGAGCTCGTAGCTCTTGAGCGTGGCGGCGTGGCGGGCCCATTCCTGGTGGATGAGCAGGTAGGAGCCGAAGCCGCCCGACTGCTCCTCGAGCCGCTCGATCTGCGCGATCGCGTCCTCGACCGTGCCGATGACGCCGAGACCGGTGTCGTTGACCCACGACACCCGTTCCTCGAAGGTGCTGCCGGCGGCCCGAAAGTGAGGGGCGGCGAGCACGTTCTGGGTGTAGTCGCACCACGCGTCGAGCCCGTAGCGGACATCCTCGATCGCCTGCTCGCGGGTATCGGCGAGATGCATCGGGCCGGCCAGCCGCCACTTGCTGCGGTCGGCGACGTGCCCGAAGAGCGGGGCGCGTTCCTCCATCACGTCCCAGTGCAGGGCGAGGGCGTCGAACCCGCCCTTGGCGGTGGCACCGACGGACATCAGCCCGGCGCCGTTCTTGGCCGCCGTGCGCGGGCCGGTCGGCGAGGCGATGGCCGCCACGACGACGTCGAAGTCGCTGTAGGGCGCGAACTGCGTGCGCGCCTCAACGAGGTTGTAGCGGCTGGTCTTGGCGGTCACCTGCTCACCGCGGAGGATCGCCATCAGCACGTCGACATCCTCCTCGAACGCCGTCCGCTGCTCTTCGATCGAGAGGCCGATCATCGAGGCGTCGGTCGGCAGCGCGCCGGGGCCGAGCCCGAGCATGAAACGGCCGCGCAGCAGCCAATCCATGAACAGCGCCCGGTCAGCGACCCACAGCGGGTTGTGGTAGGGCAGCGACAGCACACCCGTGCCGAGCTTGATGTGCCGGGTCTGGGTGGCCGTCCACGCGATGAAGATCATCGGGTCGGGGATCAACTCCTGGCCGCACGAGTGGTGCTCGCCGATCCAGGCCTCGTCGAACCCGAGCTTGTCCATGTGCTGGATGACCTCGAGATCACGCTCGTAGGCCGCGGTCGGATCCAGCCCCACGGGGCAGTGGAACGGAGCCATGAAAGTCCCGAACTTCAACGACATTGTGCTCTCCTCCGTTCGCGTTCTTGAGACAGCGGCGCAACGCGGTTACAGCGGGATTGTCATGTGGGATCCGGCCGCTGAACTGTCCTCATCTCGCCAGGGTTGCCATCCGAGCCCACTTCGGCGAATCGTTCAGCTCCGTACGGCGACGACGACCTTGCCCGCAAGCGAGCCCTCGGCGAGCGGGCGAATGCCCTCGTCGACGAGCGCGTCCAGCGGGATCACCCGGTCGACGACCTCGGAGGCGAGCGCGCCGGCGGCAAGCATTTCGAGCGCCGCAGGCAGGTCCGTGTCGCAGACGTGGGCGGCGCTCGTGATCAGGTCGATCTCGGCGAGCGTGACGGCGAGCAGGTCGAGCTCGACGGGCGCGTGCTGCAGGCCGAGGACGACCGTGCGTCCTCCCCGACGGGTTGCAGCCACAGCGTTCGCGGGCGCGCCGGCTGCGCCCGATGCTTCGACGACCACGTCCGCTCCGTCCCCGCCGGTTGCCGCTCGGATCGCCGCTGCCGAGCCTTCGGAGCGTGCGTCGACGAGAACATCGGCGCCGAGTGCTCGCGCCACCTCGAGGCGACCGTCGTTCACATCCACGGCGATCACCGGGGACATGCCGAGCTGGGCTCCGCCGGCGATGACGAGGCTGCCGATGCCCCCTGCACCGATCACGGCGAGCGCCTCGCCGGCCTGCGCAGCGCCGCGGGTGAGTGCGTGAAGCGCGACGGCGAGCGGCTGCGCGACGGCGGCCGAGAGGTCGTCGCATCCATCCGGAACGCGCGCGCAGATGTGGGCGGGCGTTCTGACGAGCTCCGCCAGGCCGCCGTCAGCGTGCAGGCCGAGCGTGTAGTAGCGGCGGCACAGGTTCGTCCGCCCCGACCGGCACCAGCGGCATGCACCGCACGACACTCCGGCTCCCGGCACCACGCGGTCTCCCACGCGCAGGTTGTCGACGTCGGCTCCGACGGCCGCGACGACACCCACGAACTCGTGGCCCAGCACGACGGGCCCGACGTGGCCGCTCACGGGGTGTGGCTCCGACAGCGGGA
The DNA here is from genome assembly GCA_963820875.1 of uncultured Thermoleophilia bacterium. Lineage (GTDB taxonomy): Bacteria > Actinomycetota > Thermoleophilia > Gaiellales > Gaiellaceae > CAWACA01. Next base: position 10,703 of record CAWGBR010000013.1, read on the forward strand.
TCAGATGAGGGCCGCTCCACCACTCCGCGGTGTCGGTCCCGCAGATCGACGCGTACGTGACCTCCAGGACGACCTCGTGGGGCCGCGGGGGGTCGGGATCGGCGGCTGTCTCGACCGAGACGTTCCGCGCTCCTCGGTAGACGGCTGCCCTCATGAGTCGCGGGCGAGGTCGGCAAGCCTGCGCCAGGTCCAGGATTCGAACAGGTCGATCTCGGCCTCGGCGGCGTGGGATGCGTGCTCCGCGTGGCCGGCGAGGATCGCGCCCGTTACCGCCTCGACGAGCGACGCCGCAGTAGGGCAGACGAGAGCCTGTTCGGTCGCCCAATGCGCATCGCGCCCGTGATTACGGAGCCGATCCGACGTGGCGGCGAGGTATCGGTTCTGAGCCGCCCGCGCGATCGCTTCGCGAAGGCACTCGTCGCCGGTGCGATGTTTGCGGATGCGCTCGTGTTGCCCGATCGCGGCTCGTCTGACGGCAGAGATCGACTCGAGCGCCTGCGACAGCGCCAGGCCATCGGCCGCGCAGCGGCGCTGCGCTGCCAGCGCGCACAGTCTCGGATCCACAAGCCGGCGTGCGTCCATGTAGGAAGCGATCGCCTCTCGACCTCGTGGCTGGTTGAGCTCACGGAAGACAGGTGCTGCGAACAGGCGCCAGGAATCCGGCTCGGACACCTGCATTCGCGAGTTCTCGACGGTGAACAGCCCGAGATCGCACAGCTCGAGAGCGGCGCGTCGCAATTCTGCGGAGGAGGCGTCGTAGCGCCTCCCGAGCCAGCGCCAGCGAGCGGGCGTAATGGCCCCGAGAAGTTCGCCCGTAACGATCGCGACGATGAGACCTGGCCGGAGGTCGCCGATGCCCTCGCCTACGAGGCCGGCAGGCCGGGTCTCGGTTGCTGCGGACACCTAGACGACCGCGATCGGGTCGATAAGCGAACCGGTCGCGCCGCGGATCGAGAGCGGGAGTGCGACGAAGAGGAACTCGGTGACGCCGGCCGCGGCGAGCTCCTCGAGATCGAGCAGCTCCATGAGGTAGACGCCCTGCTCGATGAGCAGGAAGGTGTGAACCGGCTGGGGGTTGCGCGGCTCGAGGACGTCGACCGCAGGCTGCACCTCGTAGGTCTCCGTGTCGCTGCCGGTGGCGATCACGCCGCGCTGGTGGAGCCAGCGCGCCGCGCCGAGATCGGGTCCCGGCCCTCTGTTTGCCTGCATCCGCTCTGGATCGGGCCAGTGCTGCATGTAGCCGGTGCGAATCAAGGCCACGTCGCCGGGCTCGAGCGAGACGCCGGTGCGAGCGGTGATGCCGTCGAGATCGGCGGCGGTCACAGGCTCGCCCGCGCCGAGGAACTCGACGCCGCGGTGGCGGGGGACGTCGAACAGAATGCCGCGCGTCCAGAGCGGGAAGAGCTCCTCGGCCCCGCCTTTCAGCGGGCCGAAGTCGCCCAGGTCGGTGCGCGCCGAGCCCCCGTGCCAGCGCTGCTCGTCCCCGACCGTGATGTGTGCGAGCGCGTCGATGTGGGCCCCCGAGTGCGCGCTCCCGATCAGCAGCTCGCTGATGTAGCCGAGCCCGGCGTCGTTTCCGGGGCCCCAAGGCTCGTCCCCTGCCGCGCAAATCCCCTGAGGGCTGCGGTAGGTCAGCACCTGGAACGGCGGATGGCCGGGGAAGAGCGGCATGCCGGGGAACCGCTCGCGGGCGAGCGAGAAGATGCGCCCCTCTCGAACGAGCTGAGCGGCCCGGACGACGGCGGCCGGATCGATGCGGCGAGCGTCCAACTACCCTCCGTCGCCGCTGCGTCCCGCCTCGATCAGCTCGACGATGCGCTCGGGCGTCGCGGGAAGGTCACGCACGCGAACGCCGAAGGGTGCGAGGGCATCGTCGATGGCGGCCGCGATCGCCGCGGGCGATTGCATCCGGCCGCCTTCCCCACCCCCTTTCGCGCCGTAGGGCGTGAAGGGAGACGGCGTCTCCACGTGGCCGATCGTGACCTCGGGAACCTCCATCGCCGAGGGAATCAGATAGTCGAGATAGCTCGAGGTGAGGAGTTGCCCATCGGGGCCGTAGACGAATTGCTCGAGGAGTGTCTGACCGACGCCTTGCGCGAGCCCGCCGACGATGTGGCCGGCCAGCGACCGGGGGTTGATGAGCGTGCCGCAGTCGTGCACGGCGACATACTCGAGGAAGGTCACTTGTCCGGTCTCCGGATCGACCTCGACCATCGGTATGTGGCAGGCGTGTCCCATCATCGGGTAGAAGATCCCAAGGTCTGAGCGGTCTTCTGTGGTGAGCGTCGTGTGCGGGTGGTCGAAGACCATGTGCGCCTCGAAGCCGCTGTCGATGTCGTCGGGCAGGCTGTGCTTGAAGAGGCGCGGCATGACCGCGATCTCGGCCAGGGTCTTGCGATTCTCCGGGTTGCCCCGCACCTGGACTGCTCCCGAGACGTACTCGAGATCGTCCGTGCTCGTCTCGAGCAGGTGCGCCGCGACCTTGAGCGCCTTGTCGCGGATCTGCTCCGAGGCGCCCTGGATCGCGCCGGCGATCATGACCGTGAACCTGCTTCCGCCCGGCCCGCTGCCAGGCAGCCCTGTCCGCGTTCCCGCGTAGTTGATCGTCACGCTCTCGGGCTCGACGCCGAGCTCCTCGGCGACGCATTGCGCGACCACCGTCTCGGCGCTGTTGCCCCAGAAGGCCGTCGAGTAGAGGGTCGCTGTGACGCCGCCGGTCGCGTCCACGCTGAGCGTGATGCTCTCGGGAACGCTCGACACGAAGATGCCCTTGCCCCGGTCGAAGAACCACCACTCGTTCGCCGCGTAGACGCTGCGCTCCTGGCAGGTGACGATGCCGATTCCGATGTAGCGGCCTTCCTTCCGGAGGCGCTCCTGCTCGCTGCGCAACCGCGGGAGGTCGGCGAGCTCGAGCGCCTTCTCGAGCACCGCGTCGTAGTTGCCGCTGTCGTACTCGTTGCCGCCGGGGATCTTGTACGGAAACTCTTCCGGCTGGATGAAGTTGCGGCGGCGCAGGTCGATCGGATCCGCATCGAGCTCGCGCGCCGCGAGGTCGACCATGCGCTCGATCACGAAGTTGTGCACCTCGGAGCCGAATCCCCGGTAGGCGCCCTGCTGGCACTTGTTCGTGAAGACGCCTCGGGCTCGATACTCGATCGCGTGGATCCGGTATGGCCCGACGACCTGGGCCATCGCGTTTCCATGCGTGCCCAGGCCGAACTGGATGTAGGCGCCGTAGTCGTCGACCACGTCCAGGCGAAGCCCGGTGAACAGACCGTCCGCGTCGACGGCGAGCTCCACGTCGTAGGAGCGTTCCGAGCCGTGGTGGTCGCAACAGGAGAGGTTGTCGAGCCTGTCCTCCACGTACTTGACCGGCCGGCCCACCACCTTGCTCAGCATCCCGGCGAGCACGTTGACGCGGACGGCCCAGAACTTCGATCCGAAGCTGCCCCCTGCGGGATGCGGATGCAGGTCGAGCTTGTTCGCCGGGATCTTCATCGCTTTCGCGAGCAGGAAGAGGAAGTTCGTGAGCGCGACGGAGTTCGAGTGGATGGTCATCATCCCGGTGGCCGGGTCGTAGCTCGCGACCGCGCCGACGGTCTCGAGCGGCTGCCCACCCGTGCGCCCCCAGTAGAGGCGGTCGCGGACGACGACCGCCGCAGATGCGAACGCCGCCTCGACGTCTCCGTACGCCAGCGTCGAGTCGATCGCGACGTTCGAGCCCATCTCCTCGTGCACGAGGGACGCGGACGCGTCCATCGCCTCTCGCGCGTCGACCACCGGCTCCAGAGGCTCGTACTCCACCTCGATGAGATCGCGCGCGTCCTCCGCGACGTAGCGGTCGGACGCGACGATCGCGGCGACCGGCTCTCCGACGAAACGCACTTTCTCGGCTGCCATACACCGCCACGGATGCCGGTCGGGGGCCGGGCCGAAGTCCGGCATCGGATCGCACAGCTCCATCGCTTCGAGGCAGGTCACGACGGCGGCGACGCCGGGCAGCCGGCGCGCTCGCTCCGCGTCGATGCTCACGATGCGCGCATGCGCGAGCGGGCTGCGCAGCATTGCAGCATGGAGCATGCGCGGGACCGACATGTCGTCCACGTAGTTGCCGCGCCCGAGCAGGAACTTCCGGTCCTCGACCTTCGAGATCGACTTCCCGATCCAGCTATACGGTCTGTCCTTGCTCATCGCGTCGCGCTTGCGCCCGCGTGCGGAGACGTCTCGTCGACCGGCGTCGCTTGCAGGCGGGCAGCCGCGTCCAGGATCGAGTCGACGATGAACTGATAGCCGGTGCACCGGCAAAGGTTGCTCGCGATCGCCTCGCGAGCCTCGGCTCTCGACGGCGCGGGATTCTCGCGGAGAAACTCCGTCGCTCGAAGCAGCATCCCCGGCGTGCAATACCCGCACTGGAGACCATGCTGCTCGAGGAACGCCTGCTGGAGCGGGCCCAGCTCTCCACCGCGAGAGAGGCCCTCGACGGTGGTGATGGAAGAGCCGTCGACCTCGACCGCCAGAGCGATACACGAGCGCGCGCTTCGCCCGTCGACGAGCACGGTGCACGTCCCGCAGACGCCGTGCTCGCAGCCCGCGTGTGCACCGACCAACCCGAGATCGACGCGCAAGAAGTCGAGCAGAAGGCGCCGCGACTCGACGGTGGCTTCCACCGGCTCTCCGTTCACCTCGAGAGCGATGTCATGAACGCTCACTCCGTCACCTCCTGCGCTCGCCCGACCGCAGCGCGGAGGGCTCGCTCGACGTAGACGCGGGCGAGGCGCCGCCGGTACGACGCCGACCCGTGGAGATCGCTGAACGTCTCGACGCTTTCCGCAGCGCGGGCTGCCACTTCGGCCACGAGCTCGGGTCTCGGCTCCTCGCCGTCGAGAAGCGCCGCGGCCTCGTCGACTCGAGTGGGCCGGGGGCACGCGCCGAAGACGACGATCGAGGCATTCTTGATCGACGGCCCCTCGCCGGTCCCGAGCACCGCCACGGCCCCGGCGACAGCGAAGTTGCCGTGCGTTCGCGCGAACTCGAGGATCCCGTGACGCGTTCGTGGAACGACCGGAAAGCGCACTTCGGCAAGCAGCTCGCCGGGCTCGAGCGTCGTCGTGAAAGCCCCGTCGAAGAACTGATTCGCCGAGATGCGGCGCGTGCCGTCGGCCGACCGAGCGACGAGCGTTGCCTCGAGAGCGAGGGCGACCGCGGGGAGCTCGGCGGCGGGGTCGGCGTGCGCCAAGCTGCCGCATACCGTCCCCCGGTGCCGGATCGGCGGATGCGCAACCAGCTGCAGCGCGTCTGAGAGGAGCGGCAGGTGCTCACGAACGAGATGGTCGTGCTCGACGTCCGCCTGGCGCGAAGCCGCGCCGACGACGAGCTCGTCGCCCTCGACGCGCACATACCGAAGCTCCTCGATGCCGCCGATCGCCACGAGGTGTGCCGGCTGGGCGAGACGGAAGTTCATCAGCGGGATGAGGCTCTGCCCTCCCGCGAGCACCCTTGCGTCGTCGCCGAGCTCCCGCAGCAGCGCCAGGGCTTCGGCGCAGTCCTGCGTGCGGTGGTACTCGAAGCTCGCAGGCTTCATGGTGTTTGCGACTGTAAACACCATGTGGGCCTCTGTCAAGCATCCCAAACAGATGCTCCGCTCATCGATCCGCTGGTAAACCGTTTGAAGAAAAGGGCTGGGTGCATTTCGGTACGACGTGTAGCCAAATCGTTGTTCACCGTTGGGAACAGAAGGCCGCTCGTTTTGCGATACTGGGGCCATGAACCGTCCCGCGGCCCGATCGCGCGATGCGCGTGAGTATCTGGGGGCCCAACTCCGTGAGGCTCGTCTCCGCCAGGAGATCGGGGTGCGGGAGCTTGCGAGGCGAGTCGGCGTTTCGCCGGCGCACATCTCACAGGTCGAGACCGGAAAGGCAGATCCCTCCGCGACGACACTGTTTGCGATCGCGAGCGAGCTCGGACTTTCGCTGAGCGAGATCGCCTTCGCCGGCCCAGGTTCGAGTGCGCCGGCCGTGACCGGTACCGATCAGGCGAGCGCCTCGCCGGACGGCGTCGTTCAGCACCCGACGACTCGCCCCAAGATCGAGCTCGAGGGGGGAGTCAGCTGGGAGCGCCTTTCGCCGAAAGCCGACCCCGACATCGATTTTCTCTATCTCGTCTATGACTCGGGCAGCGAGTCGACGCCGACCAACGCGCTGCTGCGCCACGGTGGCAAGGAGTACGGCTACGTGCTCTCCGGCCGCCTCCAGATCACGATCGGCTTCACCGTCTACGAGCTCGGGCCCGGCGACTCGATCGCCTTCGACTGCACGAGGCCACACCGGTTCGCAAACGTCGGGGACGAGCCCGTCCACGCGATCTGGTTCGTACTCGACCGACGAGAGCCGGCTGCGACCTAGCGGACCCGGGGTTGCCCCCTAGGCGCGAGTGGGTATCCGGATGGGCTGGCGGTACCAGGCCACGTTGTCCGCCCGGTCCGCGAGCCGAACGAGCGCGGTCGCCCGGCCGGCGCTGATGCGCGCCGGTAGCGAGTAGGTGACGAGCCACCTGTCCGGCCTCCCGATCACGAACACCCTGGAGTGCGCGATCAGGTCCCCGCGCCGAAAGATGCGGACCTGGACGGTGATCCGCTCGTCGGTGCGCAACTCCACCATCACCGCGCGCGTCTGGTCTGCCCGTCGAACGACGCTGACGCCGAGGACCTCGGCATCGACCGCGGCGCTGCCCGGAGCTCCTCCGCCGCGGGCGAACGCCTCCGGCGGAACGAGCGCGAGCCCCGCCACTGCCGCCGCGACGGCCAGGACGGCCCACGCGGCGTGCCTCTTCGACGAGAGCGTTTTCATGGAGCGGCCCACTTCGAGTACATCTCCGCGAGGCCCCCGATCATCACGCAGCGCCGCGGACTCTACCGCGACGGCTCTGCGAGCGGCACGACCTCGTCGCCCGCGTCCTCGGGGTCGATCGGGACTCGGCGGGCGCTGCCGGCGCCGCTCGACCGGCTCGATCTCGACCAGGTCGACCGCCCGCAGCGAGCCGTCCGCAGCGAAGTGGAGCTGCGCGAAGCCGGCTTCCTGCTGACCGATCCCGAACGGGCCGCCGGCACCGACCGTGCCGCCGTCCACGAGAACGTGGGGGCCGTGCCGCTCGACGTGCTGCTCGTGGTCGTGGCCCGTGAGGATCAGCAGAGGCGTCTCCTCAGGCTCCAGGGACTCGAGCAGCACATGGGCGAGCCCGTGCTGGTGGACGAGGACGATGTCGGGCCGGGTCGGCAGCGAGGCGAACCAGTCGACGAACGCCTCCTCCTCGACGCGGAGCTCGTCGCCCTTGACCTCCAGGTCGTGGTCGGCGAGGTTTCCACCGGCCGTCAAGGGGTCGTCGTACCCGGCGACGAGCATGCCGTCGACGCTGATCGACCGGCCGGCCGTCCCGCGTCCCGTCAGGACGCAGCCGCCCGGCACGCGTCAGCACGGTCACGCCCCGGCTCGCCAGCTGGCGCATGAGCGCCGAGGAATCGTGGTTCCCCGACACCGCGATCACCCGGGTGCCGAGGCGCGCGACCGGATCGACGATCCACCATTCGCGCTCGCTCCCGAGCTGCGCGAAGTCTCCCACCGCGAAGACCGTCTTCCCGCTGGAGAAGTTCGTGAGCGCGGGCAGAACGAGCGAGTTCGAGTGGAGGTCGCTCGCCACGATCGCGTTGCGCACGATCGGCGCCGCCTCGACCGGCTGCTGCGTGATCGAGATCAGCGTGTCGAGCCCGGCGAGCGCCTGCTCGTACGAGTCGGTGTAGCGCTCCGTCGTCTGCGTGATCTGCTCGGAGAACGCAAGCAGGTCGGGCAGCTCGCTGCCGCGCGCATAGAAGACCGGCTCGTGGAACGCGTCGTCACCGACGCCGTCCAGCACGAACGCGGTGCCGGCTGCGGCGAGCGCGGCTGCCGCCAGCCCGGTCGCGGCGCCGAAGCCCAACCAGCGGCGCCGGCCGAAGGCGGCCAGGACCGCGCCGCCCAGCAGCCCGCCGACCGCCCCGCCCACGAGCGCCCAGGCGACCGACGACCACACCTCGCGCTGCACGATCTCCCGGGTGTCCGCGCTCACCTGGCGCAGCTGGCGCTCGGCGCTCTCCCCCGACCGGAGCGCGCCCACGACGGAGTCCCGGTCGAGACCGCGCACCTCGAGGTAGAGATCGACCGGCGCCGGATACCGCCGGCTGCGGATTCCCCAGTCGACGAGCGGGACGTACGCGTCCACGAGGCCTCGCCCGAACGACGGCCTCAGGTCGGCACTGGCCGTGCCGAGCACCGTCTGCCCCTGCGTCGGGCCGGCGGCGGCGACGGCCACCGCGCCTCCGGCCAGGCCGAGCCCGACGCAGACGGCGAGACGTAGGGCGAGGCGCAGACGACGGCGCAGCATTCTTCCTCTGACTTTCGGGTGATCGCAGCCCGCACTCAAGCCCCGGAATGCGCCGAGCGATGCGCTGTGCAGCCGGGGCGGTGCGGTACTCCAGGGTAGCGGGCGCACGCATCGGCTCTGCGCAGAACCGCCGCTTGACAACGCCTCGGCAAGTCGTAGGCTGTTCGCCTGATGCCCTCGCCACGGGGTCGCCTCGCGGACGGCCCGCCGCGACCAGCCGGTCACGGCCGCGCCTCGGCGCATTGGAAGTAGGCTGGCGGCATGAAGGAAGAGGAGTTCGAGGCGCTGCGCCACTGGGGCGAGGCGCTCAGCCGCGACGGCAGGTCCGAGGTCGCGGCCGCCGGCAAGGCGATCGAGATCCTCGTCGCCGAGATCGACCGGCTCGAGATCGAGCTGTGGCATGCCCGGGTGGGAATCGCCCGCCAGCCGGCCGAGGGGGCCGCGCCCGAAGAGACCGACGGCGCGCCTCCCCAGCTCGACGCCGAGCTCGAGGCCGAGGTGCGTACCGCACGCTCGCGCGTGCGGCGGCTGATTCTCAGCGCGCGCGCGCGGCGCTCGAGCGTCTCACCGCCGAGCTAGCCCGCTCGAGAGCAGTCGGTTACGGCTCAGCCGGCGCGGGGCGCGTCCAGCGCCGCACGCAGGCGCTCCAGGAGGATCGACGGCGTCATCGGCTTGTCGACGAAGTGCACGTCGGGTCGCCGCTCGAGCTCCTGCACGAGCTCGGCTTCGACGAGCCCGGACATGAAGAGCACGCGCATCTTCGGGCGGATGGTGCGCAGCCGTCCGGCCAGCTCGACGCCGTTCATCCCCGGCATGCGCACGTCGGTCAGCAACAGGTCGATCGGGCCGTCGTGCTGCTCCGCCAGCTCGAGGGCCTGCGGTCCGTCGCCTGCCTCGAGCACGTCGTAGCCAGAGCGCTCGAGCGTCTCCCGGACGACCCCGCGAACGATGCTGTCGTCGTCGGCGAGCAGCACGGTCTCGCGACGGTCGGCGTGCAGAAGCGCGACGGGCTTCAGCTGGCCGGCGTCGAGCACGGGCAGGAGGACGTCGAACGTCGTGCTCCCATGGCCGTTTCCGACCGTGATCAGGCCGCCGTTCTGCGCGACCAGTCCGAAAACGGTGGCGAGCCCGAGACCCGCCCCGCGCGGCGATCCAGCTGCCTCGGCGAAGGGCTCGAAGATCCTCGCCCGCGCCTCGTCGCCGACGCGAGGTCCCGAGTCCGCGACGGAGATGCAGGCATAGCTCCCCGGAGCAAGGCCGGACTCCTCGCCCGCTTTGAGCTCCACCACCCCTGTCTCGATCCGGAGGAACCCGGCGCCGCCCATGGCCGCAGATGCGCTCTCGACCAGCAGCATGAGCGCTTGCTCGAGCTGATCGGCACTCGCGCGGACACTGGTCGCTCCGGCACGAGGGGTCACGACAAGCTCGACGCCGGCGCCCGCGACCTGGCGCAGGCGATCCTCGAGGCGCGCGACGAGCACGTCGACCTCGAAGACCGAGGGGACATCGACCTGGCGCTGCGCGACGGCAACCAGCTGCCGGGTGAGCTCACCCGCTCGCTCGACCGCCTTCTCGATCTCGAGCGCGTTGCGCCGCAGCGGATTGCTCTCGCTCATGCGCGACAGGATCAGCTCGTTGTAGCCCGCGATCGCCGTCAGCACGTTGTTCATCTCGTGCGCGATCCCTCCCGCCAGCCGCGAGACGAGCGCCATGCGATCGTCGGCAGGCGCAGGCGCGGCGGCACTCTCTTTCGAGACAGGCCGAACCGTCAGCTCGAGACCGAGCTCTTCGATGAGCACGCGAGCAGGCTCGCTCACGCCGCAACGCTCCTTATGTGCCGCAGTACAACTCCTTGACGCCTGAAGGTCTCTTTGTAGCCGGTTCGGGCTTGAAACTCAAGGCTCAAGCACGACACATGGACGGATGCCCCTTCCACTTCGGCCCGTTCTCGCGCAGAATCCCGCCATGGCCGATGCAGTCACCCCCGCCCTTTCGCGCGTGCTCGTGGCCACCGACCGCTCGGAGACCGCATCCCGGGCGGTTGCGTGGGCGGCGGAGCTGGCACGCCGCTTCGAGGCCGAGCTGTTCGTCCTGCAGGTCATCGTCCCGGGCCTGCGAGCCGGGCCCGCAGGAGGCGGCGCAGTTCTCCTACGCGGTCAAGGACCTCGAGATGTACGCGCAAGAGCTCGCGGGCGAGCGCGGCAGGTCGAAAGTCGTCGTCGACGAGGACCCATCGGCCGCGATCGTCGAAGCTGCGGAGGAGGAAGGCGCAGACGTGGTCGTGGTCGGCAACGCGGGCATGAGCGGCCGCAAGGAGTTCCTGCTCGGCAACGTGCCGAACCGCGTCTCGCACAATGCCCGCTGCACGGTGATCATCGTCAACTCGACCAACGTGCCCGACGAGGCCCCGCCGAGCAGGCTGAACCGCCTCCTCGGGCGAGACAAGTGAGCCGGCGCGCCGCGCCGGAGCCGGAAGACGTCGAGGGCCAGCTCCTCGGGCGAGCGACCCAGATCGGCCGCGTCCTCGGGAGCTACGGCTTCCGCGAGCTGAGGGCGCCGGCGCCGAGCGACTACCCGTCTCGAAAGGCCAGGGCTGCGCGCCTCCGCGAGGCCCTCGAAGAGCTCGGCCCGACGTTCGCCAAACTCGGCCAGATCCTCTCCACGCGGCCCGACCTGCTCCCGCCCGAGTTCATCGAGGAGCTCTCCACGCTCCAGGATCGCGTGACGCCGCTCACCGAGGCCGAGGTCGTCTCGGTCATGGAGCAGGAGCTCGGCGTGCCGTGGGAGGACGTCTTCGACCACATCGAGCCCACGCCGCTCGCGGCCGGGACGATCGGCCAGGTGCACCGCGCCGTGCTCGAGGACGGCGCCCGCGTCGTCGTGAAGGTGCAGCGACCGCAGGCCGGCCCGGACATCTACCGGGATCTCGGCCTGCTCGAGCTGTTCGCCCAGAAGACGGCGACGCGGCCGACGTTCCGTCAGCTGGTCGACGTGCCGGCCGTGATCGACCACCTCTCCACGTCGCTCCGCAGGGAGCTCGACTTCCGCCAGGAGGCGCGCAACATCGAGCGGATGCGAGACGTGCTCGGCCGCTACCCGCGGCTCGATGTGCCCGGCGTCTACGGGGAGCTGGTAACACCCCGGCTCCTTGTCATGGAAGAGGTCCAGGGCGTGCCCGTCCGGGAGGCGCCGGTGGGCGAGGCCCGGAGCGAGGCTGCGCACCAGCTGCTCGAGTCCTACTACCGCCAGATCCTGACCGAGGGCTTCTTCCACGCGGACCCTCACCCCGGCAACCTCATGTGGTGGCAGGAGCGCATCTACTTCCTCGACTTCGGCATGGTCGGCGAGGTCGACGCGAGCGACGCGCGAGCACCTGCTGCTCATGCTGATGGCGTTCTCGCAGCACGATGCGGATTTCCTCACCGACGTGATGCTGTCGCTCAGCGGCGACACGCAGCGGGCGGATCTCGACCTCGAGGGAATCCAGGCGGACATGAGCAGGCTCGTCGACCAGTACCGCGGAGCGGCGCTCAAGGACATCCAGCTCGGTCCGATCCTGCAGCGGCTCACGGAGATCGCGGCGCGCCGCCACGTCAGGCTCCCGTCGGCGCTCGCGCTGACCGGCAAGGCGCTGGCCCAGATGCAGCTCGCGACGGCCGAGCTCGACCCGACTCTCGATCCCTTCGAGGTGGCCGGCACGTATCTGTTCCAGGACGCGCGCGCCCGGATGCAGCGGCTTCACGGACACGCAGCGCCTCGCCTACGAGGGTCAGAAGCTCAAGGTTCGCTTCACTCGCCTCGCCGAGTCGATCGAGCGCATGGCGGGTGCACGACCCGGGCCGAGCCTGCAGGTGCGCTTCACCGGGGTCGAGCACCTGGAGGTCACGATCCGCAACGCCGCGCGCCGGGTCTCGCTGGCCATCGCGGCCGGCGCCTGCATCGTCGCCGCGGGGTTCACCGCCGACCGAGGCACCGTCGACGACTGGGTGCCGATCACGCTCGGCGTCGTCGGCGGCGTGCTCGTCTTCGGTCTCCTGCTCGACATCGTGTTCCACCGCCACTAGGCGGCTGCGACGATGACGCCGCGGGCCGACTCAGCGGCGCACTTCCGCGGTGCTCGAGTCTGTCCGCCGGGTCGTCACCCGGCCGAGCGCCTTGCGGAGCCGGCGCTCGAGCACGAACGTCACCATGCTGATCGCAATGCCGAGCACCGCCCGCTCGAACCAGCGGAGCAGCCGGCCCGGCCGCTTCCGCGGGGATTTCTTGTCAGCCACCGCGCGTCACCCTCCACAGCTCGAACCGGTCGTCGTCGAAGCCCTTGAGCTCGGCATCGAGCCGCTCGAGCTCCAGCCCCTCCGACGCGACCGCGGCCACCACTTCCGGGTCGGCCCGAACGGCCTCCGAGATGACGGCATCGTCACCCCGCGAGAGGCCGACGAGGCGCGCCGCGGCGTTCACCGTCGAGCCGAAGTAGTCGAGCCTGTCGTTGAGCGTGACCGCAATGCACGGGCCCGTGTGAATGCCGACCTTGAGCGCCAGCGGGCGCTCGCCGCCCCCGGGGTGCGCGAGCGCGAGCTGCGCGTCGAGCATCGCCTGCAGCGCCCCGACCGGCCGGCGGAACACCGCCATCACGGCGTCGCCGAGCGTCTTCACGACGGCGCCGCCCTCACGGGCGATCGCCTCGCGCAGGACGTCGAAGTGACCGACCACGGAGCCGAACGCCGGAGCGTCTCCGATCTGCCGGTAGAGGCGCGTCGAGTCGCGCAAGTCGGTGAACACGATCGTGAGGCTACCGATCCCGAGCTCCTCGCCGGGCCGAAGCGCCTCTGCGGCGAACAGATCCCTGAACGCCTGAAGTGAGGTGACGTCCGCCGCCGTGGCCGCGTCGTCGGCCCAGGCGGTGCGCTCGAGGACGACGAGCCGAGCCTCCGTCGGTCCCGTTCTCGAGGGTCAGGTCGACGTCGGCGCCAAGCGGCCGGCCGTCGACCTCGAGGGAACCGTCGGCGCCGAGCCGCACCTCGGCCTCAGCGGCGCCCTGCTCCTCGACGCTCAGCCGGGGCATCGAGTCGAGGCCGGCTGCCCGTACGCGGTACGCGCCGGGCACGAGCGCGACCTCGACGAGCCTGCGCTCCCCGGGATCGAGGAGCTGCTGGGCCACGATGTGCGGCGTCAGCTGCGGGCCGCCGACGCAGTAGTCGGCCTGCTCCACCTCGCGGATCGCCGGGCTCGGGCTGAACACGAGCTCGACGGATTGCTCGAAGCCCGCGGTGAAATCGATCCCGCACGAGCTGCAGTGCACGTCGCTGCGAACGCCGGCGAGGGTGTCGCTCGATGAAGCCGCTCCTCGACAGAGCGGGCACAGCAGCTCCCAGCGCGATTCCGTGAGCCCGGCTCGGGTGGAGTGGAGAAAGAGCTCGAGCGTTCGGCGACGGTCCGCTTGCCACGTGTCGGCGAGGGGGTACGGTCGCAGGCGCCGCGCGTCGAGGTCGTCGGCGGTCTGGATCGTCGCCGCCAGCCGATCGACGAGGCTGCGGTCGAGCCCCTGGCCTGCAAGCTCGGCCGAGAGCCGCGAGAGTCGCTCGCGCCCGCCCGGTGCGAGCCTGGGAGGCGTGCGGCTGGGAGGTTGGACGACCTCTGGGGCAGCCTTACCACGCTGGGCCAGCGCCACGGCGTCGTAGCGGCGGAAGGCCGCCTCGAAGCGCCGGCGGCGCGACCCGGTCGATGACGACCGGCGCCAGCAGCCGGCCGGCCGGGCCTCGCGGCGTGACCCAGACCTGGTAGCTGAGCTCCGTGCCGCCGCCTGCGGCAGGCGTCGAGCTCGACGAGCACGCGGAGCACCCGAAACGGGCCGCGACCGTATCTGCGCTCGACGCCGAAGCGCCTCGGACGAACCCACTCGAACGGCGCTTCCCGGTACGGAATCGACCGCCCGGCGACGCGGAGCTCCAGGCTCTTGTATCCGGGCGGAGCCGGCCCGCCGGACGTCTCGATCTCGGGCGTCCCCGTCTCGAGATTGAAGCGGTTCGTGTCCGCGACGAGCGGCCACAGCTCCTCCGGCGTGGATTTCAGGCTCCAGGCGAAGCGGTAGTGGAGCTCGTTTTCCGGCACGCGCGCCAGCGTAACGGCCGCGAGCCGGTAACCGGCCCCGTTCGCCTGCCGCGCGGCTACGCTCAGGACGTGCCAGTCTGCTCGAGCTGCGGCCAGGAGAATCCGGACGGCTTCCGCTTCTGCGGCAGGTGCGGGATGCCCCTGGTCGAGGCGCTGACGGTGTTCCCGGAGGAACGAAAGAACGTCTCGGTCCTCTTCGCCGACCTCGTGGGCTTCACGAGCCGTGTCGACCGCCGCGATCCCGAGGACGTGCGACGGCTGCTCGACCCCTACTACACCCTCCTGCACCGCGAGATCGAGCGGATCAGCGGCACGGTCGAGAAGTACATCGGCGACGGCATCATGGCGGTCTGGGGCGTCCCGGTGGCGCACGAGGACGACCCCGAGCGAGCCGTGCGCGCCGCGCTCGCGATCCGGGATGCCGTGCTGGAGCGCGGCGAGAAGGACGGCTTGAGCGAGCTCAGCGTCCGCATCGGCGTCAACACGGGCGAGGCGCTCGTCAAGCCCGACGTGCCGGTGGACCGGGGCGAGCGGATCGTCGCGGACTTCGTCAACGTTGCCGCCCGCCTGCAGGCAGCCGCGCCGGTGAACGGCGTACTCGTCGGCGAGGCGACGTACCTCCAGACCGCGCGCACGATCGAGTACCAGGCATTCCAACCGGTACGGGCCAGGGGCAAGACGGAGCCGGTGCTCGCCTGGCAGGCGGTCGGGGCGCGCTCCCGGGTCGGCGCCGATCCTCGGGAACGAGGCCGGGCGCCGCTCGTGGGACGGCAGCCGGAGATCGAGTTGCTCTGCGCCGCGTTCGCAGAGACCCGGCAACGAGCGTTCACCCCAGCTCGTCACGATCGTCGGGGCGCCGGGCATCGGCAAGACGCGGCTCGTCGTCGAGCTGTCGTCGGTGGTCGAGGACGACCCCGAGCTCGTCTCCTGGCGACGCGGCGTGTGCCTGCCGTACGGCGAAGGCGTCACGTTTTGGCCGCTCGCGGAGATGGTGAAGGCCCAGGCAGGGATCCTCGAGTCCGATTCGGCCGAGGAGGCCCAGGAGAAGCTCAGCCGTGAGGTCGCGGACTGCATCGACGACGAGGACGAGGTCGCATGGGTCGAGGGCCACCTCCGAACGCTGCTCGGTCTCGCCGCTGCCGAGGAGGCGGGCCGCGACCGTGGCGAGGAGTTCGCGGCCTGGCGCCGCTTCCTCGAGGCCCTCGCGCAGAGCTGGCCGCTCGTGCTCCTGTTCGAGGATCTCCACTGGGCCGACGAGGGCCTGCTCGACTTCGTCGACCACCTCGTCGAATGGGCGGCCGATGTACCGCTGCTGATCGTCGGCACCGCTCGCCCGGAGCTGCTCGGGCGCCGCCCCGACTGGGTTGAAGACAAGCCCAATGCCAGGACGATCTCCCTGTCGCCGCTCTCCGACGGCGAGACGTCGATCCTGCTCGACGGCCTGCTCGAGCAGGCCGTTCTGCCGGGCGACCTGATGCCCACGCTGCTCTCGCGCGCAGGGGGCAACCCGCTCTACGCCGAGGAGTTCGTGCGGATGCTGGCCGAGCGCGGAGTCGCGGCCGCCGGAGACGAGCTTCCCGTGCCGCAGTCGGTTCACGGCATCATCGCGGCCCGGCTCGACACGCTTCCTCCCGAGGAGAAGCGGGCTTTGCAGGACGCGTCCGTCCTCGGCCGGACGTTCTGGCTCGGAGCCGTCGAGCACCTGGGCGGCGCCGCCGCCGGGTCGGTCGAGGAGCGCCTTCGCTCGCTGGAGCGCAAGGAGTTCGTGCGGCGTGAGCGCGTCTCCACCGTCGAGGGCGAGACGGAGTACTCGTTCCGCCACCTGCTCGTTCGCGAGGTGGCCTACGAGCGGATCCCGCGCGCCCGGCGCATCGAGAAGCATCAGCTCGCCTCCGAATGGATCGAGGAGCTGGGCCGCGCAGAGGCCCACGCGGAGACGTTCGCGTACCACTACTCGCGGGCCCTGGAGCTGGCCCGCGCGTCAGGCCAGGACACGCGGGCGATCGAGTCCCGGGCACGCCTTGCGCTTGCCGAGGCGGGCGACCGGGCGGCCGCTCTCAAGAGCTTCGCGGCGGCGACGCGCTTCTACGCCTCTGCGGCCGAGCTCTGGCCCCGGGACGACCCGGACTGGCCGTCGCTGAGGTTCCGGCAGGGCCGCGCCGTCTACTGGGCCGAGGAGGGTGGAGCCGACGTCCTCGAGGAGGCGCTCGCCGGCCTGCTCGAGGCGGGAGACACCGAGACGGCGGCCGAGGCGGAGGTCATGCTCGGACGCATCGCGTTCCGCGAAGGGCGCGGCGAGGCCACGGTGGAGCACTACCGCCGCGCGCAGGCGCTGCTGGAGGACGCGCCCGCCTCGACGGCCAAGGCGCGTGTGCTCGGGGCCCTCGCGCGCAGCTTCCTGCTGGCCGCGGAGAGCCGTGCCGCGATCGCCGCGGCACGCGGGACGCTTGCGATGGCCGAGGAGCTCGGCCTCGACGAGATCGCCGCCACGGCGTGGATGACGATCGGCGACGCGCGTATCGAGCTCGGCGAGATCGAAGGACTGGCCGACTGCCAGCGCGGAATCGACCTCGCCGAGGAGCTGAGCTCGTTCGAGGCGATCACAGGCCAGATCAACCTCGCGGACTCGCTCAGCGAGCTCGGCGAGCTCGACCGGGCGGCCGAGCTGCGCAGATCGGCGAACCGGACGGCGGAACGCTTCGGCGACGCCCGATCGCTGCGATGGCTGCGCGCGGAGTTCGCGGGGGAGGCGTACCGGGCGGGGCGCTGGGACGAGGCGCTCGAGGTCCTCGACGCGTTCATCGCCGAGTCGTGCCAGGCAGGGCAGCGCCACTATCAGGAGGGCTACGCGCGGGTGACGCGCGGCCACATCCGCCTCGCGCGCGGCGACGAGGACGGCGCGCTCGAGGACGCCCGCCGCGCGATCGAGCTCGGCCGCGAGGCGCGCGACCCGCAGGCGCTGTACCCGGCGCTGGCAAATCTCGCCCGGATGCTCGTGGCCACAGGGCAACCCGTGGAGGCCGCCGAGGCTGCCGGGGAGCTGCTCCGGCTCGTCTCGCAGACGGACGAGACCCCGGTCTTGTACATCTGGAGCAGCGACCTCGCAGCGACGCTCGCAGAGCTCGGTCGCGGCGCGGAGCTGGCCCCGGCCACCGCGGCGGTCCGCAAGCGAACGCCGTGGCTCGAAGCGGCGCTCGCGCTGGCGGCCGGCGAGGACATCCGAGCGGCGGAGCTGTACGACCAGATCGGATCGCGACCGGATGCCGCGCTCGCCCGCCTGCGTGCCGCAGACGCCCTCGAAGAGCAGGGCCGGCACGACGAGGCCGCGGCCGAGCGAGAGCGCGCCGAGGTCTTCTACGGCAGTGTCGGGGCGTCACGCAACGCGGCCGCAAGGCCGCAGCCGTGACAGGGGAGGCCCGCGAAGCGGGCCGGTCACGCAACGCGGCCGCAAGGCCGCAGCCGGGCGGCTGAGCGGCCGGCTCGGCCGGCCGCGACCCGCGATCGCCGAGCCCATCAGGGCTCGGCACGGTCTTCGGCCCGCAAGCGGCGCGTAAGCGCAGCGGCCGCGGGCCGAAGGCCCGCCAGGCCGCGAAGCTTGACCGAGCCCGCAAGGGCTCGGTACAAGCGCCCGGCTCGGCCGTGACAGGGAAGGCGCGCGAAGTGCGCTGCCTACCTCACGGGCGACAAAGCAACGAGCAGGCCGCCGTCCTCGTCGTAGGCGGGAAAGAAGTCGCCGACGACGGACCTCTCGGTGCCGGAGCGCATCCGCATCGTGAGTGACTGGCCGAGCCGCCGCACCCCCCACTCGACGGCGACCTCGGCCGGGTTCTGCCCGTCCGTTGCGGCCAGACCGAACGCCTCCATCACCTCGTGCCCGAGGACGTCCTGCTCGCGGTACCCCGTCAGCTCCAGCACGCCGCGCCCCAGAGCGATCACACGCCGCCGGCGATCGCACACGACGAAGCCGGTGTTGGGGCCCGGATAGTAGTCCTCGAGCAGCTCGAACAGGAACCCGAAGCCGCAGTTCGAGCAGCCCACGGGTTGATGCGTGAGCCCGTCGCGTCGATCATCGTCGATGACGCGGCGCTTGCAGTTGGGGCAGATGAAGAAGGGCACGGCCTGATCGTACTGCTACGCCCGCGCGGCCCCGAGCCCCTCCGCCCCGGGCGGCCGCTCTCGCGGAAGCAACGTCTAGGATCCCTCGCATGAGCATCACGGAGGCCTCTCTCCAGCCCACAGAGGAGCGCGACCTCGAGGAGCATGCCCGGCCCTACCGGGCGCTCTACGAGCATTGGGAGTCGAACCAGTGGTCTCCCCTCGACCTGGACTTCTCCCGGGACCGCGAGAGCTTCCAGGCGCTGTCCGACGACGACAAGCAGGGGTTCATGTGGATCTTCGCGCACCGCTTCCACGCGGAGTTCATCGTGGCGACGATCCTGGCGCCGTTCGTCCTTCGTGCCCCGAGCTACGAGCTGCAGACGTGCCTCTCGACGCAGCTGGCGGACGAGTTCCGTCACCTACAGTCCGTCCTGCGTGTCTACGACGAGGTTTTCGGAATTCGAAGCGTCAATCGAGTCCGCGCGATGGCAGACGCGAACATCGATCCCGTGGCCGCGGCGATGTACGAGGCGATACACCCATACGTGGCGCCTCTCGAGACCTCGGCAGACGAGGATCTGTTCCTTCAGGCCGTGGTCTGCTACCACCTGATCGGCGAGGGGGTCGTCGCCCGGACGTCGCAGAACCTCGCAGCCAATCAGTACGAGCGATTCGGCGCGTTCCCCGGCCTCGTCCAGGGTCAACGCCACGTCGCGCGTGACGAGGCGCGCCACATCGGCATCGGCGTCTCCTACGTCCGCCAACGCATGGCGGAGGATCGAGAACGGACCACTGCGGTGATCGGCGAGATAGTCGAGGCGTTTGCCGAGTTCTCGACAAGCCTGCTCGAGACGGCCCTCACAGGTGGGATGGACTCCCAGGTGCTGGCGGGGTACGGCGTCGAGGCGGAGGGCTTCTACGCCGAGGCCATGCGGCTCTGGCAGATCAGGCTGCGGTCGATCGGCCTCGCGGACGACTAGAGCTCGCCCGAGCGCCGCATCTCGTCGAGCGCGGCGCGGCCTTCCTCGTAGACCCGCTCGCGAGCGGCCTCGACCTCGAGCCCGGGCGCCGGCGTCTCCTCGCCGGGCGACTCCCGCGGTCCGCGCGGCGGCTGTCGGCGAGCTTCTCCGCGAGCGCCTGGGCGCGCGGGTCGGGCGCCGGCTGGGCAGGAGCGCGGGGGGCGCGCCGGAGCAGGAGGCGAGCGAGCGCGACCACGGCGGCGAGACCGAGCAGGAGCGCGATCTTTCTCCTCACACTCGTCACTCTTCCACGCGCATGTGCTCGAAGGCAAGGGACGTGCTGCCGCTATACTCGCATGACTTCCTGCTCCGCCCGGCGCCGACGTTCCCGAACGGCGCGCGTGACGGCGGGGCCGCCTGAGACCGAAGGAAGGAGGAATTCGGGAACGTGAATCCGTACGAGGTGTTGCTCATGCTCGACCCCGAGCTGGCCGAAGAGCGCCAGAACGAGATCGTCGCGCGCGCGCAGGAGATCGTCGCGAAGGGCGGCGGGGTCTGGCACGGCACCGAGCCGTGGGGCCGGCGCAAGCTGGCCTACGAGATCGACCACAAGACCGACGGGGTGTATCACCTCATGACCTTCGACTGCGAGCCCGCGACCCTGGACGAGCTGACCCGCGTCCTGCGGATCACCGACGGGGCCATGCGGCACATGGCAACACGTCGGCCGAAAGCGGGGGCCACCCAGCGGGCGGCCGCCGACAGCCCCGGCGAGTAGAATCGAACAGGCGTTCGAATCAGCAAGGAGGCGGTCAACGTGGCAAACATCAACCGCGTCGTGCTCGTCGGCAACCTGACGAAGGACCCGGAGCTGCGGCAGACGCCGAGCGGGACATCGGTCTGCAAGCTCCGCGTGGCGGTCAACACCCGCCAGAAGGATCAGGCAACCGGCGAATGGGGCGACAAGCCGAACTACTTCGACGTGACTGTCTGGGGCAACCAGGCCGAGAGCTGCGCGCAGTATCTGAGCCGAGGGCGCCCGGTGGGCGTCGACGGCCGGCTCGACTGGCGCGAATGGGAGGCCCAGGACGGGTCCAAGCGCCAGGCAGTCGAGATCATCGCCGAGTCGGTGCAGTTCCTCGGCAGCCGCGGCGATGCCGAGCAGCAGCCGCAGTACGTCCCCGCCGGGGGCGTGACGCCGGCCGCCGACGACTTCAGCCCCGCCGAAGACGACATCCCGTTCTGAGGCGTATCCCTTCGTGGCGCATAAACGAGGACCCACCATGGACAGAGACCGAGACAAGCAAGGCGGGCGCAAGCGCAAGCCGGGTGCGCCCGGGTCGGGGCAGGCGAAGCGCAAGAGCTGCTACTTCTGCCGCGAGAAGATCGAAGAGGTCGACTACAAGAACTACAACCAGCTGAGGCGGTTCGCCTCCGAGAAGGGCAAGATCCGGTCGCGCCGCATCACCGGCGCCTGCCGCCGGCACCAGGAGCAGATCGCGATCGCCGTCAAACGGGCGCGCGAGATGGCGCTCCTGCCCTACGTGGGAGGCTAGCCCCGTGGACGTCGTCCTCCTGACCGACGTCGAGAAGGTCGGCCTCCGCGGCGAGGTCGTCTCGGTCTCGCGCGGCTTCATGCGCAACTACCTGCAGCCCCGGCGGCTCGCCGAGCCGGCGACGGCCGCGCTCGTCGCCGAGCTCGAGCGGCGCGAGGCGGAGCGCGCGAAGCACGAGGCCCGCAGCGTCGATCAGGCCCAGGCGATCGCCGAGACGCTCACGAAGACGGTGCTGCGCTTCGAGGTCAAGGCCGGCACCCAGGGCGTCCTCTTCGGCTCGATCACGCCGACCGACATCGCCGACGAGCTCTGGCGTGTCCGCAAGGTGCGCGTCGACCGTCGCAAGATCCAGCTCCCGGACCCGATCAAGCGAATCGGCCGGTACGAGGTGCCGGTCGAGGTCTTCCAGGACGTGACCGT
The DNA here is from genome assembly GCA_963820875.1 of uncultured Thermoleophilia bacterium. Lineage (GTDB taxonomy): Bacteria > Actinomycetota > Thermoleophilia > Gaiellales > Gaiellaceae > CAWACA01. Next base: position 32,256 of record CAWGBR010000013.1, read on the forward strand.
CGACGTGAAGACGCTCGTCGTGCCGGAAGGCGGAGAGCTTCCGCCCGAGGAGGAGCTCGCGGCGCTCACCGCGGAGGACGGCGCCGCCTCCGATGCCCCCGACGCCGCGGCGGCCGAGGACGGAGACGCGATCGACGAGCCACACACGGCGGCCGCCGAGACCGAACCGGCCGACGACGAGAACGAGCTCTAGCAAGGCGCGCGTCAGCGCGCCGCGCAGCGGCCGCGCCACAGGCGCCAGGCCGCGAAGCTCCGCGAGGCCCGAAGGGCCTCGCACAGGTACAAGGCGCGCGTCAGCGCGCCGCGCAGCGGCCGCGCCAAAGGCGCCAGGCCGCGAAGCTCCGCGAGGCCCGAAGGGCCTCGCACGAGGTACAAGGCGCGCGTCAGCGCGCCGCGCAGCGGCCGCGCCACAGGCGCCAGGCCGCGGAGCTCCGCGAGGCCCGAAGGGCCTCGCACGAAGATCTGTCCCCAACCCCCGCCGGCAGCGTTCGGCCCGATCGCGGGCGCGCTTTCCCGGCGCCGCCCTGCGAGGCCGTGCCCGGGCCACGCGACCCTGCGCGCTCCCCGAGCCCGCTGTGGACAGCCGGTCTCCACACACGTGTGGACGGCGGACAAACTTCCCGCTCTGAGCGGCCGAAGCCCCCACAGGGCCTGTTGCTAGTCAGTCGCTCCGTCCGCCGCTCCTGAGAACATTCGTTCCCTTTCCCCTGCTCAGGGGAAGCTGAGTTATCCAGGACGGTTGTGGGAGGCTGATTCTTGTACCCCGACAGCGGAGGTGGTCTACTCGCCCGAGCCGACATGACCCAAGTAGTCCAGGCAGGTCCGGTTCCACCGCAGTCCATGGACGCCGAGGAGGCCGTCCTCGGAGGCATGCTGCTCTCCCCGGGCGCCATCGCGGCCGTCAGCGAGATCCTCGACCAGACGGACTTCTACCGAGAGAGCCACGGCCGGATCTACCGCGCGGCGCTGTCCCTGTACGCCAAGGGCGAGCCCGTCGACGCGATCACGGTCGTCGACGAGCTCGAGGAGCGCGGGGAGCTCGAGGAGGTCGGAGGGCGCGCCCGCCTTCACGAGCTCGCGGCGCTCGTCCCCGCAGCAACGAACGCCGCGCACTACGCACGCATCATCCGCGAGTCGGCGACGCTGCGCGGGCTGATCCGCTCCGGGGGCGAGATTGCGCAGCTCGGCTGGGACGGTGTCGGCGAGCCGACCGAGCTGGTGGACCGAGCGGAGCAGATCATCTTCGATCTCTCGCAGCAGCGCGTGTCGGGCGACTTCGCCCACATCGAGGAGCTGCTCCGCGAGAGCTTCGAGCGCATCACGGCCCTGTACGAGTCCGGTTCCGACGTGACCGGCGTACCGTCCGGCTTTCGCGACATCGACCGGCTCACATCGGGCTTCCAGCCCGGCAATCTCGTCATCGTCGCCGCGCGGCCGAGCATGGGGAAGTCGGCCTTCGGGCTCGGTATCGCCGCAAACCTCGCCGTGCGCCACGGAGTTCCGGTCGCGGTCTTCACCCTCGAGATGTCGAAGGCCGAGGTGACGCAGCGCCTCATGTGCAGCGAGGCGAAAGTCGAGTCGCAGCGTTTGCGCACCGGCCGCCTGGCGCCCGAGGACTGGCCGCGCCTGACGGCCGCCTGCGACAAGCTCGCCAAGGCGCCTCTGTTCGTGGACGACACCGGCTCGGTGACCATGATGGAGATTCGCTCCAAGGCACGGCGCCTGAAGTCCAAGCATCCGGAGCTCGGGTTGATCGTGGTCGACTATCTCCAGCTCATGACCTCCGGCACGACGGCCGAGAACCGCGTCCAGGAGGTGTCGCAGATCTCGCGGAACCTCAAGCTGCTCGCCCGTGACATCGATCTCCCGATCCTCGCTATGTCGCAGCTGTCCCGCGCCGTCGAGCAGCGCCACGACAAGCGCCCGATCCTCTCCGACCTGCGCGAGTCGGGCTCGATCGAGCAGGACGCGGACCTGGTCGCGTTCCTCTACCGGGACGACTACTACAACGGGGAAGAGTCCGAGCAGCAGGGCATCGCCGAGGTGATCGTCTCGAAGCACCGCAACGGCCCGACGGACACGGTCAAACTGGCATTTCAGAAGCGCTACACCAAGTTCGCGGACCTCGCGGCGATGTAGCGACGGCCGGATGAGACGGGTCGATGGAGTACGCTGAGAGCGAGAGGATGCGGATCGCCTCCGTCTCCGAGATCGCTGCGGCGTTCGGTGGCCCGGCCGGCGCCGACGCAGCGGCCTGACCGCGGTCGGGCCCGAGACTCCCGCATGCCTGCCACTGTCATCGTGGGCGCCCAGTGGGGCGACGAGGGGAAGGGCAAGATCGCCGACCTGCTCGCCCAGCACGCCGACGTCGTCTGCCGCTACCAGGGCGGGCCGAACGCAGGCCACACGATCGTCCGCGAAGGCGAGACGTTCGCGCTGCACCAGATCCCGTCCGGGATCCTCTACCCAGGCAGGAGCTGCGTGATCGGGGCAGGGTGCGTGGTCGACCCCGGCCAGCTCCTGCACGAGATCGACGAGCTGGAGTCCCGGGGCATCTCGACCCGCGATCTCTCCATCTCGGGCAATGCGCACCTGATCATGCCCTGGCACGTCGCGATCGACGCGGCCAGCGAGCGCCGACTCGGCAAGCTCCAGATCGGCACGACTCGGCGCGGCATCGGGCCGGCGTATGCCGACAAGGCCGCACGGCTCGGAATTCGCGTGCAGGACCTGCTCGACGCGAAGATCCTGCGACAGAAGATCGAGACAGCGCTCGGCGAGAAGAACCTGCTGCTCGACCGCGTTCACGGGATGCCGCAGATCGAGCTCGCGGAGCTCGCCCGGCGGATGGAGGAGCTGGCCGCCCGGCTGAGGCCGTACATCGCCGACACCTCCCTTCTCGTCGACCGGGCCCTCCGGGACGGCAAGAGAGTGCTGCTCGAGGGTGCCCAGGGCACCTTGCTCGACCTCGATCACGGCACGTATCCCTTCGTCACCTCGTCCAACCCGATCGCCGGGGCCGCCGCGACCGGGATCGGTATCGGCCCTACCCGGATCGACGAGGTGGTGGGCGTGGCAAAGGCGTACGTCACGCGCGTCGGCGAAGGACCGTTTCCCACTGAGATCGACGGGCCCGACCAGGCGCGGGTGCGCGAGCTCGGCCACGAGTACGGGACAACCACCGGTCGCGAGCGGCGCTGCGGCTGGCTCGATCTCGTCGGCCTCCGCTTTGCCGTGCGGGTTAACGGGATCACCTCGCTCGTCCTGACCAAGCTCGATGTCCTCTCCACCTTCGGCGAGCTTCCCGTCTGCGTTGCGTACCGCCTCCCTGACGGCACCGTGGTCGAGGAATTCCCGGCCCACCAGAGCGACTTCCACCACTCGCGGCCGGTCTACGAGACGCTGTCCGGCTGGTCGGCGCCGCTCGATGCGGTCTCGGGCCCCGACGAGCTACCGGCGGCCGCACGCCGGTACGTCGAGTTCGTCGAGGAACGCCTCGAGGTACCGGTGAGCCTCGTCGGCACGGGCGCCGACCGAGCTCGGGTGCTCGCGCGCCACGCTCTGGCGGCGCTCCCGCTTGTCGCGTAGCCATGCCGCGCGGGCGACGCCGGATGGGAGTCGCAGCCGCCGTTCTCGCGTCCTGGGCGATCCTCGCGGTTGCCGCGTGCGGTGAAGAGGGGCCGCAGACAGCCGAGGGGTCGCCGAGCCCGCCGGCGACGACACAGCCCGCCGCCGCGCAACCTCCGCCCACGGAGCCCGCCGCGGGGACGGAGGCCACGGCCACCGACCCCGCAAGCGAAGCCGAGGCAAGGGAGCTCGAGGCCGTCGTACGAGCCTGGAGCGCGGCGCTCAACACCGGCGACAACGACGCTGCGGCCGATCTCTTCGCGCCCGACGCGCTCATCGTCCAGGCCGGGGTGGCCGTCCGGCTCCCGGACCACGCCGCAGCGGTGCAATGGAACGCAGGCCTGCCGTGTTCCGGAACGATCGTGGACATCGACGTCACCCGCGGCGTCGTCGTGGCCGTCTTCGCGCTGGGCGACCGCTCGACTGGGCCGTGCGACGCGGCTCCGGGCACGCTCGCCGCGGCAGCCTTCGTGATCGAGAACGGCAAGATCGCGGTGTGGCAGCAAGTTGCGCCGCCCGAGGACCTCGCGCCCGAACGCACGGCCGCGCGAGGCGGCGACCCATCGACCGGCGACTGAGCCGCATTCGCACGGCCGGGCGACGCGTACAATCGAAGCTGAGGCGGCCGTTCCGCCGTCTCCACGGCAACACGACGTCGGAAGGATGGGATGACCGCAGCGATGACAGGCCGCCTCACCACGCCGCTCGTGCGTGAGGAAGGCGGACTGCGCCCTGCCACCTGGGACGAGGCTCTCGATCGCGCCGCCGAGGGCCTCCGACGCGCACGCCTTCAGGACGCGACGAAGTCCTTCGGGATCTTCTCGTGCTCGAAGGCGACGAACGAGATGAACTTTCTCGCTCAGAAGTTCGCGCGCCAGGTCATGGGCTCGAACAACATCGACAGCTGCAACCGCACCTGACACGCGCCTAGCGTCGTCGGTCTGGCGACGGTGTTCGGAGCGGGCGGCGGCACGTCGTCCTATAGGGAGATCGAGGAGACGGATGCCATCCTCCTGTGGGGCTCGAACGCCCGCGAGACGCATCCGATCTTCTTCCATCACCTGCTCAAGGGAGTGCACGCGGGCGCCCGCCTCTACGTCGTCGACCCTCGTCGGACGTCCTCTGCCGCGTGGGCGGATCTCTGGCTCGGAATCGACGTTGGCTCCGACATCGCGCTCGCACACGCGATGGCGCGCGAGATCATCCATTCCGGCCTCCACAACCGGTCGTTCATCGAGCGGGCCACGGAAGGCTTCGAGGAGTTCGCGGCGTGCGTCGAGCCGTTCACCCTCGAGGAGGGCGAGCGGATCACCGGCGTGCCGGCCGAGGTCATCCGGACGGTCGCCCACACCTACGCGCGTGCCGACCGGGCCCAGATCTGCTGGACGCTCGGGATCACCGAGCACCACAACGCTGTCGACAACGTGCTCGCGCTCATCAATCTCGGCCTCCTGACCGGGCACGTGGGCCGCTACGGCTCGGGGCTCAACCCGCTGCGGGGCCAGAACAACGTTCAGGGCGGCGGCGACATGGGCGCCATCCCGAACAAGCTGCCCGGGTTCCAGGACGTCGAGCGCGACCTCGAGGCGCGGGCCCGCTTCGAGGCGGCCTGGAAGACGACCATCCCGCCCGACTACGGGTGGCACCTGACCCAGATGTTCCACGGCATGGAGCGCGGCGAGCTGCGCACCCTCTACGTGATCGGCGAGAACCCCGCCCAGTCGGAGGCGGACGTGCAGCACGCACGCAAGCTCCTCTCCGGGCTCGACTTCTTCATCGTGCAAGACATCGTGATGACGAGGACGGCCGAGCTCGCGGACGTCGTCCTGCCCGGAACCGCTTCCTGGTGCGAGGCAGACGGCACCGTGACGAACTCCGAGCGGCGGGTGCAGCGCGTGCGGAAAGCGCTCGAGCCGCCCGGCGAGGCGCGCGACGACACGTGGATCCTCGCCGAGCTCGCGCGCCGGCTCGGCTTCGACTGGGCCCGGCCGACGGCCGAGCAAGCCTGGGACGAGCTGCGCTCGCTCTCCCCGATGCACCGCGGGATGAGCTACGAGCGGCTCGAGGCGAACGGCGGGCTGCAGTGGCCCTGCTACGACGATGACCATCCCGGCTCGCAGTTCCTGCACGGCCGGCTCTGGCAGGAGCCGCGCGAAGGCCCCGCGGCACCCTTCAGCGCCGTTCCGCACGTGCCGCCGTTCGAGGCCCTCGACGCCGACTACCCGATCCGGCTCACCACAGGCCGGCGGCTCGAGTCCTACAACACCGGCGTCCAGTCGAACCGCTACCGCTCACCGCTCCACCGCAAGGAGACGATCGACATCTCGCCCGAGGACGCGGAGCGCCTGCTCCTCGAGGACGGCGAGCTGGTCAAGGTGTCCTCGCGGCGGGGATCGCTCGAGGTGCCCGTACGGCTCGACCCGTCGCTACGGCCCGGGCTCGCCTTCATGACGCTCCACACCCCGGACGAGATCGACACGAACGTGCTCACGATCGACGCCACCGACCCGAAGTCGGGGACCGCCGAGTTCAAGGCCGCCGCGATCCGCGTGGAGAAGCTCCACCCGGGTGTGGCGACCGAGCGCGGGAAGATCGAAGAGCCGGCCCTCAGGGGCTGAGCGGCACCGCAAGGCGCGCGATAGCGCGCCGCGCAGCGGCCGCGCCGCAGGCGCCAGGCCGCGAAGCTTCACCGGCCCGGCGACAGCCGGGCCGGTACAAGGCTCGACCGCGTGACGACGGTCTAGACCGTGCCGAGCCCTGCCGGGCTCGGCGATCGGGGGTCGCGGCCGGCCGAGCCGGCCGCTCAGCCCCTGAGGCCTTGGCTAGGATCGGCGCGTGGATGTGCACCTTCTCGAGGCCCAGCCGTCCGAGGCGGAGCGGCGCGCCGTCGACCACCTGTTGGGAGCACCGGCGTCCGGCTGGGAGGGCGGAGTACGCGACACCGCCGTCGACACGCGCGTCGCAGCTGACCGCGGAGCTCACGGAGCAAAAGCGCGCCGCGACCTCCTGCTCCCAGCACTCCACGCCGTCCACGAGCACATCGGCTGGATCAGCCCGGGCGCGCTGAACTACGTCTGCAGCCGGCTGACGGTGCCGCCCGCGGACGCATACGGGGTCGCGACGTTCTACGCCTTGTTCTCGCTCGACTGGCGCCCGCCGCAGGTCGTCCACGTCTGCGACGACATCGCCTGCCGCTGTCACGGCTCCGACGAGCTGATCGAGGAGCTCGAGCGCGACCTGGGCCCCGAGGGAGCCGTGGGAGCGGACGGATCGACGACCTGGCTGCGAAGCCCCTGCCTCGGCCAGTGCGACCGGGCTCCGGCGGCGCTGCTCACCGTGGCCGGCGAGCATCCGCGCGAGCACGTGCTCGCGCCGATTGCGGCCCGCGGCGTGATCGACGCGCTGGCGGGAGAGCTCGCCGGCGCCGATCCGGCCGCGTCCGTGCCTCAGCGAGGCAGCCCGGAGCTCCGGCTGCTGCGACGGGTCGGGCTTGTCGATCCACGGAGCCTCGACGACTACCGGGCCCACGGCGGCTACGCGGCCCTGCGGCAGGCGCTCGCGCTCGGCCCGGAAGGCGTCATCCGCGAGGTCACCGACTCGAACCTCGTCGGCCGCGGCGGCGCCGCGTTCCCGACGGGCCGCAAATGGGCCGCAGTCGCGGGCCAGCCCAACAGGCCGCACTATCTGGTCTGCAACGCCGACGAGTCCGAGCCGGGCACGTTCAAGGATCGGGTCATCATGGAAGGCGACCCGTACGCCCTCGTCGAGGCGATGACGATCGCCGCCTACGCGACGCAGTGCGAGCGGGGCTACGTGTACCTGCGCGGGGAATACCCGCAGGCGCTCGCCATCCTCGAGCACGCCCTCGCGGAGGCGCGTGTGCGCGGCTTCCTCGGCGAGCGCATTCTCGGCCAGGAATTTTCGTTCGACATCGAGATCAGGAAGGGTGCCGGCGCCTACATCTGCGGCGAGGAGACGGCGATCTTCAACTCCGTCGAGGGGTTCCGCGGCGAGCCGCGCAACAAGCCGCCGTTCCCCGTGACGCACGGCCTCTTCGGCAAGCCGACGGTCGTCAACAACGTCGAGACCCTCGTCAACGTCCTCGACATCGTGCTCCAGGGCGGCCCTGCCTTCGCGCAGATCGGCACGGAGGGGTCAGCGGGCCCGAAGCTCTTCTGCCTGTGCGGTCACGTCGAGACCCCAGGCGTCTACGAGGTCGAGTTCGGCGCCACCCTGGCAGACCTGCTCGACCTCGCGGGCGGCGTCCCTGCCGGCCGCAGCCTGCAGGCCGTCCTGCTCGGCGGCGCCGCGGGAGGCTTCGTGCGGCCCGACGAGCTCGACATTCCGCTCACGATCGAGGGTGCCCGTGCCGCCGGCACGACGCTGGGCTCCGGGGTCGTCATGGCCTTCGACGAGACGATCGACCTCCCCAGAACGCTCATGCGCATCGCCGCGTTCTTCCGTGACGAGTCGTGCGGGCAGTGTGTGCCCTGCCGCGTCGGCACCGTTCGCCAGCAAGAGGCGCTCGCCCGGCTGCGGTCGGGCTCTACGAGGGGGACGGTGGACGACGAGCTGGCGCTGATCGCCGAGATCGGGCAGTGCATGCGGGACGCGTCGATCTGCGGGCTCGGCCAAACTGCCTCGAGCGCCGTCGAGTCGGCAATCGCGCGGCTCGGTATCTTCCGGAACGGGAATTGAGGTGAGCACCGCGACGCTGCAGATGCCCAAGCGCATGGTCGAGCTCGAGATCGACGGCCGGCCGGTACGCGTGTTCGAAGGCTCGACGATCCTCGACGCCTGCTCCCAGCTCGGCATCGACACGCCGACCCTCTGCTTCGGCGAGACGCTGCGGCCCGCGAACGTCTGCCGGGTCTGCGTGGTCGAGGTCGAGGGCTCGCGCGTGCTCCCTCCGGCGTGCTCGCGGAAGGTCGAGGACGGGATGGTGGTGACGACGGACTCCGAGCGCGTGCGGCTCTCACGCCGCATGGTGCTCGAGTTCCTCGCCTCCTCCGTGGACGTGTCGATCGCGCCGCGCTTCCCCGGCTACCTCGAGCGCTACGCGGCGCGACCCGAACGCTACGGGCCGCCGGCGCCGCCGGACGCCGACCGCGACCGGCGCCGGGCCGGGCACCACGTCGAGCCCGACGGACAGACAGCGGCGACCGTGTTCTCGCCGGTGAAGGAAGACAACGAGCTCTACGTCCGCGACTACTCGAAATGCATCCTCTGCTACAAGTGCGTCGACGCCTGCGGCGAGCAGTACCAGAACACGTTCGCCATCGCCGTCGCCGGCCGAGGCTTCGACGCGCGCATCTCGACCGAGTACGTGGCGCCGCTGCCCGAGTCGGCGTGCGTCTACTGCGGCAACTGCATCGCTGTCTGCCCCACGGGCGCGCTGATCTTCAAGAGCGAGTACGACCTGCGCGCCGAAGGAGCCTGGGACGAGTCGAGGCAGACGGAGACCGAGACGATCTGCCCGTACTGCGGCGTCGGCTGCAACCTCACGCTGCACGTCCAGGACAACGAGATCGTGAAGGTCACGTCCCCCGACGACCACGACATCACCCGCGGCAATCTCTGCATCAAGGGACGGTTCGGGTTCAAGCACGTCCAGGCTCGCGGCAGCTAACCTCGATTCATGGCTGCCACCGAGCGCCCGGTCCGCCGTAAGGTGGCCCGCGCGCCCATCACGATCGTCGAGCAGGGCCGCGCCACACGGCGCCGTGACCGGCTGGCGACCGAGGAGCCGCTCGAGATTCGCGTCGCCGGCCCCGGCCAGGAGACAACGAGCGTCGCGGTGACGATGAGGACGCCCGGCGACGACTGGGAGCTGACGGCCGGCTTCCTGTTCACCGAGGGACTGCTGTCGTCGCGGGACGAGATCGACGCGATCCGCTACTGCGAGCTCGAGGAGCCCGCCGAGCAGCAGTACAACGTCGTGACCGTGAGCCTGAGGCGCCCCTTCGACGCCGAGGCGCTCCGACGGAACTTCTACGTCAGCTCGAGCTGCGGCGTCTGCGGCAAGGCGTCCATCGACCAGATCGAGGTGCTCTGCGCGCCGCTGTCGCCGGGACCGATGCTCGCTCCCGATGTGGCGGCAGGGCTGCCGGACACGTTGCGCGGGGCGCAGAAGGTCTTCGACGAGACGGGCGGACTGCACGCGGCCGGTCTCTTCGATCCGGACGGGGGGCTCGTCGAGCTGCGCGAGGACGTCGGTCGGCACAACGCGATGGACAAGCTGATCGGGCACGAGCTGCTCGAGGGCCGGCTCCCCGCCGCCGATCGAGTCGTGCTCGTCTCCGGCCGCGCGAGCTTCGAGCTCGTTCAGAAGGCCGCCGTCGCGGGGATCCCGATCCTCTGCGCGGTTTCCGCTCCCTCGACCCTGGCGGTCTCCGCCGCGAACCGGCTCGGCATGACGCTCATCGGCTTCGTCCGCGGCGGGCGCTTCAACATCTACGCCCATCCCGAGCGCGTGCCGCTCCCCTGACGAGCCGCTAGCGGCCGCGCGAGGCGGCGTCTTCATAGTCCTGCGGCGTGTTGAGGTTGACGAGCGAGTCGAGCTGCGGGTCGACGGCGCGTAGTCGCGGATGGGCGAGCAGGTCGGCCTCCTCGAGCCGGCGCACGCGGAGGTCGTCGAGCAGCCCGCGAACGCTGAGATCGGTCCCTGCCAGCCGCCGCTCGACCGCCTGGAGGGTCGGCGCGACGCGGTACGCGGCCGCGAGCGGATGCGGCTTTCCGTCGTGAAACGGGACGGCCGCGTCCGCGTTCCCCTCCAGCGCAGACACGACGCAGGTGACGAAGGCGGGCGCGAGGAACGGCGCGTCGACCGCCGACACGAAGGCGCGCTCCGTCGCCGTGGGAATCGCCCGGAGCCCCGCGACAAGCGCCTCGAGCGGCCCACGGCCCGGTCTGGCGTCCTCGACGATCTCGACACTCGCGGGCAGCGCGGGCAGGCTCTGACCCGCCGCGCGCACGACGACGACCGGCGCGGCGCCGGCCGTCTCGAGCGTCCGGCAGACGACCTCCGCGAGCGAGTCGCCGTGCCAGTCGAGCCCGGCCTTCGGCCTGCCCATACGCTCGGAGCGACCACCGACGAGCACGATCCCCGCGAACGGCTCCATGGAGAGGATGCTACGGGCCGAGGCGCGCCTTGCATACGATCCCCGAATGGCTCGCTCCGCGGCGGAGACCGAGACCCGCGTCCTCGCCGAGATCATCTCGACGGTCGCGTCGTCGCTCGAGCTCGAGGAGGTGCTCGCGGCCGCGGTCCGCCTGCTCTCGGACGCGAGCGCGGTCCACGCCTGCTTCGTCTACCTCGTCGAAGACGACGGCAAGCGCCTCGTCATGCGCGCGGCCTCCGAGCCGTACGACCACCTGGTCGGCCGCATCGTGCTCGAGCGCGGCGAGGGCCTGGCCTGGTGGGCGGCGGAGCGAAGGGAGCCCGCGTTCATCCGGGACAACGCGCTCTCCGACCCCCGCTTCAAGTACGTGCCGGAGCTCGCGGAGGAGAAGTTCCAGTCGCTCGTGTCGGTGCCGATCCTGGGGCGGGACGGGGCCGCGATCGGAGTCGTCTCGCTGCACACCGAGGCCCCGCGCGAGTTCGTCTCCTCGGAGGTCGAGTTCCTCGTCTCGAGCGCCACGCTCATGGCGGGCGCCGTCGAGAACGCCCGCCTCTACGAGGAGACCCGCCGCCGCGTCGGCGAGCTCGAGCAGCTGAGCCGCCTCGGCGAGACGATCGCCCGCGCGGAGACGCTCGACGAGCTCCTGCCGGAGGTCGTTGCGTCGTCCGTGGAGCTCCTGGGCGCATCCGCCTGCCATCTCTACCTCCTCGATCCTGCGAGCGAGGAGCTGCAGCTGCGCGCGTCCGCCCCGGCCGAGACCGAGGCCCGCGCAACGCTCACCCTCGCCGGTCTCGGGCCGGAGATCGCCCGCCGGGGCAAGCGCACCTCGGTCGCCACGCCGCTCGTCGCCGGCGACGAGCTTCTCGGCCTGCTCCTCGGCGAAGGCACGACCGAGAGCGATCTCGCCCACGCGGTCGCCAATCAGACCGCCGTCGCGATCAAGAAGATCGAGCTGATCGAGCGGCTGACGGAGAAGAACCTGATCAAGGACTTCTTCGAGCAGCTCGCCGGCGGCTCCACGCTCGGCGACGTCGAGGGCAGGGCGGCGCGGCTCGGCTGCGATCTCGAGCGACCTCATCTCGTGCTCGCAGCCGCCCCGCCGCACGACGGGCTCGAGAAGGCGCTCGCGGCGCTCGCCCCGGGCTCGCTGTTCGACCGTCGCGACGACTCGGTGCGTGCGCTGCTGCGAGTCCCCGCCGCCGGAACCGACCACCTTCTCGACGGGATCAGGCGCGTCCAGGCCGAGCTCGAGCCGCCGATCGCGATCGGCGTGTCGAGCCCCTGCCAGGGCATCGCGAGCTTCGCCGCCGGCTTCGAGGAAGCGCGCCATGCCCTGCTCGGCACGAGCGTGCTGCAGTCACAGCCGGGCGTCATGGTCTACGACGAGCTGGGGCCCGTACAAGTACCTCCTGCGCATGTCGCTCGACTCGTCCGTGCGCGACTCGCATCGCGACGCGGTCGCACGGCTGGCCGAGTACGACCGACAGCGCTCGACGTCGCTGCTGCCGACGCTCGAGGAGTTCCTGCGCCGGCGCGGCAACATCTCGGCGACGGCCGAGGCGCTGTACGTCCACCCGAACACGCTGCGCCAGCGGTTGCGCCGGATCATGGAGATCTCGGGCATCGACCTGCGTCGAGACGACTGGCTGATGGTCGAGATCGCGCTCAAGCTCGTGAAGCTCGAACGGCTCTCGGGACCGCCTCGAGTCACATAGCGAGGCCGGTGCGGCTGTAGACAGCTGCCATCGCCGCGGCAGTCGGCGGTCGATATCGTCGGCCTGCATCCGCACAGGAGGACGACGCATGGCCACGCTCGACGAGATCCGCAAGCAGTCGAAGGAGCTCGGGGTCGAGTTCTACTTCGCCCAGTTCGTCGACATGTACGCGCGGCCGAGCGCGAAGCTCATCCCGGCCTGGAACCTCGACGACTTCGTCGAGAACGGCGCGGGCTTCGCCGGCTTTGCCGCCGGCGAGATCGGCCAGGTCCCGAGCGACCCGGACATCGCCGCGATCCCCGACCTCGACAGCTTCACGCCCGTTCCGTGGCAGGAAAATCTCGCCCGTTTCGCGTGCGACATCACCGTCGAGGGCGAGCCCTGGCCGTACGACCCCCGCACGATCCTGCGCAACGCGCTCGCGAAGGCGGCCGAGCAGGGCTACGAGTTCAAGATCGGCCTCGAGCTCGAGTACTTCCTCGTGCGGCAGGCGCGAGGACGGCTCGATCGAGGTGGCCGACAAGCTCGACACGCTCGAGAAGCCGTGCTACGACCTGACCGGCCTGACGCGCAACTACGACTTCCTCACGAAGGTCTCGAACTACGTCAACGACCTCGGCTGGGGCAACTACGCGAACGACCACGAGGATGCGAACGGGCAGTTCGAGCAGAACTTCACCTACGACGACGCGCTCGTGAGCTGCGACCGGGCGATCTTCTTCCGCTACATGGTGCACACGCTGGCCGAGCAGGACGGGGTGATCGCCACGTTCATGCCGAAGCCGTTCACGAACCTGACCGGCAACGGCTGCCACTTCCACATGTCGCTCTGGAAGGACGGCGAGAACGTCTTCCTCGACGAGGCCGACCCGCGCGGCCTCGGGCTCTCGGAGCTCGCCTACCACTTCATCGGCGGGCCTCAAGCAGCACGCCCGCGCCTACAGCTGCGTCACGGCGCCGACGGTGAACTCGTACAAGCGGCTCAAGGTCGGGACGACCGCGAGCGGCGCCACCTGGTCGCCGGTCTGGATCAGCTACGGCTACAACAACCGGACGCAGATGCTCCGCATCCCCGGGCCCGGCCGCATCGAGGACCGCACGATCGACGGCTCCTGCAACCCGTATCTCGCGGCCGCCGCGGTGCTCGCCGCCGGCCTCGACGGCGTCGACCGGCGCCTCGATCCCGGCGAGCCGAACTCCGAGAACCTCTATGCGATTCCCTACGAGGAGCTTCGCGAGCGCGGCCTCGAGACGCTGCCGCCGAACCTCATGGAGGCGACCGACGAGCTCGAGCAGGACGACGTGCTGCGGGCCGCGCTCGGCCGCGGCCGCGACGAGGACTACGTCGACTACTTCATCCGCGTCAAGCGAGACGAGTTCAGCCGCTACCACGAGCAGGTCAGCGACTGGGAGATCAAGGAGTACCTGACCCGCTTCTAGACATCGACGGCAGGCGGTTTGGCGCGACTCGACGGATCGGTGCGAGTTGCGGCCCGTGACGAGATACGGTAGAAATTTGGCAATAGCATTGCCCTAGCGGCGATAAACCCCGGATGTCGTTCCTTCTGCCCTGCCCCAACTGCGGCCCCCGCGAGCGTCGAGGAATTCCGCTGCGCCGGCGAGGTCACGCGCCGGCCGAAGCAGAAGCCGACGCTCGCGTGAGCTGACGACCTACATCTACTTCCGCGACAACGTCGCCGGGCGTGCACCGCGAGTGGTGGTACCACCGTGCACGGCTGCGGGCAATGGTTCCTCGCCGAGCGCGACACTCGCACGAATGAGGTCGTCAGCACTTCCCTTCCGGGAAGCGCCGACTGAGCCGGGCATGAGACTGCCGCCGCAGCCGGACGAGCGAATCGACCGCTCGCAGCACGATCGAGTTCGAGTACGAGGGACGCCGCGTCAGCGGCTTCGCCGGCGACACGATCGCCTCCGCGCTCTTCGCCGCCGGCCGCCGCGTCTTCTCGCGCAGCTTCAAGTACCACCGCCCGCGTGGGCTCCTCTGCTGCTCCGGGCACTGCGCGAACTGCATGATGACCGTCGACGGCGTGCCGAACGTCCGTGTCTGCGCCGAGCCGGTCCGGCCGGGAGCGGTCGTGAAGGGCCAGAACGCGCTCGGCTCGCTCGACCGCGACTGGATGAGCGATCGATCGACAAGCTCGGCGGCCCGTTCACGCCGCCGGGCTTCTACTACAAGACGTTCATCCGGCCCCGAGCGGTTCTGGCCGCTCTACGAGAAGTTCCTGCGCAATGCCGCCGGTCTCGGCGTCGTCGACCCGAGCAGCGACGCGGGAGGACCGCGTCGACGTCGAGCACCGCCACGTCGGACGTGCTCGTGGTCGGCGGAGGCCGGGCCGGGCTCGAAGCCGCCATCGCGGCGGCGGAGCGAGGCAGAGCACGTCGCTCTCGTCGACGAGGGCCCCGAGCCGGGCGGCGGCCTGCTCTGCGAGCGGACGGTGCGGCCAAGGCGCGCGCCGCTCGCCGAGCGCGCCCGCGACGGCCGGTGTCGAGCTGCTCGCGCCGGCACGGGCGGTCGGCATCTACGAGGGCGGTCTCGTCCCCGTCGACTGCGGCGATCTTCTGCTTCGGTACAGGGCGCGACCAGGTGATCGTCGCCGCGGCGGATCATCGAGCAGCCGCTCGTGTTCCCCGGGAACGACCTCGTCGGCGTCATGCTGCCCGGCAGCCGTCCGCCGGCTCGTCAACTACTGGTCGCTCCGGCCCGGCGAGCGGGCCGTCGTCCTGACCGTCGACGATCGCGGGCTCGCCGCGGCCGAGGATCTGCGCGAGGCAGGCACCGCGGTCGCCGGAGATCGTCGACTTCCGCGAGCGGCGCCCGGAGTCGATCGCCGCCAAGGGGCGCAAGGGCAGGGTGCGGCTCGGTGGTCGTCGACGGCAAGCCGATCGACTGCGACCTGGTCGTGATGTCCGGCAGCCCCCAGCCCGCGTACCAGCTGCTCGCCCATGCGGGCGCGACGGTCGAGTACGACTCGTCGCGCGGGATCTTCGTTCCAACGCGAGCTCCCTGACGGCGTCGCGGCCGTCGGTGAGGTGCGCGGGCGACGTCGGCGCAGCCGGCAGTTCCGCGCGCCGTCGCTCGGCGAGACGGCAAGGGAAGTGCTTCGTCTGCACTGCGAGGACCAGACGGCGAAGGACCTGAAGTACGCGATCGCGAGGGCTTCGACTCGATCGAGCTGTCCAAGCGCTACACGACGGTGACGATGGGCCCGTGCCAGGGCAAGCTCTGCCACACGAACTCGATCCGCGTCTACGCGCGCGAGAGCCGGACGGACGAGCGACGATCGGCACCACGACCGCGCGCCCGCCCGTGGTCGCCCGTGTCGCTGTCGCTGCTCGCCGGCCGGCCGCACGAGCCGGCCAAGCGCACGTCGATGCACCACCGCCACAAGGACATCGGCGCGCGGATCTTCTGGACGGGCGCCTGGCGGCGCCCCCACTCCTACACCGCCGACCCGGACGGCCGAGGCGCAGGCGCGTTCACGAGTCGGTCGGGCTGATCGACGTGTCGACGCTCGGCAAGATGCTCGTGAAGGGCCCCGACGCCGGGCGCCTTCCTCGACCGCCTCTACCCGAATCGGTTCTCCGACCTCAAGGTCGGCCGCATCCGCTACGGCGTCCTCTGCAGCGACGCCGGCCGGATCATCGACGACGGCACGATCGCCCGGCTCGCCGACGACGAGTTCTACGTCACGACGACCTCGACCGGCGCGGACGAGCGTCTTCGAGTGGTTCGCGCTGGTGGAACGCCGTCTGGCACATGGACGTCGAGCTCGCGAACGTCACCGGCGCCGTGGCCGCCGTCAACGTCGCCGGCCCGGACGCGCGCAAGCTGATGGAGCGGTGTGCGACATCGACGTCGCCAGCGAGGCGTTCACCTACCTCGACGCCAAGCACGCCCACGTCGCCGGCGCTCCGGCGCTCATGCTGCGGATCGGCTTCGTCGGCGAGCTCGGCTACGAGATCCACTTCCCGAGCCCGCACGGCGAGCACGTCTGGGACGCGCTGCTCGACGCGGGCAGGAGTGGAACGCGGCGCCGTTCGGCCTCGAGCCCCAGCGCATCCTGCGCCTCGAGAAGATGCACATCCTGGTCGGCCAGGACACCGACTCCGAGTCGAATCCGCTCGAGGCGGCGATGCCGTGGATCGTCAAGCTCGACAAGGACGACTTCGTCGGCAAGTGGTCGATCGAGCAGGTTCAGGAGCGCGGTCTCAAGTGGATGCTCGTCGGCTTCGAGATGGCGAACGGCCGCGTTCCGCTCGAGGGCGGCCAGGTCGTCGTCGACGGCAAGTCCGGCCGGGCGGGTCACGAGCGTTCGCTGGAGCGAGGAGCTGCGACAAGGTGATCGGGATGGCGATCGTGCCCGATCGAGCTCGCCGAGGACGGCAACGACGCTCGACATCAAGATCGACGGCACGCTCGAGCAGGCGATCGTGACGACGAAGCCGTTCTTCGACCCCGAGGGCAAGCCTCCGGTCATGACCGCGCTTCCCTCACATCGCTCGGACCGTAAACGCGTCCGGGCCGCTTCCCGGCCGATAACGGGCGGCCCACCGCGCCGTGAGCCCCTCGACTTCCTCTCGCCCGACCGCGCGAAGCCACGACCTCGGCTTCACGCCCGTCCTGCAAGTCCTCGATGGAGCGCCGCCAGCGCGACGCCGGCGCGCCGCTTCGAGGAGCGCGACGGCTGGCTCGTCCCGATCAGCGTTCCCGGGGGAAGCCGAACCGCTTGGACCGGGTCGGGCGTCGCCGATCTCTCGCATCTCGGCAAGATCGAGGTCTGCGGCGAGGGCGCTCCCGAGGACGCGGCGACGGCTCGTCTGGTACGGATACCGGCCGGGACGCGCGACTCGTCCTCTGCCCGTATCCGCGACTGCTTCCTGCTGCGCTCGAAGCTCGCCCGGCGCTTCGACTGGGTGCTCGACCAGACCGGCGCGTTCGGCGATTCTCGCGCTCGTCGGGCCGGAGGCGCCGAGCCGTGCTGCGCCGGCTGACGCACCTGCACGAGCTCCCGGCGAGCGGCGACGTCGCTCACGTCGGCGCCCACGTCCTCGAGCGGGACGGCGGGTACTGGATCGTCTTCCCGCAGGAGTACGGGCACTACCTCTGGGAGGTCGCCGTCGACGCGGCCGAGCCGTTCGGCGGCGGGCCGGTGGGCGTCGACGCGATCGTCGGGAGCGCGCGCGTGAAGGACATCTTCTTCCCGAAGCGCCTCTGGCGCCGCCACGAGCTCGGGGAAGCGCTACGACGTCGTCATCATCGGCGGCGGCGCGCACGGCCTCGCGACGGCCTACTACCTCGCGAGAAACCACGGCGTCAAGAGCGTCGCCGTGCTCGAGAAGAGCTACATCGGCGCGGGCGGCTCCGGACGCAACACGACGATCATCCGCTCGAACTACCGCACCGCCGGAGGGCGCGGAGTTCTACGCGACGAGCGTCAAGCTGTACGAGGGCCTCTCGCAGGAGCTCGACTTCAACGTCATGTTCTCCCAGCACGGGCACCTGACGCTCGCCCATTCCGACCGCGGCATGATCACGTCCAGCCGAGCGCGCCGAGGTCAACCAGCTGCTCGGCATCGACAGCCACGTGGTCGACACGGCCGAGAGGTCAAGGAGCTCTGCCCGCAGATCACATCTCGCCGACGGCACGTGGCCGATCGTCGGCGCCCTCTACCACCCGCCCGGCGGGATCATCCGCCACGACGCCGTCGTCTGGGGCTACGCGAAGGGGGCCGACCGGCACGGCGCGGAGATCCATCAGGACACCGAGGTGACCGGGATCGACGTCGAGAACGGCCGTGTCGACGGGCGTGCGACACGAACCGCGGCCGACATCGCCTGCGACACGGTCGTCTCCTGCACGGCCGGCTGGTCGACCCAGATCGCCGACATGGCCGGCGTGCCGCTGCCGATCTGGACGAGCATCCTCCAGGCCTGCGTCACCGAGCCGGTCAAGCCGTTCCTCGACGTCGTCATCGTCTCGTCGCAGATGCACGTCTACATCTCGCAGACCGACCGCGGCGAGTTCCTGATGGGCTCCGAGATCGAGCCGTACCCGACGTTCTCCTCAAGGGGACGTTCGGGTTCATCGAGGCGCTCGCAACGCACATGCTCGAGCTCTTCCCGCAGCTGCACGGCACGAAGATCCTCCGCCAGTGGACCGGCCTCTCCGACATGACGCCCGACTACAGCCCGATCCTCGGCCTCACCGAGGTCGACGGGCTTCATCATCGACTGCGGCTGGGGCACCTACGGCTTCAAGGCCTCACCGATCGTCGGCACGACGGTCGCGGAGCTCGTCGCGACGAAGCAGACCCCGGCGCTCATCGAGCCGTTCAAGCTCGAGCGCTTCTACTACCGACACGCTCGTTCGGAGCTCGGCCGCCGCCGCGGTCAGCCACTGACACCACGGCCCAGCCGTATCGGTCTCACCAGGAGAGACGCAAATGGCAACGACGAAGGTCCCCTCGAATCTCGACATCGCGCAGGCGCACGAGCTCGAGCCGATCGCAGAGCATCGCCGAGCGCTACGGCCTCGAGGACGGACGAGTACGACCTCTACGGCCGCTACAAGGCGAAGGTCGACCTCTCGGTCGTCGACCGGCTGGCCGGCAAGCCCGACGCGCCGCTCGTCTGCGTCACCGCGATCACGCCGACGAAGGCGGGCGAGGGCAAGACGACCACGTCGGTGTCGCTCACCCAGGGCCTCGGCAAGATCGGGCGGAACCCCGTGCTCTGCCTGCGCGAGCCGTCGCTCGGGCCCGTCTTCGGGATCAAGGGCGGCGCGGCCGGCGGCGGCTACGCCCAGGTCGTGCCGATGGAGGACCTGAACCTCCACTTCACCGGCGACATCCACGCGATCGGCGGCCGCGAACAACCTGCTCGCGGCCGCGCTCGAGGCGCACCTGCTGCACGGCAACAAGCTCGGCATCGACCCGCTGACGATCGGCTGGCGCCGCTGCGTCGACATGAACGACCGCTCGCTGCGCCAGATCGTCGTCGGCTCGGCGGCCGGGCGAACGGCTACCCGCGCGAGACCGGATTCGACATCACCGCCGCCTCGGAGGTGATGGCGATCGTCGCCGTCGCGGCCGATCTCCACGATCTCCGCGCGCCGGCTCGGCGCCATCACGGTCGGCTACACGTACGAGGGCGCAGCCGGTCACGGCCGACGATCTCCAGGCCGCCGGCGCGATGACGGTGATCCTCAAGGAGACGCTCAAGCCGAACCTGATCCAGACGCTCGAGGGCCAGGCCTGCTTCATGCACTGCGGGCCGTTCGCGAACATCGCCCACGGCAACAACTCGCTCGTCGCGGACAAGGTCGGGCTCAAGCTCGGCGACATCGTGCATCACCGAGTCCGGCTTCGGCTCCGACATGGGCATGGAGAAGTTCCTCGACATCGTCTGCCGGATCGGCGGGCTCGCGCCGAGCGCCGTCGTCGTCGTCACGACCGTACGGGCGCTCAAGCACCACGCAGACGACCCGGACGGCGGCCTCGACGCGATCGAGCGGGCGTCGCCAACCTCGGCCGCCACATCGGCATCGTCAAGGAGTTCGGCCTCGAGCCGGTCGTCGCGGTCAACCGGCGCCCGGAGGACACGGACGAGGAGTGCGAGGTCACCCGCAAGCTCGCGCTCGACTACGGCGCCTTCGCGGCCGAGCTCAACGAGGCGTTCGCGAAGGGCGGCGACGGCGCGACCGCGCTGGCCGAGGCAGTCGTCGGCGCCTGCGAGCAGCCGAACAGCTACGCGCCGCTCTACGAGCTCGACGACCCGATCGCGGAGAAGATCGAGAAGATCGCGACCCGGGTCTACGGCGCCGACGGCGTCGAACCTGCTGCCGGCGGCGCTCGAGAAGGTCGAGCACGTACACGAAGGACGGCCTCGACCGCGTGCCGATCTGCATGGCGAAGACGCACCTCTCCCTCTCGCACGACCCGAGCGCTCGTGGGCGCGCCCACCGGCTTCGTGCTGCCGGTGCGCGACCTGCGCTCCTACACCGGCGCCGGCTGGCTCGTGGCGCTCTGCGGCGACATGCAGACGATGCCCGGCCTCGGCGTCACGCCGGCGCTGCAGAGCGTCGACATCGACGAGAACGGCGGACGGTCGGGCTTGTTCTGAGCCCGAGGACGACTAGCGGTCGCCCGAGTCCGAGCGGACCGTCCATGGTGTGTCGCCCCAGGCCGCGGCCGGCGGCACCCGACGAAGCTCAGCAGGACCCCGTCACCGAGCGAGATCGACCGTGCCGAGCCACAGGTCGGCGGCCAGCGGATCGTGAATCGGCCGCAGGACGCGGCGCCCGGTGCCCGACGATCGGGATCGCTCGCGGTCGATTGCGGCCGCCGGGACCGGTCGGCGTCTCTACATAGTCGCGGATGCCTCCGTAAGGCGGTCAGTGGCGCGGAAGCGCCCGGACCCGAGACAGAACGGGCCGCGATCGAGATCCGGTCCCGTACGGGGAATCCGCAGCCCGTAATGCCCGGCGGGTACGACAGAATCTGGCGGCTGCGGCGTCGGGCGGCAGGTCGAGCAGCTCGGTCACGAACCCCAGCTCGCGCTCGGTCCCGAAGTACGCGAAGCGTCCGCCCTTGTAGACGCCACCCTGGATCATGCGGTGGCCCTTGCCGCGCAGCTGCGCAACGCCGTCCTCGAAGATCCGCGGGCTTGAAGGCGACGTGGTGGACGCCCTCGCCGCGGGCCTTCAGGAAATCCGCGTAGTCGCTGCGATCGTCGAGCGGCTCGATCAGCTCGCACGAAACTGTTCCCGAGCGGCGCCAGCGCGACCCGCATCGCGAACGCCGCGGCTGGTCGTCGACGCGTCATGTTCTCGACGGTCTCGGGGCCGAACTCGTAGATCGACCACGGCGCGATCCCGTAGCTGCGTCGTTGTACCGCCGCATGGCCGCTTCCAGGTCGGCGACGACGACCGCGACGTGCAGCACGTCCGTGAACAGCGGACGCCGACCACTCCGTGTCCTCCCTCCTGCCCTTGGGTCGAGTTCGGAACGGCCCGCTGCTAGCCGGCCGGTACGCGTCGATAAGGTGCCGTCGTGACCCTCGCCGAGCTCGCCGTCACCGTCGCGATCCTCGGCGCGCTCGGCCTCGTCGCCGAGCCGCATCGGCCTCTCGGCGATCCCGGCCTATCTGCTCGCCGGCCTCCTGCTCGGCCCGAACGAGCCGACCCGCTCAGCATGATCGAGCCGTCCGAGGTGACGGACTTCGTCGCCGAGCTCGGGCTCGATCTTCCTCCTCTTCTTCCTCGGCCTCGAGTTCAGCCTCGAGCGCCTGGCGCGGAGCGGCAGGCACGTCGGGCTCGGCGGAACGATCGACCTGGTCGCTCAACGCCGGCGCTCGGCCTCGTGGTCGGGGTCGCCGCATTCGGCTGCTCAGCTTCGGCGCGCTGGTCGTCGCCGCCGCCGTCTACGTGTCCTCGAGCGCCGTCACCGTCAAGGGGCTGATCGACTTCCGCCGCCTGGCGGACGACGAGACCGATCTCATCCTCGCGATCCTCGTCTTCGAGGACCTCGTCCTGGCGCTCGTCCTCGGCTTCGTCGGCGGCGGCGGCGGCGGGTCTCGGCGACACGCTGTGGGTCGCTCCTCAAGGCGTTCCTCTTCGTGACGCTCTCGCTCGCGGCCTCGCGCTTCCTCGCCCGGCCGCTCGACCGGCTGCTTGCGCGGCTCCCGACGCGAGTTCTTCCTGCTCTTCATCGTCGCGCTCGTCGTCGGCATGGCCGCGCTCGCCGAAGAGCTCGGCCTCTCGGAGGCGATCGGCGCGCTCATGGCCGGGATCGTGCTCGCGGAGACGAGCTCGCGCGCCGAGATCGAGGAGCGGTTCCTCTCCTTCCGGGACCTCTTCGCCGCGCTCTTCTTCTTCGTCTTCGGGCTGACGATCGACGTCGGCGCGCTCGACACCGTCGGCTGGCTCGTCGCGCTCGCGGTCTGCTCACCGTCGTCGGCAAGCTGGCGGCCGGCTACGCCGCCGGCATCGTCGGCGGCTTCACGCGCCGCCAGAGCCTCAACGTCGGCGCCGCGCTCGTCGCGCACGGAGAGTTCACGATCATCCTCGCCCAGCTCGCAGCCGGCAACGCGGCGCTCAGCGCTCGCCGATCGGGACCGAGCTGACGGCCTTCGCGGGACTCTACGTGCTCGCCACGGCGACGATCGGGGTCGTGCTCATGAAGGAGTCGAAGCGCATCGGCCGCAGCCCTGTTCCGCCCTGCCCTAGACTGGCCGAAGAGGAGGCGGCATGACCATCGAGCTGCGCCAGACCCGACTGCCCGGCGTCGGCGTCAAGTACGTCGTTCAGCCCGGCCCACGGCGGCCGCGCTCGCGGTGATCCTGCACAACGACGGGATGCGGGAGATCTACTTCTTCCGCTCTCGCGACGACGAGGATCCGTGCGCCGTCATCACGCTCGACGACGAGGAGGCACGCCAGCTCGGAGCGGTGCTCGGCGGCGCCTACGATCGTCCGAAGATCGTCGAGGAGCTCGAGATGGCGCTCGGAGAGCTGACGATCGAGTGGATCCCGGTTCCTGACGACAGCCCCGCGATCGGAAGCACGCTCGCCGACTGTGCGTTCAGGGCGCGAACGGGCATCACGATCATCGCCATCCTGCGCGAGCCGGAGCCGGTGGCCGGCGCCCAGCCGACCGACGTCATCCAGAAGGGCGACACGCTGGTCACCGTCGGCAAGCTCGGGCAGTACCCGGCGTTTCGCAAGCTGCTCGCCGAGGGCTCGTTCTAGGTCGAAACGGGCGCAGCCCGTTCTCGGCCGGCGAGCGGCCCGAGGGCCGCGTCTTCAGGTCGGCGGCCAGGCTGAGGAACGACGGAGCCGGCTTGCGCCGGCTCCGGTCATGCCGCAGAAGCTATCGGCCTTCTAGGCGTAGGCGCCCTGGCTGTAGGCGGAGGGCCCGCCTTCGTACGCGGCCGACACGAGCTTGTTCTCCCAGTCGGAGTGCGACTCCTTGCACGTCGGGCACGCCTGGAGCTGCCCGTGCTGACTGTCGGCCAGGTGGCCCCAGGCGTTACGGGACAGGAGCCCGTCCGCCTGCTTGCGGCCGCAGAGTCCACACGTCAAATACAAGCCACCCATGCGCGTAACTGTACCTTCCTGCTCTGCCTCCTACCAGGGGCCGATGAACGGCCCGTCGACCGTGAGGACGAGGATGATCACGACCACGATGCAGACCACGGAGAAGACGAGCAGGAACGGCGTCAGCCAGCTGACGTGCGTCTGCTTGGGCGGGAACTCGATTTGCTTCTCGCGAGGCATTCTGTCCGTCCTCCCCTAGAGACCGCCGGAGCGCAGCCGCTCCGCCTGCGCGTCGAGCTTCTTCTTCTCGAGCACGACCCAGTCGATGATGGCGACGACCATCAGGAGCATGCCGAGCGCCGTGAGGACGTACGTGCCGGTCAGATCGCCGCCGCCGGCGTGCGCCGTCGACCGGGCCCGAACGTCCAGAACGTCGCCTGAACGTCTCCGTCGTGATCTGATCCCAGGCTTCGTAGGGAAAGCTGTCGATCATGGCTCACCCCTTTCACTCGTCGCCGCCGACTCTCGTGCCGGTCTTGTGGCCGTTGCCGGCCGTTGAGCTGCTGGAAGTCGTCGAGCAGGATCGGCCCGGCCTCGACCTCCTCGCCGGTCGGGAGGACGATGACCTCGGGCTGCCGCTCGAACTCGGGGTAGAAGTCCTGCTGGAACTCGGCCATGTCGAGGCCCTCGAGCTCGACCTCCGGCGGCACGCGCAGCAGGTTCATCTTCTTGAGCACCCAGGCGCCGATGAAGGCGGGCAGGAACGCGAGCGGGAAGAACGTCGAGGATCCCGATCAGCTGGCCGCCGAGCGAGACCGGGATGTTGTTCACGCCGGTCGGGAAGCCGCCGGCGAAGATCCCGACGAGGAACACGCCGTAGAAGCCGCAGAACGCCGTGCACCGCGACCGCGCCGACCGCGTCGTCGACCCGCAGCTTCTTCTCGATGTAGTTGCCGACGTAGACGGCCAGGATGGCGCCCGACGTCGCGAGCAGGTAGGCGAGCGACGGGTGGTAGACGTCGGCGCCCGCCGAGACGCTGATCACGCCGGCGAGGCCGCCGGACAGCGTCCAGAACGGGTCGCCCTTGCTGGCGAACCAGCCGCCGGTGAAGCCGCCGGCGAAGCCGAAGGTGATCACCATCGCGATCGTGCCGAGCGTCGTCGGCGAGAGGTAGATGTTGAGCCAGCCGGGGAAGATCGTCGACTGTGATGACGAGGCACGCGGCGTAGAAGCCGTAGAACCCGGTGAAGATCAGCATCAGCCCCATCAACGTCATGTGGGTGTTGTGGGGTCTGAAGGCTCTCGGCCCTCCCTCTGACGGTCGTACTTGCCTATCCGCGGCCCGAGGTTGAGCAGGACGCCGAGCGCGAACGCGCCCGCGACGCCGTGCACGACGAGCGACGCGATCGAGTCGTGGAAGCCGTACTTCGTCGACGAGCCAGCCGCCCGCGCTCCAGCCCCAGGCGGCGTCCATGATCCAGACGGCCGAGCCGAGCAGGACGGTCAGGAGCAGGTACGCGGAGAGCCGGACGCGCTCGATGAGCGCGCCCGACATGATCGACGCCGGTCGTCCACGAGAAGAGCAGGAAGGCGAGGAAGAAGACGAGGCTGATGTGGTCGCGTGAGGTTCGGCCCCATCTGGTCGGCCCAGGGCGACGTGGCCCCGCAGAAGCCGGGGAACTCGGGATCCGGGCCCGCATGACCCTCGGCGGGCCCGCCGTGCTCGAAGCAGCCGTAGATGTACCAGCCGAAGTAGTAGAAGGACGGCGTGACGACGGCGATCGTGAGGATGTTCTTCATCGCCGTCGACATGATGTTCTTGCGGCGGGCAGCGCCGGCCTCGTACATCATGAAGCCGACGTGGATCAGCCACATGATCACGACCGTGAAGAAGTAGAACTGCTCGCCGAGGATCGCCGAGTCGAGGCCGACCCTCTGGTCCGACCTCTTCCACCGTCTGCGCGATCAGGCCCAGGACCGACGCCAGCACGTCCATACGCTCCCCCCTCTACCGCACCGTCTGCAGCAACGCTAACATCGAGATGGCGCAAGGCTAAGGCGGAAGCCGGACGGCATCCAAGGAGGGCAACCCCACGGTTTGACCGCTCGAGGTGTCAGGAATCTACATAGCCGGAGGCGCGGATCGGGCTCAGCCGCCGGGGACGGCTGAATCTCGATCACCTCGCCGGTGTCGCGTCGACCAGCACGTTCGTGGCGACGATCGTAGGACCCGTCTGCTCTCCGCTGCCCGAGCCCGACGAGCCAGATCTCCTGTTGCCTCAAGCCCTGCTTCACGAGCCGGACTGTTGACGCGGTCGGCTCGAACTCGACCTGCTGCTCGGCGATCGCGATCGCCTCGTCCTGGCTGACCTCGGCCTCGGTCTTCCCGCAGCTCTTGCGAGACGAGGAGCGCGGCGACGAGAACGCCGGCGAGGATCAGCGACCCGCCCAGGCGGCGGTCTCTAAACCCGCGCGTCGTCTCGTCGGCGGACCCAGGCACCGTAGCCCCGCAGGGCGAGGTACCCGACGAAGTGGAGGAGGAAGACGAGCGAGAGCCACCAGGCCCACCACTTCCAGGCCGGGCGCAGCTCCCGGAGCTCGATCACCGCCAGATACAGGGCCACGAGGAGCGTCAGGCCCATGATCGGGACCGCGCCCGGCGCGTCCCTGAGCAGGAACAGGAAGAGCATGTGCCCGGGATGCTGAGCCAAGTCGGCGCCGGACGCAAGCCCGCAGCGTCGCGGTCGCGTCGTCGGCCGCACGAGGGTCAGAATCACCCTGCCGTGGACGCGAGCGATGTCATCCTGACGGTCGGGATGATGCTGGCGGCCGGCCTCGTCGCGCAGCCGATCGCCGACTTCCTCCGCCTGCCGCGCATGCTGCTCCTGCTCGCCGCGGGCGCGATCGTCGGTCCCTCGGTCGCCGACCTGATCGACGTTCCGCTCGACTCCATCGGCATCGACGTGCTGCTGACGCTCGGCGTCTCGTTCATCCTCTTCCACGGCGGCCTGCAGCTCTCGGCGCGCGTGCTCAGCCGGGTCGCGATCGGGCTCGGGATGCTCGTCATCCCCGGCGTGATCATCACCGCCTTCATCGTCGGCATCGTTGCGTACGCCGTCTTCGACGTCCCGTACTCGATGGGCCTGCTGATCGGCGCGGCGCTGGCGCCGACCGACCCGGCGATCCTGATTCCGCTCTTCGAGCGGATCCGGATCCGGCCGAAGATCTCGCAGACGATCATCGCCGAGTCCGCTCTCAACGACCCGACGGGCGCGGTGCTGACGCTCACCTTCCTCGGCGTGGTGCTGAGCGGCGAGAGCTCGGCGCCGAGCCGGTCGTCGACTTCGTGAAGGAGCTCGGCATCTCGACCGGGCTCGGGATCGCCTTCGGGTTGCTGCTCGCGCTCGTCGTTTCGAGCCATCGCCTCGGGCTCTGGGGCGAGTCCGCCGCGATCGCCGTGCTCGCCGTCGTGTCGCTCGGGTTCTTCTCCGTCGACTCGGCGCGGCGGCAGCGGCTACCTGGGCGCGTTCATCGCCGGGCTGATCGTCGGGCAACATGGACGTGCTCCGGCTCGGCATGCACCCGAGCCACGAGCGAGACATGCGCTCGCTCGTGGCGAACGTCTCGGACGTCATGGTGATCCTCGTCTTCGTCACTCTCGGCGCGAACCTGCCCTTCGATACCATCGCCGACGAGTGGGCGCCTGCGCTCGCCGTCATCGCCGCGCTGCTCTTCGTCGCCCGCCCGCTGGCGGTTCTCGCCTGCCTGCTGCCCGACCGGCGCGGCCGCTGGACCCGCGAGGAGATCATCTTCCTCTGCTGGACGCGCGAGACCGGCGTCGTGCCGGCCGCGCTCGCCGGGATCATCGTGGCCGAAGGCGTGAAGGACGCCGACCTCGTCGTGGTGACCGTGGCGCTGGCGATCATCGTGACGCTGACGCTGCAGGCCTCGACGAAGCGCTGGCTGGCCGAGCGGCTCGGCCTGATCGAGCAGCCGGACACCCTGGTCGAGCGATCCCGGGGGTCGCCGGGCGTGTAGGGGCCTGGCGGCTGAGCGGCCGGCTCGGCCGGCCGCGACCCGCCTGGAAGCGGCCGTCAGGCCGCGGTCTCATGTCCGCGTGAGACCCTAACTCCAGGGGTACGGCGAGTTCGAGACCGGGTGCAGGTCTCCGGTCGCGAAGCGCTCGAAGCGGAACGGATAGAGCAGGCTCGAGTGCTCGCCCGCCAGCACCTTCGCCACCTCGCGGCCGACGCCGATCATCTTGTACCCGTGGTTCGAGTCGAGGATGCAGTAGACGTTCGGCTTCATGTAGTCGAAGACCGGGAAGTTGTCGACCGTGAACGCGCCGACCCCGCCCGAGCGCGCCGTCTTGTACAGCGGCCGGCAGCCCTCGAAGCGGCTCATCGCGTGCGAGAGCGCCGCGCACCACATGTCCGGGAAGTCCGGGTCGACATCGGTCGTCGACGGGTACGGATCGAGCTCGAAGTCGTAGTCGACGACGAGCGGTGAGGCGCCGCCCTGCACGCCGTGCCGGTCGCGCTTGTAGTAGATGCCCCAGAGCTCGTCGGTGACGAGCTTGCCGTCGTCCGTGTAGAGCGGAGCGTCGGTGTCGAGGTGGATGACCGGCGGCGCGGAGCCGTCGGCCGAGGCGAACATCGGTCGGGTCGACCTGGATCTCGCCCTCCTGGAGGTTCCAGTAGGTCCACATGGGCCGGTCTCGCACGACCTCGCCCGACGGCGTGCGGACGTCGATCGTCGGCGGCAGCTCGAGCATCTGCCAGAAATGCCTGGCCCACGGCCCCGGCGCCAGCACGACCTGCTCGCCGACCTCGACGCGTCCCTCGCTCGTGATGACGGCGGTCACCGACTCGTCGGGGCCGAGCTCGAACGCCTTCACCTCGACGCCGGAGAGAATGCGAACACCCTTCGACTCGCACTTGCCGGCCAGGCCCATGACGGAGTCCTTGTTGAAGGCGAAGCCGCCCTGGAGCTCGTGCAGGCACGCGGTGACGCCCTTCGCCCGCCAGTCGGGGAAGAGCGCCTTCATGTATTCGTCGACCTCTGCCTCGCCCACGACGAGACGCGAGCGGTAGCCGATCCTCTCCTGACGCTCGTAGGTCGCGACGAGATCCGATTCCTGGCGCGCCGCGCCGAGCGCCATGTAGCCGACGGGGTTGTAGGCGTACGCGGCCGGGTCGGATTCCCAGACCTCGACGCAGGCCTGCATGAGCTCGCTCATCGCGGGCTGGAAGTAGTTGTTGCGGACGACGCCGCAGGCGATGCCCGACGCTCCCGCGCCCGGCTCCGACTTGTCGAGCACGATGATGTCCGCGCCCGAGCCGAGCCCGCGTGCCTCGAGCTCCTTGGCGAGGTGGTAGCCCGTCGACAGGCCGTGGATGCCGGCGCCGACGATGACGTAGGGCGAGGATCCTGGCAGCGACATGGTTATTGCCTCCTCGGCAATGGCGTGTCAAAATTGACCAACTCGAGCGTACCATGCCCCGAACCGGCCAACCAGCAATCCGCCACGTCGCCGCGGTGCAGCGCGCCGTCGCCGTGCTGGACGCGCTCGCCGTCGGCGACACGGACGGAGGCAATCCGGCACAGCGCCACTGCGCTCGAGCTCGGCACGAACGAGATCGCGCGGCGCACCGGGATCAACGCGAGCACCGTCTCGCGGCTGCTCGCGACGCTCGCCGACGCCGGTCTCGTCGAGCACGTGGCCGGGAGCGGACGCTACCGCCTCGGCCTGCGTCTGCTGCAGCTCGGGAACGCCGTCCTGGCCCGCCTGGACCTGCGCGAGCTCGCGCGACCCCACCTCGTGGCGCTGACCGAGGCCACCGGGGAGACCGCGACCCTCTCGTCGCCGGGCGAGCACGAGGCCGTCACCGTCGACTACGTGCAGAGCCCGTCGTTCGTCCAGAGCGTCGCGCAGGTCGGTCGCCCGAGCGCTGCGCACGCGACGGCGGTCGGCAAGGTCTTCCTCGCCTACGGCGGCCGGCTGCCGGAGGGCGAGCTGGCGGCCTTCACGGCGCGGACGATCATCGACCGCGCCGCGCTCGAGGCGGAGGTCGAGCAGGTGCGCCGTCAGGGCTTTGCCACCGCGCTCGGCGAGCGAGAGCAGGAACTGAACGCGGTCGCGGCCCCGGTGCTCGACGGGCGCGGCGAGCTCGTGGCGATCCTCGGCGTCCAGGGCCCCGCCTCCCGCTTCGACGCGGGTAGGATGCGCGCCGCCGCCGAGCCGCTGCTCGAGCACGCGAACGCGATCTCCACGGCTCTCGGGCACGATACGACTGCGCCGACTACGGAGGAGATGCCGTGAGCGACGAAATCATCCGCACCGCCTTCGACCGCGTCCAGCGCGCCATGGGCGGAGAGCTCATGGACTGGGAAGGCTGGTACTGGCCGAACCACTTCGGCGACCCGGTCGCCGAGCACCACGCCGTGCGCAACGACGTCGGCGTCTGGGACGCCTCGCCGCTTCGCAAGTGGGGCTTCAATGGCCCGGATGCGCTCGCGGCGGCCGATCGCATCTTCACGAACGACATGCTCTCGCTCGAGGTCGGGCAGGTCCGGTATGCGCCGTTCTGCGACGAGAACGGGAAGATGGTGGGCGACGGCACGGTCTTCAACTCCGGCGACGGCTCGTGCATCGTCGTCACGGCGCTCGACACCGACCTCGACCACTTCAGATCAGTCGTCGACGGGCTCGACGTGGAGATCGAGCCGCGAACGAAGGCGACGCCCCAGCTCGGGATCAACGGGCCCCGCTCGCGCGAGCTCCTCCAGAGCATCACCGATGCCGACGTCT
The DNA here is from genome assembly GCA_963820875.1 of uncultured Thermoleophilia bacterium. Lineage (GTDB taxonomy): Bacteria > Actinomycetota > Thermoleophilia > Gaiellales > Gaiellaceae > CAWACA01. The sequence continues at coordinate 62,587 of CAWGBR010000013.1, forward strand.
CGGAGCCTTCCCTACTTCCGCTTCCTGCCCGAGCAGGTCAAGGTGGGCGGCGTCCCGTGCTGGGTCTCGCGCACCGGCTACTCGGGCGAGCTCGGCTACGAGCTCTTCTGCTCGCCCGACGGCGCCGAGCAGCTCTGGGAAGCCGTGACGGGCGCCGGCGCGAAGCCGTACGGGCTCGCCGCCGTCGAGACGCTGCGGATCGAGTCGGGGCTCATCTTCATCGGCTACGACTACTTCCAGGACGAGACGAGCCCGTTCGACGTGGGCCTCGACAAGGTCGTCCGGCTCGACACGGGCGACTTCTGCGGCAAGGCGGCGCTCGCCGCGCAGGCCGCGGATCCGCCGAACCGCTTCGTCACGCTCGTCGTCGAGGATCCCGTGCCGGAGTACGGCGCAGCCGTGACGAAGGACGGCGAGCAGGTCGGCACGTTGACGAGCCCGTGCGAGAGCCCGACGCTCGGCAAGGTGATCGGCATGACCGTCCTCCGCGCCGACCTCGCCACGCCGGGCACGAAGGTCGACGTCGCGGTCGAGGGTGGGACGACCCCGGCGACGGTCGCTCCGATGCCGATCTACGACACGGACAAGAAGAGGCCGCGGGCGTAGCGGCGCCGGACGAGATCCGGCCTCGCGAACGCCCGGCGGCAAAGCTCCACCGGGTACGATTCGTGTCGGCGTGCCGGGAAGGCTGGTCGGCGTTATTCATGGACGCCTTCGCCGACTTCTTTCGTGACCTCCTCGTAGTCGCGGGGCTGCTCGCCCTGGCGCTTGCGCTTGCGCCGTTCGCACACCGCGTCGGCCTCCCCGGGCCAGCGGCGTTTCTGGCCGTCGGGATCGTCGCCGGGCTCGTCGGCGGCATCCCGACCGATGGGCTCGACGCGCTGCCGCTGGAGGAGATCGGCGCGCTGGCGCTCTTTGCGATCCTGTTCCAGGGCGGGCTCTCGACCGGCTACCAGGCCTGGCGCTCGGTCGCTCGGCCCGTTATCGCTCTCGGGCTCCCAGGCACCGCTGCGACTGCGGCCGGTCTGGCCGTGCTCGGCCATTACGTCCTCGGCCTGGATTGGTCGCTCGCCGTGCTCTGCGGCATCGCCCTCAGCCCGACAGATCCCGCGGCGGTCTATGCGACGCTGCGGGCCGGCGGCTCGCGCACGAAGGCACGAGTCGTGCTGGAGGGCGAGTCCGGCTTCAACGACCCGGTCGGGATCTCCCTGATGGTAGTTGCGGTCGCGATGCTCGCGAGTGACGACACCGGCGTGGGCGACGGCGTCGTGCGCTTCATCGAGGAGCTGCTCATCGGCCTCGCCGGGGGCGTCGTGGGGGCGGTCGCGCTCGTCGCGTTGCTCGTCGCAACCCCGCGGCTCGAGCAAGGGCTGCAGGCAGTGGCAATCCTGATCGGCGCCGTCCTGATCGGAGCAGCGACCGCCACCCTCCACGGAAGCGGGTTCCTCGCCGTGTACGTGGCAGGGCTGCTGCTCGCCGACCGGTGGGCCAGACAGGACGGCCGGCAACACGCGGTACCGGAAGGGGTCGCTGCGGCGGCCGAGCCGCTGTTGTTCGGCCTGCTCGGCGCGGTGTTCGCGCCTCTCGTCGTCGGCGGAGACATCTGGAAAGGCATCTGTCTCACGCTCGCAACCGTGTTCCTCGTCCGACCGCTCGTCTCAGCGGCCTGCCTCGCGCGCTCGCAGCTGACCCGCGCCGAGCGCGTGCTCGTCTCCTGGGGCGGGCTGAAGGGCGCCGTACCGCTGCTGCTCGCCGCCTACGCAGGGCTCGAAGCGCTCCCGGAGACCGAACGCACCGAGGCAATCGTCCTTGTCGCAACGGCGGCCTCGATCCTCGTCCAGGGCGCGACGCTCCGGCTTGTCGCGTCACGGGTGCCCGGCCAGGAGTAGGCTTTGCGCGCGACCGGCCGCCGCGCCGCGCGCCGGGCTTCCGACGGAGGTGACGACGTGAGCGTGCAGACTGCGGCGACCCTGGACGCTTCGCAGCGAGAGATCCTCTACGCGCTCGGCGACGTGCTCATCCCGGCAAGTCGGCGAGCTGCCCTCCGCAAGCGCGGCCGACCCCAAGCACAAGTGGCTCGACAAGGCGCTCGCGGCGCGGCCCGACCTCGTGCCGACGCTCGCCGAGCTGCTCGACCGGGCCCGCGGCAAGGACCCGGGCGCCGAGGCCCGACGCCTCCACGCGGACGAGCCGGACGCGCTTCTCGGCGCTCTCGCAGATCGTCTCCGGCGCGTACTACATGAACCTGAAGGTGCGCAAGCGCATCGGCTATCCGGGCCAGGGCAATCGCAAGCCGTTCGAGGACGAGGCGGACTACGACCTGCGCGACGACATGCTCGATCCGGTCATCGATCGCGGCCCGATCCACAAGCAGCCGCCGGGCGCGCCGGCGCTGAACGGCAAGGTCGAGCCGCTCTCGTTCAATCTCTCGCGCAACGGCGACCGGCCGAACGTGCTCGTGATCGGCGCAGGCGCCGGCGGCTCCGTCGCGTCGCGGTACCTGGCCGAGGCCGGGTTCAGCGTCGTCTGCCTCGAGCAGGGCCCCTGGCCGAACCCGTCCGAGTTTCCCGGCGACAAGCTCGAGTTCGAGCTCGTCTCCGACGCGCAGTGGAGCCCGAACCCCAACACGCGCCGCCAGCCGGCCGACTACCCGCTCGAGATCTCCGAATCGCCGATCACGCCTGTCATGTACAACGCGGTCGGCGGCTCGACCGTCCACTTCTGCGCACAGTGGGTGCGCATGCGGCCGCAGGACTACCGGGTACGCACCGTCGACGGGCTCGCCGACGACTGGCCCATCTCCTACGAGGAGATGAAGCCGTACTACGAGCGGATCGACCAGGCAATGCAGATCTCCGGCATGACCGGCGACCCGACGTATCCGGCCGGGCCCGCGCCCGCCTTGCCGCCGCTGCCGATCGGCCCGCTCGGTCGCAAGGCGGCCGTCGGGATGAACGCGCCTCGGGTGGCACTGGTGGCCGGCCGCGCACGCGATCCGCTCCCGCGATGTGGGCAACCTCGCCGCCTGTGAGCGCACCGGGACCTGCATGTGGGGCTGCCCCAAGGGAGCCAAGTGCTCGACCGACACGACCATGTGGCCGTCCGCGATGCAGCACGGCGCGACGGTGATCACGGGCGCGCGCGTGCGGGAGATCACCGTCGACGGGCACGGGCTCGCCACCGGGCGCGGTCTACGTCGACCGCCAGGGTCGAGAGCAGCACCAGGCGGCGGACGTCGTCATCGTCGCGGGCAACGGCGTCGGAACGGCGCGGCTCCTGCTCCTTTCGGCTTCGAGCCGGTTCCCCGACGGGCTCGCGAACTCCTCGGGCCTCGTCGGCAAGCGCCTGATGCTCCACCCGTACATGAGCGTGCTCGGGATCTACGAGGACGAGCTCGAGGGCTGGCTCGGCCCGTGGGGCACGCAGCTGCTCTCGCTCCAGTTCGCCGACCACGACGAGTCGCGCGGGTTCCCGCGCGGCGCGCAGTGGGACGTCATGCCGCTCGGCGGGCCGCTGTTCACCCTCTTCCGCTACGACGACCGGCCCTTCGACGAGCGCTGGGGCCCGGCCGTCCACGACCTGATCGACCGCACGCTCGGGCACGCGTTCGACTGGGGCGTCGGCATCGAGGACCTGCCGCACGAGCGCAACACGGTCACGCTCGACCCGGTGCTCACCGACTCCGACGGGATCCCTGCGCCGAAGGTCCGGTTCGAGATCGACGCCGACATGCGCGCGAACCTCGAGTGGCAGCTCGAGCGCGCGAAGGAGGCCCACGAGGCCGCAGGCGCGATCGACACGATCGCGGCCGACTGGTCGCACTGGGGCTGGCACCTGCTCGGCACCGCCCGCATGGGAGACGACCCGGCCACGTCCGTCGTCGACCGCTGCGGCCAGGCGCACGACGTGCCGAACCTCTACGTCATGGACGGGAGCGTCTTCGTCACGTCCGGCCCGATGGCGCCGACGTCGACGATCTGCGCGAACGCGCTGCGCTGCACCGACAGGCTCATAGAGCGGGCGAATCTCCAGCGCGTGCCGGCGTAGGGGCCGGATCTCATCCGCTCCGACCCCGCCCGAGCGACATCATCGCCGGCCGGTGTAGCGGCCGGATCTCATCCGGCCGGAATCATTCGGATCCGACATCATCGCCGGCCGGTGTAGGGGCCGGATCTCATCCGGCCCGAAATCGTTGGAATCTCGTGACGACTCTCGGCACAGCTTGGAGCCGAGAATGAACGGGATGGAATCCCGGAAGCGTCTCCGGCTGGCGGGGTTCGACTACGCGACGCCCGGTGCCTACTTCGTCACGATCTGTGCTCGTGACCAGGGCTGCATCTTCGGTCGGATCGAGGACGATCGGATGCTCCTCAGCCGGCTTGGTCACCTTGTCGAGGGTGCGCTCGACGGCATCTCCGGCTTCCACCGCAGTGTGGATCTCGACACCTCGGTGGTGATGCCGAACCACGTTCACGCGATCGTCTTCATCGACCGGTCTCGGTTCCGTCCACCGCCGGTGCCGGCCGTGATCGGGGCGTTCAAGGCACGCGCGAGTCGTCGCGCCGGCTGCGCCCTCTGGCAGCGGGGCTATTTCGATCGAGTCATTCGAAGCGAGCTCGAGCTGTCGGCATGTCGTGAGTACATCGCGACGAATCCGCTCCGCTGGGCGCTCGACCGCGAGAACCCGGAGCGAGAGCCAATGGAGTCGGTCGACCGGGCCGGATGAGATCCGGCCCCTACGCCTTCGAGGCGAGAGGTTCACCACCAACGGGAGCACCGGATTCCTGGCGAGAATGCCCCATGAGACCGGTCAGGGCGATCGTGTACGGCGTCGGCGCCATGGGCTCGATCATGGCCAGGCTGATGCTCGACAAGGGCGTCGAGATCGTCGGCGCCGTGGGGCGCAGCCCCGAGAAGGTCGGCCGCGACCTCGGCGAGGTGGCGGGGCTCGGGCGGCCCACCGGCGTCACGTCGAGGCCGACGCACGCCGCGCCCTCGAGGCGGGTGTGGACATCGCGGTCGTCTCGGTGACGAGCTACCTGAGCACCATGTTCGACCATTTCAGGCTGTGCCTCGAGCACGGCGCCAACGTCGTCACGATCGAGGAGGAGACGGTCTACCCGTGGAGGACCGCGCCGGAGCTGGCACGCGAGCTCGACGCCGTCGCGAAGGCGAACGGCGTGACGCTGGCGGCTTCCGGCGCGCAGGACGTCTTCTGGCTGCATCTCGTCGGCACGCTGCTCGGGGCCGCGCATCGCGTCGAGCGTGTGACCGGTCACTGCAGGTGGAACGCGGACGACTACGGGCCCGAGGTCGCGGCACACGTCCACGTCGGCGAGCGGGCCGAGGACTTCGACCGCTACGTCGTCGGAGCACGGCTGGCCCGACTTCGTCGCCCGTGCCACGCTCGAGGCCCTCGTCGTCCGAGCTCGAGCTCACGCCGGCCGACGTGTCCTCGAGCGTCACCCCGGTGATCGCGCGCACGCCGCACGCCCTCGCGGAGCCTCGGCCGGGCGGTCGAGCCCGGTGAGCTCGCTCGGCGTGCTCGACTCGACGACCGTCGAGACCGACGAGGGCCCGCAGTTCACGTTCCGATGGAAGGCCGGGTCTACGGCGCCGGCGAGACGGACGTCAACGAGTGGCTCGTGCGCGGAGAGCCCGACCTCCACCTGCGCAACGACGACGTGCCGACCCGGCTGATCACGTGCACCTCGGTCGTCAACCGCATCCCGGACGTCATCCTCGCCGAGCCCGGCCTCGTGACGCTCGATCGGCTGGGCAAGCCCCGGTACAAGCACTTCCCGCTCGAGGCGATACCGCCCCTACGCCGGAGTGGAGCGGGCCGGATGAGATCCGGCCCCTACGGGCCAGCTCTACGCGGATATGCGGCCACGCGCTACGGGCCGGATAGATCCGGCCCCTACACCTCGGGAGGCGAGGAGCATCTCCACGACCTGGGCCGCGGCCCGGGCGCCGGTCTCGACGGCGCCGTCCATCCAGCCCGCCCAGCCGAGCGCGAGGTCGGAGCCGGCGAAGGCGAGCCGGCCCTCCGTCTCCTGGAACGCCGAGTGGAAGCGCGTCAGCTGGCCCGGTCGATACGCCATCCACGTGCCGCTGCGAGAACTCGTCCGCGTTCCAGTCGTGCGCGTCGGTCGCGACGACGCGCGCGTCCGGGACGAAGCGCTCGACGGCCCGGCGGATGTCGTCCGGCTCGTCACGTCGAGCAGCTCGGGCCCCGTGCCGAAGCCGACGAGCAGCTGTCCCTCGGGAAGCACGAACTCGGTCGAGACCCAGTTCAGGCCGCCGCCCCAGCCGACCGCCGACGAGGTGGTCCGGCACGTTCTCGACGAGCGCCCAGATCTTGGTCGAGTGCCCGGTCTGGCCCTCGGAGGCGGCCTGCCGCTTGGCTCGGAGAGCTCCGGCTCGAACACGATGTCGTGCCAGGTGTTCAGCGGGGCCGCCACGACCGCCGACGGCCGCGGCGAACGTCTCCCGTCGCCGCGTCGTGACCGCTGACCCCGTCGCTCGTCCTGCTCGACGCGCTGCACGGGCGACGACAGCCGGATCGTCGGCGCCGCCGTCCCCGGCGAGCGCCTCGACGAGGCTCGCCGTGCCCTTGCCGAACTTGTCCGTGATCGCCGCGTACCACGCCCAGGCGCTGTTGTCGAAGCCGGCCACCCAGGAGAGCACGTGGAGCGCCGAGACCTCGGACGGATGGCAGCCGAAGAAGAAGCCGGCCCAGGCGGAGAGGTACTCGTGCGTGGCCGCGGCCAAGGCCGAGCGGCTCGAGGAACGTCCTCGAACGACACGTCGAGGTCGGCGAGCGGCTGCGTGTCGAGCGGCTTGCCGAACTCGAGGCGGCGCGCGCCGCGCGATGATCTCGAACAACCCGCGCTCGAAGTCGAACGCCTCCTCGAGCGGCACCGGCGCGAAGCCGTCGTCAGCAGCTGACCGCCAACGCCCGTGCGGAACGACGTCCCGGTCGGGCTCTGCGTCGACGGGGAGGCCGTAGCGCGCGATCTCGGCGGCGATGTGCGGCTGAAAGCGCTCGACGAACCAGGTCCCGCCGATCTCGACCTGCTGCTCCGTGTCCGGCGAACGTGCGATACCACGTGCGCCCGCCGAGCCGGTCCCGCGCCTCGAGCACGAGCACCGAGCGTCCCGCCTGGCGCAGGTCGCGGGCCGCGGTGAGGCCGGCGATCCCGCCGCCGATGACGATCACGTCATAGGTCGTCTCGGTCATCTCCCCTCCTCAACGCCGACAGGCCGGTCGTCCGCTACCTCCAGCGTCGTCGCCAGCTCACGTCGACGCTTCCGCGCCTGCCGAGCTCGGCGAGGAACTCGTCGCGGGTCGTAGTACGCCTCGGGATCGACGAAGCCGGGCTGGTGCGCCCGTGGCGGCCGAGCAGCTGGGCGCCGACCGCCGCGCAGATGCCGGTCATCCTCCCCGTTCCCTCCTGGCCCCAGTCGCGGATGGCTGGCGTCGTAGACGCGCCGCCACGGCCTCCCCGCCGCGGTTGCCGACCACCTCGACGTTGACGAAGAGCCGCCAGGGCGTCGTCGTCCCGCTGCCGCCCGAAGCGCGCCCAGATCCGCTCCTTCGTCTGCTCGAGCGCCTCGGCGTCGAGCAGGCCGTACTCGTTCAGCACGCGCACGTCCTCCATCAGCTCCGGCCGCCACGTGCCGCGCACGGCGCAGAAGCGCAGCGTCGGGAAGTGCGCGGCAGCGTCGTCACCTCGGGGTGCGGGACGTAGTAGACGCGCTGGCGCCCGAGCGGCGCGCGCGAAGTCGACGAGCCTCGAGCCCTCCATGAAGCCCGCCCGCACGTAGCGGCCGTTCTGGAAGTACCGGCGCGTCGGACAGTCGTCCGAGAGCTCCCAGAGGATCGTGTCGAGCAGGCCCGCGGCTCGGCGCGATCGTCCGGAAGCTCGCCCAGGAGACGTGCGCCTCCTCGAGCTCGTCGAGCCAGTCCGCCGCATGGCGCGACGAGCACGTTCGTGAGGCCCGGCGAGGCACCGAGCCCCGAGATGGCCGTGATACCGGCGTCCGCGACGGCCCGCCGCTGCGCGTCGCTCGGCTCGGAGATGCAGGTCCGCGTAGTCGACCCCCGCCGCGACGGCCAGCTCGATGACCTCGTCGAACAGGGTGAAGCTCGTGCAGTTCACGAGCACGTCGGCGCCCGCGAGCAGGTCGAGCGCCGCGCCCCGGTCGCGCCAGGTCGAGGCCGACCGCCCGGGCCGTCGCCGTCTCCAGGCCGGCGACGAGCGACTTCGCCTTGGCGCCGATCGAGTCGGCGACGACCAGCTCCGTGACCTCCGGAGCAGGCGGCGAGATCGGCGCGAGACCGCGCGCTCCCATCTCTCCCGCTCCGCCGAGCACGACGATCTTCATGACGAGCGGCCGAGGATATCGCGTTCGAAAGCGCCGGCGTTCCAGCCGAATCCCGGTTGAAATCGTCCGGCCGGAGTGGTACGGTCGCGCATCCGTGCGAATTCGTGCGGCACCGGAGGTGCGGAAGCGGTCTAGCGAACAGACGGCGCTAACTGAAGCACGGCTCGGCGCCGTCTAAGTCCGTGAGCGTGAGACGGCGAGGCGTGGCTCGAGAGGAGGGAATATGGCTGAGGTAGCGGTAGACGAACGACGTCTGCTGAAGACGATGCGCTGGTGGGACGGGGTCGTGATCGGACATGGCGAACCCGGGCTTCCTGCTCGTCGGCCTGGCGTTCTCGATCCTGGCCCTGGGCGGCATCTCGGCGGCGATCGTCTGGATCGTCTCGGCGGTCATCGGCGCGCTGCAGGCCTACGTCTACGCCGAGCCGGCGGCGATGTTCCCCGACAAGCCGGGCGGCCTCTCGGTGTACGCGCGCGAGGGCTGGCGCAAGTACTTCTCGCTCGCCGGCCCGATCGCCGTCTTCGGCTACTGGTTCGCCTGGTCGAGCGTGCTCGCGATCTACGGCGTCTTCGTCGGGCTCCTGCTGGTCGACGGAGTTCGGCGGCGAGGGCTACTTCGCGACCGACGTCAGTTCGACGCGCCGGTCGTCACTCAGCCGATCACCTGGCCGGTGCTGATCGGCGTCATGTGCATCCTGCTCTGCTACATCTTCAACGTCCGAGGCATGCGGCCGGCGGTGTGGTTCAGCTACGTCGTCGGGCGCGCTGATGATCCTGCCCGTCGGCGCCATCGCGATCGGCGCCTTCATCACCGGCGACTTCTCGAACCATCAGATCAACTCGAACCTCCTCGCGCGAGACGCCCACCGGTGTACGGCGACCCCGGCAACGGCTTCCACCAGTTCGCGCTGGTCATGGTCTGGCTCTACATCATCGGCTGGTCGACGTACGGGCCGGAGGCGGCGGCCACGTTCGCGCCCGAGTACAAGGACACGACGAACGACACCCGCAAGGCGCTCGCCGTCGACCGGCGCCATCAACGTCGTGCTGCGCGATACTCCTGCCGATCGCGGTGCTCGGGACGATCGGCTACGACGGCATCCTCGCCGACGCGTACGGCGTCCCGTACCTCGTCGGACGTGCTGCACGACGATCGCCGGCGAGGGCTTCGGCACGTTCCTCGTCGTCTGTCTCTGCGGAGGCCTGCTGCTGTCGATGAACACGGCGACGATGGACGGCTCGCGGGCGCTCTACGCGCTGTCCGAGGAGAAGATGACGATCAAGCAGCTCGGGGTGCTCAACAGGCACCACGTCCCGGCTCGCGCGATGACCGTGGACATGCTGCTCAACATCTTCCTCGTCCTCTACTTCGGGAACATCTTCTTCATCCTCGCCGCGGGCAACGTCGGGCTACATGTTCTCGCACGTGCTCGCGCTCTCGGGCGTGCTGCTCCTGCGCAAGGACCGGCCGAACTGGCCGAGGCCGATCAGGCTCGCGAAGCCGTGGATGGTGGCGGCAGGCGTCTTCTGCATCGCGAACCTGCTGTTCATCATCTTCGGCCTCATCTTCATGGACTACACCGGCTACCTCTGGAACGCCGACTTCACCGACGCCGTGGGCCAAGCTGCCCGAGATGATCGGCGTCGCGGTCGGCTCGCTCGCTTGCCGGCGTGCTCGGCTACGTCATCGCCCAGCGCCAGCACGGGCGGCCGTTCCGCTGGCGTGAGCCGAGCGACGAGCAGCCGTCGCAGGAGGCGATCGAGGCCGCGGCGGCGCCGCGGCGCAGAGCCCGCTAGGCAACGCTCGACGGACTTCGGAGGGGCGGGGCAACCCGCCCCTCCGCTGTAGGCTCGAGGCCGGATGAGCCCGGCCGCCTCGCGATCGGCATGACGCGGCCCGCGGCCCGTCCGACCTGTCGGGCCGGATGAGATCCGGCCCCTACAATGACACTGACGCCGTGGCAATTCCGATCACCGTCCGCTGCGAGTGCGGGGAGACCACGCGGTCGACCTCGGCGACACGGTCGACTGCGCCTGCGGGCGCCACTACGACACCTCCACGATCCCGGCCGAGCGGTTCGCGCACGTGCGCGCGCGGCAGGCCCGCGGACGGCTGTACATCCAGATCGGCCTCATCTTCGTCGTCGGCGTCGCGGTGATCACCGGTGTCCTGTGGGGCCTCAAGGGCCTCGCCGTCGGCATACCTCTGGCGTGCCTCGTCTGGTTCCTCTTCCTCGGGAAGTGGTATCGGAAGCGCTGGCTCCTGGACGTCGGCGAGCCCACCACGCTGCAGCTCGAGGCGACGGAGCGATGACGACCGGCACGCCTCGACCGCGCGAGCACGCCGACCGCCGCGCTCGACTCCGCGGTCGCACCCGATCATGCTCCTGACGCTCAACGTGCCGTTCGACGCGAGCGGCGGTCGACGTTCGCGATCGACACCGCCGCGTCGACGGGAGCCGAGCTCTGGATCTGCGACGCGATCCCGCTCGGGTTCGAGAACTACGTGGGCCACGTCGCGCGGCAGTACGCCGAGAGCCTCAACCGCAAGCACATGCACGGCGGTCGCCGAGCGGTCGCGCGAGCTCGGGCGTCCGGACGGAGCAGCTCGTCTTCCACAACCGCAGGCCGGTCGCGGCGGCGATCGAGGTGGCCCACGAGGAGCGCGTCGGCCTGCTCGTGTTCGGCGCCGACCGGAAGCAGCTCGGCCGCTTGACGTTCCGCCGCGCCGTCGGACGCCTGCAGCGCGACGCGACCTGCCTCGTCTGGATCAACGAGTAGGAGACGCCGGCCCCAGGGCCGGTGACCGCCCTTACGGGCCGCAAGTGCGCGCCAAACCGGCGTAGAATCGCGGTCTCGAAGCTGGCAAAGGAGGCGAACGCCGGATGGCCCGCGACCCGAAGCACGACGTCCTCTTCGACGCCGATCCAGATCGGGCCGAAGACGCTCAAGAACCGCTTCTACCAGATGCCGCACTGCAACGGCTTCGGGTCGGAGAAGCCGATGAACCAGGCCTACTTCCGCGCCATGAAGGCGGAAGGCGGCTACGGCAGCCTGCTGCACCGAGTATTGCTCGATCTCGCCCGAGTCCGACGACACCCACCGCGTCTCGGCGCGCCTCTGGGACGACGACGACATCAAGAACCTCTCGGTCATGTGCGACATGCTCCACGAGCACGGCGCGCTGGCCGCCTGCGAGCTCTGGTACGGCGGGCCGCACGCCCCCTGCATGGAGACGCGCTGCGTCCCGAGGGGCCGTCGCAGATCCCGAGCGACTTCGAGTACCTGACGTACTGCATCGAGGCCGACAAGGACGACATCCGCTACCTGCAGCAGCTCTACGTCGACGCCGCCAAGCGGGCGCGCACGGCCGGCTTCGACATCGTCTACGTCTACGGCTCCCACTCCTACCTGCCGCAGCAGTTCCTGACCCCGTACTACAACAAGCGCACGGACGAGTACGGCGGCTCGTTCGAGAACCGCGCCCGCTTCTGGCGCGAGACGATCGAGCAGGTGAAGGAGGCGGTCGGCGACGACACCGCCATCGCGTGCGGCTGTCGTGCGACATGTTCCTCGGCGAGCCGGGCACGCAGCTCGAGCGCGACGCCGTCCCGTTCGTCCAGCTCGTCGACCACCTCGTCGACGTCTGGGACATCAACCTCTCCGGGATCTCGGAGTGGGGCGAGGACGCGACGCCGTCGCGCTTCTACCCGCACGGGCCGCGCGATCCCGTGGCAGAAGCGCATCAAGGAGGTCACGAAGAAGCCCGTGCTCGGCGTCGGCCGCTGGACGAACCCCGACGCGATGGTCGAGGCGATCGAGAACGACTGGCTCGACATCATCGCGACCTGCCGCCCCTCGATCTCCGACCCGTTCCTGCCCCAGAAGATCGACGAGGGCCGCCTCGACGACATCCGCGAGTGCATCGGCTGCAACGTCTGCATCTCCCGCTGGGAGATCGGCGGGCCGCCCCTCATCTGCACCCAGAACGCGACCGCGGGCGAGGAGTACCGGCGCGGCTGGCATCCGGAGAAGTTCGAGAAGGCCGCGAACGCCGACAACGACGTGCTCGTCGTCGGCGCCGGCCCGGCCGGCATGGAAGCGGCCATGGTGCTCGGCAAGCGCGGCATGCGGCGCGTCCACCTCGTCGAGGCGCAGGACGACATGGGCGGGATCATGCGCTGGATCCCGCAGCTTCCCGGCCTCGGCGAGTGGGGCCGCGTCGTCAACTACCGGCGCATCCAGATCGACAAGCTGAAGAACGTCGAGTTCATCCCGAACACGACGCTCGACGCCAAGGGCGTCGCCGAGTACGGCGCCGAGATCGCGATCGTCGCGACCGGCTCCTACTGGGCGACGGACGGGCTCCAGGGCTGCACGCACGACACGATCCCCGGCGCGGACGCCTCGAAGCCGTACATCCTGACGCCCGACCAGCTCATGGGCGAGGGCAAGGAGGTGCCGGGCGAGAAGGTCGTCGTCGTCGACAACGACGGCTACTTCATGGGCGTCTCGATCGCCGAGAAGCTCGCCGACGGAGGGCAAGCAGGTCACGCTGATGACGCACCTCGGGCACATCTGCCCGTACATGCACTTCACGCTCGAGGCGCCGAACCAGCACCGCAAGCTGCACAAGCTCGGCGTCGAGATCGTGACGTACCACATCCCGACGCAGATCGACGAGGGCAAGCTGACGTCGGTGCACGTCTACGACGAGGACGCGCACGAGCACGCCTGGGACGCGGACGCCGTCGTCCTCGTCACGCAGCGCCGCTCGGAGGAGAAGCTCTTCCGGTCGCTGAAGGACGACATCGGTCTCGAGGCGCTCGAGGGCGAGGGGATCAAGGGCCTCTACCGGATCGGCGACTGCGAGGCCCCGCGCCTGATCGCCGACGCGGTCTTCTCCGGGCACCGGCTGGCCCGCGAGATCGACTCCGAGAACCCGGCGATCCCGCTGCCGTTCAAGCGCGAGCGCAAGGTGATCGAGCGCGAGCTGGCGGCTCTGTGAGAGCCGCCAGCTCGCGCTGCCACCGCAGAGAGGCCGGGCGTAAGCCCCGGCCTCTCGAGGAAATGTAGGGGCCGGATCTCATCCGGCCCGGAGCGGTGGAGTGGAGGCACATGACGGCGACAGAGCCCGTGAAGACCGAAGCGACGCCGTTTCGCTTCTACGACAACCGCCAGAAGTACCTGGCGTTCGTCAACACGTGCAACGAGAAGTCGGTGATCGCGACGAGGGCCGCGCAGGAGCTGAGCCGTCTGCAGCCCCGCCCGCCGGCCTTGCGGATCTTCGACGCCGGCATGGGCGACGCCACGGTGCTGTCTCGCCTGATCCGCACCGTGCACCGGTACTTCCCGACCGTGCCGCTCGTGGCGGTGGCGAAGGAGATCAGCCTCGAGGACGTGCGGCTCGGCCTCGAGAAGATGCCGGACCGCTTCTACGAGCATCCGCACACCGTCCTCGTCGATCACGAACATGACGTACGCCGACGCGCCGCATCTGATGCCGAGCGACCCGGAGCAGGCCGCGGAGCTGAACTGGCAGGAGATCCGTCTGACCGGCACGTCGGCCTACGACTACGACGAGCAGATCGAGGCGCTCGGCCCGGTGCTGTCGCACGGCTGGCAGACGAAGCCGAGCCCGAAGACGGGCAACCCGACCTACGTGCGCCCGTCGGTCCTCGTCGTCTACCGGGACGACCACGAGTTCCTGCTCGACGACGTGATCCCGCGGCCGGGGCGAATTCGACGGACAGCTACGACTTCGTCCTCGCCTCGCAGCCCTGGCGCGCCCGGACGGCGGCGGAGTTCAAGGCGCAGAAGATCCTGGCGCCGCTCGCGCGCAGCCTGGCGCCCGGCGGCTCGCCTGCTGACGATCCAGTCGTACGGACGCGACCCAGGGCTCGAGATCGTGCAGCGGCTCTGGCCCGACGAGACAGCCCTTCCAGGTCGATCGGCACCAGCTGCTCGAGGCGCTTCGGGCGGAGCTCGGCGCGGAGGCGAGCGACTTCGACCTCGACGGCTCCGTCGGACGAGGAGGCGCTCTTCCGCTACCAGATGCACACGCTCCCGTCGGAGATCGGCGACCGGATCGGGACCTCGACCCTCTTCGCGGCGTGGAACGCCGCCATCTACGTGAACCAGATCGAGGACGAGCGCCTCGATCCCGTCGTGCACGACGGCTCCTACATCGATGCCACGCAGGCCGTCCTGCAGAAGCACGGCGGTCTCTGGTTCAACGACGAGGCCTTCGTCGTCCGCCGCCTCCGGCCCCGGGCTGAGCAATCGCCGTACTAGGCTCCTCGCCATGAAGATCGTCGTGTGCGTCAAGCAGATCGCGATGCTCGGCGACGAGGTCGAGTTCACCGACGACGAGCGCGACGTCGACCCGGACTTCCTCGAGTTCGCGATCAACGAGTGGGACACGTACGCAACCGAGGAAGCGCTCCGCATGAAGGAGGCGGCGGGAGACGGCGAGGTCGTCGTCGTCACCGTCGGTGACGAGGACGCCGAGGACGCCATGCGGCGGGCCCTGGCGATGGGCGCGGATCGCGGGATTCGCGTCGACGGCGAAGAGATTCCGCCGGGCGATCCGATCACGACCGCCAGAGCGCTGGCCGACGTGGTCCGCGGCGAGAGCCCGGATCTCGTCCTCTGCGGCGTGCAGTCCTCCGATGCGGTGCAGGGAGCGACGGGAGCGGCGCTGGCCGAGCTGCTCGCGCTGCCGCGCGTTGCCGTGGCGAAGAAGGTCGAGCTGCAGGGCGGCAAGGCGCTCGTCCACCGGGAGCTCGAGGGCGGCCTGATCGACGTGACCGAGGTCGACCTCCCGGCCGTCCTGACGATCCAGACCGGGATCAACGAGCCCCGCTACGCGACGTTGCGAGCCATCAAGCAGGCCGAGCAGCAGGAGATCGAGGTCGTCGAGCCCGGCGACCTCGGTGCGCCCGCCGCCCGCGTCCGCCGCATGTTCGTGCCGCCGAAGGGCGAGGGCGCGGAGCCGCTCGGAAGCGACCCGTCCGAGATCGCCGGCCGGATCAAGACCCTCGTCGAGGAGAAGCTGCGATGAGCGTCCTCGTGGTCGCGGAGCACATCAACGGGGGCGTCCGGGACGTGACGCGCGAGCTCGTGACGGCAGCCGCCGAGCTCGGTGGGCCCGTCGCCGTCGCGGTGATCGCCGGCGACCCGACGCCGCTCGTCGACCAGGTGAACGTCGCGGGTGTCGACGAGATCGTCACGGTCGCGGCCGGAGGCGCCGAGTTCGAGAGCGACGTGTACTTCGCCGCCGTCGAGGCTCTGATCCAGGAGCGCCGCCCCCGTGCCGTGCTCGTCGGCTTCACGGTCAACTCCATGGGCTATGCGCCGGCGCTCGCGGCCAAGCTCGGCACGGGCTTCGCCTCGGACGTGTTCGCCCTCCGCGACGAAGGCGGCAGCCTCGTCGCGGAGAGAGCGTTCTACGGCGGCAAGGTCAACGCCGAGATCGACTTTCCGGAGAAGGAGACCGTGCTGCTCATGCTGCGCCCGGCTACGTGGGCACCGGCCGAAGGAGCGGGATCGGCGTCGGTGACGGAGCTCGCGATCGCCGCCCCCGAGTCCCGGGCGCGCCACCTCGAGTTCGTCGAGGCGCCCGTCGCCGACGTGGACATCACCACGGCGGACTTCCTGCTCTCGATCGGGCGCGGCATCGGTGAGAAGGACAACATCCCCGTCTTCGAGGAGCTCGCCGAGAAGATGGGCGCCACCCTGTCCGTCTCGCGGCCGATCGTGGACGCAGGCTGGATGCCGGCCGCCCGCCAGGTCGGGCAATCCGGCAAGACGGTCAAGCCGAAGGTCTACCTCGCGTTCGGCATCTCCGGCGCGGTCCAGCACCTCGCGGGGATGAAGACCTCGGGAACGATCATCGCGGTGAACACGGACCCCGAGGCGGCGATCTTCAATGTCGCCCACTACGGCGCGGTCGCCGACCTCTTCGACGTCGCCGAGGAGCTCGAGAAGCTGTACTGAGAGAACGCGGCCGGGGCGGCTGAGCGGCCGGCTCGGCCGGCCGCGACCCGCCTAGGAGCGGCCGCGAGGCCGCGGTCTCATCCGCCGCTCAGCCGCCGAGCTCCGGAGCTCCCGGGTCAGGACGAAGCGTTGGGAGAGCCGAGCGCCGTCACTACCTCGCGTGCCGCCCGCTCGCCGGAGCGCACCGCACCGTCCATGTAACCGTTCCAGACGTCAGACGTCTCAGCGCCTGCCCAGTGGATGCGTCCGACAGGGTCGCGCAGGGCCTGGGCGTACCGAGTCCACGAACCGACCGTCAGCCGCCCTCCGTAGCAGCCGCGCGACCACTCCTCGTCGGCCCAATCGAGGTCGATGTACTCCGCCGGCTCGAGCGCGCGCGACCCGAAGTACCTGCCGAAACAGTTCAGCGCGCAGCGCCTACGGGTGTCCGCCGACATGAGCGACGCCTCGGTGGCGTGGTCACCTTCGAAGAATCCGAGCAGCACACCGGAGCGGCCGTCCGGCGGCGAGTTGTCGTACGTCAGGCTCATGGGCTCGTCGAGGCTCATGGCGAAGCCGGACAAGCCGTCACGGCGCCAGAACGGCTCCTCGTACCGGGCGTGCACCTTCACGACCCAGCCCATGGGCATCTGCTGCGTGAGCTGGTCACGGAGCGCGGGTAACGTCGGGACATAGCGAAGACGGCAGGCCAACGCCGGTGGCACGGCGATCACGACCCGCCGTGCGGAGATCGCGCCGTCCTCGTGGGCGACCACGACGCCTTCGCCGTTCTGGCGCACGAGGGAGACCGGCGCGGCGAGCCGTACGGCATCCCCGAGCTGCTCGGCCATCCGGAAGCACAGCTCCTGGCTGCCGCCGACGACCCGGCGCTCCTGGGCGCCGCCTCCCGTGGAGACGAGCATGTCCAGCAGGCCTCCCGAGTGGATGTAGAAGAGGAAGTGGAGGAGCGACATCTGCTTCGCCTCGGCAGCGAAGAGCGCCGTCGTCGAGAGGCGGAAGAAGCGAAGGCCCGTGTCGGTCCTGGCGTGCTCGACGAGCCAGGCATCGAGAGTCGCGTCGTCGAGCTCAGCCGCCCGCGAAGCTTCCCATGGCGCATCGAGCGGGACTTCCCCGGCGAGGGCCTCCAGGCCGCGCTGCAGCTGCTCCACGTCCGCGGCCTCGTTCTCGTCGAGACCGAATCCTTCGCCCTGCCAGCGCCGGACGGCGCCGCCGGCGTGGAAGACATTCTCGCCGGCTTCGTAGGTCGGGAAGAGCCCGATCCCGAGCTCGTCGGCGAGCGCCAGCATTCGGTCCTGACTCGGCCCTATCCACTGACCGCCGAGCTCGACGATCGTCCCATCCTCGAAAACGTGGTTCAGCGTGCGGCCGCCTACCCGGTCGCGAGCCTCCAGCAGGACGACCTCCGTACCGGCACGCTGGAGATCGCGGGCGGCCGTGAGACCCGCGAGCCCCGCCCCGACCACGACGACGTCGGTCTTTTCCACGCTCACAACGGCCCGCCGCCGAGGCTGCCGCGCCCGTCCGCCCTATGCCCTCGCCGCCCGCTCGCGCTCGGCGAGCACGCGGCGCAGGATCTTGCCGGACGGCGACTTCGGGATGGCGTCGATGACCTCGAGCTCCCGGATCCGCTTGTGCGGCGCCACCCGGGTCGCGACGTACTCCATGAGCTCCTCCGGGGCGACGGTGCCCGAGAGCACGACGAAGCCCTTGGGAGCCTCGCCTGCACGCTCGTCCGGCACGCCGATGACGCATGCGTCCGCTACCGCCGGATGGGTCGAGCAGGACGGCCTCCAGCTCGGCGGGGGCCACCTGGAAGCCGCTGACCTTGATCAGCTCCTTGATGCGGTCGACGATCGCGAACCAGCCGTCGCCGTCGACGGTCGCGACGTCCCCCGTGCGCAGCCAGCCGTCCGCGATCGCCGCGGAGGTGGCCGTGTCGTTGCCCAGGTAGCCCTTCATGACCTGCGGGCCTCGCACGAGCAGCTCCCCCGGTTTCCCCTCCTCCACCTCCTCGCCGGTGGCGACGTCGACGATGCACGCTTCTGTCCCGGCCACGAGCGGGCCGATGCTGCCCGGGTCGCAGCGGGCGCGTCGAACGGAGTCATGTGCGTGACCGGGCTCGCCTCGGTCATCCCGTAGCCCTGGACGACCTCGCAGCCCAGCCGCTGGGAGCAGGCGGCCGCGAGCTCGCCGTCGAGCGGCGCAGCGCCGGAGAGAACGGATCGAAGGCTCGAGACGTCGAAGCCCTCGACGCTCGGATGCTTCGCGAGGGCGAGCACGACGGGCGGCGCCACGTACGCGAGCGTGGCGCGGTGCTCCTGCGAGAGAGCGAGGTACTGCTCGAGGTCGAACCGCGGCATCGTGACCACCGTCGCCCCTTCGCGGAGGCTCGCGTTCATGACCACCGACTGCCCGTAGCAGTGGAAGAAGGGCAGCAGGCCCACGACGACGTCGTCCGGGCGGAACGGTCGCATCGCAACGACCTGGAGCACGTTCGCCACGAGGTTGCGGTGCGTGAGCATGACCCCCTTGGCCGTTCCGGTCGTCCCGCTCGAGTAGGGCAGCGATGCCACGTGCTCCGCCGGGTCGATATCCACGACGGGGACGTCGTCTCCCTGCTCCAGAAGGTCGCGGAACGGCGTCGCGCCCTCTGCCTCCCCGAAGACGAACACCTCCTCGACGCCGCTGTCGCGCGCCGCCGGCAGCGCGCGATCGAGGAGCGCCGGCAGCGTCACGAGAAAGCGCGCGCGGGCGTCTCGCAGCTGGAACGCGAGCTCGTCGGCCGTGTAGAGGGCGTTTGCCGTCGTGCTCGCGCCCCCGGCGAGGGCCACCCCGAGGTACGCGACGGCGTACTCGGGAACGTTGGGGCTGCAGATCCCCACGACGTCGCCGGCCCGGAGCCCGCGCCGCGCCAGTCCCGCCGCGCACCGGCGGACGAGGTCGTCGAGCTCCGCATAGCCGATGGTCCTCCCGGTGACCCCGTCGACGAGCGCAGGGTGGTCGCCGAGCTGCCGGGCGCGCTCGAGCACGAACGGCGTCAGCGCGACGTCCGGGATCTCGAGATCCGACAACGGGCTCCGGATGACCATTCAGCTCCTCCCTTTGAGGGCCAAGCGTAAGGGGTCTCGGGAGCGCGGGGTGGCCGGCGGACCTTGCTTGACGCGCCAGGCGGCGCAGTACAGTGGGCCTCCATGCTCGCCGAGGTCGCAACGCGCGAGACGTTCGACGGTCTCGCCACCTGGCAGGTCGCCTTCTGGTACTTCCTGATCTTCCTCTCGACCGCGATCTTCTTCTACGGCGTCTACCGGCTGGTCCGCAAGTACCGATCGAGCCGTGAGCGGGTCAGGTTCGACCGCTCTTCGACGAAGCCCGCGGCGCAGAGGGTCGCGCGGACCGCGCGGATCGTCCTCACCCACTCGTGGATTCGGCGGCGCGACACGATGGCCGGGGTCGGCCACCTCTTCATCTTCTACGGCTTCCTCGTCCTCTTCATCGGAACGGCCATCCTGGCGTTCCAGGACGACCTGGCCGGTCCGCTCGGCTTCGACTTCTGGCAAGGCTGGTTCTACAAGGGCTACTCCCTCTTCCTGGACCTGTTCGGCGCAGCGCTCGTCGTCGGAATCGGCGTCATGGCCGTCAAACGAGGCGTGCTGAAGCCGTTCCGGCTGAACTACTGGCGTCCCGACCGGCCCGAAGGAGAGTACGACCGGCGCAGGTACGTGATCGGCGACTGGACCTTCCTCGGCATCCTCTTCTTCCTCGCGCTGTCGGGCTTCCTGCTCGAGGCGTTCCGGATCGCCGCGGACCGGCCGGACTTCGAGGTGTGGTCGCCGATCGGCTGGCTCGTCGGAAACGGCCTGCGCACGATCGGCCTCGCCGACGCCGAGGCCTCCAGTGCGCGCATCGTCGACTGGTGGGTTCACGGTGTCGTCGCGCTCTTCTTCGTGGCCTCGATTCCCTTCACGAAGGCCGTCCACATGCTCGCGGGCCCGGCCGGCGTCGCGCTGCGGGACGAGAAGCCCGGCCAGCGCCTGGCGCCGCTCCCGGCCGACGCGAAGCCCGAGGAAGTCGGCTACGCGACCATCACGGCGCTGTCGCCGCGTCACCTCGTCGACCTCGACGCCTGCACGAAGTGCGGCAAGTGCCACGCAGCGTGCCCCGCGACCGCGTCCGGGTACCCGCTCTCGCCTCGCGACCTGATCCTCGATCTTCGCGAGGTGGCCGAGGGCTCGATCGGGCTACGCGCGACGCTCGGCGTGGGGCCGCTGTTCGATGTGACGCAGCCGATCGCGGGCGACCCGATCCGGCCGGA
Source organism: uncultured Thermoleophilia bacterium (assembly GCA_963820875.1). Classification (GTDB taxonomy): domain Bacteria; phylum Actinomycetota; class Thermoleophilia; order Gaiellales; family Gaiellaceae; genus CAWACA01. The sequence goes on from CAWGBR010000013.1 coordinate 83,288, forward strand.
GACGCTCTGGTCCTGCATGCAGTGCATGGCCTGCGTCGAGATCTGCCCGGTCGGGATCGAACACGTGCCGATCATCAACCAGATGCGCCGGGCGCTCGTCGAGCGCGGTGAGATGGACAGCCTGCTGCAGTCGACGCTCGAGACGATCTACACGTCGGGCAACTCGTTCGGCGAGGCCAGGCGCAAGCGCGCACGCTGGACGAGGGGGCTCGGGTTCGAGATCAAGGACGCTCGCAAGGAGCCGGTCGACGTCCTCTGGTTCGTCGGCGACTACGCGTCGTTCGATCCTCGCAACCAGCGCAACACGCAGGCGCTCGCGCGCATCCTCCACCACGCGGGCGTCGATTTCGGAATCCTCTACGACGCCGAGAAGACCGCGGGCAACGACGTGCGCCGCGCCGGCGAGGAGGGCCTCTTCTCCTCGCTTGCGGAGGAGAACATCGAGGCGATCGGCAAGTGCGAGTTCACGCGCATCCTGTCGAGCGATCCGCACACCTACAACACGCTCAGGAACGAGTACCCGGAGCTGGGCGCGCCGTGGTCGGCCGCCCAGGTGGTGCACCACTCCGAGCTCCTGCTCGAGCTGATCGAGGACGGCGCCGTCACGCCGCGCAAGCAGCTCGGCTACCGGATCACGTACCACGACCCGTGCACGCTCGGGCGCTACAACGGCGTCTACGAACCGCCGCGCGAGGTGCTGCGGCGCCTCGGGTGCGAGCTCGTCGAGATGCCGCGCAACCGCGACCAGAGCTTCTGCTGCGGCGCCGGCGGCGGACGCATCTGGATGAAGGAGCTGAAGCGGGAGGACGCCCAGCGCCCGAGCGAGAATCGCATCGACGAGGCGGTCGCGCTCGGCAGGATCGACCTTTTCACCGTAGCCTGCCCGAAGGACGTGACGATGTACGAGGATGCGATCAAGACGTCCGGGCACTCGGCGGACATCGAGCTCCGCGAGCTCTCCGAGCTCGTGCTCGAGTCGCTGGCCCTCGAGCCCGTGGCCGTCGCGACGACAGAGGAAGGAGAAACTGATGGCAACGACTGAGCAAACGATGACGAGCGAGCGCCTCGACGCCTTCATGGATGCGTGGAACGCCCACGACGTGGAGGGAATCGTCAGCTTCTTCGCCGACGACTGCGAATTCCACGCCTCGGTCGGTCCCGAGCTGATGGGAGCGTCGTACGCCGGCCGGGACGAGATCCGCAGAGGCGTGACTGCGTTCTTCGAGCGCTTCCCGGACGGACGGTTCGAGGACGCGACCGCGTGGGTCGCCGGCGATCGGGGCGCCTCCGAGTGGACGTTCGTATCCGGGGGCGTGGCCGTGCGCGGCTGCGATCTGTTCGAGTTCGAGGGCGCGCAGATCCGCGTCAAGAACGCGTTCCGCAAGATCAAGTCCTAGGAGAGGGAACCCGGCGGCTGAGCGGCCGGCTCGGCCGGCCGCGACCCGCCAAGAGCGGCCGGAGGCCGCGGTCACCCTGCCTCGACGCCGACGACGAAGTCGATCGTCGGGTCGAGGATCTGCTCGACCAGGGTCTCGTCCGGCGAGACTCCCATCTCGCGGCAGCGGTTTCGGTAGTGGCGCACCTTCTGCGTCTGGTACTTGTCGAGATCGAGGCCGGGGATCGACTTCTGGTACTCGACCAGGCCAACGATGTTGCCGCGGAACTCATCGAACGTCGCATGCACGAGCGCCTCCCGCGACGGGTCGTTCGCGATGAGGAGGCGGATCGCCTCGGTCCCGAACGTGATGTGACGGCCCTCGTCGGCGAGGATCCGGCGGAAGCCGTGACGCAGGGTCGGCAGGGCATCCCAGAGCTCGGTCGTGTCGATCACGATCTCGTAGGACGGCATCGTCAGCACGCCCTCCGCGAAGCTGTTGTAGAGCGTGGCGAAGCGGACGAACTCGTCCTCGACGGCACGCTCGTCCCCCGAGGCGACAGCCGCCGTCAGCTGGCGGCCGTAGCGCGGGAGCCCCTCGTGGAGCAGCTCCTTGAGCTCGAAGCGGCCGGTCGGGTCGACGGTCGCCCCGCGCTCGAGGAAGAACGGGCTCACCTCGTCTGGCTCGAGGATGCCGGCGACCCGCTCGTGCCAGAGCGCGAAGAACTCGGCGTGCTTCGCCTCCTCCAGCATGAACGTCCCGAGGAACATGACCCAGTCGAAGCGGTCGAGCGCCCTCGCGGCGGCGATCATCGGCAGGAGCTCGTCGGTGACCGCCTGCTCGCCGGCGAAGAAGCGCACTGTGACACCCAGGATCTGCCGCCGCTGCGCCTCCGACAGGCGCTGCCAGTCCTCGGCGTCCGGCCCGAAGTCGAGCTCGCGCGGGTTCCACGACATTCGCGACGGCCTTCTCGTACTTGCGGTAGATCGGGCCCCGCATCATCTCCCGCGTGAAGTGGAACCTTGCCATGGCGTCTCCTCCTAGCCCGCGGTGAGCCGGTCGGCGACGAGGCAGATCAGCTCGAACATGACGGCCGCGGCGACCATGGCCGTGATGCCGTTCGGCGAGTCCTTCGTCGGCATCAGGCAGACGACGTCCCCGCCGATCACGTTCTTGCCGCGAACCGCGTGGAGCAGCTGCCGTGCCTCGTCCATGCTGAACCCGGTGAACGCCGGCTCGAGGTTCGAGACCGCCGGCGCGACGCTCGCGTCGAGGCAGTCGAGGTCGAAGGTGATGTAGAGCGGCGCATCGCCGATGCGTTCCTCGATGAGCTCGATGCAGCGCTCGGCGCCGAGCTCCCGGTAGCGCTGGATCGGGATCACCTCGTAGCCGAGGTCGTAGCTCGGCTGCAGCCAGTCGGGCGTGCGCGGGTTGCCGCGGATGCCGATCTGGACGCTGCGTGCCGGATCGACTTGGCCCTGCCGGACGAGGTAGCTCGCCCAGTGAGCCGCCGACTTCTTCGCGCCGAGCCAGTGGGGAATGGACTCGTAGGCGTCGATGTGCGCGTCGAGGTGAAGCAGCGCCACGGGGCCGCGGGGCCAGCTTCGAGTGCGGGCCGACGAGCCCCTGGACGATCCCGCCGGTGACGCTGTGGTCGCCGCCGACCGCCACGGCACGCGTTCCCGCCGCGGCGATCTGCGAGAAGAACGCGGTGATGCGCTCGATACAGCGCTCGTTGTCGTTCGCCTCCGGGAACGGGACGTCCCCGAGGTCGTTGATCCGGCATGCGTCCCAGGGGGAGATTCCGAACGCGGCGTGGTAGCGCCGCTGGAGCGCCGACACGTGGCGCACGGCGCGCGGTCCGAGGTGCTGGTCGCGCTCCGTGGACGCGTTCCCGGAGGCGTGCGGGACGCCCACGAGCGCCACGTCGCAGCTCGCGGGATCGGGGTCGACCGGGCAGCGGAAGAGCGTCGCAGGGCCCCACCAGTAGAGGCCCTCGACCATCATGCGGTCGCCGGGCTCGAGCTCGTCGAGGCTCATTCTCGGGCCGACGGGTCTCCCGCGAGGGCACGGGCCACCTTGCGGGCGGTCGTCAGCCCGCTCTCGATGGCGCCGTCGATGAACCCGTTCCAGCCGTCTGCGACGTCGGCCGTCGCCAGGTAGACGCGACCCTCCGGCTCCTGGAGCTCGGCCAGGTGCCTCGTGAGCTGGTTCGGCCGGAACATGCACCACGTCCCTTGCGCGAACTCGTCACCTGTCCAGTCGTGTGCGTGCGAGTCGACGATCTCGGCGCCGGGGAAGAACTCGCCGGCCGCGCTCGCGACCGCGTCCTTGTCCGCCGGGTCGAGCGCAGACGCATCGGGGCCGAAGCAGACGAAGAGCGTGTCGCCGTCGATCTTGTACTCCGACTGGAGGAACGTGATCCCGTAGGTGCTCGGCGCCACCGCGAGGTAGTCATGGTCCCCGCGCACGCGAACCCAGATCTTGACACCGTGGGAGGACTGCTTCTCGGCCGCGACGGTCCGCTTCCCTTCCGAGAGCGCCGGGACGAAGTCGATCGCACCGAGCGCATTGACCGGCACGGCGACCACGGCGGCTCGCGCCTCGATCGTGTCGCCCTCACGAGTGCGAACGGCGACAGTGTCTGCGCTCTGCTCGACCGCCGCGACCGGAGTCTCGTAGCGGATCTCGAAGCCGCCGTCGGCCGCGATCGCCTCGACCAGGCTCCGCGTCCCGGTGACGATCTTGTAGCGGGCGATGCAATCCATCATCAACTGGAAGCTGCAGCCCGAGAGCGCGTACCAGCGAAGCGCTGCTACGAGGCCGGTCTCGTTGAGATAGGCGCTCGAGCACGTCGACCAGACGCCGTCGTTGACGTCGTGCAGCTCGCGGTCGAAGCCGAGCTCGTCGACTCGGTCCTGGATCGACAGCCGGTCAACGTCGGCAAGATCGCACTGCAGCGGATCGTGCGGACGCTCGAGCCGCTCGCGTGCGTCGTGGCACAGGCGATCCGTGCTGTCCGTCATCAGCCCCCAGAGCTCCTCCGGCGGGCCCTGCTTGAGCTCCTGCCCGACGAGCCAGCCGGTGAGCGTCGGGGGCGGGCTCTCCGTCACCTCGAGCCCGTAGCGGCGGATTTCCGCCCAGACGTGGGGCTGGTGCCAGTGCACCCACGTGCCGCCCAGCTCGACCTTCTGCCCGCCGAACTCGAACGTCCAGGTACGACCTCCGACGCGGTCACGACCCTCGAGCAACACCGTGCGATGGCCGGTGTGCGACAACTCTCGCGCCGCGGTGACTCCGGCGAAGCCGCCCCCGACAACGACGATGTCGTATTCGGCTTTCGTCAACCGCTGATGACGAAGAACTTCTTGAAGGGCTGCGTGATGTGCCAGGTGGACGACTGCCCCTTGCTGAACGAGGCGATGTCGCCCGGCTTCAGCGTCACGGAGTCGCCGCCTTCGACGTCGATCGTGACCTCGCCCTCGAGCACGTGGAAGGTCTCGTCGCCGGGGAAGACGTACGGGAGGTCGGCGGGGGCGTGAGTCCAGAGACCCGTGTAGAGGGCGCCGTCGCCGCCGCTTCCCACGCGCAACCAGTGGACGTCGCCGAAGGCCTCGCCCTCGTGCAGGAAGGGCTCGTACTCGTCCGTGGCGATATTCGAGACCGGGACGCTCTTGACGGTGGCCATGCGTTCTCCCTTCGTCGATTCCGGCTGCGCTTCTGCGATCGCGCGCACCGCGGAGGGTACTACCGTTGAGGCGGAGGCGGGCGACGAGTCGAGTACGGTAGCGGTCATGCCTTCCACCTCTTGCTCGACGGTCTCGATGGCCCTCGAGGAGCCGCTTTTCGCCACGGCTTCGGAAGCCGCCGCGTGGCTGCTCGTCGAGCAGGCCGGCCCGTGGGGCCACTCGGCGCTCGTCGAGTCGCGTCTCGATCCCCAGGTGGGCGCCGAGCTTCAGGCTCGGACGAAGGAGCTGGGGATCAAGGCGCTGCTCGTGAAGCCTGCCGGCAGGGATGCCGGCGGCAGGCGCTGCTTCCTCGGGCGCTCCGATCAGCCGGCGCCGTTCCTCGACGAGCATCACATCGAGGACGATCGCGATCTGTTGGCGCTGGACCTCGAGGCGCTGGCGCAGGGAGAGCGGCCTGCCGGGGGGCGACCGGTCGACGGCCCGCTGTACCTCGTCTGCACGAACAGCCGCCGAGACGCATGCTGCGCACGGCTCGGCCGGCCCGTCGCGGCCGCGCTCGACGAGGCAAGAGCCGGGCGAGTGTGGGAGTGCTCGCACCTGGGCGGGCATCGCTTCGCGGCGAACCTCGTCTGCCTTCCCGACGGCCTCTGGTTGGGCCGCCTTTCGCCTGAGGATGCTCTCGTTTCGACCGCCGAGTACGAAGCCGGCCGCATCGATCTTCCCCATCTCCGCGGCAGGTCGTCGCTCCCGCCGGCCGCGCAGGCGGCGGACTATTTCGTCCGCCGGCAGGCGGACCTGCTCGGGATCCACGATCTGATTCTCGAGAGCCTCGAAGCCGACGGAGCCGAGGCTGCGGCGACGCTTCGCAACGACGACACACGCTTCCGCGTGCGCGTTCGCGGCACGGACGCCGACCCGCCGCGCGCCGTCTCCTGCCGCGAGGACAAGCTGGAGCGCCCGGTCGTCTGGTCGCTCGTCGCTCTCGAGGGCGAGCCGGCCGTCTGATCAGAGCGCCTCGACAGATGATTGATCGGGAATTGATCGGAAACCGTGGCACCACACTTCCCGATCAACCATCTAGGCTTGCGATTCGCACGAAAGGAGGCGTGTTGACCAAGGAGACCGCGTTCTACGGGAAGCTCGCGGCCGTGACGGACCAGTGGATGGACCTGTTCGGGTACTGGGCGCCGACGGTCGTCACCGACACGCTCGAGGAGTACCGCGCCTGCCGCGAGGCGGCTGCGCTCATGGACTTCTCGATGCTTCGCAAGGTCTCCCTCGAGGGGCCCGGCGCGCTCGCACTCGTCAACGGGATCGTCACGCGCGACGTCTCGAAGCTCTCCCAGGGCCGCATCGGATACGGAGCGCTCTGTGACGAGAGCGGCAAGATGGTGGACGACTGCACGACGATGATGCGCTCGCCGGACTCGGTGCGTTTCTGCGGAGCGAACGACCGTGATTTCGAGTACTTCTCGGCGGCAGCTGAGGGGACGGGCATCGAGGTGCGGGAGCACACCGACGCAACTCCCCACCTCTGCCTGCAGGGGCCGCGGAGCCGAGAGATCCTCCAGCCGCTCACGTCGAGCGATCTCTCCAACGCCGCCTTTCCCTACTACACGTTCCGAGAGGACGTCGAGATCGCGGGCATCCCGGTCTTCATGACGCGGCTCGGGTACACGGCGGAGCTGGGCTACGAGCTCTGGGTCGAGCGCGACCGCTCGCTCGAGCTGTGGGACGCCCTCGTCGAGGCGGGCACGACGAACGGCATGAAGGTGATCGGCATGGTCGCGCTCGACCTGTTCCGCATCGAGGGCGGGTTCATCATCGGGGGGGTCGAGTACGACCCCACGGTCTCCCCCTTCGAGTGCGGGCTCGGCTGGTCGGTCGCGTTCGGCAAAGGTGACTTCCAGGGGCGCGAAGGCTGCGAGCGGGACCGCGACGCGACGACCCAGCGTCTGACGAGCGTCGTGCTCGAGTCCGGCGGGGACGGCGCGACCGGAGCGTCACTTTCGACCGACGGCCGCGAGATCGGGCTCGTCACGCAGTCGGTCGAGTCCCCCTACCTGGGTGGGAAGACGCTCGGCCTCGCGAAGGTCCACAAGGACGTGCGCGAGCCCGGCACCAAGGTCACGGCAAGCGTCGGGGGTCAGAAAGTGGACGGCGAGATCGTCCACCACCCCGTGTACGACCCGGAACGCAAGCGGGCCAAAGAATCGTAGGGGCCGGACCTGTCCGGCCCGACCTGATCGGCCGCGGGCCGGCCTGTCGCGGGCCGACTGGATCGGCCCACGGGCCGGATGAGATCCGGCCCCTACAGGTACGGGTAGCGCGCTGCGCGCCCTACTCGTACTGGAGCGCCTCGAGGACGTTCAGCTTCGCCGCGCGCCGGGCCGGGAAGATCGCCGCGAGCATGCCGGCCACGATGGCGACGATCACGAACACGATGAGGCTGATGACCGGCACCGAGAAGACGAGGCCCTCGCTCGAGAGCGCCGCGGTCACGAGCGCGGCGAGGGCAATGCCGAGCCCGATCCCGAGGGTTGCTCCGATCAGCGCCGTCACGATGCCCTCGTGCCGGATCATCCGCCGCACCTGACGCCGGGTCATGCCGATCGCGCGCAGCATGCCGAGCTCCCGCGTGCGCTCGAAGACGGAGAGCACGAGCGTGTTGACGATCCCGAACAGGCTCACGAGGACCGACAACGCGAGCAGAACGTAGAACATGTAGAGGATCGGCTTCACCGAGTCTTGCTGGGCCTGCGAGAAGCCGTCGCGTGTATCGACCTTGACGCCCGGGAAGTCCGCGACGGCGGCCTCGAGCGCCTGCTCGGTCTGCGACGAAGCGCCGCTCGGGGTGGTGATGAAGGTATAGAGATTCTTGGGATCGTTGAACGTCGCGTCGAACGTGTCCACCGGGATGCTCACGGAGCCGAGCATCTGCCAGAAGGCGGGCGCGTCGTAGATCCCCTTGACCTCGAGATCCAGCGTCTTGCCGTTCGGCGACAGCATCTCGAACCGATCGCCGACGGTGAGATCGTTGTCCTCCGCGAACTCCTTGTCGAGAATGGCGCCGTCTTGCCCGAGCGTCGACAGCACCGCGTCGGAGCCGTTCGTCCAGTCGAATGTGTAGACGCTGGCGATCGTGCTCGGATCGACACCGGTGACGTTTTCCTCGCTGTCGAGCACCTTCCCGCGGCCACCCCGGACACCCACGACCTCAGCCCCGGGGACGGACGCAAGCGCCTGGTCCACCGACGGATCGAACGGCGTGAAGTTGTCGTCCGAGACGACCACGTACGAGGCGTTGACCTGTTCGTCGACCGCCGCCGAGATCGAGTTCTGCAGCCCGGAGGCAAAGATCGCGACGAACGAGATCAGCGCCAGGCCGATCATCAGCGCTGCCGCGGTGCGCGCGGTTCTCACCGGATTCCGCATGGAGTTCTCGCGCGCGAGCCGCCCGGCGGCGCCGCCGATCTTGACACCCGGCCAGCCGAGCGCTCGGGCCAGCGGCTTGACCAGGTATCGCGAGACCATGGCGAAGCCGATGAACAGCACCAGGACGCCGACGCCGAGCGAGACCAGACGCTCCGTCACGCCCAGGCTGTCGGGGTCGGCGAGCGACCCGTAGACGAGCAGGGCAATTCCGATCGCGGTGATGACTGCCCCGACCCAGGGCGTGAAGCGCGCCCAGCGCGACTGCGGCAATGTCGCGCCTTCGCGCACCGCAGCAATAGGCGCGACCCGCGTCGCGCGAATCGCAGGGAACACTCCCGCGATCAGGGTGATGAGGATGCCCGCGAGCAGGCTGACGGCGATCGTCCGGCCGGCGAACACGAGCCCTGTCTTCGGCAGGTCGAAGCCGATCGAGTCGAAGAGCGCGGTCAAGCCCTTGGCCAGCCCAAGCCCGAGGAACAGGCCGATCACCGAGGCGATCGTCCCGATGACGAGTGCCTCCAGGATGACCGACGTGAGAATCTGGCGCCGGGACGCCCCGATCGTCCGTAGGGTCGCGAACTCGCGCACCCGCTGGGCAACGGTGATCGAAAGCGTGTTCGAGATGACGAACGCGCCGACGAAGAGGGCGATGAACCCGAACGCGAGCAGGATGTAGCCGATGATGCTGGTGAACTGCTCGATGTCCTTCTCCGCTTCCTGTGTCTCCTGGACGCCGGTGCGGACCTGCGTGTTCTGCGGGAGGATCGGGTTGATCTCCTGGACGAGCTGCTCGGGAGCGACGCCTTCGTTCGCCGCGATCGAGATGGCGTCGAGCTGACCTTCCTTGTCGAACAGCCGCTGGGCCTCGGCCAGCGTGAAGATTGCGAACGTGGCGCCGCCGAGGGATTCCTGACCGGGGAACTGCGCCGTTCCGGAAATCGTGAACTCCTGCACAGGCCCCTTGGCGACCACGCCGATCTTGTCGCCCACCGCGTATCCCTCTTCTTGCGCGGTAGCGGCGTCGATCACGACCTCGCCGTCGGTGTCCGCCCAGGACCCGGAGGTGAGCTCCGTCGGGACGAACGGATCGTCGGGCTCGACTCCGAAGGCCAGCGTCGGCGGCCCGCCTCCGCCGACGATGTCGCCCTCTCTGTCCGTTAGCTGGGCGGAGTCGTCGATGCTGCCGGACGCCTGCGCCACGCCCGGAAGGTCTCGGACCTGGCCGAGCAGCGACTCGTCGAAGGACGGCGCTGTAACGCCCTCGTCCTCGCTCCCGAAGATCGACTCGCCGGTGATCACGGCGTCGGTGTCCGCGTAGACCGCCGTGAAGATGTTCGAGAACGCCTTGTCGATCGTGTCGGTCAGGACGTACGTGCCGCTGATCATCGCGACGCCGAGGATGATCGCGAGCGCGGTCAGTATCGCTCGCAGCTTGCGGCCGGCGAGCCCCTTGAGCGCGACACCGATCATTACTTCGAGAGCACGTTCATCGCGTCGAGGATCTCGCTCGCGCTCGCGCGGCCCATGTCTTTCACGATGAGACCGTCGGCGAGGAAGAGGACGCGATCGGCCATCGCCGCCGCGCGAGGCTCATGGGTGACCATGAGTGTCGTCTGGCCGTACGCGTCGACGGAGTCGCGCAGCAAGAGTCAGGATCTCCTCGCCCGTCTTCGAGTCGAGGTTGCCCGTGGGCTCGTCCGCGAACAGGATGGTGGGCTTCGAGACGAGCGCGCGGGCGATTGCGACTCGCTGCTGCTGACCGCCGGAGAGCTCGGAGGGGCGGTGCTTGCGCCGGTCGGCAAGTCCGACCCGGCCGATCAGTTCGTCGAGCCAAGCCTGGTCGGGCTTCTCGCCTGCGAGGTCGAGCGGGAGGGCGATGTTCTCCTCGGCCGTGAGCATGGGCAGGAGGTTGAAGAACTGGAAGATGAAGCCGACGTGCTCGCGCCGAAGCAAGGTCAGCGCGCGATCGTCGAGCTGGGTTATTTCCGTGCCGTCGATGGCCACGGTGCCGGCCGTCGGGCGATCGAGCCCCGCGAGAATATGCATGAGGGTCGACTTGCCCGAGCCCGACGGCCCCATGACAGCCGTCAGCTGTCCCTTCGGGATGTCGAGGGAGACGCCGCCCAGAGCATCGACGGCCGTCTCGCCCTCCCCGAAGCGGCGGGTCACGTCATGCGCCGAGACTACTCCCGCCCCGTCGACGTGCGCTTCCTGATTCTCCAGCTCCATAAGCGACTTCATCAGCCCTCCGTCGGTCCGTCTGACGACGGACTGTTACACGAGCTGGCCCCCGGCACCACGGAGACAGCCCACCTCGGGGTGTTCGGTTAACCCCACCGTTCCCACGCGATGACGACCTTGTAACACGCACGCCGTGCTCGGGCGGGTGCGGGAACTCTACGCGGGACGGGACTCCGAGGCATCGAAGATGCGCATCGGCACCGTCGAGAGGGGCACGCCGCCGTCCGTCGTCACGAGCCAGGTCTCCTGCATGTAGAGGCATGAAAGCCCGTCGTCCGAGATCACGTGGGGGTGAACCGAGAGCACCATGTTCTGCTCCAGCGGGGTGTCTACCCCCTCCCCGACCTTCGGGAACTCGATCATCGTCATGCCGATCGAGTGGCCGGTGACGTGGCCGAGCTTGTACCCGCGGTCCGTGAATCCCTTCGAGACCGCACGATGGAGCTCGTGGGCCGTCACGCCGGCGCGCATGGCGCCCTTGGTCGCCTCGAAGGAGGCCTCGTAGGCCTCCGCCATGCGCTTGGTCTCGTCGTTCGGCTCCCCGCCGGCCTTGATCGCACGCGACACCTCGACCCAGTGCCCGCCGGGCCCGGCGACCTCGAGCGAGGGCAGGACGACGTCGCCCTGGCCGATCCGTCGCCTCGAGCTGGCGATCCGGAACTCCGGCTGGGCGCGCCCGGCCTCGTCGCCCACGAGCACCATGTCCATCGTCAGCCGGCCGCAACCGCTCTCGACGAAGAGCTTCTCGCACGGGGCGAGGATCTCGGCCTCCGTCCTCCCCACGTCGAACGTCTCGAGGAACGTCCAGAAGCCCTCCTCGTTGATGCGCACGCTCTCCCGCACCGACTCGAGCTCGGCATCGCTCTTGACCGCGCGCGCGTGGTCGAACTCGACGTCCCAGGGCACAAGCTCGGCTGCGTCCTCCAGTGCCCGGTAGTCCCGCACGGTCATGATGTAGTCGAGACCGAAGACGCCGACCCGCTTCCACGCCCGGTCGCGGATGCGGTCGCGGAGCCACTCGCCCGGCCGGTCGACGAAGACCTGCTCCTCGATCCAGGTCGTGCCGTGCTCGCCGACGTAGCGCGCCTCGCTGGGGAAGACGATCGCCGGCTCGCCGTCGAGCGGCAGGAGGACGTAGGCGTAGCGGTGGACGATCACGAAGCCGGACAGGTACGTCACGGCGCCCTCGAAGCCCGTGTACTCGTTGCCCGACACGATCGCCGCGTCGAGCCCGTCGCGGGCGAGCGCCTCCCGGATCCTCCCGTACCGCCGCTCGACCTCCGCCTTGTCCGTCACCTGTCCTCCTCTTGTTCGGGGGCCGGATGAGATCCGGCCCCTACGACAACACGCCTAGGGTCCTGTCGCGGAGCGCCCTCTGCGGCGCTCGCCCCCTGTAGGGGCCGGATCTCATCCGGCCCTCATCGGCCTGCCGACCACGATCGCTCGAGCCCTTTGACGAGAGCCCAGATCGCCTCGTTCGCGGGCGTCGCCACCCCGTGCTCGCGGCCGAAACGTACGATGCCGCCGTTCAGGTAGTCGATTTCGGTTTCGCGCCTCGCCTCGACGTCCTGGAGCATGCTCGCCTTGTGGTCGTAGGCCACCTCCGGCCGGGCCGCGAAGTCGATCAGCTCCTCGGGGTCGGCGTCCAGCTCGATCTCCTGCGCCGCTGCGACCGCCTTGCCCTCGTCGACGAGCACGGTCACGAGGCGACGCAGCGCCGGATCCTCGCAGACCCGCCCGTGGGTCAGGCCGGTCAGCGCCCCGACCGGGTTCGTCGCCGAGTTGAAGATCACCTTGCGCCACTGCGGCCCGCGCGCGTCGGCGACGGCCTGTGTCGGCAAGCCCGCCCGCGTGCACGCGTCCGCAAGCTGCTCGACCTCGGCAAGCGACGCCGGCTGCGGCTCGAACGGCCCGAGCGTCGTGTCGCCCTTGACATCCCACTGCACGTGACCGGGAGCGAGGATCTTCCCGGCGGGGAACGTCGTCCCGCGAATGACCCGCGGCACATGCTCCGCGATCGCTTCCTCGTTGCCGATCCCGTTCTGCACGGACGCGACGGCGCCGTCCGCAAGCGCGCCCGACGCCGCCGCCACGGCGGCGCCCGTGTGCATGGCCTTCGTCGCCACGATCCCGAAATCACACGGGGGCAGCTCCGCCGGGTCGGTGGTCGCCCGCAGCCTGCCGAGCACATCGCCGGCGCCGGAGAGGCGCAGGCCGTTCTCGTTGATCGCGTCGACATGCGGCTGCGAGACGTCGAAAGCCCACACCTCGACGTCGTCGAGCTGCGCCAGATTGGCGGCGAACAGCGAGCCCACGGCGCCGCAGCCGACCACGACGACCCTCACGCTTCGGGCCTCCTCCGCAGCAGCTGGCGCAGCGCTGCGTGAACCTCCCCGATCGAGCCCGTCGGCCGCCCACGCGGGCCCCCGCCGGCCGCCGGAAGGGCCACGACAGCTCGCGACCGCCGGTGACGCCGCGCGGCAGCAGGATCAGGACGAGGAACATCAACACGCCCATCGTGAGCAGCCGGGTGCCTGACGGAACGGTGACGTCGCCGATGCCCTTCTCCGCCTCGGCCAGGAGGGAGTCGAGGCCAGAGACGAGCAATGCTCCGAGCACGGCGCCCCAGAGGCTACCGGCCCCTCCGATCACGAGCATCGCGAGCGTGATAAAGGTCAGATCGAGAAAGACCTGGGTCGTGTTGATGAAGCCGAGCAGGTGCACGAGCAGCCCACCGGCAAACCCGGCCAGGGCGCCGCTCAGCGTGAAAGCCAGCAGACGCTGGCGGTGGATGTTGACCCCGCTCGCGCGGGCAGCCGGCGGATCGTCCCGCGCGGCGCGCAGCATCCTGCCCTGCCGGCTCTTCTGGTAGGCGAACGCGATCGCCATCACCGCGAGCAGCCCGATCGTCGCCTGGAGCAGCCTCGTGGTCTCAGGGATAAGCGAGAGGGTCTTGGCGCCGGGACCGATCCTCTCCCAGTTCCTGAAGACGTTGTTCGTGATCGCGAGCACAGCCAACGTCGCGATCCCTGCGGCGAGACCGGAGAGGCGCATGATCGGGATACCGACGAGAAACGCGAACACCCCGCCCACCACGGCGGCAATGGCGAGCGAGGCGGCGTTGCCGACATGGACGTCCTGGAGGAACCCGAACAACTCGGGAAACGTCGTGGGCTTCACCTCGGCCGGGGCCGTCGTGATACCCGCGGCGAATGCGCCCACGGCGACGAAGCTCACGTGGCCGAACGAGATGACGCCGGAATTTCCGACGAACGTGTAGAGCGCCACGACGATCGACGCGCTCACGAGCACCGACCGAAACTGGAACTCGAGCGACGACGAGGTCAGCGTGCCGACCGCGGCTACGGCAACGACCACGAGCGACGGCCCCAGCAGCTCCCAGGCCGGTCGCGCGACGGACCGGCTCACAGCCGCTCCACTCCGCGCCGGCGTGCGAACAGCCCGTTCGGCCTCAGGAGGAGCACGACGATCACGAAGCCGAAGATGTAGGACGTGAGGAACGCGCGGCTGTCGGGCGGGATGCGGTCGGCGACGAACGAGGTCGCGAAACCGACGACGAAGCCGCCGAGCGTCGCTGCGACGAGCCGGTCCATGCCGCCGACCACCACGCCCACGAGCCCGGGGATGACGAAAAAGAAGCCGTAGTTCGGCGTGGCCAGCGGGTTCTGGACCACGACGAGCAGCGTCACGCACGCCGCCAGAATCCCGGCGAGCACGAACGCGAGCACGATCACCCGCCTGGCGCGCACGCCGAGCACGCGCGCGGTCTGGAAGTCGACGGCGGCGGCCCGCATGCTCAGCCCGAGATCCGTGCGGGAGAGGAACAGCGCCATCGCCGTAAGCAACAGCGCGCCGACGCCGATCGTCGCGATCGTGACCCAGCGGATCCGGATATCTCCGATCTCGAAGGCCTGATTGAGCTTCGGCAGGAAGTTGATGGCCTCGCCCTGCGAGCCGAACACGAGCAACGCGATGCTCTGCAGCGTGAAGCTGACGGCGAACGTCGCGACGAGCGCCGCCGCCGGTGTCACACGCCGCAGCGGCCGGTATGCGAACTCCATCGCGAGCGAGAACGCGATCACGACGACGAAACACGCCACGATGCTCACGGCGACGGGCAGATCGTTCGTCAGCAGGAGCGCATAGGCGCCCGCCGTGATCAGCTCGCCCTGAGCGAAGTTGATGATCCGCAGGACGCCGAACACGAGCCCGATTCCCAGAGCCACGAGAGCCAGCTGGGCGCCCAGCGAAAGCGCGTCGATGATCGACTGGAGCCAGCTCATTGTCCGAAGTAGGCGGCCGTGATCCGTTCGACGTCGTCGGCGTCGCCGGGGGCAAGCGTTGCGACCAGCTCGCCGTTCCGCATCACATGTGTCCGGTCGGCGAACGCCACGGTGAGCTGCGCCCGCTGCTCGACGAGCAGGATCGTGACGCCGCGCGAGCGGATCTCCGCGAGCGTGTCGAAGAGCGCCTGCACCACGCTGGGAGCCAGGCCGAGGGTCGGCTCGTCGAGAAGCAGGACAGCCGGGCCTGCGACCAGGGCCCGTGCGATCGCGAGCTGCTGCTGCTGGCCGCCGGAGAGGTCGCCCGCAGGCCGGTCGGCGAACTCGCGGACGACCGGGAAGAGGTCGGAAACCCACGCCACCGCCTCCTCGACGCCGCCGCGCGACGGCCGTGCGAACAGGCCCAGTCGCAGGTTCTCTTTTACGGTGAACTCGCCGTAAGATGCGGCGTCCTTCAGGGACGAGCGCGATCCCGAGCCGCGCGATCTGCTCGCTCGGCGCTCCGACAATCGACCGGCCGCCAAGGCGCACGTCGCCCCGGCGGGGCGTCACGATCCCCATGATCGCCTGGAGCGTCGTCGACTTGCCGGCGCCGTTTGGGCCGATCAACCCGACGACCGATCCGCGCTCGGCCCGGAGGCTGAGCCCTCGAACCGCGCGGACCGACCCGTAACGGACCTCGAGGTCCTCGACCTCGAGGGCCGCGACCGGCGCCGATTCAGGCGTCGCCATCGCCCGCCTCGACGTCGACGTGTCCCAGGTACGCGGTCGCGACTTTCGGGTCGCGGCGGATCTCCTCCGGCGTGCCCGCCGCGAGGGTACGGCCCTGGTCCAGCACGTGGACGCGGTCGCACACCGCCATGATCAGGGCGAAGTTGTGGTCGATGAGCAGGACACCGGCCGCGTGATCGTCGCGGACGGAGCGCACAACCTCGGCGAACTCGGGCACCTCCGCCTCGGGTAACCCGGCCGCCGGCTCGTCCATGAGCACGAACTGCGGGATCCACGGCCAGCGCGCGCGCAACTCCCAGCTTGCGCTCGTGCCCGTGCGGCAGCACGCGCCGCCGGTGCGTGGGCGTAGCCGTCGAGCCGCAGGATCTCGAGCAGCTCGTCCGCGCGCCGACGGGCCTCCTTCGCGCCGGCCCCCGACCCGAGCGCGCTCACCTCGACGTTCTCGCGCACGGAAAGCGACGCGAAGGCGTGCGTGTGCTGGAACGTTCGTGCCAGGCCCGTGCGTCCACGGCGATCGGGAGACCAGGTCGTGATGTCGCGGTCGTCGAGCTCGACGGCCCCCCTGTCCGGCCGGTCGAAGCCTGTGACGATGTTGACGAGGGTCGTCTTCCCGGCGCCGTTCGGGCCGATCAGCCCGACGACCTCATGCCGGTGAAGGTCGATTGAGACTCCCTCGAGCGCGTGCACGCCCGCATAGGAGCGGGAAACGGCGGTGGCCCGCAGGGTCTCTGCGGGCCACCGCTCGGTTCGGAAGGCCGCCGCCGGCCGGCCGAACGTAGGTCAGCGGATCTCGGCGGGCGACGAGGCCGCTCGGCTCTCGAGGTAGCTGAGCTGGCCGTCCTGTACCTGCATCACCCGGTACTCCCGTCCGAAGACTCCGTGCAGCTCGGGCGAGAAGGAGATGTTGCCCGAGATCGTGGGAACGCCCTGGAAGCCCTCGAAGACGTCGGCGATCGCCGTGCCGTCGGTCCCACCTGTCTCCTGGATCGCGCTTGCGATCGCGTCGATGAGCGCCGCCCCTCCGACGAAGCTGCTCGCTGCGGGCGGTTCTCGGCGGCGGTCATCTCCTGGATAGGGCGTGACGTCCGGATTCGGATCGTCCCCGACCAGCGACGCATACGACACGGTGTAGAAGTTCGAGAGCCCCGCGGGGTTCCAGTACGTGCCGTCACAGGCCCACGAGCAGATGATCGGCGTCTCCACGCCGAGGCTGCGCAGGCCGCCGACGAGCCCCGGCAGGTCGTCGTATGCCGTGGAGATCGCGATGACGTCGACGTCGGTGTCGGCGATCGCGGAGATGACGTTCTGCACCGTCCCTCCGGTCTCCGCGCCGGCGATGGAGTTCAGGTACTCCTCGGTCTGGACGACCTCTCCGCCGTTCTCCGTGAAGCGCTGCGCAAAGGCGTCGACGACGTCCTGGAAGTAGACGATCAGGTTGTCCTTGACGACGATCGCCTTCGTCCAGCCCTGGTCGAGCGCGAACTCGGCCATCGCGGCACCCTCGTCCTGGGCGACGTTGCCGAAGGTGAAGGCGAGCTTCCCCTGCTCGCCGAAGCGCTGCGGGCCCATCTGGTCGGTGCCGATGCACGGCGACAGGGCGAGCACGCCACGGTTCAGCGCTTCCTGGATCGCCGGGGTGGCGAAGTCGACGTCGCAGGTCACGAGCAGGACTTCGGCGCCCTGGTTGTCGATCAGGTCGATCGCCGCCGACTTCGTCTGGTCCGGATCGAGCTGCGTGTCGATCACGTTGATCTCGATCGGGCGTCCGTCGACGCCGCCGGCTGCGTTCAGCGTGTCGACCTCGTAGCTGTGCCGCGGCGAGAGCCGGACCGTCGAAGGGCGCCATGCCGCCCGTGAGGTCCATGGCGGCGCCGATCACGATCGGCTCACCGGTGGGCTCGGCGGCCCCACCCGTGTCGGCCGGCGGTTCCGCCGTCTCGGCCGGCGGCTCAGCAGCCGGCTCTGCAGGCGCAGGCTCGGCAGGCGCGGGCTCGGCCGGGGGCGCAGCCTCCTCGTCCCCGCCGCCGCACGCGGCCGCTGCGAGCCCGAGCGCCAGCACGAGGACGCCGAAAACGATCCACCTTCTCCCTCTCATCCCCTCTCCTCCTCTCAGGCAGCGCCCCAAGCGGGCGGGCTAGCTTACCACCGGGTCTTATCGTTGATCAAAGACGCCGAGCAAGGCGCGCGGTTAGCGCGCCGCGCAGCGGCCGCGCCGCTAGGCGCCAGGCCGCGAAGGCTCCCGACGGCGCGGCCGTCGGGCCAGGCCGCGACCCGTCACAGGAGCGGCCGAAGGCCGCTCCTAGCGGGTCACGGCAGGCCGAGCCGGCCGCTCAGCGCCGTACGAGGCCTCCAACCCCTTCACCAGCCGGTACATCGCCGTGTGAAGCGGCACCGGCACTCCAAGCCGTGTCGCCTCGCGCACGAGCGCCCCGGTGATGAAGTCGACCTCGGTTGGACGCCGCGCCAGCACGTCCTCGAGCATCGACGGCACGTGCGCGTAGTCGCTCTTCAGCGTCTCGCCGCGCTGCACCGCCAGCACGTTCATCTCCCATGGATCCTCGTGGAGGGCGATCCCGGCGGCCGCGGCGACGCGCTTCCCCTCGTCCATCAGCTCATGGACGAGATGCCCGAGATCGGTCGGCTCCTCCTCCCGTGCGAAGAGGCCGACGTGGGCAAGCCCCGTGAGCGCGGCGACCGTGTTCACCGTCGCGTTGAAGATGAGCTTCGACCACTGGGCCGGTAGGAGGTCCGGGAACGCTTCCGCCTCGAGCCCGGATTCGACGAGCACGCCCTGTACCTCCTCGACCCGTTCGACGGGCGTGTCGGTGCCCGCATACGGGCCCATCCAGGTGGCGGTGTCGAGCTCGTACTCGACGTGCGTGTCCGAGCGCCGCACGCCGCTCATGAAGGTGACGGCGGAGACGAGCTGCCAGGTGCCGTGCCGGCGCAGGATCTCCTCGGCGCCGAGGCCGTTCTGGATCGTCATCAACGTCGCGCGAGGGAAGCGGCCCGCGAGCCGCGCGGCAGCCTCCTCGAGCTGGGTCGCCTTGGTGGCGACGATCGCCAGGTCGACGTCGCCGAGCTCGGCCGGATCGGCGCTCGCCCGCACGCGCGCGGTGAACTCGTGCTTGCCCGAGATCTGCAGGCCGGCCTCGTTCAGCGCTCGAGCGTGATCTTCGCGGCGCGTCAGAACGCAGACGTCGGTGACGCGCGCGAGGTGAGCGGCGTAGAGGCTGCCGATGACTCCGGCGCCGACGATGCAGACACGCTCGATCATCCAACGTGGGGGAACCCATGGTTCCCCCACGGGCCCCCTCCTTGACAATTGACGCGTTTCTCGCGCTGTCGCGCAGCCGGGCTAAGCCCGGCTGCGCCAAACGAGCAAGCCCGCGGTGCGGAACAGTTCACAACTTCACGAGTTTGCGCCACGCGAAAAGCAGTTAGCCCTCTCGCCGTCAGGCCAGGCTCGGCTCGGCCTCCTCGACCGCGGCCGTGCGGAAGTGCGGGATGACCCGGTCGGCGAACAGCTCCTGCGCCTTGATCGCCTGCCAGTGGGCGAAGCCGCCGGGATTGACCGTGATCGAGACCTCGGTGAGCCCCTCGCAGACGTCACGAACGGCTTCGATGCGCTCGATCACGTCCGCCGGGGTGCCGACCCAGACGATGTCGCCGTCGATCATCTCGTCGTACGGCGTGGCGGCGAGCTGCTCGAGGATGCCGGCGAGATAGAAGCCGTAGCCGGCCGCGTTCATCTCCTCCTCCGGCGGCAGCTTGTCGTCTCCCGTGAGCGGGGAGGCGTTGCCCGCGAGGAAGTTCTTCATGCCTTCCTCGGCCTCGCGGCGCGCCGTGTCGCGGTCGTCGTCCAGGTAGCAGGCGTGGATCCAGACGATGTCCGGCGTCGTGCCGTGCTCGGCGCACTTCGAGCGGTAGAGGTCGAGCTGATCCTTGAGCGCCGCGTAGGGCAGGAGCGGCGGCACGACGATCGCCCAGCCGCGCTCGGCCGCGAGCTCGTACGTCCTGTCGCTCGTGCCGCCGGCGAACACCCGGAAGGCGCTCGTCGGCCTCGGCACGATGTGGGCGTCGTCGATCTTGTAGAACTGCCCGTCGTAGGAGAACCGCTCCTCCTCGAGGGCCTTGAAGAGGATGTCGAGCGACTCCTCGTAGCGGTCGCGACTCTCGAGCACGGAGATGCCTGCCTTCGCAGGAATCCAGCCGTGACCGCGCAGCGCGCCGAACTCGTAGCGCCCCGGGTACATCTGCGAGAACTGGGCGATCTGGGACGCGAGAATCGTGGGGTTGTGGTACGGGAGCACGTGGCCGAGCGTGCGGAACGTGATGCGTTTCGTCAGCTGGGCGCACGCCGACCAGAGAGCGAACGGGTTCGCCGAGATCGAGAACTTCGGGAAGAAGAAGTGCTCGATGGCCGAGTAGGCGTCGAAGCCGACCCGATCCGCGTGAACCACCTGCTCGATCACCTCGCGGTACTGGCGCGCAGGCGATTTGCCCGGGAAGTTCTGGACCTCGGAGTAGATGCTGAACTTCACGGCAGATCTCCTTTCGTCGCGCAGCGAGCGCCTTCGATGCCGGATAGTTGATCAAACGTCGGCGGCCCAGGGTGGCGGCGCAGCGCCTATTGCCGTCGGTTGTGATGCTCGCCACGATGCCGGATAATCCGCGGCCTGCGACTGTCCGGTATTGGTCGCGAGGAGGGCACCGTGCAGCAATTCGAAGCTAAGGCATGCACGCGGCTGGTCGCCTGCGTGATTGTTCTCGCAGCCCTCGCGCTGGCGGGGCCGCTCGCTTCGGCCGCGGGCGCGGCGCGCCGCCGCTGTGGGAGACAGATGGTTCCGTTAACGCGATCGTCGAGAGCGGCGGCACGGTCTACCTGGGCGGCGACTTCAGCTACCTCGGACCGCACACCGGCAGCGGCGTTGCGCTCTCGTCCGCCAGTGGTGCCGTCGACCCGATGTTTCCGCGGGTCGAGGGCGGTTGGGTCTCGGCGGCGGTGGCAGACGGGACGGGAGGGTGGTTCATCGGCGGCGCCTTCACGAGCGTCGGTGGCGTCGCGCGAGACTACCTGGCGCACATCCGGGCGGATGGTACGCTCGACCCCACCTGGAACCCGAGCGCGGACAATTGGGTGGAGGCGCTCGCGGTCTCGGGCTCGACCGTCTACGTCGGCGGGCAATTCAGCACGGTTGGCGGGAAGACCCGCCATGGGATTGCCGCGCTGGACGCGCAGACGGGCAAGGCCACCGCGTGGAATCCCAGGGCAAGCGGCCGCGGCTGGGTAGACGCGCTTGCAGTCTCGGGCTCGACCGTCTACGCCGGCGGGGGCTTTACAAGGATCGGCGGGAAAGCGCGGCCCAGGATCGCCGCGCTCGATGTGCGCACGGGCAAGGCGACCGCCTGGAACCCGAACGCGGACGACCGGTGTACGCGCTCGCGGTCTCGGGCTCGACCGTGTACGCGGGCGGTGAGTTCAGCAGGATCGGCGGGAAGTCCCGCCACGGGATCGCCGCGCTCGATGCGCAGACCGGGCAAGGCGACCGCCTGGAACCCGAACGCGAACAGCTGGGTGTCCGCTCTGGCGGTCTCGGGCTCGACCGTGTACGCGGGCGGGGAGTTCAGCAGGGTCGGCGGCGCACGACCGCAACCACATCGCCGCCCTCGATGCGCACAACGGGCAAGGCAACCGCCTGGAACCCGAACGCGGACAACAGCGTGGACGCGCTGGCGGTCTCGGGCTCGACCGTATACGCCGGCGGGAACTTCAGCAGCATCGGCGGCGTCGAGCCGCAACAACATCGCCGCCCTCGATGCGCAGACGGGCGAGGCGACCGCCTGGAATCCCGGAGCGACAGCGCGACTGGGTGGACGCGCTGGCGGTCTCGGCTCCACCGTCTACGCGGGCGGGCACTTCAGCAGCATCGGCGGGGTGAGCCGCAACAACATCGCCGCGCTCGATGCGCAGACCGGCGAGGCCACCGCCTGGAACCCGAACGCGAACGAGCTCGGTGAACGCACTGGCGGTCTCGGGCTCCACCGTCTACGCCGGCGGGGACTTCAGCAGCATCGGCGGCGCAAGAGCGTCACCGACATCGCCGCGCTCGACGCGCAGACGGGCAGAGGCCACCGCCTGGAACCCGAACGCGGACGACGACGGTGGACGCGCTCGCGGTCTCAGGCTCGACCGTGTACGCGGGCGGGCTCTTCAGCAGCGATCGGCGGCGAGAGCCGCAACCACATCGCCGCCCTCGATGCGCAGACGGCAGGGCCACCGCCTGGAACCCGAACGCGAACGACTCCGTCGTGCGGGCTCTCGCCGTCTCGGGCTCGACCGTGTACGCGGGCGGGCTCTTCACCAGCGATCGGCGGCGAGACCCGCAACCACATCGCCGCGCTCGATGCCACAACGGGGAAGGCGACCGCCTGGAACCCGAACGCGAACGGCGACGTCTTCGCACTCGCGGTCTCAGGCTCGACTGTCTACACGGGCGGGGAGTTCAGCAGGATCGGCGGAGAGAGCCGCAACCACATCGCCGCCCTCGATGCCCAGACGGGCAATGCCACCGCCTGGAACCCGAACGCGGACAGCGACGTGAGCGCGCTTGTCGGTCTCGGACTCAATCGTCTACGCGGGCGGGCGGTTTTCGCAGCATCGGCGAGCGAGAACCGCAGCAACATCGCCGCCCTCGATGCACAGACGGGCAGAGCTACAGCGTGGAACCCGAACGCAGGCGGCCACGTCAGCGCGCTCGTCGTCTCGGGCTCAACCGTGTATGCAGGCGGGTTCTTTGAGATGATCGGCGGGAAGGAGCGCCATGGCATCGCCGCGCTCGACGCCACGACCGGACTCGCGGCGCGCCCTTCCTACCCAGCGTTCAGAGCGGAATGAGGTCGCGCACGCGCCGGGTGATGGTCGGGCGCAGGATGTCCTTGGCCACGAGCGTTCCCGAGCCGGCGCCGAGGCCGGGGCCGGGGTGGGTGCTCGCGCCGACGTGGTAGAGGGCGACGATCGGGGTGCGGTGCCCGGGCAGGCTCGGCAGCGGCCGCCAGACGAGGTTCTGGTCGAGCGCGCAGGAGCCCGAGTAGATGTCGCCGCCGACCATGTTGATGTTGGCGCGCCTCGAGATCGGCCGGCGAGAGCACGACGCGCTTGCGCAGCGCCGACTCGAGATTCGGGATGTGCGCGGCCAGACGCGCCTGGATGCGATCGGCGTAGCGCTCGCGCAGCTCGGGCGTCCACGTGCCGTCGCCGACGTCGAGCTCGCCGGCGGCGTCGCCCTTGACGCTGCGACGGCAGCTCCTGCAGCTGGAGCCAGAGGATCCAGGAGCCCTCGGGAGCCCGGGACGGGTCGACGGCCATCGGCTGGCCGCAGGCGATCGTCCCCTCGACGGGAAGCAGCCCGCGGTCTGCCTCGTTGACGGCCCGCGAGACGCCGTCGAGACCGGGTGTGAGATGGAAGAGCGCCGTCCGTCCCAGCCGCTCGTCGCCCTCCCAGCGGGGACGCTCGGCGAGCGCCATGTGGATGTGCATCTCCGCCCGTCCGTAGCGGAACCGGCGCGGCGCCGCGCTCGCGGCGTCCGGCAGCGGCGCTTTGGCAAGCAGCCGCCCGTAGAGCTGCGTCGGTGTGACGTTCGCGACGACGGCCTCCCGCGCCATGACGGTCTCGCCGTCGGCGGTGAGCACGCCGACCGCGCGGCCGGCGGAGACGACGATCTCGGCGACGTCCTTGCCCGTCTCGCAGGAACCGCCGGGATCCTCGACGACCGAGACCAGGGCGTCGACGAGCCTGACGCCGCCGCCGCGAGGCACCGGCATGCCCCCGAGCTCGATCGCGACGGCGATGACCTGCGTCATGAAGCCGGACATGGCCTGATCGGGGCCGAGGCCGGTGTGGAGCACCCAGGGTGCGAGCAGCCCGTGCACGCGCGGCGACTCGAACGTGG
Source organism: uncultured Thermoleophilia bacterium (assembly GCA_963820875.1). Classification (GTDB taxonomy): domain Bacteria; phylum Actinomycetota; class Thermoleophilia; order Gaiellales; family Gaiellaceae; genus CAWACA01. Next base: position 107,018 of record CAWGBR010000013.1, read on the forward strand.
CCGAGAGCCAGTCGCGGCAGGTCGAGAGGACGTTGCCGGTGAACTCGAGCAGGCCCTGACGGCCCAGACGCCGGTAGGCCTTCGCACGCGAGCTTCATCCCGTCCTGCGACCAGAGCTCGGTGCCGAGGACGCCGAAGGCGAGATCGGCATTCGGCATGAACGTCCGTGACGACGCGGCGCCAGGCATCGCCGTCGCCCGGAGCGTGCCGGTTCGAGCTCGTCGACGTTCTCCTCGGGCGAGGTGGTGAGGAAGACGGACGAACCGTCCGGGAACAGCGTGCCCGTGGGGAGCTCGGTGTTCAGGTACTCGAGGCCGCGCGAGTGCAGGTCGTCCTTGAGCTCCGCGTAGGCGGCCGAGCCGACGAACAGCGGGTGCCACCCGGCGAACACCTCGTGAACGAACCCGGGCTCGGTGATCTCGGCGGTCTTGATCGCACCACCGAGGTAGTCGTTGCGCTCGAGCACGAGGACGCGCTTTCCGGCCTTGGCCAGCAGCGCGGCGCCGGCGAGCGAGTTGATGCCGCTGCCGACGAAGACGACGTCGTAGGTCCGGCTCATCGACCGACCTCGAGCAGGCGGAAGTCGTCCGCGACGGAGCAGAGCTTCTCGTTGCTCGGCCCCGGTGATGAGGAAGTTGTCCTCGAGCCGCAGGCCTCCTCCGCCTGGCCAGAAGATCGCCGGCTCGAGCGCGAGCACCATGCCGCTGCGAATCGATCCCGTGCCCGCCCGGTGAGCGTAGGGCGGCTCGTGCGCGCGGGCGCCGACCCCGTGGCAGACCGGGTGCGTGGGCTGGCCCGGATAGCCGGCCTCGGCGATGCGATCCCGGATGACGCGATCGATCTCGGGGAGCGGTGCGCCGTCGACGGCGATGGATCGAGCCTCCTCGAAGACGGCGAGCAGGATCTCGAGCAGCTCGACGTACTCCGCCCGCAGCTCGCCGGGGCAGAGATTCTTCGTGTGGTCGCACCAGTAGCCGTCCGCGCAGACCCAGATCTCGAACAGCGTCGGCTCGTGGGCCTGCACGGGCCGGTGTCCCGTCGCGGTGAACGTGCGGATGCCGGGCCCGGACCAGACGAGCGAGTACCCGCGGGCCATCCCGACCTTGCCCTTGTAGCCGACCCCGACGGCGTGCACGTGTCCCTCCCAGAGCGCCGCGGCCTCGGCCTCGGTCATCCCCGGGCGCAGGTGCTCCCGGACGTGCTCCATCGCGAGCGCGGCGAGCTCGTTCGCGAGGCGCATGCGCTCGATCTCCTGCTCGGTCTTGATCGTGCGAGCCTCGACGAGCAGAGGCGTGGCGTCGACAGCCCCCTCGAACGCGTCGAAGAAGGCCTTCGTCGGTGTCGTCGGCTCGCCCACCATGAGATCGGCGGACTGCGTGCCGAGCGAGAGCTCGAGACCGATGCGCTCGAGATCTCGCTCGCGCAGCACCGCCAGGGCGAGCTCGAGCGCGCGGGCGGTCGGCGGCCGCGCATCGTCCGGGTCGTAGCCGGCGAAGAGGCGGATGTCGCTCGTCCAGGCGGTGCGGTGGGCGTCCTCCTCCTGGGGCTCGAGCACGATGAGCGTCGGATCGCCGTCGCGCGGGAAGACGACGAGGTCGTAGCCCTTCATGCACAGGTAGTTGGAGAGGTAGAGGACGTTGTCGGGCGCGCGGACGACGAGGGCGTCGAGGTCGTGCTCGACCATCAGGGCTCGGACGCGATCCAGCTTCGCATCGTCGCGGGGCCAGGCTCCCGGCGAGGAAGGACCTGTCCCAGCTGGATCGTCAGGCGTGCGGCTCATTTGACAGGTGCGCGACGAAGCCGGCGCGAACGCCACACTCCGGCGCGCCGCCCGCGGCTAGGCTCGGGGGGTCTGGGTGGGGTGGCCCCCCAGGGAGGGTGGGGTGCGGAGCGTTGGGGCGCCGTGGCGGGGCTCACCAGCGCACCCGGGGCGGCGCGGGCACACCGTAGGCCTCCTGCCAGGAGATCACCGGGTTGCGGAGCACGCCCACGCGCTCGATCTCTGCCTCCATGACGTCGCCGGGCCTGAGGTAGAGCGACTCGGCGTCCTCGCTGAACCCGGCGACCCCGGAGACCGTGCCCGTCGACACGACGTCACCGGCGGAGTACCCGAGCGGCGAGTAGTGGGCGACGATCTCCGGGATCGTCACCGACATGTTCCCGGAGTGGGACACCTGCCGCGGCTTCCCGTTCACGCGGAGCTCCATCCGCAGATCCTGCGGGTCGGGAACCTCGTCGGGGGTCACGATCCACGGCCCGAGCGGACAGAACGTGTCGATCGCCTTGCAGAAGGAGAAGACGCCGGAGACCATCTCGCGGCGCTGGATGTCGCGCGCGGTGATGTCGTTGAAGATCACATAGCCGCCGACGTAGTCCATCGCCTCGTCGGCGCCGAAGTGCTTCCCGGCCTTCGAGATCACGACCGCGAGCTCGAGCTCGTAGTCGAGCTCCTCGGTCAGATGCTCCGGGTAGATCACCGGCTCGTCGGGGCCGACGATCGCGTCCACGTTCTGGAAGAAGACGATCCACGGCGCGATCTGATGCGACCAGCCGACGTTCTTCGACTCTTCCTCGTGCTCGCGGAAGTTGCCCGCCGTATGGATGAACTTCCGGGGACGGATCGGCGCCTCGAGATCCGCAGACGCGAGAGACACCCGTTCGCCGGTCTCGGCGGCGCCCGACCGCTCGAAGTACTCGCGCATCGTCGGTACGTCGAGAACCACGATCTCGTCGCCGTCGACGCGGCCGACACGTCCCTGATCGAACGTCACAAGCTTCACGCTCTCACTCTCTCCCTTGTAGCCAGGTCACGACCTCCTGTGCGTTCCGGTCCGACGGAAACACCGGATAGAACACGCGCACGATCCGCCCGGACTCGAAGACGAGCGTGACGCGCCGGTAGAGCGTGGCCCCGTCGAACTCGAAGGTCGGCAGGCGGAGCGCTGACCCGAGGCGAAGCTCCGGATCGGCGATCACCGGGTACGGCAGGCCAAGCCGCTCCGCCACCTCGACCTGGTCCTCGAGCGGCTGCGCCGAGAGGCCCGCGACGCGGGCCCCGAGCCCGGCGAGCTCGGCCGCGTGGTCACGGAACGCGCAGGACTGCGGCGTGCAGCCGCGCGCGCCCGGAATCGCATCCCAGCCGTCGGGTACGGGAACGCCCGGTTTCCCCGTCCTCGGGTAGATGTAGAGGACGGCGAGGCCCGCACCGAGCTCGGCCAGGTCCACCGACCCCCGGGAAGAGTCGAGGACGAGTTGCGGCACAGGCTCGCCGGTCAGGTGGTCGCACGCACCGTCGTCCTCCGGCACGGGCAGATCGGGCGGCAGCGTGTGGATGCTCACCCGGCGACCCCGCAGAAGCGAGCCGCCGCGAGCGCATAGACGCCGGCCGTCTTCACGAGCCCGTCGATGTCGAGGTTCTCGCCGAGCTTTGGATCCGGCAGCCCGCTCGAGGTCCCGTAGTTCACGGAAGCGATCCCGTACCGCGCCAACACGCTGGCGTCGGAGAACCAGCGCGTCACGTCCCGCGGCGGCGGCGTCCCGAACACCGCGTCGTGGCTCTCGTCGATCGCCGCAATCAGAGGATGGTCCTCCGCGATCTCCGAGCCGGGAGCGGTCACGTAGATCTCTGCCTCGACGCCGTAGTCGGGGAAGCGCTCGCGGAGGCGCCGCCCCAGCTCGAGCACCTGTCCGCGCGCCGCCGCCATCGGCTTCGTCGGCGGGACGCGGACGTCGAGGAAGAGATCCGTGCGGTGCGGCGTGCGCGAGACGCGCCAGCCGAAGCCGCCGTCGATCGCGCCCACGTTCACGATCGCCCTCGCTCCCCGGTAGGCGTTCTCCGGGTCGTCCTCCCAGGTCGGGATCCACTCGAGCACGGCGTCGATGACCTCACGCATCCGGAGGATCGAGTTCTCGCCGCGCCTGCCCTCGCTGAACGCCGTGTGAATGAAGTTGCCGCGCGTTGAGATGCGAAGCCAGAGCGAGCCGAAGTGACCGAGCACGATCTTCCCCTCGGTCGGCTCGCCGAGGATGCACGCCTCCGCGACACCGCCGTGCGAGACGAGGTACCGGGAGCCGGAGGCGTAGCCTCGGTATTCGGCGCCCTGCGCCTCGCCCCACTGAGCCTTCTCGATCTCTCCGCAGACGGCCGCGAGCAAGAGATCCCCGCGGAGCCTCACGCCTGCGTCCTGCAGAGCGCGCAGCGCTTCCACATAGCAGGCCAGCGCACCCTTCATGTTCGAGATCCCGAGGCCGTAGACACGCCTGTCCTCGACGAACCCCTGCGGCTGAAACCCGGGCGATGCCGGCCAGCCACGGCTCGCGTCCGGAGTACGAGGTGTCCATGTGGCCGTTGAGCATGAGGCTCGAGCCGCCGCCCGTTCCCTCCCAGGTCGCAAGAACGTTCGGCCGTCCGTCCTCGACCTGCTGCCAGTGCACCTGGAGACCGAGCTCCCGGCAGGTCTCCGCGAAGAGCTCTCCCATCGCCTGCTCGTCGCCGGTGAAGCTCGGTACCGACACGGCCTCGAGGGCCCACTCGACCAGCCGGCCCTCGTCGACCGAGGCCAGGATTCGATCGTCGAGCGCGCTCACGCGAACCGGGGAAGCACCTTCTGGCCGAAGAGCTCGATCTGCCGATGACGGTCGGCGCCCCAGAGCTCGAGCATGACGTGGGTGCAGCCTGCGTCCCTGTACTCCTCGATCGCCTCGATGCAATCGGCAGGAGTTCCGGCGATCGGCTTGCACTTGTCGAGGATGGCGTCGGAGACCTTCTCCTTGGCCGCCAGGCGCCCGCCCGCTTCCATCGCGTCGGCGACCGGGCGGATCTCTTCCTGGTCGAGCCCTGCCAGGTCGAGCAGCGTGTCGGCGCTGCCCCGGATGTTCTGGACCTTGTTCGCGAGGTACATGCCGGCGATCTCACGCGCTCCGTCGCGACCCTCGTCGCGATCCTCGGCGATCGAGGCGACGATCGTACAGCCGAGATCGAGCTCGTCGCCGTCGCGCCCGGCCGACGACGCCCCGGCCAGCATGTTCTCGCGCGCGTAGCGCACGAAGGCCGGAGTCGTGATCGACGGAGTGAGCAGGCCGTCGCCGACCTCGCCCGAGAGTTGCTGCATCTTCGGCATCGTCGCCGCCACGTACACCGGCGGCACCTCGCGCGGCGTCTCCGCCTCGTCGCGCAAGCCCGGAATGCTGGCGCTGAAGACGGTTCCGTCGTACTCGAACGGACCGCCGCCCAGGACACCGCGGACGATCGACACGGAATCACGTGTGGCGGCAAGGGGCTTTGCGCCCTCGGTCTTCGCGTTGTTGAGGAAGATCTTCGAGGTGCCGAAGCCGAGGATGAAGCGGCCGGGCCCCGCCGCCTCCTGCACCACGCGCGCGTCCATCGCCGCCTGCACGGGGTGACGCGTGAACGGCGAGATGATCCCCCAGGCGATCGTCAGCCGCTCGGTCTCGCGCGCCATCAGCGCGGAGACCACGGTGGAGGAGCGCGCCTCCATGCCGTGCTTGCGCCACCACGGATAGGCCTCGGCGAGCCACACGGTGTGGATGCCTGCCCGATCCATCACGCGCGCGGAGGCGAGCATCTCGTCGAGCGGCTCCATCGTGAGCTGCATGACGCCGATCCGGAACGGCGCGGCCAGCGGGTCCTCCTTTGCGTCCTGGGCGGGGGCATTCTAGGGACCGGATTCGATCAAACTGCAGAGCCGGCCGCCGAAGAACGACGATCGACGGGAGGGGTGGACCGTGCTCCACCCCTCCCGTCAGGGTTACGTCGACGCTTGGAGCTACCCGCGGCGGTAGCTCAGGAGATCGGCGCGGTCGCTCCCTCCCGAGATTCCAAGCTCCAGCACGGGCCCGACACCGCGGGCATAGAACTTGTACTCCAGAACTCTCGGTTGCAGCGCCGTTGTGTCCTTGGTCATCACGATGTCTCCGAAGTGGCCGGCGGGCACCTGGACCTGCTCGTCGCGACTGAAGACCTCGCCCGCGTCCTCGGCGTGGCCGGCGTAGTACTCCTGCCGGTAGGTCATCCCGACCTGCGGACGTGCAGGAAGGGCGATGCCCGGCTGTGCGCCGTCGACGCCCGCCTCCCACGATCCCTCCCGCGAGACGACCTTGCCGTCCTCGTACTCCGCGGTCGCCTCTCCGAGGTACCAGATGTTGCCCGCGCAGTCCTGCGCGTACCAGTCCTTCGTGACCTCGACCGGCTTGCCGTCCTCGGTGACGACGTCGCTGACGACCCTGGCCGTGATGCCGTTCGCGATCAGCTTCGTCTTCGTGGTGACCTTGACGACCACCCGCGCCCGTGACCCCTGGGGTGTGGTCTCGCGGTAGACCCAGCGACTGCCCGGCTTCATCGGCCAGTAGGGGTTGTCGATCTCGGTCGTGAAGTTCGTCGGATCGAGGTTGACCGGCTCGCTGCCCTGCGGGAGCGGGATCGTCGGGCACGTACCGGCCCCCGACCCGACAACGCTCCACGCCGCGGCTGGGAACGCGATGCCGAGGACTACCGCCACGCCACCCATCGCTTTGATGGCTCTCATCTCTCCGTCTCCTCTCGTCGGACGCTCGATCGCGTGTCAACGCCCTCAGTCTGTGAGAGGCGGATGAGGGGTGGATGAGAGCCGAGCCCGTGCGAATCAGCCCGACGCTGCCTCCTGAACCCGCTCGTCGAGCGCGGACAGGACGCTGCCGACCTGCTGGTTCACGATCGGCTGCAGCACGCGCTGGCCCATGCTGCCCACCTGGCCGGCCACGTGGAAGTCCGCCTCCCAGCGCATCAGCGTCCGGGCACCGTCCTCGTCCAGCTCGAAGCGGGTGGCAATCGAGAGCAGAGCGCCCACGCCCGTGCCTTTCGCATGCAGCGCGGCAAGCTCGGGCTCGCGCTCCTCGGTCTTCTCGAAGTTGATCTTCATCTTGAGGCCGCCGAGGCCGAGCGGGATCTTCACGTGTGCCGTCCAGTGCCGGTCGTCGGCCACCTCGAAGCGCTCGACGCCGGGCATGAGCCTCGCCATCTCGGCCGGGTCGTTCAGGACCTGCCAGACGACCGCCCGCGGCGCGGCGAACGTGCGCTCCCCGCTGATCTTCATCGGCTCTCGACCGACACGAGCGCGCGGCTCGCGGCCGGATCCCGGAGCAGCTCCCAGACCCGGTGCCCCGGGTTGTGGCTGTCGGTGACGATTGCCCGGCCGGCGGACCGCAGCGCGTCCTGGATCGCCGCGCACACGGCGTGGATCCCGGCGCCGCCACCCTCCCCCATGCCCTTGGCGCCGAGCGGTGAGAAGGGCGACGCGGACTCGATGTAGCCGGTCCGCAGCGGCGGCATGTCGAGTGCGTGCGGGACGTGGTAGTCGTAGAAGTTGGCGGTGAGGAGGTTGCCGTCCTCGTCGTAGGGCAGCGTCTCCCACAACGCAGCGCCGAGCGCGTGGGCGGTCGCCCCGTGCACCTGGCCTTCCACGATCTGAGGGTGGATGCGGGTGCCGCAGTCGTCCACCGCCGCGTAGTCGACGACCTCGATCTCGCCCGTCTCCCGGTCGACCTCGACGAGGCAGGCGTGGATCTGGGTCGCGTACGTCAGGGTGAGGTTTCCGTACTTGAGCTCGGTGTCCGGCTTCTCGAACGGCGGCCGGTAGACGTAACGGCAATTGAGCGTCACGTCGTCGAGCTCGGGCGGCAGGCCCGCGTTGTTCGCGTTGATGATCGCGCCGCACGCCATGAAGGGCAGCGCGGCCTCCGGGTTGGCCCGCAGCCGCGCGAAGCCCTCTGCGAGCTCGATCTCGTCGGGGCCGTCGGCGCCGAGAACGACCGCCGCCAGCCGCCGGATCTGGGAGGCGAGCATGTCCGCGGCACCCTTGACCGCGCCGAGCCCGGTCACGGCGAACTGGCTCGCGTAGGTGCCGGAGAAGCCGGCGTGGGAATTCCAGTACGAGTCGTGTCCCGGCCGTACGTGCACGTCGTCGGGCGAGCAGCCGAGGATGTCGGCCACGACCTGGGCGGCAACCGTCTCGTGGCTCTGCCCCTGGGGCACGGTGCCGAGCGTCACGACCAGCTCGCCGAAGATGTCGAGCTTGACCGTGGCCACCTCGTTGTTGCCCGAGAACTGCAGCTCGGGATTGAGGATCATCGACTGCCCGAAGTTGTTCGTCCCCGAGTCGAGCGTCGAGCCGATTCCGAAGCCGAGCAGCTTGCCGCGGCTCTCGGCGTCCCCTCTGCGCTCCTCGAGCCCCTCGTGGCCCAGCAGCTCGAGCGCGATGTCGAGGCAGCGGGCGTAGTCGCCGGAGTCGTAGACGCAGCCGTTCGGCGTCGTGTAGGGCATGTCCTCGGCTCGGACGTAGTTCTTCTTGCGCACCTCGACGGGATCGAGGTCGAGCTCGTGCGCCACGATGTCCACGATCCGCTCGGTGAGCCAGAGCTGCTGCATGCGGGAGTAGCCGCGGTTCGGCGAGACGGCCGACTTGTTCGTGCAGACCTGGGTGAAGTCGACCCGGATGTTTCGCCAGCGGTAGCACCCCGGCGTGACCTGCGCCCAGATGATGCAGCCGAGCGGCTCGTAGCGCGGAAACGCCCCGCAGTCGTCGATCGCCTTCACCGAGAAGCCGAGCAGCGTGCCGTCCTTCTTCACCGGCACCTCGACGTCGAGGAACGTGCGCTCGTTGCCGTGCGCGTTCGCCATGTGCTGGTCGGTGCGCCATTCCGTCCACTGCACGGGGCGTCCGAGCTTGCGCGCGAGGAGACAGCAGGCGACGAACTGCGGATGCAGGCAGATCTTGTTGCCGAAGCCGCCGCCGATGTCGTGGGTGACGAAGCGCAGCTTGTCGATGCCGACCCGCAGCGCGGGCGCCATCCAGATCGCGCCGATCCCGGGCATCTGGTGGTTGCAGAAGATCGTCCACTGGCCGGTCGCGCGCTCGTACTCGACGAGGCAGCCGGCGCACTCGAGCGGCGTCGACGAGAAGCGGTCGAAGTGCAGCCGCTCGATTCGGACGACCTGGTCGGCCTCCGCGAGGGCGGCGTCGTACTCGCCCCATTCGAACTTCCCTGACCAGACGACGTTCGTGCCTGCGTCCTCGTGCAGGATCGGCGCGTCCGGCTCGAGAGCCCGCTCGCCGTCGACGATCGCCTCGAGCGGCTCGTATTCGACCTCGACGAGCTCGGCGGCGTCGCGCGCGAGCTCCCGGGTGGCGGCGACGACCGCCGCGACCGGCTCGCCGGCGTGCCGCGCCCTCCCGACTGCAAGGGCGTAGTCCTTGATCTGGTTCCCGGGCGGGGTCGTGAGCTCGAAGAACGGGTCGGTGAGGATCGCGACCTCGTCCCCGGTGAGCGACCCGTAGACGCCCTCGATCTCGAGGGCCGCCGAGACGTCGACGGAGACGATCTTCGCGTGCGCGTAGGGAGAGCGGACGAAATGGACGTAGCCCATGCCGTGCCGGCGCAGATCGTCGAAGAAGACACCCTCGCCCTGGACGAGCCGCTTGTCCTCCTTGCGGGGAACCGAGACCCCGGCATAGCCCTTCTGCGGCGCCTCGACCCGCTCGTGCGTCGTCGTCGTCATCGAGCCGCCGCCCTGACTATCACGCGGGAAACCACGTTTCCCCCGTGAGCCCCCTTCTTCACTGCTTTCACTGCGGTCCTCCTGCTGCAACGGACCTCACGGCCTCGACGATGTTCCAGTAGCCCGTGCAGCGGCAGATGTTGCCCTGGATGGCCTTGCGGATCTCCTGCTCGGTCGGCTCGGGGTTGTGGCGCAGCAGATACGTGGCGCTCATCAGCATCCCGGGCGTGCAGTAGCCGCACTGGAGCGCGTGATGGTCGGAGAACGCCTGCTGGAGCGCGGTGAGCTCGCCTTCGGCGGCCAGGCCCTCGACCGTCGAGATCGACGCCCCGTCCGCCTGGACGGCGAGCAGCATGCACGACTTGACGGCGTGGCCGTCGAGCAGCACCGTGCAGGCCCCGCAGTTGCCCGTGTCGCAGCCGACGTGCGTTCCGGTGAGCTCGGCGTCGTCGCGGATGAAGTGGACGAGCAACCGGCGGGCCTCGACCTCGCGCTCGTAGACCGTGCCGTTGATCTCGATCGCGACGCTCGCGCTTGCCGCAGGCTCCACGTCAGCCCCCAGCTCGCTCGGCGGCCTGGAGCACCGCGCGCGCCGCCAGCACCTCGGCGAGGTGGCGGCGGTAGTCGGCGGAGCCGTGGACGTCGGAGGGCGGGTCGAGCGAGGCGCCGAGCCCCTGCGCCGCGGCCCGCGCCGTCGCCTCGTCGAGGGCCGCGCCCTTCAGTCGCGCCTCCATCTCGGGCGCCCGCTCGGGCACGGCCGACACGCAGCCGACCGCGATGCGGGCATCCTCGACCGTTCCGTTGGCCCGCACGCTCGCCGCGACGTTGACGATGCCCGTCCCCTCCTTGCCGATCGTGACCGACGTGAAGGCGTCGCCGGCCCCGTTCGCGGGCGGGACGGTCACCTTCGTGAGCAGCTCGCCGGGCTCGACGGCGGTCATGTAGACGCCGAGGAAGAAATCCTCCGCAGGCACCACGCGCTCCCCGGCTTCGCCGGCGATCGTCATGGCCGCGCCGAGAGCCACCATCAAGGGGGGAAAGTGGTTCGTCGGGTCGTTCGCGCAGAGGTTGCCCCCGATCGTGCCGCGATTTCGCACCTGCACATCGGCGATCTGGGCCGCGACCTCGGCGAGGATGGGCCGTGCGGCGCCGATTTCGGCCGACGCCATCAGCGCCGAATAGGTGACCATCGCCCCGAGCTCGAGCCCGCCGTCGGCCGTCTGGGCGATCGTCCGCAGCTCCTCGACAGCGCCGAGATCGACGAGCACGTCCGGTGCCGCCATGCGCGTCTTCATCACGTTCACGAGCGTCTGCCCGCCGGCCAGCGGCCGCGCGCCGTCGTGCTGTGAGAGGACCCGTACCGCGTCCGCGACCGACGTGGGGCGCGCGTACTCGACCGGGCTCAGCAGCATGGGGCCGCGATTGTACGTTTGATCAAACTGCCGGGCAACCGGTGGGCGTCCAGCGTTACGCCGGGCCGGCGGCCGGCTCCCGGATGGCAAACAGCTCCTCGCCGCCCATCTTGCGCGACTGGACGTTCGCGGTCAGGGCGAGGTGGTTGTGGAGCTCGAACGCGGCCAGCTCCGGTACGGGGCCGGACCTGTCCGCGCCGCCCGGCCCTAGTCCTCTTCCTTCGCGAGCGCCGTCAGCTCGTCCCTGACCTTCCAGAGCTCGGGGTAGAAGCGCTGCTGCACCAGCCTGCCGAGCACCTCGACCGGTGTCCCCTGCGTGCCCACGACGCTGCCGCCGATCACGCGCTCGACCAGCTTGAAGTGATGGACGCGCCAGAGGATGACGCGCTCGTCCCACTCGATCAGCAGCTCGGCGAGCTGATAGAGATCCTCGTGCTCGCGGCCGTGCCGGTAGAGCTCGACGAGCGTCAGCCCGCGGTCGTCGAGCAACCCCGTGAACGCGTCCCAGAGCTCCGGTGAGAGCGCCCGCACGGCGATGAAGCCGGGCGAGTCGAAACCGCTGCCGTGGCCGAGCACCCGCCGGATCTCCTGGTACTCCCAGGGAGACATCTGCTCGAGCATGTGGATCTGCTCGGTGACGAGCACGACGCAGCGCACGGCTCGTCCCAGCAGGCGTCTCGCCGCCGCGAGCTCGCCGGCACGCAGGAGGCGCACGGACTCCTCGAGCTCGAACGCAGCCAGCTTCAGCCAGAGCTCCGACGACTGGTGGGTCGTCTGGAAGAGCAGCTCGTCCCGGTGGACCATCTCCCCGGGCGTCTTCTGGAGCGAGAGCAGATCGTCCGTTCGCAGGTAGCGCTCGTAGTCGCTTGCGCCCTTGCCCGGGAGGATCGGCTCGTTGAAATCCTCGGCGGCGGCCTCGGCCATGACGGCTCGTTGACGAGCATACCCACTGACCCGTTTCTGGAATCGGCGGCGGGCCGACCGGCGGCCGGCCCGCCTCTCCCGCTAGCGCCGCTTCAGATAGAGATCCCAGGCCTCGGCGAGCGTCTCGCCGAGAATCCCCACGATCTCGTCGAACTGCTCCTGCCCGGCGACGAGGGGCGGCGCGATCTGGACGACCGGGTCGCCACGATCGTCCGCGCGGCAGATGAGCCCTCGCTCGAACAGCCGCGGCGACAGGAAGTCGTGCAGCAGCCACTGACACTCGTCCTGCGTGAACGTCTCCTTGGTCTCCTTGTCCTTGACGAGCTCGAGCGCGAAGAAGTAGCCGACGCCGCGCAGGTCGCCCGCGATCGGAAGGTCGAGCAGCTGCGACAGCGTCCGGCGGAACGGCTCCTCGTTGTCCCGCACGTTCTCGACGATGCGGTCGCGCTTCATGATCTCGATGTTCTTGAGCGCGATCGCGCACTGCACCGGATGGCCGCCGAAGGTGATGCCGTGCAGGTACTTGTTCCCGCCCTCGAGGAACGGCTGCATCACGCTGTCTCTCGCGATCACGGCGCCCGCCGCCGCATAGGACGAGGAGAGGCCCTTGGCGGACGTGATCAGGTCGGGCCTGATGTCGTAGCGCTCCGATCCGAACCAGGCGCCCAGGCGCCCGAAGCCGCAGATGACCTCGTCGGCGCACAGCAGGATCCCGTAGCGGTCGCACAGCTCCCGCACGCCCTGGAAGTACCCGGCGGGCGGCGTGAACGAGCCACCCGAGTTCTGTACCGGCTCCATGAGCACCATCGCGACCGTGGTCGGATCCGCCTGCTCGATTGCCCCCTCGAGCTCCTCGAGCAGCAGCGCCGTGAACTCCTCCTCCGTCTCCTGCGGCGGCCGCCGGTAGCGATTCGTGTTGCGGACGTGGATCACGTCGGGCACGAGTGGCTCGAACGGCGTCCGGAGCTGCGGGATGCCGTTGAGCGACAGCGCCCCGAGCGTCGTGCCGTGGTAGGCGATCCGGCGCGCGATCGCTTTCCAGCGCCGATCACCGCGGACGGTGTGGTACTGGCGCGCCAGCTTCCAGGCTGCCTCGACGGCCTCCGAGCCGCCCGAGACGAAGAACACCCTGTTGAGGTCGCCGGGGGCCAGGCCGGCCACCTCGGCGGCGAGCTCGATCGCGCGCGGGTGCGCGGAGCTCCAGTTCGTGTAGTAGGGGAGCTCGCGCATCTGCGCGGCCGCGACCTCGCCGATCTCCTCCCCGTAGCCGTAGCCGATGTTGACGCAGAAGAGCCCGCTGAGCCCGTCCAGGTAGCGCTTCCCGTTGGAGTCCTCGAGATAACAGCCGTCGCCGCGGACGATCACCGGAAGCTCGCTCTCGGCGTAGGCCCCCATGCGCGTCATGTGGAGCCACAGGTGATCCTTCGCGGACTCCTGCAGCTCGGTGGGCGTCATCCCTACCTGCGTTGTGCTCATGACCCTCCGATCAACGCGGTCGCCGTTCCAGGAACGGTCACAACTTTGCCATCACGTGCTTCACGATCGTGTAGTCCTCGAGCGAGTACATGGAGAGGTCCTTGCCGTAGCCGGACTGCTTGAAGCCGCCGTGCGGCATCTCCGAGACGAGCGGGATGTGGTCGTTGATCCAGACCGTCCCGTACTGCAGCTTCCGCGCGGCCGTCAGCGCCCTCCCGACGTCGCGGGTGAACACGGACGCGGCGAGACCGTAGTCGACGTCGTTGGCCCAGGCGATGGCCTGCTCGTCGTCCGCGAACTTCTGCACCGTGACCACCGGGCCGAACACCTCCCGCTGCACGATCTCGTCCGTCTGCTCCGGGCCGGCTACCAGGGTCGGCTTCACGAAATAGCCACGGTCGCCGTCGGTCTCGCCGCCCGTGAGCACCTCCGCCTTCGTGCCCTCGAGCCGCTCGAGAAAGCCGAGCACCCGGCTCCTGCTGCTCCTTCGAGATCACGGGCCCCATCTCGACGTCGTCCCCCTCGGCCGGATCGGCCGTCTTCAGCGACTCGACGGCCGGGACGAGCTCGTCGATCAGCCTGTCGTAGATCTTCGGCCCGGCGACCACGCGGGATGCGGCGGTGCAGTCCTGACCCGAGTTCCAGTAGCCGGCGATCCTGACGGCCTGGGCAACCTCGGCGGGGTCGGCGTCGTCGAAGACGATCATCGGCGCCTTGCCGCCCAGCTCGAGATGCACGCGCTTGAGCGTCGCAGCCGCAGTCCGGGCGACCTCCTTGCCCGTCTCGGTCTCACCGGTCAGCGACACGATGCCGATGCCCGGGTGCTGGACGATCCCCTCGCCCACCGGCACGCCCTCGCCCGTGATGACGTTGAAGACGCCGGCCGGGAAGAGGTCCTTCGCCAGCTCGGCCAGACGGAGCGTCGTGAGCGGCGTCTGCTCGGCGGGCTTGAGGATCACGGCGTTCCCGGTGGCGAGCGCAGGGCCGACCTTCCAGATCCCCATCATCAGCGGGTAGTTCCAGGGTGCGATGAGCCCGGCGATCCCGATCGGCTCGCGCCTCACCATCGACGTGTAGCCGCGCATGTACTCATCCGTCGCCTTGCCCTCGAGACAGCGCGCGGCGCCGGCGAAGAAGCGCAGGTTGTCGACCATGACGGGCGGCTCCGCGCGCGCGACCTCGATCGGCTTGCCCGTGTTCAGCGACTCGAGCTGGGCAAGCTCCTCGGCGTGCTCCTCGATGAGGCCGGCGAGCCTCAGCAGCAGCTCCGAGCGCTCGCCCGGCGTCGTCTCGAGCCATTCGGGCAGAGCGGCCCTGGCCGCCTGCACCGCTCTGCTCGACGTCCTCGGCCGACCCGCTCGGCACCTCGGCGATGACGTCACCGGTTGCCGGGTTGTGCACCTCCATCGTGCCGCCCTCGACGGCATCGAGCCATTCGCCACCGACGAAGTTCTTCGTCTGGGTGATAGCAATTGCCACGAATTCCTCCTCTTCCGGCACGCGCCGGCGTCAACCACTGTTCGTCAGAGGTGAAGTGTGACCCATGTCGGCGGGCCTCGCTGAGCATGTGCGACGAGGCTCTAGCGCGTGCCGATCTTCATGCCTGTCAGCCGGGGCAGCGCGGCCCCGGCGCGCGCGTAGAGCGGCGCGCGACGGCCGTCCTCCTCGTGCTCCTCCCGCGTGAGAATCGCAGCGCGCACGAGCCCCCCGCCGAGCCGCTTGATCGGCTCGGGCGGCAGCCCCGGCACCCTTCTCGAGGCGAGCGCGAGGCTTGTCCACTCGTCCGAGCGGCCCGGTCACGAGCGAGGCCAGGATCTGGCCGCCGAGCCAGCTCGCCCCGACGCCGCTGCCCGAGTAGCCGACGCCGTAGTGGATCCGACGACCCGCCACGGTGCCGAAGAAGGGCAGATGATCCGGGGACACGTCGATCGGCCCGCCCCAGGCGTGTGTGACGTTCGCGTCGGCCAGGCCGGGCAGGAGCTTGCGAAGCCCGAGCTCGGCGCGCGCCGCGGTGGCCGCGTCCCCGAAGAAGCGCCGATCGACCCTTCCGCCGTGTCCGATCGGCCCCGAGCCGCTCCCCATGACCACCCGCCCGTCGTTCGTCGTGCGGAAGTAGTGCAGGAACATGCGGCCGTCCGAGATCGACTCCCCGCCCGTCCACCCGATCTGAGCGAGCAGCTCCGGCACCGGCTCGGTGAGGACGACGTAGCTGCCGAAATTCGTCAACTTGCCCTTCAGCAGCGGCAGGCCGGCCGCCCACGCGTTCGTCGCGAGCACGACCTCCGCAGCGCGCAGCCGGCCGTGCGGCGTCTCCAGCACGTTGGGGCTTCCGGCCCGTAACGCGCGTGAGACGTGTGCGCTCGTGGAGAGCGATTCCGTCCGCAAGCACAGCGCGACGCAGTGCGCGGGCGAGTCGCGCGGGCTGCACGGTGGCACCGTCCCGAAAGAACGCAGCCTTGCGAAAACGGGGCGAGCGCACCCGCTCCGCGAGCTCGTCACCCGAGAGCGGCACGCATTCCTCCGGCACGCCGAGCCGTGCCGCTGCGTCGACCGCCCGATCGACGGCCGCGTCCTCGAAGGGCGCCGCCGAGACCTTGAGGTAGCCGCCCTCCCGCAGCCACACGTCCTCACCGCGCGCCTCGCAGAACGCCCGCACCGCGGGGACGATCCGGTCCGAGATGCGGCAGAGCTCGAGCGACGGCGCCTCGCCGATGAGCGGGCAAAGCCGCGCGAGGTGCGTCCAGTAGCCGTGCAGGAAGCCGCCGTTGCGCCCGCTCGGCCCCCAGCCGACGATCTCCTTCTCGAGGACGGCGATGCTGAGCGACGGGTCGCGCTCACGGAGCGCGAGCGCCGTCCAGAGCCCGGTATAGCCGCCGCCCACGATCGCCACGTCGACGTCGGCATCGCCTGACAGCGGCTGGGCCCCTGGGGCCGGATCAGATCCGGCCCCTACACCGGCCTCGGCTTCTGCCGCGAGCGCCTCCTGAAGCCACCAGGGAGGCTCGAGGCCGGGCATCACGGACAGGGGGTTCACGGCGGCGACCGCTCGCATCCTAGGCCGGTGGCGGCCCTGTCGGCGCTCGCCGGGCCCGGTGGAGCGCGCGGGCGAAGCTACGATCCGGGCATGCACGTGATCGCATCCACCGAGGCCCTCGATTTCGTCCGCTCGAACGGGGGACAGCTCTTCGTCTGGCTCCACAAGGGCGGCTGAGCGAGCTGCGGCGTCACGCTGCGGGCCGCGACGGAGCCGCAGCGGCGACGCGAGTTCAGCCGCGTGTCGGCTGACGGCTTCGAGCTCTACGTCTCCTCCGGGCTCCAGCGCCACCTGCCCGAGGAGCTGCACCTGGTCCTGCGCGGTCTCCTGCGCAAGCAGGTGACCGCCTACTGGAACGGCCTCCCCTGGGTGAGAATGTAAGCCGGCTGAGCGGCCGGCACGGCCGGCCGCAGCCCGGCGCACAGCCGGCCCGCGAGGCCGAAGGCCGCCAGGCCGCGACGCGTCGCCGGGCCCGCCAGGGCCCGACACGGTCTGCGGCAGCGACTCGGAAGCTCGCAGAGACCGCTGACCGCGGCCTTCGGCCGCCGCAAGCGGGTCGCGGGCGGCCGAGGCCGCCCGCTCAGCCGCTCAGCCCCTCGCCTTGCGCATGGCCTCCTTCACCGCGTCCGTGTCGAGAGCGAGCTCGAGCAGCCCGACCTGCTCCTCGTACACCGAGGGGTCGACCTGCTCCTTCACCTCGTCCTCGAAGATGTGCACGACTGGGAGTCCCAACGAGACCCCTGCCAATGGGCCCACGTAGCTCGGATCGCCGGCGGTGACCGTTTCGGCCGCCACCTCGAGCGCCTCCGGGTCGGCCGCGCCGAGGACGACGACGAGGTCGTCGGCGCCGATGCGGTCGACGAGCGCCTTGATGCGATCCTGATTCTCCGGGTCCATCGCTCCGGCCGCCGTTCAGACGAAGCACTCGGTCTCGGCGAGGACAACCTCGGCCCCGGCCGAGCGCACGCAGTCGGCGATTGCGTTGCCGGGCACGCCGTCGCGCTCGCCGAGCGCGATCACCTTCTTGCCCTGGAGCTCCACTCAGTCACCTCCTTCACTCATCCATCGACGAGCTTCTTGACGGCGGCTTCGATGTCCGCCTTGGACGGGTCGCCGGTCAGGCGCTCGACCTCGGCGCCGTCGCGGTAGAGAACGTAGGTCGGTAGCCCGAGCACCTTCAGGTCTCGGCAGACTTGCCGGTTTTCCGGCGCGTTGACCTTCACGAGCTTGAGGCGGTCGCCGTAGGTCTCCTCGAGCGCCTCGACGGCGGGCATCAGCGCCAGGCACGGCTGGCAGCGGGGCCCCCAGAAATCGACGAGCACGTTTCCCTCGGCGACGAGACCGTCGAAGGTGTCAGGGGTTGCGTCTAGCGGCATCGGACTCCTCCTAGGGGGCGTCGAGTGTGATCGAGGCGCCGTCCCAGAGCTGCGTCATGCGGCCGAGGAACAGGCTGCCCTTCGCCATGAGCAGGGTCGAGTGAAGCTCGCCGCTCGCGAGCCGGTCGAGCGCGTGCGGAAGCCAGGGAACGGCGGATGCGATGTGGCCCTGGGTCGGCGCGAAGCCGGGCAGCCCGTACTCTCTCGCGAAGCCGGGAATCGCGTCGCGCTCGAGCTCCCCGCGCAGCACGGCCAGCCCGGCGAGCATGCGGTAGTTGCGGTCCGGGACGTCGCCGCCGCCGGCGGGCTCGGTGATCTCCGGGTCGTGAAGCTCGGTCGAGTAGCGCTCGATGTCGGTGATCCGGCGGCCGAGCTCCTCGAGGGGCCGCACGACGATGTCGGTCAGCAGCGCCTGCTGGGACGAGCCCGAGCCGATGCGATGGCGGCCGACCGCGTCGAGGCGCAGCACGGGCGCCGAGCCCTCGGCCGGCCCGACGAGCACCGCCATGCCGGCGAGCACGTCCTCGAGGATCGGCACGCCGTGGTCGATCGCGCCCTGGAACTTCATCCCGAGCTTGGCGAGCGACCCGCCGGCGACCACGACGACTCGCTCGTAGGCGCCCGCCTCGACGAGCGCGGCCGCCACGATCAGCGCATGCACGGGCGCGGCACAGAACGCCTTGACGTCCGAGCCGCTGGCCTGGGTGAGGCCGCCGGCCTCGGCGATCGCCTTGCCGAGCGCTCCGCCGCCGCGCTGGTAGCGGTCGCCCACCGCCTCCTCGCCGCAACCGATCGCGTACTCGATCTGCTCCGGGTCGACGTCCGAGGAGTCGAGCAGGAAGCGAAGTGCATGAACACCGCTCGCCTTGCAGCAGAGGTTCTCGAGGAGAACCTGGGCCTGGAGAGACTCGTCGTGCTCGTGGGCGGGGGCAAATGCGCCGACGACGCGGCCGGCGTCGCGAAGCGGAAGCTCCCCTGCTCCTTCGTCGGGCTCCGACCCGAGCCTCAGCAGGCCGAACTGGTCGAGCTCGGCGAGCAGCTCGTAGTACTCGCTCTGCGGCATCAGCTCACCGAAGCTGCCGCGACGCGCGCCGCTGCCGTTGCCCCGCCACCACGGTCGCTCCTGCTCCCAGAGCTGCTCCGGTCGGGCGTTGCCGATGAACACCTGGTGCGGCGGGTAGGCCAGCGCCTGCTCGTAGGTTCGCAGCGACCGCTCGAGCTCGGGCAACCGGTCGAGCTCACGCGACGGCTTCGACCCGTACCGGACGAGATCCGGCACGTGCTCGAGCACGAGAGCGGCGCCCAGGATCCCGGCGCGGCGGTCGCTCACGAGGGGCTCACTCGGCACCGTCCCAGACGGTGCCCGGCTCGACCTCGGTCTCCAGCATCGTCAGCGCACGCTCCACGATCGCGCGGCGCAGCGCCAGCTCGCCGGCGGGGCTGCGCTCCGGGTCGCCGAACGGGTTCGTGATCGCAATCCCGCGGATCACGCGGTTCGCGCCGATCATCGTCGCGATCGTCGGCAGCGCGGTCACGAACGCCGTCGGTATGCCGGCTCGTTCTATCTCCCTGGCGAGCGTTGCCCCGCAACGCGTTCCGGTCCCTCAGGTCCCCGAGAGGACGACGGCCTCGACCCCCGCCTCCTTCAGTTCGTCCGCGATCTCCTGCCCGAACTTCACGGAGGTGGCGACGGGAGTGCCGTTGCCCGTGGTCGTGTAGAACCAGTCGTGCAGCGCACCGATCCTGCCCTCGTCCTGCAGGAGTCGAACGACATCCAGGGGAACGAGGCGGTTCGGATCGGCGTTCGCGGCGGCGACGTCGAAACCGCCGTGCACCGATTCGTAGCGGCCCTGCGCCAGCGTCGCCTCGTCGGCAAGGGGATACCGGAGCCAGGATCGTGCCCGGATCGTCGGCAGGCCGTCCGGATTCCCTTGCGGGACGCAGCCGGCCTCCGTGACGAGTGCCAGCTTCGCACGGCGGAGATCGGCAACCGGCGGGGGCGGCGGCACGCGATCGAAGGACGCCGCGACCTCGGTGTGGGTGTCGCCGGCGAGCTTGGCGAGCAGGAGATCGATCGCGCGGCTGGCGCCGCTTGCCGCGGCGTGCTCGTTCCGGCGCAGGCCACGCGGGAGGTAGCCCTCCTCCTCCGGCGGCCCGAGCTCCTCCCCGGCCGCGAGACGGGCCGCGAGCCCCGCCATCCTCGGAAGCGCCTCGCGCATCCCCGCCACGTTCGAGGACGTCGGAACGATGTACGCGGCACCCTCGGCAGCGGCGACACCGGGGCTTTCGGGATCCATCCCGCAGACCGACGGGATGCCGCGGCGGGCCGCCTCGCGCGCCAGCACTCCGCACGCATAGCCGTAGCGGCCGGACCCGAACGACGGCCCGCAGACGAGGACGTCGGGATGCTCCTCGTCGAGGAACCGGCCGAGCTCGGTGAGCGCTCGGTCTTCGTGCTCGCCGAAGTAGTCGTCGCCGCAGGCGAGGGTGACACCCACGTCGATCCCGAGGCCGCGGCCGGGGCCCACCGCACCCTCGATCCGTTGCGGCAGCGTGCCGGCGGCCTCCTCACCGCCCAGGCCCGCGAAGAACTGGTTCAGGTAGTGGACGACCTTCATGCGCTGCCGCGCTCCCGGGCCGGATGAGATCCGGCCCCTACAACACCCGTCCGCATTCGATACCCAACCGGAGACAATCGTGTTCCACCTGGTAGGGGCCGGATCTCATCCGGCCCCTCGAACGCCCTCACCAGGTGACCGCCCTCAAGTCGAGGTCGCCCATCTGGCACGTGGCGCCGAGGTAGTTCCGCACGGGCACCGGCCCGCAGTCGGCGGCCGAGCGGCCGTCGAGCAGCGTCTCGCCGCCGAGGACGCGTTCCGGCCGCCACTCCGGCACGTACTCCTCGGCGTTGCCGGTCGAGACGATCGCGTCCGCCTCGGGCACGTGGTCGGTGAGACCGCCCATCTCGGCCAGCAGCGCCACTGTCCGGATACCCGCCTGCTCGCAGGCGCGCACGGTGAGCATCGTGTCCGTATGCGAGTTGCCGCCCGCATCGGTCGTGACGATCGCGCCGTCGGCGCCGAGCTCCCCCGCGAGCTTCGCAGCGAGCAGGGCGGCCCGCTCCTTGTCTTTCGCGCTCTGGTTGTAGCCTCGGCAGGCGACCACGCCGGCGAAGCGAAGCCGGTCGCCGTCGGCCGAGAGGAGCTCGCGGACGAGCGCCGAGTTCTGGAAGTGGTAGGTCGGGTTGCGCAGCGCGGCCCAGTGGTACTCGCCGCAGGTCAGGGCGCCGTCGATCACCTCGAGCGGGTTCAGCGGCGCCGGCTGGAACCCGTCCAGCGTCGTGCCGTAGAGGTAGATCTCGTACAGCGGGCCGAGCGAGGAGAGCTGCAGGAGCAACGCGACGGCCGGCGTTCCGTCTCCGCCGGCGCCGCCGAGCTCGTGCTCGAGCAGCTCGACCGAGGCCGGCTCTCGGCCGAGCGTGTCGGCCGCGAGGTCGCGGGCGGCCCTCAGCTTCGCCTCGCGCACGGCGGCTTCGAAGTCCTCGTTGCCGACACCGTCCGCGGCGTGGAACGTCAGCACGACGTTCACCGTTCCGGAGACCAGCGAGTGGCCGGCTCCCGGGCCGGCCATGTCGACCAGCGCCTCCTGCTCGTGCAACGGGCGCTCCTCGGCGGGGAACTCGGCACAGGCCACGACCGCGGCGCCGGCGATGCGATGCGTGCGCCCCTGACCGGCCGCGACCAGCCTGCCGAGCGCTCCGGGGAACGTCGCCTCGGGATCATCGGCCTTGACGCGCGGCTCGACGGCGTCGAGGACGTGCGTCAGCCGTACGGGCTCCCCGGGTCGAACGACGTCGACATCCACCGACGCGATACGCGGGTCGTCGAGCGAGAGCCGGCCCGCAGCCGCTTCGAGGTCGATGCTCTCGACGGGATAGGAGGCAAGCTCAAGCTGCACGGGCGCTCCCGGCCAGCAGGCCTCCGATCTCCTCGGCCGCATCGCGGCACCGCTCGCCCAACCCCGGCAGGGAGCCCTCCGGCATCCGATAGGAGGGTCCCGAGATGCTGATCGCGGCCCGGCAGGCTCCGGCGGCGTCGAACACCGGAGCGGCTACCGCGTGCAGGCCCTCCTCGAGCTCTCCGACGTTCGTCGCGTAGCCCAGCTCGCGGACCGCGGCGAGCTCGCGCTCGAGCCGGCCCGGCGACGTGATCGTCCGCGGCGTGAAGGCCTCCAGCCGGCGCGGCAGCGTGACGGTCGGCCCGAAGGCGAGCAGCACCTTGCCGTTGGCGGCGCAGTGCAGCGCGGTACGCCGGCCTGCCCAGCTGCCGACTCCGACGATGTGCCGCCCGTCGGACTGCGCCACGTTCACCGCTTCCTCGCCGTCGAGCACCGCCAGGTTGACCGTCTCGCCGGTCTCGCCGGCAAGCCGGTCGAGCGCCGGCCCGGCGAGCTCGACCAGGTCGCGGCCCGCGAGCGCCAGCAGGCCGAGCCGGCCCAGCTCGGGGCCGAGCCGGAACGATTCGCTCCCGCGCGGGCGCTCGAGAAAACCCCTCGCGGCCAGCGTGGCCGCCAGACGGGACGCCGTGCTCTTGTGGACGCCGAGCGCACCGGCGAGCTCGGTCACGCCGAGCTCCTGCTCAGGGCTCTCGAAGGCCTGAAGCAGCTGCAGGGCGCGGTCGACGGTCTGCACTCCGTTGCGCATGGTGCAACGTGTTGACAATAACGCAACCGACCAACGGACGCAATGCCGGCACGACCGCGGTCAGCGCCTGCGGATCTCGACCCGGTAGACCCGCGGGTGCTCGCCCTCGCCGACGGTGACGTAGGCGCGCCCGCCGGTCCGCAGCGCGATCGCCTCGCCCTGCAGCTCGGGCGGTGCGATGCCGGAACACGGTTGCGTCTTGAACGCCGCCCACAGCGGCTTGCGCGCCGGCCGGGCGTAGAGGAGCACCGAGCCGTAGGTGCGCAGCGCCACCAGGCTCCCCGACCGCGCGACGTCGGCGCCCGTGACGAGCGTGCCGAAGCCGAGCGGAAGCGTCGCGACACGCCGGAGCGTGGTCTCCGAGCCGTCGGCCAGCCGGCCCGGCGCACGGAAGACCCCGGCCCGCCCGTCCAGCTCCTTGGTCACGATCACGAGATCGCCGGAGCGCGGGTCCACCATCAGAGCCTCGGCGTTGTGGGGACCGTCCGGGTAGCGAAGGACGAGCTCGTCCACGGCCTCGACCGTTCCGGTCGCCGGCGAGGCCGCGCTCGGGTCCACGACGGGCTCCCGCAGCCGCAGGACCGTGACGGTCGCACGCTCCTGATCGTTGTCGCCGATGTCGCCTACGTACAGATAGCGCCCCCCTGCGACGGGGCCCGGCCCGGCGGCGATGTCCTCCCAGTCGCGCGCCTGAATGCCCGCAAGCCCGAACGTCCCGAGCGTGCGCCCGTCGAGGCCGACCGCAAAGATGCGTGCGGTATCTCCGGAGTCGTTGTGCACCCAGAGGACGCCGGTGCGCGTCCGGCTCTCGACGACGCCCGAGATCTCGTTCAGCTCGTCGGAGGCGACAGTCTTATCCTGCCGCAGGACGAGCCGCCCGTCGCATGCGGCGTCGAGCAGCGGCGGCTGCGGCGCGGCACCCGAGAGCCCGACGGCGGCGGCAAGCGTGGCGGCCAGCGCGTGAAAGACTCCGGCGGCAGCGTCTAAGAGACCGGCGAACACAGATCGTCTCCTAGGGAGGGTAGATACACGTCGAGGCTCGGCCTCAGAAGATCGCCGTCGCCTCGATCTCGACCTTCAGCTCGGGCGCCACCAGCGCGGAGATCGCGACGAGCGTCGCGGCCGGGCGGTGATCGCCGAAGTACTCCACCCGCGCCTTCGCGACGGCGGGCCGATCGGCGATGTCCGTGAGGAAGATTCCGACCCGAACGACGTCCGTCTTCGACGCACCCGCCGCGCGAAGCAGCTCGTCCAGCTTCCGCAGGCACTCGCGCGCCTGCTCGTAGGGGTCCTCCCCGCCGACGACCGAGCCGTCCGCGTCGGCGGCGATCTGGCCGCTGATGTTGAGCACCCGCGATCCGGTCGCGAGTGTCGCAGGCGAGTAGGGCCCGGCTGGGGCCGGCGCTCCTTCGGCGGTCACGACCTCGTTCGGCATGGCTCCTCCCTTCGTCGGTTCCGCCGCTGAGCTTACGTCTGCTCGTCGACCGGACGGGTGTGGTCGTGGACGTGCTGCAGGTCGCTCGGGAGCTCGAGGGTGAGATCGAGCGCCGGAAAGCTCGACGCCACCTCGACGGCGCGCCGCTCGCGCACGGCCGCACGCGCAGCATCCACGACGTCCAGCACATGGAGATCCTGCTGCGGCTCCTGGAGCGGCTTCCTCCCCTCGCGCAACGCCGCGACGCACTCGCGCAGCCCGTCCGCCCAGAGCCAGGTCCCGTCGATCGCGTCGTGCTCCTCCCAGCGCCCCAGCTCGTTCCGCCAGATCTCGAAGCCGCGAGGATCCCAGTCGTCCCCCAGCAGGTTCGCCGTGCCCTCCGTGCCGTAGAGCTCGAGGGCCGGCCGACGGTAGCGCTGGATCGCCTGCGAGGAGACGAGGGAGGAGAGCGCCCCGGAGCCATGGCGCAGCACGGCGTGCGCGACGTCCGGATCGGAAGGATCGATGACGCGGCCGCCGGCCTCGCGCACGGGCACTGCCGTCGCCTCGGCTGCGATCACCTCCGTGACCGGTCCGAGCACGGCCGTGAGGCTCTCGAGGTTGTAGATGCCGTTCTCGGCCAGCGGCCCGACCCCGGCCGAGTGGTACCAGGCCGCCCAGGGCGAGCCGGCGTTCCCGTACAGGCCGCGCGCCGAATGGACGCGGCCGATCGCGCCACGCTGGATCTGCGTCCAGAGCGCCCGGAACGTGGGTGCGAGCTGGACGAACGGCGCCGCGAGCAACAGCAGGCCGCGCTCCGCGGCAAGCTCGAACACGGGCTCCGCCTCGGCTCGCGACAGGGCGACCGGCTTCTCGCAGACCACGTGCTTGCCGTGCTCGAGGGCGAGCCGCGTCAGCCCGGCGTGACTCTCCGGCGGCGTCAGGACGACGACGACGTCCACGTCCGCGGCCAGCACTTCCTCCACGGAGAGCACGGGCCGTGCGCCCGGACGGCGGCGCAACAGGTCCGGCCAGGCCTCGCGGCGGCGCGCACAGATCGGCCCTTCGACGGCGAGGCCACGCGGGATCATGCGGTCGAGGAGCTGCAGATACGCCCACAGAACGCTGCCGGCGCCGACGAACCCGACGGAGATCGGCCCCGGTAGCGGCGCGCGCTCAGACAAGGCCGAGCCCGCGGAATCCCGGCTTGCGGGCCGGCTCGTCGGCCTCTACTCGCCTGACGTCTCCGCCGGAGGCCCGGCTCGATCGCAGGATCAGAGCGTCTCCTGCCCCAGGTCCCGATAGAGGCCGGCCGACACGAGGCGGACCGGCGACTCGATGCCGTCCAGCTCACGTGCCAGCGCATCCACGCGATCCCACGAGGCCGCGTTCCAGACGGCGAGCGCCCGCGGATCGGGCCCGAGCTTGCCGATCCGATCGCAGAGCAGGTTCAGCTCGATGCCCGAAGCGGCGCGCCGCGCTTCGTAGAACGCCCGCACGTCGTCCCGCGTCGCGCCGGACGCGAAGTCGACGAACTCGCCGACGTAGAGGCCGCCGCGACGGTGGACGGGGTCGAGCAGCGGCTCGTAGCAACCCGCGTCGTCTATGCGCGCCCCGAGCTTGAAGGTCTCCTCCAGACGGTCGGCAGCACCCGACGCGAAGACGGCTTCCCACTCGCCGATGCGCTCGAGGCCGGCGGACGCTGTGTGCCAGACGGCGAGGTACGACGGCTCGGGGCCTGTCCGGAACGTCCGCCCCAGGTTGAGGACGAGCACGTCGTCGGCGTAGTCATCGGACCACGAGTCCTGCAGGCCGGCGGCGAAGTGGAACTGCTCCACGGAGACACCGGGCAGGCGGCTGACGTACTCGATGTAGACCAGGCTCACTCGTCCTCCTCGTGTCGCGACTGGTCCGTTGGCCGGGCCAGCGCCCGCGGCAGCAGGACACACGCGTCGGCATCGAAGCGCAGGCCGACCCGCGCGCCGAGCTCGTGCGGCGCCACCTGCGTCGGCCGGCATCTCGGCCTTGAGCGACTCAGGCAATCCCGGTACGTCGACCCGGTAGGTGAAGCCGGAGCCTCGAAACGCGAGATCGCGCACGGTTCCGCTCAGGCCTCCGCCGTCGACCTCGGTGAGGCGCACGATCTCCGGGCGCAGCACGAGCCAGGCCTCTCCCGTCGAAAGACCGGCATCGCACGGCACGGACAGGGACTGTCCGGCCAGGGTGACCGCGGCCCGCCCGCCGCCGTGCCCGACCACCTCGACCGGCAGCACGTTCGCGTCGCCCACGAAGCGGGCGACGAAGGGCGACGCCGGCGCGCGGTAGATCTCGTCGGGCGCTCCGACCTGCTCGATCCGGCCCTGGTCGAACACGACGATCCGGTCGGAGAGCGCCAGCGCCTCGCGCTGGTCGTGCGTCACGTAGACGAACGTGGCGCCGGTCTCGCGGTGGACGCGGCGCAGCTCCTCCTCCATCTCGAGGCGGATCTTCAGGTCGAGCGCCGAGAGCGGCTCGTCGAGCAGCAGCACCTGCGGACGGTTCACGAGCGCGCGCGCCAGCGCGACCCGCTGCATCTGCCCGCCCGAGAGCTCGTGCCCGCGCCGCCGCTCGTAGCCCTGAAGCCGGACGAGCGCGAGCGCCTCGACCGACCCGCGTCGCCGACCTCCTCCTTCGGAACACCGTGCGACCCGCAGTCCGAACGCAACGTTCTCGAACACGTCGAGGTGCGGGAACAGGGTCGGAGCGCTGGAACACCATGTTGACGGGACGTTTGTGCGGCGGCACCCGGGTGACGTCCCGACCGTCCAGCACACCCGGCCCTCCGTCGGGCGTATGAAGCCGCCGACGATGCGCAGCAGCGTCGTCTTGCCGCAGCCGGATGGACCGAGCAGCGTGATGAACTCGTCGTCGACCGGATGTCGAGCGAGACGTCGTCGAGCGCGGTGACGTCGCCGTAACCGGTGGGTGACCTCGTCGATGCGAGACGTGGCGTCGTCCACGGTCGCTTCACGCCTCCTCCGCGAGCACCGGCAGCGTCGCGCCGCCGCGAGCGCTCCGCCCGGACCGTGAATACGAAGGCAACGATCCAAAGCACGAGCGTCGAGAGCATGAGCAGCGTCGAGATCGTATTGATCGACGGGTCGACCGTCCGGCGCAGGCGCGACCAGATGAACAGCGGGAGCGTCGGATCCGTCCCGATCACGAAGAACGTGATGATGAACTCGTCGAAGGAGAGGGCGAAGGCGAGCACCGTCGCGCCCACGAGCACCGGCCAGATCTGCGGCAGCGTCACCCTCCGGAAGACCGTCCAGGGCGAGGCACCGAGGTCGGCGGCCGCCTCCTCGAGCGGCGACGTCGAGCCGGCCGAGCGCGGCCAGCGCGATCAGGAGGAAGTAGGGGAACACGTAGACGAGGTGCGCGATCGACGACCGTCGTCAGGGAGAGCTCGAGCGTCGACTGCGCGCGAAGAACGACGAGCATCGACGATGCCGAGGAACAGGCCGGGCAGCGTGAGCGGCAGGAAGAACAGGAGGGCGAGCGGCGCCGCGCAGCGCGCTGCGACATCCGGCTGAGCCCGTAGGCGGCCATCGTCCCGAGCACCAGCGTGAGGACCGCGCGTCACGGTGGCAACGATCGCCGAGTTCTTCGAGCGACGTCCGGAACTCGAACGAGGAGAAGACCTCCCGGTACCACCGCAGGGAGAAGCCCTCGAACGGGAACGAGAGCGCTCCCGGTCTCGTGGAACGAGAAGAGCACGACGACTCATCAGCGGGACGAAGAGGAACACCAGCGAGGCGATCGTGATAGCCGCGGTGAACGGGCTGCGATGGGCGCTGGCTCCATCAGGTGACGAACCGGATCCGGTCGAGCTTGAGGAGCCGCAGACCGACCGCCGTCAGCCCGTAGCAGACCAGGAACGCGGCAAGCATCAGGAACGACGATCGCGGCGCCGAGCGGCCAGTTGCCGAGCACCGGTGAGAGGCTGCCTGGATCTGCACGCCGAGCATCGCGCCGTCCGTGCCGCCGAGGAACTGCGGCGTCACGTAGTCGGCGGCCGACAGGATGAAGACGAACAGGAACGACGTCGCGGCGGGCGCTGCGATCAGCGGCAGCACGACTTTGCGCCAGCGCGTGACGAGCGCCCGCACCGAGGTCCTGCGCAGCCTCGAGCAGCGCAGGCGAGATCGGGCGAAAGCCGGCGAAGAGCACGAGCACCACGTAGGGCAGGAAGATGTGGACGAGGGCGACCGTCACCGCGAAGCGGTTGTAGAGGAGGAATCCGAGCGGCTCGTCGATCAGGCCGAGCCCCTCGAGCCCGGAGTTGAGGAGACCGTTCTCGCCGAGGATCGTGCGCCAGGCGTAGATGCGCACGAGGTAGCTCGCGAACAGCGTCGCCGTGATGAGGAAGAGCACGAGCACCTGCCAGCGCCCGGCTGCGTAGCGGAGCCAATAGGCGATGGCGAGGCCAACGGCGACGGTGACCGCCGCAGCGCAGATCCCCACCACGAACGAGTTCACGGCCAGCGTTCCGTTGACGTCGGAGGAGACGGCTTCGCGGTAGCCCTCGAGGGTCAGCGGGCCGGACACGCTGTAAAGCCCGGCCGTCAGGAAGCTGTAGATCGCGAACGCCACGAGCGGCGCAGCGAAGAAGAACGAGCATGCCGAACAGCGACGGCAAGGTGAGCGCGATCGGTCCGATCCGGACGGGGCCGCGCTCCCTGACGGCGATGGCGGCTTCAGGCTCTGCGATCGACGGTCACGCGCGCTCAAGCGCTCTGCCTTGATCTCCTCCCACGCCTCGGTCCACTCGCCGAGCGTCACGAACTCATCCGACTCGATCGGCGGATTGCGGTAGAACGGTGAATTCCCGACGAGCGTGGCAAGGCGCTCCCCGGTGGTGTCGCCGAGCTCGATATCGTCGTAGGGATAGAGCGCCTTCGTCTCCTCGTTCAGGAGCTCGGCCGCGCGCCTCGACAGTGACCGCCGCGACGAGAGTACTCGGCGGCGCGCGCGTTGGTCTCCGGTGCCAGCGCCTCGTTGATCCAGGCGAGGACAGTGTCGACATTGTCTGCGGTCGGCGGGATCGCATAGAGATCGCAGAAGGAGAAGCTCCTTCCTTCGGAGTTGTCGTCTTGACGGTCGTAAGGCCGGCTTGCGCTGCCAGCTAGTTCTGGTAGGCCCAACCCTGGTAGCAAGCGACGACCTCGCCGTCCACCATCTGGGTCGTCATTCGGCGAACCACGGCGCGACATGCTCTTCCCTGGGCGACGAACTGGCTCAGCGAGGTCGACGACCTCCGGGAGCTGATCGTGGGTTACCTCCGCAGGGTCGTAGCCGAGGATGTGCGAGCCGAGGGTGTGCAGCCCGGCGGGATCGTTGACGATACCGATCTTCCCCTTGAACTTGGGGTCGAGTAGGTCGTACCAGGATTCGAGGCCATCGGGTATCTCCGCGTCGTTCCAGCGTGATGCCGATCGCACCCCAGGTCCATGGCACACCGGTCCACGTCCCGTCCTGGTCGATCCAAAGGTTGCTACTGGTCCAGGTTCTTGAAGATCGGGTACACGTTCTGCGATGTTCGGGATCTTGCTCGTATCGATAGGCGTGAGGATCTCGAGCTCGTCGTAGAGGACCTTGTAGCCCTGGTAGTAGGTGATCAGGTCGTACGAGCCACCGCCGGCCAGGATCTTGGCCTGGATATCGTCGTGGTTACCGATGTAGTTCGGCTTCAACTCGACGCCGTTGGCCTCCTTCCAGGCGGCCATCGGATCGGGGATGTCATAGCCCGTCCACGAAAGGAAGTCGATCGTGCCGCTCGCCTGCGGCGCCTCGGCCGGAGGCGGCGCAGGCTCGGCGGGCGGCGGTGCCGCAGGCTCGGCGGGCGGCGGTGCCGCAGGCTCGGCCGGTGGCGGGGGTGGTGCAGCAGCCTCCTCCCCGCCGCCGCAGGCAGCGAGCATCGCGGGCGTCGCGCCGAGCGTGACCAGCCCGATTCCTCCCGCTTGAGCAGCTCACGCCTGCTCAAGCGCTCTCGTTGCATTCGCGCGGACCACTCACGCAGCCTTCCGCTTCTCAGGGTCATCCCAGCCCATGGTCTTCCTCCTCCTCCGGTCCCCCGGATGAGCCGTGTTCTCGCCTCTACCACCCTATTGAGACGAATCACGCGCCCGGCAGTCAGCACCGAATGCGCGCGACCGTACCACGATGCGGTGAGGTTTTCCATAATCCAGACGCCGTGACCGCGGATTGCAGAGGCGCAGCGCACGTGCGCGGCCGGACGACGCCCGGCCGTGACCCGGGGGGAGTCCCGAGCTGATGGCGATCGAGCTCGGCGTCGACACGCTCTGCTGGCACCTGCGTCTCGAGCAGGGCGACATCATGATCGAGGAGGTGCTGGACGACGCGGCTGCGCTCGGTGCCGACTGCGTCCAGGTGAACCTCCATCACGTGCGCTCGCGCGACCTGAGAGGCCTGCACGCGCTCGCTGAGCGCGCACGCGCGCACGGCCTCGTGCTGCTCGCCTCGGGAGACTTCCTCGGCGAGGCGCGCAACGGCGACGAGCCCGCTCTCGGCGTGTCGCGTACGGCTGCGTGGCTCGAGCGCGCGGCCGCGCTCGGCAGCCCGTTGCTGCGCGTCGTCTCGGGCTTCTACCGCGCCGAGCTCTTCGGCCGACCGGAGCTGATCGAGAAGGAACGGCGCTACGTCGCCGCCGTGCTCGCGGAAGCGGCTCCCGCGGCTGCCGCGGCGGGCGTGACGCTGCTGCTCGAGAACCACTCGGACTTCACGGCGGCCGAGTACCGCTCGATCGTCGAAGAAGTCGGTGCCGACCGCGTCGGAGTCTTCCTCGACCTCATCAACCCGGTCGCCGCCCTCGACGACCCCTTCCCGGTGATCGAGTCCCTGGCGCCGCTTGCGCGAGCCGGGCATGTCAAGGACTACGTCTTCGAGTCGATCCCGACGGACGACGGCTACCACCGTCGCGGGTTCAAGGTGCTGTACCGCTACCCGGGCGAGGGCGTCGCCGATCTGCCGGCGCTCATGGCCGCGCTGCGCGCGGGCATCGGCGGTCGTGACTTCTACCTGACGATCGAGGGTCTCGACAACCGGGCGGACGTCGACGACCAGCGATCGCGACTCGAGCAGAGCCTCGCCCTGCTGCGTTCGCTCGCATGACGCTGCCGCTCCCCCCGTTCGCCGGCCGTGCGCCCGACCAGATCGGGATCGTGGTCTCCGACCTCGAGGCTGCGTTCTCGCGCTACGACCGCGAGTGGGGACTGACGTCCTGGCGCGGCTTCGTCTACGGGCACGACACGATCCCTCACATGACGTTCCACGGCGAGCCGGGCCGCTACCGCGTACGAATCGGGATCTCGGCCACGACGCCGCAGATCGAGCTCGTCGAACTGCTCGAGGGGCCCTCGATCTACGACGACTGGGTCGCGCAGCACGGCGAGGGGCTCCACCACCTCGGCTTCTGGGTCGACTCCCTCGACGAGGGCGTGGCCGCCATGCAGGCCGAGGGGCACACGCCCACGCAGACCGGTGGCGGCTACGGTCTCGACGGCGACGGCGGCTACGCCTACTTCGATACGGTCGCCTTGTTCGGAGTCATCCTGGAGCTGATCGAGGTGCCGAAACGCCGTCGCGAGCCGGACTTCGTCTGGCCCCGGTGAGCGCCTCTCGGGGGCGCCGGCTGGCAGTCATCGTCCTGCTGGTCGCCGGTCTCACCGCCGCCGGCTGCGGCGATGACCAGGATGCAAGCGAACCCCGGTTTCTCCTCCACCGGCCGCGACCACCACGTCCCCGCTCGCCGCCGCACGCCTGGCGCCCGGGGACGAGTCGCTGTTCTCGCCGACCTACTACCCGGACGTGGCCGTGCTCGAGCCGGCGGCGCGCCCGGAGTGGACGGAGGAGCGTGCCCTCGGGCGGGCGGTCGAGCTGGTGGAGGCCCGCGACCCGGCACGCGGTGAAGAAGCCCGGGAGCTTTTCGCCGACCCGGACCTGACGGCGGTGGTGCCGGATCCGGTCCTGCGCGCCGCGGCCGTCTCGCTGCTCGGCACGATCGCGGAGCCGGCGATCGCCTGGCTGGCCACCGGAGGTCCCTTCGAGCGGGTCGAGCTCGGCGATCCCGGCGGCGGGGCCGTCGCACGGTCCCTTGCCGATCCGGACGGGACACAGCGGATCGTCGTGGACGAGCGTCTTCGATTCGAGGACCCAGGACTGCTCGCCGCCGTCCTCGCTCACGAGGCCCTGCACTCGGACGGCGAGGTCTCCGACCTCGAGGAGCTCATCGCGCTCTCGTTCCAGGCGCTCGTCCACATGCAGCAGCTCCTTGCGGATCCGGCGCTCGGTTCCGAGCGAACGCTCCTCGCCCAGCATCTCAACCCCTGGGTGCTCGCCCGGCTCAACACGCGGGAGCCCGGCTCGACCGACCTACGCCTGGTCCTGCCCGACAGCTCTCCGACGATCTTTCCGGGAGGTATCGACCGGCCCTACTTCGCCGCGCTGTTCGATCCCGCGGCGCAACCGACGCCGGGCAACGCGCTGCTGTCGGACCTCGTCGAGGCCGTCGTGGAACCGGATGCCCCGCTGCCCGATCCGCTCGACTTCTCGGTGGGGACGGTCGAGCTTCTCGACGCCGAGCAGGCGGCGCTCAGCCCCGAAGAGCTCGCTCGGGCGGCGGAAGCGCTCGGGCTCGAGCCGGCCGGGGTCGGCGCGTAGCGGCCTGGTTCACACGGGACGCAGCCCGGAGAGGAACGGCGACTCGTGCAGCCGGCCGTGATTGCACGGCGATGCGGAGAACGGGATCGTGAGCTTTCCGAGCCCGTTGCGGAGAAAGATCACGAGGCTCGTCGCATGGGCGCACGAGGTCTCGGCCCCCGTGGGCACCGTCGAATAGGTGACCAGGAGGCTCGCCCTCTCGCCCGGGGAGAGCGTCACCGTCGTGACCGGCTCGTTCAGGATGGCGAGGCCGCCGGCGCGGACGAGCGTCGGCAGCGGGCCGCTCCCATTGTGGAGCTTCAGCCTCGGGAAGCCACGCAGCGTGCACGTGTGGTCGGAGACGTTCCGAACGGCGATGCTGACCGCGGCGGTACCAGCGGCGCCGCTGGAGAGACGCACCTTGCCCGAGAGTTGCGCGGCGGTGCAACGGGCCGTCGATTGGGCGCCGCCCGTCGGGGCGAGAAGAGCGAGCGCTGCGAGCGCGGCAACCGCGAGCAACGCCGGGAAACGGGTCTGCCGAGCAAGTCTCATCGCGTCTCCTTCGTGGGAGTCTCACGGCGAACGTACCACTCGCGATGCTCGGTACAGAGGCCTTCTTCGTCGAAGTCGAGCACGAAGATCCCGTCCAGCTCGACACGGGCGTCGTTCGAGTCGCAGAAACGAGACGGCCCAGTGCGCGATCCCTCGGTCCCCGGTCACGGCGAGCGGCTCGTGACGCCACGCGAAGTCCTCGCCGAGACCCCCCTCGACCCATTCCCGCACGATCGCGTCCCGGCCGCGCGTCTCCTCCCGGAACGGGCTGTACGAGTAGACCGCGTCCTCTGCGAAGAGCGCCGCGACCGCCTCCGGCTCGTTCGACTCCCAGGCGGCGAAATAGCGATCGAGCCAGGCGCTCAGGTCCGCGAGCTTCACGGCTATGGACCACGGAGTCCGACTCGGCGCCGAAGCCGGCGCCTTCGCCGTGGGTGCCGAAGCCGCCGTCCACGAGCAGGGTCTCGCCGGTGATCCACGCGGCGCGCTCGGGATCGAGCAGAAAGGCAGCGGCTTCGGCGATGTCGGACGGGACGCCGAGACGCCCGACCGGGCAGGCATCGACCTGGACCCGCTCGGCCTCGGGGTCCTGGAGCTCGCGCTCGTTCGCCGGCGTGCGCACGGTCCCGGGCGCGATCGCATTGACGCGTATCCCGAGCGGGCCGAGCTCGAGCGCCATCCCCTTGACGAGCCCGACGAGCCCCGCTTTCGAGGCGCTGTAGTGCGCGCCGCCCTCCCAGGCGAGGTAGGCGGCGTTCGAGGCGATGCAGACGACCGAGCCGCGCTTGCGGGCAGCCATCCGTTCCGTGACCAGCCGGCAGACGTTGAAGGAGCCCTCGAGATTGACGTCGAGGATTCGATGCCAGCTCTCCGGCGTCAGCTCGAGGAAGGGGACCGGCTCCCAGACCCCGGCGACCGAGGCGAGCGCCTCGATCGGGCCCTGGTCGGCCTCCACGGCCTCGACGGCGACGGCGACCTCCTGCCAGGACCGCACGTCGGCCCGGTAGGCGGCGATCGAGCCTCCGGCCCCTTCGATCTCGGCCACAACGTCGTCACAGGACAGGACGTCGAGCGCGGCGATCGCGTAGCCGTCGCGTGCGAGGCGCCCGGCGATCTCGGCGCCCATCCCCTGCCGCGCTCCGGTGACGAGTGCTACTCGGCTCGCCACGAGGCCTCCGCTCAGCCGACCCGGGCGATCGTGCCGCCGTCGGCGACGAGGCTCGTGCCGGTCACGAAAGAGGCCTCGTCCGACGCGAGGAACAGGACGCAGTTCGCGATCTCGCGCGGCGTCCCGAGACGGTTCAGCGGCGCCGTTGCCGCGTAGGAGGCACGCAGCGCACCTGGATCGTCGGCTGCATCGAGAAACAGGTCGGTGAGCGGCGTGTCGACGGCGCCCGGGTTGACGCAGTTGGCGCGGATGCCCTGACGCGACGTCGAGCGCGAGCGCTCTCGTGAACTGCATCAGCGCGCCCTTGGTGGCCGTGTAGGGCGCGTCGTTCTCCCAGGCGATGAAGGAGTTGATCGACGCCATGTTGACGATCGAGCCGCCTTCGGGCATGTGCGGAACGACGGCGCGGCAGACCTGGAAGATCCCGGTCATGTTGACGCGGAAGACGCGCTCCCACTCCTCGTCGGTCACCTCCCAGGCCGCCGGCGTGTGCACGAGCTCGATGCCCGCGTTGTTCGAGAGGACGTCGATCCGGCCGTGCCGTGCCGCGACCTCGGCGACGACGGCGTCGATCTGCTCGCGCTGCTCCATGTCGAGGACGTGCGCGGCCGCGACGCCGGCCGCATGCGGCCTCCACCTCCGCCGCGGTCTCCTCCACGTGCGCGGCCGTCCGCGAGGTGACGATCACCTCGGCGCCCTCCTCGGCGAGCCGGACGCACACGGCCCGGCCGATGCCCGTGCCGGCGCCCGTGACGAGCGCGATCTTGCCGTCCAAGCGATCTCCCACGCCGGACCTCTCAGCGCGGCGCCACCGGCCGCGGCACGGCATCCCAGTCGGCCGCGCGGTAGCCCGCCGTCATGCCGCCGTCCGCCACGACCACGGCGCCCGTGACATACGACGCATCGTCCGAGAGCAGGAACGCGACGACCGCGGCGATCTCGGCAGGGTCGGCCGGACGATCGAGCGGGATGTGCGAACGGTGCTTCGACCACTCGGCCTCGTCGGTGACGATCTCCTCGGTCGCGCGCGTGCGCACCCAGCCCGGTGCGACGGCGTTGACCCGGATGCGCCGGGCCGCCAGATCGACGGCCAGCGAGCGCGCGATCTGCGCCACCGCGCCCTTCGAGGCGTTGTAGGTGACCTGGTACTCCTCGCCGACGAACGAGGCGGTGGACGCGGTGCAGACGATCGCTCCGCCGCCGCGCTCGGCCATGGCCCGCGCGGCCGTCGTCGTCATCAGGTACATCCCGCGGGCATTCACGTGCATCGTGCGGTCGAAGTGCTCGAGCGGCGCCTCCAGAGCGTCCTCGAAGTACGCCATGCCGGCGTTCGAGGCCAGCACGTCGAGGCGGCCGAAGCGCTCGAGCGCCTCGGCGACGGCCCGCTCGGCGGTCTCGGGCTCGCCGATGTCGGCGGCAAGTCCGGCGGCGCTCGGCCCAGCTCGGCGAGCGTCGCCTCCAGATCGTCGCTGTCATCCGGCGCCGCGACGAGGACGAGCCGGGCGCCCTCGGAGACGAGCCGGTGGGCGATCGCGCGGCCGATCCCGCTCGATCCCCCGGTGACGATCCCGATCTTGCCCTCGAACCTCACGCCGCGGCCTCCCGGGCTTGCGTCAACGCGAGCCGCGCGTTGCCCGTGCGGATGCCGTAGACGGCGAAGTCGTCAGTGTCGGGCCGCGGCGGCTCCGACCGCGTACGCGTGCAGCAGCGCCCACCCGGGAGCCAGATGCCGGGCCGATGCCTCGTTGGCGGCGTCCCTCAACCGCTCGAGGTAGGCGAGGTCCGCCTCCCCGATCTCGCGCGCCTCCTCCGGGGTGCAGCGCCCGTCCGTGGCCGGGGACGACCCAGCGCAGGTCATGGTCGTCCAGCGCCTCGAGCAGCGCCCGGTTGGCCTGGATCGCGGCCTCCAGCGAGCCGCCGATCAACGGGATCGTGATCGGCGAGAGGTGGTCGCCCGGGAAGAGCACACCCTGGTCGAGCAGCACGAAGCAGACGCCCTCCCGGCCGTGGCTCGGAGCGTCCACGACAGCCACCCGGAAGGAGCCGAGCTCGAACCTCGCCGGGGGCGACGGCGCGATCGACCCGAAGGCCGTCCAGCGGCCAGTCGATTCCCCATTCGGTCGCGGCCGCGGAGAGCCCCGCCAGCGCGGCTCCGTCCTCGATTCGCGCCGTGGTCGCCTCGCCCGCGACGACCGTCGCCTCGGGAAAGGCGGCGAGCCCGCACACGTGGTCGTAGTCGGCGTGCGTGACGAGCACGTGCACGCGTTCGGCCCCCGTCTCCCGGACCTCGTCCTGCAGCTCCTCGAGCTCCTCCTCCGTGTAGGAGGGATCGCAGAGCAGCGCCTCGGCGCCCGCGACGACCAGCAGGCAATTCGTCTGCCACAGCGGGCTCTGGAACTGCCGGACGCCGTCGCCGAGATCGATCCCTGCACGCGCCATCGAGGTGCGGCACGGTACCACGGCGCGGCCGGCCTGCCGACCTCACGCGCGGCCCCCGCCGGATAGGCTCCCGCCGTGCAGCCCGGCGAGCTCGAACCGATTTCGGGCCGCCCGGTCGTCCAGATCGGGATCGTCGTCGACGACCTCGAGCCGGCCCTCGAGCGCTATGCGACAGGCTTCGGCGTCGGTCCGTGGCGCATCTACACGTACGGGCCGGGGACGCTCTCGAAGCTCGTCTATCGCGGCGAGCCCGGCCGATTCTCGATGCTCCTCGCGCTCGCGGGCCAGGGGCCCCAGATCGAGCTCATCCAGCCGCTCGAGGGCCCGAGCCTGTATCACGACTGGCTCGATCGCCGCGGCCCCGGCCTCCACCACGTGGCGGTTGAGGTCGACTCGCTCGACGAGACCACCGCTGCGATGGAGGCCGCCGGCTACCCGCTGCTCCAGCTCGGCCTCGGGTTCGGCCCCGACGGCGACGGCGGCTTCGCCTACTTCGACACGCAGGACGATCTCGGGCTGATCGTCGAGGCGATCGAGGAAGCGAAGCGGGTCGCCGAGCCCGAGCGCGTCTATCCATAGCCATGCCGAACAGCACCGTCTGCCTCTCGTTCGACTTCGACGCGCTTTCCGTGTGGTTCGGCCACGACCGTGTCACGCCGGCCATGCTTCACCGTGGCGAGTTCGGCGCCCGGGTCGGCGTCCCGCGCATCCTCCGGTTTCTCCGCGAGCGGGAGCTGCCCGCGACGTTCTTCGTGCCGGGCCACACCGTCGAATCGTTTCCGGAGGAAACGGAAGCGATCCTCGAGGGCGGCCACGAGATCGCGCACCACTCCTAC
This sequence comes from uncultured Thermoleophilia bacterium, assembly GCA_963820875.1. Taxonomy (GTDB): domain Bacteria; phylum Actinomycetota; class Thermoleophilia; order Gaiellales; family Gaiellaceae; genus CAWACA01. The sequence continues at coordinate 144,601 of CAWGBR010000013.1, forward strand.
GCGCACGTCGACCCGAGCTACCAGTCCCTCGACGACGAGCGAGCGGATATGGAACGCGCCTGGAAGGCGCTCGAAGGGCTCGGCGTCCAGCCGCTGGGCTTCCGGTCTCCGTCGGCCGACTTCTCCGACTCGACGCTCGAGCTGATCGAGGAATTCGGCTTTCTCTACGACTCGAGCCTCACGAGCGACGACTACCGGCCTTTCCATCCGCGCATCGGCGATCGCGTGTCGGCGCAGGCCCCGCTCGAGCGGGGCCGTGAAGCGCGCTTCTGGGAGCTCCCCTTCGCCTGGGAGCTCGACGACTGGCCGTACTTCCAGTTCAGCTTCGATCCGTACTGGAAGGGCGGAGCGCCGCCGAGCGAGGTGCTCGAGAACTGGCAGGGCGAGTTCGACTGGATGCACGAGCAGGAGGACGGCGGGCTGCTCACGGTCTGCATGCACCCGCAGGTGATCGGCCGCGGACACCGGATGGCGATGCTGGGACGCTTCGTCGAGCACTGCAAGGAAGCCGGTGCCCGCTTCGAGCGAATGGGCGATTTCGCCCGCTCGCTCGATCTAGCGGCTAATCATCCCCGGGTCCATCCTCGTCGCCCGCGCCGTCGTCGTCGGCCTCGTTGCCGATGACCTCGAAGTTCTCGTCCAGGCTGACCTCGACGACGCTTCCGTCGTCCAGCCGGACCTCGACCCCGTACGCGGCGCCGTCGTCGCCGACTTCCGTCTCGACGACCGTGCCGCCGCTCGTGTGCTGGAGAGCGGCCGCCGTGGCTCGGTCGAGAGCGGAGCCGGTGATCGGAGCGTCGTCGCCCCCGCCGGCGCCGGCCGCGACGGCGATTCCCGCCGAGAGCCCCCCGAGGGCGACGATCAGGCCGATGATGAGCAGCAGCTTGCGATTCATTCGGTGACCTCCTCTGCAGTCTGCCGGCGACGCTACCGGCGGCAGATGAAACGGCCGTGAGAGCAGCCGCGGGGAGGCTCTCATCCAACTCTCATCTTCTCGCGACAATGTGTGAGAGATGCGCCTGCTCGTGGTCGAGGACGAGCTGAAGATGGCGAGCCTGCTTCGGCGTGGGCTGATCGAGGAGGGCTACGCGGTCGACGTGGCCCGAGCGGGCGACGATGCCCTGTGGATGGCCCAGGCGGCCGAGTACGACGCCGTGGTGCTCGACCTCATGCTGCCGGGCATCGACGGTATCGAGGTTTGCCGCCGGCTTCGCGAGAACGGCTTCTGGGCGCCGATCCTGATGCTCACGGCCCGCGACGCCGTCGAGGACCGGGTGGCGGGATTGGATGCAGGCGCCGACGACTACCTCCCGAAGCCCTTCTCGTTCGCCGAGTTGCTCGCGCGCCTGCGCGCGCTCGTGCGACGCGGTGCGGCGGAGCGGCCGGCGGTGCTCGAGGTCGGGGAGCTCCGACTCGATCCCGCGACGCGCCGGGTCTGGCGCGGTGATGCCGAGATCCGGCTCTCGGGGAAGGAGTTCGCGATCCTCGAGACGTTCATGCGGCGGCCGGGTCAGGTTCTCTCCCGCTACCACCTCCTCGAGCACGCCTGGGATTACGGCTACGAGAACCGCTCGAACGTCGTCGACGTCTACGTGCGCTACCTGCGCGACAAGATCGACCGCCCGTTCGGACGGGACTCGATCGAGACCGTTCGCGGAGTGGGCTACCGCTTCCGCGAGGATCGTGCGACGTGAGCCGCATCCCGATCCGGCTGCGGCTCACGCTCGTCTTCACGCTCGTGATGGCGCTCGTGCTCGCAGGCTTCGGCGCGTTCGTCTACCTGCGCCTGAAGTCCTCGCTCGACGAGCAGCTCGACGAACGCCTCATGGTGCGCGCGGACGCGCTCGCCTCGCTGGTGCGGTCGGGCACGGCTCCTTCGGATTCCCTCGGCCCGGTCGGCGAAGACGAGCTCGCGCAGGTACTCGGCCCGGACGGGACGCTTCTGGGAGCAACCCCGAGCTTCACGAGCCCCTTGCTGGCGCCCGACACGCTCGCGCGGGCCCGCGCCGGGCCGGTCGTCGTCGGCCGGATCCCCGTGGCGGGCATCGACGGCGGCGAGGCCCGCATCCGCGCGATTCCGGTCGAATCAGGCGGCGAGACCCGGGTGGCGCTCGTCGGAGCCTCGCTCGAGGATCGGGACGACGCGCTCGACGGGCTGCTCACGCAGCTTCTGATCGGCGGCCCGATCGCTCTCCTGCTGGCATCCCTGGCGGGCTACGCGCTGGCGGCGGCAGCGTTGCGCCCGGTCGAGCGAATGCGCGAACGCGCCGCAGCGATCTCTGCCGAGACTCCCGGCGAGCGGCTGCCCCTGCCGCCCGCGCGAGACGAGCTCTATCGGCTGGGCGAGACGCTGAACGCGATGCTGGAACGGCTCGAGGCCGGCGTCGCCCGCGAGCGGCGCTTCGTCGCCGAGGCGAGCCACGAGCTGCGCACGCCCCTCGCGCTGCTCAAGGCCGAGCTCGAGCTGGCGCTGCGGCGCCCCCGCTCGGCTCCCGAGCTCGAGGGCGCGCTCCGTTCGGCCGCCGACGAAGCCGACCGGCTCGCCCTGCTCGCGGAGGACCTGCTCGTGCTGGCGCGCGCCGACGAGGGCGAGCTGGCGCTGCGCCGTTCCGAGATCCATGCACGTGACCTGCTGGAAACGGTGGCTCGACGCTTCTCCCCGCGCGCAGAACCGAGCGGGCGAACGCTCAGCGTCTCGACCCCGCAGGATCCGCTGGTGAGCGGCGACAGGTTGCGACTCGAGCAGGCGCTCGGAAACCTGGTCGACAACGCGCTCCGCCACGGCGGCGGCACCATCCGGCTGGAGGCGGAAGCGGAGAACGGAACCGTGGCCCTCCGCGTGAGCGACGAAGGCACCGGCTTCCCACCCCAGCTTCTCCCCGTTGCCTTCGAGCGCTTCAGCCGCACGGACGAGGCTCGCGCCCGTGGGTCGACCGGGCTCGGGCTCGCAATCGTGGACGCCATCGCGCGCGCCCACGGCGGGCATGCGTCGGCCGCCAACCGACCCGGCGGCGGCGCGGAGATCACGATCTCGCTACCGCACTAGGCCGAAACGGGCGCAGCCGGTTATCGGCCGGGAAGGGGCCGGAGGGCCCCGTCTCAGCGGGCCGAAACGGCCGGTTTCGGCCGGCGAGGGGCCTGCCAGGGCCCCGATTTTCGGGCTAGAGCGCGGACACCGGGGCCCTTACGGGGCCCCTCCACGGCCGATAACAGCGGCTCCGCCGCCGTTTCGGCCTAGAGCGAGACCGGGGCCCTGACGGGCCCCTCCACGGCCGATAACAGCGGCTCCGCCGCCGTTTCGGCCTAGGGCTAGGGCGTGCCTGGCTGCGGGAAGGGCCGCGGTTGCGGCGTCGGCGCCGGCCGGGTCGTCCCCGGGCGGTCGGGCTCGGCGTCGTCGTCGGCGCCGGTGTGCGGACGCGGCGCCGGGAAGATCCGGTCCGGCGACTCGCCCGCCAGCAGCCGCTCGAACTGGTCCTTGTCGATCGTCTCGTGCTCGATCAGCAGTCGCGCCAGCTCGTGGAGCTCGTCGATGTGCTCGGTGAGGACCGTGTGCGCGCGCTCGTGCGCTTCCTCGATCAGCCGCCGGATCTCGCCGTCGATCTCCTTGGCGAGATCGTCCGAGTAGTCGGGCTCGGCGCCGAAATCGCGACCCAGGAAGGGCATGCTGCTGTCACGGCCGAGCACCCGCGGGCCGAGCTTCTCGCTCATCCCGAAGCGCATGATCATCTGCTTCGCGGTGTCGGTGACCCGCTCGATGTCGTTCGCCGCGCCCGTGGTGATCTCGCTGAACACGAGCTCCTCGGCGACCCTGCCGCCCAGCGTCATCGCCATCGCGTCGAGCAGAGCAGCCTTCGTCTGCAGGAACCGATCTTCTCGAGGCAGCGAGATCGTCAAGCCGAGCGCCCGGCCGCGGCCGATGATGGAAATCTTGTGGATCGGATCGGAGTTGGGCAGATAGTGGCCGACGAGCGCGTGGCCCATCTCGTGATAAGCGGTGATCTTCTGCTCCTGCTCCGAGAGGAGGCGAGTCTTCTTCTCCGGTCCCGCGATCACGCGGATCACGGATTCGTCGAGCTCACTCGGCCCGATGGCCTTGCGGCCGCGGCGGGCGGCGAGCAGTGCGGCCTCGTTGACGAGGTTCGCGAGATCGGCGCCCGTGAACCCCGGGGTGCCTGCGGCGAGCGCGTCGAGGTCGACGGCCGGCACGAGCGGCTTCGACTTGGTGTGGACCTCGAGGATCGCGCGGCGCCCTGCCCGGTCAGGCCTGTCGACAATGACGGTGCGGTCGAAGCGGCCCGGGCGCAGCAGCGCGGGGTCGAGCACGTCCGGGCGGTTCGTGGCCGCGATGACGATGACCGTGTCCTTCGCCTCGAAGCCGTCCATCTCGACGAGCAACTGGTTGAGCGTCTGCTCCCGCTCGTCGTGACCGCCGCCCAACCCGGCGCCGCGGTGGCGCCCGACGGCGTCGATCTCGTCGATGAAGACGATCGCCGGCGCGACGGCCTTCGCCTGGTTGAAGAGGTCCCGAACGCGGGAGGCACCGACACCAACGAACATCTCGACGAAGTCCGAGCCGGAGATGGAGAAGAAGGGGGCACCCGCTTCGCCTGCGACAGCTCGCGCGAGGAGCGTCTTGCCTGTGCCCGGAGGCCCGGCCAGCAGCACGCCCTTCGGGATGCGGGCGCCGAGAGCGCGGAACTTCGCCGGCTCTGCCAGAAACTCCTTGATCTCCTGGAGCTCCTCCACCGCCTCGTCGGCGCCGGCGACGTCCTTGAAGCTCACCTTGGGCGCGTCCGGGGACACCCGCTTGGCGCGGCTCTTGCCGAAGCTGAAGGCACCCTGTCCGGCCCCGCCCTGCGCGCGGCGGAACAGGAAGAGGAAGAGCACGACGATGATGAGCAGCGGGAGGAGGAATGCGAGCAGCTGCCCGAAGATCGACGAGCCCGTCCCCTCCGAGTCGAACTCGATGCTCGCCCGCTCGAGCTGCTGCTGGACCTGGAACTGCGATTCCGGGCTCGGATAGTTGACCTGGGCCTCGACCCCGCTCGTGAACTCGACGCTGATCTCCTGGTCACGCGGGTGGAACACCACGTGCTCGATCGACGCGGGCTGCGTCTCGATGCGGTCGATGAACTCGCTGTAGGTCAGGTTGTCCGAGGGCGAGCTGCGAAATGCGTTCAGCGCAAAGCCGGCGATCAGGACGACGCCGAGAACGGCGAGCAGGATGCGCGTGTGTTGCAAGCTTTCGGTACCCCTCTATTCGTTAAAACGCCGAACTGGCTCGTTTGTTTCCCGGCGGTGTCCTGAAGCGGCCTTGTCGAGGCGACTGCCGCCCTCGTCACGGTGGCAACGCTCACCGAAACGAGACGGCGCTTCGAATTCTACCTGTGCCTCTGCGAACGACTCGATACCCGTCACGCAACGAGCCGGCGTAAGCCGGCTCAGCCGTGACAGGGGAGGCCGGCGTGAGCCGGCCGGTCACGCTGGGGGCGGCGCTCACGCGCCGCTTGCTGTACCGAGCCCTGACGGGCTCGGAGAAGCTTCGCGGCCTGGCGGGCCTTCGGCCCGCGGCCGCTGCGCGCGGCGCTCACGCGCCGCTTCGCCGTGTCTGTGTCCCCGCAACGGCGAGCGTGATGCCGGCCTCGGGCACCGGGCGGATCTCGGCCGCCGGCGTGAACAGGCCCTCCTTCGAGAGCAGGAAGAGCTCGGGCACGATCTCGGCCCTGACCTGCCCGCGGGCGAAGATTCGAACGATGGAGCTCTGCGAGACCACCACGGCGATCGCGCCCGTCGACCGCGAGATCGACGCACCCGCGGCATGCCGCGTGCCCAGCCCCGAGAGGAAGTTCGCCGAGTCCGTCAGGTCGACGTCGATGTAGCGACCGGCCGAGACGAAGGTTCCGTCGTCTCCGACGATGAAGGCGCCGTCGAGCTGCGCCAGCTCCTTGATGGTCTCGCGGAGGTCCGGGCGATCGATGTGGAGCAGCTCCGGCGAGTGCCCGAAGAGAGGATCGAGCAGCAGAGGCCGCGAGCTCGCGATCACCTCGTCGACGCTGCCGACCACGAACAGCGTGCCGATCTTCCGGCCTTCCCGGCCTTCGCGTGCGATCTCGACCGCGAGCTGAATGACCTCCTCGAGCGTCTGTCTCCGTTCGAGCGAGCAGACGACGCTGTCGCAGACCAGGCCGTAGGTCTGTTCGATGTTGTCGAGGCGTGTCGCGGCCATACCCGTTACAACGAACGGAGAGGGCGGCGTAATCCGTACGTGTCGTCCCCCTACGCTTAGCGGCATGCGAGCGATGCTCCTCGAGGAGCCGAGGCAGCCGCTGCGCGCGGCCGAGCTGACGCGACCGCGGGCCGGGCGCGGCGAGGTGGTCGTCCGCGTGACTGCCTGCGGCGTGTGCCGGACGGATCTCCACGTCGTCGACGGAGAGCTCGAGGAGCCGAAGCTGCCGCTCGTCCCCGGTCATCAGATCGTCGGCTACGTGGAGGAGGTCGGGGAAGCCGTCGAGCGGCCTGCCGAGGGTGAGCGCGTGGGCGTGCCGTGGGTCGGCTGGACGTGCGGCGAGTGCCGCTTCTGCCGCTCCGGTCGCGAGAACCTCTGCGACCGGGCCCGCTTCACCGGCTACCAGCTGGACGGCGGCTACGCCGCCTACGCGGCGGCCGACGCCCGCTTCTGCCTGGCCGTCCCGGACGGATACGCAGACCTGCAGGCGGCGCCGCTCCTGTGCGCGGGCGCGATCGGCTACCGCTCGTTGCGTCTGGCCGGCGAGGCCGAGCGGCTCGGGCTCTACGGTTTCGGCGCGGCCGCGCACATCGTGATCCAGATCGCCCGGTTCGAGGGACGACGCGACATTCGCGTTCACGCGCGAAGGAGACGACGACGCGCAGCGGTTTGCGCTCGAGCTCGGCGCCGAGTGGGCCGGTGGCGCGCTCGAGCGCGCCGCCGGAGGAGCTCGACGCGGCGATCATCTTCGCCCCGGCCGGTGAGCTCGTTCCGGCGGCGCTGCGCGCTCTCGCCAAGGGCGGCACCGTCGTCTGTGCCGGCATCCACATGTCGGACATCCCGTCGTTCCCGTACGAGCTGCTGTGGGGCGAGCGCGTCGTCCGGTCGGTTGCGAACCTGACAAGGCGCGACGGCGAGGAGCTCATGGCGCTCGCGCCGCGGATCCCGATCCGCACCGAGGTGCAGCCGTATCCGCTCGAGCAGGCGAACGAGGCGCTCGCGCAGCTCCGCGAGGGAAACGTGCGCGGCGCCGCGGTTCTGGTGATCGATGAAGCTGCGGCCGCCTGACCCTCCGCTCACCGACGGCGTCGTCCTCTTGCGGCTGCTCGTAGACGACGACCTCGCCCCGATGGTCGACGCCTGCCGGGATCCCGAGATGCAGCGCTGGACGATGGTGCCGCATCCGTACGGAGAGGCGGAAGCCCGCCGGTGGCTCTCGGAGAGCGCCGAGGCCTGGGAAGCCGGGGAGGCTGCGTCCTTCGTGATCGCCGACGCCGCGGACGGGGCGTATCTCGGCGGCATCGGGCTCCGCAGCGCTCCCTGGCCCGTCGGCGAGGTCGGCTACGGCGTCGCCTCGTGGGCCAGGGGCCGCGGAGTCGCGACGCGTGCGCTGATGCTCGTGAGCGGTTGGGCGATGGACGAGCTCGGGGTGCCCCGCATCTCGCTGCTCGCCGAGCCGGGGAATCTGCCCTCCCAACGGGTGGCCGAGAAAGCCGGCTACCGCCGCGAAGGGTTGCTGCGCTCCTACCGGGAGCTGAAGGGCGTCCGGCGCGACTACGTCATGTATTCGCTGCTCGCCGAGGACCGTCCCGGGTAGGTGCCGGCCGTGCCCGATCTCTGCTACCTGCCGGCCGTCGAGCAGGCCCGGCTGCTGCGCGACGGCAAGGTCTCGGCGGTCGAGCTGCTCGAGGCGCATCTGACACAGATCGAGCGGTTCAATCCCGCGGTCAACGCGATCGTCACGCTCGTGCCCGAGCTCGCCCGGGAGCGTGCAGCGGCCGCCGATCGAGCACTCGCCGCGGGGCGAGGACATCGGGATTCTCCACGGCCTGCCGATCGCCCACAAGGACCTCGCGCTGACGGCGGGCATTCGAACGACGCACGGCTCGCCGATCTTCGCGGACTGGGTGCCCGAGGAGTCGTCGCTGTTCGTCGAACGCGTTCGGGCGGCCGGCGCGGTCACGCTCGGCAAGACGAACACGCCCGAGTTCGGCGCCGGCTCGCAGACCTTCAACGCGGTGTTCGGCGCCACCCGGAACCCCTACGACCTGACGAAGACCTGCGGCGGCTCGAGCGGCGGCGCCGCCGTGGCGCTCGCGTGCGGCATGGTCCCGCTCGCGGACGGGAGCGACATGGGCGGCTCGCTGCGCAACCCGGCCTCGTTCTGCAACGTCGTCGGCTTTCGGCCGTCTCCCGGGCGGGTGCCGACCTGGCCGTCGCTGGATCCCTGGTCGCCGCTCAGCGTCGAGGGCCCTCTCGGCCGCACCGTCGCCGACGTGGCGTTGCTGCTCGCCGCCATGGCAGGGCCCGACGCCCGCTGTCCGCTGTCGCTGCCGGAGCCGGGCGCTGACCTTCGCGCGGCCGCTCGAGCGCGACGTACGCGGGATCCGCGTGGCATGGAGCGCGGACGCGGGCGGGCTTCCGGTCGAGCCGGCCGTGAAGACGGCGCTGGCGCCCGCGCGCGCCGTGCTCGAGGAGCTCGGCTGCGAGGTCACCGACGACTACCCCGATCTCTCCGGACGCGCGCGAGATCTTCCAGGTGCTGCGAGCCGTCGCGTTCGAGACGGGCCTCGGCCCGCTGTACGACGATCACCGCGACGAGCTCAAGGAGACGATCCGCTGGAACATCGCGCTCGCCCGGCGGCTTTCGGTCTCGGACGTGGCGAACGCGACCCGGCGCTCGACCGAGCTTCGCGAGCGCGTGCGTCTCTTCTTCGATCACTACGACTTCCTCGCCCTGCCGACCGTCCAGGTACCGCCGTTCGAGCTCGAGACGGAATGGCCGCGCGAGGTCGCAGGCATTCAGATGGAGACCTACATCGACTGGATGCGCAGCTGCTCCGATATCACCGTCACCGGCTGCCCCGCGATCTCTGTTCCCGCGGGCTTCACGCCGGAAGGCCTGCCCGTCGGGGTCCAGCTCGTCGGTCGGTTCCGTGACGACCTGGGCGTCCTCGAGCTCGGGCACGCGTTCGAGCAGGCGACACGCGTGGGCGAGCGGCGCCCGACGATCCAGAGCGAGCAGTAGGCTGGCGCGGTGGGCCGAAGGCCTATCGGGGGCGTCGCCCTCGGTCTGCTCGCGGCCGCCCTGGCCGGGACCGCCGTGCTGCCCGCCGACGCCGCGGCGGGATCCGACGGGCTGATCGCGTTCGAGGCCACCCGTGGCGGAGGGCGCTCGCAGATCTCCGTGATGAGCCCGGACGGGAGCAACCAGCGGCCCCTGACGCAGGCTGCGGCGAACGACTTCGACCCGCACTGGTCGCCGGACGGAACCATGCTGGTCTTCTCGAGCGACCGCGACGGCAATCCCGAGATCTACGTGATGGCGGCCGACGGCTCGCAGCAGCGACGGCTGACGACGAATCCCGCGGTCGATGTGGATCCGAGCTGGTCGCCGGACGGCAGGCGGATCCTGTTCACGAGCGACCGGGACGGCAACGCGGAGATCTACGTCATGAGCGCCGACGGGACAACGCCGGTGAATCTGACCAACAGTCCGGGCTCGAACGACGGCGAGGCATCCTGGTCGCCCGACGGGACGTCGATCGTCTTCGTGCGAGGCGACGAGGGCAGCCGGGATCTCTTCGTCATGCACCCCGACGGAAGCGGGCAGGCGCCGATCACGTCGAGCCCAGGAGACGACGTCGCTCCTCGATGGTCGCCGGACGGTGCGCGAATCGTCTTCAGCAGTGAGCGGGACGGGAACGCGGAGATCTACTCGATCGACCCGGACGGGAGCCGGCCCACCCGGCTGACGACGAACGACGCCGAGGACCGAAGCCCGGCGTGGGCCCCCGGCGGGTCGCGGATCGCGTTCGAGACCAACCGTGACGGCAACGACGAGATCTACGTGATGAACGCCGACGGCTCGAGTCAGCACGCTATCTCGAACGATCCCGGTGCCGATCGAGACCCGGACTGGCAGGGGAGCGTCGCCGGCTTCCAGCCCGATCTGTCGATCGGCCTCGAAGGGAGCTCGTCCTTCGTCGGCGCCGGCATCCACGGATCGCCGGTGAAGCAGACGCTGAGACTGCCGGCGGCACCGGGCTCGACGAAGACATTCGTCCTGCGGGTGAGGAACGGCGGCGACACGAAGGACTCGTTCGCCCTTCACGGCCCCCGTGCGGGGCGCGGCTACACCGTCCGCTACCGCGCGGGCGGAAAGGACGTGACCGGCGCCGTTGCGGCCGGGTCGTATGTCGTCGGCGAGCTCGGGCCGGGCCGTCGCGCGACGCTTCAGGTCGACATCACGCCGGGCGCGAAGGCGCGTGGAGGGACCAGCATCTCCGTCGGTCTGCGCGCGGAGTCCGTGGGCGACGCCTCCAAACGCGACGCTGTTCGCGTCGTCCTCCGAGTGCTCGCGGCGGGCCCGTTCGCGTACGGCTGGCCGATCAAGCCGTTCTTCGCCCCGCACCCGGTGCGGGGCAATTTCGGCGATCCCCGGATAGGGCCCGCGGAGGGCGTCGGGCGCACCGTGTACTCGTTCCACTTCGGCGCCGACGTCTCGGCGCCGGACGGGACGCCGGTCTACGCGACGGGGTCCGGGTTCGTGCTGGCCAACCCTCGGCACGCCGACGTCGTCGTGATCCAGCGGACCGACGGCATCGTGCTCGAGTACTGGCATGTGGTGCCGTCGGTGCGGCCGGGCGGCATCGCGGTCGCATACCGAACGATGATCGGACGGGTCGAAAGGAGCTGGGGGCACGTACACGTGTCCGAGCGGAGGGCCGGCGCGTACGTCAACCCACTCCGCCCGGGCGCGATGGGCCCCTACTTCGACGACACGCTTCCCGCGGTTGATCGGATTCTCGCCGAGCGCAACGGCAACGCGATCGCGGGCTCGGTTCGGGGGGTCGTCGACCTCGTCGTCGAGACCGACGACATGCCCGCGATTCGGCCACCGCCGCCCTGGGACAAAGCCCGCGTGACGCCCGCGCTCGTTCGCTGGAGCCTCGACGACGGCACCTGGCATACGGCCTTCGACGTGCGTCAACGCCTCCCGGCGGCGGGCTTCTTCGACGTCTTCGCGTCAGGGACGCGCCAGAATCGGCGTCACCGTGCCGGCCTGTATCGCGTGTTCCTCGCGCACGGCTGGGACAGCAAGAGCGTCCGGAACGGGAAGCACTCGATCCGGGTGCGGGTCGTGGACACGCGCGGCAATGTTGCCAACGGCCGGCAGGCCTTCCTCATCGACAACGCCTCGTCCTGACCGGTGCCTCGCTACGTCGAGCGCGCCCAGAGCTCCGCTGCGATGAGCTCGACCGCGGAAGTCTCGACGAGCAGATCGACGACCGGGTCGCCGGCACCCGGGTACGCAACGGTGAGCGCGGCCCGGGCCGTCCGGCGGCCGACCGCGACCACGGCACACTCGCGCTGCTCGATCCAGCCGAAGAAGTCGTCGTCGTAGCGCGAGCCCGGGAACAGAATCGCCCGGTAGCCGGGCGGCCTGGTCAAGTAGACGTCGACGTGGAGCCAGTCTCCGGTCTCGCAGGCGGCCGCGCGGATGCGCGGCGCCTCGCGCAGCATGAGAGCCGATTGCTCGGCCGAGGAGAAACGCTCCGCCGGCGCCACGACGTCCACGGGGCCGCCCTGAACGATGCCGACGACGTCGGGGAGCCACTCGGCCCGCGACGAGTGGAGCCCCCGAAGGGCGTCGAGGGCGGGTCGGAGGCACGCCGGATCGAGGTCGGCGCGGCCGAGAATCCGGCCGCACAGCAGGAGCAGCACGGCCACGGTCGACTGGTAGGTCCTGCAGGCGATTCCTCCCGCTTCTGCTCCGGCGAGCAGAGGGAGGACGACGTTCGCAGCGCCCGCGAGGCCCGAGTCGGGGTCGTTCGTGACGGCGACGACCCGGCCCGCTCCGCGATGGCGCTCTGCCGCCTCGACGGTCTCCGGCGTGTTGCCGGAGGCGGAGATCGCCACGACGAGCTGGTTCCGCGCCGGCGGCGTGCTGAGCTCGGCCGACGCCCACTCGACCGCCGCGTCGATGCCGGAGGCTCGGAGGAGCGAGCAGGCGGCAAGCGCCGCAAAGCGGGAGCTCCCCATGCCCGTGAAGAGCACGCGACGTTCGGTGACGGCGCCGATTGCTTCGAGCGGGCTGTCGCTGCTGCCGTAGGTGTCGAGGACGGCTGCGAGCGTCTCCGGCTCCGCCAGCACGTCCGCGAGGAACGCGTCGCTCGGATGGCTCATTCGTCCACCGCACGGGAGAGCAGCATGTCGAGCCCGGCCTCCGCGACCGGTTTCCACTCGGGCAGGAACGCCTCCGCGTACCCGAACTCGTAGGCCGCCTTCTCGAGCTCGAGCGCCCGGAGCAGCGAACGGTCGAGCCGGCCTCCGTACCCCTCGAGAAACGCGGCCCGGCACGCAGAGCTCCAGGCGGCTCCGACCTCGTGGCGCTCCGGCTCCTCCCGGAGAGCCCAGAGCGGGACGTGATCGATCGAGCGGAGCATCGACGCCACGTCGCGCAGCGGCGAGTCGAGCGCCCGGCGCTCCTCGAGCGGCCGCGTCGGCTCGCCCTCGAAGTCGATCACGCTGTACCCGGCGCCCGAGCGAAGCAGCTGTCCCACGTGGTAATCGCCGTGGACCCGGCCGAGCATCGTTTCGCCCGCGCCTGCGAGCCCGGCGAGACCTTCGCGCAGCTGCGCCTGCCGTTCGGCGGAAAGCAACCCCTCGACCGCGTCGACCTGATGCTCGGCGTGCTTCCGGCGGGCCGCGAGATCACTCGGCGACGCAGGTCGCGTCCCGAGCGCGCCGAGCGCCTCGTGGAGCTCGGCCGTGAGCGCGCCGACCTCGGCGGCCCAGCGGTTGTCGATCGTGGCACCGGCCGCGGCATCCGCGACGAGGCGCTGGCACCACTCCCAGCCGTCCTCGGCCGCCGGGACGAGCTCCTGGAGCAGCGCAATCGCATACTCCTCCAAGCCGTCGGCGAAGTGCACTGCGCCGAGCGCCCGGGGCACTCCCCAAAACCGGTCGCCGAGGAACGTGACGAGCTCGACCTCGGGATGCACGCCCGGCCAGAGACGCCGGTAGCACTTCACGAGAACACGGTCGTCCAGCACGTACGACGTGTTCGACTGGTCGACGGTGAGCTGCCGCTCGGTCGTCGCCGTCGGCGGCACAGGCCCCCGCCAATGGAAACCGTCGCGCGGGCCGTCGGCGAGCAGGCGCAGCAACGGGCCCCACAGCGGCTCGCCGGCCGGCATCGCGTAGCGCTCGGGCTCGCCGGCCGCGTAGGCGACCTCGACGATGCGCAGCGCGCCGTTGCCGGCCTCGAGCTCGGCGCAAACGGAGGCGGCGACCGGGTCGCGCGCCTTGCCCGCAAACCAGCGCTGCTCGCTGAGCCAGTCGAGCAGGGCAGACCCGGCAGCCACGTCAGCCCGTGATCGGGCCGCGCTCGCTCGCCAGGCGCTCGATGAGACCGGCCGCCTTGACCGTGCCCGGCTCCTGCTGGACGCGGGCCGAGACGCGGCCGAGCCGCTCGTGCAGAGCGCCGTCGGCGAGCAGGCCGTCGATCGCGCCGCTGAGCTCCTCGGCGGTGCAGGTATACGTCGCCAGGCGCTTGCCGAAGCCGAGCTCGTCGACACGCTGCGCGTTGTCGTACTGATCCCAGAAGACCGGGAGCACCACCATCGGCTTGCCGAAGTAGAGGCACTCGGTGGTCGTGTTGTTGCCACCGTGCGTGACCACGAGATCGACCTGCGGCAGGATCGACGTCTGAGGGAGAAACTCCGCGCCCCACATGTTGTCGGCGAGCTCGAGCAGCTCGTGCTGCGGCCCCTTGGACACGACGAACCGGTGCGGACTGTCGCGCGAGGATCGCGACCAGGCGCTGCATCAGCTCGAGGTCGGCGGCGGCGAGGCTGCCGAGGCTCAGGTAGACGAGCTTCCCGTCGCGGCCCGCCAGCTCGCCGGGAACCTCCCACGCGTCGTCCGTCGTGCGAACCGAGCATTCCAGACGGTGCCAGGTCGGCGCGAGCGGCCGGCGGCGCGCATAGTCGGCCTCGGCCGGATAGACGTAGAGGTTCAGATACGGCGACTCGTGCATGAACTCGAGCTCGCCCAGGCTCGGTGCTCCGTTCTCCTGCACGAAGGCGTCGAAGTCGTGCCACATGTCGTCGTGCGTGCGCAGATGCTCGGCCTCGAACTCGCTCCACCCGATCGCGATCGGCCGTCGGGTAGCCGGAGAAGACGGGCGGCAGGTCGGGGTCGCGGAGCTCGAGCGGGTTGCACGAGACGATGCGCGCCCACGGGACCCCGGATGCCGCGATCGCGGGAAAGGCGACGACGTTGTCCTCGACGATGACGTCGGGCTGAAGCTCGTCGAAGATCTCGGCGAGGCGGCCGTTCACGTACTTCGAGCCGTCGATCAACGCCTGCCAGGTCGGCTGGAGGAAGCTGCCGAGCTGCTCGATCGTCGGTTGCCGGAGGAGCGGCGCCGTGTCGCGGATGAAGTCCTTCCAGAACTGGCCCGGAATCTCCGGCTCGTCCGGCGGCGGCCCGAGCCGCATCAGGCGCTCCTCGAACCCCTTCGCCTCGAGATTCCCGGCGAACGACTCCTCGACGATGAAGACGACGCGGGCACCCCGCCGGCGCAGCACGTCGCCGATGCCCACGCAGTTGTTCGTCGGGCCGAAGGCGCCCTCCGGGAAGAAGACGATCGTCGGAGCCTTCGCCGCCATGGCCGCGTAGTATCGCCCAGTGGCTCGGCAGACGGACCTGGAGACCGTCTTCGCCGTCGAGACCGCGCCGATCGTCTTCGGCGCCGGCGCCTCGAAGGAGACCGGCTTCCACCTGAGACGGCTCGGAGTGCGCCGCGCGCTGCTCGTCTCGGACCCCCACATCGTCGAGGTGGGCATCACCGAGCGCGTCCGCGCCGCGGTCGCGGAGCTCGGCATCGACACCGAGGTCTACGCGGCTGCCCGCGTCGAGCCCGACGAGCAGTCGCTCCTCGACGTCATCGCCGCCGCCCGCGAGGGAGGCTACGACGGCTTCGTCGGCGTCGGCGGCGGCTCCTCGATCGACACGGCGAAGGTCGCCGCACTCTTCGCGACGCACGAGGGTGAGCTGCTCGACTACGTCAACATGCCGGTCGGCCTCGGTCGGCCCGTGCCCGGCCCGCTGCTGCCGCTGGTCGCGGTGCCGACGACGGCCGGCACCGGCACGGAGGCAACCGCCGCCGCCGTGCTCGACCTCGCCCGCGCCGGCAAGAACGCAATCTCGCACCGCTACCTTCGCCCGCGCGTCGGGATCGTCGACCCGCTGCTGACCATCGACCTTCCTCCGATGGTCACGGCCTCCTGCGGGCTCGACGTCGTCTGTCACTCGATCGAGTCCTATACGGCACTGCCGTTCACCTCGCGCCGCCGCACATCCCCCGACGAGCGCCCGACCTACCAGGGCGCGAACCCGATCTCCGATGTCTGGTGCCGGCGCGCGATCGAGGCCGGCGCGCGCTTTCTCCGTCGGGCGGTCGCCGACGGACGCGACGAGGAGGCTCGAACGGAGATGATGCTCGCCTCCACGGTTGCCGGCATCGGGTTCGGCAACTCGGGGGTGCACATCCCGCACGCGTGCTCCTACCCGATCGCCTCGCTCCGGCACGCCTGGACGCCGAGCGGCTACCCGAACCCCTACCCGTTCGTGCCCCACGGGTTCTCGGTGGCGATCACGGCGCCGGCGGCATTCCGCTTCACGCAGCCGTCCAACCCCGACCGCCATCGGGAGGCTGCCGAGCTGCTCGGCGGCGAGGATCTGGCGGATGCCTTCGAGGCGCTCATGCGCGACATCGGCGCGCCCACGTCCCTCGCCGAGCTCGGCTACGGCGAGGCCGACCTCCCGCTGCTGGCCGCGGAGACGCTGCGGCAGGAGCGCCTCCTCGCCACCTCTCCGCGTGCCGTTACGCAGGCGGACGTCGAGGGCATCCTCCGGGCTTCGCTGTAGGACGTCTCAGGCGACGCGGAGCGCGGATCGCTCGAGCAACTCGATGACCGCGCTCCTCGCCGGACGGTCGCCCGAAGTAGAAGCCCTGCGCGTAATCGCAGCGCAGCGCCCGCAGGCGCTGCACCTGGAGCTCGGTCTCTACACCCTCCGCCACGGCGCTCAGGCCGAGTGCGCTGCCGATGCCGATGATCGCCCGCGCGAGCCCGTCGTCGCCGGGCGCGTCCAGCGCGTCGACGAACGGCTTCGCGATCTTGATGATGTCGACGGGCAGCTCGTTGAGATAGCCGAGCGAGGAGTAACCAGTCCCGAAATCGTCGATCGCCAGACGCACGCCGAGGCGGCCGAGGGCCTGCAGGCGCGGCACGATCTCGTCACGCTCGATCATGAGAACGGTCTCGGTGACCTCGAGCACGAGCCGGCCCGGGTCGAGCCCCGACTTGGCGAGCACGTCCTCGATTGCCGGCACCACATCCGGCTCCTGGAGCTCGCGCAGCGAGAGGTTGACGCTGATGAACGACCGCAGGCGGCGGCCCGCCGGGTCGACCCAGCCGGCGGCGCTGCGGCAGGCGCGCTCGAGCACGAAGCGTCCGAGCGGAACGATCAGCCCGGTCTCCTCGGCGAGCGCGATGAACTCCGACGAGCTGATCAGGCCGCGCTCCGGGTGACGCCACCGGACGAGCGCTTCGGCCCCGGCCAGCCCACCGGTGGCCACCGCGACGATCGGCTGGTATTCGAGCTCGAGCTCGCCGCGCTGCATGGCTCTCTGGAGCTCGGTCGTGAGCTGCAGGCGCTCGAGCGCGCGCTCCCGCATCGACGGCTCGTAGATCTCGATGCGCCCCTTGCCGCGCGCCTTCGCCCGGTACATGGCGACGTCCGCGTTGCGGAGCAGCTCGTCGGCGGTCTCCCCGTCCAGGCGGAACGCGACGCCGAGGCTGACGCTGACGAAAGCCTCGCGCTCGCCGACGACGAAGGGCTCCTTGAACGCCGCGGCGATACGACGCCCCACCGCGGCCGCCGCGTCCGGGTCGGCACACTCGTCGACGAGCACGGCGAACTCGTCTCCTCCCAGCCGCGCCGCCGTGTCGCCGGGTCGCAGGCAGCTCCGAACGCGCGCGCCCGCCTGTGCGAGCACCTCGTCGCCGCCCGAATGTCCGAGGCTGTCGTTGACGGTCTTGAAATCGTCGAGATCGAGGAAGAGGACGGCGAGCCCCGTCTCGCTGCGATGGTGCCGCGCGACGGCGTTCAGGACGCGGTCCGAGAAGAGCGCGCGGTTGGGTAGTCCCGTGATCGAGTCGTGGAAGGCCGTTGCCAGCCGCAGCTCGAGCGTCTTGCGCTCGGTGATGTCCTGCATGTAGCCGCGGCTGAAGAGCGGGGTCCCGTCGGCGCCGCGCTCGAGCACCGCCTCGTCCAGGAACCACACCTCGCGCCCGTCCTTGGCGAACAGCCGGTACTCCATTCTGAACGGCTCGGCCGTGGCGTTGTGCCGGATGTTCTCGGCGAGCACTCGATCGCGGTCGTCGGGGTGCAGGCAGATTGACCCAGAGGTCGGGGTCCGAGACCCAGTCCTCGACCGAATAGCCGAGCAGCCGCTCGATCTGCGGGCTGATGAAGAGCGTGGTGCCCCGGTCGTCGACCGCGTCGACATAGGTGACGATCGGCAGCTCCTCGACGAGCCGGCGGTACCGCTCCTCGGCTTCCGCAAGACGCGCGCCGCGCTCGGCCATCGCCTCCTCGAGCAGGCGGCGCGCGTTCGCGAGCGCCAGCGTCCCTCCCACGACGAACAGGCCGCCCGTCGCGACGAGCACGAGGCCGTTCAGCTTCGCGTCCGCGGCGAGCGCGAAGGAGAGCACCGTCAGCAGGACGCCGAGCAGGAGCAGCGCGACGGCCGAGCGGGCTCTGAGCATGTGCTCAGGCGAACGAAGGCCCACGAGGCTCACTATCGTCGAGGGAGCGCGGCCCGTTCTCCCCCTGAGGGGGGATACGAAAGCGTGGGGGAACCCGTGGTTCCCCCACGAGCCCCCTCCTTTACTCGTGACGCGTTGCTCGCGCTGTAGCGCAGCCGAGCAAACCCGGCTGCGCCCAAGAGCAAGACAAGAGCGCGATCGGTCCCGGTTGACCCGGCGGCGCCCGCGCGCGGAGGATGTGGCCATGCCCGACCCGAGACAGGCCGCGACGCCGCTCGCGGACGCCGTCGACGCGTTCCTCGCCGACCCCGGCATCGCACCGTTCACGACGCCGGGGCACAAGCGCGCGCCCGAGCTCGCGGATCCGCTGCTGGCGCTCGACCTGCCGCTGTCGGCCGGTGCCGACGACCTGCACCTCAGTCTCGGCGTGCTGGCGCGCGCCGAGGAGCTGGCCGCCGAGCTCTGGGGCGCCGACCTCTGCCGGTTCTGCGTGAACGGATCGACGCAGGGCAACCAGGCGCTGTGCCTCGCCGCCGGACGGCCGGGAGATGCCGTCGTCGTGTCGCGGAACCTCCACAAGTCGCTGTTCGCCGGCCTCGTGCTGGCCGGTCTCGAGCCGGTCTGGGTGCGACCGGACGTGGATCCCGAGACGGGTCTCGCGCTCGGAGTTCCATCGGAGCGGATTGCGGCGGTGATGCGCGAGCGAGACGACGTCAGGGCGGTGCTGCTCGTCGAGCCGAACTTCGTCGGGGTCATGAGCGACGTTGCGCGGATCTCCGCGGCGGCGCACGGAGCCGGGGCCGCCGTGGTCGCAGACCAGGCCTGGGGCGCCTACCTCGGCTTCCATCCCGGCCTCCCGGCACACACTCTCGGCCTCGGCGCCGACGCGATGGTCACGTCGGCGCACAAGACGCTGACCGGCTTCACGCAGAGCGCCTACCTCTTCTCCCGCGGCGGGCTGCTCGACGGCGGCCGCGTCGTCGAGGCATTCGATGCTCTCAACACGACCAGCGTCTCCGCCGCGATCCTGGCGAGCCTCGACCGCACCCGCGCCCTGCTCGCGCAGCGCGGCGAGGAATTGCTCGGTCGCACGATCGCGCTCGCAGCCACGGCGAGGGCGCGGCTGCGGCGGATCGAGGGTCTGATCGTGCCCGGACCGGAGCTCGAGTCACGGGAGGCGAGCGTCGCGCGTTACGACCCGACGAAGCTCGTGCTGTCCCTGCCGGGGACAGGAGCCGACGGCCTCGCCGTGGAAGCCGATCTCTGGTCGGAGGGCGTCCGGGTCGAGCTCGCCAACCGTGACACGCTGATCCCGCTCGTCACGATCGGCGATACCGAGGAGAGCGTCGAGCGGCTCTGCGTCGCCGTCGAGCGGTCGCTCGAGCGGCGGCGCAACGAGCCGCGACCGGTGGCCGGCGTCAGCTCGATCTGGGCGATCGAGCCCGAGACGGCCCTGAGCCCGCGTGATGCCTTCTTCGCGCCCCGCGAGACGGTGAGCGCGGAGGCGGCGGTCGGGCGGGTCGCCGCCGAGACGGTCGCTCCCTATCCGCCCGGCATCCCGGCGATCGCGCCGGGAGAGGTCATCGGGCCCGAGCTGCTCGCGGCTCTGCGCGAGGCGGCCGCGGACGGAACTCGGATCGCCTACTGCGCCGACCCCAGCCTCGAGACGCTGCAGGTGGTTGCGCGGGCCTCGGCCGGATACGTGCCGCGGCGCGACCGCCATGAACGCGGCCCTCCGGGCCGGCGTGCCGTCTGGCGGGGTCGCGGCCGGCCGAGCCGGCCGCTCAGCCGCCAGGCCCCTACACCTGAGCCGCACGGTGGCTAGGATCGGCGCAATGCGTGTCCGCGCCGCCGTGCTCGAGGAATTCGGCAAGCCGCTCGCCGTTCAGGAGGTCGAGCTCGCCGAGCCGAAGGCGGGCGAGGCGCTCGTTCGTCTCGTCGGGTGCGGCGTCTGCCACACGGATCTCTACACGGCCTCCGGCGCCGACCCGACGGGGTACGCCCCGTGCGTGCTCGGGCACGAGGGCGCGGGGGTGGTCGAGCGGATCGGCGAGGGCGTCACGCTCGTCGAGCCGGGCGACCACGTCGTGACGCTGTTCGCCCCCGAGTGCGGCAAGTGCATCCACTGCCTCAGCCCGCGCACGAACCGCTGCGTCGCGATCCGCGACCAGCAGGGTCTCGGGTACCTCCCCGACGGAACCGTTCGCTTCTCCCGCAACGGTGAGGAGTTACGCCACTTCATGGGCACGTCGACGTTTGCGGAATACACGGTGATGCCCGAGATCGCCCTGGCAAAGGTCAACCGCGAAGCGCCGCTGCACGGATGCGCGCCGTTCGCCTGCGGGCTGTCGACCGGCATCGGCGCCGCGCTCTACACGGCCAAGGTCGAGCCAGGCACGACCTGCGTCGTGTTCGGCTGCGGCCTCGTCGGGCTCGGTGCCGTGATCGGCTGCCGCCTCGCCGGCGCCGAGCGCATCATCGCGATCGACCTTGCGGAGAGCCGCCTCGACGAGGCCCGCCGGCACGGCGCCACCGACGTCCGCGTCGCGGCCGACGACACGGTCGACTGGATCCGTTCCGAGACCGGCGGCTTCGGCGCCGACTACACGTTCGAGGCGACGGGCAACGTCCAGGTCATGCGCCAGGCGGTGGAGGCCGCCCGCGAGGCCTGGGGCCTCGCGACGATGATCGGCGTCGCGGGCAAGGGCGAGACCCTCGACATCATCCCCCGCTTCCTGATCACCGGGCGTCGCGTCACGGGCTCCTCGTTCGGTGGCATCAAGGGCCGTTCGCAGGTTCCACTGCTCGTCGACCGCTGGCTGGCCGGCGAGATCGATGTCGACGCTCTCGTGACCGGCCGCGTCGCCCTCCACGAGGTCAACGACGCCTTCGAGGCGATGGAGCGCCAGGAAGGCATCCGGACCGTGATCGCGTTCGACTGAACGCCGAGCCGGGCGTCAGCCGAGCACCTCGATCTCACACCGAAGCCCGGGAGCCGCCGCGAGCCGCCGATCGAAGGTCACGAGCGGCAGGTCCAGCGCCTCCGCCAGAGCGACGTACGGCGCGTCGTAGGTCGAGACGGCGTCGCGGAGCGACCAGATTCGCTCGAGGAACGCGGCAAACGGGTAGCGGCGGATTGCAAGGGCTGCGAGATTGATCACCGCCTCGTCGGCACGCACCCGATCGATCAAGCGGCGTTGCAGCCCACGTTTGAGCCCAGAAACGACTTCGAGATCGACATGGTGCGGTGCATGAAGCTCGGGCTCCTCGAGCAGCCGCCGTCTCGCCTGCTCGCCGTCGCGACCAGGATCGGAGAGCGCGGGCAAGAGAACGGAGGCGTCGACGACGATCATCGACCGTCCCGATCCTCTCGGATTAGCGCAATCGCCCGTTCCGCCGTGATCCCGCCGCGACCGCTCCTCGCAGCGCGGCTCAGGACGTCGGCCAGCGTGGGTGCGTCGGCCAGGTGCGCCAGCTCACGACGCAGATACTCGGAGAGCGACAGACCACTCTGCTCGGCCCGGGCCCGCAGCTTCGCGTGCACGTCCGCGGGAACGTCACGCACCTGGATGTGTTTCGTCATTGCTCGATCATAGCCATGGTGCATGCAACTTTCATGCAGGGTAGGATCGAAACGGTCACGACTTCGAGGAGGCCTTCTTGATCATCGAGCGCACCGAGCATCCGTCCTGGCTCTCCAATGCCTTCCTCGTGGCGGACGGCCCAGGCGGCCACGGCGTCCTCGTCGACGGCAACGGCATCGTCGACCCGCTGTACGAGGCGATCGAGCGCGAGGGAATCACGATCACGCACGTCCTGCTGACGCACGAGCATCACGACCACGTCGTGGACACGGCCGAGTTCAAGGCGCGGTTCGGCGTCCCCGTCGTCGCGCACGCACTGACCGCGAGCGCGGTCGGAGGGGTCGACGAGATCGTCGCCGACGGCGACGTCGTCCAGTCGGGCGCGCTCGAGATCCGCACGATCGAGACCCCCGGGCACTCGGCCGGCCACGTCGCGTTTCTCGTCAACGGGACGGACTGCCTCACGGCGGACTGCCTCTTCAAGGGCACCGTGGGCGGCTGCTCGTCGCGAGGCGAGACCTACGAGATTCACCGCCGCTCGATCATGGACCGCCTCATGACGCTCCCGCCCGAGACGCGGATCCACCCCGGGCACAAGGAGCCCTCGACGATCGGCGAGGAATGGGAGAGCAACCCGTTCGTGCGTGTCTGGCGCGGGGTCGACCCGGAAGGCGACGAGCCGTGCCGGGTGCAGGGCGAAGACGCGACGCTGGTGCTCTGGGGGCCCGACTACGACGGCACCCACAAGGCCTGGGTGCGCTTCGCCGACGGCGACCAGATCGTCGGCGGGTCAAGGGTGGAACGACGGTAAACGCGGCCCTCCGGGCCGCTCGTCGGCGGGTCGCGGCCGGCCGAGCCGGCCGCTCAGCCGCCCAGTCGCGTGGCGACCGGGTGTGAACGCGGCCCTGCGGGCCGCTCCCTGGCGGGTCGCGGCCGGCCGAGCCGGCCGCTTCAGCCGCCCTGTCGCGTGCGACCGGGTGTGACCGCGGCCCTTCGGGCCGCTCCTCGGCGGGTCGCGGCCGGCCGAGCCGGCCGCTCAGCCGCCCAGTCGCGTGGCGACCGGGTGTGAACGCGGCCCTCGGGCCGCTCCCTGGCGGGTCGCGGCCGGCCGAGGGCCTTCAGCCGCCCTGGCCTCGTTGCGTGACGGCCATCGGCATCCCGCCGCGCGGCCGCAACGTGATGCGCGGACGCAGCTCGGCACGGTGGCCGGGGACGAGCCGCAGGCGCCAGCGGCCCGCGATGGTCGCCAGCACCAGCTTCGCTTCCATGCGTGCGAAGCCCTCCCCGATGCAGATCCGCGTGCCGCCGCCGAACGGGAAGAACGAGTACTGCGGCCGCTTCGCCGCCTCCGCCGGAGCCCAGCGTTCCGGATCGAACCGCCACGGGTCCGGGAACCAGCGCGGGTCGTGGTGGGTGACCCACTGGCTGAGCACGATCATCGTGCGCCGCGGGATCGCGTAGCCGCCGAGCTCGTAGTCGACGAGCGTTCGGCGGCCGAACAGCCAGACCGGCGGGTACAGCCGCAAGGCCTCGTCGATCACCCGCTCGGCGTACTCGAGCGCGGGCAGATCGTCCACGACCGGCAGCCGGTTGCCGATCACTCGGTCGAGCTCCTCGTGCAGGCGGGATTCGACCTCGGGGTCCTGCGAGAGCAGGTACCAGATCCAGGTCAGCAGATTCGCGGTCGTCTCGTGACCGGCGAGGAAGATCGTCATCGCCTCGTCGCGCACCTGGCGATCGGACATGCCTTCGCCTCCGGTCTCGTCACGCGCCCGCAGGAGCAGGGAGAGGAGGTCCTCGCCCGTGAGGCCGCCCGCACGCCGCTCGGCGATCAGGCGGTAGATCGTCTCGTCGAGCCTGGCGGACGCCTGCCGGAATCGTCGCGGTCCCGGTAGCGGAAGCCGCTCCCAGACGTGTCCGAACGGGAAGGTCAGCGTGTTGACGGCTTCGAGCGCGACGTTCAGGGCCTCGCCGATCTCCCGAGCCTCGCCCTCGACGTCGGCATCGAAGAGCGTGCGACCCACGATGGCGAGGGTCAAGCGCGTCATGTCCTCGTGCACGTCGCGTCGCTCGCCGTCGCTCCAGCGGGCCTGAAGCCGGTCCGCGAGCTCCGTCATCGTCCCGCCGTACGCGCCGATGCGCCGGTGGTGGAAGATCGGCTGGATCAACCGGCGCTGGCGCAGATGCTGCTCGCCCTCGCTCGTGAGGAGACCGTCCCCCAGCACCCGCTTCGCCTCCTGGAGCGCCTGCCCCTTCATGAACGAGCGCTGGTCGGTGACGAGCACGCTCCGGATTCCCTCCGGATCGTTCACGAGCACCTCGAGCTCCGGGCCGAACCTGAACGAGGCAACGTCGCCGTGCTCACGGGCGATCCGGAGGATCTGCCCGGTCGGATCACGCCAGAACGCCAGCACGAGCGAGCCTGGGATGGAGGGGCGCGGGCCGGGTGGAAGAACGCGAGACGTACCGCCGATCGTAGCCCTGTGTCCAGGGGCGGACGGCTTTCGCCGACGTAGACTGCCGGTCGGCATGCGCCGCTGGGACGGCCCGTGGTGACCGCCCCGGAGCGGGGCCTGAGACGGCTGGTCGCCGTCTGCTGCCTCGTCCTGATCGCCGATCTCGCGCTCGTCCAGGTCCTGGTGCCTCTCCTGCCGTACTACGCGGACAAGCTTGGTTTCGGCCCAGCCGAGTCCGGGCGGCTCGTGGCCGCGTTCGCGGTCGGCTCCCTCGTCGCGGCGATTCCCGCCGGGATGCTCTGCAGCCGGATCGGGGTCAAGGCGACAGTCGTCGTGGGTCTCCTCCTGATGGCGGGGGCGAGCGTCGCGTTCGGCGTCGCCGACTCGACGCTCGGGCTCCAGGCGGCCCGCTTCGGTCAGGGCGTGGCGAACTCGCTGGCCTGGACGGGCGCCATCGCGTGGATCGCCGGCGCCGCGCCGGCCGGCCGGCGCGGACGGGTGCTCGGGATCGTCTTCGGAGTGGCTGTCGCGGGCACGTTCATCGGGCCCGGCCTGGGCGTCCTCGCCGCCCGCCACGGAACGAAGGAGGTATTCGCAGCGGTCGCGGCCGCCCTCCTCGTCCTCGCAGCGGTGGCCGCGCTGCTCCCCGGTGTCCCCGCCGCTCGCCAATCGGTCCGGGCGATGCTCGCCGTGCTGCGCCATCGTGCCCTCGCGTTCGGCATCTGGCTCTTCCTGCTGCCGGCCTTCCTGCTCGGCGCACAGAACTCGGTCGCCCCGCTCGAGCTGAACGAGCTCGGCTGGAGCGTGGCCGGCATCGGCGTCGTCTACCTCTGCACGGCAGGCGTTCAGGCAGTGGGGAGCCCGCTGCTCGGCCGCTGGCTCGACCGCACGTCGCGTGCGACGCCCGTCGCCGCGGCGCTCGCCGCTGCCGTCGTCCTCACCTGTCTGCTCGCGCTCCCCTGGACCCGTCAGTACTGGCTGTTCGCCGTTCTCGTCGCGGCAGCCAACGTCGCGTTCGTCACGCTGTACCTTCCGGGGGCGGCGATCGTGGCAGATGGTGCCGAGGCGGTGGGGCTCGATCACGCGTTCGGCTTCTCACTTGCCAACCTGGCGTGGGCGCCGGGGACGATCGCCGGCTCCGTGATCGGCGGCGAGCTCGCCGAGGGAGTCGGAGACTCGGCGACCTACGTCATGCTCGCCGCCGTCTGCCTCGCCACGCTGATCGTCGTACGCCGCGTCGCGTTTCGTCCGGCCGCGGCTCAGTCCAGCGCTAGCGCTTGACGACGTTGTGAACCTCGAACACCTCGGGCTCCCCCGGGTCGATCCCCATCTCGGTGATCACCGGCATGAGCCGCTCGCCCCATGCCTGGAACTGCTCGCGCGAGTCCCAGATCTCGCTGACGCGGACGTTCCCGTCCGCCAGGAAGCACACGTGGTACTCCAGGCCGTCGGGGGGATAGTCGCCCTGAGCCTCGAGCCGGCGGACAGACTCGTCGTACTGCTCGATGGTTGCGGACTGAGGAGCAAAGCGAACGACGATGCTCACGACCAACCTCCTGAGTCGGGAGGGCGATCTTACGGCCTCGACTGTCAACGGGGCTAAGGTGCCACTGAGCCGTCCGCAGACGCCGTGTCTCCTTCCCTGTTTTGACCGAGATTCGAATCGACCACTGCGTCATTCACGTCTCTGACTGGGAGCGCTCGAACGCGTTCTATCGCGACGTCGTCGGCGCGACGATCGTCGAGTACCCGAACGGCCGCTACGCGTACCGCTTCGGAGACCAGCAGCTCAACGTCCACGGCCCCGGCTTCGATGCCGGCACTCTCGTCGCGTTGCATCCGGTGGCGCCCGGGAACAGCGATCTCTGCTTCGTCTGGCCCGGGCCCATCGAGGAAGCCGCGGAGCACCTCCGCCGCTGCGGCGTGGAGATCGAAGCGCAGCCGAGCCGGCGCAACGGCGGCCGCGGCGAAGGGACGAGCGTGTACTTCCGCGACCCGGACGGCAGTCTGCTCGAGTTCATCTCGTACGACTGACGCGGGTGAAGGCGACGTTCTTCGCGACACCGGACGAGCTCCGCGCCTGGCTCGAACGGAACCACGACACCGCGCAGGAGCTGTTCGTCGGCTTCTACAAGAAGGGCTCGGGCAAGCCCAGTCTCACCTGGTCGGACTCGGTCGACGAGGCGCTGTGCTTCGGCTGGATCGACGGCGTGCGCCGACCCATCGACGACGTGAGCTACGCCATCCGCTTCACGCCGCGCAGGTCCCGGAGCACGTGGAGCGCCGTGAACGTCCGGAAGGTCGGAGAACTGACGCGGCAGGGACGAATGACGCCGGCGGGTATCGCCGCTTTCGAGGCCCGCTCCGAGGCGAGGACCGGCATCTACTCGCACGAGCAGGCCGAGACTCCCGTGCTCGAGCCCGACCAGGAGCGGCGCTTCCGTGCCGACAAGAAGGCCTGGGCGTTCTTCCAGGCTCAGCCGCCCTCCTACCGGAAGACCGCGGTCTGGCTGGTGGTCAGCGCGAAGAAGCCCGAGACGCGTGAGAAACGCCTCGCCGCCCTCATTGCGGACTCCGCCGCCGGCCGCAGGCTCGCACAGCTCGAGCGGCGACCGGCGAACTAACGGCGGCCGTCAGACCGCGATCAGTGCCCGGCGGGGCGTTCCCAGCCTTCGAGCACGGCCGGCTGCCAGTCGGTGCCGACCGTCTTCGAGTCCTCGACCCACGAGCCGAGCTCGGGCTGGGGGAACTTGCAGTGGACGTCCTTCAGCTGGATCCCGTAGGAGTTGCCCGAGACGAGGTGCTTCATCAGCACCTTGCGGGCCAGCTCGTCCTCCCGCCCCTCGGGGATCGGGAAGTAGATCTTGATGAACGAGTTCGAGTACCGATCGAAGACGGCGGGGACGCCGTCCTCCTCGAGGAGCGCCACGTCCTCGAGCCAGTTGATGTCCTCCCCGGGCGTCAGCGCGAGCAGGTCGACGTCGTCGAGAAGAGAGATGTCCTCCTGGTACGGGAAGCGCTTGCCCGAGAGGAACTCGGCGTCGATCGACTTGATCTTCTCGGGCTCGGCGTAGTGGATCTCGTGGTGGTGCTGGGACACCTCGGCTACCTCCCCGCCACCCGGAGGTGCTCGACGTCTGCGGGCGCCGGCCGGTGAGCCTCCAGATCGTCCTCGGCCTTGAGCGCGAGCAGCTTGCGCACCTCGGAGAGGATCTCGTTCTCGGTCACGCCCGGGATGTAGCTCGTCCCCGCGAGCGGCACCTTGGCGCACGCGGCCGCCTCGACCGTCAGCGCCGCCAGGTCCTCCGGCTCGAGCGAGTGCACGTTCGTCTTCCCGCACGCGCGCGCGAGCATCTGCAGCTCCATCGTGAGCGTGGTCAGGAAGTTGTAGACGCGCATCGCGGCGTCCTCGACGACCAGCCGCTTGCGGAGCTCCGGATCCTGGGTCGTGATCCCGACCGGGCAGCGCCCGGTGTGGCAGTGGTAGCACTGGCCGGCCGGCACGCCGACCGTGCCCTCGTAGTCCGTGACACCCGGGATCTCCTTGTTGCAGTTGAGCGCCATCAGCGCCGAGTGGCCGAGCGCCACCGCCTTTGCGCCGAGCGCCAGCGCCTTCGCCACGTCCGCGCCGTTGCGAATGCCGCCGGCCACGACCAGATCGATCTCGTCCGCCAGGCCGACGTCCTCGAGCGCGCGCCGCGCCTCGGGAATCGCGGCCATCAGGGGGATGCCGGTCTCCTCGGTCGCCACGTGCGGGCCGGCTCCCGTGCCGCCCTCTCCGCCGTCCAGGTAGATGACGTCGGGCCCGCACTTGGCCGCCATCCGCACGTCGTCGTACACGCGCGAGGCGCCGAGCTTGAGCTGGATCGGGATCTGGTAGTCGGTCGCCTCGCGGATCTCCTGCACCTTGAGCGACAGGTCGTCCGGGCCGAGCCAGTCCGGATGGCGCGCCGGCGAGCGCTGATCGATCCCGGCCGGGAGCGAGCGCATCTCGGCGACCTGCTCGGTCACCTTCTGCCCCATCAGGTGCCCGCCGAGGCCGACCTTGCAGCCCTGGCCGATGAAGAACTCGCACGCATCCGCGAGCATGAGGTGGTGCGGGTTGAACCCGTACCGGCTCTGGATGCACTGGTAGTACCACTTCGTCGAGTAGTCGCGCTCCGGCGGGATCATGCCGCCCTCGCCCGAACACGTTGCCGTCCCCGCCATCGAGGCGCCCCTGGCGAGCGCCATCTTCGCCTCGAGGCTGAGCGCGCCGAAGGACATGCCCGTGATGTAGATCGGGATGTCGAGCTCGATCGGCTTCTTCGCGAAGCGCGCGCCGAGCACCGTCTTCGTCTCGCACTTCTCGCGATAGCCCTCGATCACGAAGCGAGTCAGCGTGCCGGGCAGGAAGACGAGCTCGTCCCAGTGCGGCATCTTCTTGAAGATCGAGAAGCCGCGCATCCGGTAGCGCCCGAGCTCCGACTTGATGTGGATGTCGTTGATGACCTCGGGCGTGAAGATCTGGCTCCGCCCGAGAACGTCCTTCCTGCCGGGTGCGTCGTCCGCCATGCCTCCCCCTCAGAGCACGAGCTTGCGCTCGGACGGCTCGAGCGAGTCGTAGTTGTAGAGCACCTTGCCGCACACGAACTTCTGGAACTCGGGCGGCGAGCCGAGCCCGTAGATCCGGAACTTGCGCTCGATCAGCTCGGTGTCCGCATCCGTCCACTCGCCGGGCACGCAGTCGATCCCGAGGGACTTGACCTTGCCCGCGACGTAGATCGTTCCGTCGTACATGGAGTCGCCGAGGCCCGGGCCGACGTCGCCGCCGATGATGATCCGCCCGCGCTGCATCATGAAGCCGGTCATCGAGCCGGCCGAGCCGCAGATCAGGATCGTGCCGCCCTTCTGGTCGATGCCGCTGCGCGCTCCCACCCGGCCCTTGACCACCAGGTCGCCGCCGCGGAGCGCAGCGCCCGTCAGCGAGCCCGCGTTCGACTCGACGACGACCACGCCCGACATCATGTTCTCGCAGGCCGACCAGCCGACCCGCCCGTCGATCTGGATCTCCGGGCCGTCGATGAGACCGCAGCCGAAGTAGCCGAGCGAGCCCTTGAAGTGGATCTTGCAGCGCGTGAGGATCCCGACCCCCAGCGAATGGAGCGCGCCAGGATTCTCGATCGTGACCTCCTTCACGCCCTGCTCGTAGACGAGCGAGCGCAGCTCGAGGTTGATCGTGCGGGTCGTCAGGCCCTTGGCGTCGAACGAGGCCTTGTCGCCGTCGATCTCGGAGACCCTCGGCGGCTCGGCGTGCGGCTCTGCGAGCCCCCGCGCGTCGTAGCTGATCGCCCGCTCGCCGACGAGTGCACCTTCAGGCACGGTCATCCCCCCTTCGCGCGGCTGCAAAGCGGCGCCATGCCGCGTCCTCGGTCGCGCCCATATCTCGTCCGATATGGCCACTCCCTGCGTCCTTGCCTGGCTTGCTTTTCGCGCGCTCGAAGGCGGGCAACGGCACCTGAATGCGCACTACCGCTGCCACACCAGCACCTCGCGCTCGTAGGGGTCGTACGTCTCGATCTCGTGGTCGACGAGCTGGCGGATCGCGATCTCCTCCGAGGCGAGCGCCACGATGCCGTCGCTCTCGTAGAGGACGAGCGGCTTTGCGGCGAGCTCGTCCTTGGCGACGCCGAGCGCGTCCTGCGTGACCGCGATGTACGTGAACACGCCGTCCAGCTCGTCGAGGCTCTCGCGCATCGCATCCTCGAGGCTCGAGCCCCCGCTCATCTTCTCGGCGAGGTAGACGGCGATCACCTCGGAGTCGCACTCCGACATGAAGCGGTGGCCGGAGCGCTCGAGCCGGCGGCGCCACATGAAGTAGTTCGTCAGCTGGCCGTTGTGCACGACCGCGACGTCGCTGAACGGATAGGCCCAGTACGGGTGAGCGCCGGCGATGTCGACCTCGGACTCGGTCGCCATGCGCACGTGCCCGATCGCATGGGTGCCGACGAAATCGTCGAGGCCGTACTGAGCCGCCGACGGTCTCGGCGTCGCCGAGATCCTTGACGATCTCGAGCGAGCGGCCGAGCGAGAGCACCTCGGCCTCCGGGATGTCCTCGACCAGATCGGCCAGCAGCTTCAGGTCGCCGTCGTAGTGGAAGCCGACCCGGAACGCGTAGTCGGTCTCCTCCTCGACCTCGTCGAGACGGGCGCCGAGCGCAGCGAGTCGCGCCTCGACCTCCGCACGATGACGGCGCAGACGGTCTTCGTACTCGAAGTCCCTCGGCGTGTTGGCGTCCGCGAGCTTGTAGCGCATGACGAGGCCGCCGTTCGCCGGCTGCCCGTAGAGCGCGTAGCCCGTCGAGTCGGGCCCGCGGTGCTTCATCGACTGGAGCATGCGGGTCATCTCCCGCCCGATCGGGTGCGACCCGTCCCGGTAGATGATCCCTGCGATTCCGCACATGGCCGCCGTTCCTCTCCTCGTGCCCTCGCGGGGCTACGGCAAGACGTCCAGGTATTCCTTCACGTCCCAGTCCGTGACCTCGGCGCAGTGACGCTCCCACTCGTCCCGCTTGTAGTGCATGAAGACACGGTACATGTCCTCCGGAAGCGCCTTCTTGATCACCTCGTCGCCCTCGAGAGCGTCGAGCGCGTCGCCGAACGTCATCGGGATTCGCTTGACGAGCTTCCCCGCCTCCATCGCCTCGTAGATGTTGCGCTCCTCGGGCTCGCCGGGGTCGAGCTTCCGCTCGATGCCGTCCCACATCGCCATGATCAGGGCCGCCATCGACAGGTACGGGTTGACGGCCGAGTCGACCGAGCGGTACTCGAACCGGCCGGGCGCCGAGACCCGCAGCGCGGTTGTGCGGTTCTGAAAGCCCCAGTCGGCGAACACGGGCGCCCAGAACCCCGTGTCCCAGAGCCGGCGGTAGGAGTTGACGGTGGAGGCGGTGACGCAGGTCAGCGCCGGCAGGTGCTCGATGATCCCGCCGATCGCCCAGAGCCCGAGCTGGCTCGGCTTCTGGACGTCGTCCGTGTCCGGCATGAAGACGTTCTCGTTTCCCTTCCAGAGGGAGATGTTGTGGTGGCAGCCGTTCGCCGAGACACCCATGAACGGCTTGGGCATGAAGCACGGGAAGGCGCCGAGCTCGCGCCCGACGGCCTTGCAGATCTGGCGGAAGGTCGAGAGGTTGTCGGCGGTCTTCTCGGCCCGGTCGAAGCCGAAATTGAGCTCGAGCTGGCCCGGAGCGTCCTCGTGATCACCCCAGATCATGTCGAGCCCCATCGCCTGGCCGTACTCGACCACCCGGTGGATGAGAGGTTGGAGCTCGGCGAACTGGTCGATGTGGTAGCAGAAGGGCTTGGTCATGCCCTCGACGGAGGGCGTGCCGTCGTCGTTGAGCTTGAGCCACATCATCTCGGGCTCGGTGCCGGCGCGCAGGTGGAAGCCGGTCTGCTGCTCGAAGTCGGCCTGGATCCGCTTGAGGTTGCCGCGACAGTCGGAGGTCAGGAAGGCGCCGGGGTTCTCGCGCTCCTCCCGGTTGCGGAAGCAGGTACACCAGACCCGAGCCGTCTTCGAGTCCCAGGGCAGCGGCATGAACGTGTCGGGCTCCGGCACGCCGACGAGCTCCGGGGCCTCGGGGCCGTAGCCGATGTAGTTCCCGTGGCGGTCGGTGAAGAGGTTGGCCGTCGCGCCGTAGACGAGCTGGAAGCCTTTCTCGCAGAGGGTCTCCCAGTGGTCGGCCGGGACGCCCTTGCCCATGATCCGTCCGGTGACCGAAGGGAACTGGTAGTAGATGTACGTGATTCCCTCGGCGTCGATGCGCGCGCGGACATCCTGGACGAGCTTGCCGCGTCCCCTGGCTTTGACGAAGCCTTCGAGATCGGTCGCCACCTCTCGCCTCCTTCGCTCCCTGTCCGGTGTTGCCGCCTGATCCTGCGTCGCCGCGGAGGATAGTGTCAAATCGGCACTTGCCGTGACGGCAACGGTATTGCCGAACGGGCGACAGGCCGGGCGGACGGGTAAAATTGGCTCATGGCGATCGTCTGCGGCGACGAAGAGCTGGCGCGCGTCGCCGCGGATCTCGACAGCGGCTACACGCTCCCGGCCCACTGGTACTCGGACCCGGCCTTCCTGCAGGTCGAGCAGGAGCGGGTCTTCGCGCGCACGTGGCAGTACGTCGGCCGCGTCGCCCAGGTCACCGAGCCGGGCGACTTCTTCGTCGGCCGGGCCGGCCACATCCCGGTCGTCGTCGTCCGCGACGAGGAAGGGGTGCTGCGCGGCTTCGTCAACGTCTGCCGCCACCGCGGCCACGAGGTTGCCTCCGGCGAGGGCAACCGCCGAACGTTGCAGTGCCCGTATCACGCCTGGACATACGGGCTCGACGGTTGCCTGCGACGGGCGCCGCGCTCCGAGGGCGCGCCGGGTTTCGACCCGACCGCGCTCGGGCTGGCACCGGTGCAGGTCGACGTCTGGGGCCCCTTCGTCTTCGTCAACCCCGACCTGGACGCCCCGCCGCTTGCGGGCACGCTCGGCGAGCTGCCCGAGATCGTCGCGGGCAGCGGCCTCGACCTCGGCGTGCTTCGGTTCCGGGAGCGCCGTCAGTGGACACTCAAGGCGAACTGGAAGATCGGGATCGAGAACTACCTCGAGTGCTACCACTGCCCGGTGGCGCATCCCGGCTTCAGCGCGATGCTCGACGTGGCCGAGGACGCCTACCGGATCTCGCCTCGCGGCAAGTTCTCGAGCCAGATCGCTCAGGTGCGGCCGGCGGCGCGGAACGGCAACGGGAAGGCGGCCTATGACCCGCGGGGAGAGGTCACGGAGGCGCAGTACCACTTCGTGTGGCCCAACGCGACGATCAACATCGAGGCCGGGCGGCCGAATCTCTCGATCGACACGTGGATCCCCGACGGGCCCCGCAGCGCGGTCGGCGTCACCGACCACTTTTTTGCCCCGGACGTCCCGGTCGAGCTGCAGGACGAGATGATGGCCTTCGCCCGCCAGGTCGGCGCCGAGGACGACGCGCTCGTCGAGTCCGTGCAGCGCGGGCTCTCGTCCGGCATGGTCGAGAAGGGCCGCCTGCTGCTACCGAGCGAGAACCTCATCGCCCATTTCCAGCGCCTCGTGCTCGAGGCGGTCTCGGGCTAGCGCCGGACGCTCCCGGCGCTCTGACCGCCTGACCACGTCGTAGACTCGCGCCGTGCGAGTCCTCGTCGTCGGATCCGGCGGTCGCGAGCATGCGATCGCGCGGGCGCTCGTTCGCAGCCCGCGCCTCTCGCAGCTGCATGCAGCGCCGGGTAACCCGGGCATCGCCCGGCTCGGACGCTGCCACCCGGTGCGCGCCGACGACGTCGAGGGTCTCGCCGAGCTGTGCACCGCGCTCCGCATCGACCTCGCCGTCGTAGGGCCGGAGGCGCCGCTGGTCGCCGGCGCCGCAGACGCGTTGCGGCACGCCGGGGTCGCAGTCTTCGGTCCCGGCGCCGCAGGCGGCTCGCATCGAGGGCTCGAAGGCCTACGCGAAAGAGGTCATGCAGGCGGCAGGCGTCCCCACGGCCGCGGCGCTCGAGGAGGCGCGCGCACCCTGCGTGATCAAGGCCGACGGGCTCGCGGCGGGCAAGGGCGTCTTCGTCTGCCAGACGCAGGAGCAGGTCGCGGAGGCGCTGCCCCGGGCCCGGGCGTTCGGGGACGCGATCGTGATCGAGGAGCTGCTCGAGGGCGAGGAGGCGTCCGTCCTCGTCGTGTCCGACGGCGCCGGCACGGCGGCGCTCCCCGCGGCCCAGGATTTCAAACGGCTCGGAGACGACGACACGGGACCGAACACCGGAGGCATGGGCGCCTACTCGCCCGTGCCGCAGCTCACGCCGGAGGTGATCGACGAGATCGTCGAGACCGTGCACCGGCCCGTGCTCGAGGAGCTCGCCGCCCGAGGCGCGCCGTTCGTCGGCTGTCTCTACGCGGGCCTCATGCTCACCGAGCAGGGGCCCGCGGGTGCTGGAGTTCAACTGCCGCCTCGGCGATCCCGAGACCCAGGTCGTCCTTCCGCGGCTCGAGAGCGACGCGCTCGAGCTCTTCTGGGCCGCCGCCACCGGGCGTCTCGACCGCGTAGAGGTCGCCGTGTCGGCCTCGTGCGCCGTCAGCGTCGTGCTGGCTTCGGCCGGCTATCCCGAGTCGAGCGAGCTCGGCGTGCTGCTCGGCGGGCTCGACGAGGCCGAGGCGGCCGGCGCGATCGTCTTCCATGCAGGCACGGCACTTCGTGAGGGTACGTTGCTCAGCGCAGGCGGTCGCGTCCTGAACGTGACCGCGCTCGGCGACACCGTGAGCGCGGCGCGAGAGCGCGTTTATCGTGCCATCGAGCTCATAGACTTCCCCGGCATGCAGTACCGACGCGACATTGCGCTGCGAGCGGCCCGTGTCTCAGCCTGAAGCGACTCCCGAGACCTTCGCGATCTTCGAGGACTTCGCTGAGGCGGGCCCGCTCGTCGGCATCCTGATCGGCTCCGAGTCGGATCGGGAGACGATCGAAGCGGCCGTCGAGGAGCTGAACGAGCGAGGCATCTCGAACGAGCTCCGTGTTCTCTCCGCCCACCGAGATCCGCGTGGTGTCGCCGAGTACGCGTCGACGGCGGCCCTGCGCGGAGTGCGCGTGATCATCGCCGGCGCCGGCATGGCCGCGGCGCTGCCGGGCGTGGTGGCCGCCTATACGGAGCTCCCGGTGATCGGCGTGCCGCTGACATCGTCGAAGAGCGTGATGGGCGGCCTCGACGCCCTGCTCTCGATCGCCCAGATGCCGCCCGGCGTCCCGGTCGCCTGCGTCTCGGTCAACGGCGCCAAGAACGCGGCGATCCTGGCGGCCAAGATTCTCGCTCAGGGTGGCGCCTACTCGCCGCCGGCGCCTCCTTCGCTCGAGCTCTAGGCCGAAACGGCGGCGTAGCCGCTGTTATCGGCCGAAAAGGCGCCGGCCAGGGCGCCGGTCACTCTAGGCGGCCGTCGCCGAGTCGACCGAGGCCTTGCGGGCTCGGTGGGATGCGCGGCCGGCGCCGCTTCCGCCGCGCGCTCGCTCCTTGACGGCCGCGGCCTCGGGCCGCTCGCGCTCGGGTTCGCTGGGGTTCGTACCGAGCCCTTTCGGGCTCGGCAATGCTTCGGCCTGGCGGTGACCGGCCCGCTGACGCGGGCCTCTCCTGTCACGGCTGAGCCGGCCTGCGGCCGGCTCGTTGCGCGACGGCCGCTGCGCGCGGCGCTTCGCGCCGCTTGCCGAGGGGCGGCTGACGCCGCCCGTAGAATGGACAGGTGATCCCTCGCTACTCCCGTCCGGCCATGCGAGCCGTCTGGTCGGAGGAGTCGAAGCTCGCACGCTGGCTCGAGGTGGAGCTGGCGGCCACCGACGCGTGGGCCCAGCTCGGGATCGTGCCGAGTGACGCCGCGTCGGAGCTGCGCGCACATGCGGTCGCGCCGACTCCCGAGCGCGTCGCGGAGATCGAGCAGCAGACGCAGCACGACGTGGCGGCGTTCGTCGACGCGGTGGCCGAGCAGGTCGGGCCGGCCGGTCGTTGGCTGCACTACGGACTGACGTCGTCGGACATCCTCGACACGGCGCTCGCGCTGCAGGTGCGCGAAGCGGGGGGCCTCTTGCTCGAGGGGCTCGACCGAGCGCTGGCGGCGGTGGTCCGCCGCGCGGAGGAGCATCGCGAGACGGTCATGGTGGGACGAACGCACGGCGTGCACGCGGAGCCCATCACCTTCGGCGCGAAGCTCGCCGGGTGGGCGTTCGAGCTCGACCGCGACCGCAAGCGGCTCACCCGGGCTCTCGAAGGCATGCGGGTGGCCAAGCTCTCCGGCACTGTCGGGACGTACGCCGGCCAGGATCCCGAGGTGGAACGGCTTGTCTGCGAGCGGCTCGGGCTCGAATGCGAGCCCGCCGCGACTCAGGTGGTGCCACGGGACCGGCTGGCCGACCTGATGTCCACGCTGGCGGTTGTCGCGGCCTCGCTCGAGCGCTTCGCAACGGAGATCCGCCACCTCGCGCGGACCGAGGTGCGGGAGGTCACGGAGCCGTTCGGGCGCGGTCAGAAGGGCTCGTCCGCGATGCCCCACAAGCGCAACCCGGTCGTGGCGGAGCGACTGTGCGGGCTCGCGCGGATCGTGCGCGCGGCGGCGCTCGTGGCGCTGGAGAACGTGGCTCTCTGGCACGAGCGTGACATCTCGCACTCGAGCGCCGAACGCGTCGTGATTCCCGACGCCTTCCTGGCGCTCGACTACATGCTCGACCGGTTCGTGTGGCTCGCGGAGGGTCTCGTCGTCGACGTCGAGCGCATGCGACGCAACCTCGAGTCCTCGCACGGCCTGGTCTTCAGCCAGCGTGTGCTGCTCGCGCTCGTCGAGTCCGGCCTGCCGCGCGCCGAGGCCTACGCGCTGGTGCAGCGCCATGCGCTGCGGGCCTGGGAGGAGGAGATCGACTTCAGGTCGCTCGTGGCCGCCGATCCGGAGATCGCGGATCGGCTTGGCGACGATGGGATCGAGCGAGCGTTCGACCTGAACGAGTTGCTGCGACACGTCGACACCATCTTCGAGCGCCTGGGTGCGCTCGCGGGGAGGCAGATTCGAGAGGAGGAGGCGCTTCATGCCTGAGGCGGTCCATGTAGGAAGCGGCAAGGTACGGGAGATCTTCGCCCTGGACGACGAGCGCTTGCTGCTCGTCGCAAGCGACAGGATCTCGGTATTCGACGTCGTGCTGCCGACCGAGGTCCCGGACAAGGGTCGCGTGCTCACCGGCCTCTCGGGATTCTGGTTCGCACGTACGCGCCACATCTGTCCGAACCACCTGCTCGCGCTGCGACCTGACGGCCGATCGACCGAGGTGCAGCGTCTGGAGATGCTCCCGATCGAGTGCGTCGTACGCGGGTACCTGGCCGGCTCGGGCTGGAAGGACTACCAGCGGACGGGCGCGACCTCGGGTCACGTGCTCCCCGAAGGGTTGCGTGAGTCGGAACGGCTGCCCGAGCCGATCTTCACTCCGGCGACGAAGGCGACGGAGGGCCACGACGAGAACATCACCCGCGAGCAGGCGGCCGAGCTCGTGGGCCCCGACGTCCTCGCCGAGCTCGAGCGGCTGAGCGTCGCTCTCTACCGTTTCGGCGCCGACCACGCCGCCGCACGGGGCATCATCCTCGCGGACACGAAGTTCGAGCTCGGATTCGACGACCAGCGCCGGCTCGTGCTCGCGGACGAGGTCATGACGCCGGACTCGTCCCGCTTCTGGCCGGTCGACGGCTACGAGCCCGGGCGATCTCAGCCGTCCTTCGACAAGCAACCGGTTCGCGACTACACCGAGGCGCTCGGCTGGGACAAGACGTACCCGGGCCCGGAGCTGCCGCCGGATGTCGTGGACGGAACGAGAGCCAGCTACATCGACGCGTTCGAACGCATCACCGGTATCGGCTTCGACCGCTACGTCGAGGATCCGGCGGTGCTGCTGCGATGAGGGCGACCGTGCTCGTGAGGCCCAAGGACGGGATTCTCGACCCTCAGGGCGAAGCCGTCCGCGGTGGGCTCGACCACCTCGGCTTTCACGTGCGCGAGGCCCGCGTCGGGCGGGTCATCGATCTCGACGTCGAGGCACAGTCGGCAGCGGACGCGCGAGCGGCCGTCGAGCGGATGTGCGAGCGACTGCTCGCCAATCCGCTGATCGAGAGCTATGAGATCCAGATCGAGGAGCGAGAAGCCGCTTGACCGGCGACGAGGATCACCCCGGCGTCGCCGTCATCGTCTTCCCCGGGTCGAACGACCACGAGGATGCAGCGCTGGCCCTCGACGGGCTCGGTGCCGACGCCGTGCTCGTCTGGCATGCGTCGGCGACGCTTCCCGACGTCCACGCCGTCGTCCTGCCCGGCGGCTTCTCGTACGGCGACTACCTTCGCTGCGGGGCCATAGCCCGCTTCGCGCCCGTGATGGCCGCGGTCGGCGAGTTCGCTGCAACCGGTGGGCCCGTCCTCGGCATCTGCAACGGCTTCCAGATCCTCTGCGAGGCGGGCCTGCTGCCCGGAGCGCTTCAGGCCAACGCGTCGCTGCGTTTCGTCGCCAGGGATGTCGCCGTCCGCGTCGAGCGCGCCGATCTTCCGTTCACGTCACCAGGTGCGAGGTCGGCGAGCGACTCGTGCTGCCGGTGAAGCACGGTGAAGGCCGCTACGTGGCTCCCCCCGGGCTGCTGGCGGAACTCGAACGGCAGCGGCAGATCGTGCTTCGCTATGAGGCCGGCGAGAACCCCAACGGCGCCGACGACGACGTTGCGGGTGTCGTGAACGTCCAGCGCAACGTGATGGGGCTCATGCCCCATCCCGAGCATGCCGTGGACTCCCTGCTCGGCTCGGCGGACGGCGCCCGCATCCTCGGGTCGCTCGTGGACGCCGCGCGTGACCACGCGGGCCTCGCCGGCATCGGCGCGCGCGTCTGATGGTCTCCCGGCGCTGCCGGCGTCGCGGGGTCACCCGCGATGCCTGACGGGCGCTCCCGCAGATGACCCGGCCGTGGGTCGACGCGCGCAGACGGCGGTCCGCCTCCTGGCCGCGGCGCTCCTCGCGGCGGCGCTCGTCACCGAGCTGCGCAAGCCCAAGCACGAGCGCACCTGGCACGGGAGCATTGCCGGCCTCGTCCCGTACGAGTTCCGCCCGCCCACGATCGCGCGTGTCCGCCAACGCTGGTGGAACCCGCAGGACGATCGGGTCCTGACCGAGCATGTCTTCGGCGTGGGCTGGAGCATCAACCTCGCCCGCGTCGCGCAGTTCCTTCGCAGCTTGATGCCCTGAGGGCTCTCCGCATCACCTCCTTCGCCGCTCGGTCGGCGTTCCGAGCGCGTCGACAGCCTTCATCGCGACCGCATCCCGAGAGCGCGCGCCAGCTCCCGGCGGTCGCGCAATCCGGCTCGCAATGCCTCGAGATCGACCGGCCGCATCGTGACCGGGCCCCGCCTTGCCACGCCCCCGGTCGTGTATGCGAAGCGGACGAGGCGCTCGCCGGCGTCGTTTTCGAGCACCTGCACCAGTGAGGCGAATACCCGGTCGCCCGCCTGCTGCGGGATCTCGAGCTCTTCGACGAGAAGGGCGCGCCCCCAGGGGGTTGCGATCGCGGCCATGCCGACACCGTAGGACGGAAATCCGCGCGGATGTGTGACGAACGCGCCGTCTTTGTCACGGGCTCGTGACAGATCGCAGCCGGCTGTCGCGCTCAGTCGCCCGCACGAACCAGAGACGCCCGACTGTCGGGCACAGCCTCACGAGGCAACGCCGACGAGTGACATGAGCACTTCAGACCGGGCAAAGCTGCACGCCGCAGGACGCCACTGACTCTCCGCGGCTGCTCCAACACCGTGCGGCAAGCCGTCGTCGCGCACGCAACCCACTCGCCGGGACCGCACGCCGGGCGGCCCCGACAGTGAGGTCAGACGTCGCCGCCGGGCTTGCGCTCGATCAGCTCGATCCGGTACTGATCGGGATCTCTGACGAAGCAGAGCCTGGAGCCGCCCTCGCGGATCGTGTACGGCGGCCGTTCCGGCTCGATGCCGAGGCCTCCGAGACGCTCGAGCGTGGCATCGATATCGTCCACGGTGAGCGCGATGTGGCCGTAGCCGGTGCCGAGCTCGTACGAGTCGACGCCGAAGTTGTAGGTCAGCTCGAGGCGGTCGGCATCGCCGGGGAGGCCCATGAAGATGTTGATCGCCTCGTCGCGGATCGGCAGCTCGCGGCGCTTCTCGAATCCGAGCGCCTCGTAGAAGGCCACCGACTTCTCGGGATCCGTGATCCGGTAACAGGTGTGAATGAGCTCCATGCGTGCAGCCTACCCAGCGAGACGGCCTCGAGTGTCGGCGCCCGGGAACACGCCGTCGAGCGCCCGCCGGTCGCGCGCCCTCGTAGTCCGGCGCTCGCCGAGCGTCAGCATCGAGAACGGCCGGGCTACGCCGGCGCCGGCTTCCGCTCGAGATCGCGCATGCCGGGGAGAAAGAGGAACGCGACCGTGATCACCGAGCCGATCAGCGCCGGCTGCCACGAGCGTTTCCTGGACGCCGACGGCGTCCGCGACCGGCCCGATGATGGCGAAGGAGATCGGGGTGAGGCTGATCGAGATGAGCCAGTCCAGGCTGGTCACTCGGCCGAGCAGATGTCCGGGGACACTGGCGCTGGAGCAGCGTCAGCCAGACCACGTTCGCGCTGGCGATGCACACGCCGGCGACGAAGGCGGCGATCAGCATGTGCCAGACGACCCCGGCGACGCCGTAGACGATGAGCATGGCCACCTCGAGGGTGAAGCCGACGTACATGAAGGTGATCGGACGCCGCGGTAGCCGGCGCTGCGCCATCACGACCGCCGCGAGCACGGCGCCGAGCCCGCTCGCCGCGTAGACGAAACCGAGGTCGCGCGCGGTGGCGCCGAGCTCGTTCTTGACGACGTAGGGCACGAGCACGTCCCAGGGGCCGAGGTACACGAGCAGGAACAGCGACGCGCAGACGAGCGTCCCCCAGATCCACGTCTCCGAGCGCACGAAGCGGAACCCCTCGCGGATCTCCGCCACCATCCCCACCGCGGCGGCTGCCGCCCGCTGGGCCGGCCGGGAGCGCATGAGCGCGAGCGCCAACGTCGAGACGGCGAACGTGCCGGCGTCGACGAGGAACGCCGTCCCGGCTCCTGCGGCCGCGACGATGACGCCGCCGACGGCGGGACCGATCATCAGCAGCATCAGCGGGCGAACCAGCTGGTCGACCGAGTTCGCCTGGACGAGTTGCTCGGTCGGCACGAGCTGCGGCACGAGCGCGTTGAAGGCACCGGGGAAGAGCGCATCGCCGGCCCCGTAGGCGGCGACGAGCACGACGAGATGCCAGAGCTCGATGTTGCCCGTGACGGCCAAGCGCCCGAGCGACGGTCACGGCGCAGGCGCGGATCACGTCCGACACGATCATCACGAGACGTCGGTCGAAGCGGTCGCTGATCACGCCCCCGACGAGGAGCAGCGCGACCATCGGGCCCGTCCAGGCGAGCCCGATGAGGGCGACCTTTCCCGGGCTCTCCGTGAGCTCGTAGGCCTGCCAGACGAGCGCGACGAAGAAGACGCCGTCGCCGAACAGGGACACGCTCATCCCGAACCACAGCAGGCGAAAATCGCGAATCGCGAACGGCCGCAAGACGCCGACGCGCCGCCAGCCCACCTCCGGCGCGACCGGGGTCGCTCACAGGTCCTCCTCGACGAGCCCGTAGTGAATTCCGTCCTGCCAGGCGCCGTGCCGCCAGTACGCCTTGCGGCGCACGCCCTCGCGAACGAAGCCCGCCCGCTCGAAGAGTCGCTGGCCGCGCTCGTTGAAGCCGTACACCTCGAGCTGAACGCGGTGGTAGCCCTGCTCGCGGATCAGGTGCACCGACAGCAGCCTCGTAGCTCGCTCTGCGATACCGCGCCCCCGCTCCTCCGGTGTGATCATGACCCCGAAGAGGTGAGCGATCGGGGCGCGGAAGTTGGCCGTCGCGCAGGCGAGCGCACCCGCCGGCCGCCACGCGGCGCCGTCCTCGACGTCGACGACAAAGCGCCTTTCTCGCGCCGGGTCGCCTTCCTCGGCGTTGATCGAGACGCGAATCTGCTCCTCCGTCCAGGGCGAGACCGGGGACAGATAGTCGGCGACCTCCGGTCGAGCGGCTAGCCCCACCAGGAAAGCGATGTCCTCCTCGCCCGGCGGCCGGAGGCGGAAGCCGTCCCCCTCGATCACCGTCGGCGGCGCGGGCTCAGCTCCTCTTACCCCGATCCTCAGCGTCGAAGATTGCGCGGAGAACCGCGTTCACGGCCCAGATGATCAGCGTGGCCCAGATCGCATCCATGAAGCTGCCGAGCTCGAACGGGCCCACGATCCAGCTCGTGATGTAGAGCATGAGGAGGTTGACGCCGAACAGCACGAGCCCGAGCGTCACCACGACGAGCGGGAGCGCGAGCAGCTTGACGATCGGCTTGAGGAACAGGTTCACGATCCCGAACACGAGACCGGCCAGGATCAGCACCCAGAACTTGCTGCCGTAGTCGATGCCGTCGATGAAGATCGAGGCAACGAAGATCGCGGCAACGTTGCAGGCCGTGCTCAGCGCGATGCGTCGCAGCATCGAGTCGCAACGATAACCGGAGGCGCGCGATACGGCCGCCCGCGGGGCGGCGCTACTGGCGGTTGCCGAGGAAGATCAGCAGGTAGTAGAGGAGCTGCGAGAGCGCCGCGAGCGCACCCGCGACGTAGGTCATCGCGGCTGCCGTCAGCACCTTCTTCGCTCCCGCGCGCTCCGGCTCGGTCACGAGCCCGAGCTCCCGGAGCTGGGCGAGACCGCGTTTGGACGCGTCGAACTCGACCGGAAGCGTGACGAAGTGGAAGAGAACGGCGATGCTGTAGAGGACGAGCGCGACGATGATCAGGCCCGTCGCGCTGAAGAGAGCCCCGGCCAGCAGGAGCCAGATCCAGACGCTGGACGCGATAGCCACCGTCGGGAAGATCGCCGAGCGGAAGCGCATGAACGCGTCCCCGGTCGCGTGCTGGATCGCGTGGCCGACCTCGTGGGCGGCCACAGCCGAGGCGGCGATCGAGCTCTGCCCGTAGACGGCCTCTGAGAGGAAGACGGCGCGTCTGCGCGGATCGTAGTGATCCGAGAGCGGGCCGCCCGGGGCCTGGCCCACGGGGACCGCTTCGAGGCCGTTGCGGGCGAGGATCTGCTGGGCTACCTGCGCTCCGCTGAGGCCAGAGGCGACCTGCTTGGCCGCGTTCTGCGCGAACGACTTCTTGAGCCACGCCTGCACGGCAAGGCCGAGCACGAGCGGCGGGATCAGAAACGCAAGGTAGAGACCGAAGCCTTCCACGAGGCGCGGATGATAACCGCGGGTCCTGCGGGCACCGCGGCGGCTGCGCGGGTGGGGCCCACGCTGCGTGGCGCGCCCTTGCAGACCGTGCCGAGCCCTTCGGGCTCGGCGAAGCTTCGCGGCCTGGTGCCTTCGGCACGGCCGCTGCGCGGGCGCTCCGGAGGCGCGCCCTGCGTGACCGCGGCCTTCGGCCGCTCCCTGGCGGGTCGCGGCCGGCCGAGCCGGCCGCTCAGCCGCCCGCAGCCTTCGGCCAAGACCGTGCCGAGCCCTTCGGGCTCGGCGAAGCTTCGCGGCCTGGTGCCTTCGGCACGGCCGCTGCGCGGGCGCTCCGGAGGCGCGCCCTTGCCGAGCCCTCCGGGCTCGGCGAAGCTCCGCGGCCTGGCGGCTTCGCCGCGGCCGCTGCGCGGGCGCGCCGAGGCGCGCCCTTGCTAGCCGACCAGCCCGCGGACCTGTCGGAGCGCCACGGTGAGCGCCGCCAGGCTGGACTCGCCTTGCGCCGAGAGCGAGTTGACGAGGCGGTTGAGACGCTCGTAGGGCTCCGAGCGCCGCTCCAGGTAATCCTCCATCGCGCGCGGGATCGGCCGGCCGTCGGCCGAGTCGAGCACGCGCAGGGCGATGTCACGCCGCAGCGTCATCAGGTCGTCGCCGACGGCCTGGGTCGCCCAGCGGTCGAACCGCGATCCGTCGGGCAGCTCCACGAGGCGATGCTCGAGCCAGTCGAGGTGGAAACGTTCGCCCGCGAGGTAGAAGGCGCTCGCCACCTCGTCGAGCGTCCGGCCGGTCGCCTTCGTGACCGCGATGATGTCGGGCCCGTGCGCCAGCTCGGGCTGATAGGCGTGGCGGCGGGCCAGCTCCTCCGGCACCCCCTCGGCAACCAGTTGGCGGACGATCGCCTCACGTGCCTCGCGCCAGGCGTCGGAGCCGGCCGACTCGATCGCGGCCGAGAGCGTGCTGAAGATCGGCGCCGCCTCCTCGATCGTCTCACCGAGAGGGGCACCGGGCGCGCTCAACAGATACCAGCGGGCGACGTCCTCGACGAGCGTGTCCACGCCGACCATCAGGACGTTCTGGGTGACGGGATCGATCTTTCCGTCGAGCGCCTCGACGTCCGCCCAGCGCCGCTCGGCTCCGGTGACGTAGCGGGCAATCCAGTACGCGCGAGCGACCTCGGCGGGCTCGGCCCCGGTCTCCGCGCCCAGCCGCGAGGCCCAGGTGACGCCGAGGTCGTTGACGATCGCGTTGGCCGTGAGCATCGCCGCCAGGTCTCGACGCAGCGGATGCTGCGCGATCAGGTGGCCGAACCGCTCGACGACAGGGGCCGGGAAGTAGCGGCGCACCTCGTTGTCGAGGAACGGGTCGTCCGGGAGCGTGGAGCTGCCGATCGCGTGCTGGAGGCTGCGCTTTGCGTAGGCGAGCAGGACACAGAGCTCGGGCCGTGCCATTGCCCGGCCCGACCGGGCACGCTCGGCCATCTCCTCCGCCGACGGGAGGGCCTCGATCTCGCGTTCCAGCTCCCCGTCCGCCTCGAGACGTTGCATGAGATCCTCGTACGCCTCGATGCGCTCGGCCGAGACCACCACCTCCTGCGAGAGGATCTGCGCCTGGAGGTAGTTGTCGTAGAGCACGTGGCGAGGCCACGTCCTGCTCTACCGCGTCGAGCAGCTCGTTGCGCTGCTTCTGCGTGAGATCGCCGGCGGCGACCGCAATCCCGAGCAGGATCTTCAGGTTGACCTCGTGGTCGGAGAGGTCGACGCCGGCGGAGTTGTCGATGAAGTCGGTGTTGACGCGCCCACCGGCGTCCGCGTACTCGATGCGGCCG
The DNA here is from genome assembly GCA_963820875.1 of uncultured Thermoleophilia bacterium. Taxonomy (GTDB): domain Bacteria; phylum Actinomycetota; class Thermoleophilia; order Gaiellales; family Gaiellaceae; genus CAWACA01. The sequence continues at coordinate 189,374 of CAWGBR010000013.1, forward strand.
CGCTGCGTGAAGCCCGAGGTTGCCGCCCTCGCCGACGACCCGCGCCCGCAGGTCGGCGCCGTCGACCCGGATCGCGTCGTTCGCGCGGTCGCCGACGTCGGCGTGACTCTCGTCCGTCGCCTTCACGAACGTGCCGATGCCGCCGTTCCAGAGGAGGTCGACCGGCGCCCTGAGGATCGCCGAGAGCACCTCGTTCGGCGTCGCGGCGTCCACGCTCACGCCCAGCGCTTCCTTGTGCCTCCGGCGACAGCGGTATCGACTTCTCCTGGCGCGACCAGACCCCGCCGCCCGGGGAGATCTTCGAGCGGTCGTAGTCGTCCCACGACGACCCGGGCAGCTCGAAGAGGCGTTTGCGCTCGGCGAACGCCTCCGGGTCCGGCTTCGGGTCGATGAACACGTGGCGGTGGTCGAACGCGGCGACGAGCCGGATCTGCTCGGAGAGCAGCATGCCGTTGCCGAACACGTCGCCGGACATGTCACCGACGCCCGACGACCGTGAACGGCTCGCGTCGTCACGTCGAGGCCGAGCTCGCGGAAGTGGCGCCTCACCGACTCCCAGGCGCCCTTCGCGGTGATCCCGAGCTCCTTGTGGTCGTAGCCGGCCGAGCCGCCGGAGGCGAAGGCGTCGCCGAGCCAGAAGCCGTACTCGGCTGCGATGTGCGTTGGCGATGTCCGAGAAGGTCGCCGTCCCCTTGTCGGCGGCGACGACGAGGTACGGGTCGGTCTCGTCGAGCACGCGCACGTCCTGCGGGATGAACGACCTCGCCGGCGACGAGGTTGTCGGTCAGGTCGAGCATGCCGCGGACGAGCGTCGAGTACTGGGCGACCACGTCGCGTTCGAGCTCCTCCTTCGTCGGCCGGCGGGCGGCGCAGCACGAAGCCGCCCTTCGAGCCGACCGGGACGATGACCGCGTTCTTCACCATCTGGGCCTTCATCAGGCCGAGGATCTCGGTGCGGTAGTCCTCCCGCCGGTCCGACCAGCGAATGCCGCCGCGCGCGACCTTGCCGCCGCGCAGGTGAATGCCTTCCATCTCCGGCGAGTACACGAAGATCTCGTAGAGCGGAAACGGCTTCGGCATGTCCGGGACGTCGGCCGAGCGCGAGCTTGAACGAGAGGTGCCGCTGCACCGGGCGGAACGCGTTCGTGCGCACGGTGGCGTTCGACGAGGCCGAGCTGGGCGCGGAGGATGCGATCCTCGTCGAGCGACTTGACCTGGTCGAGGTCGGCCAGGATCCGAAGGCTCACGGCCTGCTCGGCCGTGAGATTGCGCTCGCCGGATGGGTCGAAACGCACCTCGAAAAGCTCGACGAGCGCGCGGGCGAGGTGCGGGTTGTGCGCGAACGCGTCGTTCTGGTACTCCTCGGTGAAGGCCGAGGTCACGCGCTGCCGGTACCTCCGGTAGGCACGCAGGACGGCGACCTGGCGCCACGTGAGCCCGGCGTTGATGACGAGCCGGTTGAGCGAGTCCGACTCGGCCTCGCCGCGCCACACGGCCGAGATCACCTCCGCCACGCGCTCGCCGCAGTCCGGGAGGTCGAGCGTCCGCCCGTGGTCGTCGAGCACGCCGAAGTCGTGCAGGTAGACGTCCCCGTCGCGGTTCAGACGGGTCGGAACCTCCTCGACGACTGCGAGCCCGAGGTGCTCGAGGATGGGCAGGAAGTCCGACAGCCTGACCTTCCCCGCCGTCTTGTAGAGCCCGATGCGGGTCAGGTTCTGCTCCTGGCCGCGCTCGTTCTGCAGACCGACGACAAACGGCTCTCCGGTATCGAGCTTCTCGAACTGCTCGATGTCGAGCAGCGCGAGGTAGACGTCGGTCGAGGCCTTGTAGTAGTCGGGGAAGTCGCGCTCGTACTTGTCGGCGAGCGCGTTGCCGCGCTCCTCCCCGTGGAGCGCGACGAGTCGGTCGCGGAGGCGGTCGTCCCAGGTCCGTGTGAGCGACACGACCTGCTGCTCGAGCTCGGCGAACGAGACCTCCGGGATCGGGCCGTCGACGTGGACCGTGAAGTGGATCCGAGCCTGCTGCTCGTCGCCCGAGCGAGAGGTGGTAGTCGACTCGATGAGCCGTGGAAGCGCTCGAGAAACAGCTTCTGGAGCCGCTGGCGCAGCTCGGCGTTGAAGCGGTCGCGCGGCAGGGCCACGAGCACCGAGACGCGCTCCTCGTCGAGATCGCGGCGAATGAAGAGCTGGATGCCTCGCCGCTCCTGGAGATCGATCAGCCGGACGAGCGTCTGACGCAGCTCGTCGGGGCTGGCGGAGAACAGCTCGTCCTTGGGGAAGGACTCGTAGAGCCCGACGAGCGTCTTGTAGTCGTGCGAGCCCTCGAGGTAGTCCTCGGCGACGGCGATCTGGCGCAGCTTGCGGGCGAGGATCGGCGTCTTGCTCGCCGGCTCGACGTAGGCCTTGCGGGTGAAGAGACCGAGCAGCCGGTGCAGCGCGACGGTGTTGCCTTGCGCATCGACGCGCTTGACGGTGATGTCGTCCATCTTGGCGCGCCGGTGGACGGTCGCGAACCGATTCGTCTTGGAGACAACGAGGAGGTTGCCGCCTTGCAGGCGCTCGCGCAGCGACGGCTCGATGGCGTCGACGGGGACGGGCGTCGAGTAGCGCGAGCGGGTGTCGTCCCGGAGGATCCCGAGCGCGACTCCCGGCACGAGCGACAGCTTCTCGTCCACGAACGCGTACTCGCGGTAGCCGAGGAAGACGAAGTTGCCGTCGAGCAGCCATTCGAGGAACGCGCGCGCCTCCTCGATCTCGTCCACCGCGTAGCGGGCGGTTCCGGTCCGTGCCGCCTCGATCATCGTCGGTACCCGTGCCTGCAGGGCATCGAAGTCCCGTACCGCGGCCTGGACGTCGCTCAGCACGAGCCGGACGCGGCCTTCGAGCTCCTTCAGCTGCTCCGGCGCCAGGTGGCGGCCGACCTCGAAGTGCATGACCGATTCGCGGGTCGGCGCCTCACGCGCGTGCAGCACGCGGCGGATGCGGCCCTCGGCGTCCCGCTCGGTGCCGATCACCGGGTGGATGACGAGCCTGATCTCGAGGCCCTGCGCGGCAAGCTCCTCCGCGACCGAGTCGACGAGGAACGGCGAGTCCTCGCAGTTCGTCTCCACGACCGACCCGACCGTCGCGTAGCCGTCGCTCGCCAGTGTCGGGTTGAAGGCCCGGACGGTGAACGGCTCCGTCCCGCGCCTGTCGGCCAGCTCGAACAGGCCCATGATCTGGCCGAACAGCTCCTCGGCGACGAGATCGGGAACGAGCTCCGGCGAGATGCGCCGGACGTACGCGCGCGCGAACTCGCGGACGGCCGGCAAGCGCGCGGCCGGGACGCGCTCGGCGATCCGGGCCAGCAGCTCCTGCACGAGCGGGCTCGTGCCGGTCGAATCCTTCGGATCCCCGGCCCCGCTCATGCGGTCACGCCGGTCAGGTCGCGCGCCATCTCCTCGAAGACCTCGACGTAGCGGTCGCAGTCCTCGAACGTATGCGTGATGGACAGCGTCCACTCCTCCTCGCGGCCGGGCGTCATGAAGATTCCGCTGTTCATGTTGTACAGCCACGAGAGCTCGGACAGCGTCGGCGTCCTGGTTCTCCTTGAAGGTCTCGTAGTCGACGACCTTTTTCGGCGAGAACGTGACGCAACCCTTCGAGCCCACTCCCACCGCGTAGCCCGGCAGGTTGTACTTCTCGACGACGCCCTGGCAGCCGTTGAGGATGTGCTCGTTCAGCGCGTCGAGGTGAGCGTAGGCCTCGGGCGTGAGCACCTCGAGGAGGCTCGCCCGTGCAGCCGCCATGACGAGCGGGTTCCCGTTGTACGTGCCCACCTGGTAGACGTCGCCGTTCTCGACGACCTCGAACACCTCTTCGGTGCCGCCGATCGCGCCCGAGGGCAATCCCCCGCCGAGCGCCTTCGCGAGCGTCACCATGTCCGGCTGCACGCCGAAGCGCTCGGTGGCGCCCCCGGCCGCGATGCAGAGGCCGGTCTTGACCTCGTCGAAGATCAGGATGATGTCGTGGCGGCGCGTCACCTCGCGCACCGCTTCCAGATAGCCCGGCTCGGGCAGGATGACCCCGAGGTTCATCATGGCCGCCTCCATGATCACGCAGGCGGGCTTGCGCCCCTCGTCGATCAGGCGCTCGATACGCCGCTCCATGGCAGGGGCATCGTTGAACGGCACGGGGATCGTCATGTCCGAGACGACCTTCGGAATCCCGGCGCCGTACGGCAGGGACGCGAGGTCGTCGCGGTCGCCGATCTGGTCGTAGGCCACGCCGATCGAGACCATCACGTAGTCGTGGTGGCCGTGGTACGAGCCGAAGATCTTCATGATCGTGTCGCGGCCGGTCGCAGCACGGGCGATGCGGATCGCGTCCATCGTCGCCTCGGAGCCCGAGTTGACGTAGCGCCACTTCGGCAGCTTCCAGCGCCGCGCCAGCTCCTCGGCCACGACGACAGCGTCCTCCGTCGGCGCCGCGAAGTGGGTGCCCAGCTCGATGCGTTCCTGTACCGCCTTGGAGATCACCGGGTGCGCGTGGCCCTGCACCATCGAGCCGAAGCCGTTGTGGAAGTCGAGGAGCACGCTTCCGTCGACGTCCCAGACCCGCGCCCCCTTGCCGTGCGAGAGGTAGATCGGCCACGGCTCGCGCACCTGGTAGGTGGAGGCGACCCCGCCGGACAGCGTCTCCTTCGCGCGCTCGTACATGTGCGCCGAGCCCGGCGTGGAGTCGTTGAGGCGTGCGAGCTCGCGCGCGGAAAGCTCGTCGATCCGCTCGCGGTCGATCTCTACCGGCGTTGTCGTCGCCATCCTTCTCCTCCTACTCGAGCACGGCCGGGTCGCCCAACGCGGACGGTGCCCGGCCGCTCGACCGTCACCGTAGACGCCGAAATCGATCTTCTTGCCCTCGCGCAGGCCCCGGTACGCCTTGATCTCCCGGAGGGTGTCGAAGTCGCGGACGCCGGTGTCCGGGCTGCGCGTGGTCGTCGCACAGCGCGGTACCGGGCCGCCGACGCGGACGAGAGCCTCACCGAGGCCCAGCAGACGACCGTCCCACGTGTCTTCCTCGTGCGGCTCGCAGCCTTCGAGGTGGATCAGCATGCGAAAGCGGCGTCCGTCGAGCGGCATCGTCGCGGCCCGCGCGGCGGCGCAGCTCCTCGACGGAGGCGTCGGACATGAGCGTGACCGGCTGCACGTCGCAGCCGTCGCCCAGGCGCTCGGGACGCACGAGCCGCAGCTCCTTGCCGGCGTAGCGCGACAGCGCCTCGGCGAACGGGCCCTCGACGACCCGGCTGCGTACGATGCGGTCTCCGTAGAAGTCCGTCTCGACGATGTCGCCCTCGGCGACGCCGCTCCCCTCGACGACGTTGCCGTCCGGAAACTCGAGGCTCAGCGAGTCGCGCTCGGCGTCGTACTCGGCCCGCACGAGACACAGCGGGCCGTGATTGATCCCGGAGAAGAGAAAGCCGACCGAGTCGACGAGGAAAAAGCGGCGGTTCTCGGCAACGCCCTGCTCGCCGAGGCGCACCTCGTCGGGCTCGTGCAGCGCGAGGCCCTTGACCGGAGTCACGCAGAGGCGCGAGACGGTGGGCACACAAGGAGCGTACACTCGCGGACTGCATGGGCGGGCTGGTCGACGCGCGGCTCGAAGGCACGGTCTGCGTGCTCACGCTGCGCCGCGGAGAGAAGCTCAACGCGCTCTCCGCCGAGCTCGAGCAGGAGCTCTCTGCAGGCCCTGGAGCGGCCCGGAAGCCCGCGACAGCCGCGCAGTCGTGCTGACGGGAGACGGGCGCGCGTTCTCGGCAGGCGCCGACGTCACCGAGTTTCGCGGCAACGACCCGGCCGCGATCCTGGCGTACTACCGGGAGTCCGGTGCGGTCTACGAGCGCGTCGCAGCGCTGCCGCAGCCGACGGTCGCTGCGATTCACGGCTACTGCCTCGGCGGCGGGCTCGAGCTCGCGCTCGCGTGCGACTTCCGCGTGGCCGACGAGGGGGCCGTGTTCGGCTTCCCGGAGATCGGCCTGGGCATCCTCCCCAGCTCGGGTGGCACCTTCCGGCTCGTGCGGATGCTGGGTCCGGCCCGAGCGAAGGAGCTGATCCTGCTACGCGAGCGCTTTTCGGCGCACGAAGCGCTCGCCTTCGGCGTCGTGACCGAGGTCGTCGAGGAGCGGCAGGCTCCGGCGCGGGCGCTCGCGCTGGCCGAGCGGCTCGCCGGCCTGCCCGCGCAGGCGGTGGCGATGAACAAGCGCGTCATCGATCTCCTGCCGGACGCCTCCACCGAGACCGCGCTGTCGCTCGAGGCGCTCGCCTGGGGCATGCTGGCCCAGACCGATGAGGCGGACGAGGCCGCGCGGGCCTTCGAGGAACGACGCAAACCGGACGCCGGTCGGCCGTAGTCACGGACCGGCATTGGCCGGTGGCTCGTATCGAAGGTATGGCACTGCGCGGGTTGCTGGCGATGCTCGCCGCGGCGGCGTCACTCGTGGCTGCCGCCTGCGGGGAGGACGACGAGCCACCGGTGGCTCCGCTCGACTCGGCGGGGACACCGGCTGTGTCCGAGCCCGCCGAGTCGGATCCGGCTGTGCCGGAGGCGGCTGTGCCGGAGCCGGCTTCGACGCGGCTCTTCCTCGCCGGTGAGGGGGAGCTCGCGGTCGTCGATGTCGATACCGAATCGACGCGGGTGCTGCAAGTCGACCAACTGGCCGCGGGCGATCCGCCGTACAGGATCGTTCGAAGGGGAAACGAGCTTGTGGTCTACGGAGGCGACACGTACGCCGTCGACCTCGAGCTCGAGACGACACCGAGAAAGGTGCACAAGTCCTGGTTCTTCATTCCGGCGGCCGCCGAGGATCGAGTCTGGGTTGCGATCCTCGATCCCGGGAGCCCCGATACGGTCCGAGCTCTGTCCGCAGTGGTCGAGGTAACCGCTGACGGCGTAGTCACGAGCCCTTCAGCACATCCGCCCGGCGGCCGGTGGCCGATCGGCGCGGTTTCGGCCGGCCTGCTGTTCGAGCGGGAGACGGGCGGGCTCGAGCTGTGGGATCCACGCCGCGGCACCGTGATCCGGGAGCTGCCGGCGGCGTGGCCGGGTCCCACGCACGGCAACTTGCTCGCCTGGTGCGTCGGCGGAGGACCAACGTGGGGAGCGTCTCTGCACCTCACCGACGTTGTCGGGCGCGGGGATCGATGGCGAATCGATCCGCCCACCGGCTTCGCGGCATTCCGATGTTGGGATGGAGCCTTCGCACCGGACGGCAAGACGCTGGCGGTCCCCGTCATGAGGCGCCGAGACCTCTCCGCGCAGCACGCGCTCGCCCTCGTCGACGTGCAGTCCGGGAGAAGCACCGTCATCGAGGGATCGGCGGTGCCGGCCGGCTATGTGTTCGTGGCCTGGGCCTCATCGGGCGAGCAGGTCTTCCTTACCGGCGGGCAGCGCCCGGAGCCGAGAAGGATCGTCGCCTACCGGCTCGGCGACGATCACGCCCGCGAGCTCGCCGTGGAGGTCCCGGACTTCTACGGCATCGCCGCGAGCTAGATGGTTGATTCCTAATTGGCGTGCCCGAGGGGGTGTCCGAGACCGAGCAGGTCGTGACGATCGACCGCAGCCCAGATCCGGAGGCGATCTGGGCAAGGGCGATCGTCGCGAGATGCGACGGTATCGGGCGCCATCCGCAGGTGCGTGAATTGGGAATCAACCATCTAGGGCTCAGGACGGCAGGCGGCCGAGGCCCATCGCGTCGATACCGCCGTCGACGAGGATCGTCGTCCCGCTCACGTAGGCACCGCCCGGCGAGGCGAGGAACGCGATCACCGATGCGATCTCCTCCGGGCTGCCGAGGCGCCCGAGCGGCACCTCGCGCTCCCACTCGGCCACCGCTTCCTCGCCGTAGCCGTCGAGGCCCTCCGTGCGGATGACGCCGGGCGTGACGGTCACCGTGCGGATCCGGTGGCGACCCCACTCGATCGCCAGTGTTCGGCCCAGGTTCTCGACCGCGGCGCGCGCCGCCGAGGCGTGCGCCATCCCGGGGAGCGCTCGGCGCGGGCTCAGCCCGATGAAGACGACGAGCCCCGAGCCGTTCGGGATCATCGACCGGGTGGCGACGAGGCGTGTCAGGTACCAGACAGCGTCCACGTTGAGCCGGTGGACGGCGCGCCAGCCGTTCGGCGAGATTTCCTCGGCCGGAGCGATGAACTGGCCGCCGGCGTTGTTGACGAGCACGTCGATGCGGCCGAAGCGCTCGAGGACCGCGTCGACGAGGGCGTCCGACCTGCTCGGGCTCGCGGACGTCGGCCGGCTGTGTCAGGCACTCGCCCCCGGCGGCCTCGATCGCGGCCCGCGCCTCCTCGAGCGGCTCGGGCCGCCGTCCGCAGATCGCCACGCGCGCTCCGGTGCGGGCGAGCTCGAGCGCCGTCGCGCGGCCGATTCCGGTCCCGCCGCCGGTGACGAGCGCGACGAGCCCGGCGTTCGCGTCGGCGGTGAGCGGCGACCGGAACTCGCTCACGTCGCCACCGCCTCGGGCAGCGGCCGCTCGCGCCGGTAGGGCAGCGGGGTGGCCGGGTCGTCCTGGTCGATCTCGCGCGCCAGGCGATGGCCGTCGAAGATCGCGTCCGCGATCAGCTGCGGCGCGACGCAGTCGCCGATCCGGTAGACGGCCTCGACGCCGGCGTCGGCCAGCAGCTCGTCGGCCTTCAGCTCCAGGTAGAGCTGCTCCTGCGAGAGCCGCTGCGTGGCGAGCACGACCGCGTCCGCCTCGAGCTCCAGCGGCTCGTCGAACTCGTCGGTCGCCTCGACGCGCCCGGGCGCGATCGAGGTGAGCAGGACTCCGGTGCGCTCCCGGATTCCGCTCGCGTGCATGCGGCGCCGCAGCAGATCCTGCTCGAGCGTCTCGTACAGGAACGGGCCGATCTCGTGGAGGCAGGTCGCGAGCTCGACCTCGTGGCCGTCGGCGGCAAGCTTCTCGGCCAGCCCGACCGCCGTGTAATACCCCTCGCCGTCGTAGACGAGCACCCGCCGGCCGGGCACCGGCTTCCCTTCGAGCATGACCTGCTCGGGCGTCAGCACGTGCGGCAGCGCGGCGTCGGCGCCGGAGATCGGCTCGTGGGTGACCCGGTTGAGGCCATCGCCGGCCCAGCGGGCGCCGGTGGCAACGACCACCAGCTCGGCGCCGTAGTCGCGGACCTCCGCCGTCGAGAGGCGCAGGCCGGTGAGAATCTCGACGTTCTCGAGCTTCGAGAGCTGGATCTGGCGCCAGTTCAGCAACCGCGCCCACTCACCGCGCCCCGGGAGCCGCGGCACCCAGCGCAGGAGACCGCCGATCTCCGGCTCGGCGTCGACGAGGTGGATGCGGCGAAAGCCACGCTTGCCGAGCACGACGGCGCACTCGAGCCCCGCGGGCCCGCGCCGACGATCAGGACGTCCTCGGTCGCTGTTCGCCGCCGGCTCGAAGCGCTCCGGGTGCCAGCCCCGCCGAAACTCCTCGCCGGCGGTCGCGTTCTGGGTGCAGCCGATGTTGCCGCCCGGATCGGCCTTCGGAATGCAGACGTTGCAGCCGATGCACTCGCGGATCTCGTCGTAGCGGCCCTCCTCCACCTTGCTGGGCAGGAACGGGTCGGCGATCGAGGGCCGCGCGGCGCCGATCACGTCCCACACGCCGCTCGAGACGATCTCCGCCATCTGGTCGGGATTCGTGAGCCGCCCCACGCCGACGATCGGCTTCGCCGTCACCTCGCGCACCCGGCCGGTCCACTCGAGCTGCCAGCCGGCCTCGAACAGGCTCGACGCGCCCGAGTCCTTCGACCATTCCGTCGCCGAGCCGACGCACACGTCCCAGAGGTCGACGAGGTGGTCGGCGAGCCGTACGAACTCGAGACCCTCTTCGAGCTCGACACCGTAGGGGCCGAGCGTCTCGACGCTCAGCCGCGAGACGATCGCGCAGTCGTCGCCGACAGCCTCGCGCACGAGCTCCAGGGTCTCGATCCAGAAGCGGGCACGGTTCGCGAGCGAGCCGCCGTACTCGTCGCTGCGCTTGTTGTAATAGGACGAGAGGAACTGGATGGGCAGGTAGCTGTGCGCCCCATAGACGTAGACGAGGTCGAAGCCGGCGCTGCGAGCGCGGCGGGCGGCGGCGACCCAGTCATCCTGCACGCGCCGGATGTCGGCTTTCTCCATGGCCTTGGGGACGACCAAGAGGTAGTCGCTGGCCAGCTGGGAAGGGGCGACCGCGGGGAGCCGGTACTGGCGGCGGGGACAGTGGGCGCCGGAGTGGTGGAGCTCGCAGCCGGCGAGCGCCCCGTGCTCGTGCGCCAGGTCGCAGGTGCGCGCGAGCGCACGAAGGTCGTCGTCGTCCCAGAGCCGCGCGGAGATGAAGGGAGTCTCGTCCGAGTCGGGGCTGACCGCGCAGTACTCGGTGCAGACGGCTCCCCAGCCACCCTCGGCCTTCATCCCGCGAAAGTGCGCCTGGTGCAGCGGCTTCTCGCTCCCGAAACCGCAGCAGTGCGGCACCTGGTAGAAGCGGTTCCTGAGCCTTGCCGGACCGATCCGGATCGGCTCGAAGAGGCAATCGTGGCGGGGGTCGCGGGCCACCGTCAGAGCTCCCCGTAGCGCGAGTCTCGCCAGGCGAGCGCCGCCTTGAGGCCCTGCGAGCGCGCGATCTCGTTGAACTCGCGCGTCTCGGGCGCATCGACGGCGTTCACGATCGCCGAGAGGTCGAGGTTCGAGGCGACGGCACGCTGCAGGCCCATCGCCTCGTAGGCACGGATGAGAGCGAGCTTCGTGAAGCGGAGAACGGCCAGCGGCGTCGGCGCGATCTTCCGGACGAGCTCCGTCACCGCCGCGTCGAGCTCGTCGCCCGGGACGACGCGGTTGACGAGGCCCAGCCGCTCGGCCTCGGCCGCTTCCACCGCGTCCCCGGTGAAGAGCAGCTCGTTCGTCTTCTTCTCGCCGAGCACGAAGGGCATCAGCAGCGTGACCGGCCCCGAGCCGAAGCGAATCTCCGGCTCGCCGAAGCGGGCGTCCTCGGCGGCGACAATCAGGTCGCAGGCCATGGCGAGCTCGCAGGCGCCGCCGAGACACCATCCGCTGACGGCGGCGATCGTCGGCTTCGGGAAGGTGCGCAGCCGCATCGTCACGGCCACGTCGGGCTCGAGCACGCCCCACCAGCCTTCGGCGTCCGAGACGCCGAAGTCCGTGTCGATGTCGAAGCCGGCCGAGAACGCACGGCCTGCGCCGGTCAGAACGAGCACCTTCACCTCGTCGTCGGCGGCGGCCTGCTCCATGCCTTCGTGAAGCCCGGCCACGATCGCGTCGTTGAGAGCGTTCAGCTTGTCCGGCCGGTTCAGCGTGAGCCAGGCGGCCGGCCCACGACGCTCGTAGAGGACGGCGTTATCGGCCATGGCCGGTCTCCCGGGTCTGGGCGGTAGCGGCGAGCGGTGCCCTGGGGGTGGTGCGGTGACCCGGCACGGCGCCGGGTCGCGCGTCATTCAGGAGGGCCCGAGCTCGCGCTGCGCAAATCGGCGCAGATCCGGCGCTCGTCTGGCGCGAACGGGCACAGCTGCGCGCGAAGTTGCGCATTACTGTGTGGCCGGGTGGTGGGCTGTCCCCCCACCCAGGGTGGGGCAGTCGGGCAACACGACGGACGGGGTTCGCCGGTGCTGCCCCGGACGCATGCGGCCGCGCACGCACGGGGCCGGCGGTCGCCCGCGACGGGCGCCGGCCGGCGCGCCTCACTGCCGGCTCCTGTCGACCACGACCAGCGCGTCCACGGCGATCGCGCCGTCCGCGCCGATGACGAGCGGGTTCACGTCCACCTCAACCACCTCCGGATGGTCCGTTGCGAGCCGCCCGAGGGCGACGAGCGCTCCTGCCAGCGATTCCACCGCTCCCTCGGCCAGGCCCGAGAGCCCCGGCGCCTCGCGCACTACCTCCCTGGCCTCGGCGTCGGTGGCCGGGGCGAGCGTCACGGCGGCCAGGCCGAGGGCCTCGACCGCCAGCCCACCGACCCCCACTACCAGCACCGGCCCGTAGTCCGCGTCGCGCGTCATCCCGCAGAACGCCTCCGGCCCCGGCGGGACCTGGCGCGCGACCAGCACCCGCCCGCCCAGACGCTCCGCAGCCGCGGCCGCCGCCTCGGCGCTCTCGATCCCGAGGACCACGCCGCCCGCTGCCGTCTTGTGCGCCGGCCCGTCCACCTTGACGACCACCGGGAACCCGAGCTCGGCGGCGGCAGCAGCAGCCTCGGCGGCGGACGGCGCCCGCCGGCAAGGTGAGGATCGCACCCCGTAGCGCTCCAGGACGAGGGCGGACTCGAGCTCGGGCAGGGCGCCGTCGGCACGCTCGAGCAGATCGCTGACGTCGATCGGCTCCGCGCCGGCCTCCGCGCGATCGACGGGCCGCCACCGCGCTGCCGCCGCCAGAGCGCGCATCGCGTGTCCCGGGCCGCGCAGCAACGCGACGTCGTGCTCACGCGCCAGCGCTGCGATGCCGGACGGCGGATCCGAGGCATGCACCGACGTCACGGCCGGGAACAGCTCCGTTCCCGCCGTCAACTCGCCGAGCGAGCGGACGATCAGCTCGCACCACTCGGTCTCGCTCTCGCCGCGAAACTGGCTCAGATCGATCTGCGCGAGCAGCACGTCGTACGCGCCCGAGGCAGCCATCAGCTCGAGCGCCCGTGGATACACGATCCGCTCGTCCGCGATTGCCCAGCAATCGAGCGGATTCTCGGGAGAGACGAAGTTCGGAAACTCGTCCGTGAGCTCCTCTGCAAGCGAGTCGGGCAGCGGCTCGAAGGGCATGCCGGCGGCTTCCGCATGGTCGGCGAGCAGCGCGCACTCCCCGCCCGACTCCGACACGGCCGCAACCCGGGTCCCACGAGGCCGCCGGCGCCGGCCCAGCACCTCCAGGGTCTCGAGAAAGTCGTGGAAGTCGTCGACCGCGATCGCTCCGTGATGCCGCAGGAGGGCCGCGAACGCGCGGTCGGACCCGACGAGCGCCCCCGTGTGGGCCAGTGCCGCCCGAGCCGCGGCGGCGGACCGCCCCACCTTGAGGCAGACGACGGGCTTCCCGGCCTCTGCGCAGCGTGCAAGCGCTTCTGCGAGCACGGCGGGTCGTCGCACCGCTTCGAGAAAGACGCCCACCGCTTTCGTTGCCTCATCGGCGGCGAAGAAGCCCAGGAAATCGGCTGCGTCGCGGCACATCTCTCCGCCGCAGGAGACGACCGCACGGAATCCGACACGCGGCCCGCAGGCCAGCAGCGCCTCCGCAACCGACCCCGACTGGGCGACCACGGAGACGTCCCCCGGCAGGAACGTCGGCGGCACGGTGCCGAGCCAGAGCGAGGAGCGCTCCGGTACGGCGGCGCCCATGCAGTTCGGTCCGAGGATCGCAGCGCCGATGTCGTCGGCGCGCGCCGCGATGCGCGCCGCGATGGGTGGGCCGTCCGCGCCGGCCTCCGCGCCCAGGCCGGGAAGAACGAATGCCCGGATGCCCTCTGCCGCGCACTCCGCGAAGGCAGCCTCGACGCGCGTGTGACCCACGAGCAGCAGCGCCGTCTCGACAGCCTCCGGCAGGTCGGCAGCGGCCGGCACGCAGGTCAGGCCTCCCGCCTCGACGCGGCTCGGATGGATGCCGAAGGCCCGGATCGCTCCTCTCGAGACGTTGGCCAGCGCCTCGGCCTTCGTCGGCGACGCACCGACCACGGCGACGGACCGAGGGAAGAGGAGCGGCTCGATGCCGCCTCGAATCATCGGCTCGGTCTCCGCCAAGGGCACCGCGGCATCATCACGCAGACGGCGCATCCCGGTCGTCGCGAAGCAACGAGGCCAGTAGTATCGGCGCGCCCGGCGGCCCCGGCCTCCGCGACCGGGCCCGCAGCATGCACGAGACTCGCATCGAGATCCGTTGGCGCGACATGGACGCCTTCGGCCACGTCAACAACTCGGTCTACCTGACGTACCTGGAAGACGCACGCGACGCGTGGCTCGGGAGCGTGCTGGGCGGCGCAGGCTCGCTCCTGGACTTCGTGCTCGCCCGGGTCGCGATCGACTTCCGGCGCGAGCTACATCAGGACGACGTGGCCGTAATCGTGCGCTGCCGCCTGGCGCGGATCGGGAACTCGAGCATCGGAACCCGCGAGGAGATCTTCAAGCAAGACGGCACGCCGGCGGCAGAGGCCGAAGCCGTGCTCGTCGCCCGCAACCTGAGCGAAGGCGGTTCGCGGCCGCTGACCGCCGCCGAGCGTGGCGCATTCGAGCTGGCGCTCGCGGCCGACACGGCTCTCGAGTCGGGTTAGCGTTCCGGGCTCGGGTCCTCTCGCTGCTCCTCGACCTCACGCCGGAGCTTGTCCCGGGCTCGCTTCTCCGACTCCTCGGCATGCGGTCCGCCGCCCGGACGGATCGCGAGATTACGCCCGGGCCCAGGAGGGGTGAGCACCCGCCGCTTGCGCTTCTTCTTCATCTGCCTGAGCGTAGCCGCCGGCCAGGAGCGCCTCGACCGCCCGCTGGAACACCGGCGCCCCGCCCAGGCCGTACTCGTCCGTGAAGTCGACGGCGCCGTTCACCTCCAGCACGACGAAGCCGCCCGAGCCGTCCGGTAGGAGATCGACGCCCGCGAGATCGGCACCGACCGAATGCGCCGCCGCCACCGCCAGGAGACGAGCGTCCAGCGGCGGATCGACCGCCTGCCGCCTTCCTCCCAGCGCCACGTTCGTCCGCCACTCGCCGGCCGCGGCCACGCGCTCGACGGCGCCCACCACCTCGCCGCCGGCGACGATGATCCGCAGATCGCGCCCGCCGGCGGGAATCAGCTCCTGGACGAGCGCACCCTGACGCCGAAACCAGGCACGGCTCCGGAACCGGCGCAGGCAGCGACTCAGCCCGAGTCGGCTGCGGCAGGCTACGACGTCCCGGCCCCAGCTGCCGAAGCGCGGTTTCACGACGACAGGCAGCGCAAGCTGCGGCCGACGCGCCTCGGCGACGTGAACCGTTCGCGGGTGAGGAAGGCCCGCCAGCCCGAGCTTCACCGCCGTCGTGAGCTTGTCATGGGCGGCAAGGAGCGCAGCGGGACCGTTGAGCACTCGGATTCCCGCCCGTTCGAGCCGGCGCAGGGCATACAGACCCGGCTCGACACCGTCGAGCGACGGCATGACGTCGAGTCGCCCGAGCGCGACGTCGCCGGGCCGTAGCCAGGCGGCGGCACTGGCGGGCTGAACCAGGCTCGCGGAGACGCCGAGCCCGCGCGCAGCCTCGAGCAGGCGGCGGTTGGTCGGCGTGACGCGGGAGGCAACGACGGCGAAGCGCCGCACGGTTTCGGCGATGTCGGCGTGGCCGGAAGGGCGCTGACCGAGCACGTGGGCACCTCCTCTGCGGTCGGAGCCGGCTGGTGTAATCCAGGATCGCTGCAGGACGGGTTTGCTTGCGTACCGGTCCGGTTACGAACTGGTGTCGGAACGGTGAGCCGTGGAACGTGCCCGGGACCGGCTAGAAGACGATGACGCTGCGCGCGGTCGAGCCGGCCTCGATCTGCCGGAACGCCTCGTTGACGTCCTCGAGCGAGCAGCGCGTGATCAGGGGATCGAGCCGAAGCCGGCCCGACCGGTAGAGGTCGACCAGGATCGGGAAGTCCCGAAGCGGCACGCAGGAGCCGTACCAGCAGCCGCGAACGGTGCGCTCCTCCACCGTGAGGGTGAGCGCGTCGACCGGAATGCGGGCGTCGGGCGGGGCCATCCCGACGAGAATCGCCTGGCCGCCGCGCCCGGTGAGCTGGAGCGCGAGCTCGATGGTCTGCGGGCTCCCGAGCGCCTCGAACGCGTAGTCGGCACCGCCGCCGGTGAGATCGCGCACCGACTCGATCGGATCTTCGACGCCGGCATCGACGGCGTGCGTCGCGCCGAGCTCCCGCGCGAGCTCGAGCTTCGACTGCACGATGTCCACCGCGACGATCGTCGTCGCACCGCCGATCGCACAGCCCTGGACGACGTTCAGCCCCACGCCGCCGCACCCGACGACGACGGCCGTGTCGCCCGGCCTCACTCCCGCCGTGTTCAGCGCCGCGCCCACTCCCGTCATGACGGCGCAGCCCATGAGCGCGAGCTCGGTCAGCGGCAGGTCGGCGTCGACCGGAATCGCCGTCTGCGCGGGCACGACGGAGCGTTCGGCGAACGACGACGTGTTGTAGTGGTGAATCCGGTGTCCGTCCTTGTGGAGGCGGCAGGTTCCGTCGGCGAGCGTCGTGTCGTACCACGCAACCTCCTCGCAGCGGTTCGGTCTACCGCGCCTGCACTGGCGGCAGCGGCCGCAGTAGGGAAGCCAGGTGAGCATCACGTGATCGCCCGGCTCGACGTGCGTTACCCCGGGCCCGACCTCCTCGACGACTCCCGCGCCCTCGTGCCCGAGCACGGTCGGCACCGCAGTCGGGTGAATGCCTCGCGCCGTGTGCAGATCGGAGTGGCAGACACCGCTCGCAGCCATGCGGACGAGGAGCTCGCCCTCCCGCGGCGGATCGAGCTCCAGCTCCTCGATCACCAGAGGAGCGCCGTACTCGTAGAGGACGGCCGCCTTCACGGAACGCCAATGCTAGGGGAGGCCGCGTGGACACGGTCCGGCGCGCCGCACGACGGCGAGCCTCTAGATTGCCGCGCATGGCCCTGAGCGAGCTGGAACAGCAGATCGTCGCCGCGATCGCGGCCCGCGAGAGCGAGCTCGTCGAGCTCACCTCCGCGCTGATCGGCTTCGACACGACGGCCCGGGCGCCCGACGATCCGCCCCGCCAGGAGCGCGGCCTGCAGGAGCATCTCGGGGAGCGGCTGCGCCGTGCGGGCGCCGAGGTCGAGCTCTTCGAGGCCGACCCGGGGCAGTTCGAGGGGAAGCCGCTCTACCCCCCGGGGATGGGCTTCGAGGGCAGGCCTCAGCTCGTCGCGCGCTTCGCCGGCAGAGGGTCCGGGAAGAGCTTGCTCTTCAACGGCCATATCGACGCGGTCTCGGCCGAGCCGGTCGACCAGTGGACGAGCGACCCGTTCAAGGCCGAGGTCAGAGACGGGAACGTCTACGGCCGCGGCTCCTGCGACATGAAGGGCGGGGTCGCCTCGATGGTGGTCGCCGCGGAGACGCTCGCCGAGCTGGATGTCCCGCTTGCCGGCGACCTCCTCGTGACGACGAACACGGACGAGGAGTCGTCGGGAGCCGGCGGCCTCGCGCTCGTTCTGCACGGCGTGGCGGCGGACGCCGCCATCGTCACCGAGCCGACGAACTTCGACGTCTGGATCTCGTGCCGCGGCACGAGCTACGCGGAGATCAAGGTGCCCGGCCGTCCCGGGCACGCCGAGGTGTACCAGCCTCACTGGCGAGAGGGCGGCGCCGTCAACGCGATCGAGAAGGCGCAGGTGATCATCGAGGCGCTCCGCCGGCTCCGGGAAGAGTGGCGAAACCGGTCCGACCTGCGCCACCCGCGCCTGTCGATGCCCGACGTCCTCCCCACGCTGATCTCCGCGGGCGAGTGGGCCGTGACGTACCCGGCCGAGTGCACGATCACGATCGCCGTTCTCTGCGTTCCCCAGCAGACCGATGCCGACGGCTGGACGTTCGAGGTCGAGCGCGAGGTGGACGAGTGGATCGCCCGCGCGGCCGCCGCGGATCCATGGCTCGCGGAGCACCCTCCGACCATCGACTGGTGGCCGAACCGGGTCATGTCGCTCGAGATCCCCCCCGACGAGCCGATCGTCCCGGTCATGACCGAGGCGACGGCGGACATCGGCCGGCCCGGCCGCCTCTCGGGCCTCGACTCCTGGTACGACGGCGCGACGTTCACGCGCCTGGGAGGCACTCCCGCAATCGCCTACGGACCGCCCGGATTCGCTCCCGACGGGCGGAGCGTCGCCCACACCATCGACGAGCACGTCCCGGTCGACGGGCTCGTCGCCTGCGCGCAGGGCCTCGCGGTCGCGGCCGTGCGCTTCTGCGGGCTCGCCTGAGGAGCCGCCGTGGTCGTTCCCGAGCTCACCGACGACATCCTGGATCTCAAGGAGCGCGCCGCCCGCTTCGTCGAGGAGGAGGTGTATCCGCTCGAGCAGCGCATCGCCGAGCGGGGGACGATCGAGCCGGACGAGATCGCCGAGCTGCGGCGCAAGGCCCGCGCCGCGGGCTTCTCTCACCTGAACATGCCGAAGGACGCCGGCGGCCAGGACTTGTCGATGGTCGGCCAGGTGGCGCTCGAGGAGGAGTCGGGCAAAGCGACGAACGGCCTCGGCTTCGTCGTCGCCGACCGCGGCCCGGCCGAGTTCTACGAGCTCGCCACGCCCGACCAGCGTGAGCGATTCGTCCTGCCGGCCCTGCGCGGCGAGTTCCACGGCGCCTGGGCGATCACCGAGCCCGGCGCGGGCTCCGACGTCAACTCGGTCGCCGCGACCGCCGTCCGCGAGGGCGACGACTGGGTGCTGAACGGGGAGAAGTGGTTCGTGACGAGCCAGGGCGACCCCGGCTACTACCTCGTGCTCGCGGTCGCCGACGGCGAGCAGACCCTCTTCGTGGTCGAGCCGGGGACGGCCGGGCTCGAGATCAAGCGTGTACCCGGGTTCCTGCACGATCCCTACCTCGATCACCACCCGGAGATCGTCCTGCGCGACTGCCGCGTGCCCGAGGCGAACCGGGTCCCGGCAGGCGGAAACGAGGGCGCGAAGGAGTGGTTCATGGTCGAGCGGCTGTTCATCGCGGCCCGCTGCTGCGGCGCGGCGCTGCGTTGCCTCGACCTCGCGCGCGACCACGCGGTCGAGCGGCAGCAGTTCGGGAGCCCGATCATGGAGTTCCAGGGCGTTTCCTTCCAGCTCGCCGACTCCCTCACGGAGCTCATGGCGGCACGGCTGCTCACCTACCACGCGGCGCACGCGTTCGACAGCTACCCGGACCGCAAGATCGTCCACGGCAAGGTGGCCATCGCGAAGCTGTACGCGTCCGAGATGGCCGGCCGGGTGGTCGACCGCGCGCTCCAGGTGCTCGGCGGCCGCGGCTACATGACGGAGAGCCCGGTCGCACGCTTCTACCGGGAAGTGCGGGTCGACCGCATCTGGGAGGGCACGAGCGAGATCCAGCGGCTGATCCTGGCTCGCGGCCTCGCCAAACGCGGTGCCGCACCGTATCTCGCCTGAGCGTCCTCGGGGCCGCCACGGCGTCAGAGGCCGGGCCGGGCGGCGGTTGCCGTCACTCCCAGGAATCTGGAACTGAACGCCGCCCGGCCCGCCCACAGGGGACGCCAGGAAGGCTCTTTTTTACCACGTTCCGCCGGCGAAGTCACTACCCATCAGCGTCGAGCTCTCTGCGCCGGACTGCGGTACCGTGATCGCGTGCGCCGGCTGCCGAGGACATCCGGGCGTGTGGCCGCTGTGTGCGTCGCCGCTGCGTCGGTTTTCGGCGCGGCCTGCGGTGCAGACGCCGAGCCGACGGCGGAGCCGCCTCCACTCCCCGTGGAGACACCGGCGACCACGGAGGCGCCGCCCGCGACCACGCAGGCCATGCCGCCGACCGGCGAGACGCCGCCCGAGCCGCCCCCGACAACGGCGGCCGAGCCGCCGCCACCCGAGCCGACCCCGCTGCCCGGGCCGGGTCTGCCCCGGCAGGTCCTCGGATACCAAGACTGGCTGAAGCTCAACGAAGACCCCATCCGGCCGAACCCGGACGGCGACCCGCACCTGGGAACCAAGGACGTGTACGCGTCGCAGAGGGCAGAGCGCTCGGGAGATTCGCTCGCATACCCGGACGGAACGATCATCGTCAAGGAAGCCGCCCGGCCGGATACCGACTTCATCGGGCTCGTTGCGATCATGCGCAAGGAGGCCGGTGCCGACCCGGAGCACGGCGACTGGATCTTCACTGAGTACACCCGGGACAGGGCCGGCAGCCGGTTCGCCCTGCAAGCGCGGGACGAGGTCTGCTGGAGCTGTCACGTCGGAGCGCAGGCGACAGACTGGGTTTGGGTGCACACGACCGGCGCGGCGCCCTGACCCGCTGCGGGCGACTGCCTTGCCGTCAACCGCGGGGTGGCTCGCGCAGCGCCCCCATGTAGCCCTCCTGCTCCAGCCAGTGACCGCCGTCGATGGTCAGCACCTCGCCCGTGATCCAGTCTGCGTACCGCGAGCAGAGCGCCGTTGCCCACCAGGCAACCTCCTCGACGCCGCCGAGGCGGCCGAGCGGCACGGTTGTTGCGACACGGGCGCGGTCCTCCTCCGTCGGCCACAGCGCCGCTCCGGCGCCCTCGGTCTCGGTCGGCCCGGGGCAGATGCAGTTCGACGCGGATGCCGTGGGCGGCCCATTCGACCGCCAGCGTCCGCGTCATGGCGAGCAGGCCGGCCTTTGCCGAGGCCGAATGGACGGTGCCCGGCCCGCCGGTCCACGCGTAGCTCGCGAGCACGGACAGGATCGCGCCGCCGTCGCCCTGCTCGATCATGCGGCGGCCGGCTGCGCGTGCGCAGAGGAAACCACCGTCGAGCACGATCCCGACCACCGCGCGCCAGCCGTTCGGCGAGAGATCCTCGGCCTTGACGACGAAGTTCCCGGCGGCGTTGTTGACGAGCACGTCCACCCGTCCGAACCTCTTGACCGCGTCGTCGACCAGCGCATCCACCTGGTCGGGATCGCGAACGTCGGTGGGCTTCGCGTGGCCCGCGCCGCCCTCGTCCTCGATCTGCGCCACCGTCTCGTCGAGCGGCTCGGCTCTCCGGCCGCCGACCACCACGGCGGCTCCGAGCCGCCCGAGCTCGAGGGCGATCCCCCGGCCGAGGCCGCTTCCGCCGCCCGTCACGATCGCGACCTTTCCCTCGAACGTCCCCTCAGCGAGCATCGCTTCCCCCTTCTGTCTCGAGCACGACCCGGGCATCGAGCGCCAACGCGCCGTCCACGGTCACGAGCAACGGATTGATCTCGATCTCCGCGATCTCCGGGTGCTCCGCCGCCACGCGAGAGATGGCCGCGAGGGCTCTTGCCGCGCCCAGGAGATCCAGCGCAGGCCGGCCCCGGGCGCCGAGCAGCAGCGGCGCGGCTCGCAGGGCACGCAGCATCCGCTCCGCCTCGTACGGCTCGACCGGCGCAAGCGCGACGGCGATGTCCTCGAGCACCTCAGCGTAGAGGCCTCCCAGCCCGGCAAGGGCAGTCGGGCCGAAGCGCGGGTCGCGCCGTGCTCCGACGATGAGCTCCACCCCGGCCTCCAGCGGTGCCGTCCGCTCGACCGAGTACTCTGCCGCTGACAGTCGTGTTGCCATTTTCGAAAACACCTGCGCGAGCTCCTCCGGCCCCGAGATTCCGAGAGCGACGCCGCCTGCATCCGACTTGTGCAGCAGGCCGAGGGCCTTCAGGACGACGGGGTACCCCAGCTCGGTCGCGGCCGAGAGCATCTCGTCGAGCGAAGCGACGCGACGGGCCTCGACGAACGGGATGCCCGCCGCGGCGAGGAGGTCACGTGCCTCGAAATAGCCGGCGCTCTCGATCGGCGGGCGCGCGGGCTCCGGGAGCACGGGCACGCCCGTCGAGTGCCTCTCCGCCCGCGCCGCAAGCCGGGCGAGCACGCGGATCGCGGCATCCACCTCGCCGTAGACAGGGACGCCTTCGTTCCTGAGCGCCCGGGCGGCCGGGCTGCGTGGGTACATCGTCTGCGCGACGAGTGGACGACCGCGTGCCGCCGCGGCGCGGCCCATCGAGCGGGCCACCGCCGTCTCGCGGTCCTCGTAGTCCGGGCCGTACTCGGCGTACCCGCCGAAATAGCCGGTCAGGAGAACGGCGTCGATCTCCTCCGAGGCCAGGAGGAGCTCGGCCCCGCGCTCGAACCTCGTGAAGTCCTGCTCTCCGCCTCCCGCCAGATCGACCGGGTTCCCGGTGACCGCCATCGGGCCGAGCGCGACCCGAAGCTCGGCAACGAGCTGCTCGTCGAGCTTGGGCACGACGAGACCGGTCGCCGCTGCAAGGTCGGCGGCGACGATCCCGTGCCCACCTCCATCGCCGAAGACGGCGAGCCGCCGGCCGCGGGGCAGGCGAGGCGCGAGCAGAGCCTGTGCCGTGTCGATCAGCTCCTTCGGCGTGCGAACGAGCTCGACACCCGCCGCCCGGCACGCCGCCTCGACCGCCGAGAGACCGCTGGTGAGCGCGCCCGTATGGGATCGCGCAGCCCGGACGCCGGCCTCGCTGGTTCCCGCGGCAAGGAGCACGATCGGAGTCCCGGCTTCAACCGCGGCGTGGCACGCGGCGGCAAACGCTCGCCCATCGCGGAAGTCCTCGACGTAGAGCGCGATCAACCGGGTCGGCTCGTGATCGGCAAGCGCCGGCAGGAGATCGGCGGCGTCGAGATCCGCCTGGTTGCCCATGGACGCAAACCGTGAGAAACCGAGCCCGCAATCCGCGGCCAGGAGCGCCAGCTCGAGCGCGAGGTTGCCGCTCTGCGAGACGAGCCCGATCGCGCCGGCGGGCAGCGCGTCCCAGCCGACGTCCAGCTCGGCGCCTGCATCGAAGACACCGAGGCAGTTCGGCCCGAGCAGCACGGCGCCCGCGGCCCTCACGCGCTGGACAATCGCCTGCTCGCGTTCGAGCCCGTCGCGGCTCAGCTCGCCGAGACCGGCCGTGATTCCCACGATCGCGCGCGCACCGACGGCGAGCGCAGCGTCGACGGTCTCCTCGAAGGCCGGCTCGGGCACGGCGACGACGACGAGCTCCGGCGGCTTCGGCACGTCCTCCAGGGAACGGAATGCCGGCTGACCGAGAATCTCGCCGCCGTTGCGGTTGACGAGATACACCGATCGCCGCGACGCGCCGCGCAACGCTCCCCGGGCGAGGCCGTACCCCCACTTCACCGGGTCGTTGGAGGCGCCGACGATCGCGACGGAGCGCGGATCGAAGAGCGCCTGGAGGTCGCGGGTCGCCAAGCCTCTAACGGAAGAGTCGGGAATCACGGCGCGGTGTTCCGCCGGCCTCGAGCCCCTCGGTCTGCGTCCCGTCGATCATCTCTCGTCAGCCGAGCAGGCGGCGGGAGATGATGAGGCGCTGAATATCTGAGGTGCCTTCCTCGATCTCCTCGAGCTTCGCGTCGCGCATCCATTTCTCGACGGGATACTCGCGGGAGTAGCCCCAGCCGCCCAGGGTCTGAACCGCCGCCCACGTGCACCACATCGCGGTCTCAGATGCGAAGAGCTTCGCCATCGCGGCTTCTTTCGCCGCGTTCTGGCCCGCATCGATCGCTCTGGCGGCGCGCCACACGAGCAAGCGTGAAGCATCGACGCGCGTCGCCATGTCGGCGAGACGGAATGCGACGGCCTGGTGCTCGGCGATCGGCTTGCCGAACTGGACACGCGTGCGTGCGTACTCGGTCGCATATTCGAGCGCGGCACGGGCGAGCCCGGTCGCCGCGGCGGCGAGGACGATCCGGGAGCGGTCGAAGGTCCTCATCAGGCCGTAGAAGCCCTGGCCCTCGTCCCCGAGCCTTCGGTCCTCCGGAATCAGGGCTCCCTCGAGAAACATCTCGGCGTTCACGATCGCCCGCTGGCCCATCTTTCGCATCGGCGCTCCGAAGGAAACCCCCGGATCGTCTCTCTCGACGAGAAACGCCGTGATGCCTTTCGAGCGGGTTCCGGGCGCGACGGTCGCGAAGACCACGTAGTACTCGGCGAGGCCGCCGTTCGAGATCCAGGTCTTCTGCCCCTGCAACGAGTAGCTGCCCCCGGCGCGCGCCGCGGTCGTCTGCAATGAGGCAGCGTCGGAGCCCGAGCCGGGCTCGGTCGTGGCGAGGGCGGTGAGAGGCGGACGGCGGCCGCACAGAGGCTCGATCCAGCGCCGTTTCTGCTCCTCGGTGCCAAGCTCGAGGACCGGCTCGGCGAAGAATCCACCCGACGTCAGCAGGTTGCCGATCCCGGAGCAGCCCCAGCACAGCTCCTCCTGGACGAGGCACTGCGTCGCGATGTCCGTCATCCCTCCGCCGCCGTAGTCCTCGGGGAGCATGTACGACGTGATGCCGAGCTCGGCAGCCTTGTGCCAGATCTCCCAGGGCATCTCCGTGTCGGCCTCGTCGACGGCCAGCGAGATGGGGCGTATCTCTTTCTCCGCGAACTCGCGACAGAGCGCCTGGATGTCGCGTTGCTCGCGGGTGAGGTCCAGGAGCTCGGCCTGAAGCACGCCTCCATCCTTCCAGAACGAGGTCAACGGTTTATCCGTGCCCCGCCTGCGGGCCCGTGACCGCCGGCCGGCGAAGCGCTCCCTGCAACCCGATGAGCGTGCCGAGGCAGAGCACGGACAGGAGGCCGTACGCGACCGCGTCGCTGGACGCCTCCGCCAGCCCGCCGCCGAGCGCCGAGCCGATCGCAGCCCCGGGAGCCCAGGCGAAGTTCATGAGGGCGAAGCCGAGGCCGTGGCCGACCCCGACGGCCTCCCAGCCGTCGGTCAGCATCGCCATCGCCGGCGCCCAGAACGTGCCGAACGCCATGCCGGCGAGGATGACGAAGACGGACAGCGTCCAGCGGTTCTCCAGCCACGGGATCACGAGTGCCACCCCGATGCTCGCGATCAGACCGATCCGCATCGGCGCCAGCCGGCCCCGTCGGTCCGACCACCGGCCGATCGCCGGGTTCAGCGTCGCCTCGATCGCAGCCGAGACGACGAACGTCAGCGCCACTCCGAGCGCTCCCCAGCCGAGCGCGTCGAGCTGGAGAGGGCCGAGCACCGCGAGCGTCCCGAAGAGCAATGCCGGCAGCGTCAGCAGCCACATGCCGACGAGGACGTCCCGCTCCTTCAGTGCATCGAGCAGGACGCGCAACGGCTGGCGTTCCTCCGGCGGGGGCGCGGTGGTGCGAAACGCGACAACCGCGAGCAGGAGGGCTAATACCGCGATTCCCGCGAACGTGCCCGTGCGGCCGAAATGTGCAGCGGCCCCGCCGACCAAGCGGCCCCAGCAGCGCGCCGACGATCGCGGCCGACATGGCGATGCCGATCGTCTCACCACGGCGGTCTCGCGGGGTCGCGTCGACGAGCCAGGCGAGCGCTCCGGTCCAGCAGAGCGCGCCGGCAACGCCCTGGGCGAGCCGTGTGAGGTCGAGCGCCCAGTAGCTCGAGACGAGACCGAACGCGACGCTCGTCAGGGTGAGCAGCAAGAGCCCGCTGAGCACCGTCGCCTTGACGCCGAACCGCGTCGCGACCAGCGCGCTCGGGATGGCGCCGAGCACTCCGCCGATGGCGTACGTGGCGACGAGCAGGCCCGATTCAGCCTTGGAGAGATCGAGCTCGTCGGCGAAGCGCGGCAGAAGCGGCGACAGCGCGGCGAAGAAGGTCGTCTCCACGAGAACGACCGAGCAGCAAAGAGCGATGAGGCGGCGCACCCAGCGATGCTATCCGCCGCCATCAGCTGCCCGGCTGCCTCGATACTTCCGGGCGCAGGGATCAATCTCGTCAGGAGGCACCATGCGGAAGGTCAGAGTCGAGCGCGGGCAGGCGCAGCCGCCGGCAAACCCCGAGTGGTTTCCGGGAACGGTCTACCAGCAGCGGGTGAACGAGCCCGAGAACGAGAAGGGCATCGAGCTGATCGGCGTCTGGTTCGAGCCGGGCTCCCGTACGAGACCGCACGTGCACCCGGTCGACCAGGTCCTGCATGTCCTCGAGGGCGAAGGTGTCGTGGCCACCGAGGCGGAGAAGTGGTTCATCCGACCGGGCGACTGGGTCGTGGTCCCCGCCGGGGTGTGGCACTGGCACGGGGCAACGCCCGACGCCGCGATGTGCCATGTCTCGATCAAGCAGCCGGGAGACACCGACTGGACCGCTCCCTGGGGCGACTTCGACGCCTACATCGACGGGGCCACCGAAGGGCCCGCATGAGAACCGTGACGAGTCTGCATCACACTCGGCACAGCCCGCGCGCCACCCGCGCGCCCGCCGGCAATACGCTTGAAGCGGGAGGAGGCAAGCGGGAGGCCCCGGGGGCGAGCGCATGACGGCCGCCCACGATTCGCTGCGACGACCCGGGGGCGAACCCCATCGGGACGGCCCTCGTGTTCGAGGACGAGGTGGTCCGGATCTGGCGCATCGACCTCCGGCCGGGAGCCGACGCGCCCTGGCACACGCACGTGCTCGACTACACGACGGTCGTCGTGCAGGGCGGCGTCGTCGAGCGGGAGAACGACGACGGCTCGGTCGACCGCTTCGAGCTCGAGCCTGGCGACGTCATGCACGGCAAGGACGGAACGATCCGCCACATGGTTCGCAACGTTGGTGACACGACGTTTGCCAACGTGATCGTCGAGGTCAAGGGAACGCAGCTGCGTGTCGGCGGCTGACGCCGCCGCCGCCAACGCGATCCTCAGGGCAGGTCGACGGCCCGCGGCCGCGGCAGCGCGGGTGTCTGCCCGCCGACGGCCGCAGCCATCCGCTCCAGCCGGCGGTCGAGCTCCCGCCTCGCACGCGCGTGATGTCTCCGCAGGCTCCGCTCGACCCACGGACCGAACGGCCTGGCACCGGGCTCGCCCCGCAACGAGGCGAGCTCGTTCCAGAGGTTCGGGCCCGGATCGAGTCTCCCCTGCCGCGCCCAGCACGCGCGCGGGGCATTGCCGCCCGAGCGCTCGAGCTCGAGCGCAAACGCCTCGGTCGACAGATCGGCGCAGAGCCGGTTGAGACCGACGCGGGCCGCGTGGCGCGCCGCCGCGGCGGTCCGGCCCGCCCGGAGCGCCGCAACCGCGTGCTCGAGCGCCACGACGTCGTTGAGAGCCTGCACGTGCGGGTACGCCGCGCTTCCCGCGGCGTCGAGGCCGTGAAGACCCCGTCCGATGGCGGTGAAGGCCTCCCTGCCGCGCACCCGCCGCAGGCGGGCGAGCGACCGCTCGAGCTGAGCACGCGGACGGCCCTGCGGCGTGCCCGCGAGCTGTCGCCGCAGGTGGCGCTCCCGCGCCTCGTAGGCGAGGATGCCGTCGGGATCGGCGTCGGCTGCCAGCAGGATGCGCGCGAAGACCCGGGTCAGCCCGGCCAGGTAGGCGAAGTCGAGGCGCTCGATCGTGTCGTGCTGGGTGTGGTAGTCGGCGCGGTACCAGGGCTCGGCGAACGACGAGACGTTGATGCCCGGCACTCCGGCCGCGAGGAACGTCCAGACCTCGGTGAACGTGTTCGGCTCGGCGAGCCTGAATCCGTGCGGGAGATGCCCGTCACGCGCGGCCCTTCCGAGGATACCCCGGACGAAGCCCCCAAGCTCAGGAGGGGCATCGGCGCGCAGCGCGTACGGCAGGCCTGACCCCTCGACGTTCAGATAGAAGGGCGCGCGCGACGCCCACGAGCGCCGGGTCTCCGTGATCTGGTACCAGGCGCCGTAACACCAGTCGAAGCGCGACCAGGCGACCCCGTACTCCTCGGCCGTGTGCGAGACAAACGCGACCGGGTGCCGGGGCCGGAGCTTTGCTTCGACAAAAGCGCGCGCGAGAGCGAGCGTGACCGCGACACCCGTCGCGTCGTCGAAGGCCGCGTCGAACCAGCCGTCGTGATGGCCGCCCACGATGAGCGGCGAGCCCCTGCCGCGCCCCGGCAGGAACCCGACGACGTTGGCGGCAGTGCCCGGACGTAGGTGTGCGCGGATGACCACCCGGACCGGCTTTCCCTCGTGTCGCTCGAGGCGCGCCGCGTCTTCCTTGCGCACGACCGCGAGCGGCGGTGCCTGCCGGTGCCACATCGCGTCGAAGGTCCCGAGGGCACGCTCTGCCTGGAACCACGGGCCGCCCGGGCCGCAGAACACGACGACCGCGGCCGCGCCGCGGAGGCCGAGCTCGAGCCCGAAGTGGTAGGGCCACAGCTTCTCGTCGCTCCAGTCGACGAGCACGACCTTCCCGGCCACGTCGAGCGAGGCCAGCTCCCGGCGACCGCCCCGACGGACACGAACGAGCGGCCCGGCGACGCCCCGTGCGGGAGTTCCCGGCACCCCTCCCATCGAGACCGCGTCGTAGCGCGTTCCGCCAGCCTCGACCCATCCTCCTCGGAACCGCCAGGCGTCGACCGGCACCGGCTCCTCGACGACATCCGCCAGCCCCAGGTCTCGCAGCTCCCGCGCGACGAAGGCCGAGGCGCGGCGCTCCTCCGGCGTGCCCGCGACCCTGAATCCGAGCGGGCTCGAGCCGATCGAAGCAAGCCGCTCGACGACGTACCGCAGGTACTCGGGCGAGATGCGCTCCTCGACGGCGGCGAGCATCGACGAGACCTTAGAGCCGACCCGTCATCTAGGAGAAGAGCCCGAGCATCACGAGGCCCACGAGCACGGCGGCGACGCCGATCCATTGCGTGACGGCCGGCCGCTCGTGGAGAAAGATGACGCCGGCGGCGATCGGCACGATCGCATAGGGCGCGGCGGCAGTCGCGACGACCGAGGTTTCGGCGCGCTGGACGCCGACGTTGAACGCGGCGTACCCGACCGTGTCGAGCGTGGCGATCGCGACCACCATCCCGGCCAACAGGCGAGTACGCGGCACGAGCCCTTCGAATCCACCACGCGCGGCCAGGATCAGCAGGAACAGCGTCGAGAAGATGCGCCCGAGGAAGATCGGCGTCAGCCAGCCGAGCTCGTCGGCGTAGTACGCGACCCAGAAGAGAAAGACGCCGATGAAGATCATGGCGAGTATCGCGAGGCCGATTCCCCCCAGCTCGCGCCGGTCGATCCTGTGGAGGTTGGTGACGTCCGTCGAGGCGAGCACGACGCCGCCGAACGCGACGATCACCGCCGCGATCTGGCCGCCCACGAGCCGCTCGCCGAGAATCAGCACCGCGAGGAGGACGGTCACCGCGGCGTACCCCGAGACGATCGGGCTCACGATCGAGATGGGCCCTACCTCGAGTGCGCGGTAGAACAGCAGGTACGCGCCGGCCCCGAGCACGCCGTTGCCGAGGAAGACGAGCACGTGCTCGAGCCGCAGGTCGGCGAAGCCGCCGGTCGCGGCAACCGCGACCGCCAGCACCGCGGTCGACAGCACGTGGAAGGCGAGAACGGTCTGGAAGACGCTCCCGCGACGCGCGGCAATCGTGGCGCAACAGTCGGAGAGCCCCCAGCAGAGCGCCGCCGCGAGCCCGAGCGCGATCCCCATCGCCCGCTCCTACGACGTCAGCCCGAGCAGGACGACCCCTCCGATCACCGCGGTGGCTCCCAACCACTGGACCGGCAGCGGCCGCTCACGGAAGAGGAGCACCCCGGCGACAATCGGAATCACGGCGTAGGGGGTCGACGCGGCGCTCACGATGGAGGTGTCCGCGCGCTCGGCACCGAGGTTGAAGGCGAGGTAGCCGCCCGTGTCCAGAACGGCCAGGAGCACCACCAGGCCGAACAAGGCGGGCGTGCGGCCGTCGATCCGCCGGCTGCGCCCGCTCACGGCGGCGACCAGCAGAAAGACAGTGGCAAACCCGCGCGAGAGGAAGATGGGCAGGAGCCAACCGTACTCGGCAGCGTAGTAGGCGTTGCCGAAGACAAAGTCGCCGCTCGCGACGGCGGTGACGAGCGCCAGCACGAGCCCGAGCGCCTGCCGCCGCTCGATTCGGTGCCGCGAGGCCCCCACGCGATGCCCAAGCGTTGCTCTGCGGCTAGCGGCTGTCGGAAGCGGCCTGCACGAACTGCCGGAAGATATCCAGGAACCGCGGGTCGACGCGCCATTCCTCCTGCAGCTCGAACTGCGCCCCGAGCACGTAGCCGTCCGCGTCCCGCTCGATCACCTCGATCACCCCGTCGGGCGCGACGCCGGTCGCTCGCAGGCCGTCGCCGAGGCGGTCGATCGCCTGGTGGTGGAAGCTGTCGACGTCGATCTCGTCCACTCCGAGCGCCTCGTGGAGCCGCGAGCCGGGCTCGACGCTCATCGCGTGCCGAGGATGCTCGGGCACGTCGGCCCGGTCTTCGACGGACGCGCGCTCGACCTCCTTCCACCGCTGCCAGCCCCGGTCGGTCGGGTGCTCCTGCCACTCCGCGCGCAGGCTGACGTCCTGGACGAGCGTGCCGCCGAGCCCGACGTTGATCACCTGGATCCCACGGCACATGCCGAGCAGCGGCAGACCGCGGTCGAGGGAGCGCTCGACGAGCTCCAGCTCGAACGCATCGCGCCTCGGGTCGAGCTGACCGAGGAGGTCGTGGGGCTCCTGGCCGTAGCGGACGGGATCGATGTCCCGGCCGCCGCCGATGACCACGCCGTCGACCACGTCGAGCATCTCGTCGATGGTGCCCTCGACGCGGGAGAGGATGAGCGGAATGCCGCCGGCCATCGAGATGGGCCGCTGGAAGCCGACGCCCTGGTAGTCGCCGAAGTCGTGGTAGCCGACCGAGCAGCCGATTACCGGCTTACCGCTGCGCACCCGTGGTCCTCCATCGCTCCATCGTCAGTCGACACATATAGCGGAGCGCTCTACAGTCTCGGAACCGAGCAGGTACCTCCCCGAGAACGGAGGCCGGATGGCTACGAAGCACGAACGCACCGCCGGGGCGGCGACGAACGGGAGCGCCAACGGTTCGCAGGCGGCGCTGCTCGAGGAATGGCGCAGCGCCGCGTACAACTGCTTCAGCTCGGGGCACAAGTTCTGCCGCGAGGTGTGCCCTGTGATGCAGGTAACCCGCGACGAGCGGCACTCCCCGACCGCATTCCACGCAAACGTCGTGGCGATGGACCGCGGCCATCTCGGCATCGAGGACGTGGCCGAGGACTACGTGCACTGCACCCAGTGCGGCGCCTGCGAGCTGCGCTGCCCGAACACGCTCTTCACGGGTGACTTCTACCGCTTCCGCCAGCGCACGGTCGACGTCGTCAAGGCCATGCGGGGGCTCGCGGTCGACGCGGGCATCGAGCAGCCTGGCTGGAAGAGGTGGAACGAGCTCACGGACGAGCGGCGCAACGAGCCCGTGCTCGACGGGACACCCGTCTCCCAGGAGCACGTCGCCGACTGGGCCCAGGGTCTCGGGCTGCCGGTCGGCGGGGAGACCGTCCTCTTCTGCGACTGCGAGGCCGCCTTCTACCGGACGAGCCTGCCGCGCGCCGTCGCGCGGATCCTCCAGGCAGCCGGCGTCGAGTTCGGGCTGATGCGAGAGCAGTGGTGCTGCGGCGGCCCCGCCGCCGAGATGGGCTACCGCGACCAGGCCCGTCGCTTCGCCGAGCACAACGTCGCGGACTGGCGGGCGGTCGGCGCGAAGCGGATTCTCGTGCTCGACCCCCACGACTACATCGCGTTCACCGAGGACTACCCGAGCTACTTCGGCGACTCGTATGACTTCGAGATCGTGCTCGTCGTCGAGCTCGTCGCGGAGCTGCTGCGCGAGGGGAAGCTCGAGCTCTCCGTGCCGGTCGAGAAGACGGTCACGTATCACGACGCCTGCCGGCTGAACAAGCGCAAGGGGATCCACCGGGAGCCGCGCGAGATCCTGCGCGCGATCCCCGGCCTCACGTTCCACGACGTCGATCACGTGACGCAGTGGTCGTACTGCTCCGGCGCAGGCGCGGGGCTCCCGATCGAGCGACCCGACCTCACGGCCGCGATCAGCCGCAATCGCGTCGAGCGCGCCAAGGCCCTCGAGGTGGACACGCTCGTCTCGGCCTGCGTCTGGTCGGAGCGCCCCCTGGGAGAGCAGGGCGAGGCGCACCAGATCGAGGTCGTCGACCTGATGGAGCTCGTCGCGCAGGCGGCGGGCCTGGAGGGGTAACTGATGGCCGTCGCATCGCTCCCCGGCACGCTGGTCGACGAGCTCGTCGCCATCTGCGGCGAGGACCACGTCTTCACCGGCAAGTCCGCGCTGTTCAACCGCGCGCGGGTGCCCGCTCCGTTCCCCGTGCACAGGTGGGACGACTACATCCCTCAGGCCGTCGTGTTGCCGACCAGCGCCGAGCAGATATCGGAGGTCGTCAAGCTCGCAAATCGACACGGCGTTCCCGTGGTCCCGCGGGCGGGCGGCACCGGGCTGACGGACGGCGCCGTCCCGCTGCGGGGCGGGATCCTCGTCGACGTGAAGCTGATGAACAAGATCCACGAGATCGACCATGTCGACCGTACCGTCACGGTCGGGCCCGGCATCAACATGCTGAAGCTGAACGAGGAGCTGCGCAAGCACGGCTACATCTATCCGGACAACCCCGCCTCGTACCCGTGCTCGCTCGTGGGCGGCCGCATAGGCACGAGCGGGTGGAGCCTCATCGGCGCGCGCTACGGCCACACCCGGGACCTCGTCATCTCCTTCGAGATGGTCCTGCCGACCGGGGAGATCATCCGCGTCGGCGACGGCGGCGGCAAGAGCACCCGGAAGTCGTCCTCCGGCTACCAGCTCAAGCACCTCTTCATGGGGCACCAGGGGACGCTCGGCATCGTCACCGAGGCGACGCTCGAGCTGGTACCTCGCCCGGAGGCGGAGTTCTCCGCCTTCTACTCGCTGCGAAGCTACGAGGAGGGCTACGCGCTGATGGGCGATCTCGCGCGTGCCGGGGTCGCCACGCTCGCCGGCGTCGTGCTCTTCGACGAGTGGAAGCTCGACTACCTGCGCCGTGACGACGAGTCGTTCATCCCGCAGCCAGACTGGGTCAAGTCCGTGGTCGCGTGCGCCTCCTACGGCAACGAGGACGAGGTGCGAGCGGGCGCCAAGCGCCTGCTGCGGATCGCGCGCGACGCCGGCGCGCACTACCTCGGCGACGAGATCTCCCAGGGCGACTGGGCGTCGCGGCACGACCGCTACGCGACGCCGCTCCACGGGCGCCTGAGCGGCGGCCAGGTCGTGCCCATGTCGTGGCATTGCGAGGACGCGGCGATGCCCTACAGCACGCTGCCCGTGATCCGAGAGCGCTGGCACGCGATCGTCGCCGACCTGCGCAAGCGGCACGACATCTTCGACGACTGGGGGATGTTCTGCTACACGAACGGCGCGTTCAAGGCCTGGGGGCGACTTCCTCGTCGAGATCGACGTCGGCATCTGAGAGCGGCGCTCGACGAGGAGACCTGGGCGGCCTGGGTGGATGCAAAACGTGAGATCGGGCGCGTCGCGGTCGAGCTCGGCGGCTCGTTGACCGCCTGTCACGGCTCGTGCCGCGAGGGCGAGGTCGACATGGTGCCGGTCGAGCTCGGCGGCGGGTTCGAGGTCATGAAGACGATCAAGCGGGCGCTCGACCCGAACAACGTCATGAACCCCGGCAAGTACCTGCTCGACCAGGCCTACGAGGAGGAGTGATGCTCGGCTTTCGACTGTCTGCGCAGAAGCCGCCCGAGGCGAAGCGGGTCACCGACGAGGTGGTGATGCGGTTCGACCACGTCTACGAGGTCGACCCGGCGCTCATGACCGAGCACACCCTCCAGCAGAACCTGCCGGCCTGGGA
The DNA here is from genome assembly GCA_963820875.1 of uncultured Thermoleophilia bacterium. GTDB lineage: Bacteria > Actinomycetota > Thermoleophilia > Gaiellales > Gaiellaceae > CAWACA01. Next base: position 222,656 of record CAWGBR010000013.1, read on the forward strand.
TACGCAGCGGATCGTCGAGTCGCGGTGGGAGCATCTCGCGTGGATGCACGACCACTTCGCCGACTCCGTGCTCTCAGGCGAGGAGCTCCTGGACGAGCTGGAGGAAGAGCGGGCCGGATGAGATCCGGCCCCTACGCACGCAGGCCGAGCGGGCTCACGCCCACCGAGATCCTGTAGGGGCCGGATCTCATCCGGCCCTGCGTGAGAGGAGATTTGCATGCGCATCAGCTATGCATCGCTGCCCGATCACCCCGTGGCGGAGATCGTCGAGACGATCGCGCTCGCCGACGAGCTCGGCTTTCACGGCGCCTACATGGCCGACGAGACCTACCACAAGGACGGCTGGCTGATCGCCGCCGTGGCGGCGACGCGGACGAAGAACATCCGGCTCTCTCCCTGCGTGACGCACGTGATCCTCAAGGAGCCGACGATCCTCGCGCACACGATCGCGACGCTCGACGAGCTTTCGGGCGGCCGCGCCGAAGCCGTCTACTCGATCGGCAACATCGCGATGCTCGACCAGTACCACGTCGACTGGAAGTCGGGTGGACAGATCGAGCGGCTGCGAGAGGCCCACGAGGTCATGCGGACGCTGCTCGACACGGGCAAGATCGACGACTTCGAGGGGCGGTTCTACCGCTACACGGGCCTCTTCACGTCGGCCCGCCCCGTCCAGGAGCGGGTGCCGCTCAAGATCGGCGCCATGCGCGGCCCGAAATCGTTCGAGCTCGCGGGCGAGATCTCGGACGGCATGCATCAGGCGCTCGCCTACTCACGTGAGGCGATGCAGTACGCCGCCGACCACGTCCGGGTCGGCGCCGAGCGGGCCGGCCGGAACTGGAGGAGCTCGACATCGGCGCCTGGATGGTCACGTCGATCTCCGAGGACGGCGCGGCCGCGCGAGAAGCCGCCCGCGTGTGCGTCGCCTTCTACATCCCGGCCATGCCGCGCGAGCAGATCGAGCGCCACGACATCGATCCCGACAGCCTCCAGCCGATCTTCGACGCGTTCGGGCGGGGCGACGTGGAGGGCGCCATCGAGGCTCACCACGCTCGAGCTGACCGAGAAGCTGTCGCTCTCCGGAACACCGGAGGAGTGGGTCGAGCGGATCCGGCGCGACGTGATCCCGACCGGCTTCAACCATCTCATCTGCTCGCCGATCGACCCGTTCCTCGTCGAGGCCTGGTCGGGCCTCGAGGTCGCGAACGTGCCCGACCAGCAGGGCCAGCTGCGCCTGATCCACGACCGCGTGATGCCGGAACTCGCTGGGGTGGATGAAGATCAGCTACGTCACGACTCCCGGACTACCCGCTCGCCGACTCGATCGACATGATCCGGACGGCCGACGAGCTCGGCTTCCACGCCGTCTACTCCGTCGACGAGACCTGGCACAAGGACATGTGGCTGCTGTTCGCGGCATGCGCGGACAAGACGACGCGCATCCGCTTCGGGCCGAACCTGACTCCGATCGGGCTGCGCGAACCGACGCTCGTCTGCCAGGCGCTGGCCACGCTCGACGAGCTCACCGGCGGGCGCACCGAATGCGTCTACTCGATCGGGAACTTCGGGCTCCTGCACCAGTACGGAATGGACTGGTCGAAGATGAAGCCGCTCTCGCGCGTCAGGGAGGCGCACCACGTGATGCGCACGTTCCTCGACGAGGGCGCGATCACGTACGACGGCGACTTCTACCGGTACGCCGGCCTCTTCACGTTCGCGAGGCCGGTCCAGGAGCGGATGCCCCTCAAGATCGGCGCGATGCGCGGCCCCAAGTCCTTCCAGCTGGCCGGTGAGGTCGCCGACGGAATGCACCAGGCCCTCGCCTACTCGCGCGAGGCGATGGAGTTCGCCACCGAGCAGGTCCGGATCGGAGCGGAGCGGGCGGGCCGGGACTGGCGAGAGCTCGATCTCGGCGCCTGGATGGTGTCGTCGATCTCCGAGGACGGCGAGGCCGCACGTGAGGCTGCCCGGGTCTTCGCCGCGTTCTACCTCCCGGCCATGCCGCGCGAGCAGATCGAGCGCCACGGCATCGACCCCGACAGCCTCCAGCCCATCCTCGAGGCGTTCGGCCGGGGAGACGTCGCCGCGGCGCTCGCGGCCTTTCCGCCCGAGCTCGCCGAGCGACTGTCGCTGTCCGGGACGCCCGAGGAATGGATCGAGCGCATCGAGCGGGAGATCGTCCCGAGCGGCTTCAACCACCTGGTCTGTGCGCTGATCGACCCGTTTCTCGTCCGCGCGTGGTCGGGCCTCGACGTCGCACGCGTTCCGGATCAGCAGGGCCAGCTGCGGCTCATCCACGACCGCGTGATGCCGGCGTTCGCCTGAGGAGGCGGCCCGGCGGGCGGCGTGCGCGGCTTGCCCGTGCGGCGGCGGGAGCGTACGCTCCCCTGACTTCGAGACGATGAAAGGAGAACGCCGTTGAAGCCCGCGTCGTTCAAGTACGTTGCGGCCGAGACCGTCGAGGAGGCGGTCGCCGCGCTCGCCGAGCACGGCGACGAGGCGAAGGTGCTGGCCGGCGGTCAGAGCCTCGTGCCGCTCATGAACCTGCGGCTCGCGACGCCCGGTGTGCTCGTTGACGTCAACCGGATCGCCGAGCTCGCGGGCATCCGGGCCAACGGCAATCTCGAGGTCGGCGCGGTGACCCGCCAGGCGGCCGTCGAGCGCGCCGCCGAGGCACGGGCCGCGGCACCGCTCGTCGTCGACGCGCTGCGGCACGTCGCGCACCCCCCCATCCGCAGCCGTGGGACGATCGGCGGCACGGTGGCCCACGCCGATCCGGCCGCGGAAGTCCCGGCCGTGCTGCTCGCGCTCGGCGGAGAGGTCGTCGCGAAGGGGCCCGGCGGTGAGCGGACGATCCACGCCGACGACCTCTTCCAGGGCTATTTCACGACGGCGCTCCAACCGGACGAGCTGCTCACGGCGGTTCGCTTCCCGAGTCAGGGGCCCGGCACTCGCACGGCGCTGCAGGAGGTTGCCCGCAAGCAGGCCGACTTCGCGCTGGCCGGCGCCGTCGTCGCAGCCGACGTCGGCGACGACGGCGTCTGCGACTCGGCGCGCATCGTGCTCTTCGGCGTCGCGGACCGCCCGGTCCGTGCCACGGGCGCCGAGGAGGCGGTCGCCTCGAAGCCGCTCACCGACGAGGCCGTGCTCGCAGAGGCTGCGCAGGCGGCGGCCGCAGGCATCGACCCGAGCGGCGACGCTCACGCTTCGGCCGAGTATCGGAAAGAGGTCGCCGGAGTGCTCGTCCGGCGCGCGCTCGCGATCGTGGCCCAGGGAGGTGTGCAGGCATGAGCGTCATCGAGGGAGAGGTCGTCGTCAGGCTGACGGTGAACGGCGAAGAGCGCCGGGGAATTGCCGAGCCCCGGCTGCTGCTCGCCGACTTCCTGCGCCACGAGCTCGGGCTCACCGGCACGCACGTCGGCTGCGAGCAGGGCGTCTGCGGCGCCTGCTCGATCCGCCTGGACGGGGAGCTCGTTCGCTCGTGCACCCTCTTCGCGATCCAGGCGGAGGGCACGTCGATCGAGACCGTCGAAGGCCTGGCGCCGGGAGAGGATCTGCACCCGGTGCAGCAGGCCTACCACGAGCAGCACGGCCTCCAGTGCGGCTTCTGCACTCCGGGGCTCCTGCTCGCCACCGTCGACCTGCTCGAGCGCAACCCGAGCCCGAGCGAGGACGAGATCCGCGACTACCTGGCCGGCAACATCTGCCGTTGCACGGGCTACGTCGGCGTGGTCGCGGCGGTGCAGGAAGCGGCACGCAAGCTCGAGGCGGGAGGCTCCTGATGGCGGCGACCGAGACCAACGCGCCCTACGTCGGACGCCCGATCCCACGCGTGGAGGATGCCCGGCTCCTGCGCGGCCTCGGCCTGTTCGTCGACGACATCCAGCGCCCGGGCATGCTGCACGCGGCGTTCGCGCGCAGCCCGCACGGACACGCCAGGATCACGCGGATCGACGCCTCGCCCGCGCGGGAGCTCGACGGCGTCGCGCTCGTCCTGACGGCCGAGGACATCGAGGACCTGGCGCCGATTGCCACGGGCCTGCCCCGCGAGGAGGTGGTGGCGAACAACAGGCCGGTGCTGCCCTCGCGAGACGGTTCGCTTCGTCGGCGAGCCGGTCGCCTGCGTGATCGCGTCGTCGCGCTACGTGGCCGAGGACGCGGCGCAGCTGGTCGACGTCGACTACGAGCCGCTGCCGGCCATCGTCGACGCGGAGCGGTCGCTCGCGGAGGGCACGCCGTTGCTCCATGACGGGACCGAGTCCAACAACTTCGCGCACATCGAGTACGAGCAGGGAGACGTCGAGGCGGCGTTCGCCGCGGCCGACCACGTCTTCAGGAAGCGCTTCCACCACGGACGTTTCCATGCCGCGCCGCTCGAGGGCCGCGGGCTCGTGGCCGAATGGGATCGCCGGCTCGAAGGACATGACGATCTGGATGTCGACACAGATCCCTCACCTCGTGCGCACGCTGCTCTGCCATGCGATCGGGCTCACCGAGAAGCAGCTGCGCGTGATCGCGCCGGACGTCGGCGGCGGCTTCGGCCTCAAGCTCCACCTCTGGCCCGAGGACTACCTCGTGTCGGCCGCGTCGAAGCGGCTCAACCGGCCCGTCAAGTGGGTGGAGGACCGCTCGGAGTCGCTCGCGGCCAGCCTCCACGCGAAGGAGATCATCTGCGATCTCGAGCTGGCGACGAAGGCCGACGGCACGTTCCTCGCGATGCGGGGACGCTACGTCGGCGACGCCGGCGCGTACGCCGCGTATCCCTTCACGCCCCTCGTCGACGCCCTCTGCGCAGCCGTCATGCTGCCGAACGTCTACGACGTGCAGGCCGTTCGCTTCGAGGTCGACGCGGCGTTCACGAACAAGTGCCCGGCGGGCGCCTACCGGGGCGTCGGCTGGACGAGCGGGCAGACGGCGAGGGAGCTCCTCGTCGACGAGGCGGCCCGGGAGCTCGGCATCGATCCGATGGAGCTGCGGCTCCAGAACACGATCCCCGACGGCGAGCCCTACGTCTCCGGAACGGGCTGCAAGTACGACGGCGGCAGCTACGCCGAAGCACAGCGCAAGGCGATGGAGCTCGTCGACTACGCCGGGTTCCGCGAGCGCCAGACCGAGGCGCGGACGCAAGGCCGCTACCTCGGCGTCGGCTTCAGCCCCTTCCTCGAGCCGGGCGGCTGGTCCGGAGAGCTGGCGAAGCGCATGGGGTTCCCGTTCGACTACATGGACTCGGCCCGCGTCACGATCGAGCCCGACGGGTCGGTGGTGGTCGCGCTCGGCCTGCACTCGCACGGCCAGGCTCACCAGACGACGATGGCCCAGGTCGTCGCGGACAAGCTCTCCGTGCCGATCGAGAGCGTGAAGATCGTCCAGGGCGACACGTCGCAGACCGCCTACGGGGCCGGCACGTTCGGCAGCCGCGGCGCCGTGATCGGCTACGGCTCGATCTCGCGTGCCGCGGAGGAGGTGGCCGAGAAGGTGAAGCAGATCGCCGGCCTGGCGCTCGAGGCTGCGCCCGAGGACATCGAGCTCAAGGACGGCAACGCGATCGTGCGCGGAGCGCCGGAGAAGGCGATGCCGATGATGATGGTCGGCTTCACCGCCTACTTCGGCGCGTTCGTGGGCGGCAAGCGCCCGCCGGGCATCGATCCTGTGCTCACCTCCACGCGCTCGTACGATCCTCCCGAGACGTACGCGAACGGCTGCGTCGCCGCCGTCGTCGAGGTCGACGTCGAGACCGGCGCCGTCACCGTCGAGAAGGTCGTGATCGTCGACGACTGCGGCACGATCCTCAACCCGATGGTCGTCGACGGCCAACTCGTGGGCGCGGCGGCCCAGGGCGTCGGCGGCGCGCTGTACGAGGAGCTCCGCTACGACGAGGACGGCAACTTCCTGTCGGGCAACCTGCTCGACTACCTCTACCCGTCCACGCTCGAGATCCCCCCGATCGAGGTCGGCCACCTCGCAGACCCCGTCTCCCGTGACGGACGGCGGCGTCAAGGGTTGCGGCGAGGGCGGCACGATCGCGACGCCCGCCGCGGTCGTGAATGCGGTCGCGGATGCGCTGACCCCGTTCGGCGTGACGATCGAGCCGCACGCCGCTCGACCCGAGCCACGTGCTCTCGTTGATCCGCGAGGCGCGGGACTGATGAACGAAGCCGAGGCGCGCCGGCGGGCCCAGACGGCCCGGGTGGCGCGCCTCGGCTCCCTGACCCCGGACGGGCGGCTCCACCTGGTCCCCATCTGCTTCGCGCTGGACGGCGGCACGCTGTACACGGCGATCGACGAGAAGCCGAAACGCTCGGTGCGTCCACAGCGTCTCGAGAATGTCGCAGCTTTCCCTGACGTCTGCGTACTCGTCGACGGCTGGGACGAGGACTGGTCGCGGCTCTGGTGGGTGCGCTTCCGGGGCCGGGCGCGCATCCTCGAGAACGGCGCCGAGCGAGAACAGGCGCTCACCCTGCTGCGCGGGAAATACGCGCAGTACGAGAGCCACGAGCTGGGAGCCGTGATCGCCGTCGAGCTCGACGAGCTGCGCGGCTGGGCTGCGTCCACTAAGCTCGCGCCGTCGTGAAGATCGCCGTCCTTTCCGACGTCCATGACCACGTCTGGAACCTGCAGGCGGCGCTGGCCTCGCTCGACGATGCCGAGGCGCTTCTGTACTGCGGCGACCTGTGCTCGCCGTTCGTCGTCGGCCTGCTCGCCGAAGGCTTCCAGAATCGCCCGATCGAGATCGTCTTCGGCAACAACGACGGCGATCTCTTTCGCATCGCCCAGAACGCGGCCAAGCACGAGCACGTCCGGCTGCACGGGGAGGTCTACAAGAACCAGCTGGGCGGCAGGGACATCGCGATGAACCACTTTCCCGCGATCGCCGCGGAGTTCCGCGTCGCGGGCTCGTTCGATCTCGTCTGCTTCGGGCACGATCACGCCTTCCGGATCGAGCGAACAGGCCGCACGCTGGCGGTCAACCCGGGAACGCTGCTCGGGTACGACCCCGTCCACGGACGAGATGTTCCGGCCACGTTCGCCGTCTACGACGCCGAGGCCGGCGAGGCCGCCGGCTACCAGGTGGTCCCGGATACGGACGGGCCGCGCGTGGTCCCGTATCCCTGATCGGAGGTCGCAGTGGTCCCCGAAGCGAAGCTCGTCCAGGCCGAAGGCGGCCTCGTGCCCGAGGGCGAGGGCTGGTTCGTCGTCAACGCACGCGAGGCGCGCTGGGAGCGCAACGAGGCCTTCGGCCGCTGGTGCCGCTTCGAGGGAGACGCGCAGTTCCCGCACTACGGGATCAACCTGCACGTGGTCGAGCCCGGCAAGCCGAACTGCATGTACCACGGCGAGGACGAGCAGGAGGACTTCCTCGTGCTCTCCGGCGAGTGCCTGCTGATCGTCGAGGGCGAGGAGCGCCGCCTCCGGGCCTGGGACTTCGTGCACTGCCCGCCCTGGACGGAGCACGTCTTCGTCGGCGTCGAGAGCGGCCCCTGCGTGATCCTCATGGCCGGCTCGCGCCATCCGGATGCCGGCCTGCTGTATCCGATCTCCGAGCCGGCGCGGCGGCACCACGCCGGCGTCGAGCGCGAGACGACGTCCGGGAAGGAGGCATACGCGTCCTTCCCGGATGCGAGCGACGAGCCGTATCAGGGCGTGCTCGACTGAGCCGCCCGGCGCCTCCTCCGCCCTAGATTCCGAAGCTCAGCGTCGTCGAGGCGAAGAAGAGCGCGAGCGCGATCATGCCCACGGCGAGGGGCGCCACCAGCGAAAGGCAGACGGCGCCGACCGCCTGACGACGGGCGCCGAACACGAGCGCGAGGAAGCCGCAACCGGCTCCGAGGAGGCCGAGGCAGACGGCGCCGGCAAGCACGAGCGGCCACGGCCCACGGCCGTCGATGTCCTGCGTCAGCTGCTTGCCCACGATCGCCCAGCCGGCCAGCCCGCCCACGACAAGCAGGATGGCGGAGAGCCCGAGCACCGAGCCGAGCCGCGCCAGTCGCCCTGGAGCGTCCAGGACGCCGGCCTTCTCGCGCAGGACCGGAAGGTAGTCCTCCTGGCGAACGGCTGGCAGGTAATCACCCATCATTACCTCCTGTCTTCTCCTTCGGAAGGAGCGCGAGGCGGCTGAAGCCACCTTTTGGGGGAGGCGGATCCGGCGGTCAGTCCGCGAGGGTGACGCGAATCGGGAGGTGCTTGAGGCCGTTCGTGAAGTTGGAGCGCAGCCGCCTTGGCTCGCCGGCAAGCTCGATCCGCCGGACACGCGGCACCAGCTCCTCGAGGAGCACGGTGAGCTCGAAGCGCGCCAGATGAGCGCCGAGGCAGAAATGCGGGCCCGTACGACCGAACGTGGCGTGCTCGTTCGGGGCTCGTCGAATGTCGAAGCGATGCGGGTCAGGGAACGCGTCGGGGTCGCGATTCGCCGCGCCGAACCAGACGACGATCTTGTCCCCTGCGGCGATCGGAACGTCGCGTATCTCCGTGTCGCAGGTCGCCGTCCGCCGGAAGTGCCAAACGGGGTGGCTGTAGCGCAAGACCTCCTCGACGGCGCTCGGGACGAGCTCCGGCTCGCCTCGGAGGAGCTCCCACTGGTCGGGATGGCGCGCGAACGCCAGCAGCCCCGCCGCGATCGATTGACGCGTCGTCTCGTTCCCGGCCACCACGAGGATCGCGAACGTGTTGTCGAGATCGCGGCCGGAGAGCGGGCAACCGTCCAGCTCGGCGTTCGCGATCAGCGAGAGAACGTCGTCGGTCGGGGTTTCTCGTCGCGTCTCGTAGTACTGGCGGCCGAGCGCGCACAGCTCCTCGGCCCAGGGGCTCCCGAACGGGAGGTAGCGGTCCTCGGGACGCTCGCCACGGAACGCGAGCTCGCCGACGTAGTCGGGCTCAGTGTCGACGAGCAGGCGGTCGCCGAGCTCGACGAGCCGCGGCAGGTGCTCGTCCTCGAGCCCGAGGATACGGGCGAGCACGCGGATCGGGATCGGCGCCGCGATCTCGTGCACGGCCTCGAACTCGCCGAGCGGCAGCGTCCGGTCGAGCACGTCGCGAACGATGTCGAGCAACCAATCCTCGTAGCGCCGGACGGCCCGCGGCGTGAAGTCGGCGGCGAAGATCCGGCGGAACTTCGTGTGCCGGGGCGGATCGGTCTCCATGAAGTTGCGGCGCGCCTCCAGCACGTCTTCGGGCTGGTCGTCGATCGTCGCGGCGCCTCCGGTCTCGGACGAGAACGTCGCGGTGTCGCGCAGGACGGCGAGCACGTCGTCGTACTTCGTCACGCACCAGAAGCCGCGGCCGGGCGGCGGCTCGCGATGCCAGAAGACCGGCGCTTCACGCTGCAGGAGCTCGAACATCTCCCACGGCTCCTGCTCGACGAAGCGGTCGTGATCGAGCAGGTCGACGTCGTCGAGCGTGAGCGGAACGGTCGCCACGGATGGAGCGTAGCGCCTCGCGAAACGACCGCCGGGCAGGGCCGGCGCTACGTGATGGTCAGGCGGCGGCCGGAACGGCAAGCTCGAACGTCGACCCGCCCGCCGGGGACGGGCGGACGCTCACGCGGCCGCCGTGGGAATCGGCCACCTGCTTGACGACGGCGAGGCCCAGACCGCTGCCGGGGCGAGAGCGGTCGCCGTGCCAGAAGCGGTCGAACACGTGCGGCTGGTCCTCGGGGTCGATCCCCGGGCCCTCGTCCGTCACCGTGATGAAGACCCAGCCGTTCGCCTGCCTGCCTGCCAGCTCGATGCGAGAGCTCTCCGGCGCGAGCCGCACGGCGTTGTCGAGCAGGTTCGCGACCGCGCGCTTGAGCGCTTCCCGGTTGCCGGCGACCCGCAGCCCGGGCGCGAAACGGCGCTCGATCGACAGCCCGCGGAGCGCCGCGAGCGCGTCCAGCTCGTCGCCGACCTCCGTCACGATCTCGGCGAGGTCGAGCTCCCGCGCCCGAGAGCCGGGCGCCTCGAGCCGGGCCACGGCGAGCAGGTCGCCGATGACGCCGGCCATCCGATCGCTCGCCCGCAGCGCGATCCCCGCGTGGCTGCGCAGGACGTCCGTCGAGGCGTCGGGCTCCGCGAGCGCGACGTCGAGATTCGTGCGGATGACCGCAAGCGGGTTGCGGAGCTCGTGCGAGGCCTCCGCGACGTAACGCCGCTGCGCCGCGAATGCCGAGTCGAGTCGCGCGAGCATGCCGTCGAACGCGTCCCCGAGCTGCTTGAGCTCGTGATCCGGGCCGTCGAGCGCCAGCCGGCGCGACAGGCTCGAGGCATCGATCCCCTGGGCGGCGGCCGTCATCGTGTCGACCGGGCGCAGCACGCGACCGGCGACGACCCAGGCAACCCCGAGACTCACGATGAACAGCCCACCGAGCGACATAAGCGAGATGTCTCGGATCTTGCGCAGCGTCTCGGCGCTTGTCGCGCGCTCGAGCTCCGCGGCCTCCGCGACGACAAGTGTGTCCGTCCGAAGCAGCTGACCGTCCTCCGTCGCGAGGAGACCCGGTTGCGAAAACCTGCCGAGGCCCTGCTCGTCGTCGAGCGTCGCGGAGATGCCGAGATGAAGCACGCCGACGAGGATGCCCGCGATCACGACCAGAGCTCCGGCGGTGAGAATCGCGATCCGGAACCGGATCGAGCCGAGACCCGGCGGGATTCGTGAGCCGAGAACGGCTAGAGGCTTGATGTGGAACTCCAGTGCTTTCGGGGGCTTCCGCGACCAAGCAGCTCGTTCCGGTCGCCCGCAGCTCGTATCCGGGGCGATACGGGCAAGGGCGAGCGGGGCGAGATGCGCCGTGTCGCGGGACAGTCCGGGAGTGCGGGAGTTTCGCATCAAGCCTCTGCACGGCTCATGCGTCCTCCCGAAGCCGGTATCCGCGTCCGGCAATCGTCTCGATCGGCTGCGGGCCGAGCGGCTCGAGCTTGCGCCGCAGGTTCATCACCGTGACCCGCACCGTGCGCGTGGCGGGGTTCGCGTTCTCGTCCCAGACGTGCTCGAGCAGATGCCCCTCCGAGAGGGCCTCGCCCGGCCGCGTCATGAAGTAGCGCATGAGGGCGAACTCCTTCGGCGTGAGGTCGATCGGAGCCCCCCGCCTGGTGGCGGTGTGACGCGCGGCATCGAGCTCGAGACTGCCGACGCGGAGAACCGCGCCCGAGCGCCCTCCGTCGCGACGCAGCAGCGCCCGGATGCGTGCGGTGAGCTCCTCGAACCGAAACGGCTTGACGAGGTAGTCGTCGGCGCCGCCGTCGAGGGCGGCAACCCGGTCCTCGACGCCGTCGCAGGCGGTGAGCATCAGGATGCGCGCGCTTCGGGTCTCGTCTCCCTCGCGGAGGCGCCGGCACAGCTCACGCCCGTCCATGCCGGGCAGGTTGACGTCGAGGCAGACGACGTCGTACGGATGGACGCGGGCCTTCACGTAGCCGTCGAGCCCGTCGTAGGCGGGGTCGACGGCGTAGCCCTCGCGCCGCAGGCCCAGGACGATTGCATCGGCGAGCTCCCGCTCGTCTTCCACGACCAGCACACGCATGGCTCCTCGCGGAACGCTACCCACCCGGTTGTTGACTTCCGGTGGGCAACGTTGAGCATTTTGTTAGCCACGGTTGAGGCCGTGTTAAGCGCGCTGTAGGCCCGGCGCTCTTTACCTCCCTTTGACCCCCCTTCCGGTTCACTACTCCGAGTCCAGGTGGAGGAGGAGACCTCATGACCGAACCCGACGGTCCGGCACCCGCTGCCGGAAACCAGCCGCAGGCGCCTGCGCCGGCAGCCCCGATTCAGCCCGAGGCGCCGACGCTCGCGGCCCCGAGCCAGACGGAAACGCAGCCGCTTACACTCCCGAGCCAGCCGGAACCGCCGAGGGGTCGCAGCCCCGGCCCAACCGGAGCCGCAGCCGCTCGCACCCCCGAGCCAGCCCGAACCGCCGACGCTCGCCGCCGGCGACTTCACGGGCGTGCGCGGGAAGCTCGAAACCACGCTCTTCGAGATCAAGCGCGTGATCGTCGGACAGGAGCGGATGCTCGAGCGCGTCCTCGTGGCGCTGCTCTCCGGCGGACACGTCCTGATCGAGGGCGTGCCCGGCCTCGCCAAGACCCTGACCGTGAAGACGCTCGCCGAGGTCCTCGGCGGGACGTTCCGGCGCATCCAGTTCACGCCCGACCTCGTCCCTTCCGACCTCGTGGGCACCCGTGTCTATCGCGCCGGCGACGGCTTCGACACGGAGCTCGGCCCGGTTTTCTGCAACTTCCTCCTCGCCGACGAGATCAACCGTGCGCCGGCGAAGGTGCAGTCGGCCCTGCTCGAGGTCATGCAGGAGCACCAGGTGACGATCGGCGGCGAGACGCACCGCGTCCCCGAGCCTTTCCTCGTCCTTGCCACACAGAACCCGATCGAGTCCGAGGGCACCTACCCGCTGCCGGAGGCCCAGGTCGACCGGTTCCTGATGAAGGTGCTCGTCGACTATCCCGGCTTCACCGACGAGCTCACCGTCGTGCAGCGCTCGCTCGGCGAGAAGCCGCCGCTCCATCCGGTCGTCAACATCGAGGAGCTCGCCGCGATGCAGCAGACGGCGGCCGGCGTCTACGTCGACCCGCACGTGGCGACCTACGCGGTCTCCCTCACCCTGGCTACACGCCGGCCGGACGAGCACGGCCTTGCCGATCTCACGCAGTACATCGCCTACGGCGCGAGCCCGCGAGGGTCGATCTCGCTCGTGCACGGCGCCCGGGCGCTCGCTCTCATTCGCGGACGCTCGTACGCCCTTCCGCAGGACGTGCGCGACCTCGCCAAGGACGTTCTCCGTCACCGGCTCGTGCTCAGCTACGAGGCGCTGGCCGAGGGCGTCAGCGCGGACACCGTGCTCGATGCCGTCCTCGCCGCTGTTCCTCTGCCCCAGATCGATCTCGGACAAGAGGCGGCGTGACCGTCGCCGCCGTCCGCACCGCGTCCCGGCCCGGGCCGGGGCCGATGCCGGAGGAGCTTCTTCGCACCCTCGACCTCCGGCTGCGTCGCCGAATCGACGGCCTGCTCACCGGTGAGCACCGGGCGACGACGCTCGGGCTGGGCAGCGAGCTCGCGCAGATCCGGCCCGTACGTGCCGGGTGACGACGTCCGCCTCATCGACTGGAACGTGACCGCCCGTACGGGCGAGCCCCACGTGCGCGTGCAGGTCGCCGAGCGGGCCCTCACGACCTGGCTCGTGCTCGACACCTCCCTCTCGATGTCGTTCGGCACCGCCGACCGGCGCAAGGCCGACGTCGCCGAAGGCGTCGCCCACGCGGTTGCCTTCGCGGCCACGCGCAACGGCAACCGCCTCGGCGTCATCACCTTCGGCGACTCGCAGCCCAGGACCCTGCCGCCCCGCCAGGGCCGCCCGGCCCTGCTCGGCCTGCTGCACACCGTCCGCAACGAGCCGGACGAGCAGCGGATCGGCGCGACGTCTTTCGCGGACGCGCTCGGACGCGTCTCACGGCTCGCGCGCCGCCGAGCGCTCGTCGTCGTGGTCTCCGACTTCCGCGGCCCGCTCGACTGGCGGCGCGAGCTCGTCGGCCTCGCCGGCCGCGAGCCACGTCCTCGCGGTCGAGATCCGTGACCGCCGCGAGCAGGAGCTTGCCGACGTCGGCGACCTCTGGCTCGTCGACCCGGAGACGGGCCGGCTCGTCCGCGTCGACACCTCGAGCCGGAAGATCCGCGAGCGGTTCGCCGCCGAGGCTGCGTCGGAGCGAGACGAGCTCGCCGCCCTGCTTCGCTCGACAGGGGCCGACCACCTCGTCCTCTCCACCTCCGGCGACTGGCTTCGTGAGCTGGCCGGGTTCCTGCGCCGACTGGAGGCACGGCGATGAGCTTCCTGTCGCCGAATCTGCTCTGGGGGCTCCTGCTCATCCCGGTCCTGCTCGCCGGCTACCTGCTGCTGCAGCGGCGGCGCATGCGCTACGCCCTGCGCTTCACGAACGTCGACCTGCTCGCGAACATCGTCGACAAGTCGCCGCGCTGGCGGCGTCACGTTCCACCGGCCATCTTCCTGCTGGCGCTCGCCGCCCTCCTCGTCGCGATGGCGCGACCGCAGATCGAGACGAAGGTCCCGCGGGAGCAGGCCTCGGTCGTCCTCGCCATGGACGTCTCGGGGTCGATGCAGGCCACGGACGTCACGCCGACTCGACTGCAGGCCGCCCAGCAGGCCGCCAATCGTTTCCTCGACCGCGTGCCGGAGAAGCTCCGCGTCGGCCTCGTCACGTTCGCGTCGGAGGCGCAGGTGGTCACGCCGCCGAGCGCCGACCACGAGCTCGTCCGGGACTCGCTCCGGCGGCTCGAGGCCAACGGCGGGACGGCGATCGGCGACGCGGTCTCGCTCGCCACGGACCTGGACCCCCGGAAGAACGGGGATCAGCAGCTCGCAGCAGACGAGAAATCAACGGAGGACGGGCCGGCCGCTCGTCGTGCTTCTGCTTTCCGACGGAGCGCCGTCCCCCGACACGCTCGACCCGATGGAAGCGGCACAGAAGGCGAAGGCCGCCGGCATCCCGGTCTACACGATCGCGCTCGGCACCGACGAGGGCACGGTCGAGGTCACCGACGAGCTCGGCCTCACGCAGACGGTCGCGGTTCCGCCCGACCGCGAGACGCTGGCGGAGATCGCCCGCGTCACCGGCGCGGCCGCCTTCTCGGCGCCGACCCAGCAGGCGCTCGACGCGGTCTACGACCGCCTCAGCTCGAGCATCGGCTACGAGGAGGAGCTGCGCGAGGTGACCGTACGCCTTCGCAGCCGGCGGGTTCGTCCTGCTCGTCGTCGCCGGAGCGCTTTCCGCTCTCTGGTTCAACCGTCTTCCCTAGGAGTAACCCATGCGTCCGATCGTCGTCGTCCTCGTCTCGCTCACCCTGCTCGCCTTCGTCGTCACCGGCTGCGGAGGCCAGCCTGAGGCGAGCTCGACCCCGCCCACGAGGTCACCTCCAACTCGTCGTCGACAAGCGGCTCTTCGTCCACAACCACGACGCCCGCCGCCTCACCGGGAGCCTCGTCAGGGGGAACCGCGTCCGGAACCTCAGCCGGGACGATCGCGGACATGGTCCAGCAGCGTGCTGCCCTCGCTCGTGAACGTCCGAGTGCAGCTCGGCGAAGGCGGCGGCTTCCTCGAGGACCTCATCGGCGGCGGGGGTGAGGGCGAGGGCTCCGGTGTCGTCATCGACAGCAACGGCACGATCCTCACCAACAACCACGTCGTCCAGGACGCCGAGAGCGTGTCGATCGTCTTCGCGGACGGACAGCACGCAGAGCTCCCCGGACGGGTGCTCGGCACCGCGCCCGAGCGTGACCTCGCGGTGGTCTGCGTCGACGCGACCGATCTGAAGGCGATCGAGATCGGCAGCTCGGCTCGACCTGCGCCTCGGCGACGACGCCGTCGCCCTCGGCTACCCGCTCGGGCTCGGCGGCCCGACCGTGACGCGCGGCATCGTCTCCGGCCTCGGCCGCGAGCTCGCGCCGCTCGGCGGCGTGCCGCTCAGGAACATGATTCAGACCGACGCCGCCATCAACCCCGGAAACTCCGGCGGCCCGCTCGTCGACAGCGCGGGCAAGCTGATCGGGATCAACACGGCGGGCGCGCTCGCCGCGTTCGCCGAGAACGTCGGCTTCGCGATCGCGATCGACGGGGCGATGCCCGTCGTCGAAGACGATCCTGCAGGGCCACTCCGGCTGCGGCGCCGGCGGCGGCGGCGCCGTCCAGGAGCCGGGCGCCGAGGGCGAGCCCCAGCCGTCCCAGCCGCCGAGCGAGCAGCAGCCCGGTCAGGAGCAGCCTCCCACCGAGGAGCAGCCGCCGACCGGCGAGCAGCCTCCGGCCGAGGCGGGTGGCCAGGCCTGGCTCGGAGCCGGCGTCGCCGACTCCGGCGACGGCGCCCTCCTCGCGGAGATCCTGCCCGGCGGTCCCGCCGACGAGGCCGGCCTCGTGGCAGGAGACGTCGTCGTCGGCGGTCGACGGACAGCCCGTGAGCTCCGGCGAGGACCTCGTGAACGCGATCTCCGGCCATCAGCCGGGCGACCACGTGACGCTCGAGCTCGCCGACGGTCGCACCGTCGACGTCGAGCTCGGCGAACGGCCCACGTCCTCCTAGAGCCCGGCAGTTCCTCGCGGGCCTCGCCGCGGTCGCCTCGGGCGATCGCGGCGGGGCCCTTTCTGGCTCGGCGGTCTACCGCGACGCGTGGACGACGTCGCGCTCGAACCGGAGCTTGGCGAGCTGCTCCTGGTGCGGAACCCGGGTGGGGTAGTCGCGGGTGAGGCAGGCGCGGCAGAACTCCCGTGCCGGCCGCTGCGTCGCGAGCTGAAGGCCCTCGAGCGACAGGTAGGCGAGCGAGGTGGCCCCCAGACGGGCGCAGATCTCCTCGACCGTGCGGCTCGAGGCGATCAGCTCCTCCTCCGTGGCCATGTCGACGCCGTAGAAGCACGGCGAGACGATCGGCGGCGAGGAGATCCGAACGTGCACCTCGGCGGCGCCCGCCTCGAAGAGCATGCCGACGATCTTCCGGGTGGTCGTGCCGCGGACGATCGAGTCGTCGACCACGACGACCCGCTTCCCGGCGACCTCGTCGAGGGCGTTGAACTTCGTCCTGATCCCGTGTTCCCGCATTGCCTGGTCGGGCTGGATGAAGGTGCGACCGACGTAGCGGCTCTTGATGAGACCTTCGCCGTAGGGGATCCCACTGCGGCGGGCGAAGCCGATCGCGGCAGGCGTTCCCGAGTCGGGAATCGGGACGACGAGGTCGGCGTCGACCGGCGACTCGTCCGCAAGCTGCTCGCCCATCCGCACGCGCGCGCCGTACAGCTCCACCCCGGAGAGAACCGAGTCCGGCCGCGCGAAATAGATGAACTCGAAGATGCAGCCCGCACCGTCGCCCTTGGGCTCGAGCGCCTGGATCGAACGCAGGCCGTCACCGTCGACGATGACGACCTCGCCCGGCTTGATCTCACGCACGAGCTCGGCACCGAGCAGGTCGAAGGCGCACGACTCGGAGGCCATCAGCCAGTCGCCGTCGAGGCGCCCGAGCGCGAGGGGACGGATGCCGTCGGCGTCCCGGAAGCCCACAAGCTTGCCGTCGGCCAGCAGCACGATCGAGTAGGCACCCTCGCTGCGCTCCATCGCGTGGGCCACGGCGTCCTCGAGCGGCTCCTCGGCACGAGCGATCAGTGCGGCGAGCACCTCGGTGTCCGAGGTGGACGTGAGCCGTGCACCGGCGGCGACCAGCTCGCCGCGCAGCTCGGCCGCGTTCGTGAGGTTGCCGTTGTGGGCGATCGCGACGGCCCGCCCGGCGCCGTGCTGGACGCTCGGCTGTGCGTTCGTCCACATCGTGGCGCCGGTCGTGGAGTACCGCGTGTGCCCGATGGCCGCCTGACCGCCCAGGCCGCGGAGCTTCTCCTCCGTGAACGCCTGCGCCACGAGCCCCATCTCGCGCAGCACCATCAGCTGGTCGTCGTCGGAGACTGCGATTCCCGCCGATTCCTGACCCCGATGCTGGAGGGCGACAAGGCCGAAGTGGGCGATCCGGGCCACGTCCCGCTCGGGTGCATAGATGCCGAAGATCCCGCACATCGCTAGCGATCCAGCCTCCTGGGAAGAGCAGCGGCGTACGCCTCGCGCAGCGCGTCGAGCGGAATGTCGAGCAGCCGGTCGCCGCCCACCTCGCCCACGCTTCTCAGCGGGACCCCGAGCTCCGCGGCCAGCTCCTCGACGCGGCCGCGGTCGCTGCCGCCGCACGCGACGACCGCCTGGCCGCCGCCCTCTCCGTAGCGCGTGACGGCATCTGCAGGCAGGTCGAGCTCTGCGCCCGGTTGCCGACGACGACGGCGCACTCGGCGAGCGCCACCGCGATGCCGCCCTCGGCGGCGTCGTGCACGCAGCTCGCATGCGGCGCGGCCCGGTGCAGGAACGCGATGAGAGCCGCCTCGGCGGCAAGGCTCGGCAGCGGCGGCCGTCCTGCGGCGGCGCCGAGCAGAACCGCCTGGTACTCGGAGCCGTCCAGGCGCAGCTCGGGCGCTCCCGCAACCAGCACCGCGTCGCCCGGCCGCCAGGCGCCCGGAAGGGCTCGCACGTCGTCCACGAGCCCGAGACAGCCGACCACCGGAGTCGGGTAGATGGCGCTGCCGTCGGTCTCGTTGTAGAGGGAGACGTTGCCGGAGACGACCGGAATGCCGAGCGCCTCGCACGCGAGCGACATGCCCTCGATCGCCTCGGCCAGCTCCCAGGCGATCTCCGGCTTCTCCGGGTTGCCGAAGTTGAGGCAGTCGGTGACGGCGAGCGGGCGCCCTGCCGCGCAGGCGACGTTGCGGGCCGCCTCGAGGACGGCGAGCATCCCACCGGCGCGCGGGTCGAGCGATGCCGTCCGGCCGGCCCCGTCGAGCGACACCGCAAGGCCCCGGTAGGACGGCCGCAGGCGGAGCACTGCAGCGTCCAGCCCGGGGCGGCGCACGGTCCGAGAGCCGACGAGCTGGTCGTACTGGCCGTAGACCCACTCGCGGCTGCCCACTCCAGGCGAGGCGAGCAGCTCGAGCAGGGCCTCCGCCGGCGGGTCGGGAGTGGACTGTGTCGGCTCGGCCGCTGCGCGGGGGCGCGTCTCGACGCGGTAGCGCGGACACTCGTCGGTCAGGAGCCGGGCCGGGATGTCGCCGACCAGCTGGTCGTCGAACCAGCAGCGGAGGTGCCCGGAGTCCGTCACGGCGCCGATGACGGCGAGCTCGAGCTCCCACTTCCCGCAGACGGCCGAGACGGCCTCGAGCTGCTCGGGGGCGCAGACGCCGACCATCCGCTCCTGGCTCTCGGAGATCATGATCTCCCAGGGCTCCATCCCTGCCTCGCGCAGCGGCACCCGGTCGAGGTGGACGTCGACTCCGGCGCCTCCTTTCGAGGCCATCTCGGAGAGCGACGACGCGAGCCCCGCAGCGCCGCAGTCCTGCAGCGACTCGACGAGGCCCCCCTCGACGAGCTCGAGACTTGCCTCGATCAGCTTCTTGCCCGTGAACGGGTCGCCGATCTGGACCGAAGGCCGCTTGTCCTCACCGGCGTCCGAGAGCTCCTGGCTCGCGAGAACGCTGGCGCCGCCGATGCCGTCCCGGCCGGTTGTCGCGCCGTAGAGGACGACGAGGTTGCCGGGCCCGCTCATCTGCGCGCGGGTGACGCGATCCGCAGGGAGGAGCCCGACGCACATCGCGTTGACGAGGCAGTTGTCGGCGTAGCGCTCGTCGAAGACGACCTCGCCGCCGACGGTCGGGACGCCGACGCAGTTGCCGTAGTGACCGACGCCTGCGACCGCGCGACCGAACATCCAGCCGTTGTGCTCGTCGTCGAGCCCGCCGAAGCGCAGCCCGTCGAGCAGCGCGATCGGCCGCGCGCCCATGGCGACGATGTCGCGCAGGATGCCGCCGACGCCTGTCGCCGCGCCCTGGAACGGCTCGACGGCCGACGGGTGGTTGTGGCTCTCGACCTTGAACGCGACGGCAAGACCGTCGCCGACGTCCACGACGCCGGCGTTCTCACCCGGGCCCTGGAGCACTGCCGGTCCCTCGGCCGGGAACCGCTTCAGCAGCAGGGCGGAGTGCTTGTAGCCGCAGTGCTCGGACCACAGCAGCGAGAAGACGGCGAGCTCGAATCGGATTCGGCTGCCGACCGAGCAGCTCGCGGATGCGCTCGAGCTCCCCGTCCGTCAGACCGAGCGCACGGTGAAGCTCCTGGGCCTGACCCGGCTCCGCCGCCGGCGGCGAAGCTGCAGTGTCCGTGACCGAGGTCAAAGGGAGATCACCACTCTAACGACCAAGGAGGATCGCGGCCGGCGGCCTGGAGAGCGCCAACCACTCCTGAGAGCATAGCCGTCGCGGCCTGCCTCGCCGCAGGCCAACCGCGGTGCTACTCGGGCGTCGGAGTCATCGAGTAGACGAAGAAGGCGGGCTCGTCGCCGACGTTCTTCAGGTGATACGTCCACCCGGGCGCGAGGAACACGGCGTCGTTCGGCGAGAGCTCGAGGACGCCCTCGTCCCAGGTCAGGCGCAGCCTCCCCTTGATGATGAAGTAGGTCTCCTCGACGGGGCCGTACCAGTGGTCGCCCGGGGTCGTGTCGTCGTCGGGCCTCGACGACCACGTGTTCGTCTCCTCGCCCGGGTCCATCCACGACGCACCGAGCAGGAGATTCGAGCCGCATCGCTTCTTCGTGACGAGGCGCGCGATACGCACCTTCGTCACGGCCTGGTCGGCGGGGACCGGCGGCACCGAGTCGAGCGGCACGACCATCGGTTTGGGCTTCTGACTCACCTCGCGCCTCCTTCGACCCCGAGCGGCGAGCGACCGCGATCGTCCACGGGCGTACGATGACCGATCGTGACCGCCACCGCGGAGCTGCCGTTCCCCGTCGAGGAGTACCGCGAGCGCGCCCGGCGGGTCCGGGCGGAGATGACGCGCCGGGGCGTCGACGTGCTCTACGTCATGAGCCCGCCCAACCTCTGTTACCTGACCGGGTTCGAGTCCATCTGGTATCCACCCCGCGCCCCGCTCGGCTGCGTCCTCACAGCGGATTCAGACGCGCTCGTCTTCGTCGACTACGAGCGGCACCTGCACCTCGTCGAGCAGACGGCCCATTCCGACGACGCGATCTTCTTCACGTACGAGACGGCCCTCGAGACCGTGGCCGACGCGTTCGTCGAGCGTGGCTGGACGACGGGCTCGGTCGGTATCGAATGGCATTCGAAGTCGCCGGCCGCGCCGCTGATCCACGAGACCGCCGAGCGCCTGCGCGCGAAGGGCGCGCAGATCGTGTCGGGCGACTGGATCGTCGACCGGGTGCGGCTCGTCAAGTCGCCGCTCGAGCTCGAGTGCGTCCGCGCGGCGGCCGAGATCGTCGATGCGGCGTTCGTCGAGATCCAGGAGTACATCCGCCCGGGCCGGACCGAGCTGCAGATCGCGGCGCGGCTCGAGCAGCTGATGGCCGATCGCGGCGGCGAGGAGGCGGCAATCCGGACGATGGTCTCCGCGGGGCCGCTCGTCTGGTTCAAGACGCACGCGGCGCCGACGCGCCGTCCGGTCGAGCGCGGAGACGTCCTGTACCTGGACTCCTGCGGGGTCGTCAACCGCTACCACGTCGATCTCTGCCGGACGTTCGCGATCGGCGACGACCACCCCGGAGCGCGGGCGCTTCTCGAGCAGACGGTCGGGAGCATCGAGGCAGTGCAGGCAGGCGTGAAGCCCGGCGACCCACTCGACGTCGCCCAGCGGATCGCCGAGGACTACGTCTTCTCGCGCGTCCCGCGCGAGCAGGTCTGGTGGGTGGGCGGCTACGCGCTCGGCATGGCGCTGCCGCCCGACTGGGTGGGGCACACGTACCTGTCGAACGACGCCTACGAGCAGTTCACCTGGGAGCCCGGCTACGTCACGAACTACGAGAACATCTGCTTCGACCGCGACGGCCGCTTCACGGCCAGCTACATGGAGACGCTGCTGATGACGGACGACGGGCATCGAGGTCCTCTCGAAGGTCCCGCGCGAACTCACCGTCATCGCCTAGGAAGCAACCCAGGAAGGACGCGTGCCAGGCGGCTGAGCGGCCGGGGTCACAGCCGGCTAGCGACTCGGGCTGAAGGACGGAACCCAGGCGGCTGAGCGGCCGGCTCGGCCGGCCGCGACCCGCCCAGGAGCGGCCGAAGGCCGCGGTCACAGTCGATACGCTCGACGGATGCCCGCCGGGCTCGTCCGCACCTTCATCCCCGACGGCGTCGACCGGCGGGGCATCGTCGTGCTGTCGGTTGGGCACGCCGCGGCCGACCTCTTCCAGGGCAGCGTCCCGGCGCTGCTGCCGTTCCTCATCCGGGACCGGGGATACTCCTACGGGGCGGCGGCGATCGTTGTTCCTGATGGCGAGCCTCGGCTCGTCGCTGCTCCAGCCGCTGCTCGGCATTTACGCCGACAAGGTGCGGGCGAGCTGGCTGATGCCGGTCGGCCTGTTCCTGGCAGCCGTGCGGACTCGCCCTCGCCGGCCTCGCGCACAGCTACGCGGCGACCGCCGCCGCGCTGTTGGTCGGGGGCTTCGGCGTGGCCGCGTTCCATCCCGAGGCGGTTCGCTACGCGAGCTACGTCTCGGCCGCCCGGCGCGGCGCCGGTATCAGCGTCTTCGCCGTGGGCGGCGTGACCGGGTTCGCCCTCGGTCCGATCCTGACGACGCCCGTGGTCGTGGCGCTCGGGCTGTCCGGGACGCCGATCATGGGCGCCGTGATCGCGGTCGCAGGCATCGCCGTCCTGGTCAGCCTCCGCTACCTGGAGCGCTTCCGCCCGGCCGCCGGCGAGCCGCTCCACCTTCCGGGCGCCGCCGAGCGGAACGAGTGGCGGCCCTTCGGGCTGGCCGCCGGCGCCGCCACGGGCCGCGCCGTCGTCGGCTTCGCCCTCCAGACGTTCGTGCCACTGTTCTTCGTGGCCGAGCTTGCTTCGAGCGAGGCGCTCGGGAACGCCGCCGTGGCCGGCATGCTCGTCGCGAGTGCCGTCGGCACGCTCGTCGGTGGGCACCTCGCCGACCGTATCGGCTTCCGTTCAGTCGTCGTCTGGACGCTCGCGCTCGAGATACCGCTCGTGTTCGCGCTGCCCTACGTCGGTCTCGGGGGCGCCTACGTCCTGATGGCGCTGATCGGCATGGTCGGCGGCGCGAACTTCTACCCGCTGGTCGTGATCGCGCAGAACGCGCTACCGCGATACCTGGGCCTGGCGGCCGGCGTCGTGCTCGGGCTCGCGATCGGTATCGGGGCCGGCATCGTCGCGCTGCTCGGCGTGCTCGCCGATGCCACGAGCCTCACCGTCGCCCTCCTGGTCGTGGGAGGAGCGCAGGTGGTCGCGTTCCTGCTCGCGGCAGCCCTGCCGGCGGAGCGCCGCCTCGAGAAGGCGCCGCTTCAGGACGCCGTGTCAGTGCCCGGGGAAGCCTGAGCTCGACCGCGCGGGAATCCTCGGGTTAGGCACCTGCGGCGCGGCCGCTGCGCGGCCGCTGACGCGCACCTTGCTAAGCCCGTGCCGAGCCCTCTCGGGCTCGGCAATCGGGGGTCGCCGCCGGCCAAGCCGGCGGCTCAGCCCCTAGGCGGGGTCCCGCCGGAGCGCCTGGCACATGCAGTGCACACCGCCGCCGGCGCGCAGGAACATGCTCATGTCCGGGTCGTACACGGTGAAGCCGAGCGCCCGCAGCCGCGCGTTGAGCTCGGTCGACGAGGCCACGGAGAGCACGCGGTCGTTGCCGAGCGCGACCACGTTGCAGCCGAGGCCCATCGTGTCGCGGAAGCTGACGGGCACGATCTCGATCTTCCTGGCGCGCAGCCAGTCGACGATCTCGGGATCGGTGGTGTCGAGGCACACGGCACAGAGCTTCTCGGCCAGCATGCAGACCATCAGGTCGATGTGGACGTAGTACTCGTCGATCGGCGCGTACTTGACCTCCAGGCCCTCGCGCTCCATCCAGCCGCCGACCTGCCTCGCCGCGATCTCCTCCCCGCGCAGCCCCGTGTAGCCGATCAGCACGCAGCCCGGCTCGATCAGGTTGAAGTCGCCGCCCTCGAAGTTGCCGGCACTGACGAGGTCGTAGACCGGCACGCCCTGCGAGAGGTAGAAGCGCAGCGTCGACGCGTACTCGCCGCGCCGTCTCGGATTGGCGAGCTGGCAGATGACGGCGCCGAACGGCGTCATGAAGCTCGAGTCGCGTGCGTAGACGCCGTAGGGCAGCTCGTCGCGCGCCTCGAGAAGGTGAACGCTGACCCCCGCGTCCCGGTACGCGTCCGTCATTTCGGCGTGCTGTCGCAGCGCGAGCTCGCGGTCGAAGCGGTAGCCCTTTCGCAGCGCCTCGCGCACGAGGCGCCGAGTACTGGGCGTTCTCCTCGCCGAGCCAGCGGAAGCAGTCAGGCGAGCTGAGCAGGACATCGCGCAGGACGCCGTACTCGGAGTTGATCCCCCACTCCTCGAGCACCGGCGTGCCACCGTCCTCGTTCCGTGCCCTCAAGACGCTCTCGATGACGCTCACGGATCCTCCAATCTCGAGCCTGGCGGCTGAGCGGCCGAAGGCCGCGTCACTGCGCTCCGCCCCGGATGATGACGAACCACCCCGCTCGGCGCTACCCTGCCGACGAGCCGACGGCAGCGGACTGCTGACCGGAGGAAGCCGTGCCTGACGTCTACGCGACCATCACCGAGGCTGAGCGCTCGGTCCTCGACTCGCTCGCGGAGGTGATCGAGGTTCGGGCGGCAGACCCCCAGCAGCAGGCGATCCGCGCGGCGTACCTGTCCCAGATCGACTTCCCCACCGATGCGCGCGTGCTCGAGGTCGGCTGCGGGCCCGGGCCCGTCGCACGGGCGCTCGCCGTGTGGCCCGGCGTCGGCGAGGTCGTCGGCCTCGATCCTTCGCCGCGATTCCTGGAGCTGGCGAAAGAGCGGGTCGGCGACATCCGCAACCTCACCTTCGTCGAGGGCGACGCCCGTGCTCTGCCGCTCGACGACGCGACGTTCGACGTCCTCGTGTTCCACACCGCGCTCTGCCACATTCCGGGGCCCGAGGGCGCGCTCGCCGAAGCCTTCCGCGTCCTGCGCCCGAGCGGCTGGCTCGCGGTCTTCGACGGCGACTACGCGACGACGACCTGCGCCAACGGCGACTCCGACCCGCTCCAGTCGTGTATCGATGCGGCCGTGGCGTTCCTCGTCCACGACCGCTGGATCGTCCGCCGCCTCGTCAAGCTCGTCGAAGAAGCCGGGTTCGACGCGGTGACGCTGCGGAGCCACGGCTACGTGGAAGCACCCTCCGTCGGCTACATGCTCGCCCTCGTCGACCGGGGAGCCGACATCCTGAGCAGCTCCGGCCGGATCGGCGCCGACACAGCCGACGCCTTGAAGGCCGAGGCCCGCCGGCGCTCGGACGCCGGCGAGTTCTTCGGGCACATCGCGTACGGCAGCGCGATAGCCCGTAAGCCCGCCTGAACAGAGCAACGTGGCCGAGATCGACGTCTTCTACGACGAGCGGGTCCTCTACCACGACACGCGAGCCGGTCTGTTCGACACGGAGGAGGCCGACCTCCTTGCCGTGCCCGAGCTGCATCCGGAGAACGTCGAGCGACTCCGGAACATGCGCTCGGTGCTCGAGCGAGGCCCCCTCGCGCCGCGCCTGACGTGGCACGCCGGACGGCTCGCGACCGTCGAGGAGCTCGAGGTCGTCCACGAGCCCGGCGTACGTCAGCTCGCTCCGCGAAGCCGTGCGAGCGCGGCGGCGGACGCTTTACGAAGACGACCGTTCGTCGGCCCCGGCTCGTGGGAGGCGCTGCTCGCCGCTGCCGGCACCTGCCTCGACGCCGCAGACGCGGTGCTGCGACGAGAGCTCCCGGATCGCCTATGCGCTCGTTCGCCCGCCCGGCCACCACGCCCAGCCGGCGCAGGCCGACGGCTACTGCTTCCTCGCGCACGAGGCCCTCGTCGCGGAACGGGCGCGGGCCGCGGGCGTCGAGCGGGTCGCGGTGATCGACTGGGACGTCCACCACGGGAACGGCACGCAGGAGTGCTTCTAGCGCAGCGCCGGACGTCCTGAGCGTCTCGCTGCACATGGCGCACGGCCGCTGGGGCCCGTCGCATCCCCAGTTCGGCACGGCGGACGAGATCGGCGAGGACGACGGCGCGGGCTTCAACGTCAACGTCGAGCTTCGGGATCGGCGCCGGCGACGCGACATACGCGGCCGCCTTCGAGGAGGTGGTCACTCCGATCGTCCGGCAGTTTCGCCCCGGGCTCATCGTCGGCGCCTGCGGCCAGGATGCGAGCGGCTTCGACCCGAACGGCCGCCAGAACCTCTCGATGGCCGGCTTCCGCCGACATCGGCGCCACCGTCGCCGCGCTCGCCGACGAGCTCTGCGACGGTCGGATGGTGCTCGTTCAGGAGGGCGGGTACGGCGCGCACCTACTCCGCCTACTGCCTCCACGCCACGCTCGAGGGAGTGCTCGGCGTGGCTGAGCTCGCTGCTCGCCGATCCGCTCGCCTACGTGCCGGACGACACTGCGCGCGGCCGGGGCGGCATCGACGCCGCCCGCACCGCCCTCGCTCGCTTCTGGGATCTCTGACGGCGCCCGTCAGCGCCCGGCCGTCGACGCCGAGATCGGCTGCGAGGCCGTCACGAGAAGTTCGCGCACGCGCTCGAGGTCGGGCAGGTGCGTCGAGGAGCACCTGCAGCGCGAGCCCGTCGAAGAGCGCGACGCGATCCGTCGACCGCGTCGAGCGACCAGGCGGGCGGAACGCTCCCGTCGGCAACGCCCTCCTCGATCGACGCTCCGGAACGGCGCCCGCCACTGCTCGTAGATCCGCCGCATCGCCGGGCGTCGGGCGCGGGTCGCGGGCGTACGACCGCCCAGAACTCGAGCCACCGCGTCCACCGCTCCGGAAGGTCGGGGTCGAGCGACGATGTCCGACGAGGCCGATCAGCTGCGCCCAGGGAGCTGGCGCGCCGTCGGCCGCCGGCCTACCAGCGCTCGACCGCGCGATCGGTCTCGAACGCGAACGCGCCACCGAGCAGCCGCTCACGGGTTCCGAAGTAGTGCTGCACGGCGCCGACGGACACGCCGGCTTCCGGGCGACATCGGCAAGCCGCAGTCCGGTGATCCCTCGCTCGCCGATCACCCGGGCGGCTGCACGGAGAATCTGCGGCTGCCGCTACGCGGCGAGGCTGGGCCGCGGGCTCATTGTCGGAGAAAACCTCGGAAACTCTGCAATCGCTCGCCGAACGCCTAACAATAGGCGACCTTGTCGCGTCAAAACCATACGTTCGGTATGACTTTCGACAAACGGCGACGGCCACATCGTTCTCCAAGACGGTCACGAAGGATTTCGGGGACGTCAGGGCCGTCGACGACGTCAGCCTGACGATCGGCAAGGGAGAGTTCTTCTCGCTGCTCGGCCCGTCGGGCTGCGGCAAGACGACGACGCTGCGGATGATCGCCGGGTTCGAGGAGCCGACCGAGGGACGGATCCTCCTCGAGGGCCGCGACGTGACCTATGTGCCCGCCGCCAAGCGAAACGTCAACATGGTCTTCCAGGCCTACGCGCTCTTCCCGCACATGACGGTGTGGGAGAACGTCGCCTTCGGGCTCAAGATCAAGAAGGTCCCGCGCGCCGAGATCGAGGCGCGCGTCGCGGAGGCGCTCTGCACGGTCCGCCTCGGAGGGCTTCGACAAGCGCAAGCCGGGCCAGCTCTCGGGCGGCCAGCAGCAGCGCGTCGCCCTCGCGCGGGCGCTGGTCAACCGGCCGGCCGCCCTGCTGCTCGACGAGCCGCTCGGCGCGCTCGACCTGAAGCTGCGCAAGGAGATGCAGCTCGAGCTGAAGCACATCCAGGAGGAGACGCAGACGACGTTCGTCTACGTGACGCACGATCAGGAGGAGGCGCTGACGATGTCCGACCGGATCGCGGTCATGGACGAGGGCGTCGTCGAGCAGGTCGCGGCGCCGCGCGAGCTGTACGAGCGACCTGCGACGTCGTTCGTCGCCGGCTTCATCGGCGTCTCGAACGTCCTCCACCTGGAAGGCCACTCGTCGCGAGAACGGTTTCGCCGTGCAGGAGCCTCGGCGAGGGCGAGCGGTTGATCGCTCCCGTCGGCAAGTCCGATCCGGAGAAGCTCGTGATCACCGTCCGGCCGGAGAAGATCAAGTTCACCGAGGTCGGCGATCCGTCATCCAGGGTATCGGCGACGGTAGCCGACGTCGTCTATGTCGGATCGATGACCCAGTACATCGTGGAGCTGACGACCGGCGAGCAGCTCGTCGTGCACCGGCTGAACGACGAGGTGCGAGGCCGACCCATCGTCGTCGGCGACGACGTCGTCCTTCACTGGGCGGCCGAGCACAGCTTCGTGATCGAAGAGGCGAGGGCGGAGGCGGGCGACCCTGCTCCCTCCGAGTCCGAGTACGACCAGGGGGTCGAGGCGGCTCCCTGAGCCGCCCGAGCGAGAGGGGATCACATGGACGTGAACAGGAAGATGAGCCGCCGCGGATTCGTCGCGCTCGACGGGAGCGGCGAGCCTGAGCGCGCTGCTCGCGGCGTGCGGCGGAGGCGAGGACACCGCGGCGCCGGCGGCGCCAGCCGAACCGGCCGAGCCCGCCGAGCCCGCTCCGGCCGAGCCGGCACCCGCGGAGCCGGCGCCCGCCGAGCCGCCCGCCGAGCCGGGGCGGCGCCTGCCCTGGCCGCCGGTCCGACGTTCGACCCGGCCTCCGAGCCCGACGGCACGATCGAGCTCTTCGAGTGGGCCGGCTACGACGACACCTCGCCATGGATGTGGCAGACGTACACGGACGGCGAGTACGGGACGAAGAGCCCGCTCAAGTTCACGTTCCTCGAGCAGGACATCCAGGCGCTCGCCAAGGTGGCATCCGGCTACAGCCCGGATCTCATTCACCCCTGCATCGCGTACTGGCCGGACTTCCAGGCTGCGGGCCTGATCCAGCCCTTCGACAAGGCGCTGCTGCCTGACTACGAGGGAATCCCGGAAGCGATCCGCGGGGGAGGCGTGAGCGAGGACGGCCTCATCTACCACGTCCCGTTCGACATCGGCTTCTCGACGCTCGTCTACCGCGCCGACAAGGTCCCGCTCACCCCCGAGGAGGAGTCGTGGAGCATCCTCCTCGACCAGGAGTACGCCGGGAAGATGAACACCTACGCCGACCCGGTGACGATGATCAAGATCGGCGCCCTCATCAACGAGGGGGCGATCGACCCGAACGCGTTGACGAGCGAGCAGATCCAGGCGTCGAAGGAGACGATGAACAAGGCGAAGCCCAACCTGCGCAACTTCTGGGACAACAACCAGGGGAACCAGGACGACTTCATCAACGGGAACACCTGGGTCAGCTACATGTGGCCCGATGGCTACTACAACGTGAAGAACTCTCCGAAGATGAAGGACGTGGACGTCCGCTACATGTGGCCGAAGGAAGGTCGCCTGGCGTGGGTCTGCGGCTTCGTCCTCCACGCGAACACCGAGCGACCCGGCCGGAGCACGCTCGTGGTCGCTGCCGCCAACACCCCGGCCGCCGCCGCCGCCCTGACCGACAACTTCCAGTACGGGGGCGCGCAGCAGAACGGCGTCATACCGCTGATCAAGAATCAGGAGCTGATCTCCACGTTCAGCCTTGACGACCCGAGCGCCTTCGCTCCGCCTCGCACCTGGTTCGAGCGAACGCTGCCGAACCGGCAGGAGTACGCGGAGGCCGGGGAAGCGGTCAAGGCCTCCTAGAGACCAGCTAGGGCCCGCGCCGTTTCGTGCGGCGCGGGCCCGCGTCGTCTGCGAAAGGGACGAGTGGCGACCAGGACTACCGCGGCGACTCCGGCCATCGAGATCGAGGGGCACGCCTCGTCACGACGGCTCGGCCAGCACGTCGGCACGTGGTCGCTGAACCTGCCCGCGATCGCGCTGCTGCTCGTCTTCTTCCTGCTGCCCGTGTACTTCATCGTCAAGTACAGCCTCGGGTTCTCGTACTTCGCTCCGACCGAGGCCGCCGCCGAGATCGTCGGCGAGTTCACGAGCTTCACGACGCAAGCTCTGGTCGGACTTCCTCGGCCCGGGCATCGACCTCGAGGTGCTCGGGTCGGCGACCGTGCACGTGCCGACCTGGGTCGCCGGAGTCGTGTTCGTCGTGCTCGTCGCCGGCGCAGTCGCCGGAAAGCACATCTCGGCCCGCTACGGCGGCTGGATCGTCGGGATCTGCTTCGCGCTTCTGATCGCGCCCTTCCTGACCATCCCGGCGGGCAACAACCTGCTGCGCGTCGCCGAGCTGTCCTCGAGCGGCGACTTCCTGAGGCTGTTCTTCAAGTCGATCACGATGGCGACCACCTCGTCCGTCTGGGCGGTGCTGATCGCATTCCCGATCGCCTACTTCCTCGCGTTCGGGATCAAGAAGTCGAAGTACATCTGGCTGCTCATCATCATCACGCCGTTCCTGACGAGCTACCTGCTGCGGATCTTTGCCTGGAAGATCATCCTCGGCGACCAGGGACTGATCAACAGCGCGCTCTTCTCCCTGGGGCGCGATCCCGACAATCCCCTCTCGTTCCTGATCTACAGCCAGTTCACGGTGATCCTCGTGCTGCTCTACGCGTGGGTTCCCTTCATCGTGCTCCCCATCTTCATCTCGCTCGAGAACATGGACCGGCGGCTGCTCGAGGCCGGCACGGATCTCGGCGCCAGCCGGCTGCAGACGTTCCGCCGCGTCACGCTGCCCGTCGCCGCGCCCGGAGTGGTGGCCGCGTTTCTCTTCGTCTTCATCCCGTCGATGGGCGAGTACATCACCCCCTCGCTGGTCGGCGGGACGGAGGGCTACATGTTCGGGCAGGCGATCGCGGCCCAGTTCGTCGGCGGCGCGCTGAACTGGCAGGTCGGCTCCGTGCTCTCGATCTTCCTGCTCGCCGTCGTGCTCTTCCTGACGTTCGCGACCTCGAAGTTCCTGAGGCAGGGAGGTGGGGCTACGGCATGAGGCGCCGAGCCGGCGGGACGGAGGTGACGATGTCGAGGAACGGGCGGCGGGCGCTGCTTGCGTTCTTCGTCTTCTTTCTCGTCTTTCTCTACCTGCCGACCGTGATGCTGATCATCTTCTCGTTCAACGACTCGGCGAGCGTCTCTTTCCCGCTGAGCGGGTTTACGACGGGCTGGTACGAGGAGGCGTTCCACAACGACCAGGTGCGCAGCTCGTTCTGGGCGAGCATCCGGGTCGCCGCGGGCACGGCGGTCGTGGCAACGATCATCGCTTTGCTCGTTTCCTACGCGCTGGCCAGGCGCAGCTTCCGGCTTCAAGGCGGCGCTCTCCGGCTTCGTGCTCCTGCCCCTGGTGGTACCGACGGTCGTTCTCGGGATCGCGCTCCTGGTCCTCTTCCGGCCCGCCGATCCGGTGATCCCTTTCATTCATCTCGGGCTCTGGGCCGTGCTCATCGGCCACATCGTCATCGCCCTTCCCTTCTGCGTGCTGCTGCTGCTGCCGCGGATCGCGTCGATCGACCGGCGCATCGAGGAGGCGGCGTTCGATCTCGGCGCGTCGTGGTTCACGACGTTCCGTCGCATCATCCTCCCGCTCATCGTCCCGGCGCTCATCTCGGCGCTGCTGATCGCCTTCGTCGTCTCGATCGACGAGGTCGTGATCGCAAGCTTCCTCGTCCAGGATCAGGCGACGTATCCCGTCTACCTCTACTCCGGCCTTCGCATCTCCGGCCAGACGAGCATCCTCATGCCGATCGCCACCGTGATGATCGTCGCGAGCTTCCTCATCGTGATCGTGGCGGAGATCGTCCGCCGGGTCGGAGAGCGGCGCCTCGGGATCACACAGTGAGGCGGCTCGCGCTCCTCACCCTCGTCGTGGGGCTTGCCGCTGCGGGCTGCGGGGGCGCGGCTTCGGAAGACCGTTCCGCCCCACCGCCGGCGCCTCCGGCCGCGCCAGACGCC
The DNA here is from genome assembly GCA_963820875.1 of uncultured Thermoleophilia bacterium. Lineage (GTDB taxonomy): Bacteria > Actinomycetota > Thermoleophilia > Gaiellales > Gaiellaceae > CAWACA01. The sequence goes on from CAWGBR010000013.1 coordinate 254,058, forward strand.
GAGCAGACAATCGGAAGCGACCCGACACCCGAGCAGATCGCAGCGCGCAAGCAGCTGCTGGCCGAGATCGCAGCCGGGACCTACAAGTGCGACTGCACCGCGGCGGCGCGCGCTCGCGATCGCATCCAGAGCGGCAAGGCGAAGCCGTCGGATCCGGACGAGCTCGTCTCCGCGCTTCCGTAGCTCAGCGCCGGGGCCGGGCCAGCGCATACACCGGCTCGCCGCCGGTGAGCGCCAGCGCGAGATCGCGCGCCGGCAGCGAGTAGCAGAGCTTGAACGCCTCCGGCGAGTACCACGACGCGTGCGGGTTGACGATCGTGCGCGGCCACTGGAGCGCCGGCTCGTCTGCCGGCGGCGGCTCCGAGGGGAAGACGTCGAGCGCCGCTCCGGCCAGCTTCCCGGAGCGCAGCGCCTCGCCGAGCGCCTCGTGATCTGCGAGACGCGCGCGGGCACAGTTGACGAGGAAGGACCCGGGCTTCATGCGCCGGAACGCATCGGCGTCCAGCATGCCCTGGGTCGTGCCGTCGAGCGGCGCATGGAGCGTCACGACGTCCGCCCGCTCGAGAAGCGCGTCGAGAGCGACCGGCTCGACGCCCTCGGCGCGCATGTCGTCGGCGTCGACGACGGCATCGGCCGCCAGAACCTCGAGGCCGAGTGCCCGCGCCCGCCAGGCCACGGCACGGCCGATCCGCCCGAAACCGACGATGCCGAGGCAGGCGCCCTCCACCCGGCGCGGCAGCGTCGTGGCGTCGTACCAGCGGCCGGCCCTGACGTCGCGGTCGAGGTCGACGATGCCGCGCAACAGCGCGAGCGTCATGGCGATGACGTGCTCCGCAACCTCCTCCGTGCAGTAGCCGGCGATGTGCGAGCACCAGACGCCCGCATCCGCCAGCGCCTCGACGTCGAGATGATCGAAGCCGGTCGAGTTGGTGGCCACGGCCTCGAGCCGCGGCAGGCGCTCGAGCTCGGGACGCCCGACCGGGATATCGGGGCACACGAGCAGGCCGACGACGTCGTCGCCCTCGGGACGGTCTGCCGCCTCGATCGAGACATCGGCGTCTCGCAGCTCCGCCTCGGCCCACGCGAGCTCCCAGGTGGGGTCGATGACGAGGACGCGGCCGCGGGCCACTTAGAAGTCAGAAAAGCATCTCGGCAGCGCGTACGACCGGCGCCTTCGAGAGAAACGCGTCGTAGTCGAGCATCCGGTATTCGGCCGTGCAGGGTGTCCCGTCCGCGATCGAGATCCGCCGCCGGTCGAGCTCCATCACGACGGAGAGGATGGTGGCGCCCTGCTCGGGCTCGGGCGCGCGCACGTCGCGGTGGCTGCAGACGCCGAACGGGTGACCGGCGTGATCCGACAGAGCCGCTGTGAACGTCTCGACGGACAGCGGCACGCCGGCGCCGCGCACGAGCGAACGCAGGCGCTCGAGCCGGAACGGGCTGTCGGGCATGGCCCAGACGGACACGTCCTTGCCCGGGTACGCGGCCGACACGAAGTGATTCGTGTGCAGAAGGACGCCCTGCTCGGGAAAGACGAGATGAAGCTGGGTGAAGTCACCCGGCGCGCTCTCCACGTAGACGGCGAGCCCGTCGTCGTGGGCGATCAAGTACCCGGCCGACGATGAGCGCGGCTGCCGCTGGATCGTCGTCAGGGCATCCGTGATGGTCTCGGCGTCGAGGATCGCGCGCAGGACGACGTGATACGGGACGCCGGGCTCACCGCGGTCTGCGTCCGTGACGAGCGCGTTCGTACAGAGCCCGATGCCGGCGGAGTTGAGCCCTGTCTTCGCCAGGAGACCGGCCTCCACGATCGTCACGAAGTCGGGCCCTTCGTCCTGGATCGCCTCGAGCACGACGACGGTCTCGTAGGAGTGCGGCAACCAGTCCCAGTTCTGGCCCACGAGCGTCCCGCCCGACTCCGACGCCTCGGGCAGGACGGCGAACGCGCTGCACTCGCCCGGTGCCCGGGCGGCCTGAGCGCCTGCCGCGCCTTGGCGGAGAACATGACCTCCGTGCGAACGTTGATCGCCAGCACGTCCTCGAACGGCACGGCGGCACCCTCGGCGATGCCTCGCAGCTCCTCGACGTACCTGGGCTCGAAGGCGGCGATCGGGGCCTCGTAGCGGCGTGCCTCGTCGGTCACCCGCGGCCACGACCAGCCCGCCCAGTGGCCGAACACCTCACCGTAGGCCTCGACCGAGGTGCGGACGCGCTCTCGCGCCTGCTCGCCGTACTGGCGACCGCGCTCGAGCGGGGCGCCTTCGACGCGAACGTGCGGATAGGTGGCGCTCATTTCGTCGGACCGTACCACCTCGGCAGCCTTGCGGCCGCGCATCCAAGCGACGCGACGCCCACCACAATTCGCTAACCGATCCCAACAATTCGCAACAGACACGCTTGTTGACAACCAACCCGTGCGCGCTATTCTGGCGTCCCTGCCGAGCAGGTTCGGGTCGAGCAGAGAGGGGAATAGCGGCAGTGCAGGCCCAGAACAGTGATCGTGCGTGCGAGCGCCGTGGCGGCGCCGGCTTTCGGCAATCTGAGCAGCGGCACCGACGTCTCATGGAGGTAGGACGATGAGACATCCGAAGGACCGATCCGGCGTCACGCGCAAGCAGCTCCTGCGCGGAGCCGCCGCGGCTGTCGGCGGAGCGGGTGCGGTCGCCGCGCTCGCCGCCTGTCAGAACACGACCACCGCGATCGGCGCGTGCGAGGACGGCACCGGCGACGGGACGGTCGCCGGCGGCGACGGTGGCGGCGGGCTTGCCTCGAACCTCGTTGTCGCCAAGCCGGCCGGCCCGGGCGGGCTCCCGCTGCCGCGCGCCGACAACAGCGTCGAGTGGGCGATCACCGAGGACAATCCGAGGCCGCCCGAGGGCCTGAAGACCGAGGGCGGAACGCTTCGCTTTTTCAACTACCCGGACTACATCGACCCGGGCACGCTCAAGAAGTTCGGCAAGCAGTTCGACTGCAAGGTCGCGCCCGGCACGTACAACTCCGAGGACGAGGCGGTCGCGAAGCTCAGGTCCGGCCAGGTCCCGTTCGACGTACTCGTCTTCAGCGCGACGCACATCGTCGATCTCATGGCCAGGCAGCTCCTGCTGCCGCTCAATCGCGCGTACCTCCCCAACCTCGAGAAGAACATCTGGCCCCAGCTGCAGGACCCGTTCTACGACCGGGGGTCGAACTACACCGTTCCGTACCTCACCTGGCAGGACGGGATCGGCTGGCGCAACGACAAGATCGACGCCGACATCGGCGCGATGGACGTCCCCTGGGACATCTTCTGGGAGTCCGAGGACTGGCGCGGCAAGGTCGGTCTCCTCGACGACAAGCGCGACGGGCTGAGCATGCCCATGCAGCGGGACGCGATGCGCGGCGGTTACGTCGCCGACCTCAACACGGAGGATCCCGAGCTGATCGCGAAGGCCGGAAGCGATCTCGAGGAGCTCAACGACATCTGCAACATCAAGGTGACCATCACGCAGTACCAGACGCTGCCCGAGGGCAAGTCGTGGCTCAACCACGCCTGGTCAGGGGATCTGCTGAACGCCGTGATCTTCTACCTCGAGGGCACGGACACGAAGCCGCAGGATCTCTCCTACTGGGGCCCGGACTCCGGCGGTGTGGTGCAGAACGATTTTCTGTGCATACCGCGGACAACGGACAAGCCCGCTCTCGCTCATGCGTTCCTCAACTTCCTGCTCGACGAGAAGAACGCCTACGACAACATGATCAACTACGTCGGCTACCAGCCTCCCCAGAAGAACTTCGACCCGGAGACGCTGATCACGAGCGGGCTCATCCCGCGGACCCTGGAGAAGGCGATCGTCCGTCCCGAGCAGTTCGCGGTCAACCAGGAGGTGCTCCAGCTCACCGTCGAAGGCGAGCGGGAGTGGGACCAGGCCTGGTCGAAGTTCAAGGCTGGGTAGGTCCGTGATCGCTCGGGCGGGGAAAGACCGCTAGTGGGAGGGCGCTGGATCTGGCGTGTCCTCGCGCTCCCCGGCGTCGTCTGGCTGTCGCTCTTCTTCCTGGTCGCGTTCTACGCCGTTCTGTGCGTCGCGTTCGGGAACACGAACTCGCTCAACGAGCTCGTCCCGTTCTGGAGCCCGACCCAGTGGAACGTGGGCTACGTCCTCGACGTGCTGCAGAACATCTGGGACGGCGGGCAGTTCCTGACCGTCTTCTTGCGGACGTTCGCGTACGTCGCCATCGCGCTCGCGGTCTCGCTCCTGATCGGCTATCCGGTCGCCTACTTCACGGCCCGCCACGCGGGTCGCTGGAAGGGCCTCCTGCTGCTGGCGATCGTGCTGCCCTTCTGGATCAACTACCTGATGAGGATGCTGGCCTGGATCAATCTGCTCTCGCCGGACGGCTGGGGCACGAAGGTTCTCCACGCGCTCGCGATCGACCAGCTCTTCATCGCGCTCGGACTCCTGTCGAACGAGGGCGGGTGGCTCGAGGGCCAGGCCTCTACCGTCGTCATCGCCCTCATCTACGGCTACATCCCGTTCCTCATCATCCCGCTGTTCGTAGCCCTCGACCGCATCGACCAGCGCCAGATCGAGGCCGCCCGTGACCTCGGCGGCAGCCCGTTCAGCGCCTTCCGACGCGTCACGCTGCCGCTGTCGATGCCCGGGATTCTCGCGGGAGTCGTCCTGATCGCACTGCCTATGTTCGGCGACTACTACACCGCGGACCTCGTGTCGGCCTCGACGAGGACGTCGATGATCGGCAACCAGATCGACCAGCTCACGCGGCAGGGCTCCGAGAAGGTCACCGGTGCGGTGCTGACGATCCTGCTGTCCCTCGTCCTGCTCCTGCTGATGCTGTACTACCTGCGCTACACGCGGCGCGCGAGCTCGGAGGCCACGGCAACATGAACTGGCTGCGAAACCCTTGGGGGCGACCGCGGTTCCTCCCGCTCGTCGTGGGCGTCTACCTGATCTGGACGCTCATCCCGGTCGGCATCGCCATTCTGTTCGCCTTCAACGACGGGCGCTCGCGCACGACGCTCCAGGGGCTCTCCATGCGCTGGTTCACGGGCGACCCCACAGGAAGCGTGCTGCACGATCCGGCGTTGCAGTCGGCGCTCAAGCACACGCTCTTCCTCGCGGTCGTGTGCGTCGCGATCGCGGTGCCCCTCGGCGTCGCGCTGGCGCTCGGGCTGCAGCGCTGGCGCGGCCGCGGAAGCGGCGCCGTCAACACGCTGATGCTGCTCCCGCTCGTGACCCCGGAGATCGTCATGGGCGTCGCGTTGCTCCTCCTCTTCCTGCAGATCTTCAGCTTCATCGACCTGGGGACGCCGGCCCAGATCATCGGCCAGGTGACGTTCGCGATCTCGTACGTCGTCGTCATCGTGCGTGGCCGCCTCGTCTCGATCGGGCCCGAGTACGAGGAGGCCGCGGCCGACCTGGGCGCGCCGGCACGCGACCGGCTGGGGCGCGTACTGCTGCCGCTGCTCGCGCCCGCCATTCTGGCCAGCGCCGCCGTGTGCTTCGCCGTCTCGATCGACGACTTCGTCATCACGCAGTACCTCGCCGCGGGGGCCGACACGAACACGGTGTCGATGCTCCTCTATGCGACGGCCCGCGGCGCGCCGACTCCTGCCCTCAACGCGCTCGCCACGATCACGCTCGTCATGACGCTGCTGACCCTGACGCTCGCCTACCTCGTGTACCGCCGCTTCGCCGGCGGGACCACGGCAACGGCCGTCGCGACGCTGGAGACATGATGGAAGGCGAGGTACGGCTCGAGGAACTGGTCAAGCGCTTCGGCGACGACGTCGCCGTCGACGGGATCGACGTCCACATGCCTCCCGGCGAGTTCTTCACGCTCGTCGGCCCGTCGGGCTGCGGCAAGACGACGACGCTGCGCATGATCGCCGGCTTCGAGCGCCCGACGAGCGGGCGGATCCTGCTCGACGGGGTCGACGTCGCCCACACCCCGCCCCACCGCCGGAACGTCAACACGGTCTTCCAGAGCTACGCGCTCTTCCCGCATCTGACCGTTGCGGACAACGTCGCCTTCGGGCTCAAGTACAAGCGCATGACCAAGGACGAGCGGCGCCGCCTCGTCGCCGAGATGCTCGAGCGCGTGCGACTCACCGGCTTCGAGCAGCGCAAGCCGGACAAGCTGTCCGGCGGCCAGCAGCAGAGGGTGGCCCTGGCCCGCGCATTGATCCTGCGTCCGCGCGTGCTCCTGCTCGACGAGCCGCTTGCAGCTCTCGACGCCCGGCTGCGCAAGGATCTCCAGGTGGAGCTCAAGGGGCTTCAGAACGACCTCGGCGTGACCTTCGTCTTCGTCACGCACGACCAGGAGGAAGCGCTCACCATGAGCGACCGGATCGCGGTCATGAACAACGGCCGCGTCGAGCAGGCGGGACAGCCCCAGGCCGTGTACGACGAGCCGGCCACGCTCTTCGTCGCGGACTTCCTCGGCGTGTCGAACCTCATCACAGCCGAGGCGACGGGAGCCGACGGGAACGGGTGCATGCTCGTCGTCGGCGAACGACGACTCCGCGCCGAGGCGGGCGCGACGTCGGCTCGCGGGGAAGTGAAGGCGATGGTGCGGCCCGAGCGCGTCCGAGTCGAGCCGCAGGGCACGGACGGAGGCAACCGCCTTCCCGGTCTCGTGGAGCACATCGTGTTCCTCGGCAGCTTCCGGGAGCTTCGTGTGCGAGTCGTCGGCGGTGCGCTCGTCAAGGTGGTCACCCCCAACGACGGCAGCGGGATGGCGTTGGAGCAGGGAACGCCGGTTACGCTGAACCTGCCGCCGGACGCGATCCGGGTTCTGGCGCCCGAGCTCTGAGTAGCTCATCGCGGACGGCGGCCAGCTCGGCGGCCGCGCGCTCCATCAGCGGCGTCGGACCGACCGTGATGCGAACGGTTCCGTCGAGCCCGAACTCGCTGCCGGCCCGGATGAGGAGCCCCCGTCGACGGAGGCGCTCGGTGAGCTCGACGTCGTCGACCCCGACGCCGACGAGCACGAAGTTGGCCTCCGACGGATGCGGCTCCGCGCCGGCCTCCGCGAGACGGCGGGACAGCAGCTCGCGCGGCCACGGCGACCTGACGCCGGCGCTCCTCGACGAGCCGGCACGGCGAGGCTCGCCCGCCGGCGGCGAGCGCGGCGCGGTTGACGTTGAACGGCTCCTGCACGACGTCGAGGTAGGGCGCGAGCTCCTCCGTCGCAGACGGCGTAGCCGAGCCGCAGGCCCGCGAGCCCGAAGATCTTCGAGAACGTGCGCAGGAGGAGCACGCGGCCGCCCGTCCTGGACGTCGTCCTCGCGCGCGCAGCCGCAGATCGGGGTCGACGTACTCGCCGTAGGCCTCGTCGACGACGACGACGCAACCGTCGGGCGACGCGCGTCGAGGAACGCCTGCCACTCGTCCGCGTCACGATCCGGCGCCGGTCGGGTTGTTCGGGTCGCAGACCAGACGAGCCGGGCGCCCACGCGCTCGCGCCGTCCCGGCGAGCGCCTCGAGGTCGAGACCGAGGTCGGCGCGAACCGGCACGCGCTCGACCTTCGCGCCGGCCGCCGCGAAGACCTGCGCGTAGAGGCCGTAGGTCGGCGTCGGCACGACGACGGCGGTGCCCGGGCCGACGAACGCTGCGACCACCGTCGCGACGAGCGCCTGGATGCCGTGCGCCGGAACGACCTGCCTCGGGCGCACGCCGAGCCAGCTCGGCGACCGCGTCGCGCAGGTCCGCGTACGCCTGCTCCGGGTACATCCAGGCGTTCTGCGAGCTCGGCGGCGGCCGCCTCGAGCACGCCCGGGCCGGGACCGAACAGGTCCTCGTTCCAGTTCAGCTTCACGACCTCGGTCGAGGCCGTAGCGGGCCTTCAGCTCGCTCAGGCTCTCGCCGGGGTCGTACGGCTCGACGCCGCACGAGCGACGGCTTGACGAGCGGCTCCAGTCGGTCACACGGCTGACGCCAGCGGCGTCGGCGAGATCCATTCGAGGACGGCCGGGAGCACGACCGACGGCGGGCTCGTCAGCCGAGCGCCCAGGCCAGATCGTCTGCGAGCGTCTCCGGCGACGTGCGTCGCGCGGGCACGCCGAAGGCCTCGGCCACGGCGACGAAGTCGGGCTGCACGAGATCGACGGCGAAGGTCTCGCCGTAGGCGTCCTGCTGGTACTCACGCAGGACACCGTAGCGCCCGTCGTCGACGATCAGGAGCGTCGCGGCGATCCCGTGCTGGCGGGCCGACGCGAGCTCGGTGAGGCCGTAGTGGATGCCGCCGTCGCCGGCGACGGCGAGCGCGGGCGTGTCCGGCAGCGCGAGCCGCGCGCCGAGCGCGGCGGGCCATGCGTAGCCGAGCGTTCCCGAGCCGAGCGGATAGAGGAAGCGGCGTGGCGCCAGCGCCGGAAAGTGAGGGCCCGCGCAGTAGGCGAGGATCGTCATGTCCCAGGCGTGGACGGCGTCGCGCGGCAGCGCCGTCGCGGATCGTGCGCAGCAGGCGCAGCTCGAGCAGGTCGCCGCGCTCCGCGAGCCCACGCTCGATGCGCTCGCGCACGGCGGCGGCTCGTGCCGCGCCGGTCTCCGCGCTGCGGGCCGGAGCAGCGGGAGTAGCGCCGCGAGCGTCTGCCCGCGCATCGCCGACGAGCCCGAGCGCGGGCCAGGTGGCGCCGATCCGCTCGGGCGCCGCGTCGATCTGGATCAGGCGGCCGGACGGGCGGAACGCGTACTGCCGGGTCGTCTCGGCGCCGAGCTCGGTGCCGACGCACAGGACGACGTCGGCCGTCTCGACGAGCTCCGCGTACGCGGCCTCGTCGGCGCCGGAACCGGCCGCGAGCGGATGGGTTTCGGGGAGTGCGCCCTTCCCCATGTAGGTCGTGGCCACCGGAGCGTCAAGCCGTTCGGCGAGCAGGCGGAGCTCTTCCCAGGCGCCCGAGCGCAGAACGCCGCCTCCCGCCCAGATCACCGGGGCTCACGGCGCCGCCGAGGACGGCGGCCGCCTCGGCGAGCGCCTCGTGATCGACCGGCGACGGCGGCGGCTCGCCGTCGAGCTCCTTGACCGAGATGTCCGTCTCGGCGTTCAGGAAGTCGACCGGGATCTCGACGAATACCGGGCCGCTCGGCGGCGTGAGCGAACGGCGCCAGGCCTCGGCCAGCAGCTCCGGGATCGCCGCCGTCGACTCCGCACGCGCGGCCCACTTGACGACGGGCGCGAACGAGGCGATCTGATCGGGCAGCTCGTGGAGGTAGCCGCGGCCCTTGCCGACGAGCTCGCTCGGTATCTGCGAGGCGACCGCGACCACCGGCACGTGTGCGCTGGCCGCCTCCATCAGCGCCGCGAGCGAGATCAGCGCGCCCGGGCCCGTCGAGAGCAGGAGCGGTGCCGGCCGCCCGGAGACACGCGCGTAGCCGTCGGCGGCGAAGCCGGCGTTCAGCTCGCTGCGAAAGGCGAGCCCGCGAACGGTGCTCGTCCGCAGCGCTTCCCAGGTGGCGAGGGCGTGAATGCCCGGCAGCCCGAACGCGACCTCTGCGCCCAGCGCCTCGAGGGACTCGACGACAAGGTGGCCGCCGATGCGGGTCTTGGTCGTCGCCACGGACATGAGCCTATCCCGTCGTACGGGCCGGATCTCGTCCGGCCCCGACCCGCTACTGCTCTGCCTTGCCGCCCTCGACCGGCTCCCAGTACAGATCGTTCGCGTACGCCTCCTCGAGGTACTCCTCGATCTCCTCGGTGGGCGTGGCGAGCACGGCGTGGTCCTTCCAGATCTGCGCGGGACGCGCGAGGCCGTCGAGGCTGCGCCAGCTCTCCGGCTCCCAGAGGTCGGAGCGTATGAACGCCTTGGCGCAGTGGAGAAACGCTTCCTCGACCTCGATGCCGATCGCGAGCCGGGGCGGGCGGCCCTCCTGGATCTCGTGGCGCGCGAGGATCTCGGGATCGCGCGTGAGCGAGGCGCGGCCGTTGACGCGCAGCGTCTCGTCGAGGCCGGGGATCAGGAAGAGCAGCCCGGCGCGCCCTGTCCTCACGATGTTGCGCAGCGAGTCGAGCGAGCTTGTTGCCCTTGGCGTCGGCGAAGACAAGGCGCTTGTCGTCCAGCACCTCCACGAAGCCGGGCGGGCCGCCGCGGGGCGACACCTCGCACCGGCCGTCGGGGTCCGCCGTCCCCATCAGGAAGAACGGCGAGCGCGAGATGAACTCGCGGCAGTGGACGTCGAGGTGGTCGATGATCTTGTTCTGCGCGATCTCGGACGGCACGCCGTACAGCTCGACCAGCGCGTCGAGGGACTCCACCGTGTGATCGAACGAGGTCTTCTCCGTTGCGCTCATGCGCTCATCATCGCACGAAGCGCGGAAGCGCGAAGCGCGCCGCCGGCATGTCCGCCTCGCCGTCGAGCGCGAGATCCGCGAGCAGGTCGCCGAGCAGCGGGCCGAACTTGAAGCCGTGGCCCGAGCACGCCGAGCCGACGACGATCGGGCCCGACCGGTCGAGCACGAAATCCTGGTCGGGGGTCATCGTGTAGATGCAGGTCTCCGACCGCAGCGGCGTCGGGGAGAACGTGGGCAGCCGGCGCCGGACCAGCTCGTTGACCCAGCCTTCCTCCTCCGGATCGACCTCGAAGGGGCCGTCCCGCGGATCGAGGGGCCGGCCCGGAGCGCCGTCGCCCGCCCGGATCTCGAGCAGGCCGTCGACGCTCGGGATCCAGTAGCCGCCGGCGCCGAGCCCGAGCGACTCGCGGCCCGAGGCCTCGATGTAGCTCGGGGGCAAAGTGACAGCCCCATCGGCCGAGCCGTAGTACGTCACCTGAGCGAACACCGGGCTGAGGGGCAGCTCGATGCCGACCTGCTGGAGCAGCGGGCCGGCCCAGGCGCCCGCCGCGACCACGACCGCGGAAGCCTGCAGCACATCGCCCGACGCCGTCTCGAGCTCGGCGTGGTCGTCGTGAGCCGCGAGCCGGGTGACCTGCTGGCCCTCCCGCACCTCGGCGCCGCGCTCGAGGGCGACGCGCGCCAGCGCCTGCACCGCCGGGCCCGCCCGGCAGACTCCGCCGTCCTGCTGCCACAGCACGCGCTCGAGGCCGTCGAAGGCAAGGTCGGGAAAGCGCTCCGCCGCCTCGGCCGCGGGAAGCCAGTCGTGATCGACTCCGCAGGCCGCGAGCCCGTCGGCGCAGCGGTCGGCCCACTCACCCGCGTACACGCCGCCGGTGGTGACGAGCAGCTCCTCGCCCGCGGCGTCCTCGAGCCGCCGCCAGCCGTCCAGGGCACGAACGGTCATGCGGACGTAGTCGGGCTGGGGATAGGCGAGGCGAAACACGCGCCCGGGGCCGTGGGAGGAGCCGCGCGTGTGGCCGAGCTCGAACTGCTCGAGCAGGACGCAGCTCGCGCCGCGCTCCGCGAGCGCGCGCGCGGTCGCAGTTCCGACGATTCCGGCACCGACGACGACCGCGTCCACCCGTTCCACGTCCCGATCGTATTGAATGCGCAGGCATGGACGGGGAAGCCATCCTCCTCGACCCCACGTTCCGGACGCTCTGCCAGCTCTCCCACTGCGAGGGCATCGCCGCCGGACCGGACGGCGCCCTCTGGACCGGTGACGAGCAGGGCCGTCTCTACCGGATCGATCCGGCGGACGGCTCGTTCACCCAGGTCGCGGAGGTCGGCGACTGGGTGCTCGGGCTCTGCCTCGACTCCGCGGGTCGCGTGTACGTCTGCGGCTTCGGCAGCGGCCGCGTCCTTCGTGTCGATCCGGCCACGGGAGAGGTCGAGACGTACTGCGAAGGGCTGCACGGGCCCAACTGGGCGGTCTTCGCGCCCGACGGGACGTTGTACGTGTCCGCCTCGGGAACCGAGGACCTCGAGACGCTGGACAGCCGGGTCGTGGCGATTCCTCCGGGCGGCGGGCAAGCGGTGCCCCTCGAGGGCCCGCTCCTGAACTTCGCCAACGGGCTGGCGCTCGCGGCCGACGGCACGCTCTACGTGATCGAGAGCTACGGACGGCCGCGCGTCCAGACCTACCGCGACGGGGACTGGAGCGTCTACGTGGACCTGCCGGGCACGGTGCCGGACGGTCTCGCGCTCGACGACGAGGGTGGGCTGCTCGTCTCCGTCTACCAGCCCAACCGCGTCCTGCGCGTCCCGCCGGGCGGCGGGGAGCCCGAGCTGTTCCTGGACGACTGGACCGGCGCGCGGCTGATGACGCCGACCAACATCGCCTTCTACGGGCCCGAGCGGAGCAGCCTTGCGATCGCGTCGCTCTGCGGCTGGAGCATCTCGACGGTCGAGACGCCGTGGCGCGGCCAGGCGTTGTTCTATCCGGAGCTTCCCTAGAGTCAGACCTCGGCGCGCAGCTCCTGCCAGGCGGCGCGGGCCTCGTCGACCGAGCCCTCGTCCTCGATCGTGGCGATGTCGCCGGGATCCTGGTCGAGCACGACCGCCTTCAGCACGCGGCGCATGATCTTGCCGCGAGCGCGTCTTCGGCAGCACCGCGACGAAGTTCAGGTCGCCGATGACGGCGACCGCGCCCGAGCTCCCGCCGCACCGTCTGGAGCAGCTCGGTGCGGAGCTCCTCCGACGGCTCGTTGCCCTGCTTCAGGACGACGAACGCTGCGATCACCTCGCCCCGAACCTCGTCGGGCCGCCCGGTCACGCCCGCCTCGGCGACGGCCGGATGCTTCAGGAACGCGCTCTCGACCTCGATCGTGCCGATGCGATGGGCGGCGATCTTGATCACCTCGTCGGCGCGGCCCGCCACCCAGACGTAGCCGTCCTCGTCGATCGAGGCCGAGTCGCCCGTGTAGTAGACGGACTGCCCGGGGATGCGCTCCCAGTAGTCGGCCGCGTAGCGCTCGGGCTCGCCCCAGAGCGTCGCGGTCAGGCTCGGAAACGGCCGGCGCAGGACGAGGATCCCCTTCTCGCCCGGGCCGCACACCTCGCCCTCCGGAGTCGATGACCGCCGCGTCCATGCCCGGCAGCGGGATGCCGGCCGAGCCCGGCTTGATCGGGACCATGGCGAGCCCGAACGGGTTGCCGAGCACCGGGCCGCCGGTCTCCGTCTGCCACCAGTGGTCGATGACCGGAATGCGGTCGCCGAGCACCTCCTTCTGCAGCCACTCCCAGGCGGGCGGGTTCAGCACCTCGCCCGCGCAGACGACCCGCGTGAGCGCCGAGAGGTCCGCCGACGGCCGTCCGCCGCCGTAGCGCATGAGCTGCCGCACCGCGGTCGGCGACGTGAAGATTCCGGTCACGCCGAGCTCCTCGGCGGCGCGCCAGAGCCCGTCGGGCTCCGGATAGTCGAGCGCGCCCTCGTAGGCGACCGTCGTGCAGCCGATGAGCAGAGGCGCGTAGACGATGTACGAGTGGCCCACGACCCAGCCGATGTCCGAGGTGGACCACCACACGTCCTCCGGTCGCATCCCGAACACCCAGCGCGCCATGGCGTGGATGCCGACCGCGTAGCCCCCGTGGCGCTGCACGGTCAGCTTCGGTTTCGCAGTCGTCCCCGAGGTGGCGAGGATCCAGGCCGGCTCGTTCGCCTCCATGGACTCGAAGTCGCGGGACTGCCCTTCCCCGGAGGCGAGCAGATCGGCCCAGTCGCTGCTCCCGCGCCGCAGCGTGACCGCGTGCTCCACGCCGCCCGCAAGCTCGACCGCCTCCGCGACGATCCCTGCCAGCGCCACATCCTGGCCCTTGCGGTACGTGACGTCCGTCGTGAACACGGCCTTCGAGCCGGAGGCCGCGATGCGATCGGAGAGCGCGCCGGCGCCGAAGCCGGCGAAGACGACCGAGTGAATCGCACCGATGCGCACGCAGGCGAGCATCAGCACGATCGCCTCCGGGCAGACCGGCATGTAGATCGTGATCCGGTCGCCGCGGCCGATTCCGAGGCCGCGCAGCGCCGCCGCCGCCCGGCCGACCTCGTGACGCAGCTGGGCGTACGTGAGGACGCGGCGCTCGCCGCGCTCGTTGAGATACACGATCGCAGCGCGCCCGCCCTGGCCGCGCTCGACGTGGACGTCGACGCACTGCCAGGAGAGGTTCGTCTGCGCGCCGGCGAACCAGCGGAAGCTCGGCGGCTCGGCGACGAAGGCCTCGTCCCAGCGCCGCAGCCACGGCAGCTCATCGGCGGCTCGGGCCCAGAACGCGGCGAAGTCGGCATCCGCGTCGGCGGAGTAGCGCCGGACGATGGCGTTGAGAACCTCCATCGCCGTCATTAGACACCCTCAGATGGGCTCCCGCGCTCGCGAGCACGCGTGCCGAGCTCGGCGAGCGCGCCGAGGGGGCTCGGCACGATCAGACGCCTATCTCGTCGCCCTGCGCGGCGGCCATGCAGACGAGCAGGGCCTTGCCCTCGTGCCACCCGTCCTTCCAGATCGAGCCCTTCGCAACGGCGAAGTCGGGCGCGAAGCGAATCCCGAGCACTCGGCGCCGGTAGGGGAGCCCGTCGATGCCTCGGTGTACATGCCGCCGTACTGCTCGTCCAGCACTCTCCGCGCGAGGTACGACCAGACCCGTTCCTCGAGCGCCCGGCGCTCGCCGTCGCCGCCGGCGAGGGGTCCGAGAACGGCGAGCGCGCGCAGGCATTCGGCGGGGCCCCACCACTCCCGCCTCTGCGGGCGATAGCCGTAGTCGGCGAAGAGGAAGCCGCCCGAGCGACGGTCCCAGCCGAGCTCGATCGCCCGACGGAACAGCCGCGCGGGGATGCCGTCGTCCGAGGCGCCTAGCAGCTCGCCCGCCGTCACGAGCCGGTGCGCCGTCTGAAGCTGGGTGCCGAATCGCGTGCCGGAAAGCGGCGTCCAGTCGGGCTCGCAGTAGAACGAGAGCGTTCCGTCCGGCGAGGTCAGGCGCTCACCTACGAGCATGACGAGCTCCGCGAGACGGGCACGCGCAGGCTCGGCGGGCTCGATTGCGATGAGGACACTGAGCGTCTCGATGAGGTCCGAGTTGACGTTCGCATCCTTCAGGCCGATCGGTGTCCCGATGGGATCCCGCGGCTTCGAATACGAGGCCTGGTCACGGATGACCGACCCGTCACGGGCCAGGAAGCCGAAGTAGCCCCCGTGCTCGCCGTCGCGCGCGTGCGTGTCGAGCCACTCGAAACCGGCCTGCGCGAGCTCGAGCGCGCCCGGATCCCCGAGGGTCACGGAAGCCTCGGCGCATGCCGCGATCGCGTACGCGCTCCCGTGCGCGTGCTTCCTCCCCTCGTCACGCGCAACGCCGGCGCGGTCGGCGCGGTGGAACCAGCCGCCGTAGGCCGGGTCCCACATCGTCTCTCGAAGACAGCGCAGCCCATGGAGCGTCGCGTCGCGGAGCCCCCCGTCCTGCGGGTACCGGCGGGACACGAGCGCGGCCAGCCACGTCTGTCGAGCCTGAAACTCGAGGAACTTGTCCTGCGGACCCGACGGCCGCCACCTTCGGTCGAAATCGCAGAGAAACCCGCCGTGCTCGGCATCCAGGCAGCGTGGGAACCACGGCTCGATGACGTGGCGGACCAGAGTCGATTCGAGCTCCGCAGCAGTCGGCACGCGTGAGTCTAGGAGGCGAACAGGCTGGGCCGGATGAGATCCGGCCCCTACAAGATCCCCGCACCGTGTAGGGGCCGCATCTCATGCGGCCCGGCAAGGCGAAGCCCGCGCAGCGGCGCCGAGGCGCCGCGGAGGTTCGCGCGCGTAGCGCGCACACCGCCCCGAACCCGGCTTAGACTCTTCCGATCGCCCGCGACCCGCGTCACGACGTCCTGTTCGAGCCCGTGCGGATCGGGCCGAAGACCCTGCGCAACCGCTTCTACCAGGTGCCGCACTGCACGGGATTCGGCACGCGCAAGCCCGGGTCCCAGGCCGCGCACCGCGGGGTGAAGGCCGAAGGTGGGTGGGCCGGCATCTGCACGGAGTACTCGCCGGTCGGCCTCGACTCCGACGAGTCGCCCTACATCTCGGCGCAGCTCTGGGACGAGGACGACCTCGGGAATCTCGCGCTCATGGTGGACGCGGTCCACGAGCACGGCTCGCTCGCAGGCCTCGAGCTCACGCATTCGGGAGTTCACGCCCAGAACGCGGAGACGCGCTGGCCGGCCGTCGCGCCTTCGCAGCTCGCGGGCGACTACCACCCGATCATCGTCCCCAAGGCGATGGAGCAGTCCGACATCCGGCGGGTCCAGGCGGACTGGGTGCGGGCCGCGCAGCAGGCGCGCTCGGTCGGCTTCGACATCGTCTACGTCTACGGCGCCCACAGCTACCTGCTGACGCAGTTCCTGTCGCCGTTCTACAACAAGCGCACCGACGAGTACGGCGGCCCGCTGGAAAACCGCGCCCGCATGTGGCTCGAGACGCTCGAGCTCGTCCGGGAGGCGATCGGAGACGAGTGCGCGATCGCCGTGCGGGTCGGCGTCGACCTGACACCGGGGATCGAGGTCGACGACGCGCTCGAGTTCGTCCGACTCGCCGATCACCTCGTCGATCTCTGGGACGTGAACGTCGGCTCGATCCTCGAATGGTCGATCGACTCCGGAGTCTCGCGCTTCTACAAGGAGGGCTACCAGCTGGAGTGGACCGGCCGGGTTCGAGAGGCGACCGCAAAGCCCATCGTCGGCGTCTCGAGGCTGACGAACCCCGACCGGATGGCCGAGATCGTCCGCTCCGGCGCCTGGGATCTGATCGGCGCGGCGCGGCCGTCGATCGCCGATCCCTTTCTCCCGAAGAAGATCGAGGAGGGCCGCTACGGCGAGGTGCGCGAGTGCACGGGCTCGAACATGTGCATCGCGAAGGCCGACACGCAGATGCATCTCGGCTGCATCCAGAACGCGACCGCCGGCGAGGAGTTCCGCCGCGGCTGGCACCCGGAGCGGTTCGAGCCCGCCGCCAACCGCGACCGGGACGTCCTGGTCGTCGGAGCCGGGCCAGCCGGAATGGAGTGCGCGATCGTGCTCGGCAAACGCGGCTTCCGGCGCGTGCACCTCGTCGAGGCGGAGGCGGAGCTCGGCGGCTGCATGCGGTGGATCCCGCAGCTCCCGGACCTCGGCGAGTGGGCCCGCGTGGTCAACTGGCGACGGGTGCAGCTCGACCGGCTGAAAAACGTCGAGGTGCTGACCGGGACACGGCTTTCGACAGACGACGCGCGCGCGTACGGCGCCGAGCTCGTCGTCGTCGCCACCGGCTCGCACTGGGCCCGCGACGGACTGAACGCCTTCACACACGAGCCGATCCCCGGCGCCGACGCGGGCCTCCCGCACGCGCTCACGCCCGAGCAGATCATGGTCGAGGGCAAGCGGCCGCCGGGTGACCGGGTGGTCGTGTACGACGGCGAGGGCTACGTCGTCGCAGCCGGATTGGCCGAGCTACTGGCGCTCGAAGGCCGTCGCGTCGAGCTCGTCACGCCGTTCGACGTCGTCGCCCCCTCGTGCGACGAGACGCTCGAGGGCCCCGCGCTCCGCCGCCGTCTCCACGAGGTCGGCGTGGCGATGCGCCGCAACCACACGGTCGTGGCCGTCCAGGAGGGTCGCGTCGACCTCGAGAGCGACTTCGGCGAGTCGGTCGAGCTCGACGCGGACGCGATCGTGCTCGTCACGCAGCGCCTCTCTGACGACACCCTGTACCGGGAGCTCGTCGCCGATCCGGACGCGCTGGCGGCCGAAGGCGTCGAGGCCGTCTACCGGATCGGCGACTGCGTCGCGCCGCGCCTCGTCGCCGACGCGGTCTTCGACGGGCACCGGCTCGGGCGCGAGATCGACTCGGAGAACCCCGCGGTGCCGCTGCCGCACAGGCGGGAGCTGCCGACCGCTCGCGCCGCGCGCCCCGCCGTCTAGAGGTGATTCCAATTGGCGTGCCCGAGGGGGTGTCCGAGACCGAGCAGGTCGTGACGATCGACCGCAGCC
This sequence comes from uncultured Thermoleophilia bacterium, assembly GCA_963820875.1. Classification (GTDB taxonomy): domain Bacteria; phylum Actinomycetota; class Thermoleophilia; order Gaiellales; family Gaiellaceae; genus CAWACA01. The sequence continues at coordinate 271,880 of CAWGBR010000013.1, forward strand.
CATATCCGGAGGCGATCTGGGCAAGGGCGATCGTCGCGAGATGCGACGGTATCGGGCGCCATCCGCGGGTGCGTGAATTGGGAATCAACCATCTAGATCTGCCAGCCGGAGAACCGGGCGAGATCGGTCATGTAGCGGTAGAGGTCGCCGGTGATCAGGAGCACGCCGAAGGTGGCGAGCAGGGCGGCGGACACGAGCGACACGACACGCCAGTGGGCGCGAATCCAGCGGTTCAGGCCGAGCACCCGGGTGAAGAGAAGGCCGGAGAGCAGGAACGGCACGCCCAGGCCGAGTGAGTACGCCGTGAGGAGGATCGCACCGTCGGCGGCTCCGCCGCCGGAGGCCAGCGAGAGCGTCAGGATGGCGCCGAGCGTCGGGCCGATGCAGGGGGACCACCCCACGGCGAAGACGACGCCGGCGAGCCCCGCAGCCGCGTAGCTCCCTCCGCTCCCCATGTGGAGGCGTCGCTCGGCGGCCAGGACCCTCGGGAGCGGGAGACCCGCGATCACGAGCGCCGCGAGGATCATGAAGGCGCCTCCGATGATCTCGAGCGTGCGCCGGTGCTCGAGCAGCCCGGTGCCGAACCAGGCCACACCGGCCGCCAGGAGCACGAACATCACCGTGAAGCCCAGGACGAACGCAGCCGTCGTGGTGGCCACACGGCGCGAGCGCGCGCCGAGCTCGTCGAAGCCGACGCCCGAGACGAACGACAGATAGCCGGGGACGAGCGGCAGCACGCACGGCGAGATGAAGGAAACGAACCCCGCTGCGAAAGCGACCACGAGCCCGAGCGGGCCGAGCTCGATGTCGGTCACTACCCGTCCCCCGCGATGAGCTCGACCCCTTTCTCGAAGCCCGCCAGGTCGGCGCCGCCGACGATCACGCCGGCGACGCGATGGTCGGCATCGAGGAAGTAGGTCGTCGGCATGCCCTGGAGCCCGAGCCGGTTGGCCAGCTCGCCGAACGGGTCGGCGATGCTCGGAAATGTCCACCCGAGCTCGCGCTGGAGCTCGCTCGCGCCCGAGACGGCATCCTGGTAGTTGACGCCGACAACGGCGACCTCCGGGTGCTTCTTGGCGAGCTGGTCGAGCGCGGGCAGCTCCTCGCGGCAGGGCGGGCACCACGAGGCCCAGAAGTTGAGGACGACGGGCTTCCCCTCGTAATCGGAAAGTGCCACCTGAGCGCCGGAAACGGGATCCTTCCCGCTCACTGCGACGACGTCCTGGCCTTCGACCGACGACGCATCACCGCGCCCGGTCGCAACGGGCACGGGCTCGTGACCTCCGTCGCCGCCGGCCAGCACGATGCCGGCCGCGACCACGCCGGCCACGGCAACGGCCGCCGCAGAGGCGGCTATGAGCCTCGTCCGCCTCGTCATCGTCCGCCCTCTCTCGCTTCCGACTCCTCGGGTCCTCTGACGATGCTAGCGAGCGCCCTGCATCCAGACCGTGAACAGCCGTCCTCGGTGGGCTACGATTCTCTCTCCGTGGCGCCTGCCACGGCGCCCGCGAAGACAAGGAGGCGAGAGGTTTGGCGACGGTCGAGGAGCCACGCGCTGCTGCGGAGCCCTTCATCCGGCCCGACGGCAAGGAAAAAGTCACAGGGCTCGGGCGCTATACGGCTGACCTGACCCTGACCGGTCAGCTTCACGCGAAGTTCAGGTACGCGGACCATCCGCACGCGCGCATCAAGAGCATCGACGTCTCGAAGGCGCGCGCGCTGCCAGGCGTGCTGGCCGTCCTCACGCACGAGGACGTCCCTGACGTCAAGTACGGCGGCATGGTCCAGGACCGCCGCCTGTTCGCGAAGGAAAAGGTCTTGTGGGAAGGCGACGTCGTGGCCGGCATCGCGGCGACGACCCCCGAGATCGCCGAGCAGGCCGCCGCTCTCGTCGAGATCGACTACGAGCCGCTGCCCGCCGTCGTCGACTACGAGTCCGCGACGACCGACGCCACGACCCTCGTCCACGACGACTGGGAATCGGACAAGGGCAGCAAGTCGATGGGGCGCGACCGCAACCGGATCGGCTACTCGACGATCGTGAAGGGCGACGCCGATGCCGCGATGGCGGGCGCCGACGTCGTTGTCAGCGGCCGCTATGTCGCCGACTGCTCTCAGGGCGTGCCAATCGAGCCCCGGGCGATCATCGCCGAGTGGCACGGCGACAAGGTCACGGTCTGGTCGTCGACCCAGGTGCCCTACGCCGCCCGCGGCGGTGTCGCCCATACGCTGCAGATTCCCGAGGCGAACGTCCGCATCATCGTGCCCCTGCTCGGCGGCGGCTTCGGCGCCAAGTGCGACTTCCACTTCGAGGGCCATATCGCCGCCCTCGCAAAGGCTGCGCGTAGGCCGGTGAAGCTCGTCTTCTCGCGCCGGGAGGAGTTCGTCGCCGTCGATCACCGGCGTGAGGGCATGGTCATCGAGCTCGAGACCGGCGCCCGCCGCGACGGCACACTCGTCGCGCGTCGCGGCCGGCTCGTGCTCGACAAGGGTGCCTACTGCGGCGAAGGCGGCTTCTTCGCGCAGATGGCGGCGATGCACGCGTGCGGCCCCTACAAGATCGACAACGTCAACATCGAGTCCTCGCTCACCTACTCGAACACCCAGCCTTCGAGCTCGATCCGCGCACCGACGGCGCCGCAGGTCTGCTGGGCCGTCGAGCAGCACATGGACGAGCTTGCCCGCGCGCTCGACCTCGATCCGGTCGAGCTGCGGCGGCGCACGCTGATCGACGAGGGGGCGGAGGGCCCCACACGGCAGGTGTTCGAGAAGCTCGGCATGAAGGACACGCTCGAGCGGGCCGTGGAGCTGATCGGCTACGGGCAGGAGCTGCCCGAGGACGAGGCGATCGGCGTGGCGTGCGGCTGGTGGCCGTGCTTCGGCGCGGCCTCGGGCGCGTACGTGAAGCTGAACGGCGACGGCACGGGCACGATCATCACCGGGGCCCAGGAGAACGGCACGGGCGCAGTCATGGCACTGCCGGTGTTCGTCGCGCAGGAGCTCGGGATGAAGCCCGAGGACTTCTCGCTCATGTACCAGGACACCGACGCCGCCCCGTGGGACATGGGCTCGTGCGGTTCCCAGACGACGCTCAACAGCGGCCGCGCGGTCATCGAGGCGGCGCAGGACCTGCGCGAGCAGCTGCTCGACGCGGCCGCCGAGGAGCTCGAGGCAGACCGCAGCGATCTCGAGCTCGCCGACGGCGAGATCCATGTCAAGGGCGCGCCGGAGAAGTCGGTTTCGATCGCAGACCTGGCAGGGTCGGGAGCGACCTTCCACGGCAAGGGCTCCGGCGAGGTGCCGGAGGCTCCGCCGGTCGAGGCGGAAGGCTGCGTGGGCCGGCTCGGGCTGGAATCGTTCCTCGCTCCGCAGCTGATCACGCACGCCGTGCACGTGAAGGTCGATCGCGAGACCGGCGTCACGCACGTGCTGAAGGTCGCCGCAGCGCACGACTCGGGCGTGATCCTCAACCCGATCGGCGCGAACGGCCAGGTCTACGGCGGTGTCGTGATGGGCATCGGCCAGGCGCTGACCGAGGGCACGCAGTTCGACGAGGACGGGCGGGCGCTCAATCCCCACCTGCTCGACTACAAGCTCGTGACGACCGCGGACGCCCCGGAGATCGAGATCGCCTGGGTCGAAACGCCCACGGAGAACGCCGGCCCGCGGGGGAGCAAGGGCGTGGGCGAGCCGCCCTGCGTCGCGACGGCGGGCGCGATCGCGAACGCCATCACCAAGGTGATCGGCTCGTCCGTCAAGGAACTGCCGATGACGCCCGAACGGATCTGGGCGGCATCGCAGGACGGTGACCGGTGAGCACCTACGTCAGCGCGTCGACCGTCGAGGAGGCACTCGAAGCGATGAGCGGCGGCGCCCGCCCGGTTGCGGGCGGCACCGATCTCGTCGTCGGCGCCCGCCAGGGCAAGGCCCCGCTCCCGGAGAGCATCGTCGCGATCCACGCCATCGACGGGCTGCGTGGTATCAGCGGCTCAGGCGGCGGCCTCCGGTTCGGCGCGCTCGCGACCCACGAGGAGCTGGTGGTCCATCCGGTCGTTCGCGAGCGGTTCACTGCGCTCGCGGACGCCGCTGCGATCGTCGGCTCGCACGCGACCAGAGCCCACGGGACCATCGGCGGCAACCTCATGAACGCGTCGCCGGCCATGGAGACGGGAGGCCCCCTCGTCTGCTTCGACGCGACCGTCACGCTCCAGTCCGGCGGCGGCTCCCGTGAGCTGCCGGTCGCCGAGCTGTTCGCCGGTCCCGGGCAGACGACCGCGGATGCAGGCGAGCTGCTCACCGCCGTCGACATACCGGAGCCGGCCGCGGGCACCGGCTCGTGTTACGTGCGGCTCGAGTACCGAAGGCAGATGGAGATCGCGGTCGTGGGCGCGACCGCAGTCGTCGTCCTGGACGGCGGCAAGATCAGCGATGCGCGCATCGCCATCACCGCGCTCGCCCCGACCATCCATCGTGTTTCCGAAGCCGAGTCGGCGCTCGTCGGAACGGACGGCACGCGTGAACCGGCGGAGGCGGCAGCAAGCGCGGCCGCGGCCGCCGCTGCCCCGATCTCCGACGTCCGCGCCTCCGAGGAGTACCGGCGCGCGATGGCAGCCGTCATCACCCGCCGCGCCATCGAAGCCGCCGTCGCCCGTGCCAGCGGCGAGCTCGTCCCTATCCCTGCCAGCCCGGCGCTGCACGGCGCCGTCTGAGGTCAAAGCCATGAGACACAGCGCAACGCTCAGCGTCAACGGATTTCCGTACCCGGTCGAAGTCGAGGCAGGCGCGAGCCTGCTGGACGTGGTCCGCGACGTGATCGGCCTCACCGGATCGAAGGAAGGGTGCGACGACTCCGAATGCGGCGCTTGCATGATGTTGCTCGACGGCAGGCCCGTGAACTCGTGCTCCTACCTCGCACTGCAGGCCGACGGCCGCGAGGTCACGACCGTCGAAGGCCTGAGCGACGGTGACGAGCTCTCGCCGTTGCAACGGTCGTTTCTCGCCGAGGGTGGTGTCCAGTGCGGCTTCTGCACGCCCGGCATGCTCGTCTCCGCCACGGCGTTGCTGGCCGAGAACCCCGACCCGAGCGACGAGGAGATTCGCGTGGCGCTCGGCGGGAACCTCTGCCGCTGCACCGGGTACGCGAACATCCTGAGAGCGGTGAGGCGAGCAGCAAGCAGCGCGTAGCGCTGCGCGTCACGCAACGAGCCGGCGTAGCCGGCTCAGCCGTGACAGGTCGAGGCCCGCGAAAGCGGGCCGGTCACGTGGGTGCGACGGGCGGACTACGTCCCGCCCCTTACGCTGTGGAGGCGCAGAAGCCGATACAGCGAACTGACTCTCGTGAACTGGGTTGATCCTCTTGTCCTGCTCTGGGTGGCGCTCGCCGCGGTCGTGGGCTACGGGCGCGGGCTCGTCGCCCAGGGGCTCTCGCTCTGGGGCTCGCCGTCGGCGGGCTGGTCGGCTCGAGGGTCGCGCCGCTCTTCTTGCCCGAGGGCAAGAGCTCGGTCTGGGTCCCGCTCGCCAGCCTCGTTGGAGCCGTGGTCGGCGCCGTGCTCGTCCAGCTGGGCGCCAGCCTGCTCGGACAGGCGATCCGGGCCACGCTCGCCCACGGCCCGCTGCGCGTCGCGGATGCTGCCGGGGGCGTGGTCCTCGGAGCGGCGATCGGCCTGGCCGTCGCCTGGTTGGCGGCGGTCGCCGCGATGCAGGTCGACCGCACGGGCGCGAGACGCACGGTCCAGGATTCGGCGATCCTCTCGAGCCTCGTCGCCGCCGTTCCACCTTCGGGAGTCCTGCAGGCGCTCGCCCGCTTCGACCCGCTGCCCGTCGTGGGCAGCCGTCCCGACCTCGGCCTGCCGCCGCCCGATCCGAGCGTTGCACGATCGCCCACGACGAGACGCGCCGCCACGAGTGTCGTCAAGGTCGTCGGATTCGCGTGCGGCATCGGCGTACAGGGCTCCGGCTGGGTCGTGCAGCGCGGCCTCGTCGCGACGAACGCCCATGTCGTCGCCGGCCAGGAATCGCCCCGCATCGCCGCGCCGAACGGCCGCGTCGTCGAAGCCACGCCCGTGTACTACGACGCCGGGACGGACGTCGCGCTCCTCTCCGTCCGAGGCCTCGGTGCGGGCCCGCTGCAGATCGCGGAGGAGGAGCCGTCCGCAGACCACGTCGTCCTCCTCGGCTACCCGAACGACGGGCCGCTGACGGGGACCGCGGCGACCGCCGGCCGGGCCCGCAAGGTGCTCACGCCGGATGCGTACAGCCGGCGGCTGCGGCTTCGCACCGTCGTGCCTCTCCGCGGCCGCGTCGAGCACGGGGAGTCGGGAGGCCCGGTCATCGACGAGCACGGTGACGTCGTCGCGATGATCTTCGCAGCGGCAAGACAGGGTGAGGGAGGGTTCGGCGTCCCGATCTCGGATGTCGAAACCGCGCTCGAGGCGCGGCACGACCGAGCGGTCGACACCGGGCCCTGTGCCTGATACGGGAATCCCGGCCGCGGAGTGTGGCCCGCTCAGCCGCGCGGCGCGGCGGCCGCGACCACATCCGTGACCCAGCCCTGAAGCTCGGCCAGGAAGCGCGGGTCGATGGAATGGCCCATCGGGCTCTCGTGGTAGGTGACGTCGAGACCGGCACCCTCGAGCTGCTCGCGCGCCCGGCGTCCCCACTCGACGCCGATAACCGGATCCTGAGTGCCGTGCCCGATCGCCACCCGCAGGCCCGGGCGCTCGAGGTCGAGCTCGAACCCCTCGACGGTCGGCACGAAACCGGAGAGGGCGATGACGCCCGCCGGCGACGGGCGCCCGCGACCGAGCCCGAGCGCGTACGACATGACGCTGCCCTGGGAGAAGCCGCCGACCACCGTGCGCTCGATCGGCACGCCGGTCGCCTGCGGCAGCGCATCGAGCCAGGCGGAGGCCCGCTCGTAGGTCGGTCCGAATGTAGCAGGGTCGGGGTAGCCGATCTCGCGTACCGCGTACCAGTGCGCGCCCCCGGGCGGCAGCGACAGCGGCCCCCTGGGGCAGACCCCGGCCAGCCGGCGTTCTGGATCCAGCACGTCGAGCAGCGGAAAGAGGTCGTGCTCGTCGGCGCCCCTGCCGTGCAGGAGGACGAGCAGGCCGGCCGGATCGCCGTCCGCCGGCCGCAGCCGGGAGGTCAGAAGATCGAAGCTCACCGGGGGGCGCGCTCGCGAGGCTTGGGAAGCGGCGTGAGCACGGGCTCGATGCGCTCCCGCAGATGCTCGAAGGCCGGCGGGAGGACGAGCGACTCGCCGAGGTGCTCGAGCGGCTCGTCGGTCGTGAAACCCGGCCCCATCGTCGCGATCTCGAACAGGACGCCGCTCGGCTCGCGGAAGTAGATCGAGCGGAACCAGAACCGGTCGATGATCGGCGTCGGGCTCGCACCGGCGGCGGCGACTCGATCGCGCCAGGCCGCGTGATCGTCCATGGTGGAGCTCCAGGCGACGTGATGCACGGTGCCTGCGCCGCCATGCCCGGAGGCCTCCGGCGGCTCGTCATAGGCGTACCACGAGCCCCGCTGCTCGCCGCGAATCTCCCATCCCTCACCGATGGGCTCGAACAGAAGCGCCTCCTCGAGCAGGCGACGGCTCGTCTCCGGATCACGGCTGTAGGCACGGACGCCGTCGAACCCCTGGAGCGCGTGCTCGGCCGGGACCTCCGGATGATCGGCGACCAGCGGCTCGTCGCTCGTCTCGACCGCGGCGAGCTCGAGGCCGAGGCCTTCGGGATCGTCGAACCGCAATCGGCCGGGCTCGCGGTCGGACACCATGCCTTCGCCGGCGAGGCGCTCCTCCCAGAAGGCGATCGCATCCTCCGAGGCGACCCGCCACACGATTCGATGCACCATGCCGACGCCGGCGCGACCCGGATGGGCGCCCGGATACTCGAAGAACGTCAGGTCGGCACCGGGGCTGCCGCGCTCATCCGCGTAGAAGAGGTGATAGACGGTGGGGTCGTCCTGGTTCACGGTCTTCTTCACGAGGCGCAGGCCCAGGACGCGCGTGTAGAAGTCGACGTTACGCGGCGCGTCGCCCGTGATGCAGGTGACGTGGTGGATACCTTCGAGCTTCATCCGGCTCCTTTCGTTGCTTCACCCTACCCGTAGGCCTTTCACTCGGAAGCGTTCTCTAAGGTTCCATCGTGAAGCCGATCCTTGCGATCGAGAACGACGAGCTACTGCCCGGTCTCGGGCTGCTGGGGAGGCGGCTCGACGCACGCGATCGCCCGGTGCACCGCGTCCTGGCTTGGCGCGACGGCCTAGCCGGCCTGCGCGCCTCCGACTACGCGGGCATCGCAACCCTCGGCGGCGACGCGCACGCCTGGGCAGAGAAAGATTTTCCGTTCCTGCGAGACGAGCGAAAGCTGCTTGCCGACGCCGTCGAGCAGGACGTGCCGGTGCTCGGCATCTGCCTGGGCGCGCAGGTGCTTGCCCGCGCCCTCGGCGCCGAGGTCCGAACGGCGGCGGCCCACGAGGCGGGCTGGCTCGAGATCACGCCGCTGGCGGCCGCCGCGGACGATCCGCTGCTCGGACACCTCGACGGGCCCGCGGGTGTCTTCCAGTGGCATTCGGACACGTTCGAGCTCCCGGACGGTGCGACGCGCCTGGCAGAGAGCGAGCTGATCGAGAATCAGGCGTTCCGGCTGGGGCGGGCCTGGGGTCTCCAGCCGCATCCCGAGGTCGATTACACGACGTTCGCGTCGTGGGTCGCGAACCACCCGGGCGGCGCCGAGGAGTACGGCCTGGACGAGGCCGCGCTCCACCGTGAGGTGCGTAAGGGTGACCAGGCGACGCTCGAGTGGCGGACGGCCATGTTCGACGCCTTTCTCAGCCTCGTGGACGGCGACCGCTCGACGTCCTGACACCGTCTCGAGGGCGCGTATTGGCGTTCTGCGCTCCCATGCCCGATACTTGCCGCGAGCCGACACCTCGACAAGAAGGAGCCCAGATGGGATTTCTCGACAAGTTGTTCGGCCGCACCAAGGAGGTCGGAGGCGACGCCGTGGACAAGACGGGCGACGTCGTCGACAAGGGCGCAGACGCCGCAGGCGACGTGTACGAGAAGGGCAAGGACATGGCCGGCGACGCCGTCGACAAGGGCAAGGACCTGCTCGACGGGGACGAGGACAAAGCGCCCGGAGGCACCCCGCCGGCTTCCGGAGGGACAGCGCCGCCGGCGTAAGAGCGACGATCTCCGCCGGCTCGCCGGCCCGGCTCGATGGCGGAAGGGACGGATCGCGTCTCCGAGGAGGCGGTCGTCCGGCGCACCGGGCGGCCCTGGGACGAGTGGTTCGCGATTCTCGACCACTGGGGAGCGAGCGACCGTTCGCACGCCGAGATCGCCCGCTACCTCAACGAGGAGCAGGGCGTGCCGGGCTGGTGGGCCCAGACGGTGACCGTGGGCTACGAGCGGGCCCGGGGGCTGCGCGAGAAGTACGAGCACGCCGACGGGTACGCCGTCGGGGCGTCGAAGACGATCGCAACCGGCGTCGACGAACTGAGCTCGGCATTCCTCGACGAGACGGAGCGGGAGCGTTGGCTGCCCGGCGTAGTCATGCGGCTGCGCAGCGCCACGCCGGCTCGCTCGGCGCGCTTCGACTGGGGGGACGGCGGCTCGCGGGTGAACGTGTACTTCAGCTCGAAGGGCGACTCGAAGAGCACGGTCTCCGTTCAGCACGAGCGGCTTGCCGATGCCGCGGAAGCCGAGCGGATGAAGCACTTCTGGCGGGAGCGGCTGGGGGCTCTCGCCGCTCTCCGCTCCACCTAGAGGCTTGATGTGGAACTCCCGCACTCCCGGACTGCTCCCGCGACACGGCGCATCTCGCGCGCGCTGCTTGGTCGCGGAAGCAGTCCGAAAGCACTGGAGTTCCACATCAAGCCTCTAGATGGTTGATTCCTAATTGGCGTGCCCGAGGGGGTGTCCGAGACCGAGCAGGTCGTGACGATCGACCGCAGCCCATATCCGGAGGCGATCTGGGCAAGGGCGATCGTCGCGAGATGCGACGGTATCGGGCGCCATCCGCGGGTGCGTGAATTGGGAATCAACCATCTAGCGTCGACGCGCAGCGAATGTCGCTGCGGCGCGCGTCGTTTTCCCATGCAGCGACACTTGTGCGAACGTCCAGGAGGCCGATGACCGAGCAGGTCGAAGCTCTTCGACGGGCCGCAGACCCGGAAGCACACCGACGCCGGCTCACGCTCGGGGCGACGGTCATCGGCTCGTCGCTTGCGTTCATCGACGCCAGCGTCGTGCTCGTCGGCCTGCCGGCCATCGGAAGCGACCTCGACCTCGGGCTCGCCGGCCAGCAGTGGGTGGTGCTGAGCTACTCCCTGGCCCTCGCAGCCCTCTACCTCGTCGGGGGAGCGGTCGGCGACCGCGTCGGGCGGCGCGAGGTGTTGATGGCCGGCATCGTCGGTTTCGCAGCCGCCTCCGCGCTTGCCGGAGCGGCGCCGAACGGAAGCATCCTGATCCTCGCGCGCGCTCTTCAGGGCATTGCGGGCGCCTTCGTGACGACGAACTCCCTTGCCCTGCTGCGGGCTGTCTACGGACGGGACTCGGGGCACGCGATCGGTCTCTGGACGTCGTTCACCGGGGTCGCCACGATTGCCGGGCCGCCGCTCGGCGGCGCCCTCGTCGAGTTTGCGTCCTGGCGGTGGGTCTTCTTCATCAACCTCCCGCTCGCCCTGCTGGCGGTGATGCTCGCGCGCGCAGGCCGCTGCGGCGAGCGAGAGCAGCCGGTGAGCCGACGCCTCGACGTACCCGGTGCGGCGCTCGTCGCCGCCGGGCTCGGCTTCCTCACGTACGCCCTCGTACAGGGTCAGGAGAGTGGTTTCGCCGACGTCTGGTGGGCCTTCGTGATCGCGACGGGCGCTCTCGCCGCGTTCGCGGTCGTCGAGAAGCGGGCCGCCGCGCCGGTGCTGCCGCTGAGCCTGTTTCGGCGTCGCGAGTTCGCGGCGGTCAACGTGGCCACGTTCTTCGTCTACGCCGGGCTCGGTGCGCACTTCGTCTTCTTCAACCTGTACCTGCAGTTCCTCGGCTTCTCGCCGTTCGAGGCCGGCCTCGTCTCCCTCCCGACGAGCGTCGTGATGATCCTGCTGGCGTCTCGCTTCGGCGCTCTCGCCGATCGCTTCGGCCCGCGGCCGTTTCTCGTCGGGGGGCCCATCGCCATGGCCGGCGGGCTCCTCTGCTTCATTCCCTTCGACGACACCGGTGACCTGTGGACCGCGGGAGTCGCCGGCCTCGTGTTGTTCTCGCTCGGGTTGAGCGCACTCGTCGCGCCGATCACCGCCGCAGCGCTCAAGGCCGCGCCGCAGGAGCTGGCGGGGGTGGCCTCCGGTGTGAATCAGACGATGTCCCGCGTCGGCGGGCTCGTGGCAACGGCGGTCGTCGGCATCGTGGTGTCGGCAGTGTTCGCTGCGAGCGCCGGAGAGACGAGCGCCGTCCCATTCATGATCGGTGAGACGGATCCCGAGCTGCGCGAAGCCTCGACCGATGCCTTCAGAGCCGCGCTCTTGGTCTCAGCAGGCTTGATGCTGGCGGGCGCGGTCACGTCCGCGCTGGGACTACCGAAGCGTGAGGTCTCACGTGCCGAGGTGGAGCAGGCCCCGATCACGACGACCCCACGGGCGAGCGAGGCGCTGGCCCCCACGTGGTGCGACGTCGACCGCTGCGACCGCCTCGAGGGCGCGCGGGAATCGCCGAAGATCTCCGCCTGAAGTGACGCTCCGTCAGGCGCCGAGCCGGCGCAGCACAGCCGCGGCTTCCGTCGCCAGCTGCTCGACGAGCTCGCCGGCGGGCAGCGGGCGAGCGAGGCCTGCCGCCTGTCCGGCGAGCAGGAAGAGCAGCTCGGACAGGCCGCGCTCAGTGCCGGCGTCGCGCAGGTCCCACAGCAGCATCGCCTGCGCCGGAAAGGATGCGGGCTCGACGCCCGAGGCCTCGAGGTCTGCGATCAGCCCCGTTCGCACCGCTCGAGCGTGCCTGCCGGTGTAGACGCGGGTGAGCACGGTGGCGGACGCCGAGGCGCCGAGAATCGCCTCCCTGTAGGCATCGACGATGCCCGATTCGGGGCAGACCAGGAAGGCCGTACCCAGCTGAGCGCCTGACGCTCCCAGCGCGAGCGCAGCCGCGATGCCCCGCCCGTCGGCGATTCCGCCGGCCGCCACGACGGGCACGCTGACGCGGTCGACGACCTGCGGGACGAGCGCGAGCGTGCCGACGAACGCTTCCTCGAACGGCCCGGCGAAGGTCCCCCGGTGCCCCCCGGCCTCGCTACCCTGCGCGACGACGGCGTCGACGCCGGCCGCCTCGAGCTGCTCGGCCTCCTCGGGCGTCGTCACGGTCCCGAGCACGACGGTGCCCGCCTTCTTGAGCGCCGCAAGGGGCGGCAGCCCAAACGTGAAGCTGAACACCGGAACGCTCTCCTCGAGGACCACGGCGACCTGCGCGTCGTAGTGATCCGGCGGGACGAGCGAGCCGGTCCGCTCCGGTTTCGGGAGCCCGAGCTCCGCGCGCCAAGGGGCCAGGACGCCGTCGACCGCGGCCACGGTCTCCGTGCTCGGCTCAGGACGGTCGTGGGGCGCAAACAGGTTGACTGCAAAGGGCTTGTCGGTCAGCTCACGAACGCGTCGGATCGCCCCGCGAAGCGTCTCGGGCTCGAGCGTCGCCGCCCCGAGACCGCCGAGACCGCCGGCGTTGGACACCGCGGCGACGAGCTCCCGGCGTCGTGGCCCCGGCCATCGGCGCCTGCACGATCGGGTAGCGGGTACCGAGGAGATCAGTGAGCGGTGTGGAAGGCCAGCCCACGGGCCGAATATAGCCGCCCCGGGTTGTACCTTGGGCGGCAGCGGCAGCCGAGGTTCTCCGATCGAGAAAGGGGAAGCAGGATGAGCCAGTACGAACCGCAGCCCGACCCGGAGCCGAGCGGTTGGGCGATCGCCGGGGTCAGCTTCGCAGCCGTGATGTTGATCACGATCGGCATCTTCGAGGCGATCTCCGGCCTCTCGGCGATCATCAACGACGAGTTCTACGTGGTCGGGCAGAAGTACGCCTTCAACCTCGACGTCAGCGGATGGGGCTGGATCCACCTCATCCTCGGCATCGTGGTCGTCTTCGCCGGGTGGGCGTCTGTTCGCCGGCAAGACGTGGTCCAGGTCTTCGCCATCGTGATCGCCGTCTTGGTCGCGATCGCGAACTTCTTCTACGTCCCGTACTACCCGTTCTGGGTCGCTCCTGATCATCGCGCTCCTCGTCTGGGTGATCTGGGCGCTGACGCGTCCGGGACTGCGCCAAAGGACCTGAGAGCACGACAGACGACCGGGCGGGGCACTGCGGTGCTCCGCCCGGTTCACTTCTGAAGCAGACGTCTAGCTGTCCGGCTGCCGGTCGAGCTTCTCCTCGATCGCTTCCAGGCGCTGATCGAGCCGACGCAGCAACACCCTCGTCTCCTCCTCCTCGGCGACCCGGAGCTTGCGCTCCTCGAGGGTCGCTCGCTCCTGCAGGTTCGAGATGAAATACGAGGTGACGACCGCTGTCAGAAACGAGATGAAGGTGACTCCGAAGACGATGACCACGCTGCCGACGACGCGGCCCCAGGCGGTGTGCGGCACGACGTCGCCGTAGCCGACGGTCGCGAGCGTCACGATCGCCCACCACACGCCGGTCCCGAACGTCGGGAAGTCCTCGCGGTCGATCAGGGTGACGATGAACCCGGCGAGCAGTGACACGGCGACGAGTGCCACCGCCAGGTAGGGAATCACCCGCCCGGTTTCAACGGCGCGTTGCGCCCAGCGCTCCGAGCCGCCGAGCACGTGAGGAGCCGGCGGAACGGGTTGGTCGCTCACAGCACCGGAGCCTCGTCGGGCGAGACGGCGGCGGCTACCCACCGCCGGCGTCCGCGCGTACGACCGCCTCAGCAGCGTGCGCTCGCCGGCCCTCGCGTACCGCGTCGACGACGTACTGAATGCCCTTGGTCACCGGTATCGCGATGAGCGCCCCGACGATGCCGAACAGCGCCGTGAAGACGATCACGGTGACGACCGAGAGGAAGGGATGGATCTCGACCGTCCGCTTGAAGACCTTCGGCGTGATCAGGTTGTTCTCGATCTGCTGGTACGCGATGAGGATTGCTCCGATCGCGACGCCCTTCCACGGCTCCTCGAGCAGGCCGACGATGACGACCGGAATGGTGCCGATGGTGGCGCCGATGTTCGGGATCAGGTCGGTGATGCCGACGAAGAGCGCCAGCGGCGCCGCATACGGAAGCCCGAGCAGCCTCATCGAGACGTAGGTCGTGAGGCCTGCGATGACACCGATCAGGAACTTGCCGTACCAGTAGCCCTTGTTCATCCCGTAGATCTGGTCGGCCGCGCTGCTTCACGGGCTTCCGGTAGCCCGTTGGCAGCAGGTCGGCGCCGCGCGCGATCAGCTCGCGGCCGTAGACGAGGAAGTAGAGCGTGAACGTGAAGATCATGAAGACGGCGAAGCCGGCGCTCACGAGGCCGCCGATCAGGTCGGTCACCTTGTTCGAGTTCGCAAAGAACGCGGCCGCGCCCTCTGCCGCGTCACCGGCCGTCTGGACAGCATCGTCGGCGTTGAGCGAGTCCGAGGCGCCCGTGTTCTGGAGCTGCTCGACATACTCCGGAATCTTCTCCTTGAGCGCGCGTGCGCCGTCCGCGATCTGCGGGATGATCGCGTACGCGAAGAAGAGCAGGATCGCGCTGATCAGGAGGAACGCACAGGCCGTCGATTTGCCACGGCCCATGCCCCGGCGCTGGAAGATCCGCACGAGCGGCTCGATCGAGAACGCCAGAAAGCCCGCCGCGACGAGCCAGATGATCGTCTCGCGAACGAGCCAGAGCCCGATGAGCAGGGCGATGACGCGCGAGGATCGACCGCGAACACGATCAGAGCGTGGAAGCGAAGAAGCGCCGGTTCGGCCGCCCTTTCGGGACTGTTGGCTCAGAAGGAGATGGAGAGACGGCAGGCGAACTCATGCGCGGCTCCAATTCCCCGTCGGAAGGCGGATTCCTTGCTCGTGGCTCGCGAGGTTGAGGCGATGCGCGGACGTTCGGATCGCCGGGTGAGAAGATGTCTCGGAGTGCCGAGGATGGCCGAGTACGTTCTCTCGAGTGATCGGGCAGCAGTTCGTGGACGAGCTGTCTCCCGATAAGCCGCCGGTGGCGGAGCCGGTGCACAGCGCCGACGACGGACGGCCGCCGAGGAGCAGAGCGCGGCGGAACAGGCGGAGCCGTCGACGGTCCGGGCGTGGGGCGAGGCCCTGACCGCGCGGAGCCAGCGGTTCCTCGCGAAGCTCGAAGCAGGACGTCCGAAGCATGCGTCGATCGAGGTCGGCTTTCGATGGCTTCTCCGGGACAGGCAGATCGCCGGCGGCGTGCTCGGAGGAGGCCTTGCCTATCGCTTCTTCTTCTGGGTACTGGCGCTGTCGGTGTTCGCGGTCGGCGGGCTCGGCTTCGCCGCACGATCGAACGCCAATGTCACCAATGCGGCCGAGGACGCCGGCCTGACCGAATCCGTCGCCGATACCGTGGCAAGCGCTGCCCGCCAAGCCGAGAGCTCCCGCTGGTGGCTGATCGTTGTCGGAGGCTTCCTCGTCCTGTGGTTCAGCTGGGGCCTGCTGCGCGCGCTGTGGCTCACGCATGCGGCCGCCTGGCGGATTCATCCGCCGACGATCACGAACGGCCCCAAGGCGTTCGCCCTCGTCGTTGCCACACCGTTCCTGCTGTAGCGCTCTCGGCAGGAGCGGGCTGGATCCGCGACAGCGTCGATCAGGCGGCGGGAGCCGCGGCGACCGTCGCCCTCAGCGTCGCGTTCGCGACCGGCTGGCTCTGGGTCTCGATGAGATTGCCCTCGCGGGACGTACGCTGGACGGCGTTCCTGCCCGGCGCCATCCTCCTCGGGAGTCGGCCTGAATGCGCTGCACATCTTCACGGTCTACTACCTCTCGGAGAAGCTCGCCCACTCGGCACAGCTCTACGGAGTCCTGGGCCTGGCAGCGACGGCGCTCTTCTACCTCTTCCTGATCGGCCGCGGCGTCATCTGGGCGGCCGAGCTGAACGCGATCGTCTGGGAGGTCCGCCACCCGACTTCGACACCGGACGACGAGCCTGCCCCGGCAACTGACCCGCCGCTGCCGACTCATTCACCCGGGTGATTCGCCGCCGTTCGTTTGCGCATTACCCATCTGCGTGCGTAGCATGCAGACGCCCGGCGAGAATGCTCGCCGCGGGTGAGCACGGGCCGGAACGAGCCAGGAGGTGTCAGGTATGTCGCTTGGGCCGATCGAGCTGCTCGTCGTCAAGTTCCCAGGCAATCAGTTCAAGGGTGAGATCGCGCCGGCGCTCGCGGAGCTCGTCGAGAACGGCACCATTCGCGTCATCGACCTCCTCTTCGCCATCAAGGACGAGAACGGCGAGCTGGCCATCGTCGAGCTCGGCGATGCCGGAGACGAGGAGAACGAGGCCTGGGGCCCGGTCGCCGGGGACATCACGGGCTTGCTGACCGAAGACGACGCGCAGCGGCTGTCGAATGCGCTCGAGAACAACTCGTCGGCGGCGCTGCTCTTGTTCGAGAACGTCTGGGCAACGAAGTTCCGCGACGCCGTCCTCAACGCGAACGGCGAGCTCGTGCTGAACGAGCGCATCCCGAAGCACGTCGTCGACGAGGTGCTGGCGGCGGCTGAAGAAGCCTCGTAGGTTGCTGCGGCACCGTCTACAGGAAGGAGCGAGAATGAGGAGAAGAGTCGGTCGCCCTGGTCTCGTCGGGACCATGGCGCGCACAGCTGTCGTGGCCGGGACTGCTACGGCCGTCGCCGGTGGAGTGTCGAGGCACCAGGCGGCGAAAGCGGATGAGAAGGCCGAGGCAGAAGCTACGAGCAGCAGCAGGCGATGATGGCGCAGCAGCAGGCGGCAGCGGCTCCGGCCGCAGCGGCTCCCGCGGCAGGCGGCGCATTGGATCCGGCGGCGCTCGCCCAGATCGAGCAGCTCGCCCAGCTGAAGGAATCAGGGGCGCTCACCGAGGAGGAGTTCGCGGCCGCCAAGGCCAAGATCCTCGGCACCTGAGCGTCCGGATTTTCTGCGGCTCGAACCACGAGGGAGAAAATGGGATTGCTCGACCAGATCACTGGATTCTTCGGAGGTGATCAGGCCAGGGCCGTGGAGGGGATCAAGAACCTCCTCGATCCAAACGGCCCGCTGGGCGGCCTCGACGGCCTCGTGAAGAAATTCCAGGAGGCGGGCCTCGGTGACAAGATCCAGTCCTGGATCGGCGGCGGCGAGAACCTCCCGATCTCGGCGGACGAGGTCAAGCGCGTCCTTCCGGACACGGTGAACGACCTCGCCGGCGAGACCGGCAAGGGGGCGGACGAGGTGGCCGGAACGATCGCCGAGACGCTGCCCGAGGTCGTCAACAAGGTCACCCCGGACGGCGTGCTGCCCGACGCCTCCTCGCTGATGGACAAGCTCGGCGGCCTCGGCAAGCTCTTCGGCTAGACCCTCCCGAAAGGAGTCGGGCGCGGAACGCCGCGCCCGACTCCGGACGTCCCCTGCGCGCTCGGCGCTTCGCTACTTGACGACAGGAGTCGGGTCTCGTAGGTGCGATCGCGGGGCTACCGCGCTCCGGCGAGTGTCGCAGCGGGAATCGCCTGAGCGCTACATCTCGCTCAATACGGTGAAGACGCACTCGAGCGCGATCCATCGCAAGCTGGCGGTCAGCTCACGGCGGGAGGCGGTCGTAGTCGCGCGTGAGGTCAGCTGATCCCATAGCTCGTCAACGCTCCGAGCTTGTAAGGACAAACGAAATGTTGGCGCGTCCGCGCTAGTCGTCGCCGAAGGGCGTCTCGACCTCAACGGCCGGCGCCTGGACCTCGCCGACGGGCGTCTCGACGCCAACCGACGGCACCTCGACGTCGCCGACGGGCGTCTCGACCTCAACGGCGGGGGTTCCAACGTGGCCGGACGACTCACCATGACCTGGCGGACTACCCGACTGGCCCGACGGATCCCCGGAAGTGTCCTCGCGCCCGGGAGAGTCGTCCTCGTCGGCGTCCTCGGCGCTCTCCTCACCTGCGGCCCCGTCGCCGGCGGTTGAAGCCTCGATGGACACACCGATGGAGGGAACCTCGACCGCGGAAGTCACAGCCCCGGGCGCGTCATGCTGCACAACCTCCGAGAAACTCGGCGGCGGCCCTTCGATCGAACCAGGACGCAGCGCAGCGGCGCCGTCACCGCTCGGCCGGGTTCCGACGACAGACACCGAGACGACTCCGGCAACACGGGATTGGGTGCCTGTCCTCGCGGTCTCGGGCGTCTGAGCTGGAGAAGCACCAGCGGCGACAGTGGCCCGATCGAGCGGTCGCGCCCAGTCAGGACCGTGCGACACGAAGACCGCCCCAGTCGCCGCAAGCGCAATGCTCGTAGCAACGCTCGCGCTGAGCTTGGGCGGCAGCGTGGACCGAACGACCTCCGGTAGCGCGACGACAAGCAGGTCGCGGATGCGCTCGCGCCATCCGGGCTCCTGGGGGCGGCCCGAAGTGATAGCCAGGGTTTTGCCCAACGCCTTGAGCGCATGCGTCTCGATCTGGCAGATGCGCTGAGCGCTCAAGCCGAGCCTTCGGCCGATCTCACGGAGCGACAGCGGCTCCTCGCCGCGCAGGCCGAAACGAAGCGTTAAGACTTCCCGCGTCCGCTCGGGCAGCTCCTCGAGCGCCTCGTGGAGCTCCTCCTTTTCGGCTGCAGCGGACGCCTCCTCGAAGACGTCCGTGTCGCCGGCGATGCGGTCGCCAAGCGTGACGCTGGCACCCTCGGCCGTCGGGCTGTCGAGGCTCATCACGGCGCTCCGTGAGAGCGTCTCTCTCACGCGTCCGACCCTGCTGACCGGCAGCCCGGTAGCTGCCGCGAGCTCGTCGTCCGTGGGACTCCGCCCGAACCGTGCCTCGAGCTTCCGCTCAGCCGCGTCGATGCGGCGTCCCGCCTCACGGACGTGGAACGGAACACCGGTCTGCCCGGTCGTGCCGCGGTCGATCGTCTGACGGATCCACCAGCACGCATACGTCGAGAAGCGGCAGCCCCGACGCCAGTCGAACCGCTCGACGGCGATGATCAAACCGACCATGCCGTCCTGGATCAGATCGTGCAGCGACAGATCACCGCGATGGCGATGTCGGCGGGCCAGCGACACGACGAGGCGGAGGTTCGCCGTGATCATCTGCTCCCGGGCCGCCTCGTCGCCCCGCTCGATCCGCTTCGCAAGTTGCACCTCTTCCCAGGGTTCGAGAAGCCGGTGCCGGCCGGCCTGGTGGAGAAACACCTGGAGGCTGTCGCGCGAGAGATCCTGGCCGGACTCCCGCGCCGAAAGGCTTCGATTCGCCTGGAGACTGTCGGACACTGCTAGGAACCGCCTGGCACAAGCACGATGTACGTGTTTTCTCACGGCGGGCGATGCCTCAAACGCGTCTCCTCGTTTGGGCACGCAGCCGAGCCCGAGACGAGGGCGAAGCACCTGCGTGAACGACGGCCGAGAAGTTGCCTCGTCACCCCACCCGGTGGAAGCTCCGCAGGATGGAAGCGCCGAACGTACTGCTCTCCAACATCCAACTCGTCAGTGGGATCGTCTTCGGCGCGCTGTTCTTCGGGCAGGCCGTCCGCGATCGTGGTCGCCGTCGCGGCGCGCCGGCAGTTCGTGCGTCCGGACGACGGCTGACGACGGTTACGCGCCGTCACCACAGAACGTTCAGCTACCTTCGAATCAAGCCGACAAAGAGGTATGCGTCGGCGACTGCGGTTGCGGCATCACTTGGAGGGGAAGACATGACACTGGTCAGCCTGTGCCGGTACGGCGGCGACGTGGTCGCCTCCGTCACGGTCGAGGACGAGGAGTGGGCACCCGAGTTCGCCCGGATGCTCGAGCTTCTCTTCGGCGAGACGCACTACGCGGTGGTCGAAGAGATCCCGGACGGGATCTAGTCACGCAACGGCCCGCGAAGCCGGCTCGGCCGGACCGCGGCGTGACCAGCACGCAGCGTAATATGCACCTGACCGACTGGTGCACCTTGGCCAGGCACGACCACGTGTTCGTTCGCAAGGCGCCGGAAGGAAGGTTCTCGATGGGATGCGCGGCCAGGCTCAGTTAGTCGAGGTGCGCGGTCTCTAGCGAACCCCTCGTTGCGGCTCAGCTCTCGAGCCCGCTCTCGCTCACGACTCGCCCTCAACGAGGCCTCGCCTACCTCGTCGTCTTCGCGTGCGCGGCGATCGGCGCAGGGCTCGTCCGTACCGTCGCGACCGCCTATCTGCCCGTGCTGCTCGCCGAGATCAGGGACGCGCCCGGCCTGATCGGCGCCGTGATGCTGGTGAACTCGGTGGGGGGCTTCGCCGTACCGTTGCTCGTCGGACGCTGGAGCGACCGGCGCCACACGCCCACACACGGCCGCCGGCCGTTCATCGCGGCGGGAGCGCTCCTCGCGGCCTGCGGCATGGGCGCGGTCGCGCTGGGCCACGGCACGTCGTATCTCGTGCTCACGCTCGCAGGCGCGCTTGCCTATATCGGCGTCAACGTCGTCTCGACCGCCCACCGGGCACTCATCCACGACTGCTTCGACGGAAAACAGTACGCGCGGGCGAACGGCGCGTCGGAGGTCGCGATGCTCGTGGGCGGGCTCGTCGGTCTCGCCGTCGGCGGGCTGCTCGCCACCCAGGCCCTGTGGGCGCCCTTCGTGCTCGCGGCGATCGGGATGCCGCTGCTCGCGTGGCCCACGCTGCGCTGGCTCCCGGTCGCAGACCCGGGCCGGGCGGGACGCGCCGATCACCGCCCTCTGCGCTACTACACGCACGCCATGATCCGGCCCGGCGTTCGCTCCATGCTCGCCGCCGAGATTCTCTGGGTGATCGGCTATGCGGCGCTGCCGGTGTTCTTCATTCTCTATGCGAAGGACGTCCTCGACATCGAGGCCGGTATCGCCTCGCTCTGGCTCGCCGCCTTCGCGGTGGCAGCAGGCCTGACGATGCTCGCAGCCGGCCGCCTCCGCAATCCGCGGCTCCACAAGCCCCTCTTGGCGCTCGGCGTCGTTCTCACGGGCCTCGGTCTCCTCGCCACGGCAGCTTCGACCAGCAAGGGCTTCGTGGCGTGCGGTATCGCCGCCGTCGCCATCGGCTACGGGCTCATCGCCACGCTGGGCTATGCGCTCTTCCTCTCGCTGATTCCCCGCGGAGAGGCCGGTGGTTACACGGCCCTGTACTACTCGCTGAGAGCCGTCGCGTCGGGGATCGCCTTGCCGATGGCCGGCCTGACGATCGCCCTCACGGACAGCTACCGCTCGTTGTTCGTCTTCGGCGGCGTCGCGACGCTCGCCGCGCTGCTGCCGCTCGCCTTTGCGCCGAGCCCGGGCCGCGGAGCGGCCCTCACCGAGCGCTGGAACTAGGTTTTTCGGGCCAGCACCAGGACGTAGTCGTAGCGATACTCGGCAGGACCGCCGGGGGCGCCCCGGTTCTCGCGTGTTGCGAACTCCCGGAAGTCCGCGTCGAGCGCAGCGACGCGGTCGGGCTGATCGGCGAGCAGACCGTACAGACCGATCACCGGCCCGAAGGTCGTCTTGAAGAGCTCGACGTACTCGCGGGGACCGGCCGCGCGCTCCACGTACTCCTTGCGGGTCAGGTCGAGCGAGGCCACGCGATCGCCGAACAGCTCCCGCACGTGCTCATCGCTGCCCCAGAGGAGCGGCGAGCTCGCTCGGCGGAGGCGGCGGCGCGTAGCGCGCCAGGGTGTCGAAGAACGCGGCAGCCGTCCCATCGGGCGTGAAGTTGATCATGCCGATCGTGCCGCCCGGACGGCAGACGCGCAGCAGCTCGTCGGCCACCTGCTGATGATCGGGAGCGAACATCGCGCCGAACGACGAGGTGACGGCGTCGAACTCGCCGTCGGCAAACGGGAGCGCTTCTGCGTCGGCCTCGACCCATTCGACCGCCACGCCCTGCGCGCGGGCCTCGGCGCGGCCGGCATCGAAGTTCTCGGGCGTGAGATCCGACGCGACGACGTCGGCGCCGGCGGCTGCAGCGCGAATCGCCACGTTCCCGGTGCCCGCAGCCACGTCCAGGACGCGCTGGCCCTCGGTGATCCCGCACGCCTCGACGAGCAACGGGCCGAGCTCCCACACCGTCTGCTTCGCGAATGCGTGGTAGTCGCCGAGCGCCCACATCGCCCGCTCGGCGGCCTTGTGCTCCGTCGGTCGGCTGCCCATCGGGCCACCCTTCCCACCGACACCCATTCCTACGCTTCGCTCAGAATCGGGCCGGTGGGCGCCGAAGTCCTCAGCAGGCGGGCTCTGAACCGTGCGACGCTCGCGCGCCAGCTGCTGCTCCGCCGCGCGGATCTGCCGCCGCTCGACGCGGTCGAGCACCTCGTCGGCCTGCAGGCGCAGGTGCCGCTGAACCCGTACACGGCACTGTGGTCGCGCCTCGAGCGGTTTCGGCCGGACGACGCTGGCTCGGCTGCTCCTCGAGCGGCAGGCGGTGCGCATCGTCGTCATGCGGGCCACGATCCACCTCGTCACCGCCGACGACTGCCTGGTGCTGCGGCCGCTCGTGCAGCCCGTGCTCGACGGCGAGCTGGCACGGCATGCCGAGTACGCGCCGGCGCTGCGCGGCGTCGACCTGGAGCCCGTCCTGGCCTTCGCCCGCGTGCTGCTCGCCGAGCGGCCGCGAACCGGCAACGAGCTGCGCGCCGCCCTCGCGGAGCGCTTTCCCCGACCACGACGCGGCCGCTCTCGCCTACGCGTGCCGAAACCTGCTCGCACTCGTCCAGGTGCCGCCGCGAGGCGTCTGGGGTCGCACCGCGCAGGTCACGTCGACGACCGCCGAGTCGTGGCTCGGCCGTCCCGCTCGCGGCCGAGCCGTCGATCGACGACGTCGTCCTGCGCTACCTCGGCGGCGTTCGGGCCGGCCACGGCCGCCGACGTCGCCGCCTGGTCGCGCCTGACCGGGATGCGCGAGGTCCTCGACAGGCTGCGGCCGCCGACTGCGCGCATTCCGCGACGAGCGCGGCCGCGAGCTGCTCGACCTGCCCGACGCTCCGCAGACCCGACCCCGACACGCCGGCACCGCCCCGGTTCCTGCCCGAGTACGACAACGTCCTGCTCTCGTACGCGGACCGCAGCCGCTTCGTCGAGGACGCGGACCGCGCTCGGCTGGGTGCCGCTACGGGAGCCGTCCACGGCTCCGTGCTGCACGACGGCTTCCTCCGTGGCGTCTGGCGGCTCGACCGCGATCGTGCGACAGGCTCCGCGACGCTCGTCGTGAGCCACGCACGCCCGCTGACGAAGCGGGCGCAAGCCTCGCTCGCCGCCGAGGGCCGGCGCCTGCTGCGCTTCGTCGCCGCGGACGCCGACGACCACGACGTGCGCTTCGTCGCAGTCGACTGACGCTGTTACGGATCGATCCGGCCGGCGAAATGCGCGTCCATGCCGGGACGGACGAGCTCGTAGACGGCGAACCGCTGGTTCCCGCCGAGGCGGAAGCTGGCGCACGGCCCGTGCGGAATCTCGAGCTCGCGGAGGTCCGTTGCACCGACTTTTCGTAGGTGCGCGACCGTCGCCTTGTAGTCCGCAACGCGGTACACGAGAATCGGCGCCTCACCCTCGAGGTGGCCGGACAGGAGCAGCGCGGGCCCGGCCTCGGTTACCCGCAGGCACGCGACCGTCGTCGCCATTGCCCGTATCTTCCAGACGAGATCCGCGCCGAGCACCTCGACGGCGCTGTCGACTGCCAGGTCGACATCGGCCGTCGGGACGTAGAGGAAGTCGAGCGACATGAACATCGCGCGCCGTTTGAAGTGTCCACTACTCGAGCCGGTATGACCACCGCTATCGAGGCACGGGAGGCGGACGTCGTCGTCATCGGCGGCGGTCTCTCGGGCGCCTCGATCGCCTACCACCTCGCGCTGCGCGGCCGGCACGTGGTGCTGGTCGAGCGCGGTGAGCTCGCCTCGGCAGCTTCGGGCGCCTCGACCGGCTGGGCGACCGTGCACTTCGCCAGCTACATGACCGAGTATCCCGACGGCCACATGCGGCTGATGGCGCGCGGGCTCGAGCTGTTCCGCGAGCTGGCCGAGCAGCTCGGCGACGAGATCGAGTACGAGCAGACGGGCGGGCTGAGCCTGATCTACGACGAGCAGGAGCTGGCTGCGAAGGAAGACCTCGCCGGTCGGCTGAACGCGGCAGGCATTCCGGCGACGTCCTCACGCGTGAGGAGGTGCTGCGGCTCGAGCCTCACCTCGGAGGCCCCTTCGTGGCCGGGCTGCACAGCCCGGGCGAGGCACTCGTCACGCCCCGCTGCTGGTGCGGGCGCTCGTAAGCCGCGCGGTCGAGCACGACGCCGAGATCCTGACCGGCACAACGGTCGCCGCCATCGACGTCAGCGACGGCGCCGTCACCGCGGTCGAGACGACCGCTGGAAGCATCCGCACGCCGGCGGTGGTCAACGCCGCCGGGCTCGACGCCCCCCGAATCGGGGCGCTCGTCGGCGTCGACATTCCCATCTATCCGAGCCGCGGCCAGCAGCTCGTCGTCTCCGCGCCGCAGGGCCTGATCCGCGGGGCTGTCTACAACCCCGGCCTGGTGCGCCCCACCCGCGACGGCTACATCGTCGGCGGCTTGCGCGAGCAGTCGACCGATGTGAACGAGATGACGCTGTCGGGGGCGTAGCCGGCTGGCCGACCACGCGATGGCCATGGTGCCCGGCCTGCGCGAGGCTCGGGGTACGGGACGCTTCCGGGAATTCGCCCGGTGCCGCTCGACGGCATGCCGATCTACGGCCCGGTGCCGGGAGTACACGGCTTCTACCTCGCCGTTCTCCACTTCGGGCTGACGCTCGTCGCGCTCACGGGACAGGTGCTGACGAGCTACGTTCTCGGCGAGGCGCCGGAGGTCGACGTCAGCGGCTACGGGTACGAACGGTTCGGCTGAACCTCCCCGGCTCACGCCGATCAGTCGGCGAACACCTTCGCCCAGTCGTTCCTGACGCTGACGACGGTCCAGCCGAGCTCGCCGGCCTGCTTCAGCGAGTCCTCCGCACCGCCGCGGTAGGCGAACTCGCGCTCGCCGTCGTCGTGGTCGATGAGCATGCTCAGCGACGGCCGCGACGGGTGCGAGACGAAGCGGAGCATCGGAATGTCTCCGTTCGAGTTGCCGACGGCCAGGATCGGCCGCCGACCGATCCGGCTCCAGATGCGCACGGGCTTGATCGGCCCGTCGTCGAAGACGTCCGGCTGCGCCAGGTAGACGACCGAGCCGCCGTTCTCGCTCTCCTTGTAGCGCAGGGCGTTCGAGCTCCCGATGACGCGCTCGGGCGGGATCCCGTAGATCGCCTGGGCGACCGGCCGCATGAAGTCTCGATCGCCGCCCGACGCGATGTAGCAGGTGAACTCGTTCGCCTCCAGGTAGCGCAGGAGGTCGACCATGGGCAGGTAGCTGCAGTCACGCAGCGTACGATCGAGCGTCGGGTGCTGCGCTTCGTGGAGAAACGCGGCGACTTCGACCTGATAGTCGTCCACCGACATCCCCGCAAAGGCACGGAGGATGCCGCCATCAGCACCTTCACGTCACTGTCGTCCCCCGCGTAGTGCTTCGTGATGACGCCGCCGAGCCAGCCGTGGTCCTGCTCGCTGGCCGCCTTCCACGGCTGGTGATTGCGCAGCGACGCATCCTCCTCGACCATCGCGGCCAGCCGCTGCAGGATGAAGCCGAGCTCGATCGGCATGGGCTTCTCGCACCACAGCGTGCCGTCGTTGTCGAACACCGCGACCCGTTCCTCGGGCGGAACATCCGTCGCCTCCGTCTCGACGAAGTCGACGATCGCTCGCCGGGTTGCCGTGTCGTTCCAGGCTGCGAGCAACTCACCCACGCTCAGCCCCGAGCCGCGGCCGCATGCAACTCCTCCTCGTGTGCGCGCGCCTTCTCGAGCGCCTGGTCGATGCTGAAGCTCGCAGGCCGCTGCCGGGGCGGGAACTCCTCGAACGTCTTGAGGTACTCGGCGACCAGCCCCACGGCCGGCAGGATGAGGAAGAGCCGGTCGACCTTCTCCTTGTTGAAGAACAGGTTGGCGTCCTCGGCGTCGACCTCGAACGGGTTGTTGCGCAGGTTGAACATGTTCGGGACCCGCATGTGGACGAACGGCTCCTCCCAGGCGTGGAGCGCCGTGGGCGTCGCTGCTCCATGAAGTGGAACTTCCAGTTGCCGTAGCGCAACGCCATCAGGTCGCCGTCGTCGCTCCAGTACAGGAAACCCGGGCGCGGATTCTCGTCGACCTCGCCCTTCAGGAACGGCAGCAGGTTGTAGCCGTCGAGGTGGACCTTGAAGGTCTTGTCGCCGACCTTGTGTCCCTTCTTGAGCTTTTCGACGATGTCCGGCTCACCGGCGGCGGCCAGCAAGCGTCGGCAGCATGTCCTGGTGCGAGAAGACCTCGTTGGAGACCGTGCCCGGCTTGATGTGCCCGGGCCAGCGGATCAGGCACGGCACGCGCCAGCCGCCCTCCCAGTTCGTGTCCTTCTCGCCGCGGAACGGGGTCGTGCCGCCGTCGGGCCAGCGTCAGGACCTCGGCGCCGTTGTCGGTCGAGTACATGACGATCGTGTTGTCGGCGATGCCGAGGTCGTCGAGCTTGTCGAGCAGCTGGCCGACATGCCCGTCGTGCTCGACCATGCCGTCGGGATAGACGCCCAGCCCGGTCACGCCCTGCGACTCCTTCTTGAGGTGCGTCCAGACGTGCATCCGGGTCGAGTTCCACCAGCAGAAGAAGGGCTTGTCCGGCCTTGTGCTGCCGCTCGATGAAGTCGAGCGCCGCGTCGAGGAACTCCTCGTCGACCGTCTCCATGCGCTTCTTGGTCAGCGGGCCGGTGTCCTCGATCTTCTGGTGCCGTCCGGGTCGCACCAGCTGCTTGCAGCACGCCGCGCGGGCCGAACTTCTTCTTGAAGTCGGGATCCTTCGGATAGTCGGGGTGCTCCGGCTCCTCCTCGGCGTTCAGGTGATAGAGGTTGCCGAAGAACTCGTCGAAGCCGTGCGCGGTCGGCAGGAACTCGTCGCGGTCGCCCAGGTGGTTCTTGCCGAACTGCCCGCACACGTAGCCGTGCGGCTTGAGCAGGTCGGCGATGGTCGGGTCTTCGGGCTGCAGACCGAGTCGGCGCCCCGGCAGGCCGACCTTGGTGAGCCCGGTGCGGATGGGCGACTGACCGGTGATGAACGCCGCGCGCCCGGCGGTACAGCTCTGCTGGCCGTACCAGTCGGTGAAGATGGCGCCCTCTTGCGCCGATCCGGTCGATGTTCGGCGTGCGGTAGCCCATCACGCCCATGGTTGTAGGCGCTGATGTTGAACCAGCCGATGTCGTCGCCCCAGATGATGAGGATGTTGGGGCTTGTCGGGCATTAGGCGGTCTCTCCTTTCGTGCTCTCAGTGGGTAGCCGCACGATGCAGCGGAAGCCGAGGTGGGCCATCGACGTGTCGATCATCTGCGGCTGCCGGGCGGCCGGCCGGTAGCGCAGGCAGTAGTTGGGCGCGCAGAGGTGCGAGCCGCCCTTGATCACCCTGCGCGGGATGTGCTCGACCCGGCTGGCCCGGGTTGTAGCTCTCCTCGGGTGAGGTCACGCGCGGGTTGATCGCGGACCGCAGCAGGGGCTCACGACCTCGTCGGCGTGGCGGGGGACGTACCAGTCGCACGGTCCACTCCCAGACGTTGCCGGTCATGTCGTAGAGGCCGTAGCCGTTCGGCGGGAAGCTGCCGACCGGCGAGGTGCCCTCGATAGCCGTCGAGCTTCAGGTTCTGCCACGGGAACTCGCCCTGCCAGGTGTTGGCCATCGCCTTGCCGTCCGGGAAGTGCTCGTCGCCCCAGGCGAACGCGGCGCCGTCGAGGCCGCCGCGGGCGGCGAACTCCCACTCGGCCTCGGTCGGCAGCTCCTTGCCCGGCCCAGGTCGCGTAGGCCTCGGCGTCCTCGTAGGCGACGTGGACGACCGGGTGATGGTCGCGGCCGTTGATCGTCGCTGCCCGTGCCTCCGCGGACGCTTCCAGTACGCCCCCGGGAGGTACTCCCACCAGTTGCGGTAGTCGTCGAGGTCGACCGGGCCCACGGGTCTTGCGGAAGACGAGCGAGCCCGGGGACGAGCAGCTCCGGGATCGCGTCCGGGTACTGCTCGGGATCGAGCGGCCGCTCGGCCACCGTCACGTACTTCGTCTCGCGCACGAAGCGGCGGAACTCCGCGGCGGTGACCGGATGCTCGTCCATCCAGAAGCCGTCGACGGAGACCTCGTGGACCGGCCGCTCCTCGGGATAGAAGTCCTCCGAGCCCATGCGGAACGTCCCACCCGGGATCCACTGCATGCCCTCGCCGTTTCGCGACGGCGGCTCGGTCCGATCGGTCGCAGGCGTCCCCATCGTCTACCTCGGGGATCTCGCGCTCGCCGTCAACGAACGCCTCCTCGAGGCTGAAGAAGTTGTAACAGACCTAGAACTTCGGCTTGCCTCCCGCCACTCCGGGACCAGGCGGACCGCGGCCGCCAGAATCCATCGCGGCGATCGGTTGCTCCACGGGATGCGGCCACTCCGCGCAACGCCGTAGGGCCTATGGGCGAGGCTGCGGTCGGACCCTCCGGGCCGGGCGGCTGCGAGCTATCCGTTCTCGCGCAGCCACTCGTCGAAGCCGGCGCCCGGCGCGTGGATGTTGAGCAGCCGGCTGCGCCCCGGGCCACTCGTGAACGTGTGGACGACCCCCGGCGGCGCGGCGACGAAGGAGCCGGCGCCGGCGAGGCGCTTCTCGTCGCCGAGCTGGAGCTCGACCTCGCCCTCGAGGACGTAGAACGCGTCCACGTGATCGTCGTGGGTGTGCCGGTCGGGGCCTTCGAAGCTCGGCTCGAGCTCGAACTCGATCAACGTGAGCTCGTCGCGGCCGATCTTGATCGTCGCAACGCGTGTCTCACCCTCGAGCCGCTCGCCCTCGCCGGCGGCGAGGACCGTCGCGCCTGACGCGGGCAGACCGCTGCCGATCGGGACGTCGAAGCTGTCGAAGCCGCCCGCCTCGCCGCGGTCGAGCGCCCGGAGATTGGCCGCGAAGCCTCCGTCCGGCGTGTGGAAGTTGAGGAAGCGGGCCGCCGAGGTGCTCCTGAACCCGTGGACGATGCCCTCGGCAGGCACGCGCACGCCCCGGGCCCCATCGGGTGCTCCTCGTCGTGCACGAGGAGCGCGAGCTCGCCCTCCAGGACGTAGAAGGAGTCTGTGTGGCGCCGGTGCAGGTGCGGGCCTGCACCGGGACGCGCGCGTGCGAACTCCGATTCCGTGATGCAGAGCTGCTCGAAGTCGGCCTTGATCACGATCCGGCCGCCGAAGAGCGCCTGCCCCTCGCCGGCTCGGTGGAAGACGCCTCCCACGGTCAGCTCGTCGCCGAACGCTCCGGCTCGGCGGCAAACTCTCGTTCGACCTCGTCGACGAGCTCGAGATGAAGGTCGAGATACTTGCGCAGGAAGTCGATGACGAGCATCAGGTACTTGCGCCGGTGCGGCAGCAGCTCGGCCGTCGCCTCGCCGTCGTCGAGTCTCGCGGCGAGGTCGGCGATGTCGTCGCGGAGCGCGGCCATGCTCTCGCGTGTCACCGCCTCTCCGACGAGATCGGTGATCAGGAGCCGCAGCAGCGGCTCGCTCTTCAGCGGCGTGAAGCTCGCCGGCGTGCGCGCGTACTCCCGCAGCGCTTCCAGACCCTTGTCCGTGAGCGTGTAGATCGTCCGCTCGGTCGTCTTGCCCGGCGCCTTCTGCGCCTCCAGGTAGCCCAGCTTGGCGAGCCGTTTCGGCTCGGTGTAGTACTGGCTCTCGCCCGCCCAGTCGAGCATGCGGCCGCGGCGCGCCAGCCGCAGGAGATCGTGCGCTCCCGCCGCCGGTCCGGCCGACCAGGCCGAGAATCTCGTACGAGAAGAGGGTCAGCTGATTCCTTGACATGACTATGCCTCGTAGTCTAAGGCCGGCCTCGGCTGCGATGTGTTCCCAGAACTCCCTTCGCCAGAGGGCGACCCGCGCGGTGCGTCGGGGTCGGCGCGGAGGTAGGGGCCGGATCTCATCCGGTCCCATTGCCGTGCCCGCAATCGGCCCACCGGTCCTCTGACACCCTATGTTTCGTAGTTTATAACTACAATTCATAGTCTTATCGAGAGGAGCTGCACGATGTACGACGCAATCGTTGTCGGCGCCCGCACCGCGGGATCTCCGACCGCAATGCTGCTGGCCCGCCGGGGCTACCGGGTTCTCGTCGTAGACCGGGCCGGCTTTCCGAGCGACACGCTCTCGACGCACTACATCCATCAGGCCGGGGTGGCGCACCTGAACCGCTGGGGTCTCCTCGAGCAGCTGACCGCGACGAACGTTCCCGCCCGCGCGCCGGCTGACATTCGACATCGGGCCGTTCGCCCTGACGGGAGCGCCTCCGCCCGCGGACGGCGCCGAGGTCGCCTACGCGCCGCGCCGCCGTGTGCTCGACAAGATCCTGCTCGACGCTGCCGCCACCGCGGGCGCCGAGGTCCGTCGAGCGATTCTCGGTCGACGAGCTCGTCCGCGACGGCGACCGCGTCGTCGGCATTCGTGGCCGGGCGGCCGGCGGCGGAACGGTCACGGAGAAGGCACCCATCGTCGTCGGGGCCGACGGCATGCGCTCGTTCGTCGCGCGGACGGTGCAGGCCCCCGTGTACGACGCGCGGCCGGGCCTCACGTGCGCCTACTACACCTACTGGAGCGGTGTCCCGCTCGACGGCGCAGAGCTCTACCCGCGCGACGGGCGCCTGATCGGCACGAGCCCGACGAACGACGGGCTGGCGATCGTGATCGCGTTCTGGCCGAAGGCCGAGTTCCGCCGGGTCCGAGCCGACATCGAGCGCCACTTCCTCGACGTGGCCGAGCTGGCGCCGTCGCTGGCGGCGAGGCTTCGCGCCGGCGAGCGCGCCGAGCGCTTCTACGGCACCGCCGACCTGCCGTTCTTCTTCCGCAAGCCGTACGGGCCGGGTTGGGCGCTCGTGGGCGACGCGGGCTATCACAAGGACCCGCTCACGGCGGAGGGCATCACCGACGCGTTCCGCGACGCCGAGCTGCTCGCGGACGCGATCGACGCCGGGTTGAGCGGCGGCCGGCCCCTCGAGGAAGCGCTCGCCGGTTACGAGCGGCAGCGCAACGAGGACGCGCTGCCGGTCTACGACTTCACGTACCAGCTCGCGTCGCTCGCGCCGCCGGCTCCGGAGATGCAGGCGCTCTTCGGCGCCCTCCGCGAGAACCAGGAGGAGACGAACCGCTTCTTCGGCACGATCGCGAGAACGGTGCCGGTCGCCGAGTTCTTCGCGCCCGAGAACATCGCGCGAATCGTCGGCGGCGGAGCGGAGTCATCGGTCGACCGCGAGGCGGTTGCAGCGTAGAGCCATGCCGAGCATCGAGTTCCTGGCGCACCGAGAACAGAACGCAGCGAACGCCAGGGCCCCGGCGTGGGACGACGTCCGCGCGTGGAGGTCACGTATTGACGCCGCCATGGGCCAACTGCCGACGGCTGAGGGAACGACTGCCACGGCGGTGTCCGCGAACGGCGTCGAAGCGTTCCTGCAACAGCGCGAGAACGGCAGCGACGACCCGCTCCTCGTCTATTTCCACGGCGGCGGGTACGGCATCGCCTCCGCGCTCGCGTACCGCGCCTACTGCTCTCATCTCGTGCAGCGCGCCGGTGTTCGCGTTCTGAACGTGGACTATCGACTTGCGCCGGAGGATCCGTTCCCCGCAGCGGTCGAGGACGCCCTGACGGCATACGAATGGGTGCTTTCGCAGGGAACGCCGCCCTCGCGGGTCGTGATCGGCGGCGACTCGGCCGGGGCCGGTCTCACGGTTGCCGGGCTCGTCGTCATGCGTGATCGCAGCCTCCCGCTGCCGGCAGGCGGAGTGTGCCTGTCACCGTGGGTCGATCTCACGAACACCGCGACCACGTATGCGACGCGCGCCGAGACGGACACGATGTTCTCCCTCGCCTCGGCGAGAGCGGCGGCCGCCCTCTATCTGCAGGGCCACGACGCGACGAGACCCCCTGGCGTCGCCGGTCTTCGCCGACCTCACGGGCCTGCCGCCGCTCCTGATCCTGGCCGGCGATGCCGAGGTCCTGCTCGACGATGCGCACGAGCTCGCCGAGACGGCGACCCGCGCCGGCGTCAGCGCGGAGCTCTTCGTCTACCCCGACATGCCGCACGTCTGGATGCTCGACTACCCCGCCTACCCGGAAGCTGCGATGGCCTTCGATCAGATCGCCGCGTTCGTCGCCCGCGTCACGCGCTGACGGCCGGCGGCTGAATGACAGCCGAGGTCGTGCAGCAGTCGTCTCCTTCGCAGCAGTCGGGTCCGCACTCCTCGCCGCAGCAGCTACAGCCGGGGTCAGCCGCAAGTGCGGCCCTGTGTGCCCAAGAGGTAGGGAAAGGGCCGCCGGCCAAAAAGCTGGCGAGCGGGTCGCGACGCCGGTCGTCAGCGGGCGCCCTCCGGGCGAGGGTGTTCGCCCCGAATGAGTTGGTAGGCGACTGCCCCGAGCGCTGCACCCACTAGCGGGGCGAGCAGGTAGAGCCAAAGCGAGCCGAAGTCTGGCGCGACTAGGGCGGGTCCGAGCGACCGGGCCGGATTCATGGAGGCGCCGGTGATGGGGCCGCCGAACATGGCGTCGAGTCCGACGGTGCCGCCGATGGCGATGGCGGCTGCTTCGCCGACAGCGCGGGTGTCTGTGGCCACGGCCATGATCACGAACATGAGAAAGAACGTCAGGATGAGCTCCCACAGAAA
Source organism: uncultured Thermoleophilia bacterium (assembly GCA_963820875.1). GTDB lineage: Bacteria > Actinomycetota > Thermoleophilia > Gaiellales > Gaiellaceae > CAWACA01. The sequence continues at coordinate 304,710 of CAWGBR010000013.1, forward strand.
CGCCTGTCCGTCGCTCCCGGACGGCGTGGTGGCTCCCAGGTTGGCGATGTCGCCGAGCGAGCCGCGCAGGATCGCAGCGGCCGCGACTGCGCCGACGGCCTGCGCGGCCCAGTAGCCGGCAAGGCGCCGCCACGGGAAGTGGCGGGTGAGCGCGAACGCGAAGCTGACTGCTGGGTTGAAGTGGGCGCCGGAAACGTGGCCGGCCGCGTAGATCATGGCCATGATTACGAGGCCGAAGGTGATCGCGATCCCGACCTGACCGAGGGCGCCCTCGGTCTTGGCGTTGACCATGATGGCGCCGCAACCGGCAAAGACCAGCGCGAAGGTGCCGATCGCCTCGGCCAGCATCGCACGCGGGAGCGGGCGCTCGGTCAAGCCTCGGGCAGGAGCTCGCCGATCAGGGCACGCACCCGCTGATCGATTTGGTCACGGATCAGCCTGACCTGCTCGAGCGGCTGGCCGGCCGGGTCATCGAGTTGCCAGTCCTCGTAGCGTTTGCCGGGATAGATCGGGCAGGCATCGCCGCAGCCCATCGTGATCACGACATCGGCGGCTCGCACGGCTTCGTCGGTCAGCGGCTTGGGGAACTCCTCCGCCATGTCGATGCCGAGCTCGGCGAGGGCCGCGATCGCGTTCGGGTTGATCTCCTCGGCCGGCGCGGAGCCGGCAGAGCGCACCTGGATGCGTCCGCCTGAGCGCAGCTTGAGCAGTCCGGCCGCCATCTGGCTGCGGCCAGCGTTGTGGACGCAGACGAACAGGACTTCGGGCGGGTCCTCGCTCACGATCCCTTCTTCAGCGCCAGCGCGTCTAGCGGGCTATCAGCAGCAGCCGGCCTGCGCCGCCGCCTGGACGACCGGCAGTCCCTTGCGCTCCGGCTCGAGCGTCTTCGTGGCCTTGACGATCGCGCCGTGCATCCCGTCTGCGACCTCATGGGTGAACTCGACCGAGACATCCTCGAACCCGGCCGCCTCAAGGCCTGCCACATACTCGCCCTTCGACAGAGCCCCGGCGATACAGCCCACATAGGAGCCCCGCTCTTGGCGATCGTCGGGAGTCAGCCGGTCTTCGGCGACGATATCGCTAATGCCGAGCCGCCCACCCGGCTTGAGCACCCGGGCGATCTCGGTCAGCACCGCAGGCTTGTCAACCGACAGGTTGATCACGCAGTTGGAGATCACCACGTCCACCGAGTCGGCGGGCAGCGGAATCTGCTCGATGATGCCCTTCAGGAAGTGCGCGTTCGCGATCCCAGCCTCGGCGGCGTTCTTGCACGCCAGCGCCAACATCTCATCAGTCATGTCCAGCCCGTAGGCCACACCCGTCGGGCCGACGCGCTTCGCGGACAGGATCACGTCGATGCCACCGCCCGAGCCGAGATCGAGCACCGTCTCGCCCTCCACGAGCTCCGCGACAGCCGTTGGGTTGCCACAGCCGAGCGAGGCCAGCGTGGCCGCCTCCGGTAGTTCGCCGCGCTGCTCCGCCTCATACAGCGCCTCGCCGAAACTCGCTGAATCAGCCTCACCCTCACCGCAGCAGGCACCGCTGCCACACCCACAGCCGCCCTCTTGCTCCACTACCGCCACAGCCGCCTCCGCATAGCGGCGCCGTACCGCCTCACGCAACTCATCAGCCGAAAGCGCCATCAGCAGCACACCCCTTTCAAGTCCGCAACCACCGCCAACGTTTCGACGGCATCACGCCTCAACGAGAAAAACGCCCACCTGCCGCGCTGCTCCCGCTCCAGCAGGCCGGCCTCGACCAGCTTCCTCAAATGGTGGGAGACAGTCGGCTGCGAAAGACCGAGTGCCGGCTCGAAATGACACGCACACACCGGCTCGTCGTTCGTCGCCAAGATGTTCACGATCCGCACCCGGGCCGGATCGCCCAAAGCCTTGAACAAGTCCGCTGTTGCCACCGCCGCCGCCTCATCAAGCGCCGGAGCCGCAAGCGGAGCACAACAAGCCACCACAGCCGACTCCACCTCGAGTTCCTTCAGCATCACCACCGCCTCGTATCGACGATCGTAAATATATCGACTAACGTCGATTTGTCAACCGTCGAGAAGGCGAGCCCCGTTCGCCCAAGAGGTCTGATGGAGGAGTGAGCGGGATCGGGTCGCCCGAGCGGCTGTGGGGCCGTACGCGCCCTGGTCGATGAGCTCCTGCCGGCGCCGTGCTAGCTTCCGCGCGGCCGCTCGAGCACGAGGTTGCGGTACGGGTCGAGCCGCGCCTCGTAGCCGGACGCGACGACGACGGTCGTAATCGGCGTCCAGACGAGCGCCGGTCCGAGCAGCCGGTTGCCGGGACGCAGCCGTTCGAAGCTGAATCCCGGAACCTCTTCGACCCGGGCGGTCTCGTCCACCCAGGCGCGCACGGTGGCCACCCTGGCGTCGGCTGCGTCCGGGCTCTCCAGCGGCAACTCCTCGAGCAGGGGCTTGCGGACGAGCCCCGAGCCGCGCACGCGGAAAGAGACGAGCTCGATACCCGCCTCTCGGTACGCGGCCTCTGCGCCGTACTTCTCGCGGTAGAGCGACTCGAACCGGGCCGTGGCCTCCTCGAGCCGCGCCTCATCGACCGGCCCTTCGCCAACGGGCGCGGTGACGACGTGGACCTGACGGCGGTAGCGCATGTCCACCGAACGCTCGAGGCGCATGGCGGATTGCTCGAAGCCCGCAGCCTCGAGCTGCGAGACGACCCGCTCCTCGAGGCCCGCGAACACCTGCCGGGCCGCAGCGACGTCGAACGGCTCTCTGAGCAGATGCGTCGTCTGGTCCTCGTGCGTGACATCCGAGCCGGCGAGGCCGAAGGCGCCGTGGACGGCGGCCGAGTGGGGAACGACGATACGGGCCACGCCGAGCGCGGCTCCGTAGGCACAGACGTGCATCCCGGCCGTGCCGCCGAACGAGAAGAGGGTGAAGCGGCGCGGGTCGAGCCCTCGCTGCACGGTCGTTCGATGGAGCAGGTCGGTAAAGCGGGAGTTCGCGAGCCGGTACATCGCTGCGGCCGCCTCGATCACGTCCATCCCGAGGGGCCGCGCAGCCTGCTCGTCGAACGCCGCCCGCGCCGCGTCGACGTCGAGGCGCTCGCGGCCTCCGAGGAAGAACTCCGGGTTGAGGTACCCGAGGATCGCGTCGACGTCCGTGATCGTCGGCTCCAATCCTCCGTGCCCGTAGCAGACGGGGCCGGGGTACGAGCCCGCGCTGCGCGGGCCGATGCGCGGCGCGCCCGTCCTGCGGTCGAGCGAAACGATGCTCCCGCCGGCGAGACCGAGCGAGACGACGTCGAGCTTCGGCAGCGCGTAGTGGTACCGAAGCACCATCGACTCCCGCTGGTACTCGATCAGGCCCTGCCGGATCACCCCGACCTTGAACGTCGTCCCGCCCATGTCGGCGGCGATCAGGTCCGGCGCGCCGATCAGCTCGCCGAGGCGCTTCGAGCCGACGAGGCCCGCCGCCGGGCCCGACTCGATCATTCCCACGGGCCGCCGCGCGGCCTCGGCGACCGGCAGCAGCCCACCGTAGGCCTGCGCGACGAGCAACGTTCCGCCGAAGCCCTGCTCGGCAAGCCCGCGGGCGAGCGCCTCGAGGTAGCGCCCGACGACGGGGCCGAGCCGCGCGTTCAGCGCGACGGTCGACGTGCGCTCGTACTCCCCGGCCACCGGCGCAACCTCGTGTGAGAGCGTCAGGAACACGTCGGGCCGCAGCCGGCGAACGGTGTCCGCGACCGCTACGCTCGGCCGCCGGATTGGCGAACGACCACAGCAGGCAGACGCCGATCGCCTCGACCCCGGCCTCGAGCAGGCGCAGCACGGCCGCCTCGACCTCGGCCCCGTCCGGCTCCACGTGGCGGCGGCCGAGCGCATCCGTGCGCTCGCGGATTCCCTCGATCAGCCTGCGGTCGACGAGCGGCGGCAGCTTGTCCTGCTCGATCGGGTTGCGCTTCTCCTCTTCCGTGAGGCCCGACCAGCGTCCGTAGCCGCCGCGAGTGGCGAGGAGATTGTCCTCGAAGCCGCGGCTCGTGATGATCCCCGCGGGCGCAAGCGTGCCGTCGACGACGGCGTTCTCCGCGACCGTCGTCGAGTGCAGGAACAGGCTCGTGCCGGCGAGCAGCTCCGGCGTCGTACGGCCGAGCTCGGCGGCGGCGACTCCGACGGCGTCGAAAATCCCCTTCGAGAAGTCCGGCGGAGTCGAGAACGCCTTGCCGAGCGTCACGCGCCCCGCGTCGTCGACCACCACGCAGTCCGTGCACGTGCCGCCGACGTCGATGCCGACGACGAGCTCGCTCGAGTCCCTCATGGAGCGGTCAGGCTCTCGGTGAGCGCCTTGCGGTCGACCTTGCCGTTCGCGGTCTTCGGGAGCGTCTCCAGGAAACGCACCTCGCGCGGCGCCTTGTGCGGGGAAAGCTCGCCGCGTACGTGGCGGACGAGCTCGGGGGCGAGCCTTTCGGGATCCTCGTCCCCCGCGGCGACCACGAACGCCAGGGGAAACACGAGCCCGTTCTCGTCGTGACCCACGACCGCACATTCGCGGACCCGAGGATGGGCGAGCAGACAATGCTCGATCTCGAGCGGGGCGACCCAGATTCCACCGACCTTGAGCAGGTCGTCGACCCTGCCGCGGTACCAGAGATATCCGTCGGCATCCCGCTCGAACAGATCGCCCGTGCGCACCCAGCCGCTCCCGAACGTCCGCGACGAGCGCTCCTCGTCTCCCTCGTAGCGCAACGCCATGCTCGCTCCCCGCACCTGCAACTCGCCCGGAGCGCCGTCTCCGAGATCGTCGCCCTCCTGATCGACGATGCGAGCCTCGTACCCCGGCACGAGCTGTCCGGCGCTGCCGACGCGGGCCCGCCCGGGCCGGTTCGAGACGTAGATGTGGTAGAGCTCGGACGAGCCGATCCCCTCGAGCACCTCGACGCCGAATCGTTCGACGAAGCGGCGGTGCACCTCGGGAGGAAGGGCCTCCCCGGACGAGACGACGCAGCGGAGGCATGACAGGTCGGCCCGCTCCGCCCCGGGGTGGGCGAGCATCTGGGCCATCATCGTCGGGACGTTGACGAGAATCGTGGGCCTGCGGCGCTCGATCAGCTCGAAGATGCGCTCCGGGGTCGTTCGCTCGGGAAAGACGATCCCGGCCGCCCCGACTCCGAACGTGAACAGCGCGGTCATGTCGCGGGCGTAGCCGAAGAAGAGCTTCGGCACCGGCAGCACGCGGTCGCTCTCCTCGTATCCGAGCACCTCCCGGGCGTAGCTCTCGAACGAGACGACCGGGTCGTAGGCCCGATGGACGGCCGCCTTCGGCGAGCCCGTGCTGCCGGTCGTGAACTTCCACAGCGCCTCGTCGTCCGGCGTCGTCGCCGCGGGCTCGAGGTCTGCGGGCATCCGGGCAACGGCCGCCGCGAAGTCGGTCTCGCCGGGGTGAAGCTGCGCCTCGCCGACGACGAGCAGCCTTGGCGCCTCTGCAAGGCTCGCAACGGCTTCGCGCATCGGCGCGAGCGTGCCGGTATCGACGACGATGACCCGCGCCTCGGTGTACTGCGCGTAGTAGCGATAGTCCTTGACCGGCAGGAACGTGTAGGCCTCCGCGACGACGGCACCGACCTTGACGGCGCCGAACCAGCACGCGACGAACTCCGCGGAGTCCGACAGGGCGAGCAGCACGCGATCGCCCATGCCCACCCCGAGCTCTCGGAGCACGTGGCCGGCCCGGTTCGTAAGGGTGCACAGCTCCGCGTAGGTCACCTGCGCATCGCCGCAGTAGAGGGCCACGCGCTCGCCGCGGCCCTCGTCCACGTTGCGGTCGAGGAAGTGCGTCGCGAGGTTGAACGACGCCTTGGGCTTCATCCCGGCCAGCGCTCGATTCGGTCGTCGAGCGGTGGGTCGTCACCGAGCACGACGTCGGTGTCGAGCAGGGCCGCGCAGCCGGGGCAGCAGGCCTCGACCAGGAAGAACTCCCCGGCCGGCGTCCGCAGGGGGCCCGCGCGCTCGATCGGCAGCCGCCGTAGCACGCAGTGCTCTTTCCAGTCCGACTGCGGAGGAGCGACGGCCGTCCCGCACCGCGTGCACTGCGTCGCGCCGTCGCTCGCCCGCTGGAGCCACTCGGAGATTCGCGCGTCGGTGCGGCTGATCTCGGCGGGCGGGAGCGCGTCCCTGCCGCCGAGCCGTTCTCGCCTGATGTCGAGCCGCCTCGCGGCCGTTGCCTGTGCGTCAGCCGGCACGACACCGTAGATCTCCCGCGCCGCATCGACCGTGACGAGCCCGCCGGCGATGTCGCGCTCCACGAGTGCGGGGTCTCGGTCGATCGGGTCGCCGTAGCCGCCGCCGCCCATGAAGCGGACGTACTGGACGTCGCCCTCGTTCAGCTCGACGTGGCCCCAGAAGACGTCCTCCCTGGCCGTGCCCTGCAGCTCGTCGAACGTGCCGGGCAACTCGTCCACGTTCGCCGAGCGGAAGGTGGAGTAGCCCACGTTGCAGCCTGGATAGCCGCCGAAGAGGCCGAGGCTCATCGGGGCACGGGTGCCTTTGCCGAAGAGGACGAGGCCCATCGGGCCGCGGCCGCCGCTCGGCGTGAAGGCGTACTCGTGGCAGACGCCGCCGCGATACTTGCCGGGCCCGCCGGAATCGGGCACGGCGCGGCGAAACAGGTAGCGCAACGGAGTCCCGAGCTCCTGGCTCTCGACGTTCGCCCACCGCGAGACGACGTTCGGGATCTCCCCGCCGAGGTCGACTCCGTCCCGGAGGGCCCTCGCGCCGCCGGCGCCGCAGAACGTGTCCGTGAGCGGAGCGACGAAGAACTGCCCTCTGCGTCGAGGCCGTGCGTCTCGAGGTGGGCGTGGCTGCCGTGCCACACCGCGGTCGCCCGGTCGGCGTAGCGCGGACTGGCGCCGAAGATCTTCCCGAGCACGATCGTCGAGAGGTTGTTGACGATCTGGATCGTGCCCACGGTGGCGATCGAGATCGGCGCCGGGCGCACGCAGTTCACGACCGTTCCCTCGGGCGCGACGAGGCCGATCGGCCTGGTCACGCCCTCGTTCCAGGTCACGTCCCAGGCGAGCAGCGGGAAGATCGGCGCGAACATCGCCCCCCAGGTCGCCCAGTAGCAGCAGTTGATGCCGAGCTCGACCTGAGGGCTCGAGCCGGTGAAGTCGTACCCGAGCGTGTCGCCGAGCTTCGTGGCCGTCAGCTCCACTCGGCAGCTTCCACCGGGCATGTCGACGTACGAGCGCGCGCGCCACCGCCCGTCCGGCAGCTCGGCAAGCCGCGCGCGGACGAGCTCCTCCGACTGGCGAATCAGCTCGTCCGAAACGGCGTCCACCGTCTCGAGCCCGTAGTCCCGGTAGAGGTCGCGCATGCGTTGCTTTGCGACATGGTTGGCGGCGAGCTGGGACTTCAGGTCGAGGTGGGTCATGCCCGGGTCGCGCACCATGTTGAGGAACGTGTCGATCACGTCGCGCCGCGGGCGGCCGCGCTCGACGATCTTCAGACCCTTCGTCTGGAAGCCCTCCTGGTAGTTGTCGCGGGCGCTCGGCGAGAAACCCCCGGGGTCGATGGCGCCGATGTCGGTGACATGGACGAAGTTGGCGACGAAGCCGGTCAGCCGCCCGTCGAAATGGATCGGGGAGATCAGGTAGACGTCCGGCGGGTGCAGCGCTGCGGTGTAGGAGTCGTTGAAGAAGTAGACGTCGTCCTCGTCGATCCCGGGATCGTCGCCGTAGGCTGCGATCACGTGCTTGACCGCCTGGGCGGCGCTCGTCAGGTGATGCAGGAAGCCGACGCCGCCGACCATGAGCGCGCCGTCGGCCCGGTAGAGCGCAGCCATGAGATCGTGCCCCTCGTTCGTGATCGGGGAGCCGGAGACGTTCTCGAGCGCGATGATCGTCTCCTCCATCACCGACAGGAGCCGGTGGCGGACGATCTCGAAGGTGAACGGGTCGACGGCGGCGCTCGTACTCAAAACTCGCCTTCGGCGACCCTTGTGAACATGCCCGGCGCGTCGCGGCCTCCCGTACCGGCAACGAGCGCCAGCGCGAGCTCGGCGACCATCTCGGCCAGCACGGCGTAGCTCTGCTCGCCCTCCTCGGCGCTTGCCTCGGCCGGCGCGCCGCAGTAGGCCTGCACGAGCCCCATCGCCTTGAACTCGCTCACCCCCTCCGCGATCGCGCCGGCCATGTTCACCGAGACGTACGGCAGCTCCCCGGCAGCCGCCTCGTCGACGAGCTCGGGCCGGTCGGCGAGGACGAGTGAGGTCTCGTAGCGGCCGGCGTGGCACTCGCCGGCGCGAAACTCGTCGGTCAGGCGGCGAGCACGCTCGCGCCGTGTCAGGTCGAGGAAGCCGGTGCGGACACCCGCCTCGGCGAGGACGTCGAGGGCTCGGTGCAGCGTGCCCACGTGCTCCGGCTCGAAGTGGCTGTTGACGATCAGCACGTGCGGGAGCCCCTGGCCCGCAAGCGAGGTGCACACGTCGACGACGACCCCCTGAAGCGTTGCCTCGCTCACGCTGATCGCGCCGTCGAACTCCCGCGCGTAACGGGTGACGCCGAACGGAAGCGTCGGCAGCACGAGCGGCTCGACCTCCCCACCCCCGGCGAGCAGCTCGGCCGCCCGGCGGCACACACCCTCGGAGATCAGGCAGTCCGTGGCCAGGGGAGCGTGCGGGCCGTGCGGCTCGGTCGCCCCGACCGGCCAGAGCAGGACGACCGGCCGGCCGCCGGCGCGGGCCCGCTCGAGCGCTGTGGTCGTGAGGTGGGCGAGCAGGTGCTCCAACGCGGGGGTGCGGTCGAGGACCGGGGCGCCAGCCTATCCAGCCGCCACCGTGGGTGCCGTGCAGCCCGTCGGGGCTCCGTTACCCCTATCGTCTGTCGCACGGGTCCGAGTCCAGAAGGAGGCTGAGTCGTGCGCCTTGTCGTGAGCAACGGCCTGATCGTCACGCCGTCCGGGATCGTTCGCGGCGGCTTGATCGCCGAGGACGGCGTCATCTCCCATATCGGCAGCGACTCCAGCCTGCCGACGGACGGTGAATCGATCGACGCCGACGGGAAGCTCGTCATTCCGGGCCTCATCGATCCACATGTGCACGTCGGCGTGGGCCCGGCGACCGCGACCATGGACCGCATCAGAAGCTGCTGGGAGTCGGAGAGCCGCGGCGCCGCTCACAAGGGCATCACGACGATCCTCAGCTTCCAGGGAGGCTCGCCGATACCGATGCGGGATCCGCACGTTCCGATGCTCGCTCAGCAGATCGCGTGGGCGGAGGAGGTCTCCTACACGGATTTCATGCTCCACACGATCATGCAGACCGAGGAGCATCTCGACGAGCAGGCCGAGCTCGCGGCACAGGGCGTGGTCGGGTTCAAGCACTTCTACACGGCGTACAAGCCGGGCAAGGACGCGACCGCAGACCAGATCACGATCGGGTACGCCGACGACGGCATGCTGTACGAGAGCTTCAGCCGGCTCGCCGAGCTTCAGCGCGACGGAGCCCGCGTGCTCGGAATGATCCACGCCGAGGACGCCGACATCTGCGCGACGCTGGAAGCGCAGCTGAAGGCGGCGGGCCGCGCCGATCTGGCCGCCTGGGCCGAGGGCAGGCCGAACGTTGCGTGCCTGGTCCGAAGCCAGTCGGCGGCCGAGATCGCACGTGCGACGGGATGTCCGCTGTACATCGTCCACGTCACCACGGCCGAAGAGGTCGAGCTGATCCGCCGGCTGCGGGCGGAGGGCGTCGCGATCTACGGCGAGACCGTGGTGCACTACCTGACGCACACCATGGACATGGAGGAGCGGCACGGCTGCTACCCGAAGGTCATCCCGTCGATCAAGAGCGCCGCCGACCGCGACGCGCTGTGGCGGGGACTGGCGGACGGCACGCTCACGACTCTGGGCACGGATCACTGCACGTGGACGAAGGCCGAGAAGGAGGGCCCGACCGGGCGCCAGTTCGAGAACATCTGGGACGCGCTGCCGGGCATGCCGGGCATGGAGTGCCTGCTCCCCGCATTGCTGACCTTCGGCGTGCGGACCGGCCGCCTCTCGATCGAGCAGCTCGTCCGGATCTGCTCCGAGAACCCGGCCAGACGGTTCGGCCTCTATCCGCGGAAAGGCGTGCTGCAGGTCGGGTCCGACGCGGACCTCGTCATCGTCGACGTCGACAGGCGAGCCGTGGTCGACGACGAGTACTACGAGGGTTGGATCAGGGACTGGAGCATCTACCACGGCTGGGAGTTCGTCGGCATGCCGGAGACGACAGTCGTCCGCGGCGAGGTCGTCGTGGAGCGCGGCGAGGTGGTCGGCCGTCCCGGCCACGGGCGCTACGCGGCGAACGTACGGCCGCTCGCGCCTGCAGGCGCCCTGGGCGGCGGAAAGGAAGACGCATGAGCTGGCGTGAGGAAGCGGCGTTGCTCCCGAACTTCTCGCCCGCGAGACTTCGACCTTCAGCCCGCCACGACGGGCTTGCTGCTGATCGACATGCAGTACGTCGACGCGCATCGGGAGTACGGCCTCGGCAAGAGCCTCAAGGAATCGCATCCGGCCGTCTGGGACTACTACTTCACGAGGGTCGAGGAGATCGTGGTCCCGGGCTGCAAGCGGCTGCTCGAGGCGTTTCGGGACGCGGGGATGCGGGTCGTGCACGTGACCATCGGTCCCGAGCTGCCGGACGGCGCCGACATGGTGCCGCTGCGCCGGCCCGCCGTCGCTCCGGGGCTCGAGTCGATGCTGCACGGACGCGGGACGTTCGAGCACCGGATTCTCGAAGAGCTCGAGCCGCGCCCCGGCGAGCTCGTCGTCAACAAGACCTCGCGCGGCGCGTTCAACTCGACCGCGATCGAGCGGCTGCTGCTCAACCTCGGGCTCGACGGGCTCGTGGTGGCCGGTGTCTCGACAAGCTCGTGCGTCGAGACGACGGCCCGTGACGCGGCCGACCGAGGCTGGAAGGTCGTGATCGTCGAGGACGCGACGGCCGAGCTCGACGAGCCCTCGCACGAGGCCACGCTACGCCAGTTCGCCGTTCGCTTCGGACGAGTCTGGACGGTCGAGGAGACGCTCTCCGTGCTCGGGCTGAGCGGCGCCGCGCCCGCGATGTCTCCGGGCTCGCTCCGAGCGTAGCGGAGCGATGGAGAAGAACCGGGACGACGGGCTCGAGGCCGCGCTACGGCCCGTGCGGTCGGCGCTCTTCGTGCCGGCCAACCGCGAGCCCTGGATCGCGAAGAGCCCGGCATACGGCGCCGACGTCGTCGTGCTCGATCTCGAGGACGCAACGCCGCCGGCCGAGAAGCAGGCGGCGCAAGAGATCGCCGAGCGAGTGATTCCCGACCTGCGCGAGCGAGGCCAGGGCGTCTGGGTGCGGATCAACGAGATCGACGGGCCCTTCGTCGCCGGGGACCTCGAGGCGATCGTGCAGCCCGGGCTCGAAGCGGTCTGTCTGCCCAAGGTCACGGGGCCGGAGGCCGTGCGCGAGCTCGACTCGATGCTCGCCGATGCCGAGGCCCGGCATGGGGTGCCGACGGGGCACGGTCCGTATCGTGCCGCTGCTCGAGACGGCGCCCGCCATCCTGGGCGCCGCCGACGTCTTCCGGTCGTCTGCCCGCGTCGCCTACGGAGGCGGGATCGTCGCACCGTCGGGCGACGTCGCCCTCGCGATCGGTTTCCGTTGGAGCGACACGTTCGAGGAGACGTTCGTTCTGCGCTCGCAAGTGCTGATCGCGGCCCGGGCATGTGGAATCGAGAATCCGATCACCGGCCTGGTCACGTCGGTCGACCCGGAGCCCGTCCGCCGCTTCGCCGCGCAGAGCCGGGCGCTCGGGTACGACGGGATGTTCGTGATCCACCCGTCGCACGTCACGATCGCCAACGACGCGTTCCGTCCGTCACCGGAGGAGTTGAGCTGGTGTACCGAGATCCTCGCGGGCGCGGAGGCGGCCGCGCAGGACGGCCGCGGGACCTTCGTGGACTCGCAGGGACGCATGATCGACGCGGCCATGCTGCGCGTCGCGCGCCGCCTCCTCGAGCGCGATCGCGCCTTCCGTGAGCGGGAGCCTCAGCCCTGATGGCGCCCGACCGGTCCGGGCCTCTGTCGGACATTCGCGTTCTCGACCTCGGCCACGTGGTGGCCGGGCCGTTCGCCGGCACGCTGCTGGGCGACCTCGGAGCCGACGTCATCAAGATCGAGGACCCGCGGCGCGGCGACACCATTCGCACGCTGAGCCCCCAGCACGAGGGCGTCCCGCTCTGGTGGAAGGTCGCCGGCCGCAACAAGCGCTCCCTCGCGCTCGATCTCCGTGAGGCTCGTGGCCGTGAGATCCTGCTCCGGCTCGTCGCGCTTGCCGACGTCCTGATCGAGAACTTCCGGCCCGGCACGCTCGAGCGCTGGGAGCTGGGAGTCGACAGGCTCCAGGAGGCACAGCCGAACCTGATCGTGCTTCGCATTTCCGGGTTCGGGCAGCAGTCGGCGTTCGCGGAACGTCCCGGGTACGGACGGATCGGCGAGGCGATGAGCGGAGCCGTCAACCTGACCGGCGACCCCGACGGACGCCCATATCACGTCGGCTTCTCGCTCGGCGACGCGACGACGGGGCTGATGGGAGCGCTCGGGGTGCTCGCCGCGCTGCACGGCCGTCAGCGCCGAGACGGAGGCGAGGTGGTGGACGTCGCCCTCTACGAGAGCCTGTTTCGGATGATCGAATGGCAGCTGCCCATGGCCGAGAAGCGCGGCGAGGTGATTCGCCGGCAGGGAAACCGGTTCCCGATCGGATATGCGGTCGCCGGCTCGTGGCAGGCCTCGGACGGGCGTTGGCTCAGCATCTCGGCGGCGACCGAGCGCAGCATCCAACGGCTGTTGGGCGCGGTCAGGGGCGAGGATGCCCCACCGGACCCGAGGTTCGCCGACTTCGAGGCACGCTCGCGTCCGGGGCACATGGAGCTGATCGACGAGGCAATCGGCGCCTGGGTGGCATCACTGCCTGCCGAGGCCGTCATCGAAGCTTTCGCCGACTCCGACGTCGCGGTCGGGCTCGTATACGACGCCGAGATGATGCTCGCCGACCCGTTCTTCCGGGAACGCGGCAGCGTGATCGAGGTCGACGACCCGGAGCTCGGCACGATGTCGATGCCGGGCGTGATCCCCAAGCTCCGCGACGACCCCGGCAGCGTCCGCTGGGCAGGACCGAGGCTCGGCGAGCACACCGACGAAGTCCTCGCCGAGCTGCTCGGCTACGACGACGGCGAGATCGACGAGCTTCGCCGCGAAGGCGTCGTGGCGTAGCGCGGATTACCCGGCGTTCGTCTGGGCAAGACGCCGGCGCCATTCCCGGAACGAGGCGGCGACGTCGTTCTCCCCGATTGCGTCGAGGCGCTCGACGTGGTCGTCGATGTAGTGGAGGTACAGCGGCAGCAGCTGTTCGCGCAGGAGCTCTGCGGCATGTGAGTCGTCCGCCGGCGGGGCCGTTCGCCATTCCAGCGCGGCGGCCACCAACTCGCGGCTCGGCGCGTGGTCGTCTTGGAGGTAAAAGGCGACGGCGGCGTGGTTCGTGCCCACGCGGCCGGTCGCAGCCGTGTAGAGAAAGCGCACCGGGAAGAGCACGAGCCTCGTGACGCGACGGACACCGCGGCTCAGCAGCAGGTCCGGCGAGAGGATCTCCTCCGTCGCATCCTCGCCCCGCGCGTCGTTCGGGGGGCCGAGCCCGGCCAGGGAGGCGAGGGCGAACTCCGCGCCGGTGACGAGCAAGTCTCGTGTGCCGGGCGCGGGCAGGCCTCGGCGGGCATCGTCGTTGCCGACGAGCAGGCGGCCGTTCTCGAGCAGGTCCAACCGATCGAGCGCGGGAAAGCGGCCGCCCTCCTGGTCCCCGCGGAGCGTGGCAGGCGTCCCCCAGAACACCGACAGCCTCTCGTGCAAGACCGACCCCTTGCTCTTCTCCATCTCCGCGATCGTCCGGATCGCGTCGCCGTCGGCCGGCTGCAGCGGATCGCCGAGGATCAGGCCGAGGTCGACGTCGCTGACCAGCGCGCTGAAGCCGCCGTGCGCAAGGCTCCCCAGCGCATAGGCCGCCAGCAGCCGGTCACCGAGCGCGATTCGGTAGGCCTCCGCGGCTTCGGCCAGCACCCGCTCGCCGTCCATGGCACTCGAGCCGCTCGTTGCTATTCGGCAGCGCCCGGCTCGACGAGACCGGACTCGTAGGCGAGCACGACGGCCTGCACGCGGTCGCGCAGGTCGAGCTTCGCGAGGATGTGCGCGACGTGCGTCTTGACCGTCGTCTCGCTGACGAAGAGCGTGCCGGCGATCTCCGCGTTCGAGAGCCCGCGGGCGATCAGTCGCAGCACCTCGAGCTCGCGCGCCGTCAGCTGCTCGAGCGCCGCCGCGTCGGTCTGGGCGGGCGCGCGGCTTCCGCGCGAATTCCTCGACCACGCGGCGGGTGACGGAGGGGGCGAGGAGAGCCTCGCCGCGGGCGACGATGGCGATGCCGGCGACGAGCTGCTCGGGCGGAGCTGTCCTTGAGCAGAAAGCCGCTGGCGCCGGCGCGCAGCGCCTCGTAGACGTACTCGTCGAGGTCGAAGGTGGTCAGGATGAGCACTCGCGCGGTTGTCCCGGGCGTCTCGAGCAGCAGCCGCGTGGCGGCGAGCCCGTCCAGCTCGGGCATGCGGATGTCCATGAGCACGACGTCGGGATGGAAGAGGCGTGCCTGCTCGACCGCCTCGCGGCCGTTCGTCGCCTCGGCGACGACGTCGATGCTGGCCTCGGCGTCGAGGATCATGCGAAGCCCGGCGCGAATCAGATCCTGGTCGTCCGCGATCAGCACCCGGGTGGTCATGACTCGCCCGTCGGAATCGGGAGGCGTGCGCGGACGACGAAGCCGCCGCCGTCGCCGGGCGCCGGCGCTCAGCTCGCCGCCGTAGAGCGTTGCGCGTTCGCGCATGCCGACGAGGCCGTGCCCGTCACCGTTGGCTGTCGAGCGGCCCACGGCCGTCGTCGGCGATCTCGAGTCGACGGCGTCGGCCCGGTAGCGGATCGCCACCTCGGCGCGAGCGGGACCGGCGTGCTTGAGCGTGTTCGTCAGCGCTTCCTGCACGATGCGGTAGGCGGACAGATCGACACCGAGCGGCAGCGGCCCGCGGCTCGCCCTCGACCCGGAGGACGACGGGGAGGCCGGCCGCCTCCGTGCGCGCGACCAGAGCCGGCAGCTCGGACAGGCCCGGCTGCGGCGCCAGCTCGGCCTGCTTCGTCGTCGGCGCGCGCAGGACGCCGAGCAGGCGGCGCATCTCGACCAACGCCTCACGGCCCGTCCGCTCGACGTCGCCGAGCGCCTCACGCTCGCGCGCCTGGTCGTCGCCGAGCAGCCGGCGGACGGCGCTGGTCTGGAGCACCATGACGCTGACCGAGTGCGCGACGACGTCGTGGAGCTCGCGCGCGATCCGCGCCCGTTCCTCGGCAACTGCGACGCGGGCCGTCGTCTCGCGCTCGCGCTCCGCCCGCTCCGCACGCTCCCGCAACGCGGCCGCGTACGCCGAACGGCGATACCACCCGAGCCCCACCAGCCAGCAGGCCGAGGCGACGAGGCCGGCGGCCAGCGAGCCGACGAAGCTCTCCTGCGGATCCTGCGCGACCACGAGCCCGACGACGCCCCAGGCCAGCACCAGTCCCGCGGCCGCCACGCGCGGCTCGTTGTAGGCGGCCAGCACACCGGTCACGAGCGCCAGACCGACGACCGACGTGGCGATAGAGGCGACGTACTCGTCGGCGACGAAGGTCATCGCCGCCAGCGCCACGAGCGACGTGACCGGAGCCGCAAACGGCAGCCGCCGCCGGGCCAGCGGCGCCAGCGTCCAGACGAGCGACAAGACAACCAGCAGCGGCTGATGCTCGGCCTCGGGCTGCACCCAGATCTCGACCTGCGCCAGCACGGCCAGCACCACGAAGGCGCCATCGAGCAGCCGGTCGATCCAGCCGCCGCCGAGCAGCTGCCGTTCACGCACGCCACGGACGGTACCCGCGCCGACTGGCGGCCGCCTCCGCCGCACGGGACGAGGCGGTCTCATCCTCGAGAACGAGGCCGGACGATCGAAATGCAGCCGCGAGGACGACCGCGAATCGTGAGCACGGCCGAGGGCAAGCGGACGGCTGCTTTCTAGGCTCGATCCCACAGCAAACAGGAACGCCGAACCCGAAAGGACACCGACATGAAGGCAGGAAGGATCGCACTGTTCATCGCCGGAAGCCTCGCCGCCGCTCCTCGCGGCCGGGTCTCTGGCCGGCGCCGTCTGGGTCCACAACGCCAACACCGACTCGGCCGGCTACGTCGTCACCGACGACCACCGAGTCCAGACCGTCACCCACGCCCTCGCATCCGACGACCTCGACGTCGACACCGACTTCGACTGGTTCATCGACGGCGGCCCGGAGCTGCGCGTCAGCGCCGAGAGCAGCAGGCCGCTCTTCATCGGCATCGCCCGCACCGGACGACGTCGAGCGCTACCTGGCACGGCGTCGACTACGACGAAGTCACCGACTTCGACATCGATCCCCTGAGGCTCGACCACCGAACGCCACGCCGGCACCAGCAGCCCCGCCGCTCCTGCCAGCCAGACGATCTGGGCGGCAAGCGTCGCGGGAACCGGCCCTCAGACGCTCGACTGGGACGCCGAAGGCGGCGATTGGTCGGTCGTCGTCATGAACGCCGACGGCAGTGCCGGCGTCGATGCGCGAGCTCACCTTCGGCGCTCACATCCCCCACTTGACCTGGATCGGCATCGGCGGCGCCGTCGGCGGAGCGTCTCCTCCTCGTCGCCGCAGCGGCCTCATCTACGTCGGCGTCCGCCCCGCACGCGCGACCCGCTCGCAGCCACCCCCGCAGCACCCGCCGCCTAGCGGCAACCGAGCTCGGACCGAAGAGGCCGGGCCTTGCCCGGCCTCTTCTCGTCGTCGACTCGAGGACGGTCAGTCGGCAGCCATGCCTAACCGACCTGCTAGCGGCCGACCGGCGGTGGGGCGAGGCGGTGCGCGATCGCGGCGGCCTCGCGCCTGTTCGGCACGCCGAGCTTCCGCAGGATGTGCGAGACGTGGACGCTCGCGGTCTTGGCGCTGATGACGAGGGTCGCGGCGATCTCGCGGTTGGTGTAGCCGCGGGCGACGAGGGTCAGGACCTCGGCCTCGCGTGGCGTCAGACCGAGGAGTCTCCTCGAGGTTCGCCGTCGTCGTGCGACGCTGTCTCGGCGGCGTCGAGATCGAGCCGGGCGCGCTGGGCGAGCAGCTCGAGCTCGCGCAGCAGCGGCTCCGCCCCGATCCGAGCGGCGACGGCGTGCGCCTCCCGGAGCGGCGCGCTCGCCTCGGTACGCGAGGCGCCGACGGCGACGAGCGCCTCCGCCTCGCGCCAGCGGCAGTAGGCCGCGAGGGGCGGGCGTTCGAGCGGGTCCCAGGCGGCTGCCGCGTCGGACCACGACTCCGGGCGTGCGACGCCGCGGACACGCTCGTACTCGGCCTCGGCCACGGCGAGCCAGCCGCCGGCGTTCGGGGTGATCGCCGAGGCCTCGGCTGCGGCACGGCGAGCGAGCGTGCAGCAGCTTCCGTGCCCGGGCGAGCCGGTGCGGACGGCGTCGGCGTCGCGACGGGCGCGGGCGAGCGCCGCCAGCTCCGCCTGGGCGCGCAGTCCCTTGGCGCAGAGCTGGACGCGGATCTGCGTCGGCGTGGCGGGAACGCGCCCGGCCAGACCGTCGTCGACGGCCGTGTCGGCGTCGGTCCAGCGGCGCTCCCAGAGCGCCAGCTCGGCGAGGTAGACGTCGTAGAGGCCGAGCACGAGGTCCTCGCGCAGCGGTGGCCTCGCGGCCTCGAGGTGCGCTCGCGCGGCGTCGAACTCGCCGCGGCCGATCTCGACGTCGGCGCGGATGATGAGGAGCCAGTACGGGAAGCTCGAGGTGATGCCGCGGAGCGCGGCGGCACTGAGCCTGTCGGCCTCGTCCCAGTCGCCGATCGCGACCAGCGCCTCGATCTGGTTCGACGACGAGCAGGGGCTGTCGATCCCGTACCGGCGCATCACCTCGAGCCCCTCCTGCCCCAGTCGCGCCGACTCGCGGAGCCGTCCCAGCATCGTCAGCACGTCGGTGAGATGGACGTACGCCCGCTCCAGGCCGATGCGATCGCCGATCTCCTCGGCGAGCTGCAGAGCCTGACGAAGATGGGCGACGCCCTCCTCGCCGCGGCCGAGGTAGGCGAGGTCGCTGCCGAGCACCGTGAGCGCTCGGACCTCCGCCTCGCGTGCGCCGACATCCCGAGCGAGCGCGAGCGCCTGCTCGCCGATCGGCAACGACTCCGCATGAGCGCCAGGCCACCATCAACGCCCCCGGCGAGCGACCCCAGCGAATACGCGCGCTCCGGCGAGGGCGGCTCCGCCGGCACGAGCTCGACCGCGCGCTCGACCGCGGCGAGGCAAGCGTCGTTCGCTGCCGGTCTGCGTCGAGGTACTCACCGAGGCGCACATGGAGGAGGGCCGCACGGTGCGGATCGTTCTCGCCGACGAGCTCGATCGCTCGCCGGCCGAGCTCGACCGCGCGCGGGGCGGCACCGATTTCGCTGGCGAGCTCGGCGGTCCACGTGCAGAGCTCGGCGAGGTCGAGCCCGGACGAGCTCGGCCGCGTCCGGCACGGTGTCCCACAGCGCGAGCGCCCGCTCGAGGTGGGCGAGCGCCTCGGCGAGGCCGAAGACGGCCTCGGCCTGGCGCGCCGCTTCGACCGAGGCGGCGAGCGCCTCTGCGTGTGCGACCCGCCGCCGCCCAGTGCGGCGCGAGCTCGGCCGGCGCTGCGGCTCCGCTGCGGGCGAGCTCGTCGGCGAGCCGCGCGTGCAGCTCCTCGCGCTCACCGGGGAGGATCGTCGCGTAGATCGCCTCCGCCAGGAGCGCGTGGCGAAAGCGGAAGCTGCCGTCGCCTGATCGGCGACGAGGACGCCGTGCTCGACCGCCTGGCGCAGCGACTCGCGCACGTCGCGCTCGGGCAGCCCTGCAGTCGCGCGCAGCAGCGGATACCCGACGTCGCGTCCGGCGGCCGCGGCCAGACGCAGCAGGCTCTGCGTCGATCGGTCGAGCCGGGCCACGCGCTGAAGCAGCAGGTCGCGCAGGCCACGCGGGAGCGTCGCCGCGATCGCCTCGCCGGCGGCGAGGAGCTCCTCGGCGAAGAAGGGATTGCCCTCGGACGCGGGCGACGATCGCGTCCGTCAGCGCAGGCGGCGGGAGCGTCGGCGTGGGCGGCGAGCAGCGCCGCCAGCTCGTCGTCGGCTCGAGCGGCCCGAGCTCGAGCACGAGCGCCGAGCCGGAGCGCCGGACGCCCTCGGCGAGTCGGTGCATGCGGTCGGCCGATGACGGCTCGTCGGCGCGGTAGGTGGCGAGCAGCAGAACCCGCCGGTCGTCGAGGTTGTGGGCGAGGAAGACGACGAGATCGAGCGTCGAGGTATCGGCCCAGTGCAGATCCTCGAGCACGAGCAGCACGGGCGTCGACGCGGCGCGCTCGGTGAGCAGCGCGAGCGTCTCCTCGAACACCTTCAGCTGCGAGCCGCCGCGTCCGCCGTCGACCTGCCACGGGTCCCCGAGCGGACGCAGGGCCTCGACGAACGGCTGGTACGGCAGCTCCGTGCCGACGAGATCGATCGAGCGACCGAGCAGGACCTCGAATCCGGCGTCGCGGGCACGCCTGCGCGAGCTCGGACGCCAGCCGGGTCTTGCCGATGCCGGCTTCTCCAGCGACGAGCACGGTCGCACCGCTCCCGCGCCTGCGTCGCATCGAGCGCGCGCTCGAGCTCCCCGAGCTCGCGTGCCCGTCCGACGAACACCTCGCTCTGCGAGCCTCCATTCCGGCCAGTATCGCGCAGCGACCGCCCGATCGAGGGCGCGCTCATGAGCACCCGACGTCCGAAGATACGGCAGGCCGAGGCCGAAAGATAAGGCCCTCCGCCCGATGCGCCGCCGCTCCTCGCACGCCACGATCGGCTGCGATCGACGAGCACGAGGAGGCACCACGATGACAGGCAATCGCACACGACGACCAGACGCGGACCCGGATGAAGGCACGACGGTGCAGGGCGGCGGCGGCCTGCGGCTGCACGTGCGCGAGTGGGGCAAGCCGGACGGGCCGCCGATCCTGTTCATCCACGGCTGGTCGCAGAACCACCTCTGCTGGGCGAAGCAGTACGAGAGCACGCTCGCCGACGAGTTCCGGCTCGTCGCCTACGACCTCCGCGGCCACGGCATGTCCGACGCGCCGCTCGAGCGCCGAGCACTACACCGACGGCAAGCTCTGGGCCGACGACATCGCGGCGATCATCGACGAGCTCGGCCTCGACCGGCCGGTGCTCGTCGGCTGGTCCTACGGCCCCTTCGTCATCTGCGACTACGTGCGCGCGCACGGCCAGGATCGAATCGCGGCGATCAACTTCGTCGAGGGCGCGGTCAAGCTCGGCGAGGCGGCCTTCGGCACGCTGATCGGCCCCGGCTTCCTCGACCATTTCGCGGACGCCACCGCCGACGACCTGCCGACGAACATCAGGGCGATGCGCCGCTTCGTGCGGGCGTGCCTCGTCAAGCCGGTCTCGGACGACGACCTCGAGACGGCCTTGTGCTGGAACATGGTCGTACCGGCCGCGATCCGCGCCAACCTCGCGGCCCGCCAGATCGACTGCGACGACGTGCTGCGTGCGCTCGAGGTGCCGCTGCTCGTCACCCAGGGCCGGGCGGACACGGTCGTGCTCCCGGCGATGGCCGAGCACGTCCTCGCCACCTGCCCGACCGCCGAGGCCTCCTGGTACGACGGTGTCGGTCACGTGCCCCACCTCGAGGAGCCGGAGCGGTTCAACCGCGAACTGGCCGAGCTGACGCGGCGCGGGGCACGCGCGACGTGACGTCGAGCGATCGTCTAGGGACGCGGCGCAGGCCGGAGGCGAACCGGGCCTGACCGTGGGCCAAGCGTCGCTCCACTCGGCTCGACCACCGTCCCGGCGGCGGCCGAGGCCACGCGCGGGCGGCGCGGCTGCGCCGTCCCTCCGGGCGTCGCCCACGGTCGCGTCGCGAGGTTTCGTCGCTCGACCGGCGCTGCCAGCGCCGCCAACGCTCGCGCAGGAGCCGGATCCGGGGCGGGCAGGCTCCACGGTCGGGTGCGGAAGCCGATGCGGTAGCGGCCGGGCGGCGCGAGACTCCGCGTCTGCCACCAGAGCTTCAGATAGAAGAGGAGGCCGAGCGGCGGTAGCACGAGCACCTGGAAGATCGAGTAGTAGGGGAAGGCGATCATCCATCGCGACCGCACCTGCCAACTCGAGGCCGCGCAGACCCCCGTGTAGATGAGCAGGATGAAGGGCAGCGTGTAGACGACGTGCGCCGGGTTCTGGAACTCGCCCCACTTCGCGAGGCAGAGCAGCCATACGAGGCCCGAGGTGTAGAAGAACGTGACGGGGTAGCGGATCGTCTGGTCGACGTTCACGAACGCCATTCGGAAGCTGCCGGACCACCACATGCGCCGCTGGTTCAACCAATCCCTGAACGTCTCCGGGACGTCCGTGTACACGGCGAAGTCGACGTGCCGCACGCGCATCCGGAAGTGGTTCGCGATGACTCCCGTCTCGATGTCCTCTCCGGGGAACCAGTTCGAGTGGCGGGAGAGGATCTGCCGGAGCGCAGCCGCCCTGCCGATCATGCAGGCGCCGCTCGTCATCCAGGGCCGCAGGTGGCGTCCGAGCATGGCCATGTCGTACTCGACGGCCTGCAGCTTCTCGATCACGGTGCGGCGCCGCGATGCTCGTACCTTGACGCTTGCCAGATCGGCTTGACCTTGCCGGACGGCGGCGATTGCCTCGCCGGGGTGCTCCGCCGGACGGGTATCGCCGTCCATCCGGATGACGTACGTCGTCGTCACGGCATCGAGCGCGGCGAGGACGAGCCTCGGCACCGAGACGCGGCCGGCCATCGCGACCCGGTGGACACGCCAGCCGTCGGCCTCCGCCTCGTCGGCGAAGCCGGCCATCGCGTCGTTGCAGAGGTTGACTGCGAGCAGAACGTTGGCCCGATAGGGCTCGAGGGAGCGCGCATTGCGGAAGTAGCGCGGATGGCCCCAGAGCGGGACGACGATGGTGAAATCGTCGTCGGGCGAGTCGCCGGCGAACTGGAGGGGCCGACGGACTCGCGAGCCGAGGTTCTGCGCGTCGAGCAGCAGGAAAAGGAGGACGAGCGCGACCGCCGACCAGCCCATGGGCCGCTCAGCGATCCGGCCGGCGCTTCGCGCGCAGCTCCGTGGCGACGAGTACGCCGAGGAGGACGCCGAGCGCCACGACGACGACCAACCACATCGCTCGGCCGCCGAACGGAAGCACGCCGAGGGCGGCCATCGTCACGAGCCCGAGTCGAAGGCCCATGGCGGTGCCGCGCGCACGACGCCGCGTCGCAGAGGACAGGGGTGCCGCATCCCGCGTATCCCATCGTCCCCGCTCGCCCGCCCCGCCTCCCCCGTTCGGGGGTTCGTGGCGTGACTCGTGGCGGCGGCCGGTCCCGGCCACGGTGGCACCCGTGTCACATCTCGATGCCCCGCTCAAGGTGCCGTCGGCGTCCGCCGATAGGGGGAGCGGGGCATCCCCCGGACGGCGTATCGGATCTGTGGTCGGAGGAGGGACGGTGGGCAAGAGAGCGGCTTGGCTCCTTGGTGGAGCGATCGTGCTCGCGCTGGCGGCCACGTTCTTCGCGCCCTACTTCCCCGCGGCGCTCGGCGGTCCGGCGTCGTATGCGCTCGTCGAGGGCGACGGGATGGAGCCGAAGCTCGCGGCCGGTGACCTGGCGGTGTTCCACACCTCGGATTCGTACGAGGTCGGGGATGTCGTCGCCTACGAGGCCAAGCAGGGTCGGGCGATCGCGAGGGTGGTTGCCCGACGCGAGGCCGGCTACGTGGTGGCGCAGGACGGGGGCGACGGATCGCTCCGTGTGTCGACCGGACAGATCACGGGCTCGCTCGAGGCGGTCCTGCCTCGAGCCGGCGCGGCGCTTTCCTGGTTGCGGGAGCCGCTGCACATGCTCGCTGTTCCCGCCGCCGCCGCCCTCCTCGGCGCGGCCCTGCTGGTCGCCGGAGGGCTCCGGCCGCGGCTCGCGGGCCGGCGCAACCCCGGCGCGACGGGTCGGCTTCCCCGGCGCTGGCGCCGGTTCGTCGTGCCCGTCAGCGGGCGCCTCGACGTGGGGGACGACGTGATCGACGTGACGTCGCTCGCCGGTCTCGTCGCTCTCGCCCGCCAGAGCGGGCGGATCGTCCTCGAGGTGGCCGAGGTCGGAGGCCGCACCTGGTTCGTGAACGGCGACGACGCCGTGTACCGCTTCCGTTCGGCCGGCCCGGCGTTCGCCGAGGCCGGTCTCGCGACCGCCTCCCCGGCCGAACCGCTCGCAGCGACGCTCGACCTTGCCGAGACGGGTGTGCTCGCCGCCCGCTGTAGAGCTCTGGCGTTTCGTCGCCTGGGTAGAGTACGGAGCGCGACGACCCCGGATCAGTGCGCCAGCATCGCATCCTTCGGCATCGCGAAGGCGATCGAGTTGCCGTCTGGATCCTTGATCATGATCGGGTCGACGCGATCGTTGCGGGCCGGCTCCGGGTTAGCGGCGAGTTCGGTCGAGCGGAGCTCCTGTGCGATCTCGTCGATGTCGCTGACGATCAGCGTGCATGACCCCTGACCCGCTCGTTCGGGCAGCTCGTAGATCTGCAAACCCCCTCCACGTTCCAGTTGCCACTCCATGACCTCCGCCATCGGCTGGCTACCCGGTCCCAGAAGCTTCTCGTACCACTGCGAGGATGCTGCAAGGTCGCGGACGGCAAGACTTGCGAGCGCATTGGTAATCGTCATGTTCTGGGAGGTACCCACTCGCGGTGACGCAGGAACCGCCGATCTGTGTCGCGTAGCCCTCGTGCTGGACTCGGGAGCCGCGTTGGACCGCTCCGGACTCGCGACAGGCTGGCGGCCGCATTGCGGCGAGCCCGCATGCCGCGCGGTGGTGCCTCAGTTGCGAGCCTTGAACAAGTAAATGCCGAGCGTGTCGCCGGTGACCGCAATCTGCTGGCCGCTCACGAGGAACTTGTCCCGACTCGCACTACCTGTTTGCCGGAACACGAAGCCCGCTTGGAACAAGTCCCAGCCTTCATCCTCGACGGCCGTGAGAAGCGTCCCGACTACCTCGCCCGTGTCCTTCACCCTCGTCTTCATGTCGTGCGCGAGTACCGACAACGCGGATCGGTCAATGCTCTCGATGGGGATGATGGTTTCGAAGAAGCGCTGACCGGACTCCTTCGCCAGCCGGGCTTGACCGGGTGGGGAAACGTCGAAAGCCGCCTGTTCGGCAGCGAGTCGCTTCGAGCTTCCGCTTCGCGCGTTCCGTCTGCGCCTGCTTGGCTGCCTTCTCCTCGGTCGATGTTCTGCGCATCGGCATGCCCTCTCTCCTCTCTAGGTCGCCGTCGCTTCGATTCGCCGCAGGAGTAGCAATGAATCGTACGACAGCCCGATTGGGAAAGACGACGGGCAGCCGGCGCCGGCCGGCCAGGCTCTACGACCTCCGCGCCACCCGGCCGAGTCTTGACGTTTGGGGCACTAGTGGGGCACGGCCCGTCGGGTGGGGAGATCCCTTCACCAGCTCTTAGTTTTCGTCGCGCTGCGCTGCGCCCTCGTCGTGCTGCGCTGCGCCCTCGACCGGCGGTATCCAGCTCTCGCGCCGTTTCACCCAGATCTCGGCTTCGGGCTTCAGCTCGAAGGGCGCCTCGTCCAGACTTCCGATCCGAATCTCGATGAGCGTGTCGTCGGGGTCGGTTGTGTCGAGGAGCCGAGACCCGCAGCGGGGGCAGAAGCCGCGACCGTCATAGCTCGAGATCTCGCCGCTCATCTCAAACGCCTCGACGGGCCACTGCGCGTACACACTGAACGCACTGCCGGACTCCTTTCTGCAATCCGCGCAGTGGCAACGCCGGACATGCACAGGGTCACCGCGAACGCTGTAGCGGACCGCCCCGCAGAGACATCCGCCGGTGCGTACTCTTGCCTCCACGCGCGTGGATGCTACGCAAGACCGCGGTGCGCGAGCGTTCTTACGCCTGATGTAGATGCTCCGGCGACGTTTAGGGCACTTGTGGGGCACGCGCTGGACGCGACCCTCGAGCCCACAGTCACGAAAACCCCCGTTTCCGGGGAGAATTGGAGCGGGAGCGACGGGACTCGAACCCGCGACCTCCGGCGTGACAGGCCGGCGTTCTAACCAACTGAACTACGCCCCCGAGCCGTCGCATTGTAGCCTGCCCTCTGTGAGCAGCGCCCGTAACCGGAAGGCCACCGCCGAGCGCGTCGCCTGGGTGCACGTCCCGGCCGAGGACGAGCTGCCCGAGGAGGTGCGCTCGCTCTGGGGTCGCGCTCAGGAGAAGCTCGGCTTCGTGCCGAACGTCCTCCGTGCCTGGGCGCTACGGCCGGAGCACCTGCTGCGCTGGCGCAAGCACATGGACGAGCTCCTCAAGGGCGAGTCGGGACTCACGGAAGCGGAGCGCGAGATGATCGGGACGGTCGTCTCCGCGACGAACCGCTGCTACTACTGCGTCACGTCCCACGGCGCGGCCGTGCGCGTGCTCACCGGCGATCCGATCCTCGCCGACGCGCTCGCCTCCAACTACCGGCACGCGCACCTCTCCGAGCGACAGCGGGCGATGCTCGACTTCGCCGTCAAGATCACCGAGGAGGCGCACCGCTGCACGGAGGCCGACATCGAGGCGCTCCGCGAGCTCGGCTTCACGGACGAGGACGTGATGGACATCGCCGAGGTTGCGGCCATGTTCAACCTGACGAACCGGATGGCCAACGCGCTCGGCTGGGTCCCGAACGAGGAGTACCACAGCGCGGGTCGGTGAGGCGGCGCGGCGGCGGGCCGGATGAATCCGGCCCCTACGTCCTGTGGACGGATCGTTTGAGGGCGGACAGATCCGGCCCCTGTGGGCGGGATTGTTCGTGTAGGGGCCGATATCCGCGCCTGGATGCGGCGTAGCCGCGGTGACGCGCAGGTCGTTCCCGAGCCGTGAGTCGCCCTACGAAAACGACGGTTGCGACCGATCCGCCCCGGCAGGTGCCGGCGCGGCGCGGCGGATGAGATCCCGCCCCAGCGGACACGGCGCGGCGCGGGAGATGCGCTAAAGCCGGTCAACACGTCTGCCGACAACGAGAGCAATGACCTGGCTGCTCGTCGTCATCGTGATCGTGGGCGCCGTGGGCGTCATGCTCGGCATCCTGGCCGAGGGGACGAACGCCCGGCGCCGCTCGCGCGAGAGCTGAGCGCTACCCGGTTACGCCGGATTCGACGGGCCCGGCCGACTTGAGACCGCATAGACTTCGCCGCCTCAGCCGGGGGAGGAAGGGCAGTTGGCTGCGCGCGAAGACGGTGGTCTGAAGGCGGGCGCGATCGGGTTCGTCGACGGCCTGTCGATCGGGCTCGCCTCGACGGCGCCCGCCTATTCCCTCGCCGCCGTCATCGGCACGGTCGTCGTGGTCGTGGGCGTCCAGGCTCCTGCCGCGCTCCTCACATCGTTCATCCCCATGTTCCTGATCGCGGCGGCGTTCTTCTACATGAACCGTGCCGACCCGGACGCGGGCACGACGTTCTCATGGGTGACCCGGGCGATGGGGCCGTACGCAGGCTGGATCGGCGGCTGGGCCGTCACCACGACCGGCATCCTGGTCGTCGGCTCGCTCGCCGATGTCGGCGCGCGCTACTTCTACGTGCTGATCGGAGCTGACAGCGCAGCCGACTCCCGGATCGCGGTGACGGCGCTGGCGTGCGCCGTGATCGTGGTCATGACGGCGATCTGCGTCATCGGCACCGAGCTCTCGGCGCGGCTCCAGAACGTGCTCACGCTGGCGCAGGTCGCGGCGCTGCTCATCTTCGCCGCGGCCGCGCTGATCAAGGTGTACACCGACAACGCGACGCCGGAGTCGATCACCCCCGAGGCGTCGTGGTTCTCGCCGTTCGCGATCGACAACTTCTCGGCGCTTGTATCGGGGCTCCTGATCGGGGTCTTCATCTACTGGGGCTGGGAGAGCGCCGTGAACCTGACCGAGGAGACGACCGACTCGACACGCGCGCCCGGCCTCGCCGCGATGGTCAGCACGCTCGTCCTGCTCGTGACCTACGTCGCCGTCAGCACAGCGATCGTGGCGTACGCAGGTGTCGGCCAGTTGGAGGAGTTCGACGACGACGAGAGCATCTTCGCCGTGCTCGGCGAAGGGGTGCTCGGCTCGCCCTGGGACAACATCATCGTGCTCGCCATCGTGATCTCGGCGATCTCGTCGACGCAGACGACCATCATCCCCGCCTCGCGCACGACATTCTCGATGGGCAGAGCAGACGCCTTGCCCCGCCGCTTCGCCGACGTCCATCCTCGCTTCCGAACGCCCGCGTTCTCCACGATCGTCGTGGCCGCAGGAGCCATGGCCTGGTACGTGCCGGCGAACTTCATCTCCGAGAACTTCCTCTTCGACACGATCTCGGCTCTGTCGCTGATGATCGCGTTCTACTACGGGCTCTCCGGTGTCGCGTGCGCCGTGTACTACCGGCACGAGCTGCTCCGCTCCGCGAAGAACTTCCTTTTCATCGGCGTCGCCCCGCTCGTCGGCGCAGGGATCCTCTTCTACCTCTTCGCGAAGTCGTGCATCGACTTCGCAGATCCGGAGAACTCCTACACCGGCCAGACCTGGCTCGGCGTCGGCCCACCCCTCGTCATCGGCGTCGGCTTCCTCCTGCTCGGTGTCGTTCTACTCGTGCTCTGGCGGCTCACCGGCCACGAGCGGTACTTCTCGAGGCGACCGTTCGAGGCCGTCGACCCGGACGTGGCGGCCGGCCGGGTCAAGCTGACCGCCGAGGAGATCTGCATAACATGGCCGACATCGTCGTCGGCTACGACGACTCCGAGTGCTCGCACGCCGCGCTCAGCACGGCGCTCGAGCTCGCCCGTGCGCTCGGCGACCGCGTCGTGATCGCGTACGCGTACGCCCCACCGGAGCGGCTGCGCGGCGAGGAGTACCGCGAGCACCGCCGGGCGCTGCAAGAGCTCGGCGAGCGTGCGACCGCGGATGCGCTGGAGCGTGCCCAGGACGCCGGCGTCGAGATCGACGTCGCGCTCGTCCCGCAGAAGCCCGCCGACGCGCTCGTCACCCTCGCCGAAGGTCGAGACGCTCGCCTGATCGTCGTCGGCACGCACGGCGAGGGGCCGTTGGCGAGCGCGTTGCTCGGCTCCGTGCCGCACAAGCTCCTGCACCGCTCGCCGGGTACCCGTGCTCGTCGTGCCGGCCGCCTGAACGGCGCGGGACCTCCTCCCGGGTGGCTATCTTTGGCCCTCGGTTTCCCGATGCTCGCAGCTTCGCGCTCGCGGGCAGATGAGCATGAAGAGAATCGTCCTCGTAGCCGCGCTCCTGCTCTGCCTCGCTGGAACGGCCCGCGCTTCGGCGGCCGACCTCCCGTGCGGCTTGCCGGAATCGCGCCCGTTGTGGGTGGACTTCGCGGACGGATCGGTGAGCTTCCGCCTCCAGCTGTTCGGTCGTCCAGGGCTCGTGCTCGCGTCGTCCGGTCTGGCGGGCCCGGCCCAGTTGCGCGCGCTCGGTGCACAAACCGTCTTCTGGTGGATGAAGCTGCAGCGCTACGTCGGCACGCCGGCGCAGCCGGCTGACCCGGCGACGATCCCGGCGGGTGCGGAGGACCTGTACGCGCGGGCGGTGGCCTCGTCCGGCTGCGAGCAGCCCGTGATCGCTCTGAACGAGCTCTGGGGCGGCCACCAGCCAACGCCCTGGCTCTACGAGAACCACCTGTACCGCCAGAACGTGTTGAGCCTCCTGAAGGCACTCGCCGGGAAGGGCGCGGTGCCGTTCCTGCTCGTCGCCGGCCCGCACAGCGGCAACCGCGCGCCGTTCGTCGACGGCGACGCGCGCGCCTGGTGGCTCGAGGTCTCGCAGTACGCGCACATCGTCCGTCAGATGCACTTCAACGCCCCGCACATCTACGACATGGGCCCGATCGTGGGCGCGCGAACACGTCGCATCGCCATGAGGGCGGCCGTGACGCGCTTCACGAACATCGGCATCCCCGCGGACCGGCTGGCGCTCGTGCTCGGCTTCCAGTCGGGGCCCGGAAAGGGTGGGCGCGAGGGGCTGCAGCCCAGCCACGCGTGGCTCGAGATCGTGAAGCAGGACACGCTGGCCGCACGTCAGGTCGCCTCGGAGCTCGGAGTGGGGTCGATCTGGTCCTGGGGATGGGGCACGTTCGACGCGGCCGGCGCCGACGTGGACAAGCCGAGGGCTGCCTGCGTCTACCTCTGGACTCGCGACCCCACGCTCTGCGACGGGCCTCAGGTCGCCGGCCCACGTTCAACGCCTCGCTCACGCTCGGTCAGATCCGGCTTCCGCCGGGACGCCAGTGCACGACCGAAGTGGGACCGATCGAAACGACCGCCGTCGAGGAGCTCGAGACTGCGTTCGGGAACCGCCAGGAGGCGCTGACGGCGCTGCTGAACAGGCTCATCTACCTGGACGAGGGCGCCGATCCCTCCTCAGCCGACGCTCACCTACGCCGAGCAGGCAGTGGTCGGGCGCGGCTTCGGCGGGGACTCCACTGCCTATGAAGCCGCGCTCGCCGAGCTCGACCTGAGCGTCACGTCGGCCCGGCAGCTGATCGCGGACCAGCTGCGCCGTCAGGAGTTCGAGGCGACCGTGCAGATCCGCTACCTGGCCGGCTGGCCGCCGGGCTTCACGGAGCGCCGCCAGCGTGAGGTGCTCCGGACGCGATCTGTCTCGCGGACGAGCTGCCCGGCCGCGGCGTCACCGACTGGGCCCAGGAAGTGCCGTTCCTGTGCGTGCGGGCCGGCTCCGTCTCGATCCGGGCGACGCGGTATCAGGTCCGGAAGGGGACGCCGGTGGTGCTCTCCGGCCGGGTCGAGAGCGAGCTGCCCGCAGAAGTCGTCACCGTCTACGGACGCAAGGCAGGCGCCGGCACCTTCGCGACCCTCGGCACCGCGCGGCCCGACGCCGGCGGACGCTGGAACCTCCGCGTGAAGCCGTCGGTCGGCACGACGCACTACAAGGCCGTTTTCGAAGAGCGCCGCGAGCCTCGCCATCACGGTTCGGGCACGCCGGGCCAAGCTGGTCGAAACGGCGGCGAAGCCGCTGTTGGCAGCCGCTCCAATGTCGCGGCCGCCTCGGCCCTTGCGTGACCGCGGCCTCGCGGCCGCTTCTCGTCACGGCTGGGGCCTGCGGCCCCGTTGCGTGACCGACCCGGTGCCTATCCTCGGCGTGGTGAGGATCCGGCCGGTTCCGCCGACGCTCGACCGTGCTGCCGGCTGGGCGTGGCGGCTGCTGATCTGCGTGGTTGCGGTCTCCGCCTTGCTCGCGTTGCTCTGGTACCTCAGGGTGATCGTCCTCCCGGCCCTGGTCGCGCTGACGATTTCCCCGGCGCTGACCCCGGTGGCGGCCCTGTTCCGGCGCCTGAGGCTCCATCGGCCGGCGGCAGCGATCGCACTCGGCCTCGGCATCGTCGTCGTCCTCGGGCTCATCGCACTCGTGACGACGGCGGTCGCGAGGGATTGGGACGACTCCGCACCGCCGTCGAGCAGGGCGTCGACGACCTGATCGGGTGGCTCGAGGGCGACCCGTTCAACATCTCGTTCGACAGGCTCCAGGATCTGGACAGCTCGCTGGGCGACGCCTGGGGCCAGGCCTCCTCATACCTCGTCTCGGGGCTCAACACGGGCGTTGCGTTGCTCACGGGTCTGATCCTCGCCGTCGCGATGCTGTATTTCGTGCTGCGCGACGGGGCGCTGTTCTGGCGCTGGGTCGTCGGGCGATTCTCGCCGGAGAACGCGGTCGAGGTCGACCAGGCAGGCCGACGCGCGTGGGACGTGCTCGGCGGTTACATCCGTGGCACGGCGATGATCGCGGCAATCGACGCGACGCTGATCGGGATCGGCCTCTGGATTCTGGGCGTCCCACTCGCCTTCCCGCTGGCGATTCTCATCTTTCTGGGAGCCTTCATCCCCTTCGTCGGCGCGACAATCTCAGGCCTCGTCGCCGTTCTCGTCGCGTTCGCGGACGACGGCTGGGAAACGGCCCTGATCGCGCTCGGGATCGTGATCGGCGTTCAGCTCATCGAGGGCAACTTCCTCCAGCCGATCATCCAGAGCCGCACGGTCGATCTGCATCCGGCCGTGATCCTGCTCGCAGTGGCCGCGGGCGGCTCGCTGTTCGGAATCATCGGCGCCTACCTCGCCGTGCCGGTGACAGCCGTCGTCTTCGCCGTCGTCGCCTCGCTGCACGCCGGAGGCCACGGTGCGCCCTCGCCGGCCGTCGGGCAGGCGCAGGCAGGCGGTTCCGCCTGACCTGACCAGAGACGCGTTGCGACCTAGCTCAGCGACACGCAGAACGCGACCGCGTCCACGCTCCAGTCGGCCTCGCTCGGCGCGATCTCCTGCGCGGCCACCGTCCAGCCGTTGCCGTCTGCCGAGCTCCGCACGAGCGCGACTCCCGTTGCGTCGCCTCCGATGCCGCCGCCGCCTCCCACCAGCTGCGTGCCGTCGGGGCAGGCCGCGCTCGCGGACTTGGCGTC
Source organism: uncultured Thermoleophilia bacterium (assembly GCA_963820875.1). GTDB lineage: Bacteria > Actinomycetota > Thermoleophilia > Gaiellales > Gaiellaceae > CAWACA01. The sequence continues at coordinate 336,305 of CAWGBR010000013.1, forward strand.
GTCCGAGCTCGAGTCGCTCGCCCCCTGCGCGAGCTCGATCGAGGGGACGAGATTTCCGAGATCCAGCCCCTCGACGCTCTGGGCCACCTCCGCGGTGTCGGCCTGCTGCGCCGACGGAACCTTGCCGAGGGTGGACTCGTCGATGTCGTCACCGGTGAGAGAGTCGTCCTGTACCTTCCCGCCGTTGACGGCCTGATCGGCGATCCGTTGTGTCCCGACGGCGCCCGAGGCGATCCTGTTGTTCGACACGGCCGCGTTCGCGAGCTTCGCGTTCACGACAGCCTGGTCGCCGAGCTTGCCGGTCGCCACGGCGCCGTCCGCGAGCTTCACCTCGATCACGGCGCCGTCCGCGAGCTTGTCCGCGGTGATTGCGCCGTCCGCGATGTCCACGCTCTGGATCGGTCCCGCAGCTTCCTCCGGGGCAGGTTCCTCGTCGTTGAACAGGCTCGTGACGGCGAGCGCAATCGCGCCCAGGGCGAGCGCGGTCGCGATCGCGGCGAGAATGAGCGGCAGCCGGCTCGGCTCGCTCGGCGGCGGCTCCTCCCATTGGCCTGCCGGGTCCCGGGGTAGGCCGGCGGCGGATAGCCGGGCTCCGGCGGCGGCCCGGACGGAGGCACTGCGCCGCCCGGATCCTGCCCCTGCCTCGGAGCACGAGGGTCGAGCGGCTGGGTCGGGTCGTTTCGCCTCGTCGTCGGCCATGAGGACCTCCTCCGGGAAGTCGGCGCGCAGAACACTGCGTCACCAAGCGATTACCCGTTGCTCAGCGTTTTCCTCCGATCGGGCTCATTCACGCACGGCACGTCGTCGACGACGAGGCGGAGATCCGCATGGCGCTCGCGCGGCAATGACCGCGTAGCGAGCGAATCATTCGAGCGCGCTGATCGCGAACGCGAGCCCGAACCCGAGCGTCGTGAACACGCCGACGAGCTTGCCGCCGTGCTCGAAGGCCTCGGGCATCATCGTGTCCGCGAGCATCGTCAGGATCGCGCCGCCGGCGAAGGCGAGCACGAACGCGATCGTGCTCGGCGAGGCGTCGTCGAAGAGCCCGAAGCCGGCGAGCGCCGCGAGCCCGGAGACGACGTCGACGAGGAGCCAGAGGCCGAGGATCCGTGCGCGTCGTCCAGCCGGCATTCGAGAGCCCGCTCGTCGCGGCGACCGCCTCCGGCAGGTTGGACAGGAAGATGGCGGCGAGGATCGCCGACGCCGACGCCTCCGCCGCCGACCAGCGTCAGCCCGAGCACGATCGACTCCGGGATCCCGTCGAGGACGATCCCGAGCACGATCGCGAGGCCGGAGCCCTCTGCCTGCCCGCCTCCGGAGTGCTTCCGGTCGGCGCCGCCCATCCGGTCGATCAGCGCGTCGCCGATCGAGAACGACCGCGCAGCCGGCGAAGAGGCCGAGCGCGACGTCGCCGCCGCCCTTGGAGGTCTCGAAGGCCTCGAGCACGAGCTCGTACGCGACCGCGCTGATCAGGACACCGCTGCCGAACGCCATCACGAGCCCCAGCGTCCGGTTCCCGATACGGAAGCTCAGAGCCAAGAGGCCGCCGAGCAGCAGCGAGGAGCTTGCCAAGAGCCCCCAGGCGAAGGCCTCGGCCACGCGCGAATGATCCTAGGTGGAGGTCTCTAGCTCGTGCTTCAGGCTCCGAAGCCGGAACGCGACGACGACCTCGACCACGCCCTTGAGCAGGCAGTAGACGCCGACGATGGTGGCGAGCAGCGCGAGCGACCGGTCGGTCTCGCCGACCGCCCAGGCACCGAGACCGAACAGGACGATGCCGAAGATGAGCCCGATCCACCAGAGCTCACGGTTGCGGTGCGTCAGCGAGCCGACGAGCTGGAGGAGCCCGCCGAGCAGGAGGAACCACCCGAGCAGCAGGGAGAGCACGCGAAGCGTCTCGTCCGGGTACGCAAACGCGATGATCGCCGCGACGAGGCCGAGCAGCGCGCCGACGATCCAGAAGCCGCGGCCCTCGACGGCGACCGCTGCCGCGAGAAACCAGGTCAGGGAGCTCAGGAGGAACGACACACCGATGAAGATCGAGAGCACGGTCAGCGACTGGGTGTCGTAGCCGAGGATGATGAAGCCGAGGATCAGGAACAGGACACCCCAGAGCACGCGCAAGAACCAGTGCTTCGACTCGGCGAGTATCACCTCGCGCTCGGCGGCCGAATAGTCGATCGTCGCCATCGCGCACAGCGTACTCCCAGGCCCGTACGGAGCCGTCGCGGCCGCCGGCCGGCCCGACGCGTGACCCACGTCCCTGGGATACGATCGCGCCAGAGGACGAAAGGGCATCGTGAACGTAACCACCGCACGTGAGCTCAACGTCGCCCCCGGGGTGACGGCTGCAACGCGAAACCCGATCGCGATGTGGCTGCTCGTCTTCCTGACGCTCGGGATCGGCGGGGTCGTCTGGATCTACGTGGTGAACCGTGAGCTGCGCGACTACTCGAAGGCCGTCGGGCGCCCGTTCGGGAACTCGCCGGTCGTCTCCGCGATCCTCGCAGCGCTCTGGCCGGTGGCCTTCATACCGACGTTGATCGCCGTCTGGCTGACGGCGCGCCGGGTTCGTACCGCCCAGCAGTGGACCGGCACCCCGGGGCGAGTGCACCCGGCGCTTGCGGCCCTCCTCGTCTTCGCCCTCTTCACGCACGTCTGGTACCTCCAGCACGCGCCTCAACGGCGTGTGGGTGGCCGCCGCCGGAGGCGCGGCGCCGGGGGAGGACTACGCCGAGGCTTCCGGGACCGCCGAGCAGGTCGCGACGCAAATCCGCGCCGACGCGTTCGACGAGTCGAGCCGCTACCGCTGAGAGAAAAGGAGCAAAACGTGACGACATCCACCGCGAAGCAGGAGCAACGCCTAACCAACGAGCAGACCGCGGAGCTGCTCGCGCTGACCAAGGGCGCCGACAGCGTCGAGTTGAAGCTGACCGTTCCCGAGGGGGATCATCGCTCTGCCATCTCGGCTCTCGGGATCGATCCCCTCGACGCCCAGATCCGCCAGGTGTTCTTCTTCGACACTCCCGATCTGACACTCAACGACAGCGGAGTCGTCGTCCGTGCTCGCCGTGTGCAGGGGAAGGGCGACGACACCGTCGTCAAGCTCCGGCCCGTCGTGCCCGACGACCTGTCCGGCAAGCTGCGCAAGTCACCGACCTTCGGCGTCGAGGTGGACGCGATGCCCGGAGGGTTCGTCTGCTCGGGATCGTTCAAGGGCGTCGCGGAGGCCGACGTGAGGAAGACCGTGCTCAAGAAGCGGCCGCTGGGGAACCTCTTTTCGAAGGAGCAGCGGGCGTTCTACGAGCAACGCGCACCCGAGGGAGTCGGTCTCGACGACCTCACCGTTCTGGGCCCCATCTTCGTGCTGAAGCTGAAGTTCGAGCCCAAGGGGTTCGGCCGCCCGCTCGTCGCGGAGATGTGGCTCTACCCCGACTCGTCGCGAATCCTCGAGCTCTCGACCAAATGCGCGCCCTCGGAGGCGTTCCAGACCGCCGCCGAGGCACGGGCGTTCCTCACGGAGCGGGGCGTCGATCTCTCGGGCGAGCAGGAGACGAAGACGCGCAAGGCCCTCGAGTACTTCTCGAAGGTCGTCGCCGAGTCTGCCGACTGATCAGGGAGCCGTTCGCGACGGGTCTCGCCGCCCGCTCGATCGGCTAGGCCGGGCCGGGGGCTCTACGGCGTGTCAGCGGGCTGTGACGGCCGACGCCGCCCGCGATAGGTCAGCCAGGTGTTCGTGCCGGCCGCGAGCGCAGGATCGCCGAACACCAGCGTCAACCCTGTTGCGAGCCACACGACGACGGATCTGCCTTTCCGTCGCAACATCCGCATCGAAGATCGCCCCCTTGCGTTCGTTCCGTTTCGGCGATCGTAATCGCGGCCCCTGGAGAATCGCTTTCTCCCTGCTGAACGCGCGCTGTCCAGGCGTCTTCCAGGACTGCGCCAGCGCTCGACCAGCCGTCTACCGGACCCGTGTGGACGATGGAGCGCAGAAAGCGCAGCGAGGAGGAGTGGATGATGCTCGCGGAAGCAAGCGCCGGAGTTGTGTCATGGTGATGCGGCCGTCCGTTACGGGCTCCGCGCCGGCAGGCCGGTACGTCCTCGAGGTCGCCGTCTCGGCAGGGACATCCGCGCAGTTCGCGGGCAGGCCTGCGAGGTCCGACAAGGCACAGGCGCGTGCGAATGCGTCCGAGTTGCGCGCGGCGCTCGCCGAGCCGCAGAGCACGCACGCCGCACAGTCGTCGGTCGAGGCGCTCGAGGAGCTGGAAGTCACAGCCGACGCGGTCACCGACCGCGTGGAGCACGCCAACAGGCTGTTCAAGGCCGCGGCCGAGGATCGGCTCCTCGACCCCGGTCTCGTGACGGGCGAGATCGGAGCTTTGCTCGGCCTCCTCGACCGGCTCGACCGGGAGAAGCGCTACGCGGAGGAGATCCGCGTCGCCAAGGCGCTGCACGGGTTGTGCGTCCTCGCGTTTCGCTGGCGAGACCTCGTCCGTTCGCTGCGCTCCACGCTCCGCGCGGCGCAGGTCGTCGGTGACGAGAGCGGGCAAGCCTGGGCGCTGAACGAGCTCGGAGCGCTGCACCTCTGCGCCGGCGCTCCGAAGCAGGCTGCTGAATGTCTCGAGCGTGCGCTCGAGCTCCAGGAGAGGCTCGGCGACGTGGCGGGCCGGTGCGCGACCCGCCACAACCTCGACAACGCGACGCGAGACGCCACACGCCCCGTCCAGATCGGCGCTTCACGGCGGCTGGTCGCCGTCGGCGCCGTGCTCGGAGCGCTCGCGCTCTTCGGCGGCGGCGGTGCCGCGCTCGGGCTCGTCGTGGGCGATGCGCGCGGCGACCCCTCGCCGTCAGGCTCGACGGAGACGCTCGCACAGGCGGCCGTTCTCACGGTCGAGCTCGACGGCAAGGGCAGCGGCGCAGTGGTCGGGGAAGGGATCGACTGCGGGGACGACTGCGAGGAGGAGCTCGCCGAAGGCGCCTCGCTGACCCTCACCGCCGAGGCCGACGAGGGCTCGGTGTTCGCCCGCTGGAACGGCGTCGCCTGCGACGAGGGCCGGCGTGCGCCGACCTGCACGCTGACCGTCGACGGGGACGCCACCGCGGTCGCCGTCTTCCGGAAGCGCGCTCCGGGCTCACAGCACCTCACCGTCGAGACCGCCGGCGACGGCGGCGGCACGGTCTCCGGCGACGGCATCGACTGCGGCGACGACTGCGACGAGGACTACGAGACCGGCACGACGGTGACCCTCGAGGCCCAGGCGGAGGACGACTCGCAGTTCGCCGGCTGGCAAGGCGCGACCTGCCAGGAGGGACAGGCACAGGAGTCCTGCACGCTGACGATGGACGGCGACCGCACCGCGCTCGCCGTGTTCGACCCGACACCCGAGCAGACCTGGACGCTCGGCGTCGAGGTCGGCGGCGAAGGGAGCGGGACGGTCACCGGCGAGGGCATCGACTGCGGCGCGGACTGCACGGAGGAATTCGCCGACGGGACACGCGTGACGCTCGAGGCGAGTGCGGGCGACTCGAAGACCTTCGTCGGCTGGGAGGGCGTCAACTGCGAAGGAAGCCCGGAGGAGCCGTCCTGCACCTTCACGATGGAGGGCGACACGCTGGCGGTGGCGCGCTTCGAGCTCCTGGTTCAGCTCCATGTCGACCCGTCCGGAGCAGGGAGCGCGTCCGTCGAGCCGGCAGGCGCCGCGTGCGGTGAGGGCTGTGCCGAGTTCCTCCGCGGAACGGCGGTGACGATCACTCCGATCGCCGACTCGGGCTGGTACTTCACGGGCTGGCGCGACGGCTCGTGCGCCGGCTGGGCGACGAAGCCGTGCTCCGCTTACGCTGAACGACAACGTCACCGTGCTGCCGGACTTCGACGAGCCCCCGGACTAGATCAGCCATCGACCTCGGGCCTTCGAGCCCGATCAAACCTGCCTATCGAAGGGAGCCACCGTGCGACGGAGGAAGACGATCAGCAAGCCGGTCGAGCACAGCGCCGTGTCCAAGCGTTCGACGTTGCCGGCCGCGGGCGAGCCGGAGAGCGCGGCCGTGACGCTTCTGGACGTGTCTCTGAAGGGCGTGACGGATCAGCGCATCGTCACGGAAGGCGACCGGTTGCGCGTCTCGGCCGCGGTCGGCGTGGACGGCCTCGACCGCCGGCGGAGGTACGAGCGCATTCCGGTCACCCGGCTGAGCGCGAAGGACATCGACCCGAAGCTCGCCAGGCTCGAGATCGAGGGCTTCCGCCCTGCCGGCGTGCCCACGAATTTCACGCCGGATCTCGCCCGGCCGACCCACCGCCTGCGGCCACGGAAGGGCAAGGACCCGGACCTCGGCGGCACGATCTTCGGGAGCCGACGATCGGTATCTGTTCGACGACCTCTCGCTTCCCGTGGCGAACCACGGGCAAGGTCAGAACCGCCGGCCAGTGGGGCTCTGGTACGACGATCGGCCCACGCCACGTGCTGACCGCAAGCCACGTGGTCAACTGGACCGGAGGGTCCGGAGGCGGCGTCTCCTGGCTCACGTTCACCCCCGGCTACTTCGACGGCCCCGGCCCGTGGGGCGAGATCGCCGCCACCCAGGTCATCTTCTGGGAGAAGGCGGCCGGGCACGCTCACCGACGAGCAGACGCGCGTTCGACTACGTCGTCCTCGGTCATGGAGGAGCGAATCGGCGACGTCGTCGGGTACCCCGGCTATCCGCACCTACGACGACGACTGGAACGACGGCGCGTACTGGCAGTACATCGGCTATCCGGGCGAGCTCTCGAGCGGCGAGCGCCCTGCCTTCCAGGGCGGCGGCGTCGTGTCGAGCGTCGGTGAGGAGAGCCTGAGCGGTCAGACCGGCTACGTGATCGGGCACTTCAACGAATTCACGCCGGGGCAGTCGGGCGGCTCCGTGTGGGGCTGGTGGGACAAGGAGCCGTGGCCGCGCGTCGTCGGCGTCGGCAGCACGATCGGCAGCACGGCCGTCCAGCAGCCCACGGGCTCGACAACCGGCGACAACGAGTACGGCGGCGGGCCGGCGCTGAGCGCCCTCATCTCGTGGGCGCGCAGCAACTTCCCCTAGGGGCAGGGCCGCCCGGCGGCTGAGCGGGCGGCTCGGCCGCCCGCGACCCGCTTGGAGCGGCCGAAGGCCGCGGTCAAAGCCGGCGGCACCCCCGATCGCCGAGCCCGGCAGGGCTCGGCCGACGGTCTGCGGCCGCAACGGGGCGGTCAGCAACGGGGCCGAAGGCCCAGCGTAGGGGCGGCCGCGGGGCGGCGAGCGGGCGACTCGGCCGCCGCGACCCGCCAACTAGCGGCCGAAGGCCGCGGTCGGCCGGCGGCGACCCCGATCGCCGAGCCCGCAGGGCTCGGCACGGTCTGGCGAGCCGCGGGGCGGCTGAGCGGGCCGGCGGCCGAGCGGCCGGCTCGGCCGCCGGTCTAGCTCTCGCAGCCGATCCCGTCGTGGTCGCCGTCGAACCTGTGCGGGTCCGGAGGCAGGACCGTGAAGCGCTTCTGGTTCACGTCGCCGCAGTCGAGGTCGGGCGGCGGCGGCGGGATGCACACGGTCGGGTAGGCGGGATCGCAGCTCCGGCGCGCCGTTCCTCTCCGTCGTGTCGCGAGGGCTCGTGCAGCCGTGGTCGGCCGGATAGTCCGTCTTGCCGTCCCGGTCGTTGTCGACTCCGTCCCGGCAGGCCGGGCCGCGCGGAGCCTCCCGCCGGCCCGGTGTCGGCCGCGCTCAGCGGGTCGAAGGGCGTGCCCGGACAGGCACCCCAGAGGCCCTTCCCGGCCCGCTTCGCGGTCTTGGCCTCCGCGAGCAGCCTGGACGCGTGTCGGCCCCTGGTCGCCGTCGAAGAACCACACGGTCGCCGCGCCGCGTGAAACGAGGGCGATGTTGACGTTGACGCTGCCCTTGACGACGTACCGCAGCAGCCGGCCGTAGCGGTCGACCCTGTCGAGCGCGGGGTCGGCTCTCCAGCTTGACCTTCGTCCCGGCCGGGAGCAGGCCGGCCAGCACGCGTGCCGCCTTGCTGCCGTAACACTCCTCAGCCGACTCGGGCGCGTCGATCTGCACCAGGCGCACCCGTTCGCCGTTGGTAAGCCGGATTGTGTCACCGTCGGTGACCGCCGCGACGGTGAAGAGCCTGGGCTCGGCGGCGCGTGGCGGAGGTCGCGGAGGTCGCGACCACCAGCGCCAGCATCGTGACGAGCGCTCCCGCGAGCACGCACGAGCTTCGGCCTGCTTGTCATCGTCCATGTCCTCCGAGATCGCCGACACGAAAACGTCCGCCGGCGTGCCGCAATCGTCAGTCACTACTCCGGAGAACAGGGCCCGAACCCGTCGGTTCGAGGGCCGCTCTTGAGCGTAGCAAGCGCAACCCGGGTGACAGCCCCGGGAGCACTACCGGGGGAAACGGCGTGCGACGTCGCGCCTGCGCTGCAGCCGACCGTCCTCCCGAGCGGCCCAGACGAACACTCCGAGGGTCGCGAGCACCACGAGGCCGGCCATGACCGAGGCGATGATCACTGCGGCGTCCATCTCTCGACAGGGTACCCGCTACGGCACCTGCCCAACCGCCGGTTTCGTACCTCCACTCGGCGCGTTGCGCCGCGGCGCTCGCCCGTCCGGATTCGTAGAGTCCGCTGGGTGGACGGGCGCTACGACGTTCTGGTCGTCGGCGGGGGCACCGCCGGGTGCGTGCTGGCCGCGCGGCTGTCGGAGAGATCCCGCCCGGAGCGTGTGTCTGCCTGGAGGCCGGCCCGGACTACGGGCCGCTCGACGGCGGCCGCTGGCCGGAGGAGCTGCTCGATCCGCGGGCGCTCGTGTTCACGCACGACTGGGGCACGGGCGGCGAGGACGATCGCTCGCTGGGAGCACGCGTGATCGGCGGCTGCTCGACGCACAACGCGTGTCTCGTGCTGGCGGGAACACCCGTCGGACTACGACGAGTGGGGGCCGGAATGGTCGTCATGCGCGCCTGGCGCCCTATCTCGAGCGGGCCCGGACCACGCTGCGCACCGGCGCGGCCAACACCGACTCACCCGCACCCTTCCACAGCGCGTTCCTCGCGGCCGCCCAGGAGCTCGGTTTCCCGCTGCTCGATGACCCGGACGACGCTGAGCGGCCGGTCGGAGTCGCCGCGGGGCCCGCGAACGTGCGTCGGCGGCGTCCGCTGGAACACCGCCTTCGCGTATCTCGACCCGCCCGGGATCGGCCGAACCTCACCGTCCTCGGCGACACGCTCGTCGACCGCGTGCTCCTGGAGGGATCGCGCGCAGTCGGCGTGCAGCTCGCCGACGGCCGCCGTGTCGAGGCGGAGACGGTCGTGCTGACAGCGGGCGCCTACTTCACCCCGACCGTCTTGCTGCGAAGCGGAATCGGCCCGGAGGCCGAGCTGCGCCGGCACGGAATTCCACTCGCCGTGGCGTTGCCAGTGGGAGAGCGGCTGCTCGATCACTGCGGATCGGGGATCGCGTGGGAGCCGACGGAGGAGCTCCACTCGCGCACGGCGGCCCATGTGCGAGACCACGGCCGGCTGTTCGAGCCCCACGCAGTGTTGAAGGCCGCCAGCAGCTCGTGCCCGGTCGGCAGCTGGGACATTCACCTCCTGTCCTGGACGAATCCGGTGAGAGGGACGACCGACCGCTTCGAGGCGAGCTGCGGGTGCTTCCACATGAAGCCGCTCTCGGCCGGGCGAGTTCGCCTTCGCTCCGTCGACCCGGCCGACCTACCGGACGTCGAGCGCGGCTTCCTCAGCCGGAAGGAGGACATGCCCGTCATCGTCGAGGCGCTCGAGCTCGCGCGCGCCGTCGCCGCCACCGAGCCGTTTCGCGGGCTGTTGGCGCACGAGCTGGCACCGGCCGAGCGCGACCTCGAGGAGTACGTCGCGGCCACGGTGCGCAACTACTTCCATCCGGCGGGCACTTGCGCCATCGGAGAGGTCACCGACATGCGAGGGCGCGTCCTCGGAACGGACGGGCTCGTCGTCGCGGACGCGTCCCTGATGCCCACGATCCCCCGCTCGAATACGAACCTCACGACGGTGGCAATCGCCGAGCGAATCGCCGACACGTCGCTCTAGGCGACAGTGCAGCGCGGCGTCGATGGGCCCTCGGCATTTGGCGCTCCAGCGACCATAATGAGTGTGTGCCTCCTGCGGCGGCCCTTGTGGGGGGCGGCATGACTGCCGTCTCGATTACGCGCAGCCTGCGCGCACACGGCGTGCGCGTGATCGTCGTCGGGGCGGCCGACCTGGAGCCCGCCAGACACAGTCGCGATTGCCATCGCTTCCTCGACACCCGCGAGGGCGACGTCGTCGAGGGAGCGCTGGCTTACCTCCTGGATTTGCCCGAGCCGCTGGTCGTGATGCCGACCAGCGACATGGCGATGGAGCTCGTGACGTCTCACGAGGCCACGCTCCGCCAGGCCGGCCACCTGCTGCCCGAGCTGGATCTCGCCGTTGTCCGGGCCATGCTGGACAAGCAGCAGACGTACGACCTCGCGCACGCGATCGGCACGCCGGCGCCCCGGACGGTCCGCGTCGCCGGAGAGGAGGACGTCCGCCGGGCCGCGCTGGAGATCGGGCTTCCGTGCGCGCTGAAGCCCGTCCACTCGCACCGATCGATCCGCTTCTCGTCAGGCAAGCTGTTCGTCGCCCGTGAGGTCGAGGAGCTCGTCGATGCCGCCCGGCTGGCATTCACGCGCGGCGTCGACCTGATCGTGACGGAGATCATCCCCGGCGGCGACGGCGACCTCCACTCCTATTACGCCTACCTGGATGCCGACGGCCGGCCGCATCTCGGGTTCACGCAAACAGAAGCTCCGTCTGCGCCCGCCGTCGTTCGGGGACTTCACCTACGAGGTGTCGACGCGCGACGACGAGGCGGAGCAGGCGGGCCTCTCGTTCCTTCGAGGCGTCGGATTCGTCGGCTACGCGCAGGTGGAATTCAAGCGCGACTCCCGTGACGGTGTGCTCAAGCTGATCGAGTGCAACCCGCGTATGACGGCATCGCACGAGCTCATGCGCCGCTCCGGAATCGAGGTGGCGCAGTTCATCTACGACCGGATCGTGGGCGCGCAGCCGGCTCAGGCTCGCCGCTATCGCGCCGGCGTGCGCATCTGGCGCGGCCCCGACGATGCGGTTGCCTTCCTCGCGTACCGTCGGGAAGGCTCGTTGAGCACAGGCGCGTGGCTGCGATCGCTCGCGCACCGCAAGCACGCCTTCCTCTTCTCGTGGAGGGATCCCGGTCCCAGCCTCGCGGAATGGCGCAGGGCGCCCTTCCGCCTGCGCCGGCGCCTGAACCGGCGCCGGGCCACGGTACCCGACGGCGAGCCGACGCCCGGCTAGCGCTTCCTACCGGGGCCAAGGTTTGAGGGCCCCACACGGGATCGCAACGCGAGGGGAGGTGTGGGGCCCTCTCTGGGGGGCTTGGGTCGGCGGGCGTGCCCGCGGGAGATCAGGTCATCCGAGCCAGAACTCGTCCTCGCTCTGCTGGTCGCCCTGGAACTCACGGAACTCGACGGCCTTGCCGTCGGACAGTCGCCAGCAGTGGACCTCGGCGGCCGAAAGTGACCGGCCGTTTCGCCGCGCGCTCACTGTGCTGAAGACCACGACGCGATCGCCGTCGGCGACGACCTCGTCGACCTTGACCTTCAGCGTCCCGTTCGACAGCTCCATCGACTTCGTGAAGAAGCCCATCACGCCGTCGTGCCCGTGATAGTCACCCGACAGTGGGCTGCGGCCCGGTACGTGCCAGTCGATGTCCTCGTCGAAGAGCTTGAGAACCGTCGGGATGTCGCCCTGGGCGAAGGCCTCGTAGCCATCGCGGATCAGCTGCGCGTTCTGCTCGCTCATCAGTTCGGCCTCCTTCTGGCCCACTGCGCCGGCGGGTGGCTCTCCGAGCCCGCCGTCACACAACCTTGCCCTAGCACTGTGCGTCCCACGGCGCCGGACCGCCATCGTGCGGATGGTCGATTGACCGGTGGATCCGAGATCCCCCGTTGGTACATCGTGTCCGGACTGGCCGGCGTCCTAGGCTTCCGAGGTGCGCCTGTTCCTGCTCACCCGTCACGCCCAGTCCGAGCTCAACGTCTCGCGGCGTGTGAACGGCGATCCCAGCGTTCCGGTCGGGCTCACCCCGGCCGGCGAGGCCGAGGCGCTGGGCCTCGGCATGCAGGTCGCGAACGTCGCCCTCGACCTCTGCGTCCACACGCGTTTCGGTCGCACACGCAGGACCGCGGAGCTCGCGCTGGCAGGCCGCGAGATTCCTTTCGCCCAAGAGCCGCTTCTCGACGACATCGACGTCGGTGACCTCGAGGGCCGGACCATCGAGGACTATCGCGCGTGGAAGCATCAGCACGGGCGCGACCAGCGGTTCCCGTCCGGCGAGAGCCTCGACGAGGCGGCGCGTCGCTACGCCGCCGCGCTGAGGCGCCTGCTCGAGCGGCCGGAACGCCGAATCCTCGTCGTCTGCCACGAGATCCCGGTCCGCTACGCGCTGAATGCCGCAGTCGGCTCGGACTCGCTCGACGCGCCCGCCCACGAGATCGGGAACTGCGTCCTCCACGTCTTCGACGAGGCCGGCCTCGAGCGCGCGGTCACCGGAATCGGATCGCTCGTGTCCGCCGCGGCGGAGTGACGCGCCGACACCCGCACTCAGTGGGTTGTTATGGAACGCCCGGTCCGGTCGCCGCCGGCGGCAGCGTCATCGACGCGCGAAGGCTTGTGAGCGGCGTCGTCTGGAACGCGGATGAGACCACGCGTTGGCCGGTCGAGGTCGAACGTCACCAGGAGCAGCAGTGTGACAAGAGCCGCGGCGAGGAGGACGGTGATCACGCCGCGGCCGAGGAGCGACAGGTAGAAGGCAAGCAGGCAGAGGGCGACAGCTGCGCCGACCACCTCCACGGCCAGCACCGCACCCGGTACCCGGTTGTTCAGTGCGGCCACGCGCACGGTCTGCATGTCGATCATCTCGTTGAGCGACTCGACGTACAGACGCGGCGCGCTTGCGGTGGGCGCGTCGGCGAGCGCCTGTCCGGCGAGCCCCCAGAGCTCGCGCTGCAGCAGGTCGCCGTCGGCAATAGCCGCCTCGGCATCGGCGCTGCCCGGCACGGAGAGTGAAAGCCGGATGCTGGTATCCGTGTAGCGGACCAACCGCTCGAGCGAGCCCGTTCGGAAACGGCTCCGCCAGCGTCTCGGCGCGCAGGTAGGTCGTGCCGATCGCATTGGCGTCATCGACGACGGCCGCGCGGCGAGACTCGTAGCGTCCGACCGCCAGCGCGAGCCCGAACGCGAGGACGAGCGCGACAAGGCCGAGCAATGCACCCTGCAGCGCTCCGAACGGCTCCCGGAATTCTTCCGACCGGTGCCGTACCACCCGGCCGAGCACGAGACCGAGCGCGGTCGCGCCGAACACGACCCCGAAGAGGATCAGCCCGAGCTCGTGGCTGCCGAGCCGATAGAACAGACGCACGCTCCCTGTTGCGATCGCGGCGAGCCTGACGAGGGCCGCCGGGACGCGGACGCTAGTCGAGCGGCCAGACGACTGCAAGAGCCGCTGGTGAGGGTCGCCGGGTGGCGCGCGCTGCGAGACGGATGCCCGCATCGCGTTCAGGGAGGGAGCTCGTTGACGGCCGGCAGATTCCTGTCGCTCGACACTGATCGCTTCGGGCAGTGAGCCGCCGGATCATCGACCCGATCGCTCGCTTCGATCTGCGTGTAGTCCTCCGAAACGCCGGCAGGTCTGGGACGCCCGTAGATGCGATCCATCAGCGCCTCAGGTGCCTTCGCGAGGCGGGATCCGATTCCGGGGGAGTGGCCCTCATCCGAGGCCATGAAAGCGTGCTGCAAGCGAATGGCAAGACCGGGCGCCCAGTGTCTCGCAACGACGCTGATGACCCCGGAAAGGAACAGCAATGGCCACCTCGATCCCAACGGCCGGCCTTGACACAACCGACCCCATCGCGCCTTCCCAGCCGCTGCCTCCGCGGCGTGGGCTGCACCGACCGCCTTCCGCCGCTCCCATAAACCCGATCTCGCCTGCTGGAACGATCCTTGCCGCACTCGTGCCAGTGTTCGGCGTTCAAGCGGTGAGCGACTCGCTCAACCCGCGGTCACGGTGATCCACCCGGATCAGTGGGAGCTCTGCGACCGAGGTGCCCGCTTCCCTTGGTTTGGATCATTTCACACTCGAGGCTTGGGGGCCCCAATGCTCCTGTGGTGGCCCGACGGATCGGCACAGGCCGGACTCCTCGGAACGGCTTCCTCCGGAAGCGGGACGAGGAGGGTGCTCATACGCGGTCAGGATCGCTGGACAGAACCACCGGGCATAAGCGTCCACCTCCCCTGAGGGGCTGCGATGTACCGGCCGAAAGGCAAACCGGCCACCATCGCGCTGATCGTTTCGATTCGTCACCGGTGAAGACGGCAGCTTTCGCTCGGTCTAGACAGCGGGCCGCAGACGTAGCCTGTGCCTCGTGACAGGCATCGGGGTTCTGCGGGAGGGTCCACTTCATGCCGCGGTGAAGGCTCTACTGGCCGAGCCGGGCGACCGCCTGGAGGTGCCGGTGGGCCGGTTCGTGGTCGATCTCGTCCGGGCTGACGGCGAGTTGGTCGAGGTGCAGACGGGGGGGTTCGGTGCGCTTGGCGACAAGCTGGACGCCCTGCTGGACGAGCACCGCATCCGCGTCGTGTACCCGGTGGCGGCCGAGCGCAGGATCATTCGGGTCGACGAGAACGGCCAGGTGCTCAGTGCCCGCCGATCGCCGAAGCGCGAGACGACGGTGGCGGTGTTCGACAAACTGGTCGCGTTTCCGTCCCTGCTGACTCACCCGAACCTTACGATCGAGGTGCTGCTGGTGCGTGAGGATCACATCCGCCGCCCGCAGCCGACGACGACTCGGAGTCGCACCCGAGATCCGGGGGAGCGCCGGTTGGTCGAGGTCCTCGACCGGGTCGCGCTGCGGACGCCGGAGGACATCCTCGCGGCGCTGCCTGCGCTGCCGCTGGAGCCATTCAGCACCCGCGAGCTCGCAGCCATTCTCGGGTGCGGCACGCTGTTGGCGCAGCGCACGATCTACTGCCTGCGGATGATGGGTATCGTCGAGCCGGCGGGCAAGCGCGGCCGTGTCCCGCTGCACAGGCGCACAGAAGTGGCCAGGGCCGGCGCAAACCTGGGCGCTGTTGCTTCTCGCCCGACCAGCGCAATGCGCGTTCCGTCGTAGAAGGGGTCCCTGCGCGTCCGCGATTCGCGGCTCCCGCGAGGAGCGGGCCCGCTCGGCGGCGTAGGTGCGCCGCGACTCATCGAACGTCGACCAGGCCCCGTAGCTTTGCCGACGGTCGGAGCGATTGTCGAGCCGGGGCGCGCCAACCGCTTCACCACCCTGCAAGGGCAGGTCACCACCCTGCAAAGGGGAGGTCAACACCCTGGAAGGGAAGGTCAGCACCCTGCAAGGGACGGTCAACACCCTGGACGGGAAGGTCAGCACCCCAGAGACGCTGCTCGCAGGCGTCAGCCGCCCAGATGCGAACACGCTGCTGCTCAACGGCATGAACCTGCAGGTCGTCGACGGCAGCGGCAATACCATTGCCACGAACGGCCTGGGCAACATCATCATCGGCTACAACGCCGACAACGGTGACACTAGGACGGGCTCGCACAACCTCGTCATCGGCGACCGTCACACCTACACGAGCTACTCAAAGTGTCGTCTCCGGGAACAACAACACGCTGACCGCAGCTACGTCGGTCGTGGCCGGCGGCTCCTCCAACACCGCCAGCGCCGCCGAGTCGTTCGTGGCCGCCGGCCAGCAGAACACCGCCAGCGCCTTCCATGCGTTCGTGAGTGGCTTCCAAAACACCGCCGGCGGCCAGCAGTCGTTCGTGGGCGGCGGCGTTGGCCACACCGGCAGGCCCAGCCACCTGCGGTTTCGTCATCGCCACAGTGTTCGGCACCGGCTAACTCGCACAAAGGAGGGAAGCCCCGGCCAGCCCGCCGGGGCTTCCCGCTGTTCTCGGCCGGTAGGCGTCCGGCGAGCTCGCCGTGACGTGGCCGGCGTTCGTCGAGCACGCGGCCGGCTGCCCGGAGCGGTCGAAGGTCGATGCCGCCGTCGAGAGGCGAGCGACGGCAGCGAGGGCGAGACGATCCGCGCCCGAAAAGAGTGGGAGCACTGGGAGCATATCTTCGTGTTCCTCGCCCATCTGGCACACCTGGTTTGGCTCAACCATGCGGTTTCCGCATGCCTAGCCGGGTCGATTTGGGCCGTGGTGGATTCGAATCACCGACCTTGGGATAGAGTCTCGCCCGGTCGTGACAGCACCATCGCCTTGTGCGCTCAAGTGAGTCGTGGTGCGGGTTCTCAGGCTGGCAAAGCCGTGCCGTGGCACTAATAGCGTTCCGTTACGCGCCGTTCGTTTGCACTCTGGTTTGTAGCCATGCGCCGGGCTGTGATGTCCCCGCTTTGATGGACACTTGCCGCCTGCGCCTTCAGTGGGTTTCGAGGGAGGAGGTTCAGGGAGCTCGTCCATCGAGCGGCCGGCCGCTCCGTGAAGATCGCCTCGGGTCCCGGCTGCTCGATAGAGTCGCTTCGTAACTGGGTCCGGCAGGAGATCGTCCGAGAAGACGGTCCGTCGTCGCCGCTCTCAGAGAAGGCGTCGAGACCGCGGGCGGACAAGACCAACGTGCTTGCCGATGCCGCGAATGGCGACCAGCGTCCCTTGGACGTAGGGCTGGGGACTGTCCTCGCCGTAGCGGAGCACAATCCGATCGTCGGCGGCGGCAAGGAGGACCTCGACGAAGGAGAGAAAGCTCGGCAGCCTGACCGAATGGATCTGGTCCTGCTAACCGTCGCTCCCCGGGCGCGCGAATCGCCAATCGTCTCTGCGATCGCCGCCGGCTTGGCTGGTCTGCTGACATTTCCTAGTCGCCGTGCTGCAGGTCGCGCGCCGTTGAACTCGGCGCGTCAGGCTTCTCCGCCGAGGCGTATTCGACGATCTCCCAGTGCGAGATCTGTTTGCCGATCAGGGCCGCGGCCTGGCCCAGGAGTGTCGCGAGGGGGCTGAAGTTTGGTGCTGCGACAACCCCAACGCCCGCTTTCCGCGCGAGACGATCCAATTTCTGAAGATCGTCGTCGGTAAGGCCGGACGTGCCGAGCATGGCATGGACGCCACGCTCGATGGCCGTCGCTGCATGGGCTGCAACCGCGGCCGGCGCCGTATAGTCGACCATGACGTCAACTGGGGTCGCGTCAAGTGCAGAGGCAAGATCGCCGAAGATCGGCGTGCCGTTCTCGAGCTGCCGCCCGGCGGCGCCGCGAGCGACTCCGGCCAGGAGCTCGAGGTCGGACGCCTGACGGATGGCCTCCGCGAGCGGCGCCCCTTGCCATCCGGTCACACCCGCGATGCAGACTCTCAGCACCGTCGCCTCCCTTCAGCGGCTGCCTCCGCCAGATTGATGTAAGTGACGATCTCATGACCGTGAGCCTGCTTGAGCCGGCGTAAGCAGCCGCGTCATTGAGCCGCTCAAGCTCCTCCCGAATCGGCGCAGAGTCGACTCGATCCCGAAGGCGCCCCAACCGTCCCGAGGGCAGTGCGCGCTCGGACGGCGGTATTTGACGTCGAGGGTGGCTCGGTAGCAGGCGCAAGCCGGCACGGCAGACCGCGCAGCAGCCAGGAGCCCATGATCGGGTCGCAACTTGCTGTGTCGTTGTCGGTGCAGACGTTGATGTTTGTCGACCAGAATCCGTAAGGGTCGTCACCTGGATCTTCGCGCTCCGGATACCACCAGCGGTCCGCGTGTACGACGCGGGGAGGCAGGTCATCGGTCAGGCGCAGCAGCTCGGCGGACCGCACCGACCGGCGTCTGGATCGAGACCCATTGGCCTTCGACCACATGTGCCCTCCGCGGCCGTTGCTGGGTGCACACGAGCCTCGGGATTGGCGTGCTTGCGTCGAAACGAGGGCATCTGTTGTGCGTTTTGGTGAAACCCGTCGATTAAGCGCCCACCGGTCGTCAAGACGAAAGGGTACGCCCGGCCGGCAATCGCGAACAGATCGGGGACCTGGTGGTACGGGAGTGGATCGATGCCCCATCGCTGGAGAAGCGATGAAGCGAGCTCGATCGCACCAGATGGTGTGCCGAGTCTCGACTGATGTTTGGCCGGCGCAGGCCCACGCGCAGCTTCTCCAACGACCGGGCCGGGCTCGCGACAGAGCTCCTCGAACCGTAGTCCTGCAGGTCTAGACAGCTCATCCCAGAAAAGTTCCGCCGTCGCAGGCCAGTACTGCTCCTGTCCTAGACGTCTGCCCAGGTCACGCCAGAAGTCGTAATCGCTGCGGTGCTCAAAGTCCGCCGGAACTGTCGCCTCGGACGCCTCGGCGTGGTCCCCAACGAAACCCATGTACCCGTACGCGACCGAGAAGAAGGGCTTCTCGAGCCAGTGTGACGCCGGCAGGACGTAGTCGGCAAGCCGGGAGGTCGGGTTGAGAAAGAGGTCCTGGACGACCAGCAGTTCGAGCTTGTCGCTCGTGAGTGCTTCCGCCGTCCGGCGCGCATTGGCGCCAGCACCCACCGCGTTGTGGTATTGGACGATCACAGCTTTCACCGGATACGGCTCTTCGGTCGTGATCGCCTTCCATAAGGTGGGCTCATGGCCGGTGGCGAGCCAGCTCAGAATGTGCCTCTTGCCGTACCAGGCCGCGCTCACGGCGTCGTCCAGGTCTTGGTATCCGTATCCGATGTGCGGGAACGTCTGCGCCCCGAGCCGCTTCCGCCGCTGGCTGTCCGGCAGGGCCTGTGCAAGGACTGCGTCGCCGTTCGCGATGAGGTCTCGCGGGGGGCCCGCGAGGGAGTGTCCTCCGGGCACGCCGAGGTTGCCTGTGATCGCGATCAGGCATGCAATTGCCCGGCCGCTCTGAACCGCCATGGTTCCGCTCTGGCAGAGACCGTTGCCACCGTGCACGATTGACGGCCTGTTTGTCGCGTAGAGCCGCGCGGCCTCGGTCAACCTCTCCGGAGCAACCCAGGAGAGCTTGGCCACGCGATCAGGTGGGTATTCGGCTGCTCGAGCGCGAAGCGCGGCAAAACCCACCGTTCGATCACGGACGACGTCGGCGTCATAGAGGCCCTCCGCGATTATCTGGTTGATCAGGCCGAGGGCGACGGCGACATCGCTGCTCGGTCGATTCTGCAGCCACAGGTCGGCCATCCGCGCCTCAAGGGTCCGCTCAGGATCGATCACGATGAGCTTCGCACCCTCGCGCCGCGCGCGGACGATTTGCTTCCACAACAGCGGCATCGACGCGCTCGGTCGCATACCCCACACCACGATGCAGGCAGTCTTGCCCGGGGCGGGGTATGTGTAGAAGGTCGGGCCGAACCCATAGGTCAGCGCTTCGCCGAGCACGTTTGGTCCGTAGCAGACCTTGTCCTGTCCGACGGTATTCGGACTGCCGAAGAGGTTCATGAAGCGCTCACCGATACCCCAGTCGGCGCCGTGGAGGGTTCCGAACGTGTACGCGACGCTCTCGGGCCCGTAGCGTTCTGCGACAGAGACGAGCACGCCGGCGATCTCGTCGAGTGCCTCATCCCACTCCACACGGTCCCACGTCCCGCTGCCACGTGGGCCTCGGCGTCGCAGCGGGTAGTGCAGCCGATTCGAGTCGTAGTGGAGCAGGTGGGCGTTCGAGCCCTTCGGGCAGATGAAGCCGGCGCTCCTCGGATGGTCGCGGTCACCCGTGATCCGGGTAATACGGCCAGCCGAGACGTGAGCAAGCACTCCGCACTGTTGCGCGCAGCCGCAGCAGACGACCCGACGAGCTTCCGGAAGCACGGACTCGATCATTTCAGCCGCCACCCGAACGCCGCCCGCGCGGCCCGCCCCAGCCGCCTTGCCCTATGGAGTCGACAATGAACCGCTCGCAACCGCTCGCCGTCCGGGAATTGGTAGTCCGCGAGGAGGCAGCTTTCCGCTTGGCCGCTGACCTCCCAACAAGCAAGCCCGTGTCCGCGACCGCTCCAAGCACCGTTTCGTCCTTCCCTTGAAAGCGGATCCTGAGCGTTGAACCGAGCCAGCCCTCGAACCCCCGGCCCTCTCAGGTCTTCTCGAATGTCCCAGACCTCGTACTTGATCGGGGAAACGAGCAGCTCGGCGTTCGCCAGCAGGGAACCCAATCGGGACGTCCTACCTCCGAGGGCAACCAACGCCCGTCGAAAAGAGCACCGTGAGCTAGAGCACCGTGAGCTCAGGATCCCCGGATGCCCGCTGATGAGCAATTGTGCCGAGCGACGAACAACGGAGAGCTCATCGGTCTTACGGACAACTGCATCGCGAGCCGCTCTCGGAGAAACTGGCAGGAGCGGGCCGACATTGATCGCGCCTCTGATCGCCGTTGGTGGCGAGCTTCGAGTGTTGTACGGAGGCGTGTGCTCCGATGATGGCAAGCGCCGGCGCAACCCCAAGACTGATTCGGTGAGGTGAACGCAATGAGGGAAACGGGGCAGGATCTGACCGGGAAAGTCGTCGTGATCACCGGTGCAAGCTCGGGGATTGGTGCAGCCATTGCTCGCGAGATGATGCGGGCGGGCGCTCGCTCCCTGTTGGTCGGACGAGACGAACGACGACTCACGGCGATTGCAGCCGAGTCGGAGGACTTCCGAACATCGAGTGCGATCTTGGCCGTCGATATCGCAAAGGATAAGGCTACCGAGCACATAGTCTCCGAGGCCGTACGTGCGTTTGGATCACTCGATGTTGTTGTCCACTCGGCCGGAATTTACCGACCTCGACCCTTCGTCTCGACGACGATGGCCGACTTTGACGAGCAGTGGCGCACCAACGTTCGTGCCCCGTTCGCACTGTCACAGGCTGCTCTCCCCTACCTAAAGGAGGGTGGAAGTATCATCTTCGTCTCGTCGATGGTCGGCCTTGTCGGGCTCATGGATTCCGCTGCATATGCCTCGACGAAAGGCGCACTGGAGCTGTTAATGCGCTCGCTGGCGGTCGAGCTAGGGCCGATTGGCATTCGGGTCAACTCGATCGCACCGGGCCCGATCAAGACCCCAATGAACGATGGTTTCAGAGAAGATCCAAGCTTTGAGTCGAGATTAGCGGATGGCGTGCCCCTGAAACGTTGGGGTATGCCCGAAGAGATTGCTCCGGCGGCTGTGTTCCTCGCGAGCAGCGCGGCGAGTTACGTGCACGGCGCAACGATTTGCATCGACGGTGGATGGACCGCCCAGTAGAGGTATGCGGGCGGGCCGACGGGCTCGGCTCGAGTGGCGCTCACCGATCTCCAGGGCCATGCTGAGATCCGACAGGACGCATCCGCCTGTGAGCCTTGCTCAGGCTACGGTAAGGCCGCCGCGCGAGACGCGGCAGCTGACGGTCACGGGACCATGCTTTTCCTGGCCCGAGCCGAGCACCCAGAGGCTGGATGGCACGAGCGACCATGGTCGAGAGCCGATAGCCTGTCACCGTCGCCCACAAGAGCGACCAGAGGGCAAATGCGAGACGCTCCGAGAGGGGCGCGATACGATCGGCGACGAGGTCTCGGCGAAGGTCGAGAAGAAGTTCGTGTAGCGGGATGTTCACCGGGCACGCCGCTGTGCACGCCCCGCAAAGGGAGGAAGCATGCGGTAGCGATGGCGCGTTCTCGAGACCGACGAGCAGGGGGACGAGCACCGCCCCCATCGGACCCGAGTACACTGGCCCATAGGCTGCGCCTCCTGTCTTCCGGTAAACCGGGCAGACGTTAAGGCACGATCCGCAACGGATACAGGCGAGCATCTCTCTATAGCGACCGCGTCGGAGGTTTGATCTCCCATTGTCGAGCACCACGACATGCATCTCATCGGGGCCGTCCGCCTCGTCCTCTCGTCGGGGTCCGGTGAGAATGGTGGTGTACGTCGTCAGACGCTGAGCGGTCGCGCTCCGCGTGAGCAGGGGCAGGAGAACCGCCAAGTCGGAGGTCGTCGGGACAAGCCTCTCCATCCCCATCAACGCGATGTGCACCCGAGGCAGCGCGCTTACCATCCGGCCGTTTCCCTCGTTCGTGACAAGGACGATCGACCCCGTCTCCGCAACGCCGAAGTTCGCTCCAGTGATTCCGACATCAGCGGTATCGAACACGTCGCGCAGCCGTCTCCGGGCTACCGAGGCGAGCTCGTCGAGTTCGGGCGACACAGGATTGCCCTCAAGCGAGCTGAAGAGCTCGGCGACCTCCGCGGCGGTCTTCTCGAGTGCCGGTGCGATGATGTGGACCGGGTGCTCGCCGGCCAGTTCGAGCACGAACTCGCCGAGGTCTGTTTCGATTGCGGCTATTCCCTCGGCCGCTAGGGCGTCGTTGAGGCGGATCTCCTCGCTCACCATTGATTTCCCCTTGGCGACGAGCCTCGCCCCATGTCCTCTGCAGATCTCGACCACGGTGGCCACGGCTTCGTCGCTCGAACGCGCAAAGTGGACCCGGCCACCGCGCCGTTCAAGCGCCCGGGTGAACTGCTCGAGATACTGGTCGAGGTCGTCGATCGCTCGCATTCTGATCTCGTGTGCGCGCTTGCGAAGGTCCTCGATGTCCGCGACCGCCTCCCAGGCGGCGACTCGACGGTCGAAGTGGCGTGTCGTCGCGCGGTCGAGAACGGTTTGAGCATGCTCATCGGCGAGCTTCGCGCGAGCGATCTCGCGGAACCGGTCAGGCGGCTGTGCGAGTGAGTCGGTCACTGAATGGGGTATAGCGGCGGAGACGAGGAGCAGGAGCAAGGGCAGAGCGACGAGGAGTACGGCACGGGCACGCCTCGACGCGCCATCCTAGGCGCGGGTCGTTCGGATTGCCTCGGGCTCACGTCCAAAGGTGGACGCGCCGGTTGAGTCGAAAACCAATTGACCACCCGCCAACCTGCCGTGCATCGTCGAAACCCCGTCGGGTGGGCCTCTGCTTCGCTTGGATGAGGAGGTCCAGTGTCCTCCCCGGCAACGTTGTGCCTCGGCGCGCGCCCGTTCCGACCGTCTATCGCGACAGTGGCAGTCCCTGGCTCCTCCTCCCCGCCGAGCGCCCGTGCGTGCTCGGCGTTTGTGGCTGTCGGCGCGCCGGCGCCGAGGTCGTGAGAGACGAGCATGCTCCGAGGCGCGATGTCGATATCGTCGCCGCCATCGTCGTTGATGCGGCAAAGGACGGCCGCGACGTCGGCGAACTCGGCCCGGGTTGACCACCATCGGGGTCTCGCCACGACGGTATTGCCGCTACGCTTGCCCGCTTCGATCTCGACACGGTGGTTTATTGCGGGATCGGTCGATCCGGTCAGCGTCGCCGAGACCCTGGGGACGATCGCTGACACGGGCGAGGATGCGGTGACGGTCACAGGGCTCGTTCGCCGGTGTCGCACTAGGTGCTCAGCGGGCGAACAACCTGGCTGAGCGTGCTCAGGCGCTCGGGCGCGCGCGTAGTCGGCGCCGGACTCGATCCGGGTTTCCTAGTGGACGTCCTCCCGGTGGTTTGGGGGCAGGTGTGTTCGCGAATCGACCGGCTTTATGCGTTGCGGGTCGGTGAGATGAAGTGGTGGGGCTCCGGCATACATGACGAGTGCGGGCTCGGCCGTCCGCCGAGGATGCGCCAGAGCGGATCGCTCTCTCGCTCGACGAATCCCTCGCCCTCGTCGGAGACGGCCTCAACCTTGCGTTCGACCGGACCGAAGATTTGCACGAGCCCTACATCACCCTGGTGCGGCGCGAGCATGCCGGACGGGTCAGTCGAGCCCGGCACGAGTCGCGGGATTCCGCAAACGAGCCATCGGGTATCGCGACCGTCAGCCTCTTGTGGAGATCGAGTGGCGTGCGATCTTCTGCATCGACCCAGAGGTCGATCGGGTCGATCAGATCGTGCAGCTTCGCATCGAGGGCGACACGACGATCGACGCTCAGGCGACCGGCTCCTTCTTGGTGATTCGTATCCCGCGACCGCTGCACGCGCCCTCGCCTCGGTCCTCGTCCTTCGCGGTTTGCCTCCGGGGTCTACCGACCCGACCAGCTTCCCGTTGCACGCTGGGAAAACCCAGCCGAGGATTTCAACCCGTTAGTGCAGCCAAAGGAGAGCCAGGATGCGTGACGGACCCAGGATCGTGCCGGGCAGCGTGGAGCGTCGGACGTCGATGCCCCGTGAAGGCACCGACCGGGAGTCGATCTTTGCGACTTCGACGAGCTTGTCGCCAATGACATCCGCTGGCGGGAAGGGATGCTCCAAGGGTACGTCTACTGGGCCGGCGAGGACGTGTACGCAATAGCTAGGATGCGTACGTCCGCTTCCTCTCCGAGAACCCTTTGTCGCCACGGTACTTCCCCAGCATCGCACCGCTTCCAGGAGGATCTGGTCGCTATGGCCGCGGACCTCCTCAACGGCTCCGGTGCGGGCGGGACGATCACGGTCGGCGGCACGGAAAGCAATTTGCTGGCCGTGCTCGCGGCGCGCAACCGCGCCCGCGCAGAACGGCCGCATGATGACTGGGCCAGAGATCGTCGTCGCAGAGAGCGCCCACCCGTCGTTCAACAAGGCAGGTCACTACCTCGG
Organism: uncultured Thermoleophilia bacterium; assembly: GCA_963820875.1. Classification (GTDB taxonomy): domain Bacteria; phylum Actinomycetota; class Thermoleophilia; order Gaiellales; family Gaiellaceae; genus CAWACA01. Next base: position 360,841 of record CAWGBR010000013.1, read on the forward strand.
CGTGCAAGTGAGGAGGACTCCGTCCGGGACGACACGCTGGCGGACGCCGAAGCCATGCGCGAAGCCATCACGGACAATACCGGTCCTGCTCGTCGGCTCAGCGCCCGCGTATTCCCACGGCGGCGTCGATCCTATCCGGAGATCGCGGCGATCGCAGTCGAGCACCGCGTCCGTGCCACGTCGACGCCTGTGTAGGTGGCTTCTTCCTGCCTTTCGTCGAGAAGCTTGGAGCCGAAGTCCCGAGCTGGGACTTTCGTGTTCCGGGCGTGACCTCGATCTCGGCCGACTTGCACAAGCACGGCTACACCGTCAAGGGCGCATCGATGCTGCTCGAGCCGCGATCCAGCGAACGTTGCGTTTCACGCTTTCGAGTTTCACAGAGTGGCCGGGCGGGCGCTACTACACCCCGACGATGACGGGCACGCGGGCGGGCGGAGCCGTGGCGGCCGCCTGGGCAGTCATGAACTTCCTCGGCGAGGAGGGATATCGTGCGAGTAGTCGGGCAAACCATGGGAATTGCGCGCCTTTCATCGAGGGCATAAACGCAGACACCGGTCTGGAAGTCTGGGGACGACCGGTCTCAAACAAGTTCGGTTACGCTCGCGCGTCCTCGACATCTCGGCCGTCGCTGACGGCATGGAAACGCGCGGCTGGGCGATTGGCCGCCAGCAGAGCCCCGCCAGGCATCAACATGCATGTGCAGCCTTCTGCATGCGCCTGTGGTAAAGCGATATCTGCGCGATTTGAGCGAAGTCGCGGCGGCTGTCGCTGCGGATAATATCGAAGGCTCGCAGGCGAAGCCTCGTACAGAGCTCGCCGGAGCCGCCGGGGTTGGGACACGTCGGCGAATGAGCGGACTGGTCGAGGTCTTCCTCGAGAACGCCGCGATCACGGGCTTCCGATCCACCGCGGCATTGAGCCAGGCGATCGCGGACGCGCTCGTCTCCGATGCCGCCTACGCGCTGGCGGACACCGGAAGCGTCGTTCTGTTGTCGAGCGACAGCCGCGCGGGCGATCCCTGCGTCCTGGGTGCGTGTCACTCGGGTCAGAGGAGAACGCGTTCTGGGGCCTCGCTGGGCTGGTCAACGGCTCGGCGATGACCTCCCCGGGGTCGGTCGCAATGCGTGACCGGCCCGAGCCGGAGCGCGGACATCGAGCGACGCTGTCGTTGGAGTCCACCGGCCCGGTCAGGTCCACGTCGTGCTCGTGGCATCGGAGGCGGTGACCGGTGTGCCTTTCCGATTGGCCGGTTCACGCGTCGGCGTTGCCGGTGATCGCGCGTGACTCGTCGATCGAGATCCGCGACGCGATCGCGTCAGGATCGACCCGCGACTTCGTCCAGCGTCGACGGTCGCAAGCGAGCGCCCGCTGGAAGGCACGCGGGAAGTCGTCGGTCTGCTCGACGAGCTCGCCCTCGCCCCGAAGGCGGTCGCGTACGCGGCGAAATCAGGATTTACGAGATCTGTCCCGTACACCCGTGTCGGGTAAAGGCGCTCTTGTTGCATGCGGTTGTCCCGTACGTACCGTTGTTCACCACCAGATCACAAGTCGAGAGGCGTGCTGCACGGCCGTCGCGAGTCCTGGCCGTTCATGGGCAGGTCGCCGTCACCGCGACGCACACGACGGTCCGGTTGGGGTCAACCGAGCTTTCCGGCGACGGCGGCCGGGACACCGTCAGCCCGTTGCCCCGGAGGTAGGCCCGAGGGTGTCGGGTGCTGCGAGAATTGATCGTCACCTCTGAACCCCAAAGTTGAAGTTCCCGGGCCGGTGGTCAAGATTACGTCAGTCCGAACGTCTCCCGTAGGTCACCATCACAGCGCCAAGATCGACGAAACCCGAACCAGAGGTCGCGGGGCGCGAGGAATCCTCCTCGTAGTCTGATCGA
>CAWGBR010000014.1:0-236216 GCA_963820875.1 uncultured Thermoleophilia bacterium
TGTGCTTCATCGTGCACGACCCGAGCGGATAGAAGCCCGTGTCGATCCCGAACGTCCTCGTCGAGAGCTCCGTGAAGTGGCGGACGAGCTCCGGCTCGGCCAGCTCGGGCAGGCGCGGCGGCGTGCGGCGCCGCAGCTCGCCCGGCAGCTCGCCGGCTTCGAGGTCATGACGCGGCAGCGTCGACGCCCGCCGGCCCGCCTGCGATTTCTCGTAGAGAAGCTTCACCCGACGACTCCGGCCAGCCCGGCGGGCGAGCGCGCCGCGCCGGCGCGATCTTGGCACGGGTTCGTGCTGAACCGGCACGATCCGCGACTGTTCGGTGCGCCTCTGCCCGCTATCGTGGGCGCCGGGTGGTGGGTTTTCCCCCCACCCGGGTGGGGGGTGTGGGGCGCGTGGGCGCGTGAACGCACCCGCCGGCCACGCCCGCGCCCTCGGATCCCGCCGCCCTCACGAGCCGGCCTCCGCGAGCAGCTCTGCGAGCCGCTCGATCTCCTCCGGCGTGCGCTTCTCGGTGACGGCGACGAGGAGCACGTCCTCGAGGCCCGGGTAGTCGCGGCCCAGCGGGTACCCGGGGTGGACCCCTCGCGTGCGCGCGTGCCGAACGGCCTCCTCGGCGCTGCCCCGAAGCCGCACCGCGAGCTCCTTGAAGTACGGGCCGGTCGAAGGCCGGCTCGAGCCCGGCGCGCGCCGCGAGCCGCTCGCGCGCGCGCCCGGTCAGCGCGAGGCACGTCTCCCCGAGCTCCGCCAGGCCGGCGGGGCCGAGCCACGAGAGATAGACGAGGCCGGCGAGCGCGAGGAGCGTCTGGTTCGTCGTGATGTTCGAGGTCGCCTTCTCGCGCCTGATGTGCTGCTCCCGGGTCTGGAACGTGAGGACGAAGCCGCGCTCGCCCGTGGACGTCGATCGTCTCGCCGACGATCCGGCCCGGCAGTCGCCGCACGAGCTCTTCGGAGGAGGCGAGGAACCCGTAGTGCGGCCCGCCGAACGAGAGGTGGTTGCCGGCTCGCCTGGCCCTCGCCGATCGCGATCGCGCAGCCGTACGCGCCCGGCGCCTCGAGCACGCCGAGCGACAGCGGATCGACGTGGGCGCACGCGAGCGCGCCCGCCGCCCGCCGCGGCCGCCGCGAGCTCGGGCGCCGGCTCGAGGCAGCCGAGGAAGTTCGGCTGCTGGAAGATCACGATCGCGGCTCCCTCCGCCGCCGCCGCCAGCTCGTCGGGGTCGGTCGTCCCGCCGCGGTGCGGCACGGTCGTGACGTCCATCCCGAAGCCGACCGCGTACGTCGAGACGACCGCGCGGACCTGCGGGCTCAGCGTCTCGGCAGAGCACGATCCGCGTTCGCCCGGTGGCCTGCTTCGCCACGTAGCAGGCGTCCGCCGCCACGGTGCAGCCCGTCGTAGCCGGACGCGTTCGACACGTCGAGGCCGGTCAGCTCGCAGATCGCCGTCTGGTACTCGAAGATGGCCTGCAGCATCCCCTGGCTCATCTCGGGCTGGTAGGGCGTGTACGCGGTCAGCAGCTCGCCGCGCGAGAGCACGGCGTCGACGATCGCCGGCACGTAGTGGTCGTACATCCCGGCGCCCAGGAACGAGATCTCCTCGCCCGTGTGCGACGTTGCGCGCGGCGAGCTCGCCGAAGCGGCTCACGAGCTCGGGCTCGGAGAGCGGCGGCGGCAGGTCGAGCTCGCGGCCGAGCCGCACGCCCGCCGGCACGTCGCGGAAGAGCTCGTCCAGCGAGCGCGACGCCGATCGCGGCGAGCATCTCCCGGCAGGTCGGCGTCGGTGAGCGACAGGTAGGGGTGGTGGGACACGGGAACGGCGCGACAGGTCAGGCGCCCTAGGCCTCCTCGAGCAGCTTCCGGTAGGCCGCGGCGTCGAGCAGCTCGTCGACCTCGCCCGCGTCACCGAGCCGAATGCGCAGGAGCCAGCCCTTGCCGTACGGATCCTCGTTGACGAGCTCAGGCGCCTCGACGACCTGCGGGTTGACCTCGAGCACCTCGCCCGACAGCGGCGAGACGAGATCCGACACGGCCTTCACCGACTCGACCTCGCCGTAGGCTCCGTCCTTCTCGATCCGCTGACCGACCTCCGGCGGCTCGTAGTGGACGATCTCGCCGAGCGCGTCCTGGGCATGCCAGGTGATCCCGAGCTCCGCCTCGTCGCCCTCGATCCTGGCCCAGTCGTGCTCGGGGTGGTAGCGCAGGTCGTCCGGGTAGCTCTCGTCGGCTGCCACCTAGGGCTCCTTTCGCTCGTAGATCGGCTTCTTCACGACTCGCGCGGCTCGCGGCTTCCCCCGCACGTCGACGGTGATCCGGGTGCCCGGCTCGGCGAGCGCCGCCGGCAGGTAGCCCATCCCGATGCCCGCTCGAGCATCGGCGACAATCCTCCCGAGGTGACGAGGCCTCCTTCGAGCACCGCCATCCCCGCCCGCGGGAATCGCCTTCTCCTCCATGACGAACGCCACCAGGCGCTCCGCCGGCCCCTCCTCCTGCTGGCGCCGCAGGACGTCCACGCCCGGGAAGGCCTTGCGAGCGCGCACGCCCAGCCGAGGCCGGCTTCGATCGGCGTGCGCTCCGGCGTCAGGTCCTGCCCGTGCAGCGGGTAGCAGGCCTCGAGCCGCAGCGTGTCCCGGGCGCCGAGCCCGCACGGGACGATCGCCGCGCCCCACCACGGCGTCCCACAGCTCACCCGCCGCGTCCGGGCGCGCAGAGGAGCTCGCAGCCGCGCTCGCCCGTGTAGCCCGGTCCCGCACAGGAGCAGCGGGACGCCGAGCACCTCTTCCTCGCGGAACGAGAACGGGGCCACGTCGACCCCGAGCAGCTCGAGCGCCCGCGGCCCCTGCACGGCGAGCATCGCCCACCGGGCCGAGACGTCGCTGCGCCTCCTCCAGCCGCCGCTGCGTCGCTCTCGACGTTCGCCGCGTTGACGACGAGCAGGTAGCCGTCGCTCGCGCCGGTAGGCGATCAGGTCGTCGACCACCCCGCCGGCGTCGTTCGTCAGCAGCGTGTACTGCGCGCCTGACCCGGGGCGATCCTGTCGAGGTCGTTCGACAGCAGGCCCTGGAGGTAGGCGAAGCGCCTCTCCCCCGACCTCGAGCTCGCCCATGTGCGAGACGTCGAAGACGCCCGCGTGCCCGCGCACGGCGAGATGCTCCTCGACGATCGAGGCGTACTGCACGGGCATCTCCCAGCCCGGCGAACGGGACGAGACGCGCGCCGAGCGTCTCGTGGCGATCGAACAGCGGCGTGCGCCGGAGCGTCTGCACCGGGCCGTGGATCCTAGCGCCGGCAGCACCAGTCGGGCCTCGCGCACGTGAGATCGAAGGTTGACTTCGGCGTCGTAGGGCCCAATCCTGTGACAAGGAGACGCGCCGTAAGGACGAAGTAAAGCTCGTTCCCCGGCACCTTGCGTCTCGTCCGTAGGGGGTGGTAGCGTCGACGACCGATCTAGGAGGGCCTCTCTGGGAAGCGGAGAGTCCATGCGATTGGGAGGGGTGATATGAGTACACCTGCAGGTACGGAGCGGCCAGGCGGCTTGCCGCTGGTTGTCGGGCTTGTGGCCGCCTTCGGGCTGTTCCTCGACGCTCGGCGCGGGGACTGCGTTCGCGCTGAGCTGCGCTGTGCGGCCGTGCGGCGACCGGGTCAGATCGAGGTGACGCTGACCGCGGGCGAGACCGTCACGATGGCCGTCGGGGCCGGCGACGCCATCACGGCGACGGTGCGCTGGCGGCAGCAGGGTCAACTGCGGCGGCACGACACGACGTCGAACACGATCGTCGTCTACGGCACGGATGCCGGCAACGAGACGGTGACGATCGAGCAGTCGGCGGCGCGCTTCGAGCCGGGCTGCGACGTTCGCGACCGAGCCGCCCGGTCTCAACGAGATCGAGTGGCTGATCAACCTCGGCGAGGACATCATCGACCGCCTGACCGCTCGGGTGGCGACGACAACGACACGCTGATCATCAACGACATGCAGGCCGCCGGCGCGGTGACGATCGGCGAGGACGGCGACCGGTGCTCGACGATGGCCTTCCGACGACGCCGCCGGCTGCTCGCCTCCCGCGGCCGGCGCTGACTGACCGGCGATTGTCGCTCCGGTGCGCCGGTGGCACGCTGATCAACCTGAACTCGTTCGTGGCCGACAACGACGCCGACATCCTCGACGGCGGCACGCCGCTGCGGCGGACGCCGGTCGGACGGCCGGCAGAGCATCGAGAACATCACCGTCAACGGCCAGGTCGGCAACGACTACCTGTCGGCCAAGGGCGGCGACGGCACCGGTGCACGCCGCCGGCCAGGCGTGCCTCGACTCTGATCGTGCGCCGCCGGCATGCCACTCTGGCACGACGACGAGTCGCCGAACATCACGCTCGACGGTGGTGCGGGCGACGATTCGCTGCAGGGCACCGAGTGCGGCGACACGCTGATCGGCGGCCCTGGTGTGGATCAGATCCAGGGCAACGGGCCGTCGAACCCGGTCGGCTGTCTCCAGAACGAGATCGCTGGCCGAGTACGAGGCCTCTGACCGGCGGCTGCTCGGTGACCTCGTCGATCTGTCTGGCGACGCGGGCCCGTTGACGATCGTGTTCAACGCTGACGGTACGATCACGATCACTCCGGCCCCGGCCGATTTCGTCTCGGGTGTCGGAGGGCGTGATCGGCTCGGCCGGTAACGACACGATCATCGGCAACGGCGACGACAACTTCCTCGGCGGCGGCCGCGGTGATGACAACATCACCGGCAACGACGGCGATGACTGCGTGATCGGCAACGCGGGCAACGACATCCTCAACGAGAACAACGTCAACGCTGACGGCACGGCGGCAACGGTGGCGTGCGACCGGTAACGGTGCGGACGCGCTCGACGGTGGCCCTGGTGCCGATGACACGGTCGACTACAGCCTGCGCACGAACCGCACGGTCGTGCAATCTGGGTCTGATCAGCTGGTTCAACGACGGTGCCGATCCGAACTTCGAACGCGATCTACGAACGAGTGCGACGACGTGTTCTCCACGACCGAGAACGCGATCACGGGCTTCGGTAACGACATCCTGTCGGCCGACTATCTCAACAACCAGTCCGACAACGAGTTCACCGGCGGTCGCCGGCAACGACCAGGTCGAGGGCGGTGCCGGTAACGATGTCTTCCATGAGGGCTCGGCGGCGAAGGGTTCCGATGCCATGGAGGGCGATGCCGGTGCGGACACGGCTGACTACAGTCAGCGCACCAACCCGGTGACCGTCTCGTCTGGACGGCAATTCCAACGACGGCGAGGCCGGCGAGGGCGACAACGTCGGGGCAGGCCTGTTCAGCAACGGCGTCACCGGGCCTGCGCACATCGACTTCTGCGGCGATCAGCTCCACGGCGCGATCGGACGATTCAGGGCGACGGCATCAACGCCTTCGACCTCTGCGGCTAGCCCGGGTCGACGTCTGAGCCGGGCGCCGAGCTACGAGGCGGAACGACCTGGTGGATGCCGCGGTCGAGAACGTGATGGGTGGTTCTGGTAACGACACGCTGGTTGGTGATAACGCTGCCAACGTGTTCGACTGGTAATGCGGGGAACGACACCCTGACGTGGTGAGGGTGGTTCTGACGTGTCGCAGGGTGGCGATGGTGACGACACGCTGGCCGGTGGTGCTGGTAACGATCAGCTCGATGGTGGGGCCGGTATGAACTGGGCCGACTACAGCTCTTCGGCCAGCGCTGTCAATGTCAATCTGACCCAGGGCACGTCCAACGGTGAGGGCAACGATGTCCTGGCCGGGATCGTGAACGTGAACGGGTCGCGCCATAACGACTCGATCAACGGTGATGCCAGCAACAACGTGCTCAATGGTCGTGGCGGTAACGACACGATCAACGGGCGCGGTGGTGATGACAATGTCAACGGCGGCGCCGGTGTTGACGAGCTCAACGGCAACGGTGGCAATGACCGTGCCAGTGGTGGCTCGGGCAACGATGCCGTGCGCGGCCAGACAGGCAACGACCGTCTGCAGGGCGGCCCCGGAGCTGACTTCCTGGGCGGCGGTGCAGGCAACGACCGCCTGTCTGGTAACGCCGGTAACGACTTCCTCAACGGCGGGCCGGGCACCGACAGGTGCCACGCCGGCGCGCCCGGTCTTGGAAACGGGGACCAGCGCGATCAACTGCGAGAGCTAACCTCTCCCGCCTAGATCAGCAGCGGCGACCTAAAGCGCCATCGCAGAGAGCCGGCCCCGCAAGGGGCCGGCTCTCTTTCGCCTCCGTCCGCCGTTGCACCCGTCCGGGGAGGCTGGTAGCTTCTTCGCGATCCAGGAGGGGCCGGCTCGAGGGCGAACAGACGCTCCGAGAGCGAAGAGTGCATGCGATCGGGAGGGGTGATATGAGTACACCTGCAGGTAGGAGGCGCAGGCGGCTCGGCTGGCTTGTCGGGCTCGTGGCCGCTCTGGGCGCGTTCCTCGCGCTCGGCGCGGGTACGGCGTCGGCCGGGGCTGCGCTGTGCGGCTATGCCGCCGGCCAGGTGACGGTGACGCTGGCGCAGGGTGCGTCGGTCACGATTGCCGTCGGTGCCGGCGACTTCATCACGGTCGACGGCGTTTCCTGTGGCGGCACGACCGGTGGGCCGCGTCGCGACCGTCCCGGCACGGGCACGGACACGATCGTCGTCTACGGCACGGATGCCGGCAGCGAGACGGTGACGATCGAGCAGTCGGCGGCGCGTTTCGAGCCGGGTGCGACGTTCGCGGAGGAGTCGCCCGGTCTGAACGAGATCGAGTGGGTGATCAACCTCGGTGAAGACGTCACTCCTCCATTCGGGGGCGACAACGACAGCCTGGTCATCAACGACTGGCAGGCGGCCGGTGCGGTGACGATCGGCGAGGACACGACGGGCAGCATCGTGTTCGATCTCGACCCGGATGTCTCGACGCAACCGGCGACGATCGCGGACGCGACGATTGACGCTCCGGTGGCCGGTGGCACGCTGATCAACCTGAACGCGTTCGTGGCCGACAACGACGCCGACATCCTCGACGGCGGCCCGCTCGGTGACAGCATCGAGAACATCACGGTGAACGGCCAGATCGGGAACGATTTCCTGTCGGCCAAGGGCGGCGACGGCACCGGGAGCCCGGTCGGCACGCCTCGGCTGCGAGGACGTACCAGGCGTTGCCGCCCACCGAACGACGTGCCCCGCTCGGCGACTCTCCTCGGCTTCGAGGACCTCGTTCCCACCATCACGCTCGACGGTGGTGTGGGCGATGATTCGTTGCAGGGCTCTGAGTGTGGTGACACGCTGATCGGCGGGCCTGGTGTGGATGTGATCCAGGGCAACGGGCCTTCGAATCCGGTCGGGCTGTTTCCAGAACGAGACTCTGGCCGAGTACGAGCCGGAGACGGGCGGGCTTAACGGTGACCTGGTCGATCTGTCTGGTGAGGCGGGCCCGTTGACGATCGTGTTCAACGCTGATGGTTCGATCACGATTACTCCGGCTCCGGCCGATTTCGTCTCGGGAGTCGAAGGGGTGATCGGTTCTGCCGGTAATGACACGATCCGGGGTAACGGCGACGACAACTTCCTGGGCGGCGGCGGCGGTGATGACAACATCACCGGCAACAACGGCGATGACTGCGTTGTCGGCGGGGCCGGCAACGACGTCCTCAACGAGAACAACGTCAACGCTGACGGCACGGCGGCAACGGTGGGTGCGACCGGTAACGGTGCGGACGCGCTCGATGGTGGCCCTGGTGCCGATGACACGGTCGACTACAGCCTGCGCACGAATCGCACGCTGGTGCATCTGGGTGTCATCTCGTGGTTCAACGATGGTGCCGATCCGAATGCGAATGCGATCACGGATGAGTGCGATGACGTGTTCTTCACGACTGAGAACGCGATCACGGGCTTGGGGAACGACATCCTGTCGGCCGATTATCTGAACAACCAGTCCGATAACGAGTTGACCGGCGGTCCCGGCAACGACCAGCTCGAGGGCGGGGCCGGTAACGATGTCTTCCATGAGGGCTCGGCGGCGAACGGTGCCGATGCCATGGAAGGCGATGCCGGTGCGGACACGGCTGACTACAGCGCAGCGCACCAACCCGGTGACCGTCTCGTTGGACGGCAATTCCAACGACGGCGAGGCCGGCGAGGGCGACAACGTCGGAGCAGGCCTGTTCAGCAACGGCGTCACCGGCGCCTGCGCACTCGGCTTCTGCCGCGATGACCTCTCGAGGTACGGCGGACGCTCAGGGCAACGAACGCCTTCGACCTCTGCGGCTTCCCGGGTGACTCTGAGCCGGGCGCGGAGCTCGAGGCGGAAGACCTGGTGGATGCCGAGGTCGAGAACGTGATGGGTGGTTCTGGTAATGACACGCTGGTTGGTGATAACGCTGCCAACGTTTTCACTGGTAATGCGGGGAACGACACTCTGAGTGGTGAGGGTGGTTCTGACGTGTTGCAGGGTGGCGATGGTGACGATACGCTGGCCGGTGGTGCTGGTAACGATCAGCTCGATGGTGGGGCCGGTGTGAACTGGGCCGACTACAGCTCCTCGGCCAGTGCTGTCAATGTCAACCTGACCCAGGGCACGTCCAACGGTGAGGGCAACGATGTCCTGGCCGGGATCGTGAACGTGAACGGGTCGAGCCATAACGACTCGATCAACGGTGATGCCAGCAACAACGTGCTCAATGGTCGTGGCGGCAACGACACGATCAACGGGCGCGGTGGTGATGACAATGTCAACGGCGGCGCCGGTGTTGACGAGCTCAACGGCAACGGTGGCAATGACCGTGCCAGTGGTGGCTCGGGCAACGATGCCGTGCGCGGCCAGACAGGCACCGACAATCTGCAGGGCGGCCCCGGAGCTGACTTCCTGGGCGGCGGTGCAGGCAACGATCGCCTCTCTGGTAACGCCGGTAACGACTTCCTCAACGGCGGAGCGGGCACCGACACGTGCAACGTGGGCGCGCCCGGTCTTGGAAACGGGGACCAACGCATCAACTGCCCCTAACCTCTCCCGCCTAGATCAGCAGCGGCGACCCAAAGCGCCAACGCAGAGAGCCGGCCCCGCAAGGGGCCGGCTCTCTTTGCGCCTCCGTCCGCCGTTGCACCCGTCCGGGGAGGGTGGTAGCTTCCTCACGATCGAGGAGGAGCCGGCTCGAGGGCGAACAAACGCTTCGAGAGCGAAGAGTGCATGCGATTGGGAGGCGGGATATGAGTACACCTGCAGGTAGGAAGCGGAGGCGGCTCGGCTGGTTTGTCGGGCTCGTGGCCGCTCTGGGCGCGTTCCTCGCGCTCGGCGCGGGTACGGCGTCGGCCGGGGCTGCGCTGTGCGGTTATGCCGCCGGCCAGGTGACGGTGACGCTGGCCCAGGGTGCGTCGGTCACGATTGCCGTCGGTGCCGGCGACTTCATCACGGTCGACGGCGTCTCCTGTGGCGGCACGACCGGCGGTCCGGTCGGACCGCCCGGCACGGGCACGAACACGATCGTCGTCTACGGCACGGATGCCGGCAACGAGACGGTGACGATCGAGCAGTCGGCGGCGCGCTTCGAGCCGGGCGCCACGTTCGTCGTCCGAGCCCCCCGGTCTGAACGAGATCGAGTGGGTGATCAACCTCGGTGAAGACTTCACGCCGCTTCCGCTCGGTGAGGACAACGACACGCTGATCATCAACGACTGGCAGGCGGCCGGTGCGGTGACGATCGGTGAGGACGGCGCCGGTACGACCATGCTCTTCGATACCCCACCGGTGATCGCCAATCCGGCAGGGCTGGTGACCCCGACCGTTTTCGCGCCGGTGCCCGGGGGCACCTTGGTCAACCTGAACGCGTTCGTGGCCGACAACGACGCCGACATCATCGACGGCGGCGGCGGCACGGGGACCGGGCCGCTCGGCGCGAGCATCGAGAACATCACGGTGAACGGCCAGATCGGGAACGATTTCCTGTCGGCCAAGGGCGGCGACGGAACCGGAGACCCGATCGGTGCAACTCCGCCTGCTGCCTGCCGACCCCGCCGCCGGGTCCAATCCTAGGGTTCAATGAACTGGTTCCGACGATCACGCTCAATGGTGGTGTGGGCGATGATTCGTTGCAGGGTTCTGAGTGTGGTGACACGCTGATCGGTGGGCCTGGTGTGGATGTGATCCAGGGCAACGGGCCTTCGACTCCGGTCGGGTGTTTCCAGGATGAGATCGCAGGCCGAGTACGAGCCTCTGACCGGCGCCAGGGTTCGGTGACCTGGCTGATCTGTCTGGTGAGGCGGGCCCGTTGACGATCGTGTTCAACGCTGATGGTTCGATCACGATCACTCCGGCTCCGGCTGATTTCGTGTCGGGTGTCGAGGGTGTGATCGGTTCTGCCGGTAATGACACGATCCGGGGTAACGGCGACGACAACTTCCTCGGTGGCGGCGGCGGTGATGACAACATCACCGGCAACAACGGCGATGACTGCGTTGTCGGCGGCGACGGCAACGACATCCTCAACGAGAACAACGTCAACGCTGACGGCACGGCGGCAACGGTGGGTGCGACCGGTAACGGTGCGGACGCGCTCGATGGTGGCCCTGGTGCCGATGACACGGTCGACTACAGCCTGCGCACGAACCGCACGCTGGTGCATCTGGGTGTCATCTCGTGGTTCAACGATGGTGCCGACCCGAATGCGAACGCGATTACGGATGAGTGCGATGACGTGTTCTTCACGACTGAGAACGCGATCACGGGCTTGGGTAACGACATCCTGTCGGCCGATTATCTGAACAACCAGTCCGATAACGAGTTGACCGGCGGTCCCGGCAACGACCAGCTCGAGGGCGGGGCCGGTAACGATGTCTTCCATGAGGGCTCGGCGGCCAACGGTGCCGATGCCATGGAAGGCGATGCCGGTGCGGACACGGCTGATTACAGCGCAGCGCACCAACCCGGTGACCGTCTCGTTGGACGGCAATTCCAACGACGGCGAGGCCGGCGAGGGCGACAACGTCGGAGCAGGCCTGTTCAGCAACGGCGTCACCGGCGCCTGCGCAGATCGGCTTCTGCGACGACCAGGAAATCATCGATGTGCCGGATCCGGACGACTCAGGGCTACGTCTTCATCGACGACCCGCCTCTGCGGCATCCCGGGTCGACGTCTGAGCCGGGCGCCGAGCTCGAGGCGGAACGACCTGGTGGATGCCGCGGTCGAGAACGTGATGGGTGGTTCTGGCAATGACACGCTGGTTGGTGATAACGCTGCCAACGTGTTCACTGGTAATGCGGGGAACGACACTCTGAGTGGTGAGGGTGGTTCTGACGTGTTGCAGGGTGGCGATGGTGACGACACGCTGGCCGGTGGTGCTGGTAACGATCAGCTCGATGGTGGGGCCGGTGTGAACTGGGCCGACTACAGCTCTTCGGCCAGTGCTGTCAATGTCAACCTGAGCCAGGGCACGTCCAACGGTGAGGGCAACGATGTCCTGGCCGGGATCGTGAACGTGAACGGGTCGAGCCATAACGACTCGATCAACGGTGATGCCAGCAACAACGTGCTCAATGGTCGTGGCGGCAACGACACGATCAACGGGCGCGGTGGTGATGACAATGTCAACGGCGGCGCCGGTGTTGACGAGCTCAACGGCAACGGTGGCAATGACCGTGCCAGTGGTGGCTCGGGCAACGATGCCGTGCGCGGCCAGACAGGCACCGACAACCTGCAGGGCGGCCCCGGAGCTGACTTCCTGGGCGGCGGTGCAGGCAACGATCGCCTCTCCGGTAACGCCGGTAACGACTTCCTCAACGGCGGAGCGGGCACCGACACGTGCAACGTGGGCGCGCCCGGTCTTGGAAACGGGGACCAACGCATCAACTGCCCCTAACCTCTCCCGCCTAGACCAGCAACGGCGACCCAAAGCGCCAACGCAGAGAGCCGGCCCCGCAAGGGGCCGGCTCTCGTTCTGCCGGGGCACAAGGACAGGAGACTGCGACTCGCTCGCGCGCCCGCCTTGTTAGCGGCGCGTAAAGGTTTTTCCGCCGCGTCTTGTTTCGATCACCACGGAATGGTACTCGTGTAGCGGACAAGACCAAGGAGGGGGAATGCACCACCCATCGATTTCGGGCGGCACAGGCAAACGTCCGCTGGGCGCTCGTCGCGCGGCGGTCCGGGTCCTGGTGTCGCTCGCCGCCGTGCTCGGGCTTGCCCTGACGCTCGGCGCGGGTACTGCGTCGGCTGCTCTGTGCGGCTACGCCGCGGGCCAGGTGACGATCACGATGGCGCCGAACGAGTCGATCACCGTTGCGGTCGGCGCCGGCGACTCCATCGCGGTCAACGGCGTCTCCTGCGGCGGCACGACCGGCGGGCCGGCCGGACCGCCCGGCACGGGCACGAACACGATCGTCGTCTACGGCACGGACGCCGGCAGCGAGACCGTCACGATCGAGCAGTCGGCGGCACGGTTCGAGCCGGGCGCCACGTTCGCAACCGAGCCCCCCGGTCTCAACGAGATCGAGTGGGTGATCAACCTCGGCGAGGACGTCGTTGCCCCGCTCGGAGGCGACAACGACACGCTGATCGTCAACGACTGGCAGGCGGCCGGCGGAGTGACGATCGGCGAGGGCCCGACGGCGATGGCGTTCGACACGGCGCCGGTGATCGTCGTCCCGGCAGGGTTGGCCACGCCGACCGATATCGCCGGGGACGCCGGTGATACGTTGATCAACCTGAACGCGCTCGTGGCAGACAACGACGCCGACGTCCTCGACGGCGGCGGCGGCGACAGCATCGAGGCGCTGACCGTCAACGGCCAGGGCGGCAACGACTTCCTGAACGCCAAGGGCGGCGACGGCACCGGAGCCTCGGTCGGCACTGGGGGCTGCGTCGTGGTGCCGCCTCCGGACCCGCTGGTCGGCGCCGACGAGCTCGTCCCCGATATCACGCTCAACGGTGGGCCCGGCGACGACAGCCTCCAGGGTGGCGAATGCGGCGACATCCTGATCGGTGGGGGCGGCACCGACGTCGTCCAGGGCAATCTCGAGCCAGGTGCCGCGGTCTGCGCCCAGAACGAGGGCCTCGGCCTCTATCAGCCGGTCGGCGGCATCGACATCGTCGACTTCACCGGCGAGCCCGGGCCGTTGACGATCGTGTTCAACAACAACGGCACGCTGACGGTCACCGATGCGAGCGGCGGAGTCGACTTCGTCTCCGGCGCCGAGGGCGTGATCGGCTCGAACGGCAACGACACGATCACCGGCAACGCCGCGAACAACTTCATCGCGGGCGGCGGTGGGGATGACACGCTGGCCGGCGGCCTCGGCAACGACTGCGTGCTCGGCAACGACGGGAACGACATCCTCGACGAGAACGCGCCGCTGAATGCGGACGGCACGCCGGCGTACGGGGCGACGGGGAACGGCGCCGACGCGCTGGACGGTGGTCCCGGTGCCGAGGACACCGTCACCTACAGCGCCCGCACCAACCGCACCGTCGTCAACCTCGGCGTGATCAGCTGGTTCAACGACGGTGCCGACCCCAACGCGAATGCGGTCACGGAAGAGTGCGATGACGTGTTCTTCACGACGGAGAACGCGATCACCGGCTCGGGGAACGACATCCTCTCGGCCGACTACCTGAACAACCAGTCCGACAACGAGTTCACCGGCGGTAACGGCAACGACCAGATCGAGGGCGGTGCCGGTAACGACGTCTTCCACGAGGGCTCGGCGGCGAACGGTGCCGATGCCATGGAAGGCGACGCCGGTGCGGACACGGCCGACTACAGCCAGCGCACCAACCCGGTGACCGTCTCGCTGGACGGCAATTCCAACGACGGCGAGGCCGGCGAGGGCGACAACGTCGGCGCCGCGGTAACGAACTCCGGCCCGGCAGGCTGCACGGCCGGAAACGCGCCGTTCCCGGTCGTGGAACCCGCCGCTCCCCGGCGGGCAGCCGGTGGTGTTGGGTCAGACGGAGCCGGGCGCCGGGGCCGAGGGCGTCGATCTCGTGCTCGCGGACATCGAGAACGTGATGGGTGGTTCGGGTAATGACACGCTGGTTGGTGATAACGCTGCCAACGTCTTCACTGGTAATGCGGGGAACGACACCCTGAGTGGTGAGGGTGGTTCTGACGTGTTGCAGGGTGGCGATGGCGACGACACGCTGGCCGGTGGTGCTGGTAACGATCAGCTCGATGGTGGGGCCGGTGTGAACTACGGCCGACTTACGGCTCCTCGGCCAGTGCTGTCAATGTCAACCTGAGCCAGGGCACGTCCAACGGTGAGGGCAACGATGTCCTGGCCGGGATCGTGAACGTGAACGGGTCGAGCCATAACGACTCGATCAACGGTGATGCCAGCAACAACGTGCTCAATGGTCGTGGCGGCAACGACACGATCAACGGGCGCGGTGGTGATGACAATGTCAACGGCGGCGCCGGTGTTGACGAGCTCAACGGCAACGGTGGCAATGACCGTGCCAGTGGTGGCTCGGGCAACGATGCCGTGCGCGGCCAGACAGGCACCGACAATCTGCAGGGCGGCCCCGGAGCAGACTTCCTGGGCGGCGGTGCAGGCAACGATCGCCTCTCTGGTAACGCCGGCAACGACTTCCTCAACGGCGGAGCGGGCACCGACACGCTGCAACGTGGGCGCGCCCGGTCTTGGCAACGGGGACCAACGCATCAACTGCCCCTAACCTCTCCCGCCTAGATCAGCAGCGGCGACCTAAAGCGCCAACGCAGAGAGCCGGCCCCGCAAGGGGCCGGCTCTCGTTTCTGCCTTCGAAGCGGTTACGCGCCGTTACACCCAGCCTCTCGAGGCCCCGCGGCTCTGGCGGACAGCCGTGAACCGGGCCCGCTGGAGCTGTCTCTCCCTCGTTCGAGTGTCGAGGCCCAGGGCCATCGCGCCGACCGGACTTAGGTGGCAAGCCCTACGAGTCAGGAGAGACGATGAGACCATTCCGACTTTCGGTCATCGCGCTTACGCTCCTCGCCTGGGCTGTCGTCGCCGCTCCGGCGGGCGCCATGCCGAGCTCGGGTGGTGACGGCACCGTCCTCACGTTCTCTCGCGCGACAGCCTCCCCGGCAATTGCGCGCGTCTGGCACGTGCTGGGCGGGCGAGAGCTGCTCGACGAGGACGACGAGATCCCAGAGGACTGGAACCCCGGTGACGAGCCCGATACCGGCGAGGAGCAGGGCTCGGATCCATTCTTCGACGACTACGAGCTCCCGAGCTCGATCCCGGCGAGCGAGTTCGAGCAGGTGCGCATCTTGCAGGACGCCGGCCTCGTGAGCGGCGGTACGCTCCGCGACGCCTTGCAGGCCCTCGAGCTGCCCTTCATCTTCGCCGGACGCGAGCAGTGGGTTCGCAACGTTACGGGCGTGGGCGTGGAGGACGAGCCAAGTCTGTGGGACGTCTCCATGCAGAGCGTCGTTCACGACGAGCACGCCCAGCAGCTCCTCCTCGGGCGCACGCTGGCGGCTGCCGAGTACCGCAGCCCGCAGGCGGCGTTCGACGATCTCAGCTACTGGCAGAACCTCGTGCCCGAGTGGGCCCCGCGCGTCCGCGACCAGCTCGCGGCCCGTGGGATCCCGTTCGCGGTCGAGCTCCTCGCCTCGCCCGAGATCAACCTCAGCGACCCCTCGAAGCCGCTCTTCGACAAGGGCGAGACACCGGGATCGCTGTTCCAGCTCGGCGTCCTGCAGGACGGCGAGAACGAGTACCTCCGCAGCGTCTCCGCGGAAGAGCTCATGCTCGAGGTCTGGCCCGACTACTGGCGGTACTTCCACCGCCCGGCCGGATCGCCGGTGCCCGACGACCTGCGTGCCGGAATGACGTTCGGCTCACCCGTGCTCCAGGCCGACGGCACCTACCTGCGCTCGCCGGTGATGTCCTCGGACAGCTACATGCGCTGGCTCGCGTACGGGTACCCGGGCTACACCGTCGAGGAAGACGCCGACAGCCTCCTGGGCTTCGACCCGACAGGCGCCGGCTCGATCTTCTACTTCACAGGGGCATTCGAGAAGTTCGCTCCGTGGAACCTCGACGAGGCAACGATCAACCGCTACGACCTGCTCCTGGCAGGAAAGTAGTCGCAGCCTCTCTCCAGTGCGTCGGCGCCCGGGCAATCGCCCGGGCGCCGACGCTTTCAGGCGCTGAACGCTCGCTGGGCGGCACGGGAACAATCTCGGAGGCTGCGGGGTCCAAGCGCGGACCGGGTTCGTCCGGGGCACGTAAGCGTCATGAAGGAACGGACGTAAAGTCGTTGTAAGGGTTCGCACCAACCCTGTTGCTCTCGCTCTCTCACGGTGCTACCTTCGGGCGACCACGAGAGAGGATTTGCACCAGGAAACAGCGTCAAATACACACGGAGCGTCTCGGATCTGGAGAAGGGGGAGAAATGAGAGGGACGTCGTTCGGCCGGGTCAGCGCCGGCGATCGCAAGCGCAGGCGCTGGGCGAAGCTGCTCGCGCTTGCGGTGACAGGGCTGGCGGCGATGGTGTTCGCAGCGCCGGCGAGCGCGGCGGTGAATATTACCGATGCACCAGCCTTCGTCATCGATGTGACCGCCGGAGAGGACGTGACGGTGACTGCGTCGCCGGAGAGGTCGTGGTCAACACTGACGCGACGTCCACCACGGATTGCGCCGCGGTCACATCCATTACGGTCAACGCCACCGGCGTCTTCGCGAACACGATCAATCTGGCCGGGGTCACGGTCGCCGCTTTCGGCGCTCTCACGACGGTCACCGTCGATGCCGGGGCCGGCGCGGACACCGTCACGGGTAGCGGCCGCGGCGACATTCTCAACGGTGACACCGGAAACGATGCGCTCAACGGCGGCCCCGGCGGGGACACGCTCAACGGCGGCGCGGACAACGACCTGCTCAACGGCGGCGCCGGCGGGGATGGCCTGAACTGCGGTGCGGGTAATGACACGATCTCGTTCATCGACAGCTCGGCCGGCGTAACCGTCAACCTCACCACCGACAACCTGAGCGGCGGCGACGCGACCGGAGACGACACCGACGGCGCCTGCGAAAACGTGACGGGGTCGCCTTCCGTGGACACGCTCACGGGCGACGGCGGCGCCAATACGCTGAACGGCGGCGGCGACGACGACAACCTCAACGGCGGGCCGGGCAACGACATCCTCAACGGCGATGCCGGCAACGACGACCTCAACGGCGGGATCGGGAACGACACGGAAAACGGCGGCACCGGCAACGACGACTTCAACCAGGAGGCCGTCTCGAACGGGGCCGATGTCCTCAACGGCGGCACGGGCGCGGACCTCGTCAACTACGGCGCCCGCGGCACGCCGACGTCGGTTACGCACGACAACCAGAACAACGACGGTCAGATCAACCCGTCCGAGGACGACGACGTCGACGCCGACATCGGCAGCGTCGTCCTGGGCTCCGCCAACGACGTTGCCGTCGTGAACGGCCTCGGCGGCGTCTACACCGGTGGAGCGGGCACCGACCTGCTCTCCTTCGCGTTCGCCGGGGCAGGCGTGGTTGCGAATCTCGGCACAGGCACGGGCACAAACGCGGCCGGCGGCGCAATGCTCCTGTCAGGATGGGAGAACCTGACCGGCTCGCCGTTCGAGAGCATCCTCGTCGGCGATGCCGGCCCGAACAGCCTTACCGGTGGAGCCCAGAACGATTCGCTGACCGGCGGCGGTGGCAACGACGAGCTCGACGGCGGCGGCGGCACCAACCTCTGCAACTGGAACGATGCGCCCGGCCCGGTCAACGTCAACCTCGTCACCGGCACCGCGACCGGCAACGGCACCGACACGCTCGTGGCCGGGACCTGCGACGACGTCGTCGGCTCCCCGTTCAACGACAAGATCGTCGGCGACGGCGCGGCCAACGAGCTCGACGGCCAGGCGGGCAACGACACGCTCGAGGGCGCCGGCGGCAACGACTCCATCCTCGGCGGCGCAGGGACCGACACCGGGACCTGGGCCAACTCCGGCAACGCGGTCAGCGTCGACCTCGCGGCGAATACCGCCACCGGCCAGGGCAGCGACACGCTCGGGTCGATCGAAAACGCGACCGGCGGCAGCAAGGCCGACACGTTGCTCGGCACCAACGGCGCCAACAAGCTCACGGGGAACGCGGGCAACGACACCATCAACGGCCGCCAGGGTGTGGACACCCTCGGCGGCGGCGCCGGCCAGGACACCGTGAGTGGGGCGGCAGGTAACGACATTCTCAAGGGCGGCGACGCCAATGACACCGTGAAGGGCGGCGACGGCAACGACACGATCGAGGGTGGCGCCGGCGCCGACACGCTTCAGGGCGAGAACGGCAACGACACCCTTCGCGGCGAGGCCGGCAACGACACCGTGAAGGGCGGTAACGGCAACGACACCCTGCGCGGCGGCGACGGCAGCGACAACCTCAACGGCGGCGCCGGCAACAACAGCTGCGACGGCGGGTCCGGCTCCGACTCGCTCACCAACTGCTAGTCACACCCTCCGAGGGGCCGGCCGCCCGGTCGGCCCCTCTCCTCCTCTTCACGTCGCGCGAGACCGGGCCGCCCGGTCTCGCGCCTCTGGACGCGGCGCGAGCCGCAGGCAGCTCATCCCGCAGAGGCTGAGGCCGCTTCCGCGGGCGTCCTCGGCGTTGCCGGCCTCTCCCCCGGCCTCGCCTGCGCCCGCGGACTCGGTCCAGGCTCAGACCCGTCCGGCGGTACGGCTCAGTCGTCCCGGAGGAACGACGGAACCTCGAGCACGTCGGCCGGGACGTCGAAGCCGCCCTCCCCGACGGGCTGCGGCTCCCGCTCCCGAGCCCGATCGGGCGCCGGATGCTCCTCGCCCCGCTCACGACGCTCACGACGGAAGCGGGAGTCGAAGCCGGTCGCGATGACCGTTACCCGTACGTCCTCGCTGACGCTCTCGTCGATCACCGCGCCGAAGATCACCTCGGCGTTGCGGTCGGCTGCGCCCGTGACCACTTCCGCGGCCTCGTTGACCTCGAAGAGGCCCAGGTCGCCTCCACCCGTGATGTTGAGCAGGACGCCGGTGGCGCCCTCGACCGACGACTCGAGCAGAGGCGAGGAAACGGCGATCCGCGCGGCCTCGGCCGCCCGCCCCTCTCCGCGGGCAACGCCGATCCCCATCAGGGCCGACCCCTGGTCGCGCATGATCTTGCGCACGTCGGCGAAGTCGAGGTTGATCGAGCCCGGGGACGGTGATCAGGTCGGTGATGCCCTGCACGCCCTGACGAAGAATGTCGTCCGCCATTCGGAAGGCCTCGACGATCGACGTCTGACGCTCGACGACCGACAGCAGCCGGTCGTTCGGGATCACGATGATCGTGTCGACCTTGTCGCGCAACGCCCGGATCCCGTGCTCCGCCTGATCGCCGCGCTTCTGACCCTCGAACGTGAACGGCCTCGTGACGACACCGACCGTGAGCGCCCCGAGCTCACGCGCGATCTCGGCCATCACCGGAGCGCCGCCCGTGCCGGTGCCCCCGCCCTCGCCGGCGGTGACGAACACCATGTCGGCGCCCTTGAGAGCTTCCTTCAGCTCGTCGCGGCTCTCCATCGCAGCCTCGTACCCAACCTGCGGGTCGGCGCCGGCGCCCAGGCCCCGGGTCCCCTTCGCGCCGATGTGCAGCTTCACGTCGGCGTCGCACATGAGCAAGGCCTGCGCGTCCGTGTTCACGGCGATGAACTCGACGCCCTTGAGGCCCGCGTCGACCATGCGGCTGACGGCGTTGCTGCCGCCCCCGCCTACACCCAGCACCTTGATGACTGCCAGATAGCTCCCCGACTGATCTCTCACTCTCAAGTCACCTCGAGTCTTAGGCTCAACTACAACGTTGCCTCAGGGTACGCACCTGTCCACCAATCTGTCAACAGCCAATTTGCAGGGAAAATGTGGAAAAAGTCTCAGGCTCAAGCTTCGACTTGAGACCTTGGAAGCACCACTGCCCTCGTCGGCAGGCTCACGTCGAGGTATTCGAGCGACCGGCGCTCGCTCTGGCTCAGGTCTCGCAGGACGGTGGCTGCGACGGCCAATTTCAGCCTCAGCTCGGCCGCGTCGCCGAGCCGTAGCTCGGTCTTCGTGCCGAGCACGAGCACGAGGTCGTCGGGTGTTCCGCGGGCGGCGGCCACGCGCCCGGGGAAGTCCATCGGCAGTCGCGCCAGCGCGTCGACCGCCGCCCCGCCCTCGTCGGGCAGCAGGTACGCGCCCGCGCCGAGCTTCGCGTCGGGCGCCAGCCAGACCCGGGGCAGATTGACGAGCGCACCCGGCTCGAGCGGCGTCATCACCCGTCCGCGTGCGGAGACGAGCCACGCGTCGCTCGCTCGACGCAGAACGGCGACCGCCCGTTCGGGCCTGACCACGAGCCGCAGCGAGTGCGGGAAGTCACGATCCGCCTCGGCCGTCAGCACCGTCGGCAAGGACTCGACCCGCCGCACGACGTCCTTTGCGTCGAGGCTCGCGAGGCTGCGCCCGGTGAGCGGCTTCAGGGCCTGCCGGATCTGTGCGACAACCGGCTCCGGCGCACCCTCCACCTCGATCGTCCGCAGAGCGAAGACCGAGGTTTCACGGGCACCCAGGTACGCGAGGCCTGCAACGACGACGGCGGCGGCCACGACCAGCGGCGCGCGGCGCAGGCGCAGCCGTCGTGCCCGCGCTCGATCGGTAGCCCCGGATTCGCCTGTGGGCCGCTCCACGGCGGCTGATTCGCCGTTGCTGCGGCCCCTCCTGCCCTCCCGCCGGCGATTCCCCGCCAGTCTCAGGCGCCGTTCGAGCTCTCCGGGCCGGGTGGAGGCGGCAGGTCGTCCGCGTCTTCCAGCGGGGGAATCTCGATGTCGCCGAGCAGCTGCACCTCCGGCTCGAGCACGACCCCGAACTGCTCGCGCGCCTGACGGCGCGCCTCGGCGATCAGCTCGAGCGCGTCACGGGTTCGGGCGCCGCCGACGTTCTCGATGAAGTTCGCATGCTTGGGCGAGATCTGGGCGCCGCCGATCCGGTACCCCCGCAGACCGCAGGCGTCGAGCATCCGGCCGGCGCTCAGGTCGTGCTGGGGGTTCTTGAAGACGCTGCCGAACGTTCGCTTGTTCGTCGGCTGGGCCTGCTTGCGCTGCCGCTGGAGCTCGGCAACATGCGCGCGGATCTCCTCCACGGGCCGCGGCTCGAGCTCGAGATCGGCGGCGGCCACGACCTGGCCGTGGTGGAGGTCGGAGCGCCGGTACCGCAACCCCAGCTCCGCCGGCGTGAGCCACCGGGTTCCGGCCGACGTTGCCACGAGCGCGCGCCGCAGAATCGCGCCGCAGCTCTCCGCAGTAGGCGCCCGCGTTCATCCACACGGCTCCGCCGATCGTGCCCGGGATCGCGCAGGCGAACTCGAGGCCACCCAGCCCGGCCTCGCGCGCCCGGTGGAGGCACACGGCGAGCGTTGCGCCGCCTCCGGCGGTCAGGCTCGTCTCTCCCTCCTCGACGTCGCCCGCCTTGACGTACGTCAGCGTGCCGGCGAGCTGCAGCGCCAGGCCCGGGAAGCCCTCGTCCGCGACGAGCAGGTTCGAGCCGAGACCGATCACCGCCACCGGATGCTCCGCTGCTCGGCCCAGAAGAGCATCTCGACGAGCTCCTGCGCGGTTTCCGGTCGTCCGAACCAGCGGGCGGGACCACCGGTGCCGATGGTGGTGAGCTTGTGGAGCCCGACGTTCTCCTTGAGGTTCACCGGCGAAGTCCTTCGAGTATCAGCGGGCCGGCCCGGTCGACGTCGCCGGCGCCGATCGTCAGCACGAGATCGCCCGGGCGGCACAGGCCGGCGGCAAGCTCTGCGGCCTCCTCGAGCGACGGCCCCCAGCCGACGGTCATGCCCGGGCGTAGCTCCCCGAGCCGCTCGACGAGCAGTTTCCCGGTCACTCCGGGCAACGGCTCCTCGCGCGCCGCGTACACGTCCGTGACGACGACCTGGTCGGCTGCGGCGAGCGCCGCGGCGAGCTCGTGCGCCAGGTACAGCGTCCGCGAGTAGAGATGGGGCTGAAAGAGGACGATCACGCGGCCTTCGCCCGCCGCGGTGCGGGCCGCCGCAAGCGTCACCGCAACCTCCGTCGAGTGATGCGCGTAGTCGTCGACGACCCGGACCCCGCCCTCCTCGCCCACCGGCTCGAACCGGCGACCGGCGCCTCGAAAGTCCGCGAGCGCCGCCGCGGCGGCCTCTGCGTCGACACCGGCGGCGGCAAGCGCGGCGATCGCGCAGGCGGCGTTCGCGCGATTGTGCTCGCCGAGGACCGCCAGACTGAGATCACCGGGCGGGTCGACCTGGTCGCCGCGAATGACAACCGCATCGTCGGGCAGCGAGTCGAGCCATCCTGCGTACAGCTCCTCCACCTCGGCCTTCGATGCGAACGTCGAGTGGTGGTCGAGCTCGACGTTCGTGACGACCGCGATGCGCGGGCGCAGGAGCAGCAGCGAGCGGTCGGATTCGTCACCCTCGGCGACGAGCCAGCCGTCCCCCGCCCGGCCGTTGCCGGCGAGCTGCGGCACGTCGGCGCCGATCAGGAACGCCGGATCGAGGCCGAGCCGGTCGAGCGCGAACGCGATCATGGACGCCGTCGTGGTCTTGCCGTGCGCGCCGGCAACGACGATCGCCGGGCGCAGCGAGACGAGCTCGGCGAGCAGCTCCCCGCGCTTCCGCGCCCGATCGCCGGCAGCCACGAGCTCGGGGTTCTCCGGCCCGACGGCAGAGGACACGACGACTTCGGCGTCAGGCGGAACGTTCTCGGCGGCATGGCCGACGACGACGGCGATGCCGTGACGCTCCACGAGGTCGACGTACGGGGAGCGGGCGCGGTCCGAGCCCGCCACCTCCGCCCCCCACTCCCTGCACACGACGGCGAGCGCGCTCATCCCGGCGCCGCCGATCCCGACGAACCAGAGCCTGCGGCCGGCCAGCGGCGTCAGGACGTGCCCCCCTCTCCGCGTCCGCGCCCGAGCGCGATCAGCTCCGTCGCGACTGCCTCCGCGGCGTCGGGACGCGCGACCGCCCGCATCGCGTCGGCCATCCGGGTCAGCCGTGCCTCGTCGCCGAGAAGCTCCGTCACCCGGCCGACGCAGGTCGAGCTCTTCCTCGGGGACGAGGACTGCTCCGCCCGCGCGCTCGAAGTAGAGGGCGTTCTTCGTCTGGTGCTCCGCCGTCGCGTGCGGGTACGGGACGAGCAGCGCCGGCTTGCCCGCGGCGGCGATCTCCCAGACGACGCCGCCGGCGCGGGAGACCACGAGATCCGCCGCGGCGAGCGCCGCGCCGAACTCGTCCGTGAACTCGAGCAGCCTGTACTCGGGCCGCAGCGTGCGCGCGGCAAGCTCGGCGTAGTCCCGCGCCCCTGCCAGATGCAGGACGGCGGGCAGCTCGGCCGCCTGCTCGGGATCGCCGAACGCCTCGAGCGCCGCCTCGTTCAGCCGCCGGGCACCGAGGCTGCCGCCCGACGACGAGCACGACGAGGCCCGTCTCCGGCAGGCCGAAGTGCCGCCGCGCCGCCGCGGCGTCGCCGGGCGCGCCGTGACCGGCGCGGCAGCGGCCGCCCGACCACCCGGTACTTGTCGCCGTCGCGTCCGGCGAGCGGATACGCGAGGAAGACGCGCCGCGAAAACGGCGTCGCGAGGCGATTCGCGAGGCCCAGGTGTGCGTCGGCCTCCGTCACCGCGCCCGGAACGCCGAGGCTCCAGGCGGCGAGCACCAGCGGGCCGCCGACGTAGCCCCCCGCGCCCAGCACGACACCGGGCCGCCGGCCGGACAGGATCCGACGGCAGGCGACCGGCGCGGCGACGTCCGTCCCGACGGCGCGCAGCGAGCGCAGCGACAGCTCCCGCGGGATTCCCTCGACGGCGAACAGGTCGACGTCGTAGCCGCTGTCGGTCAGCAGCCGCGTCTCAGGTCGAGGCGGCGCGGCGAAGCTCACGCGGACGCCGCGCTCCTTCAGCGCCTCGGCCACGGCCAGTGCCGGCAGCACGTGCCCCGCCGTCCCCCCGGCCGCGATCACGCAACGTAGCTCGTCGTTCTCCGACATCGGTCAACGCGATGTTAAGGAGGATGCCGACCCCGGCGAGGGCGACGATCAGGCTCGAGCCGCCGTAGGAGACGAACGGAAGCGGGATGCCCGTGAGCGGCGCGATGCCGAGCACGGCGCCGAGGTTGACCGTCGCCTGACCGCACACGAGCGCCGTGATCCCCGCCGCGAGGCGCTTCCCGAAGGGGTCGCGGCAGGCCAGCGCGATCCGGCAGCCGCAGTAGCCGAAGAGAACGTAGGCGAGGATCACCGCTCCCGTCCCGAGCAGGCCGAGCTCCTCGCCGATGATCGCGAAGATCATGTCCGTCGACGCCTCGGGCAGGTAGTAGACCTTCTGGACGCTCTCACCGAGGCCCACGCCGAACAGGCCGCCCGAGCCGAGCGCGATGAGCGCCTGCACGGACTGGAACCCGGCGCCCTGAGGATCGGCCCAGGGATCGAGGAACGTCAGCAGTCTCGCCCGGCGGTACGGGGCGACCCACGAGAGCAGCAGGACGGCTCCGATGGCCAGTGCGCCCGCCGAGGCCATGACGCGCAGCGGCGTGCCGGACACGAGCACGATCGCGCCGATGACGATGGCGAAGGCGATGGCGGTGCCGAGATCGGGCTCGGCCAGCACGAGCACGGCGGCCAGCCCTCCCACCAGCCCGATCGGCCGCAGGAGGGCGCCGAGCGAGCTCGGCGCAGCCCTGCGCGCGAGGAACGCAGACACCCAGATGGCAAGCGCGATCTTCGCGAGCTCGGACGGCTGCATCGTCACCGGGCCGAGCTCCAGCCAGCGTTTTGCTCCGTTCACGGTCGTACCCGCCACGAGCACGAACGCGAGCAGGCACAGGCTGACGACGAGGAGCGGCCCGGCGATCCGCCGCAGCGCGCCGTAGCCGACGCGAGTCAGGACGACGAACAGGACGAGCCCGACGAGCGCGTACACGGCCTGCCGCTTCAGGTAGTAGGCAGGGTCGCCCTCCGAGATCGCTGCGCGGGCCGAGCTCGCGCTGTAGACCATCACGAGCCCGAACGCGACGAGCGCGAGCGTGACGAGAACGAGCAGGCCGTACACGACGGGAGCCTCGAGGCGTGCGCCCCCGACGCGGGGTTTCGTGCCGCGGCGCGAAGAGGCGTCCGGGCTCGCGCCCGCCGCCATCAGAGCGCCTCCACGAGCTCGCGGAAGCGTTCTCCACGGTGCTCGAAGTCACGGAACTGGTCGAAGCTCGCGCAGGCCGGCGAGAGCAGAACGACCTCCCCCGGCTGCGACTCGACGTGTGCCCGGCGAACGGCGGTGTCGAGATCGCCGCAGCCCACGTGCGCGACGTCGGCGCCCGCCAGGGCGGTTGCGATCTCCTCGGCCGTTTCGCCGATCAGGTACACGCAGCACGACTCGCTGCTCGTTCGCGACGCGCGCAAGCTCCGCGAACGACGACCCTTTGCGGCTCCCGCCCATGATCACCCGGAGGCTGCCCGGGTCGTAGGAGCGAAGCGCCCGCTCGGCCGATTCGGGGTTCGTCGCCTTCGAGTCGTTGACGAAGCGCACGCCGGTCGATCTCGCGGACGGGCTCGAGCCGGTGCGGGACGCCGGGGAACGTCCGCAGCGCCTCGGCGATCGCCTCTTCCGGGATGCCGGACGCGCGCGCCGCGGCGGCCGCCGCGGCCGCGTTCTCCCGGTTGTGCTCGCCGCGGATGAGCGGCTCGGCGGGCAGCGGATCGTCTGCTGCGAACTCGACGCGGCGACCGCGGCCGGGCAACCCGCCCGGGCCGGAGTCGAAGCCGCGGGGCACGACCGCGACGTCGTCCGGGCCCTGGTTCTCGAAGATGCGCAGCTTCGCGGCCCGGTAGGAAGCAAGGTCGCCGTGACGGTCGAGGTGGTCGAGCGTCACGTTCAGCAGGACGGCGACGCGGCAGCGGAGGGTCTCCACGTCCTCGAGCTGGAAGCTCGAGAGCTCGCACACGACGGCCTCGTCGTCCGTGAGGGTGCCGTCGAGCGCGCACAGCGGGCGGCCGACGTTGCCGCAGACCGCGGCCGGCCGGTCCGCGGCGCGGAAGATCGCGCCCAGCAGCTCGCTCGTCGTCGTCTTCCCGTTCGTGCCGGTGACGCCCACGGTCGGCTGCGCGACGAGCCGCGCGCCGAGCTCGATCTCGCTCCAGACGGGCACACCGCGATGCCGGGCCGCCTCGACCAGAGGGGCCTCGCGTCGTACCCCGGGGCTCTTCACCAGCACCTCCACGCCTTCGAGCAGCGAGACATCCGCGTCCGCGCCTAGGACGAACTTCGACGCCTGCGGCCTGAAGCCTCCCCGCGTCGATGCCGGCCTCGCGATCGACCCCGACGACCACAACGCCTCTCCGTGCGAGAGCGAGCGCGGCAGCTTCGCCCGAGCGCGCGAGGCCGAGCACGAGGGCCCGCCCGGGTAGCGGGCTAGCCGGACGGCTCAAAGTCCGAGAAGTAGCGGTAGTAGAGGACGAAGGCGCAGGCGCAGAGGATCAGCGCCGCGATCCAGAAGCGCACCATGATCCGGGCCTCGGACCACGCCTTCATCTCGAAGTGGTGGTGGATGCGGCGCCATGAGGAAGATCCGCCTGCCGGTCCACTTGTAGCTGATCACCTGGAGGATCACGGACAGCGCCTCGATCAGGAAGATCCCGCCGATCAGGAGCAGCAGGATCTCGGTGTTCGTCATCACCGCGAACGCGCCGAGTGCGCCGCCGAGGCCGAACGAGCCCGTGTCGCCCATGAAGACCTCGGCGGGGTACGCGTTGTACCAGAGGAAGCCGATCGAGGCACCGATGAGGCTCGCGCCGAGAATGGCGAGGTCGAGCTCGGAGGATTGGCCGCCGGTCGCTCCGCCGCTCACGATCCACGCCACGACGGCCATCGCCGTGAAGGTGAAGAGCGAGATCGTGACGGTGCCCGCGGCCAGGCCGTCCAGGCCGTCGGTCAGGTTCACCCCGTTGGCGGCGCCGGCGATCATGAGGAAGAGGAGCACGTACCAGGCGTACGACAGCTCGACGTTGACGTCGATCAGCGGCACGTAGATGTCCGTGCCCAGGCCCTGGCGCTCGGCGACGAGCCCGACGACGATGGTGATCAGGACGAGGAACGCCATCTTCCAGCGGCCGGAGATGCCGAGCGAGCGACGGTTCGTGAGCTTCCTCCAGTCGTCGACGAAGCCGATCGCGGCGCAGGCAAGGGTGACGAAGAAGACGGTGAGCGCCTCGATCGTGCGCTGCGAGAAGACGAGGAACGGGATGAACATCGAGGCCATGATCAGCAGGCCGCCCATCGTGGGCGTGCCCTGCTTGATCACATGGCCGCTCGGCCCCTCCTCGCGGATGTGCTGGCCGAACTCGTGGCGGCGCAGGAACTCGATGAACTTGGGCCCCGCCACGATCGAGATGACCATGGCGATGATCCCCGCGAGGAGGACCTGAACCACTAGTGGTCGCCCCTGGAGGTTCGGTGATTCATTGCCGCGCGAGAACCAAGCAGGTCAAGGACGCAGGGAGCGCCAATACTGGACAAGTATTGGCGCGACCGAACTGCGCAGGTTCGCAGCCGGCAAGGGGCGCCGTACCTCTTGGGGCGGCCACTCGAGTGCCCTTAGGCGGGCACCGCGGCGAGCGCTTCCGCGACCGCCTCGAGCCCCATCGAGCGAGAGCCCTTGACGAGGACGCAGTCGCCCGGTCGTACTGTGGCGTGCACGCTGGCCATGCCCTCCTCGACGGTGGGATACCACAGCCGCGTGGCGACTCCTTCGGCCCCGGCGAGATAGCCACGGGCCAGGGGCCCGAGGGCGATGAGGACATCGACCCCGGCGCGCGCCGCGGCGCGGCCGATCTCGGCGTGATACGCGTGCGCATCCTGTCCGAGCTCGGCCATGTCGCCGAGCACCGCAACCCGCCGGCGGCCCTTCGCGCGGAACGGCGAGGTGGCCGAGCGCAGCCTCCATCGAGAGCGGGTTCGCGTTGTAGCAGTCGTTGATGAGCAGCCCTCCTCCCGGCAGCGCTTGCTCTTCCTCGCGCCAGCGGGAGAGCGAGACGCTCATGGCGCCGCGCTGGGCCTCTTCGAGCGGCAGCCCGAGCGCGCAGTAGGCGGCGAGCGCCGCGAGCGCGTTCGTCGCGTTGTGGCGCGAACGGAAGCTGAACTCGATCTCGGCCTGCCGGCCGAAGGCCTCCACGGTCAGCCGCGCGTGCTCGTCGGCCTCGAAGGCGAGCAGTTGCACGTCCCCGCCCGGCCCGTACCTGACGAAGTCGATGTCCGTGCGGCGGAGGTGCGGCTCGAGCAGAGGCTCGTCGGCGGGCACGGCAGCGACGCCTCCGGGCGGTAGCTCCTCGAGGATCTCCGACTCCGCCGCGACGACACCCTCGACGCTGCCGAACAGCTCGAGGTGCGCAGGGCCGAGCTGGGTGATCACCGCCAGATGAGGCCTCGCGATCCGGCAGAGCTCGCGGATCTGGCCGGGCCCGCGACTCCCCATCTCCGTGACGGCCACCTCCGTGTCGGGCTCGATCCGGGTCAGCGTGAGCGGGAGCCCGATCTCGTTGTTGTGGCTCTGCTCGGCGGCGATCGTGCGCAGATGCGGCCGGCAGAGCGCGGCCAGGATGTCCTTCGTCGACGTCTTGCCCGTCGAGCCGGTGACGCCGACGACCCGCGCCCGGGTTCGTTCCCGGACGGCGCGCCCGAGCGCCGCCATGGCCGCGAAGGCATCGTCCGGCACGAGCGCCGCCGCGGCGCCGCGCTCGAGCGCCGCGCCGACGTAGTCGGCGCCGCCGCGGATGGCGACGAAGAGATCGCCCGGGCCGGCGCGGCGCGAGTCGATCTCGACGCCGGTGACGGCCTCGCGCGCCCGGTGCCCGCTCGAGGCGACCCGGGCACAGCTGCGCGATCTCGTCGAGCTGGAGCGGGATCACGCGGTGGCCCCGGCGGCCAGCGCGCGCAGCGCGTCCTCCGCCTCCTCCCGGTCGGAGAACGGCACGGTGCGGCCGGCCTGCTCCTGCCCCTGCTCGTGACCCTTCCCGGCGATCACGACGATGTCGCCGGGTGAGGCGGCGGCGAGGGCCCGGCGGATGGCGAGGCGCCGGTCCGGCTCCACCTCGACATCGGAGCGGCGATCGATGCCCGCCAGGATCTCGTCGATGATCGCCTGCGGGTCCTCGCTGCGCGGATTGTCCGAGGTGACGACGGCGCCGTCGGCGAGCTCCGCCACGGTGCGGCCCATCAGCGGGCGCTTGGCGCGATCGCGGTCGCCGCCGCAGCCGAACACGCAGATCAGCCGGCCTGCGTGATCTCGCGCGCAGTCTCGAGCACCCTCGCGAGGGCGTCCGGCGTGTGCGCGTAGTCGACGATCACCGTGAACGGCTGGCCCTCGTCGATCGCCTCGAACCGTCCCGGCACCCCGGTCAGATGCTCGACTCCGCGCACGATCGCGTCGTCGGGAAGGCCGAGCACCCGTGCCCCGGCAACGGCGGCGAGCACGTTCTCCACGTTGAAGCGCCCGAGCAGCCGGGTACGGAGCCGCAGCCCGGCGGCCGTGAACGACGCTCCGTCAGGGCCCAGGTCGAGGGCCTCGGGCCGGATCTCCGCGTCGTCCGCCAGGCCGAAGGTGAGCGGAGGCGATTCGAGGTCGCGGAGCTCGTCGGCAAGCCTGCGGCCGTAGGGATCGCCGATGTTGACGGCGGCCGGAGGCCGGCGACCTTCCGGATCCGGCTCGACGAACAGGCGGCGCTTCGCATCGAAGTAGGCCTCCATCGTCCCGTGGAAATCGAGGTGATCCTGCGTCAGGTTCGTGAGCACGAGGCACGCGAAGCGCACCCCGTCGAGCCGGTGCAGCGTCGACGCGTGCGAAGAGGCCTCCATGGCGCAGCAGCGGTCACCCGCGTCAAGCATCTCCCGGAACGTCGCCTGGAGATCGATTGCCTCGGGCGTGGTGCGCTCGACGGCGCGACGCTCGCCCCCGACGCGGCTCTCGACCGTGCCCAGCAGGCCGGGGCGCCGGCCCGCCGCGGCGAGCATGGCGAAGAGCAGGAAGGCCGTGGTGGTCTTCCCGTTCGTCCCCGTCACCGCCGCGACCCGGAGCTCCCGCGTCGGCCGCCCGAAGAAGGCATCCGCCGCGGGCGCCATGGCGGCGCGCGCGTCGCCGACGATGAGCTGCGGGACGTCAGGGTCGAGCTCGAGCGGTCGCTCGACGACGAGCGCGACCGCCCCGCGCTCGACCGCCCCCGCGGCGAAGTCGTGGCCGTCCGCGCGCTCCCCCGGGACGCAGAAGAAGAGATCGCCGGGCCGCACCCGGGCGCTGTCGTAGGCAAGGCCACCAACGACGAGCGGCGCGCTCTCGCGGAGGCGCGCCGCTCCCATGGCCCGGCTCAGAGTCTCCAACTCGATAGGGCGGGATTGTAGCAGCGGGGGGTTCCGGTTCCCGTGGGACAGGAGGAGAGAAAAAGTGCTGTTTTGCTCGTGTTTTGGTGCAGGCTGACACACAGGCGCGCGTCCATCGGCGCTAGCGCTGGCGGCAGGGCGGCGGGTTGTCCCCCCACCCAGGGTGGGGGGGGCTGTGGGCGGATGCTTGCGAGAGCACGGTGACTCGAGGCGTCGCGGCCGGGCGGCGGATCGAACGCGCTCTCGGGATGATCCGATCCGTCGCGTCCGGCCGCCCATGCCCTGCTGGGCGACATGGACAGCCGACGGCGGCAGGACCCTCGCCCGGCTCCGCGAGCCCGGCGATCCGTGCCGCGCCCGTTACTCCGGCGGGCGAAGCGTCTGCGGAGCGTCGGGCGGTACGTCGAGGTACGGAAGCGCGAACTCGGCGATCTTCGAGAACGCCGGCGCCGCGACCTCGCCGCCCCAGATCGTGCCCTGCGGCTCGTCGACCGCGACGAGAACGACGATGCGCGGCGCCCTTGCCGGCGCGAAGCCCACGAACGAGGCGACGTAGCGGGTGTCCGAGTACCCGCCGGTCGGATCGGGCTTGGCGGCGGTGCCCGTCTTCCCGGCGACGGTGAACCCGGGGACGCTCGCGTGCGTTCCGGATCCGAACTCGACGACGTCCCGCATCATGGCGGTGAGCAGTTCGGCCGTGCGGCGAGAGACGATTCGCCGCTTCGCGCCGACCGACACCCGATGGTCGCCGATCCGCTGGATCAGGTGCGGCCGGATCCAGACTCCGCCGTTCGCGATTGCCGAGTAGGCCGCGGCCATCTGGATGGGCGTCACCGCGATCCCCTGCCCGATCGGCACGTTGCCGATCGTGGAGCCCGGTCCACTTCTTCGGAGGCAGCACGATGCCGCTGCTCTCACCGGGGAAGTCGACGCCGGTGCTGTTGCCGAACCCGAAGCGGTCGATCCAGCGCGCCAGCCGATCCCGGCCGAGCGCGAGCGCCAGCGTGATCGCGCCCACGTTCGACGAGCGGGACAGAATCTGCGCGACGCGTCATCGTCTCCGTGCCCCGTTCCTCGGCATCGTGGATCACCCGGTCCGACACCTGGATCGCGTACGGCAGCGTGAACGTCGTGCCTGGGTTGACGATCCTCTCCTCGAGCGCACCCGCGACGGTGACGACCTTGAACGTCGAACCGGGCTCGTACGTGTCCGTGACGGCGCGGTTGCGCCGGCATCGACGGCTGGCGGTCGTACGCGTTCGCGTCGTAAGCCCGGCTCGACCGCCATGGCGAGGATGCCGCCGGTACGGGGATCCATCACGATCGCGGTCGCCGCCCTTGGCGCCCCAGGCCGCCCGCGTCTGCCGCAGCACCTGCTCGACCTGAGCCTGCAGTCGCTGGTCGAGGCTCACGTGGATGTCCTTGCCTTCCCGCGCCGGGCTCGCCTCGACGACGTCGAGCATCCGCCCGAACGGGTCGCGCACGATCGTCTCGCGCGCCGTCACGGCCCGACAGGGCACCCGTCGTACTGCAGCTCGAGCCCGGCGAGGCCCTCGTTGTCGAGCCCGGCGTAGCCGACTCACGCCGGCGCCGACCTTGTGGTGCGGATATGCCCGCCGTTCCTCCGGGTAGAAGCCGAGGCCGACGATGTCGCGACTCTCGAGCGCCTTTGCCCGCGTCGGATCGGCCTTGCGCGCCAGGTAGACGAACCCCGCGACCGGTCGGAGAGCAGCTTCAGGACCACCTTCTGCTCGAGCCCGAGGTCTCGCGCCACGGCCGCGGCGACGAGCCGCGGCTGCCGGATCTGCTGCGGGTTGGCGAAGACCGTCGTCGCCTCCTCGCCGAGCGCGAGCGGAACGCCCATGCGGTCGTAGATCGTGCCGCGGCCGGCCGGCAGGCGAATCGTCTCGCGCTGCTGGCCCTGAGCAAGACTCTCGAACGAGGGCGCCTGAACGGCCTGGAGCCAGGCGGTGCGGGCGACCGCGATGCAGAAGATCGCCGCCAGCAGCGCCGCGAGCAGGCGGATGCGGCGGTTCGCCAGCCGCGCGGCCGGTACCGCCAACCGTCCACCTCTCGCCTGGGGGGCCGTGAGGAGCCGCTCGGCCACGATCTCAGCGCGCCGGGGCGGAAGCTTCAGGTAGGTTCGCTCGCCCGCGTCGACGAGCCCGAGCTGCGTGCGCGCCAGCGCCTCGACCCGGCCCACGCCGCGGCCGTCGAGAGCTCGGCGCGAAGGCCCTCGTTCTCCGCGCGGATCTTCGTGATCTGCGTTCCGATCTGCCCCCGCTCTACCCGGAGCTGCAGCACCGCCACGTTGAGCGCGACGATGCCGGCGAGCAGCGCCCCGACGATCCCGATCCACATCACGCTGCGGCCGATCCGGGGGCCGCGCCGGACGCGGGGACGTCGTTCGCGGGAGGAGCGCTCGCGGGCCGGCTGGTCGGCTGGAGGGCGACGGCGAGACGGCCGCGACGGAGCGGGAGCGGCAACCGCGGCTTCGCTCTCGAGCTTCCTCGCGGGGACAGCCATCAGACGGCTCCGGTCTTGACGCGGCCGCGAAGCCTCGCCGACGCCGAGCGGGGGTTCGCCTCGATCTCACCGGGAGACGGGCGGACGGCCTTGCGCGACGAGCAGGCGCAGCGGGGCTCTCGGCCGCAGACGCACACCGGCAGGTCCGGCGGGCAGACGCAGTCGCGAGCTCTCGGCCACGAGAAAGCGCTTCGTGATGCGGTCTTCGAGCGAATGGAAGCTGATGACACAGAGACGGCCGCCCGGCCTCAACATCTCGACCGCAGCGCGGGAGCGCCCGCTCGAGCGATGCGAGCTCGTCGTTCACCGCGATCCGCAACGCCTGGAACACACGCTTGGCCGGGTGCCCGTCGCCGAAGCGCCGCGGTGCCGGCACGCTTCGCGCGGATCGTGTCGACGAGCTCCGCACGTGCGCTCGTAGGGGACCTCGCGTCGCCTCCTCACGATGGCTCTCGCGATCTGCCGTGAGAAACGCTCTTCGCCGAAACGCCGAAACAGATCGGCGAGCTCGCGTTCGCTTGCCTCGTTCACGAGATCGGCGGCGGAGACCGGCGCCGACGGGTCCATGCGCATGTCGAGCGGCGCGTCGACCGCATACGAAAACCCACGCTCCGGCCGGTCGACCTGCATGCTCGAGATTCCGAGGTCGAGCAGGATCGCGTCGGCACGCATGCCGTTGCCGGCGAGCTGCCCGAGCACGGTGTCGAACGTGCCGCGCAACAGCGCGTCTGCACGCCGGCGCGCCTTGGCGAACCGGTCGAAGTACGGGCGCACGGTCGGGTCGCGATCGATCGCCACGAAGCGGCCGCGTCCCTTCAGGTCTGCAGCCAGGAGCGCGGCGTGACCGCCGGCACCGAAGGTCGCGTCGACCACGGTTTCCCCGGGGGTGACGGCGAGTAGTTCGCGGATCTCGTCGGCGAGGACCGCCGTGTGGTCACTCGCGGTGTGCGGCAAGGCGTTCGGCAACACGTGTCGGCACTCCCTTCCACTTGCTCGAGATGTGCGCGCCAGGCGGCGCGGTCCCAGATCTCCACGTGGTCGCGCACACCCGCGACGACGACCTCCCTGGCGAGCTTGGCGTGCTGGACGAGCGCGGCCCGGCAGCGCAATCCGGCCCTGCTTGTCGGGCTCCGCCTCGGCGGCTCCCGAGAAGATGAACGCGTTCATCTGGCGGGCCTCGGCGCTGAAGGGGTCGAGCCCTTCGAGCCGAAGGCCGACGAAACGCTCCCAGCCGTCCTTCGTGAACACGACCAGGCATCCGTCCATCCCGCGAGTGACGACTCCTCCGTCGGCAAACGCCTCCCGGAAACTTCGCCGGCAGCGTGAGTCGGCTCTTGTCGTCGAGCGTGTGCTCGTATTCACCGAGAAACACGGGGCCTGCCTGCCGCTCCCTCCACTTTTCCCCACTGTACTCCACTTCTCCCCACTTGACAACCCTTCGGCGCCACCCTTCTTCGCGGTGTCACCGCGCAGGCTCGACCCGGTCGCCGTCGCGGGCGCGCTGACGTCGATCTCGGGGCGATCAGTCGAGCCGAGCCGCTTCGCGGAGCCGTGGCACGGTCGCGGGCGGCTCAGCCGTCCTTGAACGCGCCGTAGACGTGCCGCAGCGAGCACCGGCCTCAGGTGCGCAGCGTGCGGGAATGTCACTCGATCGGACCGTGAGGCCGCCTGTCGGCGAGGCGCGGGGCGGAAGAGCGTCGGACAGACTTCGGCTACGGTCATCCGGTGACCGAACGTCCTCCGCTCGAGGCCGCGATCGTCGAGCGCGTCCACGCCAGCTTCGCCCGCCAGGGGGCGATGGCGACGCTCGGCGCCGAGCTCGCGGACGTCGCCGCCGGTCACGTCGCGATCGCGGTGCCGGTCGAGCCGCGCCTATCCCAGCAGCACGGGTTCCTCCACGCGGGCGTCGTCGTCGCTGCGCTCGACAGCGCCTGCGGCTACGCGGCGCTGACCCTGATGCCCGACGACGCGGAGGTGCTGACAGTCGAGCTCAAGGTCAACCTGCTGGCGCCGGCGACCGGTGACCGCGTCGTCGCGGAGGGCGAGGTCGTCCGCGCCGGTGGCACGCTGACCGTCTGCCGCGGCGACGCGTACGCCGAGCAGGGCAGCGAGCGCGCCCACGTGGCGACGATGCTGGCCACCATGGTGCGGCGGCGCGGCGACTGACCGTCGCACCCAGCCGACCGACCGGACGCCTGCGAGAAGAGCGCCCCCTCGTACTCGTCGGCGGCGACGCCGGCGATGCCGCGGGCCCGGGCGATCAGACCAGGCGGAGCTGACCGGCGTATGCGCCGTGACCGGTGGCGCACGCGGCGCCGCAGCGGGCGGCGAGCTCGAGCGCGTCTTCCAGCGGCTTGCCTTCGGCGAGGCCGAACGTGAGCCCGGCCGCGAAGCTGTCGCCGCACCCGTAGGCGTCGGCCATGGGGCCCGGCAGCGGCGCAGCCTCGTAACGTTCCCCGGCGGCCGTCGGCCGTCTCGAAGGAGCCGCCCCGGCTGCCCGCCGTCCTGACGACGACGCGCGGGGGCGGATCGATGTCACCGGCGCGGTAGCGTTCGGCGGCGTCCCGACCGCTGCCTACCAGCGCGTCCAGCGTGACGCCGCCGGCGCGGAGGGTCTCGAGCGCTCGCGGCGTCGCCACCAGCACGCGGGCGCGCCGTGCCGCTCTCAGCGCGCCGGCGTCACCGCCGGTGAAGTACACGGCGTCGTACTCCTCGAGCTCGTCGAACGGCAACCGGTCGGACGCATGGGGAGACCATGCGCGCGCCGATCACCGTGATCGTGCGCTCTCCATCGGCGTCGATGAACGTGAACGCCCGGCGTTGAGGCTCGTCGCGAAACACTGCCTCGACCCGCACGCCGAGCTCGGCCAACTCCTTCGCCGCGCGCCTGCCCAGCGCGTCGGCCCCGAGAGCCGTGTAGAGCGTCGCGGAGCCGCCGAGGCGCGCGAGCTGCACGGCCGCCACGCCGCCTCCCCCGGCGGGCTCCTCCCAGAAGCCGTCCGCGTGGAGAATCTCACCGGGCGCCGGGAGCCGCTCGACGCGCGCGAACTCGACCCACTCCACGTGACCCACGACCGCCAGCCGCATTCGATGCGACGGCCCCGGGTCGCGTTCGCCGCCCTCCGTCGGGGCACCCCGTTTCCCCACCACCCGCTTTCAGCGTAACGCCGTCCGGCGCGCGGGTGTCGCGACGGCTGTGACGGAATCTGCGCACGGCTGTGCCGAGATCTCACAAGGCGACACTCCTGTCCGTTAGAGAAGATGATGGAGGTCGTGGCCATTCCGCCGTTCGAGCGCCTCTATGAACGGCACGCAAGCGAGATTCTCGCCTACCTGCGCCGTCTCGCCGGGCAGAGCGACGCGGACGACGCGTTTCAGGAGACCTTCCTGCGGGCCCTGCGGGCCTATCCAGCGCTTCGATCGGCAGAGAACCTGCGCGGCTGGCTGTACACGATCGCGACCCGGGTCGTGATCGACGACCGACGCCGGGTCGTCCCCGCACCGGCCGAGCTTCCCGAGCTGCCGGTCGCGGACGCGAGGCCCGCATACGCCGAGCTCGAGCATCTGACCGACGGGCTGCCACGGACTGAGCGGGCCGCGGTCGTGTTGCGCTACGGCTACGACCTCCCCTACGCCGACATCGCCAGGGTCCTCGGCTCGTCCGAGGACGCGGCACGCCAGGCCGCCTCCTCGGGAATCCGGCGCCTGCGAAGAAGGAGGATCACCCTGTGAGCGTTCCCACCGAGCTCGACATGCGTTTTCGCAATCGCGCGGCGGCCGAGAGCCTGCTCGACGTCGCGTACGACCTGACCGACTCCCCGATCGGCACGCTGCTCGTCGCATCGACCCGGAACGGGCTGTGCCGCATCGCCTACGACGCACAGCCGGAGGCTGTGGTGGAGGAGCTCGCTCGCCTCCACGGCGCCCGCGTGCTGCGCTCGCCGCGGCCGGTCGACGACGCCCGACGGGAGCTGGACGAGTACTTCGGCGGCCGCCGCCGAGACTTCGGCGTTCGGCTGGACGTCGAGAGGCTCCCCGGCTTCCAGCGCCTTGTCCTGGATGAGCTTGCGCGCGTGCCCTACGGCGCGACCGCGACCTACGGATCGTCTGGCGGCGCGCATCGGCAAGCCGAAAAGCGCGAGAGCGGTGGGCGGCGCGCTGAATCGAAATCCGCTGCCGATCGTGCTGCCCTGCCATCGCGTCGTCGGCGCCGGAGGCAGCCTGGTCGGATACGCGGGCGGACTCGACCGCAAGCGCGCGCTGCTCGCGCTCGAGGGTGTGACGCTCACCTGAGAACGTGCCCGAGGCCGGGCGGCAGAGGCTAGGCCCAGTCCATCGGTTCGTACCCGCTCGTCGTCGGCGCCGAGATGATGAGCACCCGTGCCGGCTCGCTGCCGTTGTTGACGACGTAGCGCACCGGCTCCGGGTCGAGGCGGACGTAGGTTCCGGCAGGCGCAGGGTGCTCGGCGCCGTCGATCACCATGGACGGCGATCCGGAGAGGGTGACGAACACCTCTTCGTGCGCGCGCCCGGTCTCGTCGTGCTCGGGTATCTGCTCTCCCGGCTGGAGCTCGCAGACGTTGAGCCCGAACGAGCTCACCCCGAGCGACTTGCGGGCGAGCAGCCATTTCGGATACGGGTGCTCGAAGTCGTCGATGTGCTTGATCGTGTATTTCCCGCCCATGCACCCCTCCTCACGTCGACACGGGAAGCTATACGGCCTCGCGCCGCCCGGTGCAGGCCGACGAGGCGGCAGCCCGGCTCACGTTTCGGGTGGACTTCCGAGCCCGCCCCCACCCGGCGTCTCGATCCGAACGACGTCGCCCGGCGAGAGCGATCGTGTCACCTTCGCCGGAAGCTCCTCACCGTTCAGCAGGT
The DNA here is from genome assembly GCA_963820875.1 of uncultured Thermoleophilia bacterium. GTDB lineage: Bacteria > Actinomycetota > Thermoleophilia > Gaiellales > Gaiellaceae > CAWACA01. The sequence goes on from CAWGBR010000014.1 coordinate 37,775, forward strand.
TGCGCCCACACGCACCAGGCTCGCCCCCGCGAATGCCCTGAGGCGCGTGCGATCGACGCTCCGTCAAGAGCGACAGCCGACAGGGCTCCAGCGCCTCGAGCTCGCGAATGACGCCGTCCCCACCGCAACGGTGACCGGCGCCGCCCGAGCCGAGCCGTAGCGCGTACCGCCGCACTCGCAGCGGGTACGCGAGCTCGAGCGCTTCGACCGGCGTGTTCAGCGCGTTCGACATCGCCACGTGAACGGCGGACGGCCCGTCGGCGTCGGAGCACCCGCCCTGTCCTCCGCCGATCGTCTCGTAGTAGGTGAATCCTCGGTTGCCGAAGGTGACGTTGTTCATCGTCCCCTGGCCCTGTGCGGGCACGTCGACGACCTCGCCGAGCGCACGGAACACGACGTCTGTGATGCGGCTCGATGTCTCGGTGTTGCCGGCAACGACGGCTGCCGGCGCCCGGGCGTTGACGAGAGTGCCCGACGGCGCGGTGACACGGACGGGCGCGTAGGCGCCGCCCGAGGCGGGAATGTCGGGTGCCGTCAAGCACCGCACGACGAAGTAACAGGCCGAGCGTGTGACCGACAGGGGGCAGTTCAGGTTTCCGTCGTGCTGCGAGGATGTCCCCTGAAAATCGATCTCGATCTCGTCGTGCGCGACGCTCACACGCACCCTGATTGCGAGGTCACCGCCGCCGGCCGGAGGATCGGCAGGCTCGAGGACATCCACCGCCTCGTAGGTCCCGTCCGGCAGCGCCTCGATGCCCGCCCGCACCATCCGCTCCGAGTGCGCGAAGAGCTCGGACATGGCCGCCTCGACCCGCGCAGCCCCATGCTTGGCGCACAGCTCTTCGATCCGGCGCTCGGCGAGCCGCTGCGCGCCGAGTTGCGCCCGCAGGTCGCCGAGCCGCTCGTCGGGGTTGCGCATGTTGGCGCACAGCAGCTGGATGACCTCGTCGTCGAGCCGAGTCGGCGGAATGATCACGCCTTCCTGGTACAGCTCCTTCGAGCCTGCCGGCAAGCTCGACGGCTCCATTCCCCCGACGTCGGCGTGGTGCGCGCGCGACACGGCGAAGCCGGCGACGGTTCGCGATACGAGCGTGATGTCGGGGAGGTGCGTGCCGCCGGTGAACGGATCGTTGACGGCGAAGACCTCACCCATGCCGGGGTGCCTCTCTCGTACCGCCGCCGACCGCCTCGGGCATGGCGCCGAGATGCACGGGGATGTGCTCGGCCTGGGCGATCATCCGCCCGTCGACGTCGAAGATCGCGGTCGAGCAGTCGCGTCGCTCCTTGATGTTCGAGGAGAACGCCGAGCGGATGAGCGCCGCGCCCATCTCCTCGGCGACCGCAACGAGAGCGCTGCCGATGACCTGAAGCTCGATGTTCACGATCTCGCGCGCCTCCTTCACGCTCTCGTGACGACGAGCGTGCTATTTCCATCCCTAACCCCCACCCACCCGGGGGGGATCCAGCAGGTCGCGCCCTCGAGCTCGACGACCGTCGGCCCGGAGGCACGCAGCTCCTCGCCGGCGGGCAGGGTGATGGCAGGCCCCGGCCGGGTCTCCGCGGTGCGGACGGCGACGAGCTCGACCGGGCGGTCGCGCTGCGCGTAGCCGTACCGCTCCTCGTGGGCTTGATGGAACCGGTCCGTGAGATCGTCGCCCAGCGCGACGGTCAGCTCGAACGACTGGCCGCGGTAGCGCAGGTCAGCCTCCCCGTCGCGCGGCAGCTCTCCCGCGTCGGCCAGAGGACGAACGTAGGAACGCACGTGATCGCGCCGCTCGTCGCTCGCGACGAGCCCGAGCGCCGAGAGCACCCCGGCCGCGGCGGGCACGAGCACCGTGTCGATGCCCAGCTGCTCGGCCAGCGCGCAGGCGTGAAGCGGCCCGGCGCCGCCGAATGCGACCAGCGCGAAGTCGCGCGGGTCGTGACCGCGCTCGACCGAGACGACCCGAAGCGCGCGCAGCATCTCGGCGTTGACGACCTCCACCACCGCCGCCGGATCGAGCCCGCCCATCGCGCGTCGCGCCGCCTCGGGGTCGAGCACGATGCCGCCCGGAAGCGCGGCGGGAAGCCGCCCGAGCAGGAGGTTCGCGTCCGTGACGGTCGGCCGCGTACCGCCCCGCCCGTAGCAGGCCGGGCCCGGGTGGGCGCCGGCGCTTTCCGGCCCGACACGGAGCGCTCCGCCGGCGTCGATCGACGCGATCGAGCCGCCGCCGGCGCCGACCGTGTGGAGATCGACGCTGGGAAGCCGGATCGGGAGCCCGCCGACGAGCCTCTCTGTCGAGCGCTCGGCGCGGCCTCCGGCAACGAGGCAGACATCGGTGGATGTGCCTCCCATGTCGAACGAGATCGCGTTCGGGAAGCCGGCCAGACGGGCGGCCAGCCCGGCACCGACCACGCCGCCCGCCGGGCCGGACACGAGGATCCACGATGGGTGGGAGGCGGCTTCCTCGAGCGTCGCGACGCCACCGGACGAACGCATCACCAGGGGCTCGGGCAGGTCCGCTTCCGCCGAGAGAACGGCGAGTCGCCGCAGGTAGCGCGCGACGACGGGGCCGAGGTAGGCGTCGGCAGCCGTCGTCGACGCGCGCTCGTACTCGCGGAACTCGGGCGCCACCTCGTGCGAGGCCACCACGGTCGCGTGCGGCAGCCGTCGCCGCAGCTCGTCGGCCACCTGCCGCTCGTGGGAGGGATCGCGGAACGCGAAGAGCAGGCAGACGGCGACAGCCTCGGCGTCGATCTCCCCGGCCAGCGTGTCGAGCTCGAGCGGCAGCACGACTCCGTCGCGGCTGATTCGCTCGCGCACTCCGAAACACTGTTCGAGTGGCACGAGCGGCGGTGGATGGTCCCGACAGGGACGGTAGAGGTGCGGCCGGGCCTGTCGCCGGAGATAGAGGAGGTGCTCGAAGCCCTCGGTGGTGACGAAGGCCGTGCGCGTTCCCTTGCGTTCGAGCAGCGCGTTCGTTGCCACCGTCGTGCCGTGGGTGAACCGGTCCACCCCGCGGGCGCCGACCGCCTGGGCTGCCGCGATGACCGACTCCTCCTGGTCCCGCGCCGTCGGGACCTTCGCGGTCACGAGACGGCCGTCGTCGAGCAGAACGGCGTCCGTGAACGTGCCTCCGACGTCGATGCCAAGGATCGCCACGGCCGGACACTGTACGGTGCGCGGCGTCCCGGGACTCGGGCGACCGGGCGTGCGGGCCCCGCGGCCGCGGGGCCGGCGTGCGGCGGGCTCAGGGGTAGACTCGGCTCGTCCGGCCCGCGAGAGGAGAGGGTCTGAGCGGCTCCACGCACAGCGTCGCGGTCACGGCAGCCGCCTTCGCGCAGGCTGCCCGCGAGGATGCGCGAGCCGATGCCTGAGCCGACCAGGCTCGAGCTCACCCTTGCGGGACCGGCGGGCGAGCCCGTCGATCTCTGGCGGGCGATCGTGTCGCACGGCCTCGTCGAGCTCCCGCCCATGCGGGTCGACGAGGAGCGCCGACTGCTCGAGGTCACACTCCCGATGAACGGCCGGCGTCCCCGCACGGTCCGGATTTCGGAGGCAACCGCGGGACGCGCGGTCGTCGAGGTGCTCGGCCGCGCACCGGGCCCATCGGCCGCGTCCGCCCTACTCGCTGCGGTGCGTCACGTGCTCCGCCTGGACGAGGACCTGTCCGGCTTCTACGCGGTCGCCGCCACGGACCCTGAGCTGGCCTGGGCAACCCGCGGTGCGGGTCGCATGATCCGTGGGCCCACCGTGTTCGAGGACGTGGTGAAGACGATCTGTACGACCAACTGCTCGTGGTCGGCAACGGAACGCATGGTCGGCGCGCTCGTCGAGCACCTCGGCGCGCCCGCCGCCGGGGCCCCCGCGACCGGCTCCTTGCGGCGCGCGTTTCCAACACCCGTGGTGATGGCGACGGCCGGCGAGCAGTTCTACGCCGAGCAGGTGCGGGCCGGCTACCGAGGCCGCTACCTGCGTGAGCTCTCGGCCGCAGTGGCGGAGGGCAGGCTCGACCTCGAGGAGCTGGCCGACCCCGAGCTGCCGGAGGACGAGGTGGAACAGCGTTTGCTGGCTCTCCCCGGGGTCGGCCCCTACGCCGCGGCCCACGTGATGGTCATGAGCCTCGGGCGCTACTCGAAGCTGATCCTCGACTCCTGGACCCGCCCGAAGTACGCGCGGCTGAACGGCGGCAGACGCGTCAGCGACGCCGGGATCGTTCGCCGGTTTCGACGCTACGGCCGTTTCGCCGGCCTGGCCTTCTGGCTCACGGTCACGCGTGACTGGGCCTGACTCCGCGAATGCTTCGGCGCGCTCCTCGAGCTCCTCGACAAGCGAGCTCGATCCGGATATTCAGGATGTCGGCGCCAGCAGCCGGTAGCCCACCCCCCAGACGTTGACGACGTAGGTGCCCTCGCCCGGCGGGTTGAGCTTGCGCCGCAGGCGGCTCGCGTGCGAGTCGAGGGTCCTCGTGCGCCCGAGGCTCCGGAACCCCCACACATCGCGGAGCAGCTCGTCCTTGCGGAACACGCGCTCCGGCTCGGCGGCGAGGGCCAGCAGGAGGTCGTACTCCTTCGCGGACAGGGAGACCGAGCGCTCCGCGACGCGAACCGTGCGTGAGAGCCGGTCGATCTCGATCTCCTCGACCGTGATCCGGTCACGCCGACCGTTTCCAGATGTGCGGCGGAGCACCGCGCGCATGCGGGCCACGAGCTCCTCGTACACGAACGGCCTGACGACGTAGTCGTCGCAGCCGCGGGCGAAGCCCCTGAGCCTGTCCACCGGATCGCCGCGCTCGCTCACCATGATCACCGGCACGTCGCGGTTCCAGGCACGGCCCGGCTCGCCCTGCCGCAGGCGCCGGCAGAGCTCGAAGCCCGAGGCGTCGGGGAGCACGACGTCGAGCAGGACGAGATCCGGGGCCGCACGCTCGACGAGCTCGAGCGCGCGGACTCCGCGGTCGGCGCGACCACGTCGAAGCCGTCGTCGGTGAGCTGCTGCTCCAGATACGTGCGGATCTCCCGCTTGTCCTCTACGAGGAGCACCGACTCTCGGGCCATGTGGCGACGCTAGCAGCCGCTCCGCCCGGCCTCCAGATGTCCTTTCAGGCAGAAGCGTCACAAGGCCTCGACAGCCGTCCGAACGGGCCATGATCCCTCGAACGGGGGTCATCGGGCGTCCGGCCGGGGACGATGCACCGTCCAATGGTGAAACGCCTCCTCACCGTCCTCGCGGCCGTCGGGCTGCTCACGGTGGCGGGCTGTGCGGCCGGCCAGGACGGGGCCGAGGCGCAGGAGCTCCTCCGCCAGGCGACCGAGGCGCAGGCCGACGTCGGGTCGATGACCTTCTCAATGAACGTGGTCGGCGCGGCCGGCGGGCAGCAGTTCACGATGCAGATGAGCGGGGGCGGCTACCTGAAGGGCGAGAAAGAGGGCGACATGGTCATGCGCGCCTCGATGGCCGCTCCGAACATGCCCGCGACGAACTTCGAGTTCGTCTCCCGCAAGGGCGCCGCGTACGTGAACCTGAACGGCACCTGGCAGAAGATCCCCGGCGGCATGGGCGAGACGCAGACCGAGCAGCTCGAGCAGCAGCTCGCCGGCTTCGACTTCACGAAGTACGTCACCGACGTCGCGGTCGAGGAGGGCACGACCTTCCTCGGCGAGCCGGTGACGAAGATCGACGGCACGATCGACACCAAGGGGCTGATCGGAGGCCTGTTCGGCCAACTCGGTGCGGCCGGCGGGCAGGACGGGGGCGGGATCGCGCCGCCGCAGGAGGCCCTCGACGCGCTCGGCCCGGTTCGCGCCGTCCTCTACATCTCGGACGTCACGCACCTCGTCAAGGCCGTGCGCCTCGCGTTCGACGTCGACTTCCAGGGCGAGACCGGGACGTTCGAGGTGAACTACGCGCTTCGCTCGGTGAACGAGCCGGTCGAGATCCCGAAGCCGGCCGTCGCCGCGTAACGAGCGCTACAGCCTCCCGGACCGCGCGACGCCCCAGGCGAGCCACGCGCCGAGCAGGAACGAGAGCGTGAAGCCTGTGATCGCGAGCGCCTGAGACCAGCCGGAGCTTCCGAGCGCCGCGAGGATCGCGGACCCGACCACGCCGCCGGCGCCGACCAGGGCGATCGCCACGCGATTCGTGATCCGATCGAGATTGCGTGCGAGCTCGTCTATCCCCTGGTGGCGAAAGCCGATCTCGACCTCGCCGTCGCGGAACTCCTCCAGCACGTCCGAGATCTGGTACGGCATCGCCGCGAGCACCGAGGTGAGCGCGCGGGTGTCCGCGCGGGCACGGCTGACCACCCGATTCGGCATGAAGCGGTCGACGAGCAATCCGCGGGCATACGGCTTCGCCACCTCGAAGACGTTGAACTCCGGGTAGAGCGCGATGCCGACGGAGCCGAGCGTGACGAGCGCCTTGTCGAGGAGCACGAAGCGCGCCGGCAGCCGTAGGTTGATGCGGTAGATGAGTCGCGAGCGCCTCGCGGATGAGCTGGATCGGATCGATCTCCGACAGCCGGGCGCCGTAGTAGTGGTCGTACAGGTCACGCAGCTCCTCGACGAACTCCTTCTCGCGTCCGGCGGAACTTGACGCCCAGGTCGCCAAGACGGCGTGGCAGCGCATCGACGTTCTCCCGCGCGGCGTCGATGAAGAGACGCGTCAGCTTCGACATGTCGTCGTCCGGCTGAGCTTGCCTGCCTGGCCGAAGTCGACGAGACCGAGCGTGCCGTCCGCGAGCCGCAGGATGTTCGCCGGATGCGGGTCGCCGTGGAAGAAGCCGTGCCGGAAGATCATCGTCATCCACGTCTCGGCGATCGCGGTAGGCGAGCGGCACGCCGCTCCTCGACTCCCAGCCGGTCGTGTCGAGTCGCGCGATCTTCTCGCCGTCGAGGTACTCGAGCGTGAGGACTCGTGCGCCCGAGTAGCTCCAGTAGACACGCGGAATGCGAACATCGGCGTTCGCCGCGAAGTTACGCCGGAAACGCTCCGCGTTGCGCGCCTCCGCCGGTAGTCGAGCTCCGGCGCGAATCGAGCGGGCGAACTCGTCGACGATGGCGACGGTGTCGACGAAACGCGAGCGCGCGGACGCGCTGGCGGACGAACCGGGCGGCCTGGTAGAGCAGCTCGAGGTCGGACTCGATCTGGCGCGGCGCCCTCGGACGCTGCACCTTGACCGCGACGCTCGTCGCCGTTCGGCAGCACGGCCCGGTGCACCTGCCCGATGGAGGCCGCGGCGAGCGGTGCTCCAGCTCGAACTCGAGGAAGGCACGATCGAGCGTCAGCCCGAGCTCGGCCTCGAGCGTCTGCTCGACCTCGCGGGAACGGGAACGGCCGACGTCGTCCTGAAGCGCGCGGAGCTCGAAGACGATGTCCGGCGGCACGACGTCCGGCCGGGTCGACAGGAGCTGGCCGAACTTGACGAACGTCGGGCCGAGCTCGTCGAGCATGTCGCGCAGGCGCTCGGCCGCGGGCCGAGCCCTCGCCGGCGGCCGATCTCCTCCTCCGCTGAGCCGCCAGGGCTCAGGTCGATGCGCCGGCGCTCGAACAGGAAGCCGAAGCCGTGCTTCGACGCCACCTGCGCGATCTCCGACAGGCGTCCCAACTGCCGTACCGCCGGCCTCGCCATGCCGGCCAGTGTACGGCGGGCTGCGAGAGCCCGGCATGAGACTCCGGCCGCGTCGGAGCCGGTGCGAGGCGAGCCGGCCCCTAGCGAAGCGCAAGCCCTCCGGGAGGCATCGGGTCGCGGCCGGCCCTGACCGGCCCGCTCGTTCCTGCCCCGGCGCGGGCCGGATGCGAGCTCGGCGCCTACTGCTCGGGCGAGTCCGCCGGCTGGCGGGTCGCGCTGCTCGAGGAGGCGCAGGCGATGCTCGAGCTGGGCGACCTTGAGCTCGAGCTCCTCGTAGCGATCACTGGGTCACGAAGCCGAGCATCGCCCGCGACCGGAGACGAGCGCCCTGACGCACGCTCCTGCAGCGGCGGCCCGTCTCGGACGCCCCGAGCGCGTCCTGCGCCTGGTCCTTGGCAGCGCGAGCAGGCCGAGGCCGGCCAGCAGGGCCTTCTCGGTCGACCTCGCGCAGCGAGCCGCCTCGGCGGGCTTACCCGGCTCGGGCGCCTTACCCGGCTCGGGCGCCTCATCGGGCTCGAGGGTTACCGGGCTCGTCCATGGGGCCTCGTTCGCCGCCGCTGGCGCCTTGCCTCGCGCCGCGCGGCCGCGATCGGCCGTCGCCGGCGCGGGCTCGGCGCGGCTCCGCCTCGGGCGTGCCGCCTCGGGCTCGATGTCCGCCTCGGGCGCGTGCTCGGCCTCGCGGCTCGAGGTCGGCCTCATCGAGCGGCTCGTCGAGCGTGGCGGGCGACGCCTCGTCGGGAAGCTCGTCGGCTCGGGCGCACTCGTCCTCAGCCGCCGCCGACGGCGGCTCCCGCCGCGGCTTTGCGCGGGAGCCGTCGGGGCAGGCGCTGGGCTGGCGTCGCCTCCGCCGGAACACCTCTCCTCCGGCTCGAGCAGCTTCTCCTGCGGGACGTCGCTTCCACGGCGCGCCGCATACTCGGGCGTGCGCTCCATGATCATCGTCAGGAAGGGGGTCGCGACGAAGATGGTCGAGACCGCGCCGAGCCCGATGCCGACGAGCAGCGCGAACGCGAAGTCCTTCAGCGTGGCGCCGCCGAAGATGAACAGCGACGCCACCGGGAGCAGCGTGATGAAGGTCGTCGCGATCGAGCGGCGCAGCGTCTCCCAGACCGACTGGTTCGCGATCGCCGCGAAGCTCGACTTGCGCATGAGCGGCATGTTCTCGCGGACGCGGTCGAAGACGATGATCGTGTCGTAGATCGAGTAGCCGAGGATCGTCAGCAGGGCCGCGACGGTGGCCGTGGTCAGCTCGCGGCCGGACAGCGAGTATATGCCCAGCGTGATCAGGATGTCGTTCAGGAACGTGCGCAGGATCGGGATTGCGAAGCGCCACTGGAAGCGGAACGTGATGTAGAGGGCGATGAGGACGAACGAGACGATGATCGCGATGATGGCTCCGCGCGCGATCTGCGAGCTGAAGCTTCCCGAGACGTTGCGGACCGCCGTGACCTCGGCGCCGAGCTCCTGCTCGAGCGCCGGGTCGAGCTCCTCCTGCTCGGCCACCGACAGCGGCTCGGTGCGGATCTGGAAGCTCGTGTAGTCGCTGCCGGTCGGCTCGCCACGGCCCTGGATGACGGCCTCCGCGGGCACCACCTCGTCGGCGACGTCGCGGACCTCCTCGACGGACATCGGCGTAGCCGTGTCGAACGAGATCTGGCTACCGCCCTCGAAGTCGATGCCGAGGTTGAGGCCCTTGACGGCGATCGAGATGATGCTCACGATGATCAGCGCGGTCGCGATCGACAGCCAGATCCGGCGCCGCTTCTGGCTGCAGATGTCGATCTGCTGCCAGCGCGGGATCTTCTGCGCGCTGCGCTCCCATGAACGACGGGTTGTCGAACCACCTGAAGCTCGAGAGCATCCCGAGCATCGCCCGCGTGGCGGCGACCGCCGTGAACATCGAGAGCAACGTGCCGATGAGCAGCATGAGGGCGAAGCCCTTCACGCCGGCGCTCGCCACCGCGAAGATGATGAACGCGGTGATCATCGTCACGACGTTCGCGTCGACGATCGTCCCGAAGCCCTTGCGGTAGCCGGTCGCGATCGCGGCGCGCACCGACTTGCCGAGCCTCACCTCTTCCTTGATGCGCTCGAAGATGACGATGTTCGCGTCCGCCGCGACGCCGATCGTGAGAATCAGGCCGGCGAAACCGGGCAGCGTGAGCGTCACGTCGAAGAGGAGAATGGCCCCGTAGAGCAAGGCCCCGTAGATCGCGAGGCCCGCGATCGCGACGAGGCCGAGGAACCGGTAGACGATCAGGAGGACGAGCGCGACGGCGACGATGCCGCCGATCGCGGCGATGACGGCCTGGCGGAGCGAGTCCTTGCCGAGCGTCGCCGAGACGTCCGTCCGGTCGACGGTCTCGAACTTGAGCGGCAGCGCGCCGGTCTGGAGCACGAGCGCGAGGTCGTCCGCCTCCTGCTGCGATGAGAGGCCGGTGATCTGGGCGCTGCGTGCCGGCGATCCCGTCCGGGTTCTGGATGAAGTCGATGGTCGGGAACGACCGGATCTCGCCGTCGAGAACGATCGCGAAGCTCTGGAGGATGGGCTCGGGGCTCGCGAGCTCGTCGGTTCTGATCTGGCCGCGGCGGGCGAGCTCGCGCGTGATCTCGTGGAACTTCTCGCCGCCCTCGTCCGTGAACTGCAGCGTCACGATCGGCTCGCCGGCCTGGCCGAAGTCGGAGCGCGTGCCGCGAAGCTCGAGATCGTCGCCGGTCATCTCCGGGACGGGATCCACGGGGTCGTTCGGTCGGTACTCGAAGAGGTAGTAGAACGTCCTTCTCGGCGAGCCGACGCCGCCGGGACAGACATCGGTCGGCGGGCCGCACGTGATGATGATGCGGTTGCCCGGTACGGCGAGGACCTCCCCGCCCTCCGGAAGCTCGCCGTCCGGGAGCTGGCGCAGCAGCTCCTCCTCCGTCGGCTCGGGCCCGGCGATGCGCGTCAGCGTGTCGTCGTAGGCGTACCAGGCGGTGGGGTCCCCGTTCCCCTCGACCTGGTCCTGGATCCCCTTGAGAATCGGGTAGAGCGTCGCGCTCGGGACCGGGAATCCGTCCTGGGTGATCGACGGCGGCACGAGATCCTTCTCGAGGTCGTAGAACTGGAGCTGCGCCGTCTGGCCGATCAGCTCCGCGCGCCCTGTCGGGATCCGTCAGGCCCGGCAGCTGGACGATGATCTGGTTCGGCGGCTGCGTGCGCAGCTCGGGCTCGCGCGCGCCGATCTTGTCGATCCGGTTGCGGATGATCTCGACCGAGCGGTCGAGGTCCTCCTCGGTCACCTCCTCGCCGGCGGCGCCTCCGCCTCGAGAACCACCTCGAGGCCCGCCCTGCAGATCGAGCCCGAGCACCGGCGAGCGGGTGATCGGCGAGCGCCGCGACCGCGCCGAGCAGGGCGACGACGAGGAGGACGATGAGGTGGTAGCGGGCGCACGGCTAGATGGGTGACGTCTGGTCAGCGGCTCGCGAGCACGTCAGCGAACGGCGGCCGAAGACCCGCCCAGCGCTTGTCCTCGCGCACCGGGCTCCGGCGCGCCCCGTCGCGCCTCGGGCTCGCCGACGCACGACCGGCTCCTGGTACTCGCCGTCGAGCTCCTTGCCCGGGCCGGTCTCGGGTGTCTCCGGCGGCACGATGCTCGACGATCGCCTTGCGCGCGACCTCGATGTGCACGTCCTCGGCGATCTCGACGACGACCTTGTCGTCGTAGCACCTCGACGACGTCGCCGTAGATGCCGCCGATCGTGATCGACCTCGTCACCGGGCGCCAAGCGGTTGAGCATGTCCTGCGCCGCCCGCTGCTTCGCCTTCTGCGGGCGGATGAGCAGGAAGTACATGACTGCGAACATCCCGAGAAGGACGATGAGAAAGCCGCTACCACCCACTGCTGTTCCTTTCCTAGCCGGCCGGGACCCTGGCGTCGGCGAGCCGGGCGAGCGCGTCCGCCTTGTACGAGGCGTATGCGCCCTCGCTCGATCGCCGCCCGCGCGCCGGCGGTCACGTCGAGGAGGAAATCGCACGTTGTGAACTGACAAAAGTAGCAGGCCCAGCAGCTCTTGCTGGTTGACGAGGTGCCGGAGGTAGGCCCTCGAGAAGCGGGAGCAGGCGGGGCAGCCGCACCCCTCGTCGAGCGGACGCCGGTCACGGGCAAACCGTGCGTTTCGAAGGTTGAGACGCCCCTCCCAGCGTGAGCGCCGATCCGGTCCGGCCCATGCGGGTGGGAAGCACGCAATCGAACATGTCGACGCCCCGCTCGATCACGTCGAGCATCCCCGCCGGATCACCGATGCCCATGAAGTAGCGCGGCCGATCGGCGGGGAGCAGCGGCGCCGCCCACTCGACGGTGTCGAGCCTCGCCTCGCGCTCCTCGCCGACGAGCAGACCGCCGAGCGCGTGCCCGTCGAACCCGAGCTCCGCGATCTCCTCGATGGAACGGCGGCGGAGCTCGACGTCGACGCCTCCCTGGGTGATGCCGAAGAGGAGCTGGCCGTCGGCGCGCGGCGCGGCGATCTGGCGCCGCGCCCAGGCGGTCGTCAGGGCGACGGCGCGCTCGAGCTCCACGCGCGGCGACGCCCTGCCGGCTCGCAGACGTCGAGGCACATGGCGACGTCGGAGCCGAGCGACCGCTGGATCTCGGCGCCCGCCTGCTCGGGTGTCAGACGCGCCGGCGTGCCGTCGTAGACGGAGCGGAAGGTGACGCCGTCCTCGTCCAGCGAGACGATCGTGTCGCGCAGGGAGAACACCTGGAAGCCGCCCGAGTCGGTGAGGATCGGCCGGTTCCAGCCCATGAAGCGATGCAGGCCCCCGAGCTCGGCGATCAGCTCCTCGCCCGGGCGGAAGTGCAGGTGGTAGGTGTTCCCGAGCACGATCGTGGCGCCGAGCCCCGCCAGCACGTCCGGGTCGATCCCCTTCACCGACGCCTTCGTCCCGACCGGCATGAACGCGGGAGTCGGCACGTCGCCGTGCGCGGTGCGCAGTACACCCGGCCCGGGCCTGCCCGTCGGTGGCGACGATCTGAACGCGTGCACGACCACGACCCCGTTCGGGCCTCGTGGACTGGCCGGACCTCGATCCGGCCGCGTCCATCACGAATCAGCATCGCATCGCCGAAGGAGTAGAAGCGGTAGCGCTCGGCGATCGCGAGGCCGTAGAGCTCGCGCGTCTGCTCCACTCCGGCGAAGGCCATGACGAGCGCGAGCAGGCTCGTGCGCGGCAGATGGAAGTTGGTCACGAGGCAGTCGACACGCCGGAACTCGAACCCAGGCGTGACGAAGAGCTCTGTCCGGCCCTCAGGGGCGCACCGCGGGCGAGCGTCTCGAGGACCCGCACCGTCGTCGTGCCGACAGCGAGCGACGCACGCCGCCGCCTGGATCCGCTCCCACGCGCCGCGGCTCGACCCGGTAGCGCTCGCCGTGGAGGTCGTGCGCTTCCGACTCGTGCCGCGGTGATCGGCCGAAAGGTGTCGAGACCGACGTGAAGCGTGATCCGCTCCACGCTCGAAGCCGGCGAAGCAGCTCCGGCGTGAAGTGCAGCCCGGCCGTCGGCGCGGCCGCCGAGCCGGCTCTCGTCCGCGTACACCGTCTGGTAGCGGCCCGGGTCGTCGAGCCGCGTCGCGGATGTACGGGGGAAGCGGCGTGCTCGCCGGCCGGCTCACCCGCCAGCCGGACGAGCCAGCGGCCGTCGCCGAGCGACTCGAGCAGCTCGACATTGCCACGGGCGCCGCCGGCGCCCGCCGGCCTTCCGGGCGCGTGGCGAGCCGCATCCCGGGCCGGAGGCGCCGCGGCGGGCGGGCGAGCGCCTCCCAGACGACCGCCCGTTGCGGCGCTCGAGCAGCAGCACCTCCGCGTCGCCGCCACCCGGCCGCCGGAGCGGCGCAGCCGGCCCGGCACGACGCGGGTGTCGTTGACGACGACGAGGGTTCCGTCGGGTAGCTCCCCGGCAGGTCGGAGAAGGACGCCGGCGCGTCGAGCCGCCCGTCCGCGCTCGTAGACGAGCAGCCGCGAGGCGAATCGCGGCGAGCGAGCGGCGCTGGGCGATCAGCTCGGGCGGCAGCTCGTAGTCGAGCTCGCTCGTGTCCATCCGCACGAACGGTAGCGTCGGCAGACGTGGACGACCGAGATGCTCGATCGCGCCCGGATGCGGCTCGTCGAGCGCGAGCGCGGAAGCCCGGCGAGCCGAGTTGCGCGCCGTGCTCGATCGTGCCCGCGCAGGAGTCGAGGCGCTCGCCGAGCGCACCGCCGAGCTCGAGGCGGCGCTGCCCGCTCGCGTCTCGAGCGCCCTCCGGAGCGCTGCAGGCGGAGGTGCTGCCGGTCGCGCGCAGCCCGTCGCCGAGGTCCGAGGGCTCTCCGCGCAGACGATCCGCCGCCTCGAGCGCCTGGAGACGATCCTCGAGGCCGAGCGCCGCGCGCGAGTCGAGGATCTCGCGCTGCTCGTCGACCTCGTCGCCTCCGGCTGGCGCAGCGCCGAGCGCCGCCTCGACCGCCTCGAGCGCACGCTCGAGCGGGTCGAGCGCGAGCTCGAGCAGCGGGCCCGACCACGTCCTCGCTCCGACCGCTGTAAGACCCGGCCGAGGGCGCGCCGTCTAGCGGCCCTTGGGGAGCACGAGCGTGAAGCGCGATCCGCGCCCGGGCTCGGATTCGAGCTCGATACGGCCGCCGAGCGCGTGGGCGAGCTCGCGGGCGATCGCGAGGCCGAGCCCGGTGCCCTGGCCGTTGCGCGACCAGAACGGCCGGAAGATGCAGCTCCTGCTCCTCGAGCCGGATCCCCGGGCCCGCTGTCGCTGACGCTGAGGGCGAGACGGCCGTTCTGGGCGTCGAGGGCGAGCGAGATCTCGCCGCCGTCGGGGGTCCACTCGAACGCGTTGATGAGCAGGTTGGAGACGATCTGGAGCACGCGGTCGCCGTCCGTCGTGATCATCGGCGCCTCGCCCACGTGGCGCCCGTAGTGGATCTCGCGCCGCTTGGCCTCCTCGGCGAACGTCTGGTAGGCCAGGTCGAGCAGCCGTTCGAGGTCGACCTCCTCCTCGACGAGGGCGAAGCGGTTCGCGTCGAGCTTCGCCAGGTCGAGGAGGTCGCCGACGAGGCGGGCCAGCCGGTCGGTCTCGGCCTCGATGACCTCGAGCGAGGCGTCGCGCGCGTCGGGATCCGCGGCGAGCCCCTCCCGCAGCGCGTCGACGTGGCCGCGGATCGCCGTCAGCGGCGTCCGCAGCTCATGCGACACGGTCATCAGGAAGTGCCGCTCCCGCTCGTTCGCCTCCGCGAGCCGCCGGGTCATCTCGCCGAAGCGCTCCGTGAGGTGACCGATCTCGTCGCCGGAGCGGACCGGCTCGATCTCGACGTCGTAGCTCCCGCCCGCGACCCGGTCTGCGGCACGCGACAGCGAGAGCAGCGGCTTCGTGACGCGCCGCGAGAGGTACAGAAAGAGCAGTCCGGCGACGAGCAGGCCGCCGAGGAAGGCGAGCCCGACCCGCCAGATCAGGACCGGCCAGCGCTCCCGCAGCTCCGCGCGCGGCTTGGCGACGACGAGGGCCCCGAACGTCTCCCCGAGCAGCTCGACCGGCTCCGCGATCGCGAGGTACGTGCGGTCCTCGCCCGGCGGAACGAACTCGATCGTGGTGCGTCTGCCCGGGCAGGCGCCCGAGCCCCGCCTCCTGCGGCGTGAGACGACGCAGACCGGAGACGTCGCCCGGGAAGAGCCCGACGCCGACGTAGTAGAGACGGGTGCCGGTGGCCCGCTCGAGCCTCGGCACGACCAGGCGCGGAGGCGCCGTCCCCTCGTCGACGCTCTGGACCGCCTGCTCGGCGAACAGGCCGCCGAGCTCCCGCGCCTGGCGCCGGAGGTCACCGATCGTCTGGCTCTCCGTGTAGTCCTGGAAGAGCCGGATCGTGATGATCGCGGTCACGATCCCGGCCAGCAGGACGCCGACGAGGAACAACGCGGGTAGCCGGAAGCGCAGCGACCGCATCGCTAAATGCTAGAGCTCACGAAGAACGACACCCTCTCCTGCCGCGCGCCGGCGGCCCGAGCCTCTCAGACGGCGGCCGGCTCGGTCTCCGCCTCACGGGGCGGCTTGGGCTCGGCGGAGACCTTGTACCCGACTCCCCACACCGTGACGACGGGACATGCGTCGCCGAGCTTGCGACGAAGCTGGCGCACGTGGACGTCGACCGTGCGGGTGTCGCCGGCGAACGTGTATCCCCATACCCGCTCCAGAAGCTGGTCCCGCGTGAGCACCAGCCCGCGGTGATCGAGCAGCTCCCAGAGCAGGTCGAACTCCTTCGGGGCGAGCGCCACCGCGTCGCCCGTCACCGTGACCTCCCGCCGCCCGGCGTCGATGACGAGCTGGCCGTGGCTCAGCACGGCGCTCTCGAGATGCCGCCTGGACGGGGCCGCGCGGCGCAGCACAGACTTGACGCGCGCGACGAGCTCACGCGGATTGAACGGTTTCGTCAGGTAGTCGTCGGCGCCCACCTCGAGCCCGATGATCTTGTCGACGTCGTCGTCGCGCGCGGTGAGCATCAGAATCGGCACGTCCGAGCGCTGACGGATGCGGCGGCAGACGTCGATACCGTCGACATCCGGCAGCGCGAGATCGAGGACGATGAGCGCCGGGTTCTCCGACGAGGCCTTCGCAAGCGCCTCGGTGCCCGAGGCGGCCACGCAGACCGCGAAGCCGCCTTTCTTCAGGTACATCGCCACGAACGAGGCTATGGACTCCTCGTCCTCGACGACGAGCACCTTCGGCAGCGTTTGGTTCATCCCGCCAGGGTAGCGATGGCCCTAGATGGTTGATCGGAAATTGTGGTGCAACGGTTTCCGATCAATTTCCGATCAATCATCTAGAGGCTTGATGTGAAATTGGCGTGCTTCTGGGGAGGGCGCCGCACCAAGGAGCAGGGCTTCCTCGGTCGGTGGCAATGCTGGAAAAGCCTTGGTGCCGACCGAGGAAGCCCTGATCCGCCGTGTGCGAGCCCCCATCCAGGAGTGCGTGAGTTTCACATCAAGCCTCTAGAGGTCGGGACCGAGGCGGATCGTCTGGTACTCCTCCGGCCAGGCCCTGTATGGCTCACCGTCGATGGAGTAGCGCCCGTCACCGCGCAGGCCGACGAGACCGCTGCCGACCGCGCTCGCGTTGATGCCGGTGCCGTTGACGACGAGCCTCCAGCTGCCGCGGAAGATCCGGAAGCGGATGTCGCGGCCGCCGTAGATGATGCCCCGCTCTGTTCGGCGTTGCCAGTCTTCGCCCTGGACGACGACCTGCGGATCCCCACCACGGATCGCGACCATGATACGGCCGGCCTCGAGCGTGCCCAGCACCGCGCCTCGCAGCGTCAGCACGGAGCGGCCCGCTCCCCCTGCGAGCTCGATCCCGCTGTCGGCGGGGGCTGCGAGCGCAGCGGACGACGCCGCGAGAGCCGTCGCGAGCGAGAGCAACCAGATGACCCAGCGCCGGCGCATAGGGGGCGCCCGTACTATTGCCGACGAAGGTGTGCGGCCGCTTAGCGGTTCGTTAGGAAAGTGTGAGCCCCTAGGCGGAAACGGCGAAGGCCGTTATCCGCCGGAAAGGGCCCGGCAGGGCCCGGTCACAGCCCTAGGCGGAAACGGCGGAGCCGTTGTCCGCCGGGAAGGGCCCGCCAGGGCCCGGTCACCGTGACCGGCGACGCGGCTTAGCGTGGATTAAGAGGGCATAACGCCTGGCTCAGGCGGGAGGGGCGCTCGCCCCCCAGCCTGGTGTTTCCCCGGACGACAGAAAGCGCAGGGAGGTGCATGGTTGTGCCGAAATCCACAACCGTGCTCCATTTTCTCGTCGCATTGCGGGGGCTTAGGCTGGCACTCCTCTCGGTCTGGCGCGATCCCGCGACGAAGGCGCTGCCGCTCGTAGTTGGCGTCTTGCTGGTGTCGGGGACGATCTTCTACTGGGCCGCTGAGGACTGGTCACTCATCCAGTCCCTCTATTTCTCGGTCGTGACCCTGACCACCGTGGGCTACGGGGATCTCACTCCGACCAGCGATTACTCGCGAATCTTCACGATCATCTACATCTTCATTGGACTCGGGGTGCTGGTCGCCTTCCTGAGCTCGCTCGCGCAGCACTACATCAGGCATAAGGTCGAGATCGCCCACCATGCTCAAGAGCATCTGAGCGCCGTCAGACACCATGGCCAGCCGCCGGATGAGGGCGGATCGCAGTAGAGCCTGGGGAGCAACCGCTTCGCTCGGGTGACATTCCCGGACACTGGCCCAGGCGAGCCCGATCACCGGCTTGCGGCGAATGGCCGGGACCCTACGGGCCCCTCCCCGGCGGATAACGGGCTGCGCCCGTTTCCGCCAAGACCTTATGACCGGGCCCTCATGGGCCCCGATAGCGGCTCGGCCGTTTCGGCCTAGACCCTGTGACCGGGGCCCTCACGGGCCCTTCCCCGGCGGATAACGGCTCCGCCGTTTCCGCCGCGACCCTGTGACCGGGGCCCTCACGGGGCCCCTCTCCGGCGGATAACGGCTCCGCCGTATTGGCCTAGACCCTGTGACCGGGGCCCTCACGGGCCCCTCTCCGGCGGATAACGGCTCCGCCGTTTCCGCCTAGGGCGTTACGCGACCAGCCGGACGGTGCTCCTCAGGCCGACCGTGCCCTCGCGCTCCGGTGCACCGTGAGCGCGCGTCCAGCCTGCCTTCGCGGCGTCCGGCTCGCACAGCATGCAGACCGGCCGCTCGCCCCGTCCGGTCTCCGGCTCCCAGCGCCGGTAGAGCTCTCCCGCCAGGAGATTCCTGCGGCAGAGCATGCACATCGTCACGGACGGCGATCGTACCCCCACGCCCGGACGGCGCCGCTAGCGGGACGGATCGTCGTACGCGTAGAACCCGCGACCGCTCTTGCGGCCGAGATGTCCCGCCTGGAGCATCCGCACGAGACGGGCGGGCGGCGCGAAGCGCGGCTCGCGGTATGCGTCCCAGAGCGCCTCGGCCGCGTGGACGTGCACGTCCACCCCGATCAGGTCGATCAGCGCCAGCGGCCCGATCGGCCAGCGCGTCCCGAGGCACATCCCCCGGTCGATGTCCTCCGCGCTCGCGGTGCCCTCGTCCAGCACGCGCACGGCGTCGTTCAGCACGGGAATGAGCACACGGTTGACGACGAACCCGGGAGTGTCCCGGCAGACGATCGGCTCTTTCCCTATCTGGACGACGAACTCGGCGGCGGTCTCGACGACCTCGGGCGAGGACAGCTCCGTCCGCACGACCTCGACCAGCGGGAGAACCGGCGCCGGATTGAAGAAATGGAGCCCGACCACCCGTGCCGGGTGCGCGCTTCCCGCGGCGAGCTCGGTCACCGACAAGGCCGACGTGTTCGTCGCGAGCACGGCACCGGTGCCCAGGGCCGCGTCGAGCGCGGCGAACACCTCGCGCTTCACCGACGGCTCCTCGGGAGCCGCCTCGATCACGAGGTCGCAGTCCGAGAGCTCGGCGATCTCTCCGGTGACCGTCAGGTGCGCCAGCGCCGCGTCACGCTCCTCGGGCGTCATGCGCCCCTTCTCCACGTGACGGGCCAGCCCGCGCTCCACCACGCCTCGCCCACGCTCGGCGAGCTCGGTCGTGAGCTCGCTGGCGACCGTACGAAGGCCGGCCTGGACACAGACCTGCGCGATGCCGGCGCCCATCGTCCCGAGCCCGACGACGCCGACAGTCCCGACCGCTGCCACGGAGGTAGCCTACTTCGTCGTGGACGATCCCAAGGAACCGGACACGCCGCCCTGGGCCTGGGCGGCCCTCGTCGCCGCCGCCCTCCTGATCATCACGACCGGCGCCATCGTCGGCATGGTGACGACCAACGACGACGGCGACGCCGCGGGGTCGCCGACCACAGGGCTCGCCGACACGGGATCGGGGCTCCCGCCGCTCCTGCCTCCGACGGTCAGCATCCCACCCGTCACCGATACGGGCTTCTCACCCGGAGGCGTGGAGCCCATCCCGCCGACGAGTCCCGACCGTGACGACCCCCACCACCACGACTCCGACCACGCCGAGCGGTGCCGCGGGAACGTGGCCGGCGGGTCAGAGCGGGTACACGGTGGTGCTCGCGTCGATTCCCGAAGTGGCCGGGAGGTCGGCCGCCGACGCCGTGGCGCAGCAGGCGACCACTGCCGGGCTCTCGTCGGTCGGGGTCCTGGACTCGTCGGATTTCTCGAACCTGCGCCCGGGGTTCTGGGTGACCTACGCGGGCGTCTACAGCACGCTCTCGGCGGCGCGGGCGGCGCTGCCGCAGGCACAGGGAGCAGGCTTCCCCTCGGCCTACACGCGTCGCGTCCGGCCCTGAGCCCGTTTGCCCGCCAGGGCGCGAAAGCGCCCATTGTCAGACACCACTTTGTAACAGCGGCAAAAGCGCGCTACACTGTCTTCAGCGTGCCCGGCGGCCGAATGCCCTATTTGGCCGTATTTGCAGGTTCTTGTGCTCTGAACCCGTGTCAGTTTTCGACGTGCCCAGAAACGAGATGAACGAGAGGATTTCCGCCGTCATGTATCAGTACTCCAGGGCGATCTACCGATCGATCAAGGATCTCATCGATCCTTACACCGACTCCGAGACGCAGCTCGAGTACCGGCGCGAGGTGCTCGCCGCCTGCGAGGACACCGTCGAGCGGCTGGCCCGCGATCCGCGGTACTTCGCCCGCCCCGAGCGAACGCTGTTCCAGGACATTCGGCGATATTTCCCCATCACGGCGCAGGCACGGGTCTCCTGGGCGGTCACGGAGGGCATCAGCGCCGCCGTCGCGTGGATCGAGGAGCAGATCGAGCTGGGCCAGTTCGACGGCGGCGCAGCCCGCTGCCAGGCGACGACCCGGAAGGGAAAGCCCTGCCAGCGGACCCCGCTCCCCGAGCGCGACTACTGCCCGTCGCACCAGCACCTGGACGCCGGGCAGACGGCGGCCTCGAGCCGCGTCGCCGCCTAGCGGCACAAGGCTTCCTTCGTAGTACGAAGAGAACCGAAGTTCGGCGCGGGGCGCCTTTTATTAGAGTTCCCGCGAAAGCGAGGAACACTGTCCCACGACGCCGACAAGCTGATCCGGCAGCTCTCGCTCGTCGCCTTTCTGATGGCGGAGCGCCGGGCACTCACCGCCCGCGACATCAAGGGCTGTGTCGAGGGCTACTCCGAGATGTCCGACGAGGCGTTCGCGCGCCGCTTCTACTCCGACCGCAGCGAGCTGCTCGGGCTCGGAGTGCCGCTCCAGTCGCAGCGCGACGAGTTCACCGGCGAGGAGCTCTACACGCTCCTCTCGGATCAGTACTTCCTCCCCCCGCTCGACCTGAGCGACGACGAGCTCGCGGCGCTTCAGGTCGCGCTGTTCCGTCTCGAGGGCCAGTTCGCGTACGCCGAGCCGCTGCGGCTCGCGCTGCAGAACCTCGCGCTCGGCCGCGGCGGCCCGCTCGAGGCGCGGCCCGAGAGCGCGATCAAGGTCGATTTCCAGGATCCCGACTACTCGCCGGAGATGGCGGGCCGCCTGACGAAGCTCGAGGCCGCGATCTCCAAGCAGCGCACCGTGAAGTTCGAGTACTGGACGATCTCCCGCGACGAGGTCTCGCGGCGAACGCTCAACCCCTACGCGCTGTTCTCGGACAACGGCGTCTGGTACGTGGTCGGCCGTGACCTCGAGCGCCAGGACGAGCGCACGTTCAGGGTCTCGAGGATCCGCGGCGACATCACCTTCGCAACGCGCCGGGAGCGCGACTTTCGGGCGCCGACGGATTTCGATCCGGCCCAGTACCGGCACCGCCGGCCCTGGCAGTTCGGCGAGATCGTCGGCGAGGCCCGGCTCGAGGTCGTCCCCGACACGGCCTGGTGGGTCGAGCGAACCCTCGTCGGTGACGAGCGCGTCGAGGACGGCGTGTTCGTCACGCCGTACGCCGACCTGGGCCAGCTCGCGGCCTGGGTGCTGCGCCAGAACGGCAGGGCGCGCCCGCTCGAGCCCGAGGAGCTCGTGGCCGAGGTCGGGGAGAGCCTGGCGCGAGTGGTCGCGGCACACACCGGTCCGGCCCCCGAGCACGCCGCCGAGGTCGAGCGGGAGCTGGACGACGTCATGCCGGACCGCCCTGCGGGGCCCGTGCCGCCGGAGCGCTTCGCCGTCCTGCAGGCGCTGCTCGCGCACCTCCTGGCGGCGTGCGGCGACAGCAAGCGTGCGATGATCCCGACCGCCGAGCTCCTCGAGCGCTTCCCCATCCCCGAGGACCAGCTCGACGAGCATCTCCAGCTGCTGAACCTCGTCAACTTCGGCGGCGGCTGCTACGCGGTGTACGCGGTGCTCGAGGGCGACAACGTCCGTGTCGACAAGGAGCTCTTCGGTGACGCCTTCCGCCGGCCGCCGAGGCTGACGCCGCTCGAGGCTCGCGCCATACGGCTCGCGATCGAGTTCGTGGGACCGATGCTCGCTCCGGCCGCGACGACGCCGCTCGAGCGCGTTCGCGAGAAGCTCGAGCGGACGTTCGGCCAGTTCGAGGTTCGTGAGACGCCGGAGCCCGCGCTCACGAGCGCGGAGGAGGAGCTCATCCGTACGCTCTCGCGGGCGATCGCGAAGCACCGGCTCGTGCAGTTCGAATACCTGAAGCAGGAAGACGATCACCCGGCGACCCGGGTCGTCGAGCCGTACTTCTTCGAGCGGCGCCTGCCGAACTGGTATCTCCACGTGTGGGACCGGGAGCGCGACGCCGCGCGCAGTTTTCGCCTCGACCGCATGCGAAACGCGCAGCTGCTCGAGAAGGCGTTCGAGCCCCGTCCGTCGTTCGCGCCCCAGTCCTCGGAGCAGCGCACGGTGCAGGTGCTGTTCTCGGAGGACATCGCGCGCTGGCGCCTCGAGAGCGGCGCGCGCCGGCTCGGCGCGAGGCCGCTCGCCGACGGGACGGCGCTCGAGGAGCTCTCCTACGGCAGCGAGGACTGGCTCGTCGGTGAGGTGCTGTCCTTCCGCGGCGCCGGCACGGTGCTCGGGCCGAAGCCTCTGCGAACACGCGTGGCCAGGCGGGCCCGAGTCCTGCAGCGAGAGCTCAGCGGCAAGGCCCGCTCGCGGCGCTGAGCCGCTCTCAGCGGCGGCGGCGTCAGCCCTTCAACACGGCCAGGGGACGAAGACGGGCGACGCGCCTCGAGAGGCCGGCGCCCTCGCAGGCCTCGACCACCTCCGACACGTCCTTGTAGGCCTGCGGCGCCTCCTCCACGAGCAACGAGGCCTTGCCGGCCTTGACGAGCACGCCCGCCTCGTCGAGCTCGCGGCGCAAGTCCTCGACACGGATCTGTCGCTTGGCCTCGTTGCGGCCGAGCAGGCGGCCCGCGCCGTGGCAGGTCGACCCGAAGGAGCGTTCGAGCGAGCTCTCGAGACCCACGAGCGCCCAGGACGCACGCCGCATGTCTCCCGGGATCAGGACGGGCTGGCCGGGAAAGGAGCGGGTGGCGCCCTTCCGGTGCACGACGACGTCGCGACCGTCGTAGCGCTCCACCTTGGCGATGTTGTGGCAGACGTCGTAGACGAGCTCGAGCCCCAGCGCGTCGTCCGAGCGCCCGAGGACGCGCCGGAACGCCCGGCGCACGAGATGGGTGATCACCTGTCGGTTGGCGCGGGCGAAGTTCGAGGCGGCCACCATGGCGCCGTAGTAGCGCTGACCCGCCGCGCCGGCGAAGGAGGCGCAGGCGAGCTGACGGTCGGGCAGCTCGATGCGCTCCGACGACGCCGCGCGCTCCATCTCGCGCAGATGGTCGGTACACACCTGGTGGCCCAGCCCGCGACTGCCGCAGTGGATCATCACGGCCAGGCAGCCCGGTTCGAGCCCGAACTGCCGGGCGGTCTGCTCGTCCCGGAGCTCGACGACCTCCTGCACCTCGAGGAAGTGGTTACCCGCGCCGAGCGACCCGATGGTGGCCTGGCCGCGCAGGAACGCCCGCTCCGAGACGGAGTCCGGCTCGGCGCCCTCGAGCGCGCCCTCGTCTTCCTGGCGCTCGAGGTCGGAGCCCGCTCCGAAGCCGCGCTCGACGGCCCAGCGCGCACCGTGGCGCAGGATGTCGCGGAGCTCGGGCTGGGACGGGTCGAGGCCTCCACCCCGCCCCGTGCCGGTGGGAATCGAACGCGAGAGCTCCTGCAGCAGCGCCGGCAAGCGGTCGCGGGCATCTTCGACCCGAACGTCCGAGCGCAGCAGCCGCACGCCGCACGCGATGTCGTAGCCGACTCCGCCGGGAGAGATGATCCCGTCGTCCACGCCGAACGCGGCAACGCCGCCGATCGGGAAGCCGTAGCCCCAGTGAATGTCGGGCATGGCGTACGACGCCTTGACGATCCCCGGCAGGCAGGCCACGTTGCGCACCTGCTGCAGAGCGTTGTCGAGCTCCCCTCTCTCCACCGACCCGCGAGCAGCGAATACCCGGCCGGGAACGCGCATCGGGGGCTCCTGCTCGAGCTCCCACTCGAAATCCGAGATCTGCCTCACGGGAGCACCCCGAGATACAGGCCCCGGCCGTTCAGCCCCTCAGGATCGTGGTCGACGTCGAGCCCGGCGCGCTCGAAGGCTCCGAGATACTGCTCGTGGGTGAAGAACCCGACGTCGTGAACCTCCTCGAAGTGCTCGACACCGTCGGGTGTGCCTATGAGGTAGTCGAACCGCAAGGCGACAGTCGGCGCCGCCGGAACATCGCGGTTGATCCTGGCCGCCTTGAGCTCGGGCTCGTCGACGAAGAGCGCGTGCACCTCCGTCTCCTGCCAGAGCTCGGGGAAGATCCAGGGCTCGACGGCGAGGACGCCGCCGGGCTCGAGATGCATTGCCATCGCGGCGACGGCGGCATCGAGGCGCTCCGGCGTTCGCACGTAGGCGATGCTCGAGAACAGGCAGGTGACGGCGTCGAAGCGCCGACCCAGGTCGAGTGAGGTCATGTCGCCCTCGCGCAAGCGGACGTTCGGGAGCCGGCGTCCGGCGATCTCGAGCAGCTTCGGATCGAGGTCCACCCCCTCGACCTCGTACCGATCCCGCAGCTGCTCGAGATGCTTCCCCGTCCCGCAGGCCACGTCGAGCAGGCTCCGCGCGTCCGGGCAGCGCTCCCGGATCAGCGCGTCCAGCCTCGCCGCCTCCGCCGGGTAGTCCTTGCCGGCGTAGAACGCGTCGTAAAGCTCGGCCGACCGCGAGAACATCAGGCGCCGCCTCCGAGCCGCTCGAGGGCCCAGCGCGCATGCTCGCGCAGCAGCTCGTCGTCGCTCTCCGAGTAGCCGGCGGCCAGCGGGGCCAGGCTCGGGTCTCCGGAATTGCCGACCGCCACGAGGGCATTCCGGCGCAGGTAGCGCGGATCCTTGCGCGGGAAGTAGAGCCGCTCGTACCGCGAACGCAGCTCGACGTCGGTCGCTTCGAGCCACGTCGCAAGCGAGATCACCGGCTCGGCCGCCTCGGGCGGCGTCTCGTCTCCGCGGCGCCGCTCGATCCCGCGGTTCCACGGGCAGACGTCCTGGCAGATGTCGCAGCCGTAGACCTGATCGGCGAGCTCCTCGCGATAGGGCTCAGGGATCGACGCAGGCGCCTGCGTCCAGTACGAGAGGCAGCGCGTGGAGTCGAGCACGCCCGGCTCGTCCAGAGCGCCGGTCGGGCAGGCCTCGATGCAGAACGTGCAGGAGCCGCAGTCGAGCTCGAGCGGAGGGGTCGTCTCGAGCTCGACCTCGGTCACGAGCGTGCCGAGCACGACCCACGACCCGAACCGCTTCGTGATCAGCATCGTGTTCTTGCCGTAGAAGCCGACGCCGGCCCGCGCCGCGCCCTCCCGGTCGACGTGCTGGTTCGCGTCGACGAGAACGCGGTAGGAGCCGCCAAGCCGGCGTCCGAGCTCGTCGAGCTTGCCGCGCAGCGCCTCGTAGGCGTCCCACCACGTGTAGCGCGGGAGCCTTCCCTCGTCCGGCAGCGGCTCCGGGCCCGGAGCGTAGTAGCAGAGCGCCGCGGAGACGACGGTCCGCGCCCTGGGCAGGAGACCTTCGGGATGGCACGACACCTCGGGCTGCGCCATCGTGAAGCGCATGTCGGCGAAAAGGCCGCGCGCACGCCGCTCGCGGATCGCACGCTCGGTCTCCTCGTAGGGCGCGGCGCGCGCCGCGCCGATCACGTCGATACCGAGCTCCGCGGCGAGCCGCTCGAGCTCCGCAGCGGTCATGCGTTCACCGTACCGGCAAGGGCGAAGCCCGCGCAGGGGCGCCGCGCGCAGCGGCCGCGCCGCAGGCGCGCAGGCAGCGGCGAAGCGCCGCGCGTCACGCAACGCGGCCGCAAGGCCGCAGCCGGCAGGGCGCGCCGGCAGGCGGCGGTCACGCAACGCGGCCCGCAGGGCCGCAGCCGTGACAGGGAAGCGGCCGGAGGCCGCGGTCACCGACGCGGCTCCAGGCCGAAGTTTCGCGCGCGGAGCGCGCACCGTCGCCCTCTGCCGCTGTCATGCAACGGGTTCCGACTAGGATCGCTTCGTGAAGGCTGTCCGGATCCACGAGGACGGCGGCCCCGAGGTCCTGCGCTACGAGGACGCGCCGGACCCGGCGCCCGGGCCCGGCGAGGTGCTCGTGCGCCTCGCGGCCGCTTCGCTCAACCACCTCGACGTCTGGATGCGGCAGGGTATGCCGTCGGTGCCCGAAGCCGCGGATCCTCGGCGCGGACGGCGCCGGCACGGTCGAGGCGGTCGGCGAGGAGGTGAGGGCTTCGAGGCCGGCCAGGCGGTCGTGCTCAACCCCGGGCTCGACGACGGCGCGCACATCATCGGCGAGCACTGCGACGGTACGCACGCGGAGCTGATCGTCGTCCCGGCCGAGTACGTCCGTCCCGAAGCCCGACGCACCTCGACATCGTCGAGTCGGCCGCGTTCCCGCTCGTCTACGAGACCGCGTACCGGATGCTCGTCACCCGGGCGGGCTCTGCGCGAGGGCGAGTGGGTGCTGGCCTGGGGAGTCGGCAGCGGCGTCGGCTCGGCGGCGTTTCTGCTGGCGAAGGCGCTCGGGGCGCGGGTCGTCGTGACCTCCGGCTCGGACGAGAAGCTCGAGCGGGCGCTCGCGCTCGGCGCCGACGCGCGCCGTCAACCACGCGACGGCCGACGTCGGCCAAGGAGGTCAAGGCGATCACCGGCGGCCACGGCATCGACGTCGTCGTCGAGCACGTCGGCGAGGCGACCTGGAAGACGTCGCTGTCGGTCGCGGCTCCGCAGGGCGGGCGCATCGCGGTCTGCGGCGCGACGAGCGGTCCCAATCCGCCCGCCGGGCTGAACCGGATCTGGTGGAAGCACCTCTCCGTGCTCGGCTCGACGATGGCGACGCGCGACGGACTTCGCCGGCCTGCTCGAGCTGATCGAGCGAGCCGAAGCTGCGGCCGATCGTCGACCGCGTCTTCCCGCTCGCCGACGCGGCCGACGCACACCGCTACCTCGAGGAGCAGCGCCAGTTCGGGAAGGTCATGCTCTCGATCCCGCGACGTACGCCGGGAGCGGCGCCGAGCAGCCCATGACGGAGGGACGGGCCGGCCGGCAGCACCGGGCGTGGACACGTTCGCGTGGACGAGAACGTGCGCGCGGCCTCGTCAGGCGCAACACGTTGCTGCTCATGGGCTCCCAGGCAGCCCTGCTCGGCGCCGGCGCAGTCTGGTTCACGCTCGCCGTCGTCGCCGCCTCCGGATCTGACCGGCCGGGAGCGCTACGCCGGCGTCTTCCTCGCCATGTTCAACCTCTTCGTCGCCGGCAGCGCGCTGCTCGTCGGGCGGCTGATGGACATCCGCGGTCGGCAGGCGTCCGGCCTCGTGCTCGGGTACGCGCTCCTCGCGATCGGCGGTGCAGCGGGCGGTCTCGCCGTCTGGGCGGAGTCGACCTGGGGCCTGTTCCTGGCCGCCACGGTCTTCGGCGCGGGCTACGGGCGCCACGCTGCTCGGTCGCGTCGCGGCCGCCGACATGTACCCGGCCGAGCCCGACGCGGGCGTGTCGTCGGCGTCGTGGTCTCCGCCGGCACGTCTGGGCGCGGTCCGGCGGTGCGCCGCTCGTGGCCGGCATCGACGTGCCCGGATCCGAGCTGCTCGCCTGGGTCACGATCCCGTTCTTCGCCATCGCTCGGCGTCATCTTCACCCTCAGGCTGCAGGCCCGGATCCGTTGGAGCTCGCCTACGTGGAGGCCGAGGAAGACGACGAGCCGGCCCGCGCGGCCGCTGCGGCGAGCTGCTCGCGATCCGGCCACTGCGCGCGGCCATCGCGGCGCCATCGCGTCGCGCAGACGGCCATGGTGGCGGTCATGGGCGTCACCCCCGTGGCGCTCGACGACTACGGCGTCGGCGCCGCCGCGATCGCGATCGTGATCAGCCTCCACATCGCCGGGATGTACGCGCTCGGGCCGGTGATCGGCGCCGCTGCTCGACCGGTACGGCAGGCGGCCCGGGCTGCTCGGCCGGCGCAGCCATATCCGCGACAGGTTCAGTCGCCGGCTCCTTCACCGAGCGAGATCGTCGCTGATCGCGGTCGGCATGTTCCTCGTCGGGCGTCGGCTGGTCGCTCTGCTACCTGGGCGCGACGGCCGTCGTCAGCGACCTGACGACGGCCGACGAGCGCGGCTCCGCGCTCGGCGCCACCGACCTCTGCACCTCCGTCGCTGCCGCGGCCGGCGTGCTCGCGAGCGGCTTCGTGCTCGAGTCCTCGGGCCTCGCGCTCGTCGGCATCGTCATGGCGGCGCTCATGGTGCCCGTGGTGCTGCTCGTGGTGCCGCTGCGCGAGCCCGGTCCGGGCCACTGGCGCCTCCAGCCCGCGACGGCTCGCGACGAACCGCCTGAGCGGCCCAGCGCTGATCGGACGTCGCCGCGCGCTACCGGGCCGGCTCGGGCGGATCCGGCCGGCCGCGTGCTCGGCGCCACGCTCGGGCCGGATGAGATCCGGCCCCTACAGGCTTCGCGTGCTCGGCGCCCGCTCGGGCCGGATGAGATCCGGCCCTACTAGCCGAAGCCGAGGATGAACTTCGCGTCCTCGGACATGCGCTCCGGGCTCCACGGGGGGTCCCACGTGAGCTCGGTGTCCACGTGCTCGACTCCGGGCAGCGCGGCCACGGTGTCGTGGATCTGCTGCTCGATCATCGGGCCGACGGGGCAGCCGAGCGACGTGAGGCTGTAGGTCACCTTGACGTTCGACCCCTCGACCTCGGCGTCGTAGAGCGAGCCCGAGCTCGACGATGTCCATGCCGAGCTCCGGGTCCTCGACGATCCTGAGCGCGTCGATGACGTCTTCGCGAGATGGCATGGGACCAGTCTAGCCGTGCGCCTGGCAAGACCGTGCCGAGCCTCCCGGCTCGGCGATCGCGGTCGCGGCCGCAGCCGGCCGTCAGCCGCTGCTCAGCCGCCGGCGCGGACTTCGCCCTTACCGGCCCGCATCCGCCGGGCCGGAGGCTTGCGGCCTGGCGGCCCTCGGGCCGCAGCTGCGCGGGCTTCGCCCTTGCCTAGCCGAGGAGCCGTACCTCTTCGCGCCGCTCGCGCGCGAAGAAGTGGATCCCGTCGACGAAGCGCACCCAGTTGCAGCGGGTGCACATGACGAGCGACTGCGTCCGGGCGGAGTCGGCCAGGTAGCGCACGCCGCGCAGCAGGTCGCCGTTCGTGACGCCCGTCGCCGCGACGATGACGTCCGCCGGGGCGAGCTCGTCGATCGTGAAGACCTTCTCCATGTCGTCGAAGCCGTACTCGCGCGCTTGGGCGATCTCGGTGCGCGAGACCGGCCAGAACTGCGCCTGCAGCTCGCCGCCGAGGCAGCGCAGCGCCGCAGCGGCCATGACCGTCTGGCGCGCGCCGCCGATCCCGATCGCGAGGTGGTCGTTCGTGCCCCGGATGGCGGCGTTGATCGCGGACGGTGACGTCGCCGTCCTGGATCAGCTTGATCCGGGCCCCCGAGGCGCGAAGCTCCTCGATCAGGTCCGTGGTGGCGAGGCCGGTCGAGCACGATGGCCGTGACGTCGTTGGGATTGCGCCCGTACGCGTCGGCGATCGCCTGCACGTTCTCGGCCGACGGACCGGCGCAGATCGACCCGGCCCACGCGCGACCGGCCCGACGGCGAGCTTGCGCATGTACATCTGCGGCAGCCGCGGAAGACTGCCCGGGATCGCCGACCGCGACCATCGCCATCGCGCCGTGATCGCCCCGCGCAACCACGCTCGGGCCCTCGAGCGGGATCCACGGCCAGATCGACGCGGCTGCCCGCCGTTGCCCGACGACCGTCTCGGCGCCGAGAACGTCGCCGTCCTCGCCCGCCCCGATGACGATCCGTCCTTCGATCGGCATCAGGTCGAGCGCCGCGCGCATGCCGGAGATCGCCGCTTCGTGCGCCCCGTCGAGGTCGCCGCGGCCGAGCCAGCGGCCGCTCGCGAGCGCGGCGCGCTCGGTGACAGCCGCGAATGCCTCGCACTGGCAGACGCTTGCCGTCGCCGGTCTTCCGCACGTGACGAGTCTAGAGGCGGCCCGCCGGGAGCCCGCCGGCCGGCGCGCGGAGCTGGTCGCCGTCCGGACCGGTTGCTACCCTGAACCTCAGATGGCGCCGGAAACGCCGGTTTTCCAGGCATATTGTGGGAGCGAGGAACCCAGGTTCGCGAACGAGGCGGAGCTCGAGTGCGCGAAGATCCTCGACTACTACGGCGTCCCCTGGGAGTACGAGCCGAGGACGTTCGTGCTCGAGCAGGACGAAAGGGGCGCGTCGTCGAGGCGATCACACCTGACTTCTACCTGCCCGAGCAGGATCTCTACGTCGAGCTGACGGTGATGAGAGCAGTCGCTCGTGACCCGCAAGAACCGCAAGCTGCGCAAGCTGCGGGAGCGCTATCCGGAGGTGAAGGTCAAGCTCTTCTACCGGCGCGACTTCGAGCGCCTCGCCCGCAAATACGGCCTGACGCACCACATCTCGTAGACGACCCGCGGATCGGCGACGTCTACCTCACCCGGGCGGAGATCGCGGCCAGCGTCTCGGAGCTGGGCGCCCAGATCTCCGGCCGACTACGCGGAGCGCGATCTCGTGCTCGTCTCGGTGCTGCACGGGGCGTTCATCTTCGTCGCCGACCTCTCGAGGGCCATCACGATCCCGACCAGCACCGAGTTCGTCGCGCTCGCCGGCTACGGAGGGGGGCTCGGCGGCCGCTCGGCGGTGCGGCTCATCAAGGACCTCGACATCCCGATCGGCGGCCGCGACGTGCTCATCGCCGAGGACGTCGTCGACACCGGCCTCACCCTCAACTACCTGATCCGGACGCTCGACCTCCGCGGCCCGGCCGACATCGCGGTCGTGACCCTGCTCGACCGCCCGTACCGCCGCCTCGTCGACGACCTGCCGATCCGCTATGTCGGCTTCACCGTGCCCGACGAGTTCTTCGTCGGCTACGGCTTCGACCTCGACCAGCGCTACCGCGGCCTGCCCGACATCCACGTCGTCGACCTCCCGGACGAGGCAGCCTGATCAGCCGAAACAGCCGAAGCTGGTTTCGGGCGGGAAGCGCCCGCAGGGCCGCAGTCAATGATCGTCGCGCCGGTGACGCGGCCTTCGGCCGCTCCCGACACGACCAGCGGCCTCGGCAGCCGTCGCGGATCACGGCCGATCGCTCAAGCGGGCCGGATCGGCCGATCCGGCCGCTAGCCGCCGCGGTCACAGATATCCCAGCGGATCTACCGGGTTTCCGTTGACCCGCACCTCGAAGTGGAGGTGAGGCCCGAACGAGTAACCCGTGCTGCCTACCTCGCCCAGCACGTCGCCCTGGGCGACGCCCTGGCCGACGGAGGCGTAGATGCGCTGCTGGTGCCCGTAGGCGGTCGAGAGGCCGTCGCCGTGGTCGACGACGACGAGGTTTCCGTAGCCGCCGAGCCAGCCTGCGTAGATCACCGTGCCTGCGGCGGCCGAGTGGATCGGCGTTCCGAACCCGACGCCGATGTCGACACCGTCGTGGAGCCTCCCCCACCGGTAGCCGAAGGGGCTCGTGATCGGCCCGCTGACGGGCCAGGCGAGCCCGCTCGCCGGCCGCCCCCGCTCCCCGTGGTGACGCCCGAGGCACCGCGGCTCTGCACCGCCCGGATGCGGTCGGCGAGCTCGGCGCTCGCCTGCTCGAGCGCGTCGACGTCCTCCTCGGCCTCCCGGCGCTGACCCCGCACCGAGCCGAGTAACGCCTCCCGGTCGCCCTGGGCCGCGACGAGCTCGTCACGCCGCGCGACGAGCTCCCCGAGAGCGGCCTGCTGCTCGGCGGTGCGCTCGGCGAGCACTGCGGTCGTCTGGGCCTCCTCGTCCTTGATCTGCTCGGTCCTCCGCCGCTCCGCGGCCAGCTTGCGCCTCCCCTCGGCAACCTCGTCGGCGATCTGCTGATCCTGCTGCGACGATCTCGTCGAGGTAACGGAGCTGCGACACGAGATCGTCGAGGCTGGTGACCGACAGCAGCACCTCCAGCGAGGTCGGCCTGTTGGTCGTGTAGATCTCGACGACGCGATTCGCGAGCCGCTCCTGCGAGATCCGCTCGTTCTCCTCGAGCACCGCCAGGATCCGCGTCTGGCGCTCGTACAGCTCGCGGAGCTCCGCAAGACGCGCCCGATGCCGGGCCAGCTCGGCTTCGAGCGCGGCGACGACGCCGTCGAGCTCGTCGACCCGGCCGGAGATGATGTCGATCTGCTCCGAGGCGGCCGCCATGTCGGAGGTGAGAACCTGCTCGCGGTCCTTTGCCACTCCGATCTGCTCGCGCAACCGGTCGATCCGCGTGTCGAGCGCCTGTTTCTCGGTCGCGAGGTCCGCCATCGCGGACGGCACCACGAGAGCGGCGGCGGCAAGAACTGCGACTGCCAGGAGCCGGCGCGGGCGCACCCGCTTCCGGTTCGGGACTAGAGAGGCTGCTCCTCCCGCGGCCGCTCGCGCGCCGCAGGCTCCTCGGCCGGAGGCGCCGCAGGTCTCGGCGGCGGCTCGACGCCGGGCCCCGAATCGCTCGAGGGCGGCGATGGCAGCAGCGGCCTCGCGGCGCAACGGCCCGACGAGCTCGCGGTAGTCGGCATCGGTGATCTTGCCCGTGCGGTTGTCGAACTCGAGGTCCTTGAGCGCCGCGAGAGCACGGTCTCGGTCCTCGAGCAGCCGCAGGCGCTCCTCGGCGACGGCGTCGTCTGGCTGCGGCGCGTCCTCGGCCGCCTTCCCCAGCAGGAAGGGCCGCGCAACCCAGAGCACCGCGGCGACCGCGAGCAGGGCCGCGAGGATCACGGCAGCGGTCGTCACGGGCGCCTAGGCCTCCCTGACGGCGGGGGAGTAGGCGAGCCTGCGGGCCAGCCGAGCCTGCTCACGCGCGTCAGGCCACATCGTCACGACCGAGCCGAGGAGGAAGACGATCCCGGCCAGCCAGATCAGGTTGACGAGCGGATTGACGAAGACCTTGACGACGACCGAGCCGTCGGCGTTGAACTGGTCGCCGATCACGAACAGGTCCTCCGCCCGCAGCCAGTCGGTGCGGATCGCAACCTCGTTCGACGGCGTCTCGCCGGGGGCGAAGTAGCGGTTCTTGCCGGCCGAGACGAACCCGAGCCGGTCGTCGCCGCGGCTGACGGCGAGCCGCGCCCGCAGCTCCTCGCGGTTTTCGACGCGCTGGTCGGTGACGCCGACCAGCCGCAGGCTGTAGTCCTCCACCCGTATCCCCTGGCCCGGCGACAGCGTTGCCTCGCGGGTCGTGTGGAAGGCACCGATCCCGACGGCGCCGATGACGAGGAGCGCAATCGCCGCGTGCACGATGTAGCCGCCGTAGCGGCGGCGGTTGCGGCCCACGAGAGAAGCGAAGGCGGCCGGCCAGCTGGTCTCGCCGAGCGCCTTGCGGGCGCGCGTCCCCCGGGCGAACTCGAGCACGATCGCTGCGAGCACGAACACGGCGAACGTGTAGCCGATGAGGCCGGCCGGGCTGTCTGCCGCGCCCGCGAACGCCAGCCCGATCCCGAAGGCCACGGCCACCGCGGCCGGCACGGCGACCTGCGCTCCCAAGGAGCGCAGCGAGGCCCGCCGCCACGCGACCAGCGGCCCGAGGCCCATCAGGAGAACGAGCGGCAGGCCGAACGCGATCGCGAAGAAGTTGTAGTAGGGCGCTCCGACGGTGGTCTGAATGCCGCGTACCGCCTCGGAGACGAGCGGCCACGCGACACCCCAGAGCACCGTCAGCGCGAACGCGACGAGGAAGAGGTTGTTGTAGAGGAACGCTGCCTCGCGCGAGACGAGCGACTCCATCCTCGTCCGCGAGCGCAGCTGGGGCAACCGCGAGACGATGAGCGCGATCGAGGCGGCCGCCGCCACGCAGATGAAGCCGAGGAACCACGCGCCGATCGACGACTCGGCGAAGCTGTGGATCGAGTTCAGCACGCCGCTGCGGGTGAGGAACGTCCCGAACAGCGAGAGGCAGAAGGCGAGCGCGACGAGGATGACGTTCCAGACGCGCAGCATGTCCTTCTTCTCCTGCACCATCACCGAGTGCAGGAAGGCCGTCGAGACGAGCCACGGCATCAGCGCGGCGTTCTCGACGGGGTCCCACGCATACCAACCGCCCCAGCCGACCTCCTCGTAGGCCCACTTCGCGCCGAGCAGGATCCCGATGCCGAGGCACGTCCAGGCGGCCAGGGTCCAGCGCCTCGTCGCCACGAGCCACCGCTCGTCGACGCGCCGCGAGGCAAGCGCGGCCATGGCGAAGGCGAACGGGATCGTGAGCCCGACGTACCCGAGGTAGAGCAGCGGCGGGTGGGCGATCATGTACGGGTTCTGGAGGCTCGTGTTCAGCCCCAGGCCGTCGGCTGGCTCGGGCGTCGTCTCGAACGGGCTCGAGACGAATACGAGCAGGAGCAGGAAGAACGTGGCGACCGAGCCGAGGATCGGCACCGTCCACGGCAGCACGTCGGAGACGAGCCGCCGGTTTAGCAGCACGGCCGCCGAGCCGATCGCCGTCAGCACGAGCGCCCAGAGCAGCAACGAGCCCTCCTGGCCGCCCCAGAACGCCGTGAGGGCGTAGCGTGCGGGGAGGGCGCGGCTCGAGTGCTCGGCGACGTAGGTGAAGCGGAGGTCGTCCGAGAGGAACGCGCCCCAGAGCACGACGGAGGCGGTCAGGCAGGCGACGAACGCGGCGACGAACGCGTTGCGGGCAGAGTCGGCGAGCCGGCGACGGCCCGTGACGGCGGCGAGGCCGCCCGCGAACGCTGCGTAGAGGACGAGCGCGAGGGCGACGACGAGCGCTGCACGACCGAGGCCGGGCACGGCTAGTGCTTCCGGTCAGCAGTACGCTCCTGCTCCTGGCGGCGAAAAGCAAGCCGGCCAAGGACGCAGGGAGCGGTGGTATCCGGAGGATACGGGCGCGACCGAGGACGCTGTCCGGGGTCGCTTTGCAGGCGCCAGGGCACGGGCGTACTTCTGGCCGGGGGCACCTACCTACGCGGGCTCGCCGTCAGCCTTCGGAGCGTACTTGGAAGGGCACTTCGTCACGAGCGAGTCCTCCTTCCCGACGAAGGTGCCGTTCTCGAGCGTCCCTCGGAGGTAGACGTGCCGCTCGGCCGCGAAGAGATCGGGGACGGAGCCCGTGTAGACCACGCGGACCGTCTCCGGCCCGTCGAAGTCCTTGAGCGTGAAGCGCAGGCCCCCGGCGTGGGGATCGCCGGCGAGCGGGCCCTTGACGATGCCGGCGAGCTGCACTTCCTTGCCCGCGTACTGGCCGCTGACGAGCTGGCTCGGCCTCAGCGAGTCCGTCGCCCCGCCGGCGAAGCTCGTGTAGAGGAGAAAGACCGCCAGCGCCGCCGCCACCGAAAGCGCGACGACCAGCCGCACCGGGATGCGACGCCCGGAAGTCACGCCCAGGATTGTAGCTCCGGCTCCTGCGCGGGCGGCGCGAACTGCGCGCCTTGCAGTAACCGCGCTCACCTGCAATGGGTGCGGCCCTATCGGGCCGCGTTGCGTGACCGCAGCCTGCGGTCGCTTCCAAAGATCGTGCCGAGCCCTACGGGCTCGGCGATCGCGGGTCGCGGCCGGCCGAGCCGGCCGCTCAGCCGCACGGCTGCGCGCGGCGCTTCGCGCCGCTTGCGAGTCCGTCCGATGGGGTGGCTACGTTCAGAACATGCCCAGGCGCCCCTCGCGTATCGAGTTGCTCGAGCTCGACATCGACGTTCGCCTTGCCGATCTCTGGTCGGAGGCCCTTGCCGTGGACGAGTGGAGTCTCGACGTCGTGGCGGCCCTCATGCGCGCCGCCTACGGCAAGGGGTACTGCGACGCGCTGACCGAGGACGAGCCCGGGCTCGCTCTGCCGCGACCACGGCTACGTCGTGCCGGCGCGCTCGGCTTCGTCGAGCGTCTGACGCACCCGCGGTCGCCGCGACACCGGCCCGTAGACTCCGGTCGTGATCCGCGTCGGCCCGTCCCGCCTCCCCAGCCGCGAATCGCCGGAGGAAGCGATCAGGCTCGTCGTCGACGACGGCTTCACGGCCTGCGAGGTCGACTTCGAGACCGGTTTCTGGATGGAGCGCGAGTTCGCGGAGCGTCTCGGCGAGGCGGCCCGAGCGTCCGACATCGCGCTCTCGGTGCACGCCCCGCTCGCAGCCTTCCCGGGAAACACCGACCGCGGCCCCAAGCACCGCCGCGCCGTCGGGATGCTCGACCACTCGGCCGGGATCGCGGTCGCGTGCGGGGCCGAGCTTGTCGTGATCCATCCGGGCTTCCTGCTGGGCCGCACGCGAGACGAGGCGCTCGATGCGGTCTGCGCCGATCTGGCCGAGCTCCGTGAGCGCCTCGAGGCGAAAGGCCGAGCGGTGCCGTTCGGCGTGGAGATCATGGGACGGGTGCGCGAGCTCGGGACCGCCGCGGACGTGCTCGAGATCAGCGAACGGCTGCCCTGGGCCCGGCCGGTGATCGACTTCGCCCACCTGCACGCCGTGACCGACGGAGCGTTCGTGAGCAGCAAGGAGTTCGCCGAGGTCCTGCGGGGCGCGGACGCCGTCCTGCCGGCGGGTGCTCCGTTCCACATCCACTTCTCGGACATCGCATACGCGAACCGCAACGAGACGAAGCACCTGCCGTACGGCGAGGGAACGCTGCGAGCCGAGCCGCTGGGCGAGGCGTTGCGCGAATTCAGCCGGCCGGCGACGGTGATCTCCGAGTCGCCCGACGCCGTGTCGGATCAGGCAATTCGCCGAATCCTGGCCGCCGAGGCGGTCGCCTAGGCTCGCCTACAATCGCGCGATGGCCTCGGGGCGCGGGAATCAATCGCCGGACGCAGCGGCGAGGCGCCGCAAGGCGGAGGCGGGCTTTCTTCGGCTGGCGGCGCTCGCGGGCGTCGTCGGCCTCGGAGCGGCCATCGGAGCGATCCTCGGCACCGCGGACGTCGACGCCTGGGTGATCGGGCTCGTCGTCGCGATCGTGAGCCTCGTCGCGGCCGCCGTCATTCGCGCCTCTATTCGACCCGTAGCTGCGAGCGCGCTGGCCTCGTGCGCGGCGGCTCGACGCGGCCAAGGCTCGCCGCGCCTCGCGAGCCCGCCCGGAAGCGGTCGAAGCCCGCGGGCTGCGCCCTTCGAGACGACCCTGAAACGGGCTGCCGCCCTCGGCGAGCTCGATCACGCGCTCCTGGCCGGGCGCCTGCCACCCGTCGCCCAGCTTGTCGCCGAGCTTGCGCTCGAGCTCACCGGAGGCGTGAAGCTCCTCCGTGATGTCGGCGCCGCCGATCAGCTCCCCGCCGACGAACACCTGCGGGATGGTCGGCCAGCCGGAGAGAGCGGAGAGCTCCTGCCGGATCTGGGGATCGGGCAGAACGTCCACCGCGGTAATCGGCGCTCCGACTGCGCGCAGGGCCTCGAGGACCCGCGCCGAGTTGCCGCAGGCCGCGAACTGCGGCGTGCCCTTCATGAAGACCGCGACGGGCTCCGTCTCGATGATCTCCTTGATCTTGTCCTGCAGCTCGCTCAATCGGTTCCTCTCGTTCGGATTCGCAGCTCGTGGATCGTACCGTCGGCGAGCGGCCCGGCCAGCGCCTCGTAGACGAGCTTGTGCTGGTCGACGAGCGAGAGCCCATCGAAGCGCGACGAGGCGACGACCACCTGAAAGTGATCGCCGGTGCCGGTGCGGTCGAGCGCAGCGATCTCGCTCGCCTCCGGAAACGCGTCGTGCAGCAGGGTCTCGAGCCGCTCGGATGCCATGACTCCATCATGCCCGAACGACCGCGGGGCGCGAACGATTCCCAGGCGGCAGAGCGACCGGCTTGCGACCGCGGCCAAGGAGCGGCCGAAGGCCGCGGTCACGGACGCGGCCGTCAGGCCGGCCGTGCGGGAAGCGGCCGAAGCCGCGCCAGCGCCCACGATGTCCTCCGGACGCACCGGCACGCGGGCGAGCGGCCGGCCGGTGGCGTCGCGCAGCGCCGACACGATCGCGGCCGTCGAGACCACGGTGGGCGGCTCGCCGACACCCTTGGCCCCGTACGGCGCATCCGGCTCGGGGTCCTCGACGAGCTCGGAGACGATCTCGGGGACGTCGAGCGCCGTCGGGATCAGGTAGTCGGTGAAGCTCGCGTTCGTGATCGCGCCGTCGTGCGTCTGAATCTCCTCCATCAGGGCCAGCCCCAGGCCCTGGGCCGTGCCTCCCTCGATCTGACCTTCGACGGCGGCAGGGTTGAGCGCTCTGCCGACGTCCTGCGCGGTGCCGATCCACACCACCCTCGTGAGGCCCGAGGTCGACGTCCACCTCGACCACGGCGCGCATGGCCGCGACGGCGAAGGCCACGTGCGCCCGCTCGCCGGTCACCTGCCCGGTCTCCGGATCGAGCGGGGTCGTCGGCGGGTGGCGGTAGATGCGCTCCACGTCGACCTCGCCGCTGCCGGCACGCTCGCGCTCCTCGACCGCCGCCCGGCAGGCGAGGCGGACGGCGCCGGCGGCCATCCAGGTCATCCGGGAGGCCGAGGACGAGCCGGCGGAGCCGACGGTGGCCGTCCCCGCAGGCGCGAGGACGACGCGCTCGGTGTCGAGCTCGGTGCGCGCGACCTGGAGGATGACGTCGTTCACCCCCTGCCCGACCTCCGCCGCGGCGCAATGAACCTCGGCGCTCCCGTCGAGCGAGCAAGCGGACGCGGGCCGCGGTGAAGTCGTCGTAGCCCTCCGAGTAGCAGATGTTCTTGAACCCGACCGCAAAGCCGACACCGCGGCGGATGCCCTCGCCGCGCGTGGTGTTTCCGGCTCCCCCGGGCAGGCGGATCGGCTCCCGCGGCAGAGCCTCGGGCTCAGGAACGGAGATCGCCGCGGCGCGCCGGATCACCTCGGCGACGGGGAACGAGCCGGTGATCTCCTGCCCGGTGGCGAGCGTGTCGCCCGGACCGAGCGCGTTCAGCAGCCGGAGCTCGACCGGATCGATCGCGAGCTCCGCCGCGAGCTTGTCCATCTGAGCCTCGGCCGCGAAGCAGGTCTGGACGGCGCCGAAGCCCCGCATGGCGCCGCACGGCGGGTTGTTCGTGTAGACACCGGTCGCCTCGATCAGCGCGTTGGCGACACGGTAGGGGCCGTACGCGAAGGACGCAGCGTTGGCGGCCACGGCGGCGGTCGTCGATGCGTACGCGCCGCCGTCGAGGAGGATTCGCATGCGAGCGCACACGATCTCGCCCGCGCGGGAGGCCCGGTGCTCGGCCCAGATCCTGGCGGGATGCCGGTGGATGTGGCCTACGAACGACTCCTCGCGGCTGTAGACCATCTTCACCGGCCGGCCCGTGCGCAGCGCCAGCATCGCGCCGTGCACCTGCATCGAGAGGTCCTCGCGCCCGCCGAACGCGCCTCCGACTCCGCTCAGATGGATCCGGACGAGCTCCTCCGGCAGGCCGAGGCAGGGGGCCACCTGGCCCCGGTCGACGTGCAGCCACTGCGTCGCGACGTAGATGTCGACGCCGCCTTCGCCGTCGGGCACCGCGAGGCCGGACTCGGGGCCGAGGAACGCCTGGTCCTGGATCCCGAGCTCGTAGTAGCCCTCGACGGAGACGTCGCCCGCCACCTCGGGGTCGCCGCGGCGCACGACGATGTGGCGGACGACGTTCGGCCGCGGGTCGTCCAGATACCCGTGCCCCATCGTCGGCCGCTCGGGATGGAGCGGCTCCTGCTCGAGCGCCCGCTCCATGTCGACGACCGGTTCGAGCGGCACGTACTCGACATGCACGGCGGCCGCCGCCCGTCTGGCCTGCTCCGGCTCCTCCGCCGCCACGAGCGCGACCGGCTCGCCGTGGTAGCGCACGCGCTCGGCGGCCAGGACCGGCTGGTCGGCGAACTCGAGCCCGTAGGTCTTGCTGCCGGGCACGTCCGCATGGGTCAGCACGGCGTGGACGCCCTGCATGCCCAGCGCCTCCGAGACGTCGAGGCCGACGATGCGGGCGTGCACGTGCGGGCTGCGCACGGTCTTTCCCCACAGCATCCCGGCCGCCTCGAGGTCGCTCGAGTACTCGAACTCTCCCGTCACCTTCGGGGTCGCGTCCGAGCGCAGCACGGCCTCCCCCACGCGGCCGCGCTCGATCCTGGTCGTGACGGAGGTCACGCAGCTCCCGCAGCCTGGCGCACCGCGGCGACGATCTTCGCGTAGCCGGTGCAGCGGCAGAGGTTCCCCGACAGCGCCTCCCGGATCTCGTCGTCGGACGGGGTCGGGTTGCGGTCGACGAGGTCGGCGGCGGCGACGACCAGGCCGGGCGTGCAGAAGCCGCACTGGACCGCTCCCGCCTCGACGAACGCCTGCTGGACGCGGTGCAGCCGGCCGTCCTCCGCGAGCCCCTCGACCGTCGTGATCTCGTGGCCGTCCGCCTGCGCGGCGAGGACGAGGCACGAGCACACGAGCGCGCCGTCGAGCAGAACCGAGCACGAGCCGCATTCGCCCTGCTCGCAGGCGTTCTTCGAGCCGGGCAGGCCGAGGCCGTCGCGGAGCATCGTCAGGAGGCTGTCGCCCGCCCAGACGTCGGCCTCGCGGCGCTCGCCGTTGACGATGAGGCGGATCCTCAAGCCAGGCACCGGTCGAGGGCGCGACGCGTCAGGACGCGCAATGCGTGGCGACGGTACGCGGCCGTCCCGCGGACGTCGTCGATCGGCGAGGCTGCCGCCGCCACCGCATCCGGAAGGCCGTCCGGCTCGGCGAGCGGGGCGCGCACGAGGCCGACCACGGGGCCGGCCGAGCCGAACGCCACGCGTAGCTCGCCGCGTTCCCGATCGGCAACCAGTGCGAGCGAGCACACGGCGATCACCATCGCGTTGCGCGGGCCCACCTTCATGAACGTCTGGGGCTGACCGCTCGGATGCACGCGCACGGCGGTCACGAGCTCATCGGCGCCCAGCGCGTTCTGCTTCGGCCCGACGAGGAACTCGGCCAGCGGCAGCACCCGGACGCCGCGGACGCTCGCCAGCTCCACGTCCGCACCCTCGGCGAGCAGCGGCGGCAGCGCATCGCCGGCCGGCGACGCCGTCCCCGAGGTTGCCGCCGATCGTGCCGCGGTTGCGGATCTGCGGCGAACCGACCGTGCGCGACGCCTCGGCAAGTGCCGGGAGGGTGGCCGCCACCGGCGGGCCCATCGCCTCGGCATAGGTGAGCGCAGCGCCGAGCCGCAACGTCCCGTTCTCCGAGCGGCTGCCGCGCAGCTCGGCGACCTCGCTCAGGTTCAGCAGCGCCTCCGGCCGCAGGCGATCGAAGTTCAGCTCCACCATGACGTCGGTCCCGCCCTGGATCGGAACGGCGCCCGGGTGCTCGGACCTGAGCTCGAGCGCCTCCTCGAGCGTGCGCGGGGTGAAGACGTCCACCGAAGTCTGGGAAATAGTACGTTCCCTCCCGTGCAAGCCCTGCGCCGACGCCTCGCGGTCGCCCGCGGCGATGCTCCCGCCGATCTCGTCGTCTGCGGAGCATCCGTGCTCTCCGTGTTCAAAGGGCCGGCCGTCTACACCGATCCGCGGCCGCCCTTCGGCGTCATCACGCTCACCCTCGCCCGCCGAACGCCCCGGGAAGAGGCGGGTTATCCGCACCCTCGTAGAGCGGCTCGCTCGGTGGGAGACCGTGCCCGGAGAGACGATGATCTGGCCATGGAAACCGACCGCAGGAGACGATCATGAGCCTGGCACTCACTCTCCCCTGTCCCGGACCGATCTGCCGGCCGGCGCGCTCAGTCTCGATCACGCCCCCGTCGCTGCATCGCGCAAAGCCGACCGCCGAGTACCTGGTCGACGTCGACTTCGTGGCCCCGGGCGGCGAGACCTCCTTCGCTGTCGGTGGCGGCAAGACGCTCGAGGACGCGATCGCAGCCGCACGGGAGTCCCTCCCGGCCGGTCTCGACTGGGACGTCGTCCGCTGGAATCACATCTACTCCGACTGAGCGGCCGGGAGCGAGCGCTCCCGGCCGCTCTGCAGGACCTCCTGCGAGGCCTGGGATGGTTTGACGCAGGCCGAGGACGGGAAAGCCGGGGTCATGCGATCTCGACTCATGCGATGGGTCATCCTGACCGTCGGCGTGTGGGCACTACGGCGATTCTTGACGCGCTGGTGGACCGCGAGCTGAACGGCCGGATCACGTGTATCTCCTCGTGAAGACCCGGAACGACAGCTTTCTCGTCGACGTCGGCGACGATCCTGTGCTCGCGCAGAACGAGCTCGCGGAAGCCAAGAAGCTGATGAGCGAGACCGGCTCGGTCACGATCGGCGGCAGCCTCGTCGTGATGGCGAGCGACATCGAGTCGATCGCGCTGCAGGACGCCGAATAGCCGAGCCGACCTGATCCCGCCCGGGTAGCCGGG
Source organism: uncultured Thermoleophilia bacterium (assembly GCA_963820875.1). Classification (GTDB taxonomy): domain Bacteria; phylum Actinomycetota; class Thermoleophilia; order Gaiellales; family Gaiellaceae; genus CAWACA01. The sequence continues at coordinate 80,105 of CAWGBR010000014.1, forward strand.
CACCGTTGCCCGGTCCGCCGGCTCCAGCGGATCGTGTACAACCGGCGTCGGATCCGTCCGAACCCGACGCAGGAGGTCGACACCATGGCAATCGAACCGCTGGCCATCGGCGTGTGCAGCTGGTCGCTGCAGGTCACGAGCGTCCCCGAGCTGAAGCGGCTTGCTGGACCGGCTCGGCATCGACGTCGTGCAGATCGCCTGCGGCGACCCGCACCACGCCGCCTGGGACGAGGGCGACGACATGCCCGCGGCGGCGCAGGCCGCCGGCTTCCGCATGACCGGCGCGATGCTCGGCTTCCCCGGCGAGGACTACACGACGCCGCAGACGATCCAGAAGACCGGCGGCTTCGGCGACCCGGCGACGCGGCCCGAGCGGCTCGAGCGCTTCGACTGGGCGCTCGACCGCACGCGCGCGCTCGGCCTCGACGGACCTCATGCTGCACGCCGGCTTCCTCCCCGAGCCGGGCGACCCGGACCGCAAGCCGTTCCTCGACACGCTCGGCAAGGTCAGCGAGCTGGCGAAGGCGAAGGGCGTCACGGTCGCCTTCGAGACGGGCCAGGAGACGGCCGACCTGCTGCGGCGGACGCTCGACGACCTGAAGTGCCCGAACCTGAAGGTGAACTTCGACCCGGCCAACATGCTGCTCTACGACAAGGGCGACCCGATCCGGGCGGTCGAGATCCTCGGCCCGGACATCCGCAGCGTCCACGTCAAGGACGCGAACCGGCCGACGATGCCGGGCGACGTGGGGCGAGGAGGTGCCGCTGGGCCAGGGGCAGGCGAACATCACGCAAGTTCGTGCAGACGCTGAAGAAGGTCGGCTACCAGCGGGCCGCTGTGCATCGAGCGCGAGGTCGGCAACCAGGAGGAGCGCGTCGCCGACATCGCGCACGGCATCGCGTTCCTCCGCGAGTGCCTGGCGTAGCAGGGGCCGCGCCCGCGCCGGACGCCGACCGCCCGAGTCGCTACTCGGGCTCGGTTCGAGGCGGGTCGAGGACGGCCGCCCCGGCGGAGCCGGACGGCTTGGGCCGGCGCGGCTCGCGGACGCCCGCGTCAGGCGGCAGCTCGTAGGGCCCCCACGGTCCGGCACCGGGCTCGCCGCCGATTCCGAGTCGCCGGAGGAAACGGCGGAAGCGGCTCTCCTTGCGGCGGCTTCCCTCTCGCCTCACCCGATCGATGGTAGCGCCCGGGTGCCGTGATCACACGGTCTCGGGGTACTCGTCGTGGAGGTGCCACCACCGGTAGGGCGGAGTCTGCGGATAGCCGTCGGGCGAGTCTTCCCACTCCTCCTGGCGTCCGAGCGCGGTGAGGTCGAGGTAGCTCCAGGTGCTGCCCACCGCCTCGTCACCGCGACTGTTGACGAAGTAGGTGCGGAAGACCTGCTCGCCGTCGCGGAGGAAGGCGTTCGTGCCGTGCCATTCGTCGACTCCGAAGTCGGCGTCGAAGTCGTCCGTGAGCGTGTACCAGGGGATCTCCCAGCCCATCCTGGCCTTCCAGCGCTCGATGTCGGGTTGCGGCGCCCGCGAGACGAACGCGAGTGTGGTGTCGCGGGCATTCAGGTGAGCGAGGTCGGCGACCTGGTCGGCGAGGAACGAGCAGCCCCGGCAGCCACCCTTCGGCCAGTCGGCGACGCCGGGCTCGAAGAAGAAGCGGTACACGATCAGCTGGCGGCGCCCCTCGAAGAGGTCGGGGAGGCTCGCCGGGCCGTTCGGGCCCTCGAAGCGGTACTCCTTCTCCACGGCCATCCTCGGCATCCGACGACGCTTGGCGGCCAGCGCATCGCGGGCGTGCGTGAGCTCCTTCTCCTTCGCCAGCAGCTCCTGGCGGGCGGTCTCCCATTCCTGCGGCGAGACGACCGGCGGCATGTTCATTGCAACCCCTTCTTTCGTGACCCTCGTGCGAGTGAGCCGATCCCTGACGGTAGACGGCCGGGGCCGGCGAAAGTCATCGCGGGCGCGCGACTACCACACTGCCGCGCCTTCTCTCGCGGCCGCTGGGCTGCCCCTAAAGGGCTGCAGGTGACCTTGCGTCGGAGTCCCGGGCCTCGGCGGCGGCGCGGCCGAAGGCCTCGGTCAAGGACCCGGACACCAGGAGGAGATGATCAAGGTTTGAGAGCTGCAGCAACGAGCGCGGCATGGGATGCGGTTGCAGCACTGCCAGGAACGCGCCGGTTTCTTGCAGACGCTTCTTGGCTGCGACGAGGGCGCTGATGCCCGAGGTGTCCATGAAGGGAACGTCGGCGAGGTCGACGGCAACGCCTCGAGGGTGTTCCGGGACGATCGCGTCCACGGCGCCGTTCAGCGCTTCGACAGTACTGAGATCCAACTCGCCGTGCAGGTCGAGCACCCACACACCGTTTTCGACCTCGCGTACTCCTGTCGCGAGCATGGCTCTTCGTGTACCCGCTCAGGGCATGACGCAATCGTGGGCCTGCCTGGAGCCCGTTGAACGGAGCTTGGGCGGGCTCGAGACCGGCGGCTGAGGTGACGCGATGCCTGCGCGGGCCACCTCGCGCCGCCTTCCGGCGGCGACGGCGTTCCGCGGATGGCCGCCGTGGCGCTGCTCTAGCCCTGCGGCGGGGTGACCGGCGGTTCCTCCGGCCCTTCCGGACCCGCGCCCGGAGGCTCGGGCGGGGCCGGACCGCCGCTCGCACCCGCCGCAGGAGGGCCCCCCGGCTGCAGCGCCTCCTGGAGCAGGACGCCGTTCTCGTCCACCCAGAAGCGGCGTCGCTCGTCACCGCGCGCGAGGATCGCCTCGGCCGTGCCCTGCGACTCGACTACCCAGCCCTGCGCCATCCACCCGCCGAGCGCAGCCACGAGGAGCTGCTGGCGCTCGACGAGCGAGCGCGGCTCCGGCCCGCCTTTCCGCCGCCGCATGAGAGCCACGAGCAGCGCGATCCCGGCGACCACCGCGACGCCGATCACGGCCCAGACCCAGGGGTCGACCCCGCCGTCGTCGGCCTCGGAGGCGGGCTCCCCGCCGGCCTCCGCGGCCGGCTCCTCGGCCGGAGGCGGCTCTCGGCTGGCGGCGGCTCCGCGGCCGGGGAGGCTCCGCCGGCGGCGGCTCCGGCCGGGTGGGGGCTCCTCCGGGGCGGCTCGCCGGAGGCGGCTGCTCGGGGGCGGGCGGCGGTCGGGCCGTCGCCGATCCCGCCGCCGCCTTCGGGGAGCGTGGCTGTGAGTGTCGTCGAGGACGGAGGACGCCCCTTCCGGGATGTTCTCCCCGCTGCCGCAGGCCGAGAGGCCCACGAGCGCGGCTGCCGCCAGGAGCGCGAGGGCGGCTCGAACGCTCACGCGTCGCGAGCGACGTACTGGCGGCGTCGGCTGCTCGTCTTGATCGGCGTCGCGGTATCGATCGCTCCAGCTCCCTCGCTGCAGTCCTCGCGCGCCCCGCGACTCTAGAGCGCGACTCGGACGAAGGTCAGCCGCCGCTCGGCGCTCCAGCGTCGAGAGAGCGGCCGAGGCTCACCCGGTAGGAAGCGTGTCTAGCTGCGACCGCGTGAGAAGCGGATCACCTTTACGGCCACTACGAGCGCCAGCAGGGCCCCAAGCCCAGCGAGCACGAGGACCGCAAGATTCCGCTTTGCGCTGACGCCCTCGCGCAGGTCGGCGAGGGCGGTTGCCAGCTGCTCCCGCTCGGTCGCGATCTCACTGCGAATCTCCTCCTCGGTGCGGCCGTCACCTTGCACTGCCGCCCCTTAGGACCTGCCTGGTGAGGCGCGACTCTTCGATCGCCTGCTCCGGCTTCAACGGAGTGCTCGGCTCGGAAGAGGTTCCGCGAGACAAGCAGCAGGACAAACACGAGCAACACGAGGAGGGCGAAGACGATCAGGAGTGCGAGCCACCAGTCCACGACGAGAGCAAGTGCCGCGGCGGCCGTGGCGAGACCGAAGCCGATGGCGAAGAGCATGAAGACAACCGCCGCGACGGCGATCCCGGCGCCGGCACCGGCGCCGGCCGCTTTGCGCTTCAGCTCGGACTGTGCGAGAGCTTTCTCGAGCTGCGTGAGAGCGCGCATGTGTGCGACGACTCGCAGCGCCGACTCGCGGATCCCTCGACGGCCGGCCTTTGGTCCTTCGGTCACTCCCGGCATGACGGGCTCCCTGGACTCGGACTCGATGCGCGACGCACCTCGATCCGCGACTATACCCAGGCTCACGGCCTCGAGCCGACCGATTCGTACGGGGACGCGAGCCGCCTCGGTGCCACTGTCAAGCGCCGCCCAGGCGCCGCAGCCGAGTAGCGCGGGCACCCCCTTCTCACCGGATCGCCAACGCGCGGGGGCCCACATGACATGGCACGGACGTATCGGCTAGGTTGCTCCAGAGCCCGTGCCTCACGTGGGCAGCGTCAGCCGGTTGCGTCCCGTGCATTTCCTGTTGCTTGCCGCGCCGCTGCTCTGGGTTGTTCTTGCCTTTGTGCATCCGGACGGTGAAGATCAGTTGTCTGAGGCGATCGCGGATGACGCGAATCGGTGGTATCTTCGCGCACGCCGCTCAGCTCGTCCTGACGCCGTTTCTGGCGGCGGGCGTTTGGACGATGCTGCTTGACATCGAGTCGGTCGCCGCCCGCGTCGCTCGCATCGCTCTTGCTTTTTGGATGGTGTTCTTCAGCGCCTTTGACGCGGTCGCCGGACTCGCCAGCGGCGTCCTGGTGCGTCACGCGACCAGCCTCGCCGGCGAGGAACGGGAGAATGTGAACGCCGCGATCGACTTCATGTTCCACGACAGCCAGTTCGCTGCCGGGTCAAAGCTTTCCGTCCTAGCAGTGCTGGGACAGGGCACCTGGATCATCGTCGCCATCGCGGCGACGGTGGCGCTTGATCGGGCGGGCGTCTCTCGTTTGATCGTCGGCGCCACGCTGCTCTCGGTGCTCTTTGCGCTTCACGCCGGCTTCCCAGCCGCAATTGGGCTGGTTTCTCTCTTTCTCGCTGAGCTGCTCGGATTCGGAACGGGCCACGCGGCGAAGCTGCTCCGAGTCGCGCCCAGCCGACCTTGGACTTGACCGAAAGAGCCGTCTAGGCAGTCGGGCCATCGCGGCGCCAGCAGGTTTCCAGCGGATCGGAGCGGAGAAAGACGTAGGGGCCGCGGGAACGGAACCCGCTGCAAGCAAGCTGCGTCTGGCCTGAAACTCGAGAGCGGACGACGGGGATCGAACCCGCGACCTCCGGCTTGGGAAGCCGATGCTCTGCCAGCTGAGCTACGTCCGCGTGAGGCGAATTCTACCGCGCCCGCTCCCGCGCGACCCGAACCGCGCCGAGCCGGCCGAACGGGCCTTATGCGATCAGCGATCGCCGCAACGCCGTGGCGACGGCCTGCGTGCGCGTGTCGGCGTCGAGCTTGTCCATCGCCTTGCGGACGTGCGTCCGCACGGTCTCGGGCGAGATGAAGAGCTTCTTGCCGATCTCCTCGTTCGTGAGCCCGTCGGCGAGCAGCCGCAGGACGTCTCGCTCGCGCTGGGTCAGCTTCACCGCGTTGGCGGCCGCCTCCGAGCCGGCAAGCACGCCGGCGAGGCCCGGGTCGACGTAGGTCTGGCCGCCGGCGACCATCTCGACGGCACGGCCGAGGTCGGAGAGCGGCGCCTCCTTCAGAGAAAGCCGCGCGCTCCGGCGTCCAGCGCTTCGGTGAGCAACGCCCGCTCGCCGTACGCCGTGTAGAGGATGACCGCCGTCTCGGGCGCCGACCGCGCGCGCCCGGCGCGTCAGCTCGATGCCCGACAGCCGCGGCATGCGAAGGTCGACGATTGCAACGGTGGGCTTGCGCGTCTCCAGCTTCTGGAGCGCCTCCTCGCCGTCTCGTGCCCGCCCGACGATCTCGACGCCGTACTCCTCGAGCACGTCGCAGACGGCCTCGATCATCGCCGGATGGTCGTCGGCGACGAGGCACGACAGCTTCTTCGACATTCGAGCTCCCCCTTCGGGCTGCGGCCACCCGAGAGCGTCATTGTTACACCGCGCTCGGATCGAGGCGGCCGGCTCTCGCGAGCCCGGGCTCCAGCTCGACCGACATGAGAAACGCGTCGATCACCTCCGGGTCGAAGAGCGCGCCGCGCCCCTCGCACAGAATCTCGAGAGCCTCGTCGACCGGCCGCGCCGGCTGGTAGACGCGGTCGCTCGTGAGCGCGTCGAACACATCGGCTACGGCCGCGATCCGTCCTTCGATCGGGATCGCCTCGCCGCGCAGGCCGCGCGGGTAGCCCGAGCCGTCCATCCGTTCGTGGTGCGTCAGCGCCATCGTGGCGGCGAGGTCGAGCATCTCCTCGCCCGAGCCCGAGAGCATCCGGTGCCCGATCTCGGGATGCTTCCGGATGACTCGCCACTCCTCGGCGGTGAGGGGATAGGGACTGCGCAGGATGCTGTCGGGGATGCCGATCTTGCCGACGTCGTGGAGCGGGCTCGCGATCCGTATCAGCTCGCAGCGCTCCGGCTCGAGACCGACGGTCTGGGCAACGTTCCCGCAGATCGTGCTCATGCGTTCGGCGTGACCGCCCGTCTCGCCGTCGCGCAGCGCCACCGCCTTGGCCAGCCGGCGGATCGTCTCCTCGCGGGAGCGCCGGAGCGCCTGCTCTGATTCGGCGAGGCGTCCCACGGCGCCCTCGAGCTCGGCCGTCCGGCCCCGAACCAGCTCGGCGAGCTCCTCTCGGTGCCGGCGGTTCTCGCGCTCGAGACGGCGCCGGTGCAGCGCGTTCACGACCGCGATGTAGAGCACGCTGCCCGTGAAGGGCTTCACGACGTACCCGTACGCGCCGCAGTCGAGCGCCATCTTCGCGATGTCCGGATCGTCGACGGCGGTCACCATGACGACGGCGAGCTCGGGGTGGCACGCGCACAGGTGCTGCGCGAGCTCGAGCCCAGACTCGTTCGGCATCGTCATGTCGCAAAGCGCGAGCGCGAAGGTATCGGCGGCGGCGAGCCGGCGCGCCTCGGCAGCGCTCTCCGCGGTGGTGCATCGGTAGCCGGCGTCCTCGAGGAGAAGCTGGATGAGCCGAACGATGATCGGGTCGTCGTCGATGACGAGGATCTGTTCGGTGTCGGTCATCATCACTCGTTACGATCGGTACGAAACGGCCGACTTCGCCGCCGACCATTAGTGCTATCCAGTTCGCCGGAGCGCACCAATCCCTCCAAGCGGTGAGCGGGGGATCCCCAATTCGGGGTACCCCGAACGGGCGCATTCGGGCCCGCGGATGCAGGGAAAAAGGCTGCGGCGGCCGGAGAAGCCCGTCCGTTTCTGAACCGCTACGAGCCCTCGTAGACGTCGATGAAGCGGCGGTACTTGGCCGCGATCTGCGCCGCACCGGCCGCGCCTGTCGCCGCCGTCTGCCGCGAGCGCCTTCACCGCGTCGCCGAAGATCGACCGCCCGATCGCAAAGCCGATGTACCCCGGCAGCCCGGAGCCGGCGCGGAGCCAGGCGTCGACCTTCTCGTCGGAGGCGCCGCGGCCGAGCACGACGCAGCTGACCGAGTCGCGGCCGTCGCGGCGGACGAGCTCGGCGATCCGCCGGCACGACTCCCGGTCGTCGATGCCCTCGATCTTCCAGATGTCCGGCTCGACGCCGGCGGCCTGGAGCTCCTCGATCGCGGCCATCATGAGCCCCGGCCGCAGTCTCGACGTCGTAGCGTTCGGCATCGCCGCCCACCGCCTCGAGCTGAGCCGGCTCGGCGGGCACGAGCAGCTCGAACAGGAACTTGCGGTCGTGCTCGTGCAGCCAGTCCGAGAGGCGCTTGAGCCGCGCGGATTGGCGCGCGTTCATCTCCGCGTCCCCTTCCGTGTTGTAGCGGACGAGCACCTTCGAGAAGGATGGGTCGTAGTCCTCGATCGCCTCGCCGAAGCGCGTCGCCGTACTCGAAGTCGAACTCGTTCTGCCCGCTCTTCTCGACGGGCATCGCGAGCAGGTATCCCTCCGCGCGCGCGTCCCGCGCGACGCCCGGCCCGTACTGCCCGTCGACGAGCACGCCCGCGGCGTCGCGGGGAGCACCCTCGGCGACGGCGGCTCGAAACCCCTCGAAGATCAACGTCTTGGCGTCGGCGATCCTTCGGTCTCCTCCGCAGTCGGCGCGCGGCCCGAGATCCCGAACATCTTCTCGAACGAGCCCCGGTGGTCGAACGCCAGGATGTAGAGCTTCTTGTCGTAGCCGAGCGCCATCCGTCCTCCCTCTCAACCCTTTCTGACACCGTAGCGGCCGCCCGAGAGCCGGGCCAGCTTGTCGAACGCGTGCTGGGCCTCCACGCGCCGCACCGTCCCGGACCGCGACCGCATCACGATCGAGTCGGTCGACGCGCCGTTTCGCGTGTGACGCACGCCGCGCAGCAGGGCCCCGTCGGTCACGCCGGTCGCCGCCACGAACACGTCGTCGCCCGCGACGAGATCGTCGGTCGTCAGCACGCGATCGAGGTCGTAGCCGGCGTCGACCAGGCTGTCGCGCTCCTCGTCGGTCCGGGGCCAGAGCTTCCCCTGGATCGCGCCGCCCAGGCATTTCACCGCCGCCGCCGAGATGACGCCCTCCGGCGTGCCGCCGATTCCCATCATCAGGTCGACCGGGGCGTCGGCACGCGCCGCCGCGAGCGCGGGCGCGACGTCGCCGTCGGTGATCAGGTTCACCTTGGCGCCTGCTTCTCGCAGGCCGGCGATGAGCTCGGCGTTCCGATCGCGGTCGAGCACGACGACGGCGATCTCGCTCGCCTCCACCCCCTTCGCCTCCGCTGCCCGGCGCACGTTCTCCTGCGGGGAGGCGGTGATGTCGACGACGCCCGCGAGCTCTGCTCCCGAGACGAGCTTGTCCATGTAGACCGCGGCGCCGGGGAAGAACATCGTGCCCCGCTCGGCGACCGCGATGACGGCGATCGCGTTCGGCTGGCCGACGGAGGTCAGCCGCGTCCCCTCCAGCGGGTCGACCGCGACGTCGACCTCGGGAGGCCGTCCGTCGCCGACCTGCTCCCCGTTGAACAGCATCGGCGCCTTGTCCTTCTCCCCCTCGCCGATCACGACGACGCCGTCCATCGTCACGGTGTCGAGCATGAGCCGCATCGCATCGACGGCGGCCTGATCGGCGGCCTCCTTGTCGCCGCGGCCCACCCACCGGGCGGCGCCGAGCGCGGCCGCCTCGGTGACGCGGACCAGCTCGAGCGCAAGGTTGCGATCGGGGGCGACCGCGGCCATCAGCGGCCATCCTAGCGCCACCCCGGCGAGCGCTCCGGGTGCCGGTACCGCGTCTACCGTTGATCGTGATGAGACTTCGGCCCGTCCGGCTCGCACTCGGTGTCCTGCTCGTGGCCGCCGTCACCGCGAGCATCGTCCACCGGTCGTGGATCTCCGCGCAGGCGCAGGCGACCGTCGTGCTCGCGACCACCCTCGAGACGCCCGTGCTCACCTGGGTGGTGAGGAAGCTGACCGGCGAGCCGCACGTCGAGGAGACCGCCGTCGCCGGCGTTCCGACCACGCTCGTGCGCCCGGACGGTGACGGCCCTTGGCCCGCGTTCGTCTTCCTCAACGGCGCCACCGAGCTCGGCCGCGCCCACCCGGACGTGCAGCGGCTCGCCCGGGGGCTCGCACGCGCCGGGTTTCTCGTGCTTGTTCCCGACGTTCCCGGGCTCGTCAACGGCGAGCTCACGGACGCGATGGTCGCGAAGGCCACCGAGCTGGGCGTGGCGGCCGCGAACCGGCCTGACTCGACGGGCAAGGTGGCCCTGTTCGGCGCGTCGCTGGGTGCCACGATCGCGCTGCTGGCGGCCGAGCGCGACGAGCTCGCCGGCCGGGTCTCCGTCGTCGTCGGCATCGCCCCCTACACCGATCTCGTCAACGTCATCCGGCTGGCGACGACCGGCTACACGCGGGTCGGCGCCGGGGTCGAGCCCTACGGGTCGGCGCCCTTCCTCGCGCTTGCCGTTGCGCGCTCGGTGGCGGCAGGCCTGGCCGCGATCGCCGGCGCGCGACCGGCTGATCTCGCTGCTGGCCGACGTGCGGAGCGACGATCCCGACCCGCTCGCGCGCCTGCGCGACCTCGAGGTGAGCGATCCGACGGCAAGGGCCGGGCTGGACCTCCTTCTCAACCGCGATCCGGAGCGCTTCGAGACCCTCTATGCGGCTCTGCCCGACGACGTGCGCGACAGGATCGCGGCGCTCTCCCCCATCACGAACGCGGCGCGGCTCCAGATGCCGGTCGAGCTCGCCTCGGCCCCGCACGACGCGTACTTCCCGGCTGCCGAGTCGCACAACCTCGCGCTCGTCGCCCCCGATGTGCGCGTCACGGTGACGGACGCGTTCACGCATGTGATCCCGGAGCCGTCCCTCACCGACCCGGGCGATCTCTTCGCCTTCGACGGCTGGGCGGTCCGCGCGCTGCACGCGGCCAGGCGCTAGTCGAGTCACCGCTGAGCCCGTACCGAGCCCTGCGGGCTCGGTGAAGCTTCGCGGCCTGGCGCCCTACGGGCCGCGTTGCGTGACCGCGGCCTTCGGCCGCTCCCCCGTCACGGCTGCGGCCCTATCGGGCCGCGTTGCGTGACCGCGGCCGCTTCCATACCGAGCCCTTCGGGCTCGGAGAAACTTCGCGGCCTGGCGCCCACGATCGCTGCCTTCGGCCGCGATTCGTGACCGCGGCCGCTGCGCGCGGCGCTGTCGCGCCGCTTGCGCTACATGCGGTCGGGCGCCTCGACCCCGACGAGGTCGAGGCAGCGCGCAATCACGGCCTGCGTGGCCCGGCAGAGGCCGAGGCGGAAGCCCTCCTCCGCGCTGCCGAGCACGCGGTGGCCGTGGTAGAAGCGATGGAAGTCGTCCGCCAGGCGGATCGCGTAGACGGGGATCGCGTGCGGTCCACGCCGCGCGGTCGCCTCTGCAACCACGGTAGGGAAGTCGACGAGGCGCTTGAGCAGTCCGCGTTCCTCGCTCGAAGGCTCGTGGGCGAGCTCGGCCGAGGGTTGCGCCGCGCCCGCGTTGCGGAGGATGCCCGCGATCCGGGCGTGGGCGTACTGGACGTAGTAGACCTGGTTCTTCTCGCTCGTCTCCCGCGCGAGGTCGACGTCGATCTCGATCGTCTGGTCGGGGCCGCGGTTGACGAGGTACCAGCGGGCCGCGTCGACCCCGATCTGGTCGAGGAGCTCGTCGAGGTCGACGACGTCGCCGCGGCGCTTGGAGGCGCGCTTCGCCGCTCCGTGCTCGATCAGGTGGACGAGCTGGTAGATCAGCACCTCCACGCGATCGGGGTCGTAGCCGAGGGCGGAGGCGATGGTCTTCAGGTACTGCATGTGACCGTGGTGGTCGGCGCCGAGGACGTAGATGACCCGGTCGAAGCCTCGCTCGAGCTTGTCGCGGAGATAGACGACGTCCGCGGCCTCGTAGGTCGGCAGGCCGCCGCGTTCGGCGGAGCGGATCAGGACGTAGTCCTTGTCGGCGCCGTGCGCGGTCGCCCGCAGCCAGACCGCACCGTCCGCGTCGTACGTGTCGAGCTTCTCGAGCAGCTCGGGGAGCTCGCGCTCGAGCTCGCTCTGCAGCGCCCAGCTGTCGACGTGGATGCGGAAGCGCTCCAGGCTCGCCTCGATCCGCGCCAGCATCTCCTGCACGGGATCACCCGGCGAGGCGGCGAGCTCGGTGATGTAGGCGCCGTGATACCCGTCCTCGGGCGGCGCCTCGCCGCGGCGGACGGCGTCGACAGAGGCTCGAAAGCGCTCCATCTGGCGACCTGCGTCGTTGTAGTAGTACTCGCGCTCGACCGTGTGCCCCGCGAACTCGAGCAGCCGCGCCACCGCGTCGCCGTAGGCACCGTTGCGTGCGCCGCCGACGTGGATCGGGCCGGTCGGGTTCGCCGACACGAGCTCGACCTGAATGCGCTCCGAAGCCCCGGCCGAGCCGGACCCGTAGCGGTCGCCCGCAGCGAGCAGCTCGGCGAGCGCCGACCCGTACCACGCCCCGGTGACGCGAAGGTTGAGAAACCCGGGGCCCGCGACCTCGACCGTCTCGACGAGGTCGCCGAGCTCGACGTGCTCCGCCAGCTGCTCGGCGACCTCCCGCGGCGAGCGCCTGAGGCCGGAAGCGAGCCGCATGGCCACGGTCGTGGCGAAATCTCCGTGCGCGGGGTCGCTCGGACGCTCGAGAACGACCTCGAGCTCGCCGTCGGCGCCGAGACCGCGGGCGGCAGCTTCGATCGGCTCTGCGAGCCGGCGCAGGGCGGCGGGGCTACGCACGAGCGGCCTGACCGGCGGTGGGCGACACGGACCTATCCTACGGTCGGCGCGCGTAGGCCTCGGCCATTGCGATGCGGTCGAGCGGCGACGGGTGCGTGCCGAGCAGCTGCCGGCTCCAGCCCGGCGGGTCCGGATCGGCGAGGCTCGCGACCGCAAGCCCCCGGACGAGGCCCGCGACCGCCTGCGGGTCGCGGGTCGCGACCAGCGCCAACCAGTCCGCCTCGGCCTCGTAACGGCGCGAGATCGCGTTCGCAGCCGGCAACACGGCGAGCGAGAGGACGAATGCGCACAGCAAGGCGAGCGGCACGAGGCCGGGATCGCCTGGACCGCCACGGCGGTTGAGCACGAACGCGACGAGAGCGACACCGGGAACGGCGAACAGCACGAACCACGCCGCGCCCTTCCACACGTGGGCGCGCTCGACGTGGGCGAGCTCGTGCGCCACGACCGCAACGATCTGGTCCTGCGTGAACCGGCCGTCCAGCAGCGTGTCGTAGAGCGCGATCCGGCGGGTGGGGCCGAGCCCGGTGACGAGCGCGTTGGCCGCCGTGGTTCGTCTGCTCGCGTCGGCGACGTCGACCTCGTCCACGTGGACGCCGACCTGCTCGCCGAGCGCCTCGATTCGTGCGGCGAGCGCCCGGTCGGGGAGCGGCTCGAAACGGTTGAACAGCGGCTGGATCACGACGGGCTGCAGGAGGACGTAGGCCACACCGAGCACGGCGAGCCCGGCGGCGCCGGCAATCCACCAGCGCCGGCCGAGGCGGCCGGCCAGCAGCAGCGCGCCGGCGACTGCAATCGACACGAGCACGGCGAGCACGGCCAGGGAAACCGCCTGGTCTCCGAGCCAGGCGCCGTAGCCCTGCTCCGAGAGCCCGTAGCGGCGCTGCCACCAGTGACCGACGGCGGCGAGCGGAAGCGTGGCAAGCCAGACGGCGCCGACCGCGGTCAGCCCGACCAGGAGCCCGACGCGCACCCGGCCATGGACGCGACGTTCCAGCCACCGGGCCAGCGCGCGCCCCTTCCAGGCGAGCACGCCGAGCACGACGAGCTCGACCAGGGTGGACGCGACCCAGAGCCAGCGCGGGAAGCCGCCGGTATGCCTCGATGCGCTCGAGCTCGGCGTCCGTGAAGAAGGCGCCGGGGTCGACCGCCGGCCGGTCGAGCTTCGGCACCTCCGTGCGCAGCAGGAGGTAGGCGGCGATCGCAACGCCCGCCGCGGCCGCGACGCCGACGACAACGAGAGCCGCGCGCGGTAACCTAGCCCGCCGCCGATGCGGGTCGCCGTCGTCACCGACATCCACGCCAACCTCCACGCCCTCGAAGCGGTCCTGGTCGCCGTCCAGGGCGCGCGTCCGGACGCCGTCTGGTGCCTTGGCGACGTGGTCGGCTATGGGCCTCAGCCTAGCTCCTGCTGCTCGCTCGCCGAGCAGCACGCCTCGATCGGGCTGGTCGGCAACCACGATCTCGGCGTGCTCGGCGAGGTCGATCTCGACGACTTCGCGCCGGAGGCGGCCGAGGCTGCCCGCTGGACTGCCGGCATGCTCTCCGCGGCCGACCGCGCCTATCTGGGCGCTCTGGAGCCGAGCGCGATCACGGAGCATGCGGCGCTCTACCACGGCAGTCCCCGCGAGCCGGTCTGGGAGTACGTCCTCGGCCCGGAGGCCGCCCTCGCCGCGCTCGAGGACTCCCCACGGCCGCTCGTACTCGTCGGACACAGCCATGTCGCCATGGCGGTCGGCCTGGGCGAGACGCTCGAGGGCGGCCTCGCCCCGGAGGGGACGGAGATCGATCTCGGCTCAGCCGACCGCTGGCTGCTGAATCCCGGCTCGGTCGGTCAGCCGCGCGACGGCGACCCCCGTGCGGCGTGGCTGCTCCTCGATCTCGATCGGGGCCGTGCGGAGTTCAAGCGCTGCGCCTATCCGATCGAGCGCACGCAGCAGGAGATCCTCGAGGCCGGGCTTCCGGAGGGGCTCGCGACGAGGCTGGCGGAGGGTGTGTAGGGGCCGGATCTCATCCGGCCCGCTGCGAATCGACGTGACCGCGGCCTTCGGCCGCTTTCCGGCCGATAACGCGGCTCCGCCGCGTTTCGGCCGAGAACGGGCTAGCGCCCGTTTCGGCCTGGTGCGGCCGCTTCGCGGCCGGTTCGGCCTACCTCGTCGTGGGTAATGCCTTCCCTGGCGAGTGCCAGCTGCACTTCCTCGCGCGCCTTGTAGATCCGCCATTTCACGGTGGCGAGCGTGATCTCGAGCGCGTCGGCGATCTCCGCGTAGGAGAGCCCGACGATGTCCCGCAGGAGCAGCGCCATCTTGAGATCGGGGTTGAGCGCGCCGACTGCGCGCCAGACGGCGTCGATCATCTCGACGCGCTCCGGCGGCGCGTCGACGACCTCCAGGGGCGCCACGTCGTCGAGCGCGTCCGGGTGCGGCCGCCGCTCCCGCGCCCGCAGCTCGTCGAGCACCCGGTTCTTCGCAACCTGGAAGAGCCAGGTCGTGAACCGACAGCGGAGCGAGAAGCCGGCGAGGCCGTGGTAGATCCGGAGGAAGACGTCCTGGGTCAGATCCTCCGCCAGCGTGCGGTCGCCGACCATCCGGAGGATGTAGTTGTAGACCGGCGTCTCGTACGTCGTCACGAGGGCTGCGAACGCGCGCGCGTCACCCCTCTGCGCTTTGCGAAGTGTCGACAGCTCCGGCTGAGGAAGTGGCACCGCTGGGGAAAAGCTACCGCGAGGAGGGACGCACCGAGTCCGCGCGAGTATAGCGGCTGCGGTGGCCGGTGGAAATGCCCGTCAGCCCGTCAGAACGGTGCCCGTCATCTCCGGCGCGGGCTCGATCCCGAGCAGCGCCAGGCACGTCGGCGCCACGTCTGCGAGCCCGCCTCCGGACCGCAGCGCGAGACCGGCTGACGTGGCGATCAACGGCACCGGGTTCGTCGTGTGAGCCGTGTGCGGGCTGACGCCGTCGGCCTCCAGCAGCCGCTCGGCGTTGCCGTGGTCGGCGAACACGAGGCACACCCCTTCCCGCTCGTGCACCGCCTCGACGACGCGGCCGAGGCAGCCGTCGACGGCCTCGACGGCGGCGACTGCGGCCGGAACGACGCCCGAGTGGCCCACCATGTCGGGGTTGGCGAAGTTGACGACGGCGAGCGTATAGGCGTCTGCCGCGACGGCCTCCACGAAGCGATCGACAACGATCGGCGCCGACATCTCGGGCTTCAGGTCGTACGTGGCCACGTCCCGCGGCGACGGCACGAGAATGCGCGTCTCGCCCGGCCACTCCTGCTCGCGGCCGCCGTTGAGGAAATACGTGACGTGCGCGTACTTCTCGGTCTCGGCGATGTGGAGCTGGCGCAAGCCGTGGCTCGCGATCACCTCGGCAAGGGTTCCCGCGACGACCTGCTCCTCGAACGCCACCGGGCAGGCGAAGTCGTCCCTGTAGCGGGTCATCGTCGTCAGGTCGTACCCGGCCTCGAGCAGGCGCTGTGAGAGCTGGCGCGCGCGGTCCGGACGGAAGTTGAAGAAGATCGCCGCGTCGTCGTGGGACAGCCGCGGCATGCCCTCGACGACGAGGGGCTCGACGAACTCGTCGGTCACGCCGCGGCCGTAGCCGGCCTCGACGGCCGCGACGGGATCGGCGATCTGCGGGCCCTCGCCGTCCACGATCGCCCGTAGCGCCCGGTCGGTTCGATCCCAGCGGCCGTCGCGGTCCATGGCGTAGTAGCGGCCGACCACGGTCGCGATGCGGACGCCTTGTCCGACGAGCTCCCGGAGGTCGCCCGCGGCCGCCGTGGGCGAGACGTCACGGCCGTCCGTGAACGCATGCACGAGCGTTCGCTCGCCCAGCCCGCGCTGCCGGCCGAGCTCCACCAGCGCCAGCAGGTGGCCGAACTGCGAGTGCACCCCGCCCCTCGACACGAGCCCGAGCAGGTGCACTGCGCCGCCCCGCGCCGCGGCCCGATCGAACGCCGCCGTCAGCGCGGGGTTCTCGAAGAACGCCCCGCTCTCGACGGCGCGGTCGATGCGCATCAGGTCCTGGTCGACGACGCGCCCCGCGCCGATGGTCAGATGACCGACCTCGGAGTTCCCCATCTGGCCGGCCGGCAGCCCCACCGCCTCGCCCGATGCGGCGAGCGTCGTCGTCGGGAACCGGGCCCGGAGGTCGTCGAAGACGGGCGTGGCTGCGAGCTCGACGGCGTTGCCGGGGCCGGCCGGGGCGATGCCCCAACCGTCCAGGATGACGAGCGCAACGAGTGGAAACGCTGGGGGCATGTCGCCCTAGGCGCGTGCGAGACGCGCTGCGGCGTCGCAGATCGCCGCGAAGGGCTCGACCTCGAGGGAGGCGCCTCCCACGAGCGCCCCGTCGACGCCCGGTTGCGCCAGCAGCTCGGCCGCGTTCTCGGGCTTGACGGAGCCCCCGTAGAGGATCGGGACGTCCAGCAGCGAGCGGATGAATGCGTGCGCTTCTCCCGCGAGCTCGGGCGTGGCGGTCCGCCCGGTGCCGATCGCCCAGACCGGCTCGTAGGCGATGGTCAGCCGCTCGTTCGCCCCGACGGCGTCGGACAGGGCACCGACCTGGCCGCGCAGCACGTCCTCGGTCCAGCCCTTCTCGCGCTCGTCCGCGGACTCGCCCACGCATGCGATCACGTCGAGCCCGGCGTCGAGGGCGGTCGCGGCGCGCAGCGCCACCGTCTCGTTCGTGTCGCCGAAGTGCTGCCGCCGCTCGGAGTGCCCGACGATCGTGCCGGCGACGCCGAGCTCGCGGAGCATGCCGGGCGCGACCTCGCCCGTGAAGGCCCCGCTCTCGTGCCAGTGAGCGTTCTGCGCGAACACCGCGATAGGGGAGCCGGCGAGGGCGTCGACTGCCTCGCGCAGCGAGACGTACGGCGGGCAGACGGCGACACGGACACCGTCCGCCGCGCCGATGCGCCCGCGCAGCTCGGCGCAGAAGCGGGCCGTCTCGGCCGGCCCCTTGAACATCTTCCAGTTGCCCGCGATGAACGCCACGGCCGGGCCGACCATACAGGCTTATTCGTCCGGGATCGCGAGCACGCCCGGAAGCTCCCGCCCCTCGATCAGCTCGAGCGAGGCGCCGCCGCCCGTCGACACCCAGCCGATCCGATCCGTCAGACCGAGCTCGCCGAGAGCCCGGACGGAGTCGCCGCCTCCGACGACCGTGAAACCGGGACAGGCGGCGACGGCCTCGGCGACCGCCTTCGTCCCGTCCGCGAAGCGCGGCCACTCGAACACCCCCATCGGGCCGTTCCAGAAGACGGTTCTCGCGCCCGCGATCCGCTCGGCGAACAGGGCCCGGGTCTGCGGGCCGATGTCGAGCCCGAGCCAGCCGTCCGGAATCGCCTCGATGCCGACGACCCGGCTCTCGGCGTCGCGATCGAACGCCGCAGCGGCGACGACGTCGAGCGGCAGCAAGACCTCGCCCGCGTCCTGTAGCTCGGCACGCAATGCGTCGTCGGCCCGCAGCTCTTCGGCCATCTTGCCGCCGACGAGCAGCGTGTCGGCCAGCTCCGCCAGGCGCCGCAGCACGCCGATCTTGTCGTCGACCTTGGCGCCGCCGACGATCGCGACGTAGGGCCGCTCGGGCGACTCGACGAGCCGCGAGAGCTCGGCAGCTCGCGCTCGAGCAGCAGGCCCGCGTAGGCCGGGAGGAGATGGGCGACCGCCTCCGTGGAGGCGTGCGCCCGGTGCGCGGCACCGAAGGCGTCGTTCACGTACAGGTCGGCGAGCGCCGCGAGCCCGCGCGCGTACGAAGGATCGTTCTGCGTCTCGCCCGGCTCGAACCGCGTGTTCTCGAGCAGCGTGATGCGCCCGCTCGGCTCGCCGAACGAGATCTCCTGCCCGAGCAGCTCGGAGAGGCGACCGGCGACCGGCTGCAACGAGTAGCTCGGGTCGGGCCCGTGCGGGCGTCCCAGATGCGAGCAGAGCACGAGCTGTGACGCCTCCCGTTCGAGCAGCAGCTCGAGCGTCGGCAGAGCGGCCCGGATGCGGCTGTCGTCCGCGATCCGGCCGTCCTCGAGCGGGACGTTGAAGTCGACGCGGACGAGGACGCGCTTGCCCGCGACGTCGGCAGCGCGAACGGATCGCGGCCGGTGCACCTCAGAGCAGTCGGCCGACCAGGTCGACCAGACGGTTCGAGTACCCCCACTCGTTCATCGTGGGGGAACCCATGGTTCCCCCACGAACCCCCTCCTTCGGGCTCACAAGAGCCTCCCGACGAGGTCGACCAGACGGTTCGAGTAGCCCCACTCGTTGTCGTACCAGGCGAACACCTTCACCTCGTTGCCGTGCGCCATCGTGAGCTCGCTGTCGAAGATCGACGAGTATGCGCTGCCGATCACGTCGGAGGAGACGAGCGGCTCGTCCGTGTAGCGCAGGATGCCCTCGAGCCGGCCCGTGTCGGCGACCTCCGCAAAGCGCGCGTTGACCTCGTCTGCCGTGACCTTGCGGGACAGGTGCGCTACGAAGTCGACGATCGAGCCGTCGGCGACCGGTGCGCGGACGGAGATGCCGTCGAGCTTCCCCTTGAGGTCGGGGATGACGAGGCCGATCGCGCGGGCGGCGCCGGTGGAGGTCGGGATCAGGTTGACGGCGGCAGCGCGGGCCCGGCGCAGGTCCTTGTGAGGCAGGTCGAGGATCTGCTGGTCGTTCGTGTACGCGTGGATCGTGGTCATGAAGCCCGTCTCGATCCCGAACGTGTCGTGGAGCACCTTTGCCACGGGCGCGATGCAGTTCGTCGTGCAGGAGGCGTTCGAGACGATCTGGTGCTTCTCCCGGTCGTACTCCTCGTCGTTGACTCCCAGAACGAGAGTCACGTCCGGGTCGGTCGCAGGCGCGGAGATGATGACCTTCGCGGCCCCGGCATCGAGATGCTTCTGGGCGTCCTCGCGCTTGGTGAAGAGCCCGGTCGACTCGAGGACGACCTCGACGCCGAGATCCCTCCACGGGAGACTGCCGGGATCTCGCTCGTTCAGCACCCGGAACTCCTCCCCGCCCACCCGGATGACGCCGTCGGCGGCGGAGATCTCCTCGTCCATCGGGCCGAGCACGGAGTCGTAGCGCAGGAGGTGCGCCATCGTGGCCGTATCGCCGAGATCGTTGACGGCGACGAGATCGATGTCCGCTCCCTGCTTGCGCGCGGCACGGAAGAAGTTCCGGCCGATGCGCCCGAATCCGTTGATGCCTACCCGAACCGCCATGCACCGCCTCCTCTCGTCAGCGAGGCAGTCTAGCCCGGGCCGCGAGTCCCACTGCGGGTGCCGGAGAGCCGCTCGAGCCTCTTCAGGCGACGGTGGACGGCCGCCTTCGTCGCGGGAGGCCGCGACCGCGCAGCGAGCTCCCGCAGCGGCAACGTCGGATAGCGCAGCCGCAGCTCCGCCGCCTGGCGCAGATCGGGGGGAAGCCCGTCGAGCCCGCCTGAGGCGGCCAGCCGCCGGATGGCGCGAAGCTCGAGCTGCGCGCTGCGGCTCGCCCGGACCAGGTTCGCGTGATCCGCGTTCGCAAGCCGGTTGGCCATCGCGCGGGTCGCCCCGAACACCGCGCTCTCCTGCAGCACGACCGCGGCGTCGTGGGCGCCGACGAAGCCGAGCAGCTCCGCGATTGCCTCGCGGCCACGGGCGTAGGCGGCGGCGTGGCTGGCCCGCTCGACGACGCCGAGCCGCATCGACTCCTGCGCCGCGAGCTCCGCCAGGAACTCGGCCGCGTCACGGGTCGCGGTGCGCAGCTCGAGATGCGGCGCCCGCGGGCCGCTGACGGAGCCGGCCGCCAGGAGAGCGCCGCGCAGGTACGCGGCCCGGCAGCAGGAGCGCGCCACGAGGCGGCGGGGTGGGACGTCGAGGGGCGCAAGCCGCGCGTCCACCACACCGGCCTCGTTCAGCACCTGCACCGCCCTCGGGCTGTCGCCCAGGTGGAGCTCGAAGCGAGTCTCTTTCCCGAACGCGCGGCGCCGGTACGCCCGGATCTCCGGCGGCACGTCCAGCGGACGGAGCAGGGAGAACACGCGACGCGCCACCGCGGGGCTGGCCACGTCGAGGTGCAGCGTGATCGCCCCCGCGCCGCGCAGGTGGAGCGTCCCCGCCGTCCGCGCCAGCGCGGACAGCTCGGCCAGCCGGCAGCACGGCCTGCGCGGCTCGATCGCGGCGAGCTCGGAGCGCACGGCTTCCGAGAGGCTCACGCAGCCCTCCCTTCGAGGGCGAGCAGACGGCGCTTGTACTCGACTCCGAGCGACCCGTACGAGCCGATCCCGTCCGAGCCGACGACGCGGTGGCACGGAATGAAGATGGCGAGACGATTCCGCGCGCAGAACGTGCCGGCGGCGCGCTGCGCCCTTGGCCGTCCCGCGAGAGCGGCGAGCTCTCCGTAGGAGACCACCTCCCCGCGCGGAACGCGCCTCAGAGCTCGGCGAGCTCCTGGTGGAACGGCGACAGCTCGTCCAGGTCGAGCTCCACGTCGTCGAACTCGACGGGCCGACCCGAGAAGAAGTCGATGAGCCGGCCGACGAGCGGGTGATCGTGTCCGGGCTCGGGTCGTAAGCCGGCGACCGGGAGCTCGTGCCAGACGACTCGCTCGCCCTGCAACCAGAGCTCGCCCACGCCCCAGCCCGGCGCTTCGTAGCGAAACGCCTTGACGCCAGCCATTCCACGCGAGAGTACCATCGCCCCATGAGCGCTCCCGGACTCTTCCGCCCGCCTCCGCCGGTCAACGAGCCGATCCGCTCCTACGCTCCGGGGACACCGGAGCGCGAGAGCCTCACGCAGCGGCTCGAAGAGATGCGCTCCCAGCGTCTCGAGATCCCCTGCGTCATCGGCGGGCAGGAGGTCCGGACCGGCAACCTGCGCGAGGCGGTCGTCCCGCACGACAAGAACCACGTCCTCGCCGACGTCCACCAGGGAGGTCCGGCCGAGGTCGAGCAGGCCATCCGCGCCGCGGGCGAAGCGTGGCAGGACTGGAGCCGGATGCCGTGGGAGGACCGGGTCTCGATCTTCCTGCGCGCCGCAGAGCTGCTCTCGGGGCCGTGGCGCGACACGCTCAACGCGGCGACCATGCTCGGCCAGTCGAAGACGGCCCACCAGGCAGAGATCGACGCCGCCTGCGAGACGATCGACTTCTGGCGCTTCAACGTCAGCTACCTCGCGCGCATCTACGAGGAGCAGCCGATCTCCTCGCCGGGCGTCTGGAACCGCATCGAGTACAGACCGCTCGAGGGCTTCGTGCTCGCCGTCAGCCCGTTCAACTTCACGGCCATCGGCGCGAATCTCACGACCTCGCCGGCGCTGATGGGCTGCACGGTCGTCTGGAAGCCGGCCTCGACGTCGATGGTGTCCGCCTACTGGACGATGAAGCTGCTCGAGGAGGCGGGCTTGCCGCCCGGGGTCATCAACCTCGTGTACGGGCCCGGGGCGACGATCGGCGACGCCGCGCTCGCGAGCCCCGACCTCGCGGGCGTCCACTTCACGGGCTCGACCGCGGTCTTCCAGGACATCTGGAGGACCGTCGGCGGCAACATCGAGCGCTATCGCAACTACCCGCGGATCGTGGGCGAGACCGGCGGCAAGGACTTCGTCGTCGCTCACCCGTCGGCCGACGTGGACGCCCTCGCGACGGCGGTGATGCGGGGCGCGTTCGAGTACCAGGGCCAGAAGTGCTCGGCGGCCTCGCGGCTCTACGCACCCGCGAACCTCTGGCCGCAGCTGCGCGAGCGGCTGGCCGAGGAGACCGCGACGATCAAGGTCGGCGACGTTGCCGACTTCACGAACTTCATGGGCGCGGTGATCGACTCGAACGCCTTCGCGACGCAGCGCGACGCGATCGAGGAGGCGAGATCCCACCCGGAGACCGACGTCGTCGTCGGCGGCGGCACCGACGACTCGGAGGGCTACTTCGTGGAGCCGACGGTGATCGAGACGCGCGACCCCTCCTTCCGCCTGCTTCGCGACGAGCTCTTCGGGCCGGTGCTGACTGCGTACGTCTACCCGGAGAACGAGTTCGACGAGACGCTCGAGCTCGTCGACCGCACGGCGCCGTACGCACTCACGGGCTCGATCTTCTCCGAGGACCGCGCCGCCACGATTCGCGCGGCGGAGGCGCTGCGTTACACGGCCGGCAACTTCTACGTCAACGACAAGCCGACGGGAGCGGTCGTCGGCCAGCAGCCGTTCGGCGGCGCGCGCGCCTCGGGGACGAACGACAAGGCGGGCTCGATGTGGAACCTGATCCGGTGGGTCTCGCCGCGGACGATCAAGGAGACGTTCGTCCCTCCGAAGGACTACCGCTACCCGTTCCTCCAGGCGGACTGACAAGGCGACCGGCTATGTGACCGCGCGGCCCTGACGGGCCGCTCCTGGGCGGGTCGCGGCCGGCCGAGCCGGCCGCTCAGCCGCCAAGTGCGTCCGTGTCGGTCCGTCCTTGAACGTGCTTTGGTCGGCGCGCTATGGTCGGCTCCTGCGGCTCGTAGCACCCGTCGCGCGGGTTGGTTCGCCGTGGAAGCACAGCCGGACATCCCACAGGACCAGGGGCTCCTCCTCGAGTCGCTGTTGCCGCGCTTCTCGCGGTCCATAGCCGACGTCGCTCGTCAGCTCGAAGAAGGGGACGTGACGGCGTGGGAGGTCGCGGGCGCGCTGTACACCTCGCACGACTACGGCAGCCCGCCTCCCCCACCTCCACCGGACGACGCCACGGTAACCCGACCGCTCGCGGAGTGGCTGGCGCTCGTGGACGGGCTCTACGACCGGGCCGCCGTCGCGGCTTCTCCTGCCGAGGTCATCGACGGACGACTGACGATCCTCGGGCTCGCCCGGCTCGACGAGGAGTTCGGGACTGCGCTCCGCATCGCCGGCGTCCGCCGGCGCCTGCTGCGCGACCTGCGCTTCCCCGTCGAGCGGGTGCTCCTCCCGTGGGCGCTCCCGGCAGCCGGAGTCGAGGCCCTCGACCTCTGGACGCTGCAGCACGGCGCGCCGCTCCTCTCGTGCGTCTTCAGCCCCGACGGCAGCCTGCTCGCCACAGCCGGCGCCGACGGGACTGCGCGGCTCTGGAACCTCGAGTCCGGAGACGAGCGCAGCCTGCTCCAGGGCCATGAGGGAGTCGTTCGCCGCTGCGAGTTCAGCCCGGACGGCACGCTGCTGGCCACCGTCGCGCAGGACGGGATCGCGCGCATCTGGCTCGCCGACTCGGGCAGGTTGCGGGCGAGCCTGACCGGCCACGAGGGCGAGATCCGCCAGTGCGCCTTCAGCCCGGACGGCGCACTCCTCGCGACCGCGGGAGAGGACGGCACCGCCCGGCTCTGGGACGTGAGCACGGGCGAGGCGGTCGAGACGCTCCGGGGGCACGAAGGCCCGCTCTGGCGTTGTGCCTTCAGCCCCGACGGCAGCCTGCTCGCCACGGCGAGCGAGGATGGCACAGCACGCCTCTGGGACGTTGCTTCCCGGTCCGAGCAGGCAACGCTGCGCGGTCACGAGGCACATGTCCTCTACTGCGCGTTCAGCGACAAGGGCGACCTGCTCGCCACCGCGGGCGGCGACGGTCTCGTCCTGCTCTGGAACCTGGCCGATTCGCCTGCGCCCACGTCGCCGCAAGTGCTCCCCGCCCACGGCGGCGCCGTCTGGCATTGCGCCTTCAGCCCCGACGGGAGGCTGCTCGCCACGGCCGGAGCCGACGGCACCGCCCGCCTATGGGATGTCGACACGAGCACCCGGCGGGCCACCGTTCGCGGGGATGAGGACTTCATCCAGCGGTGCTCGTTCGCCCCGGGCGGCAGGCTGCTGGCTACCGCCGGCGGTGACGGGACGGCCCGTCTCTGGGACGTCGCCTCCGGCGCGCCGCGGGCCGTCCTGCGCGGTCATACGGGCGCAGTACGGCGATGCGAGTTCAGCCGGGACGGCCGCCGGATCGCCACGGCGAGCGAGGACGGGACTGCCCGAGTCTGGGAGCCGGTCGGCCCGCCGGGGTCGCTGCCGGGCGTTGCGCCGGATTCCGTGGAGGGCGACGACAGGCTCGGCATCGGCCGGGACGCAGCCGCGCTCGCCAACGTCATCGCCGCGGACAAGACACAGCCGCCGCTCTGCATCGGACTGTTCGGCGACTGGGGCTCGGGCAAGAGCTTCCTGATCCGGCAGGTGCAGACGCTGGTCCGCGACCACGCACGACGGGCGCGGCTGACGAGCCGCTCCGCCTACTGCAAGCACATCCGCAACATCGAGTTCAACGCGTGGCACTACGCCGACGCGAACCTCTGGGCCAGCCTCGTCACCCGCCTCTTCGACGAGCTCGCGAAGCCCGAGCCCCAGAGCGGGCTCTCCGAGGAGACGGCCCGGGCGCAGGCGGCGCGGCTCAACGAGCAGCTCGCCGCCAGCTCTGCCCTCGTCCACCGGCTGGAGCAGGCTCAGGCGCACGTTCAGCGCGTCGAGGCGCTGAAGGGGCTGCTGCGCTGGACATCCAACCTGGCCGGCGAGCCTGAGGGCTTACGCGATCTTGGACAGGTCCGCCAGGATGCGAGCAGCGCCGCCGGGCTTTTCCGGCTCGTGCTGCCGAATACGCGTTCCCGGGTCATCGTGGCAGTCGTGGCGCTTGCGGCCACGGCGGCGGTCGCTGTTCCGCTCGCCCTGGTCGGAGTGAGCGGGGTACAGGCCTTCTTGGCCTCGGCCGGCGCCTTTGTCGCGGCGGCCGCCGGCTTGATCGGCACCGCGATGGCACGCGTGCGCAGATTCCTCGGGCAGGTCGGCGAGGTTGCGAAGGTCGCCGAGGTCCGGCGGGCGGGCATCGACGAGGAGCTCACGGCCGCCCGCTCTCGCGAGGAGGAGCTCCGCCAGGAGCTCTCGGACCTCGCGGCCGGCAAGCGCCTCGCCCGGTTCGTATCCGAGCGAAGCGAAGCCGCCGACTACCGATCACAGCTTGGGATCGTGTCCCGCATCCACGACGACTTCTCGCGGATGAGCGACATCCTCGCGGCCCAGCGGAAGCGCGTGGCCGAGGCCCCTCCCGGCGGGAACGGGGAGGCCGCCGGCGCCGCGCCCGCCGCGGAGGAGGCCGATCTCCCGGTGGTCGACCGGATCGTCCTCTACATCGACGACCTCGATCGCTGCCCGCCGCGCCGGGTCGTCGAGGTGCTCGAGGCGGTGCACCTGATCCTGGCCCTGCCGCTCTTCGTCGTCGTCGTCGCCGTCGACCCGCGCTGGCTGCTGCAGTCGCTCCGGCTCCATTACGCCGAGCTGCTGTCGGAGGTCCGCGCCGATGCCCGCGAGCGCCTCGCGGCGGCCAGGGTGGCGAGCCG
This sequence comes from uncultured Thermoleophilia bacterium, assembly GCA_963820875.1. GTDB lineage: Bacteria > Actinomycetota > Thermoleophilia > Gaiellales > Gaiellaceae > CAWACA01. Next base: position 105,549 of record CAWGBR010000014.1, read on the forward strand.
AAACGGCCCGGCGGATGCCCCGGCGCCGGCGGGCTCGGGGCCGGACGGCGTCGACACCGCAGAGATCTGGGAGTCGACGCCGCTGCACTACCTCGAGAAGATCTTCCAGATCCCGTTCGCGCTCCGCCCGGTCAGCGAGGCCGGTGTGGCGAGCCTGGTGACCGAGTTGCTTCCCATCGAGACGGCCGCTGCGACCTCGGCCACGAGCGCTCCGACGGAAGACACCGAGAGCCCCGAGCAGGCGGCGGTCCCGACGGGCGAGGCAGGACCGGAGCTCGGTGCGCCGGCAGAGGTCTCCGGGGCGGTACGGTCGACCCTTCGCCCGAGTCTCAGCCCGCGGTCGCTCGCCCTCACCTACGACGAGCGTGACTTCGCCGCACGTGCGGCAGGGGTACTCGACACGCCGCGCGCCGTGAAGAAGTTCACGAACCTCTACCGGCTCGTCCGCGCCGGTCTCGACGCGGATTCGGGCGAGCTCGACGCATTCCTCGACGCCGAGGGCGGCGACATCCCGGAGTACCAGGCGGTCCTGATCCTGCTGGCCGTCATCATCGCCTTCCCGGACGAGGCGTCCGAGTTCCTCCGGAGCCTCGAAGGCCATCTCCCCGCACTGACTCGCGATGACCGGAGCTGGCCCGAGCTCGTCGAGAGCCTGAGCGCGAAGGGCGAAGGCTGGGGGCGGCTGGCCGCCTACCTCACGGAGATGACGGGGATCGCCAGGAGCGGGCAGGCCTCGACCAGGGAGCCGTTCCGGCGCTGGGCCGTCGAGGTGTCCCGCTACTCCTTCACGACGGGCCAGGAGATCTTCGCCCAGTTCCATGCGGCGGCGAGCCTCACCGAGGTGCCGCCCGCTGCAGGAGCTCCTCGATGAACGGAGCCTTCGCCTCCGTGTAGCGGCCCCTCTCGTCTGCGTAGCGAGACGCGAGCTCGCGCTTCAGCGACGCGTAGCGAGCGGCCTCCTCCGGATGGTCGCGCAGCCGGTCGCGAAACACGAGATTCGACACCCAGAGATCGCTCCCGAGCTCCACCGCGTGGACGTGATGCGAGCGCGGCTCACCCTTGCGGAAGAACTGGCGTCCGGGAATCCCGAACTCTCCCCGGTAGTCGTAGCCGATGGTCTCCAGCGCCCGCACGCCGGCTTCGTCCAGCGGATGTGAGCGAACTCCCAGCAGGACGTCGATCACGGGCTTCGCTGCGAGACCTGGCACGGCTGTCGAACCGATGTGTTCGATCACGGGCGCACGGCTACCGAGTGCCTCGGCGATCCGAGCTCGCTCCTCCTCGAAACGCGAAGGCCACGCCGGGTCGTACGTGACGATCTCGACAGGCCCGGTCGGGGTGCGGCCGGTGACATACCTGACGGAATCGTTTCCGTAGTACATGCCGCGGCCGTCGTACCTCATGCCGATCTTTTCCATCACACGCCGCGACGCGGCGTTGTCTGGATACGCAACAGCCACGATCTCGTCGAGCCCGAGGACGTCGAAGCCGTAGGCAAGGGAGGCCTCGGCCGCCTCGGTCGCGTAGCCGCGACCCCAGGCTTCGGGCACGAAGCGGTATCCCACCTCGACCTCCGGCCCCTCCTCGAGGTGCATGAGACCGCAGTCGCCGATCGGCTCGCCGGCGGCACGCTCGAGAACAAGCCAGAGGCTGAATCCATGGGCTTGCTGGTGCGCGATGTGCTTCTCCAGGCCGGCTCGCACCTCCTCGAGGCCCCGTGGCCGACCCTCGCCGACGTACCGCATCACGGCGGGATCGGAGAGCAGCCGGTGCATGAACCCCACATCGTCGGGTGTCTTGTCCCGTAGGAGCAACCGCTCGGTCTCGATCCGGAGCCCGCGCGTCACGCGCCGCCTGCCTTGTGCAGGGCGGCGTAGATCTGGCGGCCGACCCGCGGCGGCAGGCCGGGCACGCCCTCGAGCTCGTCCCGGGTCGCCTCGAGCAGCCGCTCGGCCGAGCCGAAGTGCGACAGCAATGCCCGCCGCCTCGCCGGGCCGACGCCGGGCAGCGCGTCGAGGATCGACTCCCTGGCCTTCGCCTCCCTGCGCGACCGATGAAAGCCCAGGGCGAAGCGATGCGCTTCGTCGCGGATGCGCTGCAGGAGCTGCAGGCCGGCCGAGCCGCGCTCGAGCATGACCGGCTGCGAGCGCCCGGGCACGAAGACCTCCTCCTCGCGCTTCGCCAGCGCGATCACCGCCACCCGGGCGAGATCGAGCTCGTGCATCGCCGCCAGCGCCGCCGCGAGCTGCCCCTTGCCGCCGTCCACGACGACGAGGTTCGGGCAGGTCGCGAACCCCTCGTCGTACTCGTCCGAGGCCACAGAGACCATCCGCGCGAACCGCCGCGACACGACCTCGCGGATCATGCCGACATCGTCCTGGCCGCCCTCGCGCCGGACGCCGAACTTGCGGTAGTGCGCCTTCTTCGGCGCCGCGTCCTCGAAGACGACCATCGACCCGACAGGCGATTCGTCCTGGATGTTCGAGATGTCGAAGCACTCGATCCGGATCGGGAGGCTCTCCAGGTTGAGCGCCTCCCTGAGCTCCTCGAGGGCCTCGATACGGCGTAGCCGCCGCGCTGGAGGCCGCGAGCTCTTCGTGCTCGAGTGCGAGCTCGGCGTTGCGCTGTGCGAGCTCCTGGAGGCGTCGCTTCTCGCCGCGCTGGGCGGCCCGCAGCTCGACGCGCGAGCCGCGGCGCGCCGTGAGCAGCTCCTCGAGCGCGGAGAGGTCTCCGGCCTCGGGTGGCACGACGATCAGCGGCGGGATGCTGGCCGCGGCCCCGTAGTACTCCATGCAGAACGCCTCGATGAGCGCCTGCAGGTCCTCGCCGGCGGCGTTCTCGAGCGTCAGGCCGTGGCGGTCGACCATGCGCCCGTCGCGCAACGGGAACACCTGGACGGCCGCCACGTCGCCGCTGACGGCGAGGCCGATCACGTCGACCGTGCCGATGTCCCGGCGGTCCGCGGCCTGACGCTCGGCGAGATGGCGGACCGCGTTGAGCCGGTTCCGCTGCCGGGCCGCCTCTTCGAACTCCTGCTGCGCGGCGGCCTCGCGCATGCGGCGCTCGAGCTCCTGCTGGATGGGACGCGTCTCGCCGGACAGGAACTCGACGACGCCGTCGATGATCTCGGCCGTACTCGGCAGGCGAGACGGCGCCGATGCAGGGCGCGAGGCAGCGGTCGATGTGGTAGTCGAGGCACGGGATGCCCGCATGCCGCCCCGGTTTCGGCCCCTCGCAGGGCCGGAAGCGGAACGACGCGGTTGAGCACGTCGAGCGTCTCGCGCACCTTCTTGGCCGACGAGTAGGGGCCGAAGTACACGACGCCCCGGCGGTGGCGCTCGCGGGTGAACATCACACGCGGGTACTCGTCACCGACGGTGACTGCGATGTACGGGTAGGACTTGTCGTCGCGCAGCCGCACGTTGAACGGCGGCCGGTGGCGCTTGATCAGGCTCTGCTCGAGATGGAGGGCCTCGCCCTCGGACTGGGTGACGACGATCTCGATGCGCCCGATGCGGACGAGCATGCGGTCGAGGCCCTGCCTGGCGTCGCCGCCCCGGAAGTAGGAGCGCACCCTGGCGCGCAACGACTTCGCCTTCCCGACGTACGAGCACGGCGTCGTCCGCGTCGCGGAACAGGTAGACGCCGGGCTGCGCCGGCAGCGCAGCCAGCTGCGCTTCGAGGCGTTCTTCGCGGGTCTCGGAGGCGGCCGTGGACATCGCCCGCAGCCTAGCCCGCCGGGGTGGCGTCCCCGGCGCGCCCGCCTGCCCGCCGACCGACGCCCCGGGGACTCTTTCGAGCCTACGCCGGAGGCCGTGCCGGATGGGGACCCGGCTGTGTCGGCTCTGTCACCCAAGAGCTACGATTGGCCGCAGTGGACGGCTCCGCCGAAGAATCGACGCAGTACGCGTCCTACCGGTTCGGCAAGGTCGACCCGGCGTGGCGCAGGCTGCCCGTGGAGGAGCGGGCCGCGATGAAGGAGGCGTACGCCGAGGTCGTCGAGGCGTGGCAGGGCGCATGCAGGTTCTCAGCTACAGCCTCGTCGGAGTCCGGCCCGACGCGGACTTCTTCTTCTGGCAGCTCACGGAGCGCTACGAAGACCTCCGCGACTTGCACCGCCGACCTCAACTCGACGCCGCTCGCAGGCTGGCTCGAGACGCCCTATTCGTACCTCGCGGCGACGCTGTCGTCGAAGTACTTCGAGCGCGATCCCGAAGCGGCCCGCCCCGTCGCATCGTGCCGCGCAAGGCGCCGTACCTCGTCGTCTACCCGTTCGTGAAGGTGCGGCCGTGGTACGCCCTCTCGCTGGAGGACCGCCGGCGCGCCATGCAGGAGCACGCCGAGATCGGCAGCCGCTTCGTCACGATCACGAACCACACGACGTACTCGTTCGGGATCGACGACCAGGAGTTCATGACGGCGTTCGAGTGCGAGGAGCCGGTCGACTTCCTCCACCTGATGATGACGCTGCGCGAGACCGAGGCGAGCACCTACACGGAACGCGACACGCCGATCTTCGTCGGCATGCTCGAGGACGTCCGGTCGCTGCTCGACTCGCTCGACGGCACCCGAGCGCGCGTCGAAGCCGGCTAGCTGTAGGGGCCGGATCTCATCCGGCCCGTGCGAGGCTCACCGACTCGGACGGCACGAGCGTCCGCAGGTCGACCTCGGGGTCGCGCAGCTCCGCAGGCTCGACCGGGACCGCGCGCGGATCAGCGCCTGCGCCGTCGCAGGTCGCGGCCGGAGTCGACGGCGACGGCAGCGTCGACGAGCCCGTCGGCGAGGTAGAAGGCGACGAACTGCGCTCGTCAGGCTCGAGCCGCGTACGACGAGCTCGTCCCACGCCCGGTGGTGGCCGGCGTACTGGATGTTCGCGTCGTACTGGTCGGACCAGAACCAGTGCACCTCGGCGTACGGCACGCCCTTGCCGAGCATCGAGCGCGCGGCGGCGGCCCCGTGCTCGATGGCGTTGCGCCAGTGCTCGACCCGGATCCGCCGCCCGAAGAGCGGGTGCAGGTGGTTGGCGACGTCGCCGGCCGCGAAGATGCCCTCGACGTTCGTGCGGCAGAGCTCGTCGACGAGGATGCCGTTGTCGACCTCCACCCCGCTCCCGGCGACGACGTCGACGGCCGGCTCGATGCCGACGCCGACCACGGCGAGGTCGCACTCGATCCGGCGGCCGCCCGAGGACGTCACGACCCGCTCGACGCGCGCGTCGCCCTCGAAGGCGTCGACGCCCTCGCCGTAGCAGCGCCACGACGCCGTGCTCGCGGTGGAGCTCGGCGATCGCCCGGCCGACCTCCGGCCCGAGCGCGCGCTCGAGCGGGACGCGAACGGCTCGACGGCCGACCACGTCGAGCCCGAGCTGCCGGAGGGTCGCCGCCACCTCGGAGCCGATGAAGCCCATGCCGACGACGACAGCGCGCCCGCCGTTGCCGGCGGCCTCGCTGGATCCGCTCGGAGTCGCCGATCGTCCGCAGGTCGAGCACGCCGTGACGCTCGACGCCCGGGAACGGGCAGCCGTCGGTTGCGCCCGCCGGTCGCGACGAGCAGCTTGTCGTAGGCGAGCCGCCGGCCGTCCGCGAGCTCGACCTCACGCGCCGCCGGGTCGATTCGCGCCGCCGGCCGTGCCGAGCAGCGAGCTCGACGCTCGTGCTCCGCCCAGAACGCCTCGGGACGGACGAGCAGCTTCTCGCGCGGCGTCTCGCCCTCGCAGGTAGCCCTTCGACAGCGGCGGCCGCTCGTAGGGCAGCTCGTCCTCGGCGCCGACGAGGACGAGCCGCCCGTCGAACCCCTCGTCGCGCAGCGTGGCGGCCGCGGTGCCCCCCGCGAGGCTCGCGCCGACGATGACGAAGGTCGGTGCCAAGCGGGCATCAGTAGCCGTACGTGTGCTCGTCGCGCCACATCGCGCCAGCAGGCGAAGACGCAGGCGGCGAGGACCAGGAAGAAGATGAGCGCCTCGAGACCGCCGGACGGGTAGTGGGGGCGAACGCGCGCCGATGTTGGCGATGCGCGAGCACGACGGCGCCGTAGAAGACGACGCGCGATCGGAGTCCCCACGGGCGATCTCCTCGCGCCGCTCGCCGCCAGAGGCGGTAGAGGAACATACGCGATCGCGACGAAGAACGCGATCCGCACGACGAAGAAGACGCGCCGCGAGCGTGTCGTCGAGCTGGAGCGCCGTGATCACGCCCGCGATGCGAAGATGATCGCGAAGCCCGCGCAGCGTGGGCTCGATGCGCATCACGATCCGGTCAGGTAGGCGCGCACGCCGAGCGCGGCGCGCGAGGAACGCCGCCCCGCAGAACCAGACGAGCCGCGCGCGCGGCTCGCCCGGCGCGTAGAGCCACGGCGCGAGCACGCGCCGAGCGCGAGGGCGCCGTACAGGTAGTGGAGCTTGTCGGAGGTACGCTGGCCGTCGGAGAGCATCAGCAGCCCGAGGGCGCGCCTGGGCGACGAGCAGCGTCTGCCCGAGCACGAGCAGGTGCGTGAACAGACGACGGGGCTCGCCTGCGCCGGCGCACGTAGACGACCCCGATCGCCCCGGCGAGCGCGTTGACGGCGACGAGGAGAACACCGTTGACGGCGTGGAGCCCTTGCACGGGGCGTGAGCGTAGCAACGCGTCTGCCGTGCTCCACGCTCGCGCGGATATCGTCCGGGGACTTCAGCGAGGAGGCGACGAGGATGGTCGAAGAGGGAAAAGCAGCGCCAGACTTCGAGCTCGAGAGCGACGAGGGATCCACCGTCAAGCTCTCCGACTTCCGGGGCAGGCCGGTCGTCCTGTACTTCTATCCGAAGGACGACACGCCTGGCTGCACCAAAGAGGCGTGCGCCTTCAGGGACGCCTATGCGGAGTTCCAGGAGCAGGGGTGCCGCGATCGTCGGCGTGAGCCCCGACTCGGCCGACTCGCACGTCCGCTTCAAGGACAAGTACAGCCTGCCGTTCGTCCTGCTCTCGGATCCGGAGCACGAGGCGGCACAGGCCTATGACGTCTGGCGCGAGAAGACCATGTACGGCCGGCGCCGGATGGGGATCCTCCGCTCCACGTTCGTGATCGACGGCGACGGAGTCGTCACTCGCGCGATGTACGGCGTCAAGCCGGACGGGCACGCCGACGCCGTGCTCGCCGCTCTGGGCTGAGCGACGCGCTGCGGGAGACGGCGCAGCGCGCAAGCACGTGGCCGCCCGCATGCCAGCAGTGCCGCGAAGATCACGACGCCGGCGCCGGCGAGGATCAGGAGCGCCTGCGCGCTGATCGCGAAGTCGATGGCCTGCTGGGTCGCGACGCCGGAGGCGACGAGCATCGCGGCGCCGGCGCCCGCCTGCGTGGCCGCACCGGCCGGTGCGATCGGGAGCGCGCTCGAAGCCGCTGCGGCGCAGAGGAAGCCGATCGCGAGCGGGAAGGAGATCGAGATGCCCATCGCCGCGAGCAGGAGGTACAGGGCGACCGCACGGACACCCAGGACGCGAACACGAGCAGCCAGGCCGGCCACGCGTGGCGCATCGGCGTCGTCCGCTCCGAGATCCAGCGGGCGAGGCGGAAGCGGATCAGGCGGCTGCGCGAGCGATGCGCGGCAGCAACGCGATCAGGACCGCCGCGGCACCGAGCCCGCCCGCGGCGACGATCGCGAGGCCGGCGCGCACGGCGGTCGAGTCGGTCGACGTCGCGGCGGCGGCGGCGCTGATCGGCATGAGCGCCGCCGCGTCGAGCAGGCCGAGCATGAAGAGCGAGAGCGTGAGCGTGCCGACTCCGGACGGGCAGCTCGGATAGCGGCGAACGACGGCGATGCGGACGACGTCGTCGAAGCGTCCAGGGAGCGCCGCGCCGGTGACGGACGCGGCTCCGCTGGCGGCCGCGAGCGACATCGGCTCGCGGCCGCTCGGAGGGGTGGAAGAGCCTGTGCCAGCCCCACGCCTTGAAGCGGGTAGGCGAGGACGAAGAGGATGCCTGCGACGGCGACGAGCTGCGGGTCTGCGTTCTGGAGCGGCCAGCCCGTCGACGCGAAGTGCCGGGCAGCCAGCGCCGAGATCGCCGAGCGCGAGCAGCGTGACGACGATGTTGACGATGCGCTCGGCCGCGAGGTCGTGCAGTGCGTCGAGAATCCTCCTCACCGGTGCCGGCATCGACCGAGCGGCGCGGATTCTGAATGCCCGTACGAGGGACGACCCGGAGGCTCCCTGAGGGGAGATGCGTTACGGGATGTCCGGTTGCGATCGAATGCGGATGAGAGGAATCGAACCTCCACGGGGTTGCCCCCACACGGACCTGAACCGTGCGCGTCTACCAGTTCCGCCACATCCGCGTGGTGCACTCGTAGCCCAGTCTAGCTGCGCTGGCCGGGCGGGACGTACGATTCGCTGGCTCGAGAGCCCGCAAGCTACCATCGCGGATCGTTCGCCGCCTCCTCAGCGCTCCTCCTTCTCGCGCTCCTCGCGATTCCGCGCCGTCGGCCTCGCCGCCGGCCGCGACGGCGCGCGCGGCCCGCGCGTCGAGGTCATCGTCGAGCCTCGGCGTGCAGCCGCCGGCGCGCCCGGAGCGGATGGCGCGTGCCGACCGCCGCCGGCCGCGTCGCCCGGGCGGCCCTCGAGGCCGTCGAGCGCGAGCAGCGACGCGTCTCGCGCCGGATCCTGCGCCGGATTCCCGGCGCCGAGATCCGCTGGCGGTACCGGATCGTCCTCGCCGGCCTCGCCGTGTCGCTGCCCCGGCGACGAGCTCGACGGCTCGCAGCGGTACCCGGGGTCGTCCGCGTCTACCCGAGCGTCCGCTACGGGCCGCTGTACGAGCGGGAGCGGCCCGGCCGGCGAGCGGGTCGAGGTCCGCCCCGGCAGCAGGTGACGCCGGGCATCGGCGCTCCGGCCTGTGGGGACCCGCGCTCGAGCACGCGGGACACGGGATGAAGATCGCGATCATCGACGACGGGATCGATCGCCGACCATCCGTTCTTCGACCCCGCCGGGTCTCTCCATGCCCGCCGGGGTTCCCGAAAGGCAGACGTCGCCTACACGAGCGCCAAGGTGATCGTCGCACGGGCCTTTGCCCCGCCGCGACGCCGACTGGCGCTACGCAGTCAAGCCCGTTCGACCCCGTGCACTCCTTCCACGGCACCCACGTCGCGGGGATCGCCGCCGGGCGGCCCGAGACGCCGGTCGGCGCCGGCGCCGCTCGGCTGCCCTGAACCACGATCTCGGGCGTCGCCCCGCTCGCCTATCTCGGCAACTACAAGGCTGCTCACGGTCCCGACGGAGTCCGGCCTCGGCCTCAACGGCAACTCTCCGGAGCTCGTCGCCGCGATCGAGGCAGCCGTCGCCGACGGGATGGACGTGATCAACCTCTCGCTCGGCGAGCCCGAGGTCGAGCCGAGCGCGATGCGGTCGCGATCGCGCTCGACAACGCCGCGGCTGCGGGCGTGATCCCGGTCGTCGCGGCCGGGAACGACTACGAGCTGCTCGGGCGCGGCAGCGCCGCCTCGCCGGGCATCGCCGCGCGCGATCACCGTCGGCGCCGCGGACGACGACCTGACCGTGGCGACGCCTGTCTTCCGGCGAGCGGACCGACGCCGCTCGGCCTCGCGCTCAAGCCGGACGTCACCGCGCCGGGCGTCGACATCCTCTCGGCCCAGCCCGGCGGCAGCTTTCGGAACCCTCTCCGGCACGAGCATGGCGGCGCCGCACGTAGCCGGCGCCGCAGCGCTGCTTCGCGAGCCCGCACCCGGGCTGGACGGTCGCGCAGGTGAAGTCGGCGCTCGTCCGACGGCGGACGCCGCCGTGCTGGGCGGACGGCACGAGGTCGACCGAGGCGCGAGGCGACCCGTCGGGCGGGGGCATGATCCGAGCTCGCGAGGCCGCCGACCCGCTCGTCTTCGCGTCGCCGCAGTCGGCCTCGCCTTCGGCCTGCTCGACGTCCGGGCCGGGAGCGCTCGGCGATCGGCGACGGTCGCGCTCGCGGACGCGGGCGGCGGCGCCGGGGCCTGGCAGGTCACGGTCGAGAGCAGCAGCAGCGAGCGGCGCTCGGCTCGAGGTGCCCGCCGAGGTCGTCGTGCCCGGCACGCTCGCGGTCGAGGCCACGTCGCAGACGCCCGCGCCGGGAAGGGCGAGCGCACGGGTTTCGTGCGTGCTCACGCGCGGCGCCGAGCGCCGCCGTATCCCGTTCTGGTACCGGGTCACGCGACCCGGAGCTTCCCGAGGCTGCCGCGCCGGACGCTCCCGGGCGCCGGCGCACGTATGCAGGGCGACCCGCGCGGGGCACCGCCGAGGGTCAGCGACCTACCGCTACCCGGACCGCTCCGACGCTCGGGCGCCGCGGTCCTGCCCGGCCCGGAGCAGGTCTTCCGCGTCGAGCTGCCACGAGCCCGCCGCCAACCTCGGCGTCTCCGTCGTCGAGCTCGGGCGCAGGGCGTCAGCGGTCCAGCCGCGCATCGTTCCGGGCGCCGACGAGAACCGTCTCGCCGGCGCCTCCGCGCTCCCGTACGTCGGCAACCCGTACCTCCCCGTCGTTCCTCGCGCCGATCGACGACGGCCGCCGTGCTGCTTCCCAGCCCGGGCACCTACTCGGTCGTCTTCGACACGCCGAGCGCCGCGGGCAGGCGGGACGCTTCACGTTCCGGCTCTGGATCGACGACATGACGCCGCCGGCGGTCTCGCTCGCTGTCGCGCATCGGCCACCGGCGGCCGCGTGCTGGCACGGGTGCGCGACGCCGGCGCCGGCGTCGACCCGGCCGCGATCCGGTACCGCATCGACGACGGCCCCTGCGCTCGGGCCAGCCTGATCGGCGACCTCGCGACGTCTGCGCCGTGCCTCGCCGCGTCGAAGGGCAGGCACCGGCTCGAGCTACGCGTCTCCGACCGGCAGGAGGCGAAGAACAACGAGAACCTGGCCGCGCATACTCCCGAACACGCGGATCGTCGTGACGACGATCCGCGTGCCGGTAGATGGGCCTCTCGGAACGCTCGACGCGGCAGCTCCTGCGCGGCTCGCCGTCGAGACGCTGTCGGGCTTCCCGCTCATGAACCGGCGACCTGTGCAGCGACTCGTCGCGGTCGTCCTGCAATCGCCTGCGCCGTCCTCGGGAGTAGCGGGCTGCGAGAGCTGGCCGCGGCGCACGCTCGCGGCGAACTCGTCGCGATCTCCGTGGAGCGAGGTCAGCCTCACGGCGCTCCCGCGCCTTGCGCAGCCCGGGTGACGCGGCCAGCGTCGACCCACGGGGATCAGGACGACTTCGCCGAGAGCGTGCGCCGCGACCTCGAGAACCTGCCGGTCAGCGAAGAGCCGGCGGCGACCCGCGGACGCGCGTGACCGGTCCGGCGACCGCCCGCGGAGCGCCGCGCGGATCGAGCGCGACATCGAGACGCTGGCGGGCCCGGACTACACGCTGTCGGCAGACGCGATCCGCCGCTACGCGTACACCGACGTCTACCGGAACACCGCGTCCTACTTCGTACGGGAGCTCGAGGCGCTCGGCTTCGACGTGCGGCTTCGACTCCGTCGGCACGCTCGTCGCGCGCAACCGGCCGCCGGGCGAGCCCGCGTTCGGGATCGGCTCGCATTGCGACTCGAACCGCAACGGCGGCAAGTACGACGGAACCATGGGCGTCGTCACGGCGCTCGAGGTCTGCCGGCTCAACGACGAGCTCGGGCTCGACCTGCCGCTCCAGCTGATCTCGTTCCTCGAGGAGGAGGGCTCGGGCTTCGGACAGATGCTGCTCGGCAGCCGGATCATCGCCCAGCGCGTCACCGACGACGACCTGCGGGACGTTTCAGGGCGATCGACGACGGGCGCAGCTTCTGGGAGCACGCCGAGGAGGCCGGCTTCGAGCCGGGGCTGCTGGCGGGAGGCCGCCCACGTCCTCGACGGCCTGACCGGCTGGATCGAGATGCACATCGAGCAGGCGCGGGTGCTCCAGGACACCGGCAACCGCATCGGCATCGTCCGCGCCATCGCCGGCTACGTGCACGCGACGTGATCGTCCACGGCCGCGGCGACCACGCGGGCGCCACGCCCATGGACTTCCGTCTCGACCCGACGACCGTGCTGGCGGAGTGCGTGCTCGAGCTCGAGCGGCTGGCCCGCGACGCCGGTGCGGGAACCGTCGGGACGGTCGGCGAGATCGAGGTGACGCCGGGCCTGATCAACGCGATCGCGGAGCGCGTCCGCTTCTCGCTCGACATCCGTGGGCCCGACGACGACGCCTTCCGCGGCGTCGCCCGCGACATCGCCGCCTTCGCCGCGGCGGCCGCCGAGCAACGCGGGATGCAGGCCGAGCACGCCGAGCGGCAGACGCTGCCCGCGACGCCGCTCGACGCACGGCCTCGTCGGCGCGCTCGAGGCGGCGGCCAAGGCGACGGGCGAGCCCTACATGGTCATGGTCTCCGGCGCGGCGCACGACACGATGTGCGTGGCCGCCACGCGTCCCGAGCGCGATGGTCTTCGTCCCGTGCCGCGACGGGTCAGTCATCACCCGGCCGAGTCGGCCAGCGCCGACGACGCCGCGCTGGCGGCCGAGATCATGCTGGCCTCGATCGCGTCGCTGCGCAGACGCCCTAGGTAGCCGCGGGCAAGACGGAGCACGAAGCGTCGCGCCCGGCGACACGCGCTCTAGGGTCAGATCGCCGCCCTGTGCCGAGCAGTCGCCCGGGCGATCGTCAGGCCGAGACCGGCGGCGCCCGCTCGCGCGTGGTGAAGAACGGGTCGAAGAGGGACTCCTGCCGCGTGCCGGGCGACGCCGTCACCGAGTCGGCGAGCGCCGGGCGACGACCTGACCGTCGTGGCTGCGAGGCGAGCACGATCGCACGCTGCCGCCGCGGGGCATCGCCTGCTCCGCGTTCGTAAGCACGTTCGAGGAGCACGACCTTCAGCGCGTTGCGGCTCCCGACGACGGTCAACGGGCCCGGCCCGAGGCCTCGACAGCTCGAGCTCGATGTCGCGCGCCACGCTCGTCCGCCGGAAGAGCTGCACGGTCTCGCGCGGCGAGACTCGTCCAGGCGCCAGCTCGATGCGCTCGTCGTGTGGCTCGCGGGCGAAGTCGATGATCGTGCGGACGATGTTCTTGATCTCGAGGCCGCTCTGCTGCATGAGCAGCGAGCCGCTCGATGCGTCTTCGAGCCCGGCTCGGCCTCGGCGAGCAGAAACTCGAGCAGGCCGAGGATCGCGAACAGCGGGTTGTTGATCTCGTGGATGACGCCCGGAGCGAACTGCCCGACTGCGAGCGTCTTGCCGAGCCGGGCGGAGCTCGATCCTCGAGCTGCTCGGCCGAGATAGTCCGGGTCACCGCGCAGCTCACCTCGGGATCCTCATGCTGTCCGTAGCGGTGACGATCCGCGGCGGGCGGCGCGGCTCTCGATCGGCCGAGCGCCGGAGCTCAGGCGGCGGCGAGCTCGACGCGCCGCGCCCGAGCGCCTTCGCCCGGTACATCGCCCGTCGGCAACGGAGATAAGGCCGGCGGCGTCCTCGACCCCCGGTTGCCACGACGCCACGCCGACGCTCGCCCTCACGACGATCTCCACGGCTGCGTGCTCGGGCTGCGTGAAGACGATCGGCGCCGCCTCGAGCCTCATGCGAAGCCGGGCGGCCATCGTCATCGCACCGGCGGAGTCGGTGTCGGGAAGCAGCACGACGAACTCCTCGCCGCCGTACCGGACGAGCACGTCGGATCGCCGGACGGCCCGCGAGAAGCGCCGGCCGTCTCCTTCGAGCACCGCGTCCCCGGCGTCGTGCCCGTACGTGTCGTTCACGGACTTGAAGTGGTCGAGGTCGATCATGAGGCACGAGATCGGCCGCTCGCTCCGCTCGGCGAGCGCGACGAGGTGGTCGGCGACGCCGTCGAGGTGGCTGCGATTGTGCAGCCCGGTCAGCGGATCGGTGGTCGCCTCGACCACCAGAGCGTCACGCGTCGTCTTCGTCCGCAGACGCCGCGCGGATGCGGGCCATCAGCTCCTCGCCGTTGAACGGCTTGACGACGTAGTCGACGGCCCCGGCGTCGAGGCCGCTGACGCGCGCCGTCGTGTGGGCATGGGCGGTCAGGAAGATCACGGTCGGAGGGCTCTGCCCACGCGCCTGCAGCTCGCGGCAGACCGCGTAGCCGTCGACGCCGGGCATGGAGACATCGAGGACGCACAGCGCCGGCTCGTGTTCGTCCGCCAGCTGCAGCGCCTGCAGGCCGTCGACCGCCCGCAGCACCTCGTACCCCTCCTGCTCGAGCAGGAAGCCGAGCAGGCCGAGGATGTCCGGATCGTCGTCCGCGATCAGGACGCAGGTACCCCCGCCCGAGTCGGGCACGTTCGGTTCGGCCGCATGCAGCACAGAATCGATATCGACACGACCCGGGTGCCGCCGACACCCGCTCGGACGAGGGATCTGGATGTCCAGGCCTCGGCCGGGCCGCCTCGTGCGTGCTCGCCGGCCGGAGGCCTGGCGATCGATCATCTAGTGCTGGGCGGGCCTCTCGACGTCCTCCTGGGCCCGTTCCAGGAGCTCCTGGTAGCACGGCGCCGCCTCGAACGCCGCCAGGCCGGGCTGCTGCTTCGGCCGGCCCTCCGGCCGAACGATGCGCAGCCGCGAGGCGGCGATCCCCGCCAGGCCGCCGACCAGGCCGCCGAGCAGGAACGACCCCAGGCGGGACTTCCCCGTGTCGCCGTCCACCTCTTCCGATTGTAGGGTGACAGCCGCCGTGATCTGCACGATCGGCGACGTGCTTCTCGACGTGGTGGTGCGACTCGACGAGCCGATCGTCGAGGACACCGACACGTACGGCCACGTCCACGTCGGAGGCGGTGGGCAGGCTGCCAACGTCGCCGCGTGGGTGGTCGAGCTCGGAGGCACGGCGCGCGTCGTGAGCAAGCGGGCAGACGACGCTGCCGGCCGTCTCGTGGCCGACGAGCTGCGGCGGCGGGGAGTCGACCTCGCCGGGCCCCTCGCGGCAGGGAGCACGGGAGCAGTCGTGTCGATCGCGACCTCGGACGGCCGGCGGACGATGCTCTCGGACCGCGGCATCTCGCCCGAGCTTCACGAGCGCGAGCTCGATCCCGCCTGGTTCGCGGGCTGCGAGTGGCTGCACGTTGCCGGGTACAGCCTGACGCGCTCGCCGCTGCGGGAAGCGGCGCTGGCGGCCGCCGGCCATGCCCGGGACGCCGGTGCGCGGATCAGCCTGGACGTCTCCTCGACGACCGCCGCCCGCGCGGCCGGGCTCGACGTGTTTCGCAGGGCGTGCGAGGCTCTGGGCGCATCGATCGCCTTTGCCACGGAGGACGAGCGGGACGTGGTCGGCAAGCTCGGGATCGACACCTGGGTCGTGAAGCGCGGCGCGGGCGGCTGCGCCGTCGAGAACGGCGTCGGGCCGGGTCGAGCACGCCGCGGTGCCGGTGGACGTGGTCGACGCGACCGGCGCCGGCGACGCGTTCGCCGCGGGCTACCTGCTGGGCGGCCCGGAGCTCGCGCTCGAGGCGGCGGCCCGGTGTGTCGCGACGATGGGAGCCATGCCGTGAGCGGCCTGCTGCATGTCGCGCCCGACGTCTCCGATGCGCTCGCCGGCGGGAACGCGGTCGTCGCGCTCGAGACCGCGTTCGTCTCGCACGGCTTCCCCGGCGGCGAGGGCGGTCGCGTCGCGCTGGAGGCCGAGCGCCGCGTGCGCCTCGCGGGCGCCGTCCCTGCGACGGTCGGCGTGATCGACGGCGTCGTGAAGGTCGGTCTCGACGAAGCCGAGCTCGCGCGGTTCTCCGAAAGCCCCGACGCCAGGAAGGTCGGGCCCCGGGACCTGGCGGCCTGCGCCGTCCAGGGAGCCCTGGGCGCGACGACCGTCGGCGCGACGCTCGCCGCCTGCCGCCTCGCCGGCATCCACACGTTTGCGACCGGTGGGCTCGGCGGCGTGCACCGCGGCTTTGCGCAGCTTCCGGACGTCTCCGCCGACCTCGGGGAGCTCTCGCGATCGCCCGTCCTCGTCGTCTGCTCCGGCGTCAAGTCGCTGCTCGACGTTCCGGCAACGGCCGAGCTGCTCGAGTCGCTCGGGATACCGGTGCTCGGCTGGCAGACCGACGAGCTGCCGCTCTTCTACGCGCCGGGGGGCGGCCCAGGCGTCTCGGCGCGGGTCGAGACCGCCGCGGAGACCGCACGGCTGGCGCGGGCGCACTGGGAGCTGGGGCGCGAGAGCGCGGTCGTGCTCGCGCGGCCCGAGCTCGACGGGCTCGACGGCGCCTGGGTGGAGAGCCTCGTCGAGTCGGCGCTCGCCGACGCGGAGACCGCCGGCATCCGTGGGCAGGCGGTGACGCCGTTCGTGCTCTCACGGCTCCACGAGGCGAGCGGCGGCAGGACGCTCACGGTGAACCGCGAGCTGATCGCCGGCAACGCGGCGCTGGCCGCGGAGGTCGCGGTGTCGCTGGCTCGGAAGGAATGAGCGCCGCTGCCGCCGTGATCGCGGCTAGCGTTTCCGCCGTGGACCCGGGTGAGTACAAACGCGCCAGCCACGCGGTCTGGCACGCGGTGGCAGGAGGCTGGGACGAGCGGCACTCCTACATGGAGCGGGTGGCTCGACCGGTCACGGAGCGGCTGATCGAGCGCCTCGCGCCGAAGCCGGGCGACAGGGTTCTCGAGCTCGCCGGAGGCACCGGTGTCGTCGGCCTCGCCGTGGCGATCGGCCTCCAGGGCGAGGGACGCGTCCTCGTGAGCGATTTCTCCGAGCCGATGGTGGACGCCGCGCGCCGGCACGGCGACGAGCTCGGCCTCGCAAATGTCGAGTACAGGGTGCTCGACGCCGAGGACCTCGATCTCCCGGACGACTCGGTCGACGGAGTCGTCTGCCGGTGGGGCT
The DNA here is from genome assembly GCA_963820875.1 of uncultured Thermoleophilia bacterium. GTDB lineage: Bacteria > Actinomycetota > Thermoleophilia > Gaiellales > Gaiellaceae > CAWACA01. Next base: position 122,348 of record CAWGBR010000014.1, read on the forward strand.
ACATGCTGATGCCGGAGCCGGCCAAGGCACTCGGCGAGACGCGCCGCGTCCTGAGACCGGACGGCCGGCTCTCCTTCGCAGTCTTCGGCCCGGCGGAGGACAACCCCTGGGCCTCGATTCCGGCCGCCGTGCTGACCGAGCGCGGTCACATGCCGCCGCCCGAGGCGGGCGCACCGGGGATCCTGGCGCTCGGCGATCGGGGCCGTCTCCGGCAGCTGGTCGTCGAGGCCGGCTTCTCGGATCCGACGATCGACGAGGTGGCATTCACCTGGACCTACGCAAACGAGGACGATTACTGGCAGTTCCTCACCGGCGTGGCAGGCGCGATCTCGATGGTGCTGGGCAAGCTCGACGACGCCGAGCGGCGGGACGTGCGCGCCGACGTCCTCGCCAGGCTCGCTCCGTACGGCGCACCGGACGGCGGGCTCGCCCTCCCGGCCGTCTGCCTCGTCGCGTCCACGTCCTGAGCCTCCAGTGCGGTCCGTGCCGCTCGTGTGACCTGCCCGCTTGCGCAGGCCTTCACCGGCACGGCTGAGCCGGGCTGCGCCCGGCTCGTTGCGTGCCGCGGGCCTCTCCCGGCACGGCTGAGCCTGGGCGTCGCCCAGGCTCGTTGCGTGCCCGCCTACCTGTCCGCACGCTCGATGGCGACGATGTCGTCGGGATCGAAGTCGGCCTTGCCGGCCTCACCCCAGCCCGCGAGATCGCCGCTCGGCAGTACCGCGACCGGCGCGATCACCCGGCCGTCACGCAGCAGTAGCCGTGCGTGGTGCACGCCCCAGGCGTCCTGGGGCCAGCCGGCGACCTCCTCGAGCACCCACTCCGGCAGCCGCGGCGACTCGCTCATCGACGCGCCGGACGCTACTCGAGCGCGCCGAGGAACTCGTCGACGTCCATCAGCTCGTAGCTCTGCAGCTTGGCGCTGCCCCTGGCGCCCAGGGTGACCGACAGGCGGGCGACGGTGGCGGCGTCCGGGGCCTCGATGATGTTGACGAAATCGAAAGGCCCGAGACACGCCCACTGGTGCAGGACCTTGGCGCCGAGCTCCTCGACGTCGCGGTTGACGGCGCGCAGGCGCTCCGGGTGCGAGCGCAGGGTCTGCAGGCCCTGGTCGGTGAGCGTGGTCAGCATCACGTACCTCGGCATGACGGCCCCTCTCAGCGCGCGCGCTGCAGCGGCGGTGCGACCGTCTCGAGCGCGCGCGCGCGCTGGTCGAAGTAGAGAACCGAGAGGCCGATGAAGAAGAACGGCGCGAGCGGCACCTGCGCGACCGCGAGCGCCCACGTTTGATCGAGATCCGCGGCGCCGGCGATTGCGATCGCGACCACGATCCCGAGCAGGATGTAGATGACGAGCAGCGCGGCGACGACCCCGACCGCGTGCCAGAACTCGACCCGCGCGAGCGTCGTCGTTCGGCGCAGGCAGTAGGACAGCCGGCCGAGGAAGCTCGAGCTCGGCGCCCGCTCGACCATCAGGACGGGGATCGAGAAACCGGTCAGCCCGAGCCAGATAGCGGAGAAGACGAGCAGGATCAGGCGTGCTCCGCCGAGCGCGAACGGCATTCCGACCACGACCGTGAGCGCGAGCACCACGGGCGCCGCCGCGAGCACCGCCCGCGCCGCGGCGCCGAGCGTGGCGCCGGCGACCAGGCGTGCGATCAGCGCGAACGCCACCGTGAACGCGAGCCCGTACAGGCACATGCCGATGAGGAACTGCGCGGACACGGAGTCGGGATCGATGTAGTCGACGGCGACGAGCACGGCCGCCTGGATCACTCCGAGCGGCACGAACGTCCAGCCCCTGCCGCTGTAGATGCGGATCGTCGCCGTGAGGAGCTCACCGAGCCGCAGGGGACGCTTGATCTCGTCGAGCGCGAACGTGCTCACGCCGAAATCGTATTCCCGCGGACCGCACGAGGCCGAAACGGTCGCGAAGCGGCCGTTATCGGCCGTGAAGCGGCCCGGAGGGCCGCGGTAGCACGGGGCCGAAGGCCCAGCCGGCGGCTGAGCGGCCGGCTCGGCCGGCCGCGACCGGCCAAGAGCGGCCGCAGGCCGCGGTCAAGGCCGGAAGCGGCCCGGAGGGCCGCGTTTACGGGGAGCAGACAGCCGGCCAGGCCGAACGCCCCAGCCTGGCGGCTGAGCGGCCGGCTCGGCCGGCCGCGACCCGCCCAAGAGCGGCCGCAGGCCGCGGTTAGGCCTCCACCACGACGGGCGCCTCCGCCTTGGCGAAGACGAGCTCGTCGCCCGCCGCGTCGACGCGGATCGTGTCGCCGTCGGCGAACTCGCCCTCGAGCAGCTGCATGGCGAGCGGGTTCTCGACGAGCCGTTGGAGGGCTCGCTTCAGCGGCCGCGCGCCGTAGGTCGGGTCCCACCCGGCATCCCCGATCAGCGCCTTCGCGGCGTCGGTGAGCTCCACGCCGATCCCGCGCTCGGCGAGCCGCGAGCGCAGCCGCCCGAGCTGCAGCTCGACGATGTCGGCGAGCTGCTCACGCGTCAGCGGCTCGAACTGGACGATCTCGTCGATCCGGTTCAGGAACTCCGGCCGGAAGCGCTCGCGCATCTCCTCCACCGAGCGCAGGTTGGAGGTCATGATCACGACGGTGTTGCGGAAGTCGACCGTGCGGCCATGGCCGTCCGTCAGGCGCCCGTCGTCGAGGATCTGGAGCAGGACGTCGAAGACCTCCGCGTGCGCCTTCTCGATCTCGTCGAGGAGGAGGACGGCGTAGGGTCGCCGCCGCACGGCCTCGGTGAGCTGGCCGCCCTCCTCGTAGCCGACGTAGCCGGGCGGGGCGCCGACGAGCCGCGCCACGGTGTGCCGTTCCTGGTACTCGGACATGTCGAGGCGCACCATCGCCCGCTCGTCGTCGAACATGAACTCGGCGAGCGCGCGGGCGAGCTCGGTCTTCCCGACGCCGGTCGGCCCGAGGAAGACGAACGAGCCGATCGGCCGGTTCGGATCCTGGAGCCCGGTGCGGGCCCGGCGCAGCGCGTTCGCGACCGCCTCGACGGCCTCGTCCTGACCGACCACGCGCCGGTGGAGCCGCTCCTCCATGTGAATGAGCTTCTCCGTCTCGCCCTCGAGCAGGCGTGAGACCGGGATGCCCGTCCAGCGCGCGACGACCTCGGCGATGTCGTCCTCGTCGACCTCCTCCTTGACCATCGGCGTCCCGACCGGCTCCGTGCGCTCCTCGAGCTCCCGCTCGAGCTCGGGGAGCTCCCCGTACCGGATCTCGGCGACGCGCTGGAGGTCGCCCGGACCGCTCGGCGCGATCGGCTTCGATCCTGAGCTCGTCGATCCGGCGCGTGACCTCCTTGACGCGGTCGAGCGCTTCCTTCTCCTCGGCCCAGCGGGCGGCGAGCTCGTTGCGCCGTTCCTTGGCCTCGGCCAGCTCGCGCTCGACGGGCTCGCGCACGTCCTTCGACTCCTTCGCCATCGCGGCGAGCTCGATCTCGAGCTGGCGCACGCGCCGGTCGGCCTCGTCGAGCTCGAGCGGCGACGAGTCGATCTCCATGCGCAGGCGCGAGGCGGCCTCGTCGACGAGGTCGATCGCCTTGTCGGGGAGGAAGCGGTCGGCGATGTAACGGTCGGACAGGACGGCCGCCGCGACGAGCGCGGCGTCGCGGATGCGGACGCCGTGGTGCGCTTCGTAGCGATCCTTGAGCCCGCGCAGGATCGCGATCGTGTCGGCGACCGACGGCTCCCCGACCATGATCGGCTGGAAGCGCCGCTCGAGCGCAGCGTCCTTCTCGATGTGCTTTCGGTACTCGTCGAGCGTCGTGGCCCCGACCGCGCGCAGCTCGCCGCGGGCGAGCATCGGCTTCAGCATGTTGGCGGCGTCGACGGCGCCTTCGGCCGCTCCTGCGCCGACGATCGTGTGCAGCTCGTCGATGAAGAGGATGATCTCGCCCTCGGCCGCCTGGATCTCCTGGAGCACGGCCTTGAGCCGCTCCTCGAACTCGCCGCGGTACTTGGAGCCGGCGAGCAGCGCGCCGATGTCGAGCGCCCAGACCCGCTTGCCCTTGAGCCCCTCGGGCACGTCTCCGGCGACGATCCGCTGGGCAAGGCCCTCGACGATCGCGGTCTTGCCGACGCCGGGCTCGCCGATCAGCACCGGGTTGTTCTTCGTACGCCGCGAGAGCACCTGGATGACCCGGCGCATCTCCTCGTCGCGGCCGATGACCGGGTCGAGCTTGCCCTGCTCGGCGAGCGCCGTGAGGTCGCGGCCGAACTTCTCGAGCGCCTGGTAGGAGCCCTCCGGGTCCTGCGACGTGACGCGCTGCGAGCCGCGCATCTCCTTCAGGGCGTCGAGCAGGGCATCACGCGGAACGAGGTCGAGCGCGAGCAGCAGGTGCTCTGTCGACACGAACTCGTCCTCGAGCTTGCGCATCTCGTCCTCGGCGCGGTCGAGCAGCTGGGACAGCGCGGCCGAGGCACGGGGCTGCTGCTGGACGCCGCCGATGCTCGGCTTCTGCGAGAGCGCAGCCTCGGTCTCGGCACGAAGGGCGGACACGGACGAGCCGGCACGCTCGACGAGCGTGCGCGGCAGCTCCTGGTCGAGCAGCGCGAGCACGAGGTGCTCGGGATAGACCTCCGGGTTGCCGCGGCGCCGCGCGAGCTCGTTCGCGCCTGCGACGGCCTCCTGGGACTTGATCGTGAGCGTTTGAAAGTCCATGTCGTCAGACCTTTCGCGGCACGGGGAGCCGCGACTTCGAGGCGTCCGCGTAGAGCACGATCTCGCGCTTGTACTCCTTGTGTACCCGCTCGACCTCGACTCTAACCTCGCGCTCGAGGACGGCGATCCTCGTCCGGAGCCGCTCGACCTCGTCCTGGAGCTCGCAGCACGCGCTCGACTCCGGCGAGATTGAGCCCGAGGTCGCCCGTGAGGCGCTGGATGACGCGCAGACGCTCGAGGTCGCGCTCGGAGTAGAGCCGCGTGTTGCCAGGCGTGCGCCGCGGCCGGACGAGCCCCTTGGTCTCGTAGATCCGCAGCGTCTGCGGATGCATGCCGACGATCTCGGCGGCCACGCTGATCATGTAACGCGGCCGGTCGTCCATCAGCTCGCACCTCGCGCGGTGCAGAGGCGGGCCGCATGAGATGCGGCCCCTACACCGGCAGGCCGAGTTGCTCCGTAGGGGCCGGATCTCATCCGGCCCGTGACGCGCCACCGGGGCTGTGCCGCTCACGAGAACACCCTTTCGCGCGGGTTCTCGCGCGAGACCTTCTGCAGGTTCTCGATCGCCTCTCGCTCGGCCTTCGTCAGCTTCGTCGGCACGTTGAGCCGCAGGCGGGCGAGCAGGTCGCCGCTGCCCGAGCCGTTCAGCTTGGGCGCGCCGTGCCCGCGCAGCCGCAGCAGCTTGCCGTCCTGGGAGCCGGCGGGAACCTTCAGCGAGAGCTGCGGCGCCGTTCGGCGTCGGCACGTCGACGGTCGCGCCGAGCGCCGCCTCCGCGTAGGTGATGGGCACGTCGATCACGAGGTCGGCGCCGCGCCGCTCGAACGTCGGCGAAGGCGCGACGCGGGTCGTCACGTAGAGGTCGCCGGGCGGGCCGCCGTTGACGCCGGGCTCGCCCTTGCCCGCCAGCCGGATGCGGGTCCCGTCGGTGACGCCGGGCTTGATCTTGACCTGGTAGCGCTTCGTCTGGAGCACCCGGCCGGCGCCCCGGCAGACCTTGCACGGCTTCTCGACGATGGTTCCGTTGCCGTGGCAGCGCGGACACGGCTGTGAGAGCGCGAACATGCCCTGGCTCTGGGACACGACGCCGCGGCCCCGGCATTCGGGGCACACGACGGGCATCGTGCCGGGCTCGGCGCCCGTGCCGCTGCACGCCTGGCAGTTCGTCGCCATCTCGACCGGCACCTTCGCCGTGATGCCCTTCAGGGAGTCCTCGAACGAGAGGTTGACGACAGCCTCGACGTCACGACCTCGGCGGCCGCGCCGATCGCGACCGCGACCCTGCGCTCCGCCTCCGAACATGCCGCCGAACAGGTCTCCCAGGTCGAACATGTCGCCCAGGTCGCCGAAGGCGCTCGGGTCGAAGCCCGCGCCGCCCTGGCCGCCGGCGAACATGCGGGAGCCGAGCTGGTCGTACTGCTTGCGCTTCTCCGGGTCACCGAGGATGTCGTGGGCGGCCGAGACCTCCTTGAAGCGCTCCTCGGCGTCCTTGTCGCCCTCGTTGCGATCCGGGTGGTAGCGCCGGGCGAGCTTGCGGTAGGCCTTCTTGATCTCGTCCTGGGACGCCGTGCGCGGCACACCGAGGACCTCGTACGGATCCTTCATGCCGCGCCTAGACCTCCTGCGACTCGCCGGCGCCCGCCGTCTGCGGCTTCGCCGCGATCACGACCCTGGCCGGCCGTAGCACGCGGTCGCCCAGCCGGTAGCCCTTCTGGATGACGTCCAGGATGGCGCCTTCGTCGCCGTCCGAGGGCTGGCTGAGCAGCGCCTCGTGGACATGCGGGTCGAAATGGCCGTCGGTCTCGATCTCGCGCAGGCCCTCGCGGTCGAGCGCCTGGCGCAGCTCGCGCTCCACGAGGCGCACGCCCTCCTCGATCTTCGCCTCCTCGTGCTGCCCGACCGCCTCGAGCGCCCGCTCGAGATCGTCGAGCACGGGCAGGAGCTCGCGGACGAGCCGCTCGTGCGCGCGCGCGACGAGGTTCTCCTGGTCGCGCGCGACGCGCTTGCGGTAGTTGTCGAAGTCCGCTGCGAGGCGCTGCAGGTCCTTCAGGTACTCGTCCCGCTGAGCCTCTGCGTCGGTCACCCGGCGCTCGAGCGCATCGATGCTCGCTTCGAGCTCGGAGACCGCGTCGGCGAGCTCGGACTTGGTGGGGACGCGCTCGGTCACGTGTTACGAGCCTCCTCGTCCACGACCTCGTACTCGCCCTCCTCGATGACCTCGTCCTCGGCCGGCCCGTCGGTGCCGGGCTGCGCGCCGGAGGCGGCACCCTGCGCCTGCACCTTCTCGTAGACGGCCTGGGCGAGCTTGTGCGAGGCCTCGGTCAGCGCCTCGGACTTCGCCGGTGATCTCGCCGATGTCGTCGCTCTCGAGCACGGAGCGAAGCTCGTCCATCCGGCCCTCGATCAGCGAGGTCGTCTCGGAATCGAGCGCCTCGCCGTGCTCCTTGAGCGTCTTCTCGGTCGTGTAGAGGAGCGTCTCGGCGTGGTTGCGAGCCTCGGCCAGCTCGCGCATGCGGTGAGCCTCGCCGGCGTGGGAGTCGGCCTCCCGCATCATGCGCTCGACCTCGTCCCCGGAGAGGCCGGAGCCTCCCTCGATCCGGATCTGCTGCTCGTTCCCGGTGCCGAGGTCCTTGGCCGAGACGTTGATGATGCCGTTCGCGTCGATGTCGAAGGCCACCTCGACCTGCGGCATGCCGCGTGGCGCCGGCGGAATGCCGACGAGCTGGAACTTGCCGAGCGTCTTGTTGAAGGCGGCCATCTCGGACTCGCCCTGCAGGACGTGGATCTCGACCGACGGCTGGTTGTCCTCCGCGGTCGTGAACACCTCGGACTTCTTCGTCGGGATCGTCGTGTTGCGGTCGATCAGCTTCGTGAACACGCCGCCCTTCGTCTCGATCCCGAGCGACAGCGGGGTCACGTCCAGCAGCAGGACGTCCTTGACCTCGCCCTTGAGGACGCCGGCCTGGATGGCGGCGCCGACGGCGACGACCTCGTCGGGGTTGACGCCCTTGTGGGGGTCCTTGCCGATCAGGTCCTTGACCTTCTCCTGCACCGCGGGCATCCGGGTCATGCCGCCCACGAGAACGACGTGGTCGATGTCGGCGGCCGTCAGGCCCGCGTCCGAGAGCGCCTGCTTCGTGGGCCCGACCGTGCGCTCGAGCAGGTCGTGCGCGAGCTCGTTGAGCTTCGAGCGCGAGAGCTGCATGTCGAGGTGCTTCGGGCCGTCCTGCGTGGCCGTGACGAACGGCAGGTTGATCTGCGTCGGCGTCGTCGAGGAGAGCTCGATCTTCGCCTTCTCGGCGGCCTCGTAGAGGCGCTGGAGCGCCATCGGGTCGCTGCCGAGATCGATGCCCTGGTCCCGCTTGAACTCCGCGATCATCCAGTCGACGACCGCCTTGTCGAAGTTGTCGCCGCCGAGGTGGTTGTCGCCGTTCGTCGCCTTCACCTCGAAGACGCCGTCGCCGAGCTCGAGCACCGAGACGTCGAACGTGCCGCCGCCGAGGTCGAAGACGAGGATGGTCTGGTCCTGCTCCTTGTCGAGCCCGTACGCGAGCGACGCGGCCGTCGGCTCGTTGATGATGCGCAGCACGTTGAGGCCGGCGATCTTGCCGGCGTCCTTCGTCGCCTCGCGCTGAGCGTTGTTGAAGTAGGCGGGCACCGTGACGACGACGTCGGTCACGGGCTCTCCGAGGTACGCCTCGGCGTCCGCCTTCAGCTTCTGGAGGATCATCGCCGAGATCTCGGGCGGCGCGTACTCCTTGTCGCCCGCGTTCACGCGGACGTCGCCGTTCGGGCCCTGGACGACCTCGTACGGGACGATCTTCATCTCCTCGGAGACCTCGGAGAACTTGCGTCCCATGAAACGCTTGATCGAGAAGATCGTGTTCTGGGGGTTCGTGACCGACTGGCGCTTCGCGGGCGCCCCGACGAGTCGCTGGCCGTCCTTCGTGAACGCGACGACGGACGGCGTCGTGCGGCCGCCCTCCGCGTTCGGGATCACCGTCGGCTCGCCGCCTTCGAGCACGGCCATACAGGAGTTGGTCGTGCCGAGGTCGATGCCGATTGTCTTTGCCATGACGTAGTGCCTCCTGGGGTGGGGGAGTCTCAGGAAATCTTAGTCATGTTATAGCAGATTATTACCGTGGTTGGGGCTTGACGCCCGATACGGCGCCGATGACACTCGATACAGGGCGTCGGCAGCCCCAGAGAGACAACACCATCCCTCCCCCGACGGGGCCCAGCGGGCCCCGTCGGCGTTTCCGGAGGCAGCGCCGCGGCGTGATCGGCGAGAATCGCGGGCGTGGAGTCCGTGGCCATCCCGGGGGTCGCTCGCCGCGCCTCTCGGCTCGTCATGGGGACGGTTCGCGTCGAGCCGGCGCTCTGGGAGGCGTTCGTGGCGGCCGGCGGGACGTGCTTCGACACGGCCCGGCACTACGGCGACGAGACGGAGGCCGCGCTCGGCCGGCTCCTCGAGCGGCTCGGGATCCGCGACTCCGTCGTGCTCGTCGGCAAGGGCGCGCACACGCCCAACTGCCGTCCCGACGTCGTGGCGGCCCAGCTCGACCGGAGCCTCGAGCTGCTGCGCACTGACCGCGTCGACGTCTACCTGCTGCACCGCGACGATCCGACCGTGCCCGTGGGGGAGTTCGTCGACGCCGTCGACGCCGAGGTCAGGGCGGGCCGGGCCACGGCGGTCGGCGTCTCGAACTGGACGTCGAGCGCTTCGAGGCCTTCAACGCGTACGCGGCGCGCGAGGGCCGCACGCCGGCGGTGCTGCTCTCGAACCAGCTCTCGCTCGCCGAGATGCTCGAGCCCGTGTGGGGCGGGTGCCTGCGCGCCGACACGGGCTGGCACGACCGAACGGAGACGCCTCTGCTCGCGTGGTCGGCGCAGGCCCGCGGCTTCTTCGCCGGCCGCCCCGAGGACAGACGAGCTGCGCCGCTCGTGGCTCTCGGAGGCGAACCGCGAGCGCCGCAGCCGTGCGGAGGCGCTGGCCGAGAAGCTCGGCGTGCCCACGGTGGCCGTCGCGCTGGCGTGGGTGCTTGCGCGGCCCTTCCCGACGCTCGCCGTCGTCGGGCCCCGCAGCCCCGGCGAGCTCGCCGCCTGCCTCGCGGCCGCCGACGTCGAGCTGGACGAGGACGAGCTCGCCGTGCTCACGCGCTAGCGGCCGCAGAAACCTCCTGACGGGGGACTCGGCGTGAAGCGGTGCAGCTACCCTAGGAACCCGTGCGGCTGTCGCTCATCATCCCGTGCTTCAACGCCGGGGCGTACGTCGAGCAGGCCATCCGGTCCGTCGTCACTCAGACACGCCCGCCCGACGAGCTCATCGTCGTCGACGACGGATCCACCGACGGCAGCCGAGAGGCCATCGGCAGCTTCGGCGAAGCGGTTCGGCTGGTCGAGGGGTCACGCGCCGGGGCTGCGGCGGCGCGGGCCAAGGGCGCCGGTCTCGCAACGGGCGACGCTCTCGTGTTCCTGGACGCGGACGATCTGCTCGCCCCGGAAACCCTCGAGGCGCTCATGGATGCGCTCGGCCGACGGCCGGAGGCCGTAGCGCTGTGCCCCTGGTTCAGACTGTCCTACGAAGGCGGCCGCTGGGTGCAGCGCCGGCCCTCCTCTCGCCCGAGGCTGCCCCGCCAGGACCCCCTGACTGCATGGCTCGGAGGCTGGTATCACCCGCCGTGCTCCGTTGCATGGTCTCGCGCGGGCTACGAACGGGCCGGGGGCTGGGATCCCCGGATCAGCGTCAACGACGACGGCGACCTCATGATGAGAGCGCTCGCGGCGGGCGTACCGCTGGTCGAGAGCCGTATCGGCAGGGCCTTCTACCGGCGCGCCCGCGGCGACGAGCAGACGCTGAGCGGCGCGAGGAACACGGAGGCCGGCCTCCGATCCCGTCTGGGCGTGCTGACCAAGCTGCTGCGCCAGCTGGAGGAGCAGTCGCTGCTCCACCGCTACCGGATCCCGCTCGGCCTGGCCTTCGACGCCATCGCGACGACGAGCGGCGACGAGCTGCCCGGGCTGCGCGACGAGGCCGAGGCGCACGCCGAGCAGCTTGCGGGATCACGTCGCAACCGGGAGCGACACTTGCGGCGGCGGCAGTATCGAATCCGCCTGTACCAGGTCTCCCGCGAGCTGCGCCATCCGCGGCAGACGTTTCGTCGAGTCGCTCCCTCGGTACCCGTCGAGATCCTGTCCCCGAGCGCAGAGCGAAACGGCGAGCCCGGCTGACGCCGCCCACGCCGCGGCCTTCGGCCGCTCCAAGCGGGTCGCGGCCGGCCGAGCCGGCCGCTCAGCCGCCCAGCTAGCCTTACTCCTATGAACCCCGTCGACACGCTCGGCCGCCCGCTGCGCGACCTGCGGATCTCGGTCACCGACCGCTGCAACTTCCGCTGCACGTACTGCATGCCGAGCGAGGTCTTCGGCCACGACTACCAGTTCATGCGCCGCGCCGAGCTGCTGACGTTCGAGGAGATTGCGCGCCTCGCGCGGATCTTCGTGGCGACTCAGGGCGTCGAGAAGGTCCGCCTGACCGGCGGCGAGCCGCTGCTGCGCCGCGACGTCGACCGGCTCGTCGCGATGCTCGCCGAGATCCCCGGGCTCGATCTCACGCTGACCACGAACGGCTCGCTGCTCCCGCAGAAGGCGCGGGCGCTTGCCGCCGCCGGGCTGCGACGGATCACGGTCAGCCTCGACTGCCTCGACGACGAGGTCTTCCGGGCGATGAACGACGTCGACTTCCCGGTCGCGCGCGTGCTCGCGGGCATCGAGGCGGCTGCCGCGGCCGGGCTTCGGCCCCGTCAAGGTCAACATGGTCGTCAAGCGCGGTGTCAACGACGACTCGGTGCTGACGATGGCCCGGCACTTCCACGGCACCGGGCACATCGTGCGCTTCATCGAGTACATGGACGTCGGCCACACGAACGGCTGGCGGCTCGACGACGTCGTGCCGGCGGCCGAGATCGTCGAGACGATCGACCGCGAGCTGCCGCTCGAGCCGCTCGCGCCGAACTACCCCGGCGAGGTGGCGAGCGCTGGCGCTACCGGGACGGCGGCGGCGAGATCGGAGTGATCGCCTCGGTCACGCAGCCGTTCTGCGGCGACTGCACCCGCGCCCGGCTGTCGGCCGAGGGCAAGCTCTACACCTGCCTGTTCGCGGTGCGTGGCCACGACCTTCGGGCGCTGCTGCGCGGCGGCGCGGCCGACGGCGAGCTTGCCGACGCGATCGCGGGATCTGGGGCCGCCGCGCCGATCGCTACTCGGAGCTCCGCACGGCCGAGACGGCCGCGCCTGCCCAAGGTCGAGATGTCCTACATCGGGGGTTAAGCAAGCGGCGCGGAGCGCCGCGCGCAGCGGCCGCGGCCGGCGGCTGAGCGGCCGGCTCGGCCGGCCGCGACCCGCTTAGAGCGGCCCGAAGGGCCGCGGTTACGCCCCGCCAGGCCGCGAAGCTTCACCGGTCCGGCGTAGCCGGGCCGGTACGAGCAAGGGCGAAGCCCGCACGGGCGGCGAGCGGCCGGCTCGGCCGGCCGCGACCCGCCGAGAAGCGGCCGAAGGCCGCGGTCACGAACGCGTGGGGGCCAGTGCAGGTCGGTGGTGAACGGGTCGCTATCCCCACGCGAAAAAACTTCCGTCAGGCGGGAATAGACGGGCCGGAGACGGCATCCTTCTGAATGTGTGGAGACTCAAGAGGGGAAAATCGGGCGAGGAGCCCGACGCGCTCGCCGAGCTTGCGGCGCTGGCCGACGGCTCGCTGCCGGCGGAGCGCCGTGCCGCGCTGGAGACGACGGTTGCGGCGTCTCCCGAGCTGAGCGCCCGCCTTGCGGAGCAGCAGCGCGCGGTCGCAGCGGTGCGCGGCGCCGCAGGCTCAGTGGAGGCGCCGGCCGGGCTCCGCAGGCGCATCGAGGCCCCGCGCGAGCAGCTCGCCCATCGCTCCGCCTTCCGGCGTCCGGTGCTGGTCGGGGTCGGCCTCGCGGCTGCTGCTGCGGCGGTCGTGCTCGCGCTGACCGTCCCGGGCCTGGGAGGGCCTTCGCTCGCCCAGGCGGCGACGCTGGGATCGCAGCCGGCCGACGCGCCCGCGCCCGCGGCCCAGGCGGCGGAGCCGAAGCTTCTCGACCTGTCCGTCGACGACGTGTCGTTCCCGGCCTACGCCGAGAAGTTCGGCTGGGAGGCGACGGGCGCGCGCACGGACTCGCTCGACGGCCGCCGGGCGGTCACCGTCTTCTATGAGAAAGAAGGCGAGCAGATCGCCTACACGATCGTCTCCGGCGACCCGCTCGACGTGCCGGACGATGCGGTACGGACGACCCGCGAGGGAACGGACGTGTACGTGGCCGAGATCGACGGGCGCCCCGTCGTCACCTGGCAGCGCGGCGGCCTCACATGCATCCTTACCGGCTCCGGCGTGGAGCCCGACACGCTCGTCGAGCTCGCGGCCTGGCACGGCATGGGCTCGGTGCCGTTCTGAGCCGGGCGCAGGCCGGGGCTACGAGCCCTCGATCTGCCGCACGACCTGGCCGCGCGCGCGGTAGAGCCGGCTCATGACGGTGCCTGACGGAATGTCGAGCGCGGCCGCCGCCTCCTCGTAGCCGAGGCCCGCGACGTCGACCGCGACGATGACGTCCCGATAGTCGTCGGGGAGCGCGGCCACCGCTGCGAAGACCTCGCTCGCCTCGAGCGCGGCGACCGGGTCGCCGGTGGTGCGCGGCTCGGGCGGCTCCCTGTCTTCGGGCAGCACCTCGGTGCGAGGCCGGCGCCGCTCGGTGCGCTTCGTCGACAGGAACGTCTTGCGCAGCGCTCCGAGCAGGTAGCCGATGTCGTCGTCGCGGCGTAGGAAGCGGGGGCGCGCCAGCACCCGTGCAAAGGTCTCCTGCACGAGATCCTCGGCCTCCTCGCGGGAGCCGCACAGCGCCCAGGCCGCGCGATACAGCCGATCGACGTGATCGCCGAGACGCTCCGGGTCGAGCCGCCGCTCCATCATCCTCGTGCGGACGCGGCCGCAGGCGTCCGCGGGGCAGCATAGGCGCAAGCCGCGCGGAGCGCGGCGCGCAGCGGCCGCGCCGGCGGCTGAGCGGCCGGCTCGGCCGGGCGCGACCCGCCATGAAGCGGCCGCAGGCCGCGGTCACGCCGCCGGGCGGCAAACCCGTACCGAGCCCTCCCGGGCTCGGTGAAGCTTCGCGGCCTGGCGCCAGCGGCGCGGCCGCTGCGCGCCGCGCTTCGCGCGGCTTGCGTGGACACCGGTTCTCTACAATCGACCGTCTATGACCGCGCGTGCGATCCGGGCGCTCACGACGCCGTTCGCCCGCCTCGGGCAGCGGCTTCCTCACGGGTGGCGCGACTTCGTGCTCCAGCTCGCGATCTGGCTCGGCTTCGGCCTCGCGTATCAGATCGCACGCGGGATCGCCGACCGCGACGTGTCGCAGGCCTTCCAGAACGGCCGCGGGATCATCGACTTCGAGAGCCGCCTCCACGCGCTGATCGAGCTCGACCTCCAGCGGGTCGTGCTCTCCGCCGGAGACTGGCTCGTCCAGGCGGTCAACTGGACGTACTGGAACTCGCAGTTCACGGTCGTCGGGCTGGTGCTGCTCTGGGTGTACTTCAAGCGCAACGATGTCGTTCCTCCGCCTTCGCAACATCCTGCTGCTGATCAACATGCTGGCGCTCGTGGGCTTCGTGCTGTTGCCGACCGCACCGCCCCGCCTGTTCCCCGAGTGGGGCTTCGTCGACACGCTCGCCTCCTCCTCGACCCTCAACCACGGCAGCGGGCTCGTCCAGCTCGCCTCGAATCCGTACGCCGCGATGCCGAGCATCCACGCCGCGAACGCGCTCATCGTCGGCTTCTTCATGGCCTCGGCCTCGTCCGGTCCCGGCCGGCGAAGCTCCTGTGGACGCTGTGGCCGAGCTGGGTCTGGTTCACGGTCATGGCGACGGCGAACCACTTCTGGCTCGACGTCGCCGCCGGAATCGGCCTCGCGCTGCTCTCGGCCTCGATCGTCGTCGGGCTCGCAGACCCTGCGGCGCTCGCGACGACGAGCCCTGGACCGCACCGCGCTTCCGTAGGCGCGGTCGAACCTCTAGCCTCTCCGCCGTGACGGACACGCGTCGACGCCTCGCGCGCGTCCAGGCGCCTACACGACCGGCGTACGCAGACGCTGCAGCGCGGGCCATGGAGCGGCTCGGCACCAGCGCGTGACGCCGAACCTGCTTTCCGCGCCGGCCTCCTGCTCTGCATCGCCGGCTCGGTGATCGTCTACTTCGAGTACCGGGCCTGGTGGCTCTTCCTCGTCGGCTCGTTCGTCTTCTTCGTCGGCTCCGTGCTCGACATCCTCGACGGCGCGCTCGCCCGCTCGGGCGGCAAAGGGACGCCGTTCGGCGCCTTCGTGGACTCGACGGTCGACAGGGTCGGCGAGGCGTTCATGCTCGGCGCCATCGCGCTCGTGCTGATGCGCGACGGGAAGGAATGGGCCGTCGCCCTCACGATCGCCGCCGTCGCGGGCTCCTTCCTCGTCAGCTACACCCGTGCCAAGGCCGAAGCCATCGGGCTCAGGGGCGACGTCGGCTTCGCCGGCCGCACCGAGCGGGTCGCGGTGATCTGCATCGGCGTCGCCTGCGGCCCCGTCGGGGGCTGCCCTGGCTGATCGTCGCGCTCGCGGCGACCGCCTGGATCACGGTCGTCCAGCGCATGCTCTCGGTCCGCGCGCAGCTCGGGAAGAGCACACTGATCTGATAGCACTTCGCACGCTATGGCTGCTCGCATCGTTTGGCTGCTATAGTGCTATCACGTTGGCCGTCCGGGAGACGACGACCGTCCTCGTGCGCATGCCCCCAGCTCAAGCGGCGCCTCGCAGCCGAGGTCGCCAGCAGGGACAGCGACGCTCAACGACGTCATCGACGAGCTCCTCGCCGACCGCTTCGGCGCGCAGTATCGCGCCCAGCGGCCGGCGCGGGTCGCGTCCCGGCGACAGCGGTGTCGTGCTCTCCTGCGGATCCCGCTCGCTCTGAAGCAGCGCATCCGAGCGCGGCGCTGGCCCGCGGCTCTGAATCGACCAATCGCGTCATCGTCGAGGCGCTCGCCGATCACCTCGGCGGCCTCGACTCACCAGGTGATAGCACTCAGACCAGGCACGGAAGAGGAAGGAGAACGTCAATGGCTATCCACGAACGGCAGCGGGAACGGCGCGGCGCGCCCTCAGGACAAGGTTCGCGTCGCCCTCATCGGCGTCGGCAACTGCGCGAACTCGCTCGTCCAGGGCCTCCACTACTACCGCGACGCGGACGACGGAGCAGTTCGTCCCGGGCCTCATGCACGTCGACCTCGGCGGCTACCACGTCCGGGACATCGAGATCACGGCCGCGTTCGACGTCGTCAAGGGACAAGGTCGGGAGTCGACGTCGCCGACGCGATGTGGGCTCACCCGAACGACACGATCAGGTTCGCCGACGTGCCGAAGCTCGGCGTCAAGGTGCACCGCGGGATGACCCACGACGGGATCGGAAAGTACCTCTCCGAGATCGTCGAGAAGGCTCCCGGCGAGACCGACGACGTCGTCGGCATCCTCAGGGACACCCGCACCGACGTGGTCGTCAACTACCTTCCGGTCGGCTCCGAGATGGCGACGAAGTGGTACACGGAGCAGATCCTCGAGGCCGGCTGCGCGATGGTGAACTGCATGCCCGTCTTCATCGCACGCGAGGCCTACTGGCAGCGCCGCTTCGAGGAGCGCGGGCGTGCCGATCATCGGCGACGACATCAAGTCGCAGGTCGGCGCGACGATCACGCACCGCGTGCTCACGAGCCTCTTCCGGGAGCGCGGCGTCCACCTCGACCGCACGATGCAGCTGAACGTCGGCGGCAACTCCGACTTCCTCAACATGCTCGAGCGCGACCGGCTCGAGTCGAAGAAGATCTCGAAGACGAACGCGGTCACGTCGATGCTCGACTACGACCTCGGTGCAGGGCAACGTGCACGTCGGCCCTTCCGACCACGTGCCGTGGCTGACCGACCGCAAGTGGGCGTACATCCGCATGGAGGGCTCGTCCTTCGGCGACGTGC
The DNA here is from genome assembly GCA_963820875.1 of uncultured Thermoleophilia bacterium. Lineage (GTDB taxonomy): Bacteria > Actinomycetota > Thermoleophilia > Gaiellales > Gaiellaceae > CAWACA01. The sequence continues at coordinate 139,066 of CAWGBR010000014.1, forward strand.
CGCTGAACGTCGAGCTCAAGCTCGAGGTCTGGGACTCGCCCAACTCGGCCGGGATCGTGATCGACGCCGTTCGGCTCGCGAAGCTGGCGCTGAACGACGGAGTCGCGCGGTGCGCTCGAGGGCCCCAGCGCCTACCTCATGAAGTCTCCGCCGAAGCAGATCGCCGACGACGAGGCCCACGACCTCGTCGAGTCGTTCATCAGGAAGCACGCGCGCAAGCCGGCCGCCAAGGCCGCTGCCAAGGCGTAGCCGCCTACCCGTCGTGAACGGCGGCGAGAGTAGCAGCTCCTCGGCCCGTCACCTCTCCCCGACGCGGCTCAGCCGACGGTGACGAGCCCGACGCCGGCGAAGGCGAAGGCGACGCCGACGCGCTGGGCGGCCGTGACGTGCTCCCGCAGGATGAGCTGGGCGAGCAGCACCGTTGCGACCGGGTACAGGGACGCGATCACAGAGACGACGCTGATCAGCCCGCGAGTCGTCGCCTCGGCCAGCATCGTCAACGCGATCACGTCGCAGCAGCCCGATCGCCGCGACCGCGACGAGGTCGCGCCGACGCGGCACGAGCCTGCGCCCTGCATGAGCGAGCGCGGCCCGAGGCCGAGCAACGCGACGAGCGTGCCGCGCTGCAGCAGGACCGCCCACCAGATGCTCGCCCTCGGCTCGCCGCGTCGAAGGCGACGAAGAAGCCGCTCCGAGGCCGAGCGCTCCGAGCAGCGCCAGCCCGACGCCGGCGGCGAGCCGACCGCGGCCGGCCGGGCGGGCCGAGCCGGGCGTCCAGCGAGGCGAGCGCCACGCCGAGGAACGCGACCAGCAGTCCGATGCCCTGGATCCACGACGGCTCCTCACCGCGGGCGACGCCGACGATGACCGGCACCACGGCACCGGTCGCCGTGATCGGCGCCACGATGCTCATGAGCCCGACGGTCATGCCCTGGTAGAGGGCGAGCAGGCCGACCACGCTCGCGGCGCCGGCGGCCGCCGCCGTACAGCAGGTACTCGGCGCCGGGAGGCGGCTCGACGCGGGCGGCGACGCACCGTCGCGATGAGGACGAGCCCGGTGATCTGCGAGAGCGCGGCGACCGGCAACCGCTCCGCTCGTCCGGCTGCGCGTTCCCGCGACGAAGTCGACACCGCCCCAGATCAGCGCCGTCGTGAGCGCGAGGGCGATCGGGACCACGCGCGCGATTCTGCCCGACCCACCTGGAACCGGAGCGTCGACCGTAGAATCGGCTCTCAGATGACGCTTCGGATCTGTCTCGTCACCCCGTTCGCGTGGTCCCAGCCGCACGCGGTCAACGAGCACGTCGCCGGCGCGGCCGACGGCGCTCACGGGCCGGGGTCACACGGTCACGATCCTCGCGCCCTCGACGCGGGCGCGCGACCTCGCGGCCGGCCGCCGGGCGCTCCGAGGGCTCGCTCGCGAGGCGACGGAGCTCGAGGGGCTCGTCGCTCTCGGGCCGGCGTTCCCGATCGCGCCCGGGAACCGGATCGGCGTGCCCGTCGGCGTTCGGGCAAACCTGGATCTCGCCCTCGCACGAGGCGGCTTCGACGTCGTGCACGGCCACGAGCCTGGCCTGGCGAGCCTCTCCTACCTCGCGCTTCGCGACGCGGAGGCCCTCGCCGTCGCCACCTTCCACGATCCCGAGCGACTCGGCTACCCGCCCGGCAAGCGGCAGCGCGCACGCCTGCTCGGCCGGATCGACGTCCTGACCGCCACGAGCGAAGGCACGGCGAACGCTGCCCGGGAGCGGTACCCGGGCGACTACCGGCTACTGCCCGCGGGCGTCGACACGGCGCTGTTCAGGCCCGGCTCCGACCGGAAGCGCTTCGTGGTCGAGTGGGATCCCGACCGGCGGCCGCTCGCCCGCGCCGCGATCCGCGGCCTGCGGGCGCTTCCCGCGCTGGGAGCTCGTCGTGCTGCGACCGAGCGCGATCTCGGGCCGTCCCTACGTGCCTCGCGACCTGCGGGGCCGCGTCCTCGTCCAGACACGGCTCGACGAGCCCGGCCGCGCCGAGGCCCTGCGCGGTGCCGCCGGCTTCGTCGCGGGCATCGAGGAGGGGTCGCGACTGCGCCTCGAGGCGCTCGCGAGCGGCGTGCCGCTCATCGCGCCGCCGGCCCGGCTCGAGCAGCCCGAGCTCGTCGCCGCGGCCATGCAGCGTCTCGCCTCCGACACCGGTTACCGGCGCCGTGAGGCCGAGGCGGCCAGGCGCGGCGCGGAGACGCAGAGCCTCGAGCGGCTCGGCGACGAGCTCGAGTCCCTGTACCGCTCGCTGGCCGGTCGCCGGCGCGTGCGGGATCGCAAGGAGCCCCTCGCGGGACGCCCCTGGATCCTCGCCGACCTCCACATGCACACCGAGCACTCGCACGACTGCTCGGTCCCCGTGCGCGACCTGCTCGACCACGCAGCGGCGATCGGGCTCGGGGCGATCGCGATCACCGACCACAACGCCTTCGGCGGAGCGCTCGAGGCCGTCGAGCTGGCACGCGGAGGCGCCCTGCGCGTCATCCCCGGCGAGGAGGTGAAGACGGACGGGCAGGGAGAGGTCATCGGGCTCTTCCTCAGCGAGGCCATCCCGAGCGGCATGAGCTTCGGCGACACGTGAGAGCGATCCGCGACCAGGGTGGCCTCGTGTATCTCCCACACCCGTTCGACCGGATGCACGCGATCCCCGACACGACCACCCTCCACCGCCACCTCGCGGAGATCGACGTGCTGGAGACGTTCAACGCCCGCCTGCTCTTCGACGCGTTCAACGACGAGGCCGCGCGCTTCGCCCGCAAGTACAACCTCCTGGCCGGGGCCGGCTCGGATGCACACGTCCTCCAGGGAGTCGGCACGGGGCTCGTTCGCATGCGGGCCTTCGACACGCCCGAGGAGTTCCTGCTCTCGCTGCGCAGCGCAGAGATCGTTCGGCGGCCGAAGTCACTCCTCTACCTCCAGGGGTTGAAGTGGGCCGCGGAGCTTCGCGGCCGCGCGTCCGCGAATCGCTGGCCAGATAGGGATTCGTCGCTCGGGCGGCGAATCCATGACCGTGGCAACCGACGACATCTCCGAGCGCTACCTGCGCAAGGCGATCGCCGAGATGAACGAGCTCGGCGGCGAGCTGGCGAGCGCCGCGGGCCCCGAGCGGGCGCCCGTGCTCGGCTCCGGGCATCCGCTCGCCGACATCTTCCTCCTCAAGTACGGGCCGCAGGCCGCCGAGCTCCACGAGGGCGTCGCGTTCTTCGGGCGAGCCGGGCAGGCGGTGCTGAAGAGCGTGCAGCGCCTCGGCGTCGATCCGATGGCGATCTACGGCACGAACTGCATCAAGTACCTGGACGAGCCCGAGGACCAGGGACGCGCGTTCGTTCTGCGGGAGCTGCACGTCGTGCAGCCCAAGATCGTCGTGGCGATGGGCGAAGATGCGCGCCAGTGCCTGAACGCGATCCGGTTTCCGCTCGCGAAGGAGGTCGAGGATCGGCCGGGCGAGATCCAGCCCTTCACGCCGACGATCCAGGCGCTCGTGACCCCGGACATCGACGCAGCGCTGGACGAGCAGACAGCCAAGAGGGAGTTTTGGGACGCGTTCAAGGCGCTCGGCCCCTGGTGGTCCGAGCTGCCGCCGTACTAGTCATCGGAGGCGCGCTCGGCGTCTACGACGCCGTGGCCGACGAGCTGCCGACCGTGCCGCTCGGCGCCGAGGTGGCGCTCCTCGGCGGCCTGCTGATCCCGCTCACGTTCGCGATGGTCGGCCTCGCGCTGCCGCTGCGTGGCTCGCGCTGGACGCTCCCCGGCGCGCTCGTGCTGGGCGGCCTGGCCGCCCTGTTCGAGACGCAGGGCCTCGACATCGCGGCGAACTACGCGAAGCTCGCCGCGGTCACGCTGCTCGGCTGGTTCTTCCTGCGCTTCTTCGAGCAGGCCAGCGTGGGTGGCGCTCGTCGCCCTGATCGTGATCCCCGTCGACGCCGTGTCCGTCGCGCGGGGGCCGACCCGGACGATCCTCGAGGAGAAGCCGGAGGTGTTCGACCAGCTCTCGATCGCGTTCCCGGTCCCGGGCGCCCCGTACGCCGCCCAGCTGGGGCTGCCGGACGTGCTCTTCTTCGCGCTGTTCGTCGGGGCCGCCGATCGCTTCGGCCTTCGGCTCGGCGCCACGTGGGTCGCGTGCACGCTCTCCTTCGGCGTCACGCTGGCGCTGGCGGCGTTCACCGACGTCGGAGGCCTCCCCGCGCTGCCGCTCCTTTCCGCCGCCTTCCTCCTCGTGAACGCGGACCTCCTGTGGCGGCAGGTGCGGGCGCGCCCGCGCCACGACTAGCGACGGCGGCAACGCCGGCGGCGATCGTCTATGACTTCGCCCGATGCAGTCTGCCGGCAGCCGCGACCTCGACGTGCTCGGCTCGTTTCGCCTCGACGGGCGCATCGTCGTCGTCACCGGGCGCGGGTAGCGGCATCGGCCGGGCCTGCGCCGTCGCCTGTGCCGAGGCCGGCGCCGACGTCGCCTGCGTGGACGTCGACGCGGAGGGGGCAGCGGCGACCGGCGCGGCGGCGACCGCGCTGGGACGGAGGGCGCTCGTCGTTCACGCCGACGTGGCGGACGAGCACGAGCTCGAGGAGGCGTTTCGGCGGATCGACGACGAGCTCGGGCGCGGTCGACGTCGCCTTCGCGAACGCAGGCATCGCCGGGGCGGGCGGCGACCTCGAGGAGTGGACGACTGAGCGACTGGGACGAGGTGATCGGCGTCAACCTGACCGGCGTGTTCCTGACCATGCGGGCGGCGGCACGGCGGATGAGCCCGCGCGGCTACGGCAAGATCGTCGTCACCGGCTCCTTGTACTCCGTCACCGGGGATCGCTTCTTCGGCGCCTACGGCTACGCGGCGGCCAAGGGCGGCGTGCTGTCCCTCGTGCGCACGGCGGCCATCCAGCTCGCACCGAAAGGCGTCCGCGTCAACGCGATCCTGCCCGGGTACATCCGCACCAGATCGCCGGCGGCCACATGCTCTCCGAGGAGCCCGAGGCCGTCGACGTTCCGGCGAGACGCTCGCGGAGCGGATCCCGCTCGGCGAGCTCGGCGAGCCCGAGGACTCAAGGGCGCTGGCCGTCTTCCTCGCCTCGCCCGCCTCCGACTACTGCACGGGAGTCGCCCTCCCGGTCGACGGCGGCTGGTTCGTGTCGTAGAGCCCGAAGGGCGACAGCGGCGCGCGCCGCAGGCGCCAGGCCGCGACGTTCCGTCGAGGCCGAAGGCCTCGACACGATCGCCGCGCGTGGCGAAGGTCACGACCGTGGCCGCAGGCCCTCACGGGCTCGGCGATCGCGGTCGCGGCCGGCCGAGCCGGCCGCTCAGCCGCTGAGGCTGCGTCCCTACAGACCTGGTCGCGAGGGCGAAGAGCGCCACGGTCTCGACGTGCGGCGTGTGGGGGAACATGTCGACGGGCCGGGCGCGCTCGAGCCGGTAGCCCAGCTCGCCGCAGAGCACGGATGCGTCGCCGGCGAGCGTCGTCGGGTTGCACGAGACGTAGAGGAGGCGCGGCGACTCGAGCGCGCCGACACGCCGCAGCGCCTTGCCCGACAGGCCTGCGCGCGGCGGATCGACCACGACCAGGTCGGGGCTCCCGGCCCGCGGCGACGAGCTCCTCGACGGCACGGCCGACGTCGCCCGCGAAGAACGCCGCGTTCGGTGATCGCCGTTCAGCTCCGCGTTCTCGAGCGCGCAGGCGACCGATTCCTCCGAGACCTCGATGCCCCAGACCGTCAGCGCGCTCGGAGCGAGCGTCAGCCCGATCGTGCCGATGCCGCAGTAGAGGTCGTACACCGTCTCGCCTCCCGTGAGCGCCGCGTACTCGACGCACGAGCTCGTAGAGGCGCTCGCACATCGCCGTGTTCGTCTGCAGGAACGCGTTCGGCCGCACGCGGTAGCGCAGTCCGAGGAGTCTCCTCCTCGATCCACGGGTCGCCGTACAGCAGACGTCGCCGGCAGGTTCGTCACTTCGGCCGGACGGTCGTTGACGGCATGCTGGACGCTCCGCACCTCGGGAACGCGTCGCATGGCGTCGACGAGCCGCCGCGCGACCTGGCAGCTCCCCCGGGGCGGTCACGAGGACGACGAGCGCCTGGCCGGTGTTCCGCGCCTCGCGCACGACGAGATGACGCAGGAAGCCCTCGCCGCTCGCCTGGGAGTAGGCGCGAAGGCCCTCGAGCCGGGCCCACTCGCGGGCCGCGTCGCGGATGGCGTTGCCGACCGGCGTCGCGATGTGGCAGCGCTCGATCTCGAGCACCTCGTCCCAGCGACCGGCGCGATGGAAGCCGAGCGCAGGCCCCGCGGGCGTCTGCGTGAACGACCACTCGAGCTTGTTGCGGTAGCCGAACTGCTCGACGGCGGGGACGATGGGCTCGAGCGGAGCATCCCGCAGGCCGCCGAGCCGCTGGAGCGCATCCCGGACCTGCGTCTCCTTCGCCTCCAGCTGCGCCTCGTAGCGCGAGGTCCTGCAGACGGCAGCCGCCGCACGCGCCGAAGTGGTCGCACGGCGCCTCGACGCGCGCCGCGCCCGGCTCGAGCAGCTCTACCGCGTCCGCCTCCGCGTGGTTGCCCTTCACCTTCGTGACGCGTGCGCGAACGGTGTCCCCCGGCAGCCCGCGGCGGACGAAGACGACGAAGCCGTTCAGCCGCGCGACGCCGTTGCCGCCGAATGCCAGCGAGTCGATCGCGAGGACGAGCTCCTCGCCCTTCACCACCGGAGCGGCCATCATCTGTTTGTCAGTGCAAGGTCGAGACGATGACCCGCCGCGTGCGGGGGCCGTCGAACTCGCAGAAGAAGATGCCCTGCCAGGTGCCGAGCGCGAGGCTTGCCGTCCATCGAGCGGAATGACGACCGAGGTGGCCGAGAGCGACGCGCGAACGTGCGACCACGGGTTCGACCTCGCCGTCCTCGAGGTGCTTGTACGGCCAGCCGTCGTCGACGATGCGCTCGAAGCGCCATCTCGAGGTCGCGGCCGACGTTCGGATCGGCGTGCTCCTGCACGACGACGCCGGCCGTCGCGTGCGGGACGTAGACGAGCACGGCTGCGCCGTCCGGCGCCCTCGAGCGCGCTCCGCACCTCCGCGGTCACGTCGAGGACCTGGGTCGGCGCTCGTGTCGTGTCACGGTGAACTCGCGCACCGGGCTATCCTGAGGCGGTCGTGGCGCCGCGGAGCTCGACGAGTACCGAGCCGAGGCCGAGCGCTTCCTGACCGCGCTGCAGGAGGAGTACTACCTGCAGCTCTCGGGTCAGAAGCCCGACCTCGTGCTCGAGCCGATCTACGATCGCTATGCCGACCTGACGTCGCCCGCGTCGTGCCGCGAGCTCGGCGAGCTCGCCCGCGCGAGCGGCACAGGCGGCGGGCATGCGCGAGCTCTGGCGGTTCGCGTGCGAGGGCCGGCTCGGGCACCTGACCGCGGCGGAGGAGGAGCGCATCGCCGAGCTCGAAGCGACGCTCGAGGCGGAGCGTCGACGGCCGGCGAATCGGCTACCGGGAGCTGCGGCCGTCGCACGCGAACGAGCCGGATCGCGAGCGCCGGGAGCAGCTCGACAGCGCCCGCGTCGAGCTGCTCGAGGAGCTGAACCCCCTCCACGGCGAGGCTCTCGATCGCCTGCGCGACGCCGTGCGCGAGCTGGACGCCGACGACCTACCGCGTCCTCTACGAGGAATTCGGCTTCCGAGCTCGAGCCGCTCGCGGACCAGGCCCGGCGCTTTCTCGCGGAGACCGAGGACCTCCATGCGCGCTCGCTCGACCGCCTGCTGCGCAGCCGCCTCGGGATCGGCGCTCGACGAGGCGCGACGCTCGGACATCCCGCGCCTGTTCCGTTCCGATGCCTGGGACGAGGCGTATCCCGGCCGACCGCATGCTGCCCGCGCTCGAGGCGACGTCGACGGCCTCGGGATCGACCTCCGAGCGCAGCGCAACGTCGAGCTCGACGTCGAGCCGCGGCCGGCGCAAGGATCCGCGGGCCTTCTGCTCCCCGATCGAGGTGCCGGCTCGCGTCGTGCTCTGCATCAAGCCGATCGGCGGAATCGACGACTGGCGGGCGCTGTTCCACGAGGCCGGCCATACCGAGCACTTCGCGCACACGTCCGCCCCGGCTCGCCCGTCGAGGCCCGCTGCCTCGGCGACAACGCGGTCACCGAGGCTGGGCGTTCCTGCTCGAGCACCTCGTCACCGATCCGCCCTGGCTCGCGCGCAGCTCGACGTGGGCGGCGCCGACGAGCTGGTCGCCGAGAGTCGCCGCGGTGCTCCTCTACTTCGTGCGCCGCTACTGCGGCAAGCTGCTCTACGAGCTCGAGCTCCACGACGGGCGCCGACCTCGGATGCGATGCCGGCCCGCTACGTGGAGCGGATGCTGGACGCGAACCGGCATCGAGCCGTCGCCGAGGCCGACTTCCTCGCGACGTCGACGCCGGCTTCTACGTGACCGTCCTATCTCCGCGCCTGGGCGCTCGAGGCCGAGCTCGTCGCGCTACCTCCGCGAGGAGCTACGGCACGATCGTGGTTCGCGAGCCGCAAGGCCGGATCCTGCTGCGGGAGCTCTGGAACGAGGGCCAGGGCATGGACGCCGACGAGCTCGTCGACCAGGTGAGCGGCGGCAGCCTCGACCTCGCCGTCGTGGCGGAGCAGTGGCTGGCGCCGCGAGGGCATAGGCGGCCGGAGGCCGAACGCGGCAGCCAGGCGTGCGACTTCGTGCGGCTACGATCCGGACGCTATGGACGTCCCCCCGATCTGAAGGGCCGCGACTTCCTCCGCGTCGAGGACTGGTCGCCGGACGAGCTCCGGCACGCTGCTCGATCTCGCGGCCGAGCTGAAAGCGGCGTCAGGTCGCAGGGGCCGCCCACGCCGCTCCTGCCGGCGCGGACGCTCGGGCTCGATCTTCGACAAGCCGTCGACCCGCACGCGGGTTTCCTTCGCGGTCGGCGATGACGCAGCTCGGCGGCACCGCCGTCCCGCTCGCGACGGGCGAGCTGCAGCTCGGCCGGGGCGAGACGATCCGCGACACGGCCGTCGTCCTCTCGCGCTACCTCGACGCGGTCGTGTGCGGACGTTTCGCCAGTCCGATCGTCGACGAGCTCGCCCAGCATGCGCGATCCCGGTCGTCAACGGGCTCACCGACGAGTTCCATCCCTGCCAGGCGCTCGCCGATGCCCTGACGCTCCGGGAGCGCTTCGACGACCTCGATCGCGTGCGCGTCGCGTACGTCGGCGACGGGAACAACGTGTGCCACTCGCTGATGGCCGATCTGCGCGAAGCTCGGCATCGACTTCACGGCCGCAACCCGCCCGGGTACGAGCCGCGCGCCGACTCGTCACACGAGCACGCGAGGCGGCCGACGCGGCCGGCGGCACGGTCGGCTTCTCCGCGACCCCCGCGAGGCCGCACCGCGGCGCCGACGTCGTCTACACCGACGTCTGGACGAGCATGGGCCAGGACGCCGAGAGCGAGCGACGCCGGCAGCGATTTCGACGGCTACCGGTCGACGACGAGCTCCTGGCGCTCGCCGACGCCGCGGGCGATCGTCATGCACGACCTGCCGGCGCACTACGGCGAGGAGATCGACGAGGACGTGCTGCACGGGCCCCGCTCCGCCGCCTGGGATCAGGCCGAGAACCGCCTGCACGCGCAGAAGGCGCTGCTCGCGCTCATCGTGCCCTGAGCTTCCCGTCGGCGCCGCTGCGTAGCATCACGGCGGAGCCCGACCTGCCGCAGGCGATCGTGCTTCCGCTCAGGGACCGGCTACCGACCAGATCGTTCCCGGCGGTCACCGTCGCCCTCATCGGCGTGAACGTCGCCGTCTGGCTCGCCTACCAGGTGCCCGACGTCGAGGAGTCCGTCGAGCAGCTCGGCTACCAGCCCTGCGAGGTCGACGGATCGTGCCCCACGACCGGCCTGCCCTGGCCCGCTGAACGCGGTGACGTCCATGTTCGCGCACGGCGGCTGGGACCACCTCGCCGTGAACATGCTGTTTCTCTGGATCTTCGGGAACAACGTCGAGGACGCGCTCGGCAGGGCCCGCTATCTGCTCTTCTATCTCTGGCCGGCCTTGCCGCGAGCGCCCTGCAGACGTGGGTGACGCTCGACTTCGGCACCGCCTCCGAGGCGACGATCCCGGAGTCGGGGCGAGCGGCGCGATCGCCGGCGTGCTCGGCGGCTACCTGATGCTCTTCCCGCGGGCCCGCATCCTCTCCTGGGTCTTCCCGGTCTTCTTCTTCCCCGTGCGAGCCTGGCTCTACCTCGGCGTGTGGTTCCTGTTCCAGCTCGTGGACGGCGGCTACGCCTTCACCCATCCCGTGAGGGGGGCGGCGTCGCGTACTTCGCCGCACGTCGGCGGCTTTGCGTTCGGCTTCCTCGCGGCGCAGGCCGTTCATGGTCGGCCGGCCCCCGAAGCTCGGGCTGGAGGCGGCGTGACGAACTTCGAGGCGCACGTCGCCGCGCGCTCGAGGAGCTGCCCGCACGACCTGCGACGCGCGATGTCGAACGTCGAGATCGTCGTCGAGGACGAGAACGACGAGGACCCCGACCTCTTCGGCCTCTACACCGGGATCCCGCTCGACGAGCGCGACTCGGGCTACGCGGGAGCGCTGCCCGACAAGATCGAGATCTACCGGCTCCCGCTCGAGGAGGAGTTCGGCGACGATCCCGAGCGTGCTCGAGGAGGAGATCCGCGTCACCGTCCTCCACGAGCTCGGCCCATCACTTCGGCATCGACGAGGATCGCCTCGACGAGCTCGGGCTGGTCATAGCGTCTCGTGCCCGCTCGGGCCGGATGAGATCCGGCCCCTACGGCCGTCGGGCCGGATATACCGGCCCTCATCGGCCGTCACGAGACTGCCCGCTGTGGCGCTCAGCTTCGGCATCACCGTGCTGCCCGATCCGCCCCACTCCCGCTTCGTCGAGCTGCTTCCAGCTCGCCGAGGCAGCAGGGCTTCGACTGGGGCTGGACGTACGACTCGCACATCCTCTGGCAGGAGTCGATCCCGCTGCTGACGCTCGTCGCCGCGCGAGACCGAGCGAGCTGAAGCTCGGCCACTGCGTGACGAACCCCGGCACGCGCGACCCGACGGTGCTCGCAAGCGCCTACGCGACGCTGCACGACATCTCGAACGGGCGCATGTTCATGGGCATCGGCCGAGGCGACTCGGCCCGGCGGGTGATCGGGCTCGATCCGGTCAAGATGTCGAGTTCGAGCGCTCGCTCGTGATGATCAGGGATCTCATGAACGGCCGGCCGGTGACGTGGAACGGCAAGGAGCTCGAGCTGAAATGGGCCAAGGGCCGGCCGGAGATCCCGATCTACGTGGCCGGCTACGGGCCGAAGGCGCTCGGCGTCGCCGGGCCGCGTCGGCGACGGCGTCGTGATCCAGCTCGCGGACCCGGACATCGTCGAGTGGATCATGGGCATCGCCCGCCAGCGCCGCCAGCGACGCCGGCCGCGACCCCGACGCGCTCGTCGCCGATCGTGTGCGCGCCCGCGTTCGTCGGCGACGACCTCGCCGCTGCCCGCGACCAGGTGCGCTGGTTCCCGGCGATGGTCTCGAACCACGTCATGGACCTGCTCGGCAAGTACCCGGAGTCGGAGCTGCCGCCGGCGCTCTACGAGTACGTCAAGCGACGCACGTTCTACGACTACAAGGACCACTCGCGCGTCGGCGCCGCCCACGGCGAGTTCGTCGACGACGAGACCTGCGACCGCTTCTGCGTCCTCGGCACGCCCGAGGATCACGTCGCGCAAGCTCAAGGAGCTCGAGGCGATCGGCGTCGCGCACTGGAACATCTACCTCATGACCGAGGGCCAGGAGCAGATCCTCGAGGCCTACGGCCAGGAGGTCATGCCGGCCCGCGTCTAGGCTGAAACGGGCGAAGCCCGTTATCGGCCGTGAAGCGGCCCGGAGCGGCAACGGGTTGTAGGGCCGGATCTCATCCGGCCGAGCGAACTGCTCGTGCGCGGCCATGAGCATCCGGCCCCTACGGCTTCGCCGGTTTCGGCCTAGCGCGATACTCGTCGGCGATCGCGAGCACGTCGTCGAGGATGCCGAGGCCCTCGAGCAGCTCGTCACGCGTGATCGTGAGGGGCGGCGTGATCCCGACCCGGTTGAAGTGCGCGAACAGGTAGAGACCGCGCTCGAGCGCCGCCTTCGTCAGCCGGGCCATCGGCGCGGCCGCTTCGCCGCTCGCCGCGAACGGGACGAGCATCTCGCGCGTCTCGCGGTCGCGTACGAGCTCGAGCATCCAGAAGAGCCCGAGGCCGCGGACCTCGCCGATCGACGGGTGCCGCTCCTGGAGCTTCGGCAGCTCCTCTGCCAGCACGTCTCCCATCTCCGCGGCGTTCTCGACGATCCCCTCTTCCTTGAACGCCTCGATCGACGCGACGCCCGCGGCGCACGCCAGCGGGTGCCCGGAATACGTGAGACCGCTCCAGAGCATGTGGTCGCGCAGCCAGTCGCCGATCGGCTCGGAGACCACCATCGCGCCGAGCGGCACGTAGCCCGAGTTGATGCCCTTGGCCACGGTCATGATGTCCGGCACCACGTCCCAGTGCTCGCAGGCGAACCACTTGCCGGTGCGCCCGAACCCCGCCATCACCTCGTCGAGGATCAGCAGGATCCCGTGCCTGTCGCAGACCTCGCGGATCGACTGCAGGTAGCCGGGCGGCGGCACGATGACGCCGTTCGTCCCGGTGACCGTCTCCATCATCACGGCGGCGACGTTCTGCGGCCCCTCGTACATGAGGATCTCCTCGAGGTGCGGAGCGCCGGTGCACACGGGACACGGATCGGGGTGGCCGGCCGGGCAGCGATACGTGTACGGGTCGAACATGCGCACGACACCCGGGAGGCCCGGCTCGACCGACCAGCGCCGGGGGTCGCCGGTGAGCGTGATCGCGCCGGCGGTAGCGCCGTGGTAGGAGCGGTAGCGAACGACGATCTTGTGACGGCCCGTGTAGTGCCTGGCGAGCTTCATGGCGGCCTCGTTGGCCTCCGCCCCGCCGTTCGTGAAGAACGTCTTGCAGAGGTTGCCGGGCGTCACCTCGGCGACGAGACGGGCGAGCTCTCCGCGCTTGTCGTTCGCCATGGGCGGCCCGATCGTGCAGAGCCGGTCGGCCTGGTCCTTGATCGCCGCGACGATCTTCGGATGCTGGTGCCCGATGTTGAGGTTGACGAGCTGGGACGCGAAGTCGAGGTAGCGCTTGCCGTCGTAGTCCCAGAAGTAACGACCCTCACCGCCCGCGACCGGGATCGGGCTCAGCTTGCACTGGATCGACCACGAATGAAGCAGGTATTCCTGCTCGAGGGAGCGGACGTGCTCGCCCGCCTGGGATCGCTCTCGACGACGGCCATCGCCAGTCACCGTCCTTTCCGCGGGTTCACGGGAGCACGACAGGAAGCTTACCGCTGCCGTCTCTGGGGCACGTCCTGGCATCATCTGTTCGATGCACCGACGCCCGCTCGCGTGGCTCGTTGCCGTGCCGCTGATGACGGCCGGCTCGCTCACGGCGCACGCGCTCGCCTACCGGATCGTCGAGCCCGACAGCGCCACGCGTGGCGATCTGCTCGCCAGGACCGGTCACGGCTACCTGGCAGCGACGCCGTTCCTGCTCGGAGCCACGCTTGCGGTCGCGCTCGCCGGGCTTGCTGCGCATGCCGTCGGGGCGCGTCGAGGCCGATCGCCCGCGCAACCGGCCGCCTGGCCGCTCGCGCTCCTGCCGCCGCTCGGCTTCATGTTCCAGGAGCACCTCGAGCGGCTCGTCGCCTCGGGCGACCTGCCGCTGGCCGCCGTGGCCGAGCCCACGTTCCTCGTCGGGCTCGCTCCTCCAGCTGCCGTTCGCTCTCGCGGCTCTCGTCGCGGCGCGGGCGCTCGGCCGCGCCGCCGAGGCGATCGGCCGGGCGCTGAAGACGCCGCCGCGGCCCGGGCTTCGCCCTGGTGTCGCGCCGCCGGCCCGTCGTGGCGTTGCTGCCGAACGCGCCGCGCCTCGCCGCCGCCCACAGCGGCCGCGCCCCTCCCGTCTAGGACGGCTCTGCCCGCCCGCTCGGGCGGGTGACGTCCAACGACGAAAGGAGGAAAGCGCATGACGCGCTCGAGAATGTTCCTGCTGGCGGCCGGCCTGGCCGCCACCCTGGCGCTCGCCGGCTGCGGCGGCTCCGACGAGGCGTCGGCTCCCGCCGAGGCGCCGCCGCCGGCAACGACGACAGAGCCGGCGACGACCGCCGAGCCCGCGACGACGGCCGAGACCCAGACGACCGAGACCGAGACCGAGACCGAGCCGGCGACCACCACGACGGAAACGGAAACCGAGCCCGCCGAGACCGAGACCGAGCCCGACGACAACGCCTTGGTCGTGCTCGTGCGCGGTGGGCAGCCGGTAGGCGGTGTCCAGAAGATCGAGGTGAAATACGGCGATCGCGTTCGCTTCGTCGTTCGCGCAGACGCTCCGGAGGAAGTTCACGTCCACGGATACGACATCGCCAAGGACGTCAGCCCGGGCAAGCCTGCCCGGTTCGACTTCGTCGCCAATCTCGAAGGTATTTTCGAGCCCGAGCTCGAGAACTCGAGCGTCCAGATCGTCCAGCTCGTCGTCGAGCCGTGAACGTCCTCCTCGCCCACGGCCTCGTCGGGCCGAGCCGATCTTCCGATCCCGGAGTGGCTCTTCGGCTGGATGCCGCCGCTCGTGCTCGTCATCTCGTTCGTCTCGCTCGGCGACTCTCTGGCGAAGCGACCGCCTCGCCGACTACGACATCTGGCCGCTGCCGGAGCGCCTGTCGCGCATCCTGCTCTCGAAACCGGTCGATCTTCTCTGCAGCACGTCGGCGTCTTCCTGCTCGTCCTGCTCCTCTGGGCCGGGTTCTTCGGCGACCAGACCGTGCCCGAGAACATCGTCCCGACCTTCGTCTACGTCGTCTTCTGGGTCGGCCTCGTGCTCGCGAGCGTGCTCTTCGGCGACGTCTTCTACCGTTCAACCCCTGGCGGGCGATCGGCCGGGCGTTCGCCTGGGCCGCGTCGACGGCGCTCGGCGAGAAGGCCGGCACGGGACTTCCGTACCCGGAGAGGCTCGGCTACTGGCCGGCGGCCGCGGGCCTCTTCGCGTTCGCCTGGCTCGAGCTGCTCGTCTCGGACGGGCACGTCGCCGCGGACGATCGCCGCGGCGGCGCTCGCGTACTCGAGCGTGACGTTCCTCGGCATGGGCATCTTCGGCGTCGAGCCGTGGGTCCGGCGGGGCGAGGCGTTCTCCGTCTACTTCGGGCTCTTCGCGCGAATGTCGCCCGTCGAGCGGCGGGAGCGAGGACCGCATCGTCGCTGCGCCCGCCGCTCATCGGGCTCACCTCGCTGAAGCCGGATGGCAGGCCTCGTCGCCGTGCTCTCGGTGATGATCGGCACGGTCACGTTCGACGGCCTGCAGGAGACCGCGTTCTGGTCGCACGTCGCGACCGGATCGCCGAGGGCTGCTGCGCGCTCGGCACCGGGCCGTCCCTGGGCGACGAGCTCGCCGGAGGCATCGGCATGCTCGCCTGCGTCGCCGTCGATCGGCGCTTCTTCCTGCTCGGGATCGCCGGGAGCTCGGACCGTCGAGAGGCGGCTTCTCCGAGCGCGTGCTCGCCGGCTGGTTCGCTCCCTCGCTCGTACCGATCGCGTTCGTGTACGTCGCCGCCCACTACGTCACGTTCCTGCTCTTCCAGGGACAGGCGCTCGTCTCTCTCGTCTCCGATCCGCTCGGGCGCGGCTGGGACCTCTTCGGGACGGCGGAGACCGCGATCGACTACGGGCTCATCGGCGCCACCGCCACCTGGTACGTGCAGGTCGCGGTCGTCGTCGCGGCCACTGTCGCCGGCCTGACGCTCGCCCACGACCGCGCGCTCGAGCTCTACGCGAGCCCCCACGAGGCGACGCGATCGCAATACTGGATGCTGGTGGTGATGATCGGCTTCACGAGCCTCGCGCTCTGGCTCCTCTCGCAGGCGAACGCGTGACGGCGCTCGCGCACCTCGGGCACTGGAGCACGACCCTCGCGGTGGTCGTCCCGGTGGCGGCGGTCGTGCTCTGGGTGGCCGTCGTCACCGTCCGCGATCGGCGGCGTGCGCGGCGGGAGACGCGGGAGCCGTGATGCGACCCGCGCTGGTGCTCACGGCGGTCGGATCGCTGCTCCTCGCCCTGCCGGGGACGCCGCGGCGCACGGCGACCGGGTGCCGGACGTCCGAGCTCGACGGCGCCTGGAACCTCGAGCCGGCCGTTCTCGTGCCGGCGAGGCTCGCGCTCGCGCTCTTCGTGCAGGGCTGCGTCCGGCTGCGCCGTCGCGGCCGGCCCGATCACGCGCCCTGGTGGCGGCTCGTCGTGTTCGGGCTCGGGTTGACCCTCGCCGTGCTCGTGCTCGTGTCGCCGCTCGACGCCGATCGCCGAGGAGTACCTGCTCTCGGCGCACATGCTGCAGCACGTCCTGATCGGCGACGCCGCCGTGGCGCTCGTGCTGCTCGGGCTGACGGGCCCGCTGCTCTTCTTCCTCCTCCCGGCCCGGTGCTCGGGCCGCTCGCGCGCGTCCGCCCGGTGCGCGCGCTCGTCGGCGTGCTCTCGCGACCGGCCGTCGCGTTCGGCCGTCTGGGCGGCGTGTTCGCCATCTGGCACGTGCCGGCGGTCTACGACGCGGCGCTCGACGCGCGCTGGGTGCACGACCTCGAGCACGTCACGTTCGTGCTCGCGGGCTTCGTCATGTGGTACCAGCTCATCGACCCGGCCCGGCGCGGGCCCTGACCCGGGCGGCCCGCCTCGGCGCTCGCGGTTGCGCTCTTCGCGGCCGGTCAGGTGCTCGCGGCCGTGCTCGTCTTCTCCGGACGGGTGCTGTACGAGCCGTACGCGCTCCAGGACGAGCGGCTGCTCGGGCTCTCGCCGCTGACCGACCAGCGGCTCGCCGGCGCCGTCATGATGGCCGAGCAGACGCTCGCGCTCGGGACCTTCGCGGCGTTCCTGCTCCTGGCGGCGGATCAGGCAGGCACGGGCGGGCACGACGCTGCCCGGCGCGCCCGCCGTCCGTGACGCCGCCGGCCCGACGTCGTTCACGTTCGAGCCGCTCTTTCTCGCTCTCGCCGTCGTCGCGGCGTCCTGTACTGGCGCGCCTGGCGCCGCGAGCAGGCCTCCGGCTGGCGCGCCGTGCGCGTTCGGCTCCGGCCTTCTCTTCGTCGCCGCGTCGCTCAACTCGCCGCTCGAGACGCTCGCCGCCCACTACCTGCTGCTGTTCCACCTGTTCCAGAACGTCGTGGTCGCCGACTGGGCGCCGCTGCTCCTCGTGCTCGGACTGACGCCGTCGATGCGAGAGGCGATCGCGCGCCGCGGCGGGGCGCCGTTCGCCTCGGTGACCCGGCTTCGCGTCGCGCTGCCCGTCTGGCTCGCCGGCTGGTACCTCGTCCACCTCGCCGCCTTCTACGACACCGCGCTCGAGAACCCGTGGCTCCTGAACGTCGAGCACCTCGTGCTGCTCGCGATCGGGCTGCTCTTCTGGTGGCCCGTCATCTCGGACGTTCCGCACGCGCCGACGACGCCGGCCGCGGCTCGCGTACCTCGGCGCTGCGTTCGTCTTCTCGGCCTTCCTCGGGCTCGCGCTCACGTTCGCCGGCTCGGCCTTCTACGACTACTACGAGAGCGCCCCGCGCTCTGGGGCCTCTCGCCGTCGAGGATCAGAACCTCGGCGGCGTGCTGATGACGGCCGAGCAGTCCATCGTCTTCCTCGCCGCCATCTCGTACTTCCTCGTGCGGCTGCTGAACGAGGAGGACGCGCAGACGCGCGAGCGCGACGCTCCACGACGCCGAGCTCCCGGCGAGCCGCCTCCGCGCGCGGCGGCTGAGAGGCGGCTGCCACGGCACCCCGCGACGGGCCGACGGCGGCTACCCGAGCGGAGAGCGACTCGTTCGCGCTGCTTACCGACAGACCCGGCTCGGGGCCGCCGCCGATGGCGAAGACGGCGCCCGCGGCCGACGACGGCGAGGCCGTGGCGCGGCGTCGCCAGATCGGCCAGCGGCGTCCAGCGGCGCCCGGACACGGTCGTAGGCGAACACCGACGCGATCGTCCCGGCCGGCTCCTCGCCGCCCACCGAGACGAGCCGACCGGCAACCGCCGCGAGCGCCGTACCGCCGCGCGGGGTCGGGACATCGGGGCAGCCGCCGCCAGCGGCGCTCGGCGGGTCGGTAGACCTCGAACACGTCGAGGTTCGTGTCGAACCCGGCCGTGCGTCCGCCGACCGCGTAGACACGACCGCCGAGCGACGACGACGCCGAGGTGCTCTCGCGGAGTCGGGCCGGGGATCCGCGACCAGCGCCGGTTCGGGGGTTGTAGACGAACGCGACGCTCGGCGGGCGTCCGGGCAGCGGCCGACACCGCCGACGACGTAGAGCTTCCCGCCGGCGAATGCGGCGCCGCCGGCCGCGCGCGCCTCGGGAAGCGGCGGCAGACGCCGCCAGCGCCGGCCGTCCCAGCACGAAAGGCGCTGAGGCTCGCCGTCCGCATAGCCGCCGAGCGACGTACAGACGACCTCCGCCGGCGGCGGCCATCGCGTGGTTGACGCCGAGCGGCAGGTCGGGAAGGCGCGTCCAGCGTCCGCGGGCCGGATCGTAGAGATCGACGCGCGCCGAGCTCGATCCGTCCTCCAGGAAGCCGCCCGCGACGGCGATCCTGCCCGTCGAAGAGCGCACCGGCCACCTCGGAGCGCGGCAGTGGTAGCGCGGCGTCCCGGCGCCATCCGCCTCCAGAGGTGGCGACGCCGTGGCGGCCGCCACGACGAGGATCGCGAGGACGCGAGCAGGCCCGCCGACGCAGTCGTCGAAAAACCCGTTCCATCTTGCGGCCCGACCCGAGCGCAGACTGCGCCATCCGAGATGAGAGTCCCGTTCGTCCCTCCGAGCGTAACTTCGCCATCCGCTGCGCCCGCGTCCTGCTGTCTCACCATGCCCTGGCGCTCGTCTGGGCTGCGGCGGTGGCGACGACGACGGCGAGGCGCTCGGCGGCCGACCGACACGGGCCTGCTCTTCCGGTCGACACCGGCGAGGAAACGAGCCGCCGCCCCCGCCGGCCGACGACCCCCGAGCAGCCGCAGGAAGCGATCCAGATCACGCTGCCCAACCCAGGCGAGACGATCGGCCCCCAGAGCCCGGCCGCCCGAGTGGCGGAGCTCCAGGCGGCCTGGTCGTGCTCGGCTTCAAGATCGGCGAGCCCGACGGGATCTACGGCGGCAAGACCCGCAAAGGCCGGTCGCGAAGTTCCAGAGGAACCACAACCTCGAGGCAGACGGTCTCGTCGGGACGAAGACCGCACGGGCGATGAACAAGGAGCTCAGCGAGCAAGCCGCAGCGAACACGTGACCGGCGGCGGCCACGGAGCCGCAGGCGTTCAGCGCGCCGTCACGCTCCCGAGTACCGCTCGGCCACCTCGGCCTCGCGGCCCGCGGGCACCGTGATCTGGCTCGGATCGCCGTCCGAGACGAATCGAAGCTCCGGATTCCGGGCGCAGCCGGTCGAGCCAGTCTGCCGATCCGTTTTCCAGCGCCGGGTCGGGAGTCGAGCGCACCCGCGGGATGGCCGCGGCTCGAACGCGCTCGAGAAGGGAGAGGGCGCCGGCTCGGCCCCGACGAGCAGGACGCCGGCAAAGCGATAGCTCTCGCCGTCCCAGACACCTTCGAGGGCGAGCGCCGGCTGCGTCGGAAGACTGCCGTGCGGCAGCGCCATCGTCACGATCTCGGCTTCCGGAAGGAAGTCGTGGATGACCCGGTTCTCGAGCACGAGCTGCTGCTGGACCTCCTCCGGCGTCAGCGTGCCGAGCGCCAGGTGGTCGCGCGTATGGTTCGCGATCTCGAACCCGAGCGCGACGAGCTTGGCGAGCAGGTCGGCCGTACTCTCCTCTGCCGCAAACGGCTCCCTGTTGACGTAGAACGTCCCGGCCGGCTCGAAGCCCGGGATGGCTGCTCCGCGAACTCGAGCGAGGACTCCCGCCATGGTGTTCGGATCGATCTGGCCGGACGTCGAGAGCGCCGCCTGGCTCGCTCGACGCGTCGTCGAACGTCAACACCACCGGGGTCGTTCCCGCGGGCACGTCGATCGTGCCGTTCACGAGATCCGAGGCACGCATCGGCCGGTAGCCCTCGCGCCAGAGGCGCTCGAGCTCGCGCCGGAACTCGGCCGGGGTCAGGTCGTACTCCCCACCGCCGTCCGGGAGCAGCTGGTGGTACATGAGCACCGGCACCACGCCCAGCTCGTTGGGCGCGAGCGGCGGCGCAACCGGGCCCGAGCGCGCCGGCTTCTCGCCCGTCGTCGGGAACCTCGCCTTCGGGGCGAGCGCCTTCGACGTGTACGTGACTGCCGGGATCCCACAGCAGGAAGTCCCGCACGCCGGCATCCCGCGCCGCCGCGATCTGGGCCTTCGACCTCGGCCGGGCCGTACTCGACGCCGAGCGAGAAGTCCTGCAGCCACGGAACGAGGCGAGCGCCTGTGCCGTAGGTCGCGCATCTTGAAGTCCTCCAGCGATCGCCGGACGATCTCGTACGGCTCGTTGTTCGGGCTTGCCACGCCGTACTCGCCCGGCGCCCCAGTGCGACGGGTAGAGCATCGGGGAGACGTAGTCCAGCTCTCGCGCCATCGCCCCGATGTCCTGCGCGACGTCGTCGGGCCGCGTCGCGGCGACCCCGAAGACGGACGCGCCGAGGAACGCGCCCGGTCGGCTGAGGCGCCTTCCGGGTCTCGGCGAGGAAAGCGAGACGATCGAGCCTCGGGCCTCGCCCTCGCAGGCCCGGGAACCGCATGCTGTCCAGCGGGCCGTCGGGACGGCGCACGTAGTCGTAGAGGATGTCGTCCACGCCGAGCGGCGGCAGCCGCGACGGCGACGTCGATGTTGTACTGCCTGACCGCCGGGTTGGCGAAGTTCGTGAAGCCACCGTAGCCTCCGGAGTAGGCTCGCCCGCCGGGTGTCTGGATGACCTCGCCTTCCGGCCCGCCCGTCCAGGACGCCTCGGCCTGAATGGGGTCGCGGAAGGCGACGAGACGCCCGATCACGCGAGCACCTTGGCGTGCAGCAGCTCGACCGCGTCCTGCCAGGTCGAAGATCTCCCGGACCGCGCCGATCTCGCGGCCGAGCGGCACCGGGGCGTTCCAGCCGATGATTCCCGATTCGTCCTTGAGGTCGAGCTCGACCGCGTTGATGCGCTTCTCGTCGAGCAGCTGCAGCACGGCCGCGCGGAGCTCGTCGTTCGCCCAGCCGTCGGCCGATCACGTGGACGGCCCTCACGGGGTTGCTCGGCAGCCGCGGCACGAGGACGACGTTCACGGCGTGGCGGTGTTGCCGGCGGCGTCCCTCGCGATGATCTCGACCGGCTCGGTCGGCGGCGCAGGGAAGCGAAGCTCGAACGCCCGTCCTGCCCGACGGGGACGGTGCGGTCTCCGCCCGTAGCGCCGTCGCACCCGTCACCTCGCCCTCGAGCACGAAGGGGCTGCGCACCTGTCCCTGAACGACGTCGCCGGGAAGCTGCAGCTGCGGTGGCGTCGCGTCCGTGGTGAAGCTCCAGGAGTCATGCGAAGCCGACCACAGGAGCACGCCGCCTGTCCGGACCTCGACCTCGTGGGCGCCGTCGGCGAGCTTGCCCGGCTCGAGGACTGCGCGGCCGCCCTCGACCTCGACGTTCTCCGTCACATCGCGGCCGTCGAGGGTCCAGCGGGCGTCTGCGAGGGTCTCGGGGTCGCCGGTAACCGACAGCTCGAGCGTCGCGAGCTCTCCGCGGCCGAGCAGGGCGCCGTCGCCGGGGCCCTCGGTCTCGAGGCTTGGCCCGGACGCGGCTGCGACGAGCGCCGCCACGATGAGGCACGCTGCAGGGAGCAGGGCTCCGGCAACTGCGAGAGGCGCCCAACGAGGCCGTCGGGGCGGCGCCCCGTCGAGCGCCGCCGCGGCAGCCAGAGCGTCGAGCTCGACCGGATCGCCCCGCAGGCCGGCCACGTCCGCCGAGAGCCGGCGGATCGCGCGTGCGAGCGCCGGGGCCTCGGGATCGGGCCGCCCGGCAAGCTCGGAGGCCAGCCGTGCATAGCGATCGGGCGCCGGCGCGTCGGGGGCTGCGCCGTTCGGCTCGACCCAGCTCCAGCCGTCTGCCTCCGCCCGGAGCCGCTCGGCCTCGTCGGCAAGCTGGACGACGGCGGCCGCCCCTGCGCGAAGGCTCTCGTCGGCGCCGTTCGAGGCCAGGCTGTGCGCCCAGCGGCGAAGCTCGGCGACCTGCGCCGGGCTGAGCTCACCCCCGCTGGCCGAGACCGTCGCGGACACGTTCGAAACCCTACAGGCGGGCCGTCACGCAACGCGGCTGGCACGCAACGCGGGCGCGGCACGCAACGGGCGCAGCGCCCAGCCGTGCCAGGGGAGCGGCCGAAGGCCGCGGTGTCACCCGCAGCCGTGCGCTGACAGCAACGCGGAAGCTAGCCCGCGCCGCACTCCTGCGAGGCCGTAGTCCCCCGCGATCTGGTCGGCCTGATCGTTCAGCTGCTGGCCCTGATCGAGGAGCTCCTGCACCTGGCCGAGCTCACCGTCTCTGGCCGCGTCCACGAGGTCGGCTGCGACGCCGAGCTGCTGCTCGATCAGGTCGTAGGCGCCGTTGATGGTCGCCTCGTCGGCCGCCGGGGGCCGGAGCGCCCGCAGCCGGTCGAGCTCCTCCTGACCGATGTCGACGACCTGCTGGCCGAGATCGGCCAGCTCGTCGGTGCTCTGCGGCTCCGGCAGCGCGGCGATCCGGTCGTTCGCCTCCTTGCAGATCGCATCCGCCTCCGCGATGTACTCCTCTTTCGTCAGGCGCTGCGATTCGGCGGCGCCGTCCCCGCCCTCGTCGTTACCGCACCCCGCCGCAAGCATGCAGGCGGCGGAAACGGCAATCGCTGCCACCGTCGAGCGCATTCCCGCCCCTTTCTCCGGTTCGCCTCGTCGTCTTCGCAAGCCTACTCCGGCCACCGGCGCTGTCCGGGTTCAGGGCTACGGTGTAGCCGTGTTGCGGCACCCGGACGGCCGATGGCCGGCTCGATTCTTCTCGGCCTCGTAGCGGTCGAGCTCGCGCTCGGAGCCGCCGTTGCGATCGCGTACCTGCGCCGCACTCGCCGGTTGCGCGCCATGGACTCGATCCAGCAGGTGCAACAGCTCGTCGGGCAGGCTGCCGACCTCGGGCACCGCGCCCAGAACCCGGACCTGTCGAGTGCCGACCGCAGCGCCCTGCTGGAGGAGACACGCGCCGCGCTCGAGGAGGCGATGACCGTCTTGCGCTCCCGGCAGAGACCGCTCGAGCTGCCGCCGCCGAGCTCACGGAACGGGACCCGCAGGGTCGCAGACGTGTCGGGGAGCGGCGGTGAGGCCGCGGAGAAGATCGCGTCGCCCGGCCGAGAAGAGCGTCCGGCGGCCTGACGGCGGCGTCGCCGCTACGCGCGCTGCCGGCGGTCGCGGTGGTCGACGACGAGCTTGATCGTCACGAGCAGCGCCAGGTAGAGGCTCGTCGCCACCACGAGCCAGACCAGGCCGGCGAAGATCCAGATCACGGCACCGATGGCGACCGCCGCCGCCGTTGCCACGAGCCAGCCTTCGATGTCGAGGTCGCCGATCCAGACCAGGTTCGCGAGCACGATCTCGGCGAGCGCGATCCACTTCTGCACAGGCGCCTCCGACGGGAGAGTGTAAGCCTCGTCTCGGCCGCTCGATCAGCCGTAGCGCTCGCAGTCGCGCGTGACGCCGCCGCCCGGCCCCACGTTGCAGTAGTCCGTGCCGGGGCCGGCGCGAAGCCGGTCGTTGCCGGGACCGCCGACGAGGACGTCGCGGCCGTCGCCGCCGTCCAGACGGTCGGCGCCTCCCAGGCCGATGATCGTGTCGTTGCCGCCTCCGCCGACGAGGACGTTGCGGCCTTCGCTGCCGTACAGCAGGTCGTTGCCCGAGCCGGCGACCACGTTCTCCACGTCCGTCCCGACGCGATCGTGCTCCTTCTTCGTGCCGTCGTTGGGCTTCCCGTCGAGGTAGACGGCGATGGAGACCCGGCGCTCGGCGTACGAGACCGTGTCGATCCCGGCGCCGCCCGCGATCGCGTCGGCGCCCCCTCCGCCCGACAGCTCGTCGTTCCCCGCATCGCCGCGCAGGACGTCCACGCCGAGCCCGCCGAGAATCGAGTCGCTCCCGGCTCCTCCTGCCAGCACGTCGTTGCCCTCACCGCCGTCGAGCACGTCTTTCGCGCCGCCCCCCAGAAGCGAGTCCCGTCCCGCGCCCCCGGTGAGCGCAGCGGGCTCCAGCGCGCCTGATGCGTCCACCGTGTCGTTCCCGGCGCCCGCGTCGACCTCGACTCGAAGGCCCGTGTCGCCAACCGACAACCTGTCGTCGGCGTCGTCGAGCTCGATGCGAAGGAGCTCCGCCCCGGCAAACGTGCACGACACGCCGCCGACGGCGGCCTCGCACCCGTCCCCGGCCGACGGAGGCGCGCCCGCATCGGTCACCAGCAGCTCATCGCCCGCCAGAGTGACCTGGACGTCGTTCGTCTCCCCGGCCGAGGCCCGGATCACGACGGTGCCTCCGTCGAGCGACACCGAAGCGGCCTGGGCGGACCCTGAGAGCAGCAATACGGCGGCACCTGCCGCGAGAAATGCGACCCCTCTCACCCGGGCGAGGCTACCAGGGGCGTGCGCCCCCGCCGTCGAAGTACGGTCGCGTGCGGCGCGTGACGGCAATCGCGATCGCAGTTCTGATCGGCCTCGCGGGCTCGGAGTGGGCGCCGGGCGGAGGCACGCCCAGGCCGGAGCCGCGGGGCGTGGAGCTGACCGCCGTGAACGCCGAGCCGGCGGCTTCGCCGGCGCCGCGCTCGCCGGCTCAGCCGGCCGGGCCGCCGTCGGCGACGCTGCGCCTGAAGCGGCTCAGGCAGATCACGGGACGGATCTCACCGAAGTCCGTGGTCGCGTCGCAGACCGGGCTCTTCTTCGCCCAGAACATGATGTACCGGCACACGATCACGGTCTACGACCGGCGCTTCCGGCTGGTCAAGACGATTCAGGACGCCGTCCGACTCGACAGGCTCGGCTATCCGAAGTACCGGGGGACCGTGCGGGGGGCTCCCGTCGAGGCGGCGTTCTCGCCGGACGGCCGCTATGCCTACGTCTCGAACTACTCGATGTACGGTCCCGGTTTCGGGCCTGCGGGCAGCGACGTGTGCTCGCCCTCGTCCGGCTACGGCTCGAGCTTCGTCTACCGGATCGACGTCTCCCGGTTGCGCATCGACAGGGCGGTCCGGGTCGGCGCCGTGCCGAAGTTCCTCGCGGTGACGCCCGACGACCGCTACGTCCTCGTGGCCAACTGGTGCTCCTACGACCTCAGCGTCGCCAGCGTTCGCACCGGGCGCGTGGTCAAGCGCCTGCGGCTCGGCCCCTATCCGCGCGGCATCGCCGTCGGGCCGGCGGGCAAGCTCGCCTACGTCGCCCTCATGGGCACGACGACGATCGCGCGGGTCGACCTTCGCAGCTTCCGCGTCAGCACGATCCGCAACGTCGGGGTCAGCCCCCGGCACCTCGTGATCGATCCGACCGGCCGATACCTCTACGCGACGCTGAACGCCGAGGATCGGGTCGTGAAGATCGACCTCCGCCGCGGGCGGGTGATCGGGAGCGCGTCCACCGGAAGAACTCCGCGGAGCATGGCCATCGCGCCCGACGGCCGCTCGCTCTACGTCGTCAACTACGAGGGCGCCACGCTCTCCAAGGTGCGCACGCGTGACATGCGGGTCGTCCAGACGGTGCCCACGGGCCCGCACCCCATCGGCGTCACCTACGACGCCGCCACGCGGCAGGTCTGGGTGGCCTGCTACTCGGGCAGCATCGTGGTCTTCAAGGACGCCTGAAAGGCGGCCTCAGACGCCACGCCGAGCGGGGGAAGCGACCAGTCTCACGAGCGCGATATAGGCGATGTAGAGGCTGCGCACGGTGTGCCTTTCACTCGGTTTGCGGGCTCAGCATGGCACGGGGCCGATACCGCTACCAGCGGGGAAGCCCCCGACCTGAGGTGCGGTTACCCGCTCCGGAGGCGCTAGCCTCCGAGACCCTTCTCGCGAAGCTCGCGCAGAGCCGATTCCTTCTTCTCGAGCCCGTCGAGGCCCATGCCGTGCAGGATCGCCGGCGCCTTCGTGAACTGGACGTCTCCGTACTCGACGACCTGGATGCGGTTGCCCCACGGGTCGCGGAAGTCGAGCCCCCTTCCCGGCAGGATCTCGGCGCCGGCCTCCCGCAGCGCAGCGCGCACCGCCTCCTTCGAGTCGACGACCAGCCCGAGGTGGCGGTGGACGTCCGGCGCCTGGGACCGCCCCTCGGAGAGCGCGATGAACTGATCTCCGATGTCGATGAAGGCCATCCCGCGGCCGCGGCCGCGCAGCCGCAGGTCGAAGATGCCGGCCGTAGAAGGCAAGCGCTTCGTCGACGGAGCCCACCTCGAGGGCCACGTGATTCATGCCGACGAGCCGTGGACGCTCGGCCATGCCGCAAGGGTAGACGCACGCGGGCGCAGCCTGGAAGACTTCAGCCTCCAGCGACGAGGAGGGGCCCAGCGTGGCGAGGATTGAGCACACGGTGATCGTCAACCGGCCGGCCGAGGAGGTCTTCGACTACCTCGCCGACGTCCGCCATCTGCCCGAGTGGCAGGACGGCGTCGTGGAGGTCCGGTCGGACGGCGAGCCACGCGCGGGCTCCCGCTTCGTCGAGGTCCGGAGCTTCCTCGGCAAGCGCATCGAATCGACGATCGAGATCGTCGCGCACGAGCCGAGCACGCTTTTCACGATCAAGGTGATCCAGGGCCCGATCCCCTTCGAGGTCCGTCATACGATCGAGCCCGAGGGCGGCGGTACCCGCGTCCACGTCGTCGGAGAGGGCGAGCCCGGCGGCTTCTTCAAGCTCGCCGAGGGCCTTGTCACGCGCCAGGTGCAGAAGGCCGCCGAGAAGGACTTCGCAAAGCTGAAGCAGGTGCTCGAAGCGGCGTCGTAGGCACGAGCCGCGCCGGCGGCGGGAACGGCCGCCCATGCCTCGTAGGAGTGATGTCTCCCGGAGGCACGTCGGTCGATCTAGCTGGTGATGGGAGGCCGCCTCAAGCTGCTCATCGGATTTGCCGCTGTCGCGACCGGTGTCCTCGTCGCCGGCCTCGCAGGGGTGTTCGGCGGCGACGACGAGCCGCCCCAGCTCGTCCTGCCCCAGCCTGTGCCGAAAGGAAGCTACGAGCTCGCGTCCGCCCTCGAGAGCCTCGAGGGGACATCGGGGGCGCGCGTCACGGCCGTCATGACGGTCGTCGACCCGCAGCTCGGGCGGAAGCCGATTCGCCTGCGGGGTCGCGGCATCTTCAATTGCGAGGGCGACGTCCGGTTGAGCATCAGCTACCTTCCGGTGCTGACGCGCGCCGAGCCCGGCCTCAGCCTCGAGCAGCTCGGCCTCGTGAAGCAGGACCTCCTCGGCGAGGTCGTCAGCGTCGAGGACGATCTCTACTTCCGCCTGCCGGCGCTGCAGAAGCTCTACCCGACCGCGAAGCCCTGGATCCATGCGACCGGAGACCCGGCGAGCGCGGGGTCGATGGGGCTCCTCACGCGGGGAGACCTCGACTGCGACGACTTCCTCCCGTACCTCGAGTACGGCCTCCCCGAGCGTGGAAGCGACGACACCGCGATCACCGAGCTCGGGGATGCAACGGTCCGCGGCCGTGCGACGACGCACTACGTGCTGAGCCTGTCGCCGGCCGAGGTTGCAGCAGCGTTCAGCGTCACGCTCGAGGATCTCGACCGGGCACTGCGCCTGCTCGGCGGCGACGCCTTCGACATCGACTTCTGGATCGACGAGAAGGGCCTGATCCGGCGCGTCTCCTACCAGGACGTCTGGCCGGGCGAGAAGGGCGAGGCCCCTACCGAGGGGCGCTTCACGCTCGAGCTCTCCGACTACGGGGTCGAGCTCGATGCTGCCGCCCCGGCTCGACCGAAGACGATGGAGGAGCCCGCGTTCGACCGGCTCGTCGCGCAGGCCGCCTGAGCGCCCGGCTGCGGGCGGCTCGTCGCCTCGCGTTTACGAGCGTAGGCCTTCGGGTAACTCTTCCCGAAGGACCAGAGACGCCGTCTTGGAGCGGCTTTCTCGACTTCCCAACGCCCTCAAACGATCGAAGGAGGAGCGAATGGCCGACTACACGGTCGTCAACCTGAAGGACGACGTCAAGGACATGGCTCCCGACTTCGGGCTCTCGCCGGGCCTCGAATCGCGCTTCGCACGCAGGCCCCTCGATTCCGAGCAGTCGGGCCTCAGCTACTACAAGATCGCCCCCGGCTTTCGAACGCCGTTCGGGCACAAGCACTCCGAGCAGGAGGAGCACTATCTCGTCATCAGCGGCAGTGCCCGGGTAAAGCTCGACGACGACATCGTGGACATGCGCACCTGGGATGTCGTGCGGATTCCGCGCGATACGATGCGGGCGCTCGAGGGAGGGCCCGAGGGCGCCGAGGTGCTCGCGTTCGGCGCGCCCGACACCGACAACAAGGACGTCGAGATGGTGCAAGGCTGGTGGAGCGACTGAGCGCTCGGGCGCACTGAACGCGGTGCCACAGAGCTCCGGCCGCGGCGCGGGCCCCGCGATCGTGGCCGACGGCCTCGGGAAGCGCTACGGCGACCTCGTCGCCGTCGAGGACGTGTCGTTCACCGTCGAGGCGGGCGAGATCTTCGCCATCCTCGGACCGAACGGCGCCGGCAAGACGACCACGCTCGAGATCGTGGAAGGGCTGCGCCGGCCCGACACGGGACACGCGGTCGTCCTCGGCATCCCGTCCTGGCCGCGGAACCTCAGCCTGCTGCCGCGCATCGGCGTCCAGCTGCAGACGAGCGCGTTCTTCGAGCGCCTGACGGCGCGGGAGCAGCTGCGGGTGTTCGTCGCCATCTACGGCGCCCCGCCGAGCCGTGTCGACGCCGCGCTCGCCCTCGTCGGCCTCGAGGATCGGGCCGACGCGCAGGTCGAGAAGCTCTCGGGCGGCCAGGCTCAGCGACTTGCGCTCGCGTGCGCGCTGGCGCACGATCCCGAGGTCGTCTTCCTCGACGAGCCCACTGCGGGTCTCGACCCGCAGGCGCGGCGCAACCTCTGGGACGTCATCGAGGGGATCCGTGCCGAGGGCAGGACCGTCGTCATGACGACGCACTACCTCGAGGAGGCCGAGGAGCTCTGCGACCGGGTCGCGATCCTCGATCACGGCCGGGTGCTGGCGCTCGGCACTCCGCTCGAGCTCGTCCGCTCGCTCGACGCCCCGGTGCTCGTGAGCCTGCCCGTCGGCAAGATCGAGGAACGGCAGGCCGTGACGCTGCCCGGGGTCGCCAACGTGCGCGCCGACGGCGACCTCCTCGTGCTCGAGACGAGCACGCCGAACGAGACGCTCGGCGCGCTCGCCGGCCTGCAGGCGCTCGACGGCGCCGAGGTGCGGGGCGCAACCCTGGAGGACGTCTTCTTCGCACTCACCGGACGCGAGTACCGAGCATGAGGTGGGGCCGGATCGGCGAGCTCGTCCGCGCCCTCTCGCTCGGCTACGTCCGCGACCGCACCGCGCTCTTCTTCTCGCTGCTCTTCCCGCTCATCTTCCTGATCGTGCTCGGCGGGATCTTCGGAAACGACAGCCAGACCCCGAGAGTCGATGTCTTCGTTGCGGGCGACGGCCCGCTCATCTCGAGGCTGCCGACGGAAAGCCTGGACATCGAGCGTGTCCCGAGCGTGGAGGACGGAATCGAGCGTGTGCGCGACGGTGACCGGCCGGCGCTCGTCTACGAGCGGGGCGACACGCTCGTCGTCCGCTACGCCGCGTCCGACCAGGTCGGCGGCGCCACGGTGCAGGGGATCGTGGAGGGGCTCGTGAACCAGGCCAACCTCGAGGCCGCCGGGTCCCAGCCTCGGTACGCGCTCGAGGCATCCCGCGTGGAGGACGAGTCGCTGTCCCCGATCGAGTTCTTCACGCCGAGCCTGCTCGCGTACGCGATCTCGCTCGGCGCCGTGTTCGGCGCCGCGCTCACGCTCGTGACGTGGCGGGAGAAGGGGCTGCTGCGGAGGTTGCGGCTCGCGCCGCTGCGTGCGTCCGAGATCGCGACCGGCCGCGTCACGGTCAGCCTCGGCATTGCCTTCCTGCAGCTGCTGCTCTTCCTCGGCGCAGGCGTCCTGTTCTTCGACCTGACACTCGACGCGAGCTGGTGGATGGCGTTCCCGCTGATCCTCGTGGGCACGCTGGCGTTCCTCGCAATCGGGCTCATCACGGGGGCGGTGGCGAAGACGGCGGAGGGCGCAAGCGCGGTCGCGAATCTCATCACCCTGCCGATGGCCTTCCTGTCAGGCGCGTTCTTCCCGATCGACCTGGCACCGGGCTGGGTGCAGGCGCTCTCGAAGGCGCTCCCGCTCACCTACCTCGTCGAGGGCCTTCAGGATGCCATGGTGCGCGGCCTCGGCGCCGCGGCCGCGCTGCCGGAGCTCGCCGTCCTGGCGGGATTCGCGGTCGTTCTCGGCGCGATAGGAATCCGGCTCTTCCGCTGGGAAACGGTCTGAGCGTCCCCGTCGGCCTCCTAGCCACCGCTGTAGACGCCGCAGAGCGCGATCACCCGCAGGCCCCACCCCTCCTCGACCGGGCGGATCTCTATCGCCTCTGCGTTCCAACCGTTACCGGAGTTCGACGTGCTCGCCGTGAGGGCGATCGGGAGCTTCGTCCCGCTCTCGGTGACGATCGCCGCGCCGCCGGAGACGACGTCGGTGCCGTCCGGGCACGTCGCGGTCACCGGGCCCTTCCGGTCGCTCGTATTCAGGCTGCTCGTCTGCTGCACCGCCTCGATGTCGACGATGAAGCTCGAGGAGCCGTTGAGCGTGGCCGCATTCACGTCCTCGAGCGTCGACTCGTCGATGTCGGCGCCGGTGAGCGAGTCGTCGGTCACCTTCTCGCCGGTGACCGAGTCCGCCGCGAGCTTCGGCTCCCCGATCGCCCCGTTCTCGACCTTTGCCGCCTTCACCGCCGCGTCGGCCAGCTTCCGAGTCGTCACCGCTCCGTCGGCCAGGTTCGACGTCTCGACCGCCCCGTTGGCGATCTGATCCGACGTGACCGGTCCGGTCTCCTCGTCGCCGCCGCACCCGGCGGCAAGCACGATTGCGGTGACAATCGCAATTCCGAGAGCGATGCGTCCTTTCATTGGGCCCTCCTCCCCGGCCCATCGTTCGATGGGCTCGTCGTCGTCGATCCGGATTCTGATCGCGAAGCAGGACGAGGCTCGCGCCGTTTCAACAGGCGTGGCCGAGGGGAACACGAGTCCTGTGGGCAAGCTGATCGGTCAGGTCACGACGACGCTCGACGGCGTGATCACCGTCGCCGAGTGGTACGTCTCGGAAGGAGGGCACGACGGCGCCGGCCGCGAGCAGTTTCAGGAGCCGGCGGCGATGCTGCTCGGGCGCAAGACGTACGAGGGCCTGGCCGCGTACTGGTCGCCGCTCGACGGACCGTGGGCGGACACCATCAATCCGATGCCGAAGTTCGTCGCCTCGCGGACGCTCGAGGAGCCCCTGGACTGGAATGCGCAGCTGATCGAGGGAGACGCAGTGGAGGGCGTGTCGAAGCTGAAGGAGGAGCTCGACGGCGACCTCATCCTGATCGGCTGCGGCGACCTGGCGCGGCACCTCCTGGCCAACGACCTCGTTGACGAGCTCCGGTTCTGGGTCCACCCCGCCGTGTGGGGAGAGGGCGAGCGTCCGTTCCAGGGCGAGCTGAAGCTGCAGCTCGATCTCCTCGACTCCACGACGTTCGACTCGGGCGTCGTTCTCCAGCGCTACCGGCCGACCGCCGGGGGCTAGCGGGCCGTGTAGCCGCCGTCGACGGGCAGCGCCACGCCCGTCACGAACGACGCCTCGTCCGAGGCGAGGTAGACGGCGGCCGTGGCGATCTCGTCCGGATCGGCGACCCGGCCCATGGGCTGCTTCGCGAGCTCGTGGGCGACGTCCGCCGAAGTCATGCCGACGAGCATCGCCGTGTCCACCGGCCCCGGATGGATCGAGTTCGCCCGGATTCCGTGCTTCGCATAGGTGACGGCGGCGTTCTTGGTCAACAGCGCGACACCGCCCTTGCTGGCGTGGTAGGCGGCCGCCGACTCGGCCGCGACCAGCCCCCAGGTCGACGAGATGTTGACGATCGTGCCCCCACCGGCGGCGATCATCCCCGGGATCACCGCCCGCATGCCCAGGAAGACCGACGTCAGGTTTGCGTCGATCACCTCCCGCCAGCCGTCGAGCGTCTCGTCGACGAGCGGCTCGTAGCGGTTGATGCCGGCGTTGTTGACGAGCACGCCGGGAGCACCGAGCGCCGTCTCGCACGTCGTCACGATCCTGTTCCAGGCGTTCTCGTCCGTGACGTCCGCCTCGACAAAGTCGCAACTGTGCCCGGCCGAACGCAGCGATCCGGCCGTCTTCGCCCCCTCCTCGGCGAGCCGGTCGACGATCAGCACGCCGGCTCCCTCGTCGCAGAAACGGGTCGCGATCGCCGCGCCGATCCCCCGGGCGGCGCCCGTGACGATCGCGTTCTTGCCGGCGAGGCGCATGGGCCGCGAGCTTACCGGTGTGGGTCGGTGCCGTCCGGATCGCCCGGCTAGACTCAGCCGTCGCTCCTCAACGGCGGCTGTCGGAACGAGGGTGGGCCCGCTCGGCATTCCGGCCCCGAGCGGCCCGCCCGGCTCCGTCCGGAGCCGGGCGTACATTCCCCGCTCCGAACAGCCGACGACCGCACGGCCGGAAACCTGGGCGGCGTCACGAGCGAGAGAGGACGCGAGGAATGTCGTACTGTCTGGTTGTCAAGACCGAGGCCCGCGACGAGTTCAGAGCAACGCTCGGCGACGACGAGACCGACGCGAAGCAGCGGCTCGAGACTGCGCTCGCTCAGGTCAAGTCGGCCTGTGCTGCCGGCGACTGGGTGAACATCGAAGGCCAGATCGCCGTGCATGCCACGGACGTCCGATCGATCAGCCTGAAACAGCTCGCGGCGCCGCGGGGCGGGAGCGCACCGGACGGCGGCGGCCGCTTCTGACCTGACGCGCTCGTTCTGCCGGCGCCGAACCCCCACGGCGCGTCGCTGCCCGAGACGGCAAGCCCCGCACATTGACGTAATCACGGATCGACGTACGCTGTGACCAGCGGCGTCGCGCGCTCCGGCCGCGCGCGAATGCACGGCGCCTGGCCAGGGGGGGCATGACACGTGAATTCCGAGGCGGGACCGCGTTCGGGATATCAGGCCCGAGCTCGACGGGGTGCGCGCCGTCGCGATCCTGCTCGTCGTCGCGTTTCATGCCTACGGTTCGGCCCGAAAGCGGGTTCCTCGGAGTCGACATCTTCTTCGTCCTCAGCGGGTTCCTGATCACGGCCCTGCTCGTGCAGGAGCAGGACCTGACCGGAGCCATCTCGCTCCCCCACTTCTACCTTCGCCGTGCGCTCAGGCTCCTGCCGGCGCTTGTCGTCGCCGTCCTCGGCTACCTCGTGATCACGACGGCGGACTTTGCGGTCGGCGACACCACGTGGCCGCAGCTTGCCGACGCGCTCGAGGGCTCCGGCTACGGCCTCGCGTACGTCTCCAACATCGTTCAGGCCGCGGGAGTAGAGGTGCCGGGCGACATCGGCCACCTCTGGTCACTTGCGACCGAGGAGCAGTTCTACCTGATCTGGCCCTTTGCGCTCGTCCTGCTGTTCCGCTCGGGGGCGAGCAGACGGACGGTCTCCATCGTTCTCGGCGCCGCCATCGCGGCGCTCTTCGCGCACCGTCTTCAGCTCACGCTCTCGGGTGCGTCGAGGCATCGCATGTACTTCGCGCCGGACGGCCACTTCGACGTGATTCTCGTCGGCTGCCTGGCTGGACTGTGGTTCGCCGGCGGGAGCGTGCCGGCGATCATCAGGTTGCCGAAGTACCGTCGCTTTGTCGCCCCGGCCGCCCTCGCCGTGGCCGTCACGACGCTCGTGCTGATCGAGTTCCGGACGAAGGCGCTCTACCTCGGCCTGTTCACGCTGTTCGCCGCGTCCGTCGCGGTTCTGCTCCTCACCATGGTCATGAGCGAGAACTCGCGCCTGGCCCGACTGCTGGCTCTCCGCCCGATGGTCTTCATCGGGAAGATCTCCTACGCCTTCTACCTCTGGCACGCGGTCTTCATCTTCGGAGTCTGGGCGATGCCTGACACAGTCGCGGTCGCGCTTGCCTTCGCCGCCGCGACACTGTCGTACTACATCGTCGAGCGTCCGTTTCTCCGCTTGAAATGGCGCGACCGCGCCAAGGTCGAGTCGCGCCGGAGCCGACCCGCAGCCATGCCGTCGCCCGAACCAGCCGAAGAGCCTGCACGGGTCTGAGGGCTCCGCGCGCTCGCCTAGGACGAGGCGAGCATCGAGCGCGACTCCGCACGGGCCTCGCGCCACCACACGAGCTCGTACGTGTGCAACGCCAGCCAGACGGCGGTGACGAGCGCCAGCGCGGCGAGTGCCGGGACCACCATCGCGAGCGGGAGCAGGAGGAAGAGCACGAGCGCGGCCACGGAGCGGCCGCGGCTCAGCCTCACGCGCCGTTCGATCCGCGTCCGGATCGCCGAGTACGTGAGCAGGTAGATCGCGCTCCCGCCGCAGAGCGCGAAGGCCGTGACCGAGTCGAGGTCCTCGCCGACGTGCGCGACGATGTCCTTCATCGCGAACGCGAAGAGCACGATGCCCACGATCATCGGGAAATGCGCGTACGTGTACACGTCGCGGGCGAGCGCCACGCGTTCCGCGCCCTGGAGGTCGCCCAGCATCCGCTCGCCGCGGATCGAGAAGAAGTCGAAGTACGCAAGCCAGAACGCGGTGGCAACGAGCAGCCCGAGGATCGCCGCCACGACCTCGCCCAGCCCGATGCCGATCCCTGTCGCGCCGATCCCGATCGCGATGAACGCCTCGCCGAGCGCGATGATCAGCACGAGGCCGTTGCGCTCGGCGAAGTGCGACGGGTGCAGATACCAGCCCGTCGAGCCGCTCAGCGCGGCGCCGACGTAGGTGCACACGAGCGCGGCGAGCCAAAGCCATGTGCGTGCGCCGTCCGTGAAGCCCGCGACGAGGATCAGGGTCGCGCCGCCGAGCGACCACGGCGCCAGCCGAAGCACGGCGCCGAGCAGGTCCCGGCTCCCGCGGCCGGCGAGGGCGTAGAGCGCTACGTGCA
Source organism: uncultured Thermoleophilia bacterium (assembly GCA_963820875.1). Lineage (GTDB taxonomy): Bacteria > Actinomycetota > Thermoleophilia > Gaiellales > Gaiellaceae > CAWACA01. The sequence continues at coordinate 174,257 of CAWGBR010000014.1, forward strand.
TCACGCAGACGACGAGGAAAGCGGCGCCGAACAGCACGCCCTCGTCGTCGAACACGCCCGGCACCACGAGCGCCGCCACGAACATCGCGATCAGCGCGACGAGCAGGGCGGCGCCGACGACGCCCTCCTCGGGGTCGACGATGTTCGTCAGCCACGCGTAGGCCGACCACGCCCACCAGAGCGCGGCCAGCACGAGCACGCCGCGGCCGATCCCGGCGAACGTCGGGTCTTCGGCGAGCAGCGTCGCGACCTGCGTGAACGCGAACACGAAGACGAGGTCGAAGAAGAGCTCCCGCGGCGTGACGCGGTGCTCGCGTTCGACTGCCGTCGCGGCCACCTCCGCGACCTTACTCCGCGTTGTCGCGGGACGCAACGCAGGGAAGGGCGCGAGGCAGCCTCACTTCGAAACGCGGGCCTAGACTGGTTGGCTCCCCGCCTGGCTCCGGCGCGCGAACCGCGCAAGATACGTCGCAACGTCGAGGGCGACGCCGAAGGCGACGAAGATCCATCCGGCTCCGCTCACGCCCTCGATGGGGGCCCAGGCCAGCGCATAGAAGAGCACCGTCCACGGGGCGAAAAGGAGACCGAGCAGCGGCCAGACCCATGTGTCGTATGCCAGTTCGACCCGGTCGCCAAAAATCCAGACAAATGCGAGCGCAAGGCGCGGCCCGATCCCGGCAGCCAGGAGAAGGATGCAGCACATCGCGCGTGATTCTCGCACCTGCGCGTTGCGATGGCGAATCCGCCGAGCTCGAACCGCGCGCCGAGCTCGACGGAACGGAGACATCGCGGTACCGGGAGGGCGAGACCGTCAGGGTCTCCGCGAGCCGGAGTGGCACGAGTGTTCCGATGTCTCGCGGCTCGCGCTGCCACATTTGGCCCCTGTCTCGGACTACACGTCGACGCCAAGCCTGCGCAACTCGACGATCGCCGATCTGCGCCAGCGGATCGTGCCGGGAGAGAAGGGCAGCATGAACGGCATCCCGTTCGCTTTTCGAAGCGGCTTGCCGTCCCGCAGAACGCGGTAGTGCCCTGGCGTCGACTCAACGGTGAGCCCAGCGGCTTCGAGCCGGCGGATGAACTCTCGAACGTCCTTCCTCATCCGCGTCTCATTGTCGCCGCCAGGCTGCCCTGAGGCGAGCGCGCCGCTTTCGCGACCAGTCGGGGCAGTCCCAGGGCGACTCCCGTGTCGAGATTGTCCCTCAGGCCCGGGTTGGGGGGGCGGCGGTCGGCGGCGCTGTCCAGGAAGCCGCGGTGCCCTCATGCCCGGGATTCGACGGCATGAGCTCCCCTCGCTAGCGGTAACGTTCGGAGTAGGCGGCGGTCGCGGCCTGAAAGCACTCGATCGGCGCGCGGATGAATCCGGCGCCGATCTGGCCCCCGTCGCGTCCCGGAATGCCGACGTCCATCGCCGGGGTGATGCCGGTCTCGACGACCTTCAATACGTCGATCCCGGTCGGCGTACCGCGGTAGTCGAAGACGGGGATCGCGTACCGCGTGTGCTCCCCGACGGTGATCCGGTATAGCTCGAGATTGCGGTCGATCATGGACTGGGCCGTGCCGCCCTGATAGCGCTGCAGCGCAAGAGCCGCCGCCTGCGCGAAGCCGCCGAGCCCGGCTGTCTCGGCGATGATCGACTCGCCGCCCATCCAGGTGATCTCAGCCTCGGTGTGACCCTCGAAGAGCTTGGCCTGGACAGTCGCGTGTGGCCCGTGGAACCACGTGCTCGCCAAGGCCCGACACCCGGATGGAGAACCCCCGGCAAGAGAACGTCATGGCCGTCACGACGCTCGAGCCATCGATTCCGTGCGCCGCGTCACAGGCCGCTTTGCAGGCAGCCATCGAGAGCCGCAGGAAGTGATAGTCGTTGCCGTCGAACGCCTCATAAAGTGCGCGAACTCCTGCCTCCTCGGAGCGCGCGACCTCAAGCAGGGGCACTGCCAGCGCCTCCTCGAAGAGCAGCGTCGCGGCCGCGCTGCGCGAGTGCAGCTCGTCGCCCATCTGCAGCGCGCGCCTGATGATCGGCGCGAGCTCGACGCCGCCACGCCGGCGCACAGCCTCGCCGAGGACGGGGCCGAGCACCTCGGTTGACGTGCAGCAGGCGCTCGCGGACACCCTCGTCGTAGCAGCCGTAGTTGAGCCGGCGTCGCTCCTTGCCTTCGTAGAAGTTGCAGAACGCCCGGTTACCGAAGGGACGATTCTCGACGACGAAGACCGGCATGGACGCCGTGTAGACGCCGGCCAGCGAGCCCACGCAGCCGTAGTCGTGGCAACTGTCGACCCGAATCACGCCGGCCTCGAGCTGCGCGATCGCCTCGTCGCGGCTCCCGGCCAGACCTTCGAAGAGCGCGGCGCCGATGATCGCCTCACGCTGCCCGCCGACGTACTCCTTGAACGCCAGGGGTGCGCCCGAGGTCAGGATCAGGTTCGGCGTCGTAGCCGGGCACGACCTCGCCGGCGGGGCGCACGTCGACCAGGGTGGGCTCGGACTCGCAGAGCCGCCGAAGCGCCTCGGCGTTCGCGGCGCGGCGGTCGCTCACAGCGCCGTGACGCCGCCGTCGGCGACGATCGTCGCTCCCGTCATGTATGAGGCCCGGTCCGACAGCAGGAACTCGACGATCTCAGCCATCTCGTCGACCGTGCCGAGCCGCTCGAGCGGAATGGTCGGTACCAATGCGTCCTCGCCGCCGGACACGGCCTGCATCGACGGGCTCATGGGCACCGCGATGTAGCCGGGCGCGAGGCAGTTGACCCGTACGCCTTGCCCCGCGAGCTCGCACGCCAGGTAGCGGGTGTAAGCGATCACGCCCGCCTTCGATGCCCCGTACATGGAGGCGCCTCTCAGCCGCCCGATCAGGCCCGTGAGACTCGCGATGTTGACGATCGCAGAGCCTTCGCCGAGGTACGGCCACGCAGGCCTTGTTGACGCGGGCCATGCCCGCAACGTTCACGCGCCAGAGAGTGTCCATCTCGTCCTCGCCGGCTTCCGCGACAGGCGTGAAACGGACGAGTCCGGCGCAGTTGACGACTCCTCGCAGCCGCCCGGCAGCGCTCGCTGCAGCGACCGCGGCATCGACCGACGCCTGGTCGCGGACGTCCATCTCCACCGCCACGATCGCGCCGTCATGGGCGCTCGGGTCGTCGGCCGCGATCGCATCCGCGAGGTCCCCCGCAAAGACGATGTAGCCCTCCTGCGCCAGGCGCCGGTTGATCGCTTGACCGATCCCGCCGGCCCCGCCGGTCACGATCGCGACGTCCGTCATGTGGGCCTCCTTCCTCCTCGATGCCACGCTCTGCCAGGGTGTCGAGGATTTTCTCGTCCGCTCCCCTCCGGCTTGTTCATCGCGCAAGCTTAGGGCGCGCGACGAGCGTTTAGGATCCCGCCCGTGCAGTTCGTCGTCGTGGGCGCGCGGGGCTTCACCGGAATGGCGCTGATGATCGCGTCGACCTCGAATCCGCTGTGACCGACGTCCGCGTCGCCCTCGTCACGGGTGCAGGGGGCGCCATCGGCGGCGCGGTCGCGCGAACGCTCGCCGGGGACGGGTTCGCGGTCGCCTGCACCGATCTCGACCTGGAGGCCGCCCGGGCGCACGCTGACTCGATCCCCGGCGCTTGCGCGTTCCGTTGCGACGTGCGCAGCGAGCGCCAGGTGCTGCGCCTGCGCGATCGCGTTGAACGGGCCGTCGGAGCTCCCTCGCTGCTCGTGAACGCTGCCGGCGCCTTCTTCGAGCATCGCATCACCGACCTGGACGAGCGAGACTGGGATCTGCTGATCGACGTCAATCTCAAGGGCACGTTCCTGACCTGCAAGACGTTCCTCCCGGCCATGATCGCGGCAGGGTCAGGCTGCATCGTGAACATCGCGTCCACCGCCGGTATTCGCGGCGGCAGCACGCGCGCGGCCTACTGCGCGGCCAAAGGCGGTGTCGTGATCCTCACCCGAAGCCTCGCGCTCGATCACGGTCCCGACGGCGTGAGAGTGAACTGCGTGTGCCCGGGCCTCGTGGACACGCCGATGGCTGACTGGATCAGGCTCGACCAGGAGCGACTCGAAACGTGGGAGCAGACGGTACCCGCGCGGCGAATCGGCACCGTCGACGATGTGGCCTCGGCCGTCTCGTTCCTGGCCTCGCCGGGCGCCGACTACATGCACGGCGCGTTGCTCGTGGTCGACGGCGGTACGACCGCCTAACCGTTCCCAAGACAGGAGGACATGGCAGGGGCTGAAACGACGTCGAGGGCGAGGGTTCGTGCGCATCGCCGCTCTGAGAACGCCTGGCGCTTAGAAGCCCCCACCGAAGTCGCCCCCGCCGAAGTCGCCCCCGCCCAGATCAGCGCCGAAGTCGCCGGCGTCACCGGCATCGGCGTCGGCGTCGGCCTGCCCCGTGTCGTCGCCCTCGGCGGAACCCTGATCGTCGCTCGCATCCCCGAAGAACTGCTCGGCGATCGCGCTCCCGACCAGGATGCCGGCGAAGGCACTCAAGAAGCTGCCGCCCATCAACCCGCCGTAACCGATGCCGCGAGACCCCATCCCACCGAACGAGCGCTCGAGCGCACCAGGCTGGCGCATCTCAGTGCGCGTCGCCAGTCGCGCCAGCGAGCGCGGGTCGTCTTCATAGCGAACGCCGGCCGCCTGCTCGTGCTCGGGCAGCTCGCGGGTCAGCTCCTCGAGCACCATCCGGCGCTGCTCCGGCGTCAGCTGGGCAAACGCCTCCGCGTGCGCCTCCTCGATCGTCTCCGGCGGCGCTGTCCGCAGCAGGTAGCGGTAACGCTCGAGCGCTTGCTCGTCAGCGCTCGTACCCGGCTCTTGACGGACCCGCCCCTCATCGGTCGGCACCGATCCCGGTTCTTGCCTGCCTCCACCGCCGAAGAGTCGTCGCAAAGCGTCCATGACCTGCTGCCTCCTGATGAGGCTACTCGATCGCCTGGTCTCTGGCGGCGGCCGGGTCTAGCGAGCTCGGCAGCACAGCCGGCGACAACCAAGAATAAAGACCCGTTTCCAGGCCCTTTCTCTGATGGGAGGACTGGGCTAGAAGCAGCCTGCAAGCCGGCACTTTCCGGCCGTCCGGTCCGGCACCGGCTCGCACGAATAGCACGGTGCGCTGAGGCTCACGTGGAGGGCAGATCGAGCTCGTAGCGGGTCGCGGAGTTGGTCCCGTCGCGGTAGGCGGGTGAGTGGGTGACGATGCCGGCGTTTCGGAAGCCCGCCTGCGCTGGAACGCCGGACAAACCGAACGCGACGGCGGCGCGTATAGCGGGAAGCGAGGGGCGGCGACCCTGCGTCGCACGCCAACACACAGACTCGAGGGGAGGTCGAGGATGAGCAGGCTCCGACTCTATTTGGTGGTTTCAGGAGCGCTCCTAGTCGCGGTCGGTGTCGGGACGTACGCGCTGGCCGGCGGCGGGAGCAACCGGTTCCAGGCGAAGACGTTGATCGGCTTCGAGGAGAACCCGGATATCTCGACCGCGGCGAGCGGCCGACTGCAGCTGAGGGTCAACGAGGGTGCGCAGACCATCACGTACACGCTCCGGTACTCGGGGCTCGAGGGGACCGTGCAGCAGGCGCACGTCCACTTCGGCAAGCGCGGCGTGAACGGCGGCATCATGTTGTTCCTGTGCTCGAATCTCGACAACGCGCCGGACGGCACGCCCGCCTGCCCGCAGTCGGGCACCGTGGCGCGTACGGCTCCTGCGTCGGACGTCCTCGCCATCGACGCCCAGGGAATCGAGGCAGGGAACTTCGCGGAGCTGGTCGCCGCCATGCGCGCCGGACGCGCGTACGCGAACGTCCACTCCGAGAAGTGGCCGGGCGGCGAGATCCGGTCTCAGATCGCGGTCCAGAAGACCTGACCTTCCGCGGGCGCTCCAGGCGCGTCGAAGATCCAAGTCATCGGCGCGCCTGGAGGCCCCGCCATCCCTGCGCGCTGACGACCTCGAACCGCCCACGTGGACGCGAGCCTGAGAATGGGCAGGGGGTCGTTCGCCCGGCGTGAGCGCGTACCTGGGTGGTCGCATCCAACGTCGCCACCCACCGAGTGAGCTCGACGAGCGCGAGCTTCGACGAGCGAGACAAGCAACGCGAGCGAGACGAGCGCGCGTGACCGCGCGAATCGTTTGGCCCGCTATTGGCCCGCGAGCTCGAGGACGTCTCCGTGGGAGCCCATCCGCACGGCGTCGCGGTCGCCGTGATCCCTTAACCGGCACGCAGCGCCCATGGCTCGGTCGGCTTGAGCTGTTCCGCCTATCCCCAGCCGCAACCAGTGTTCCTCGCCCAGACCGGCTCGAGACCGTTCACCTACCCCTTCCCCCGCCTCCCCTTCTCAGCCAATCGCCGTCACGTTCCCCCAACCTGGTCCCCCTTGCGGCAGTGCTTCCGCGCGATGCAAGACACGCACGTTCCCTCGGCGCCAACGTGACGGTTGGAGCTTTCCGGGGCCGGCTGTTAGACTCGCCGGTCGAGCGTCATGGCGCTCACGCTCCGGATCCGCGTTCCGCGCGCGCTGGGCACCTTTCTTTTCGGGCGTGGCGCGCCGCCTCCCCCGATCTTGGGTGGCCGTCCGGTGGACTTGGCGGAGGTCGAGTCGCGGCTGCGTAGGCTCGAGCAGCAGGTAGCGGAACTGCCGCCGACGTCACCTGAAGTTGCCCGGTTATCTGAACGACCTGGGCAACAGGCTGCGTGATCGCTACTTGTGGACCGAGGAGCTCTCCGACTTGGAGCGGGCGATCCAGACTTATGAGCAGGCGCTGGAGTCGGCCCCTTCGGTTGACGGCGTTCAGCGCGGGCTGATCTTGAGCAACCTGAGTACGGCGCTGCTCAACCGCTACATGAGGCTCGGCACTCTCTCTGACCTAGAGCGCGCTATCGCCTCGGCGAGGGAGGCGGTGGCGTCCGAGGCGCTCAACACCGACGAGGCGGCGGGGCGGCTCAGCAATCTATCGTACGCGCTGAGCGAGCGGTATCGGCGAACGGCAGATGCCAGCGACGGCGCCGCAGCGATCGAGGCCGCGCGGCAAGCGGTCGCGCTCGCCCCGGCAGGCTCGTTCGGGCGATTGTCCGCCCTCCTTAACCTCGGCGCGGCGTTGCTGATGGGTGCAGGCGGCACGCGGGAGCGGGCCGACATCGACGAGGCCGTGCACGCGTTCGAGGAAGTCATCGCTGATATGCCGTCGAGTCGGCCAGAGCGTGCGCAGGCGCTCCTCGACCTCGGTATAGCGCTGAGGTATCGCTATCAGCTCGACCCAACCGATCCGGCGGACCGCGACCGGGCGCTCGCGGTGCTGCAGGAGGCCATTGCCGAGGCGACCGACGGCTCACCCACGCTGGCAGCGTCGCTGCACGCGATCGGGACAGCACTCTGGGAGCGTTACAACGAGCTCGGTTTGGCGGCCGACCTAGCAAGCGCTGGTCACGCGCTCGAGCGGGCTGTCGCGCGCACCCCCGACGATTCCGCCGACCTGCCCAGGTACCTGAACGCCCAAGCGATCGTGCTCAGCGAGCAGTTCTATCTGTCGCCCACCGAGGATTTGGCCGAGCTGGAACCAGCGGTTGAGGCGCTCGAACGCGCATGGTCGAATCTCAGCGACACCTTCGCCGGTTCCCCGGTGGCCTACAAGCTTGGCCAGCAGCGCTCGGCAGCTGAACTCGGGATCGCGGAGCGGCTCGTGGCTTTCCAGCTGCAACGAGCCGCTCTCGACACTGCGCAGGCGGATGAGGCGCTGCGCCGCGCGATGGTCGTTGCCGAGGGTGAGAAGTCGCGAGTGCTCTCTGAGCTCGTCGCCCGTGGCGACCTGCCGGCGCCGTCGGTCGCCGCAGCGGAGCTGGTGGCGCGCGAGCGGGAGCTGCTGGCGGATCTGGCCGCGGCAGAAGCGGCGGAGCTCGCAGGCTACGGTCATGCAATGGCCGGAGGCGATGCGGCTGCTCGGCTCGAACGTCGTCGCGCTGGAAAGGCCGAACTGGACGCCGTCTGGGACGCGATCGCGCGTGCCGGCCCGGAGGGTGCCGACTACGTTGCGCTGCGCCGTGGTGAGCCGCCCGAGTGGGAGGACCTGCGCCAACTGGCGGGCGAGCTGGGTCCAGCGACCGCCGTGGTGTCGATGTTCTCGACGAACTCGAGGACGGTGCTCCTGATCCTGCGCGGGGCCGCGTCTACCCCGGCCGTCGTCGAGGTGGCCCTATCCACGGAGGGCTGGGAGGATCTGCGGCGGCGCCTGGACCGCGAGATGCGAGTCGCGCGCGGGCGACGTGGCGAGACCTGGCCTCTTTCGGTGCGTCCGCTCTTCGAGAGCGCGGCCGCGCACCTGGAGGGCGTTGAGCGGGTCGTCCTGGCTCCCCAGAGCCACAGCCTGCAGGTTCCGTGGGCCGTCGTCGCGCATCGCGCCGGTTGGCATGCGCTGGACGGGGGGCCAGTCGCGCTGACGACGCTGCCGGCGCTGGGTATCCTGCCGCGTCTGCGAGGGCGCCCGACCGCGACCGGCGGCCCGGTCGTCGTGATCGGCGACCCGGTAGGCGACCTGCCGTTTGCGCAGCGCGAGGCCGAAGAGGTGGCCGAGCTCCTCGGTACGACGCCCCTCCTCGCCGACGGGGCCACCCGCGCCGCGCTTGTTGAGCAGCTCGCGGAGGCGCAGGTCGTGCACCTGGCGACCCATGCCCAGTTCGACCCGTCCTCGCCTCTGGACTCGGGCGTCGTCCTTGCCGATGGTGTCGTTACTGCCCGCGACGTCCTTCGCATGCGGCTGCGTGCCGAGCTTCTCGTCCTCTCCGCGTGCGAGACCGGCTCCGCGGGCGCCCTCGGCGGCGAACTCGCCGGTCTGGCGCAAGCGTTCTTGCAGGCCGGCGCGCGCTCCCTGGTCGTGAGCCTCTGGAAGGTCGATGACGCGGCGACAGCGACGCTCATGAGCGCTTTTCACGAACGCCGGCAAACCGCCGACACGGCCACCGCCCTAGCGGACGCCATGGAGCAGGTCAGGGCCGCGGTCGGCTCGGACGACGCCTACTCCTGGGGGCCGTTCGTCCATATGGGTGACTGGCGAGGCGGCGGCGAGTGCCGTACCCTCGCGGCCGAAGAAGGGAGACCGCATGTGGCTACGAGTCCCTGAGACCGGGGCCGAGACGTTGTGGGAAGGGCCGCTGGAGCCCGACCCAGATGCCGCTGATGGGCAGGAGCGGGGATGGTTCGGCAAAGATGCCACACCGGAGAGCCGTCGCGACCTGACCCGTGAGCTGCCGGTCGCGAGCATCGGACGACCCGAAGTGTGGTCCCTGCCAGAGGTTTATCCACCCGCGAAAATGCCCTCCGCCCTGCGCGTCAAGCTTGAGGAGGCGGACTTCTATCTCGTCCGACTTGCCTGCTCGTTCCGGCCACGGCAGAACGAGACGGAAATCGAATGGGCGCGGTTTTCGGTCTCACTGCTGCCCCAAGGCGACACTCCGCAGCCCATCGCCTTCGACCTGCATCCCATCCTGCTGACACAAGAGACACGGCGCAACGTGAAAGTGTCCCTCAGCCCGACCGTCAAGTTCATGGAGGTCGAGGCGAGCGTCGGCACCGCCGAGTTCGGCTTGGAGTACCCCGAGCTCCAGCCGGTAATCAGCGCCGCCGGCATCGGCGAGGCCCAGCCATCCTGGGATTACCAGGCGGCGAGGGGAATGCCCCTCGTCGGGAGCAAGTGGATGCACGCCCTCGTCAAGGTCGCGACAGCGAGCAACGCCGGACACGCCGAGTTGCGCCTCGTCGCGGACGTCACACGCGGAGGCTTCCGGCTCCCAGTGCTCGCGCGAACGGGACGCGAAGCTGCAGAGCCGCTCAGCGCCCGCCTCTGGTGAACGAGCCAAACGAGCTGACAACCGCCCTCAAAGGAATCGCCACTAGCGTGCGGGCACGGCCCAAAACCCGCATGCTGTATGTCGTTTCTGCCCGCTTCAAGGGGCACCGAACGTACGAGGCTTGATCCGCGGGGCACAGCCGCGGCGGCGACAACGAACAAGGCGTCCTCATGCTCCAGAGCGCGGCGCTGGGCGGCTAGAACGGGTCACCCGATTGCTGACGGAACCACCGCCTTTCTGGCGCCGAGCCGGTAGTCACGTGGGGCGTGCGGTAGGTCCCACGGAGGAGCTTATTTCCGGAAATCGTGTCCGCGTGGAGCCTCTCCTGGCGAGGTTCCCGCGAGCCTCGGGTCGGGGGGCCGGGGGGCTAGCCCGCTGGCGGGTTCCGCGGCTCCAACCTCCTCTATGGTCGGACCCGCGTTGCCATTTTGTTGCCACGCCCGTTGGCAAAGTGTCGGAGTACTTCCTGCCGGAACCCGAGGAAACCGCGCCTGAGCGGGCTTTTTAGTGTCATGGGCGGTACTGGGCTCGAACCAGTGACCCCCAGCTTGTCGAGCTGGTGCTCTCCCAACTGAGCTAACCGCCCTGGAGGCCGGATTGTACCGAAGGCACACGGGCTACAGTCCGAGCGTGCGCGTGTGCTCGCTCCTTCCCTCGGCGACGGAGATCGTCGGCGCTCTCGGCCTCACGGACAGCCTGGTCGGCGTCTCGCACGAGTGCGACTGGCCACCCGAGGCCCGCCGGCTCCCGTACGATCACGGCGTCGCGGGTGGACACGACGACGCTCGCGAGCGCCGAGATCGACACGGCGGTTCGGGACGCGCTCGCGGAGGGGCTGCCGCTCTACGCGGTCGACGCCGAGCTGATCGAGCAGCTCGCTCCCGACCTGATCGTCACACAGGACACCTGCGCCGTCTGCGCGGTCTCGACCGCCGACGTCCGCGAGGTCTGCCTCGTGCAGGCCGATGTCCTGTCGCTCGACGCACGCTCGATCGCCGGCATCGAGGAGTCGGTCGAGGTCCTCGCGGGCGCGCTCGGCGTCCCGGAGCAGGCCGAGCCTGTCGTGGCGGAGATGCGCCGCGGGATCCGGGAGACGAACGATCGGGTCACCGGCCTGATGCCGAAGCGCGTGTTCATGGCCGAGTGGCTCGACCCGCCGTTCGCCGCCGGACACTGGGTGCCGGAGATGGTCGAGCTGGCGGGAGGGATCGAGGTGCTCGGCCGCGCTGGAGAGCCCTCCTATCCCACGACCTGGGCAGAGGTGGCCGAGCGCGATCCTGACCTCGTCATCGTCGCTCCGTGCGGCTTCGACGCCGAGCGCGCGGCCGCCGAGGCACGGACGCACGTCCTCCCTGCCCGCGCGTTCGCCGTGGACGCGAACGCCTACTACTCTCGCCCCGCGCCGCGCATTGCGGATGGGATCGCCCAGCTCGCGTTCCTGCTGCACCCGGAAGCGGTACCCGACCCGGGGCTCCCGCAGATCGAGCTCTAGATGGTTGATCGGAAATTGTGGTGCCGTCGGGGACGGCAGAGACCGAGCCTGAGCACGTGATCGTGGCTCGTGCGTATCCGTAGATACGTGCGAGCCACGAGCGTGGGCTCAGGCGACGGTATCGGCCGCCAGTCGGCGGTGCCACGGTTTCCGGTCAATTACCGATCAATCATCTAGGTGAGCGAGAGCGAGACTCCGCCGTCGATCAGGATCGTCTGGCCGGTGAGGAAGCCGGCCTGCTCGCTCGCGAGGTAGAGGAACGCGTACGCGATGTCCTCGGGAAGGCCGTTGCGGCCGACCGGGACCCGGGCTGCGAACTCCTCGACGCCCTCGGGACCGAGCGAGTTGACGGGATCGAGGCTCTGCGGCGTCACGATCACGCCCGGCGCGATCGCGTTGACCGTGATCCCGTGGGGCGCCACCTCGACCGCGAGCCCGCGCACGAGACCGACGATTCCCGCCTTCGCCGCGGTGTAGTGGACATGGCCCGACCAGCCCTGCAGGCCGCCGGCGATGGAGCTCGTGGCGAGCAGGCGGCCGTACCCCCGCTCGATCATGTGCGGCAGCGCGGCACGAAAGCAGCGGAAGACGCCGGTCAGATCGACGTTCAGGAGCCCTTGCCACCGCTCGTCGTCGAGCTCGACGGCCGGAACCTCGCGGGCGATCGCCGCGTTGGCGACGACGACGTCGATTCGCTCGTACGCCTCGAGAGCCGAGCGCACGAGGCCATCGACGGCGTCCGTCTGCCCCACGTCGACCTCGACGGCGAGGCAGCGGCGCCCGCGCTCCTCGACGTCGCGCACGACCGGGGCGACGTCGTGCGGGTCGCCCGCGTACCAGCCGAGGACGAGGTCGGCGCCCGCGTCGGCGAAAACGCGCGCGCTGGCCGCGCCGATCCCCGACGCGGCACCTGTCAGAAGCGCAACTCGGCCGTCCAGCCGAAACACGCGGCCGACTATATAGCCGCGTTCGAATGGCGTCGCGGCGATGTGCGCGCTTCGCGCGCAAGCCTCCGCGGCCGCCTATGGCGTCCGCTGCGCGGGCTTCGCCCTTGCCTACGCTGCGAGTTGACGCCGTCGGAACGCCGTGCTGAGCCGGTCGCCGAGCAGCGCGACCACGGCGTCGCGGCGAAGCGGCCGTGCGAACACGTAGCCCTGGACGAGGTTGCAGCCCATGGCGGAGAGCTGGCGGGCCTGCTCGAACGTCTCGACGCCTTCCGCGATGCTCGTCAGGTCGAGCGTCCGCGCGAGCGAGATGATCGTCTCGGTCAGCCGGGCCTGCGCGAGGCCCTCGTCGCCGGAGCCGCTGATGAACGTGCTGTCGATCTTCAGGACGTCGATCGGGAAGCGGGCGATGAACGACAGAGACGAGTCTCCGGTCCCGAAGTCGTCGAGGGCGATGCGAACGCCGAGCGCCTTCAGCTCGCGGATCTGAGCCTCGGCGAACTCGGGGTCTTCGAGCAGGGCGCTCTCGGTGATCTCGAGCGTGAGCGCGCTTGCCTGGAGGTCCGCCTCACGCAGTGCCTGGCGCACATCGGTGACCAGCTGCGCGGACCTGAACTGACCGGGCGTGAGATTCACCGCTACGTTGAGGTGATAGCCGGCGACACGCCGGGCCCGCGCCAGGTCCGTGCACGCCACCCGTAGGACCTCACGGCCCAGCGCATCCATGATGCCGCTCGACTCCGCCAGCGGAATGAACTCGGCTGGAGGGACGACCCCGCGCTGCGGGTGAATCCAGCGCACGAGCGCCTCGAGGCCCCGGACCGCCCCGGTGTCGAGCGCGACGATCGGCTGGTAGACGACCACCATCTCGCCGTTCTCGACCGCCTGTCCGAGATCCGTCTCGAGGTCGCTCCCGGCTCCGACGTCCTCGTACAGCTCCGGGCGGAACGCCTCGAAGCGCCCGCCGCCGGCACGCTTCGCCGCCTGGCAGGCGAGCTGCGCGTCACGCAGCAGCGCGGGCTGATCCTCGTCGCCGTCCACGGTGAACGCGACGCCGACGCTGGCGCCGACGACGACCTCGCTGCCGTCGATCTTGAACGGCTCGCCGAGACAGCGGAGAGCTCTCCGGCAAGCGAGATAGGCGTCGCCGTGGTCGCCGAGCCCCTCCAGCATGAACGCAAACTCGTCGCCTCCGAGCCTCGCGACGCTGTCGGCCGCGCGAAGTGCGCTGCGAAGGCGCTCGCCCACCTGGATCAGCAGGCGGTCGCCGAATGCGTAGCCTTGGGTGTCGTTGACGCGGCCGAAGTCGTCGAGATCGACGATCATCAGCGCCGCCACGCCCCCGTGCCGACGCAGCCGGTCAACCGCGTGACGGCAGCGATCGAGGAAGAGAGCGCGATTCGGCAACTCGGTCAGCGGGTCGTTGAGCGAGAGGTGTGTCAGCGCCGTTGTCGTGCGCTCGAGCCGCTCCGCCATGCGGTTGAAGTCGGCGCCGAGCCGACCCAGCTCGTCCGATCCCTCGGCCGTCGTGCGCGCGGTGAGATCCTCGCTCCCGAGCAGGTCCGCGGCACGTCGCAGATCGGCAACGGGGCGGGCGACGGACCGATAGACGGCGCGGCCGCCGAGCACGGCGACCGCGACGGCGAGTGCAAGCCCTCCGGCGGCCACGCCGGCGAACGCGATCAGGCCCGCCCGGCCCAGGTCGACCGCGAGCAGGGCGACGCCGGCTCGCGGCCACGATCGTAACGAGAAGCACGAGAAGCCCCGTCACGAGCCGCAGACGCGCGGCCAGTGACCAGCGGGGCCTGATCCATTACCGGGTCCATCCTGGAGGGTCGTGCCGGCAGCACACCACGCTCCCAGCGTGGCACCTCCCCGCGGCTGCGACTACCCCAGGAGTGCGTGAATCGCATCACTCGACAGAGTGATGCGGCGGAGGATCAGGCGATGCGCTCGAGCGGCGCGTATTCGAGCATCAGACGCCGCTCGGTGCCGTCGGCGTCGAAGCGCACCGTCACAACGCCGTCGGGCTCGATCCTGATCACGACCCCCTCGCCGAGCGTCGCGTGCCGCACCGAGTCGCCCGTCGAGAGCTCCGGAACCGGCGGTCTCGGCTCGAGGCGGGTCTCGCGGCGGCCGTACGCCGACCACGAGGCAGGCCTCAGGCGCTCGCGCTCCGTACCGGCGCCCAGCTCGTCGAGGAACCGGCTCGGCAGGTTGTACCCCCGCGCGCCCCACAGCGACCGCGACGTCGCGTGCGTGAGCATCAGCCGCTCCTTGGCCCGGGTCACGCCGACGTAGAAGAGCCGCCGCTCTTCCTCGAGCCCCTGCTCCTCGAGCGAGCGCGAGTGCGGGAACACGCCCTCCTCCATCCCCGCGATGAACACGGCGCGGAACTCGAGCCCTTTCGCGTTGTGCAGCGTCATCAGGCTGACCAGGCTGCGCTCCTCTTGCATCGTGTCCTGGTCCGACGTCAGCGAGACGCCTTGCAGGAACGTCGAGAGCCCGGAGTCCTCGGCCGTCTCGTGAAACTCGCGCGAGACTCCGACGAGCTCCTGGAGGTTCTCGATGCGCCCGCGAGCCTCGACCGTCCGCTCGGCTTCGAGCGCCTCGAGCATGCCGGTGCGGTCGAGCACGTGCTCGAGCAGGTCCGGCACCGTCGAATCGCCGGCCTGCGCCATGAACGACTCCATGAGCGACCGGAACCCGGACACCGCCCGTGCCTGGGCGGCGCCGAGGCCGGCTTCGAGCGGCTGCGCGAGCGCCTCCCACAGCGTCATGTCCTGCGCGTCGGCATAGACCCGCAACCGGGCCAGCGACGTGTCGCCGATCCCGCGACGCGGACGGTTCGCGATGCGCGCAAGCGAGACCGCATCGGCGGGATTGTCGATTACCTGGAGGTAGGCGACGGCGTCCTTGATCTCGGCGCGTTCGTAGAACCGCGGCCCGCCGATGACCTGGTACGGGATGTCGCTGCGGGAGAGCACGTCCTCGATCACGCGCGACTGCGCGTTCGTCCGGTAGAAGACGGCCAGCTCGGCGCCCGCGTGGCCCTCCTCCAGGAGCTGGGCGATCTCCGAGACGATCAGCCGCGCCTCGGCGTGCTCGTCCTCGACCTCGAGGATCCGCACGGGCTCGCCCTCCCCGAGCTCGCTCCAGAGCGACTTCGGCTTGCGCTCGCGATTGTTGACGATCACCGCGTTGGCGGCCTCGAGGATCCGGTTCGTCGACCGGTAGTTCTGCTCGAGCGCGATCACCTGCACGTCGCCGAAATCACGCTCGAACTCGAGGATGTTGCGGATGTCCGCGCCGCGGAACGCGTAGATCGACTGGTCGGGGTCTCCGACGACGCAGACGTTGCGCTCCGGGCCGGCGAGGAGCTGCAGCAGGCGGTACTGCGCGTGGTTCGTGTCCTGGTACTCGTCGACGAGGATGTAGCGGAACGCCTTCGACCAGCGGGCCTGTGCCTCCTCGAAGTCCTCGAGCACCTCGACGGTCTGCATGAGCAGGTCGTCGAAGTCCATCGCGTTCGCGTCGTAGAGCCGCTTCTGGTACAGCCCGTACACGTCCGCCACCGTCTGGTCGTAGAACGACGCGACCGCCTCACGGTAGTCGTCCGGGGATACGAGGCGGTTCTTGGCGTTCGAGATCTGCGCGTGGATGCCGCCGGGCGGGAATCGCTTCGGGTCACGGTCGAGCTCCTCGAGGCAGTCCCTCACGACCCGCACCTGGTCGGCCTGGTCGTAGATCGTGAAGTTCGACCGGTAGCCGAGCCGCGGCGCCTCGCGACGCAGGATCCGGCCGCACGCGGCGTGGAACGTCATCACCCACATCGTCCGGACGATCGGGCCGAGCAGGGTCTCGAGACGCTCCCGCATCTCGTTGGCGGCGTTGTTCGTGAACGTGATCGCGAGGATCTCGTTCGGCCTCACTCCCACGGCCGCGACGAGATGCGCCACCCGATGGGTGAGCACACGGGTCTTCCCGGAGCCGGCGCCCGCGACGACGAGCACCGGCCCTTCGCGTCGCGCGGACCGCCGCCAGCTGGGCGGGATTGAGGTCCGCCAGGTACTGCTCCGGCGTCACGACGGCCATGACGGCGATGGTAACGACCGCGTCGCTCGGTGCCGTCCGGAGGCGCTAGGCGTCGCTCGGGAGATCGGCCAGCGCCGCCTCGACCCAGGCCGTCGCGAGCGCCAACGCGGTGTCGTCTGCCGACTTGAGAACGACGTCCACCTGCGGGCCGTCGGCAAGGAAGTGCGGATAGCTGCCGACGCTGACGCGGGGATGGCGCCGCGTCGCCTCCTCGAGCACCTGGACGATCTGCCCTTCACCGGTGCGGTAGCGGCGGCGCCAGCTGCCGATCGGCGACCCCCGCAGGTCGGCTGCGAACGAGTCGAACATGGCCTCCATCTCGCTGGGGAGCCCGGGCATGACGAAGACGTTCTCGAGCCGGAATCCCGGGCGCGCCGCCCAGCGGGTTCTCGATCGGCGTGGCGCCGGCCGGCAGCCGGGCCCAGCGCGCGGCGTACTCCGAGAGGCCCTTGGCCGCGAACCGCTCGCGCAGCCTGCCCGGCCAGATCCGCAAGCTCGACGCAGTCCACCTCGAAAGCCGCCGCGATCGCCTCACGCGTGATGTCGTCGGGCGTTCCTCCGAGGCCGCCCGTGACGAAGACGTAGTCGTAGTCCTCTCGGCCCACGAGGAAGGCGCCGATCTCGGCGATGTCGTCGCGAACGGCCGCCAGCATTCGCGCTTCGATGCCGAGCTCTGCGAGACGCCGGGCGAGCCAGGAACCGTTCGTGTTCTCGATGTCGCCCGACACGATCTCGTTCCCGATCGTCACGATGACCGCCGTGCGAGAGCCCATCTACGAGCGCGAGTATAGGCCCGGGCAGTGCTCCGTCCGGGCTCGATGATTGATCGGAAATTGATCGGAAACCGTGGCACCGCCGGATGGCGGCCGAGCAAGCGGAGCGCGCAGCGGACGGCGCAGTCGGCCGCGGAGCTTGCGGTACCGTCGCCTGAGACCGCGCTCGCAGCTCGCCCGTACCCCAGGTACGGGCGAGCGGAGGATCGCGCTCTCGGGCTCGGTCTCTGCCGTCCCCGACGGCACCACAATTTCCGATCAACCATCTAGAGGGGGAAGGCCTTGCGGGCCAGCGCCGGCAGCACGTTGCTCGTCACCCAGACCGGCGTGGTGACGTAGCGCGCCGAGTATCGGTAGCTGCCGTTCGCGCGCTCGAGGCGGCCGAGGTACGCGAGAGCTCCGGCCGGCGGCTTGCGGCCGACCGCCGCGTAGGCCTGGATCGCCCAGGCGGTCGACTGGGCATCGGAGCCCCGCTTCGCGGTGAGCTCGAAACCGCCGTCGGCATTCTTGAGGCTCGCGAGGTACGAAAGACCTCGTTGGATCGCCCGGGAGCCGGCCGAGACGCCGGCGGCTCTCAGAGCCTGGATCGCGGCGGCCGTGTCGTTCGAGTCGGGGGCGACTCCGGCTGCCCAGGACCAGCCGCCGTTCGGGCGCTGCTGGCGAAGCAGGTAGCCGACGGCCCGCGAGCCGGCCGGCCGCCCCACCGCACGCAGCGCGATGATGCCCCAGATCGTCGAGTTGACGCCCGGGCCGATCGCCCCGCTCGAGCGGCGGAGGTCGTCGAGCCGATCGGCCAGCGCCAGCGCGGCCGCCGTGCGGCCGAGGGCGTCGAGCGCGAGGATACGGAGCTCGAGGTCGGTCGCGGTCGGATACGGCTTGCCCGTGAGGTAGTCGGCGGGGGACTCGCCGCCGTTCTGCACGGAGGCCGGGTCGCGGCCGGCGGCGGCGAGCGCGAGGACTACCCATGCGGTCAGGGAAGGATCGGACGGCCGCCCGGGCTCCCCGAAGCCCCCGTCGGCCTTCTGACTCGAGACGAGGAAGGCCGTCGCCGTGGCCTTGCCGAGCGCGGCGGCGGGTGCCGCGGGGGCGGTCGCGAGGACGGCGAGGATCATCGCTGTCAGGCACGCGGCGGCGATCGCGACGTGCGCCGTGTGCGCGGTCGCGCCACGGATGAGGCTCGACGAGCGCGTGCCGTGCCGCCGTGCCGTGTCCGGGGCCGTGGCGACAGCCTACGTTTCGGCACACCCCTGCGCGAGACTCGTCACAGCCCGCGCACCCCTCGCGCGTCACTCGGCGTTACGCTCAAAGCGGGTGGAGGAACGGGGTGGCCCCGCAGGCCGTCCGCAGATCCGGCCGTCTCCCACACCACGTCCGTGCGCAGGCGGGTCGCGCAGCGGTCGAGCACGCGCCGCAGCTCCGGCCCGATCACCAGGGCGAGCACGAAGTTCCCGCCGGCGTGGGCGAAGTCGAACGGGATCCCGCGCGCCATCTGACGGCCAGGGCGGGCCACGTGTGCGGGTAGAAGCTGAACCACAGCCACAGGTCCATCAGCGCCGAAGAACGCGAAGCCGAGGACGAAGGAGATCACGGCCAGCGCCAGCGCGGTTTCGCAGGATCGGGGCGGCCAGCGCTCCGGTCGCGCCGCACAGGCCCCAGCCGAGCATCTGCCACGGGGTCCAGATGCCCTGACCGAGCGCGAAGTTCGACGCGCAGCGCCGCGAGTGCTCCGACATCGATCCCCGCACGCAGCGCCGAGCAGCGCCCGCGACGATCGCGATGACGGTGACCGGCTGCACGCCCGGGACGGCGGCGAACAGGATCCGGCCGGCGGCTGCCACGCCAGCGAGCGTCGCGATGACGGCGAGCTCCTTCGCGGTCGTCGTCCCGGTCTCGAGCCAGACGGCGCCGAGAACGACGAGCGACCCGGCGGCGAGGAGGAGCGACAGGCCGGCACGGCCCGGGTCGAGCGCCGCCCAGGTCCCGGCCGCAAAGCAGGCCAACGCGCACAGCGCGATAGGCTTGCGCGCTCGCGACCGATCAGGGCGGAAGGCTAGACACGTTCGACTCCCGTGCGCCGAGCCGCACGCGCGGTGGTGCGGGAACTGACGTCGTGCGTCACGACCAGCACGGCGTTCCCTCCTCTACATACCCGATGCAGCCAATCGGCGAGCTCGGCTTTCCGCTCGGGGTCGATGCCACGGGTCGGCTCGTCGAGCACGAGCAGCTCCGGCTCGGAGACGGCGACGGCGGCGAGACCGAGACGCTCGCGCTCACCGCTCGAGAGATCGCGCGGATGCCCGTCGGCCGCCCAGTCGAGCCCGACGAGGCCGAGCGCGCGCCGCGCACGCTCTCGGTCACCGCCCACGCCAAGTGCGACCTCGTCGTCGACACGCTCGCGGACGAGGTAGCGGCCCGGGATCCTGCGACAGGTAGCAGACATGTGCCGGGCCGAACGACGCTGCCCGGAGTCCGGCTGCGAGCAGGCCCGCCACGATCCGGCCAGCGTCGTCTTGCCGCTGCCGTTGGGCCCGCTCAGGCGGACGACCTCGCCGCGCTCGAAGCTCCAGCTCGACCCCGTCGAGGACGCTGGCGTCCGTCCGAAAGCGAGAACGTCGCCCACATGGAGAGCAACGGTCTCGCCGTCTCGCCGTCGATCCGGCGCGATCTCGGGCGCCGGGGCAGGAACTCGGGGCGGTGCTCGGCGAGCCAGTCGACCGCCTTCGACACGGGCGCGTCGAGGAGCAAGCCGGCCCCTCCGACGAAGAGCACCCGCTCGGCCAGCTCGAGCGCCCGCTCGACTCGCTGCTCCGAGAGCACGAAGGCGGCACTCGAGCCGGTCAACGTCTCGAGGAACGCCTCCGCGACCGTCGAGGTCGAGCTGCGACGTCGGCTCGTCGACAGAGCAGGCCCGGGCCGCATCGCGAGCGCCGAGGCCAGGCAGACGCGCTGGAGCTCGCCCGACGACAGCTCCGGTCGCGCGGCGGCCGCCAGGTGCAGCGCCGTCGATCGCGGCCAGCGCTTCTTCGACCCGCGCCGCGATCTCGTCCGGAGGCGTCCCAATGTTCTCGAGACCGAACGCCACCTCGTTGCACACGGTGGTCATGACGACCTGATCTTCGGGATCCTGGAAGACGCTGGCGATCGCCCGGCGCAGCTCGGCCGGTCGCCTCCGCCGCGTGTCGAGCCCGTCGATCGACACCCGGCCGTCGAAGCGGCCTCCGTGGAAATGCGGCACGAGCCCTGCGAGCGCGCGAAGGAAGGTCGACTTGCCCGAGCCCGACGGCCCGAGCACCGCCACCTTCTCCCCGGGCTCGAAACGCACCGAGACGTCGTCCAGCGCGGGAGCCGTGCGCGAACGCGGGTAGGTGAAGCCGAGGCGATCGATCGACCAACGCGCCTAGAGCCACAGCACGCCTCCCGCGACGAGGAGCGCCGCGCCCACGACCGCAAGCCAGTCCGATCCAGCTCCAGGGAGATCCCGGGACCCGCGTTCGACCCGGCCGACCGAAGCCCTCGCGCCTCCATCGACTCCGCGAGAGCAGAGCGCGCGCTCGAGCGACCCCGCCACGAGCGGTGAGACGAGCGGACGTGCCTCCCGCGGACGCCCTCGACCGCGACGCCGCGGCCGCGCACCGCGTCGACGAGACCGGCGGCGTCGCGCTCGAGCGTCGGCAGGAGACGGGTGGC
Source organism: uncultured Thermoleophilia bacterium (assembly GCA_963820875.1). Taxonomy (GTDB): domain Bacteria; phylum Actinomycetota; class Thermoleophilia; order Gaiellales; family Gaiellaceae; genus CAWACA01. Next base: position 195,071 of record CAWGBR010000014.1, read on the forward strand.
GATGGCCGCGGCGAGCGCGGAGCGCCGGATGAGACCCACCGACGGCAAGCAGGCGGTCGTGATCGAGAAGGAGGGCATACGCCGAGAAGGCGAGCGCCACCGCGATCAGGCGCAGACCGTTGCAGCGCAGCGATCCGCATCTCCTCGCGTCGTGACGTCGATCGTGCCCAGCACGGGAAGCGTCGGACCGCTCCAGAGCACGTCTAGCCGACGTTCGCGAGGAACGGCGACAGGACGAAGACGCCCAGCCCGGAGGTGAGCGCGGCGAACACGTACAGGTCGGCGGCGCCGGCCGGGGCCTGCGCAGACGAGGCGAGCAGGAAGGCGGCGAGAGCACCGCGACGGACCACACACGATCGGCGAGCAGGGCGGCCGCCGCGAGGCACGCGAGGCAGAGCGCGGCCGACACCGCCGACAGCTTCACTGGGATCACCGCGTCCCTGCTCGTCGAAACGGGCGCTATAGCGGTACCGGACGATCGACGGGTCGGCCGCGAGGGCGAGCGCTGCGGCTTGCACGGCCTCTCGCGAACCCGAGAGCGTGAACCGTCACCGGTGCGTCGTTGCCGCTCCCCGCGTCGCTGCGAGCTCGCCCCGGTCGCGCCGGCGCGCACCTCGAGCACGACGAGTTGGGGTCACCCTCGCCGCCCGCCCGAGGCAGCGCCTCGCGAGCGCGGCAGCCGCGTCGTCGAGCTCGGCCGGCGCGCGCACGCTCGACCGGCCTGTGCGTGCCCGCCCAACCGTGCAGGAACGGCTCCGGAAACGCTCCGACGACGACAGGCTGCTGCATCTGCTGCGCCCACGAGCGAAAGTCCCACCAGGCCACGTCCCCCGGCCGCAGGCGCACGTCGGCGCGCCCACGTCGGGCTCGATGCCGTTGAGGAAGTAGAACCAGTCGCGCTGCGCGGACAGGCTGCCCTCGGACGCCCTCGATCGCCTGCACGAAGCGCCCGCCGTAGCGCGTCTCGCACGTCCGCCTCCCGGTCGAGCGCCTGCAGGACGGTGAGCCCCGCCGGCACCTGGCGGTGAGGATCACCTCGCGCCGCGGTCGCGGGTCACCCAGAGGGACGCAGTGCCACCGCCGCCCGCCTCGGCTCGCCGGCCGTGCCGCCGCAGCCGGCGAGGAGAAGAGCGACGAGCGGAGGTGCGAGGGCCCGCCGTCGCACCATGCTCTCAGGCGCGCTCAGCGAACGATCGCCTGCGAGCTGCACCGTGCCGTCCTTCGTCGCCGTGAGGCGGTGCCAGTGACCGACCGGGCAGATGACGTCCGTCCTCGTCGGCGACGGCCGACCGCCGACGCGGAAGATCGACGTCTCGCGCCCGGGCGTCGCCGCGCCGGTGTCGTCGACCGGAAGGCCTGGAAGCACCGCGCCCTGCTCGTCGAGGTCGAGCGTCGGAGGACCGCCCGTCGGGCCGAACGTCGCGTAGTACCAGAGGACGACGTCGCCCTCCTCGACCACGTACGCGTCGGCGCCGACCGGCGGAGAGACGCCGTTGACCTTGTACACCCAGCCGCTCGACTCAGCGCCGGCGAGCCGACCGATCTGGCGCGACGTACGGGCCAAACGAGGTCGCCGAGGAGCGGTAGAAGACCTCGCCTCGCCGGCTCGCCGACTCGAGCGCCCCGAGCGCGGTCGGCGCCTCGAGCGTGAGCGGCACGTCTCGTCCGCCGCGAGCGTCGCCCGTATACGGCGTGACGCGCGGCTGCTCGGCACCGTAGATCGTCGTGGTGGCGCCTTCGATCCGGACGTGCACCTGAATCGCCAGCTCGCTCGCGGAGTGCGAGCGTCGCCGCAGAGAGACGACGAGAAGAGCGAGAAGATCCTGTCGCACGGTTCCTCCTTCCTCGAGGGGCAGTGCTGCGGCGCACGCCAGGTCTTCTGGCTCGGGGCTCCCTCCCCCGCCGCCTTCCCGGCCTCGCGGGCCAGTGGCGTCGTGGCGGGAGGGCGTCTCCCCTTACAGCGGCGGGACCGCGCCGGACTCTGCACCGGGCTTCCCTTGAGCGCTCGCCGTATGTCTGATTGGGGGCGCAAGCCGTACCACGCTCGGCGAACGGGCATCGTGCTTCCGCGCGGAGTGCCCGCGCCGGCCGAGCGGGGCCGGCGCGGCGGCCCTCGCCGGCGCCCGATGTCGAGCGTATCCCGCGACTCGAAGGGCTTGGCGCTCCGTGAGTCTCAGGCGGCACGGACGGAGGCACACGACTCGCCGACACGACGCCGGGGACGTCCGGCGACGCTCGAGTGTCGGCGATCCGGGAGCCGATGCATACGATGTCCCATCGAGCATCGCCGTCCGACCCGGCCGCGACTATGGCTGCCGGTGCTCGTCTGGGCGCTCGTCATCTTCGCGTTCTCGTCGGTCCCGAGCCTCAACACGGGACTGGGCACCTGGGATCTCGTGCTGCGCAAGCTCGCGCACGGGGCCGAGTTCGCGCTTCTCGGCGCTCTGCTGCAGCGGTGGCTCGCCCGGCCGTGGCTCGCCTGGCCGTCGCGTCCGCCTATGCGGCCACCGACGAGCTGCACCAGACGTTCGTTGCGGGCCGCGTGGCGTCGTCGGTCGACTGGGCCATCGACACCGCCGCGGTCGTGATCGGCGTCGCGCCTACGCGACGTACCAGCGGCGCCGGTGACGCGGGCCGTCGCGATCGACCTCGACGGCGCGCTCGGCGACACTCACAGGCTCTGGCTCGCGTTCCTCGACGATGCTGCTCGACGCTTCCGGACGATCGCGCCGCTCGACGTCGACTCCCTCCCGGCCGATCGCGGCCAGGCAGCGGAGGACGCTCGACCGATGGGCGGCGGACGGAGTCGGCGACTGGCGCCAGGCGCTGGCACGCTTCGCCGAGGACCATGCGCCGGTGCACCTGCGCCCGAACGCGCAGGCCGGCACGTGCGTGCGAGCCCTCGCGGGGGCGGCTACCGACTCGGCGTCTTCACGGACGCTCCCGGAGGAGCTCGCCCGGGTCGCGTCTCGCAGCTCGGCGTGACCGCCGCCTCGAGGCGCTCGAGACCGGTGACGGCTCGCTCGACCGGCTGGTCGAGCGCTCGGGGGCTCGGACGTTGCGTGGCGAGGACGCTTCGGCGAGCTCAGGCTGCTCACGCGATGACGACCCGTATGCGGTCGATCCCGCGCGGGAAGCTTGGCTACGATCAGGCGGTGACTGGCCGCGCAAGCTCCTCGACGACCGTGAGCTCGACGCTATTCTCGAGCGGCTCGACCGGCCTGACCGATGAAGTCCACAACATCAATCGCCGGCTCGACTGCGGGCGAGGCCACGTTGCGGCTCTCGCACGAGCTGCGGAACCTCAACGAGTCGCTGCAGGCGATCGCCTACGCGGCGCTCGGCCAGCAAGGCCCGCAGGTGCGGCGCCGGCGCCAACCGTAGCCTTCGAAAGGCGGCCACTCAGCCGGCAACGCGACCGGGTCCCGCCCGGCTGAGCCGTCAGCCGACTTCGACCCGTCAGTTCGTCCTCTGCCCGGCGTGACTCAGCCCGTGCTCAGCACGCGGAGCGAGCACACGCCGCTCCGCGGTGAGTGCGACCGGCGACCCGAGCGGCACGGCACGCGCCTGTGGCGGGCCCCGCCGAGACCCCTTACCCCGGAGATCGAGCGCTCCAGCCGCGCAGCGGGCACGAGCCGCTGCCGGAACTGATCAGGAAGGCTTCGGCTTCCGCGCCGACGTCTTCGCGGCCGGCTTGGAGCCTTGCGCGCCGGCGGCCGACTTGGCTGCGCTCGTTCGCGCCTTGCCGTTCGGCGTCGCCGCAGCCTTGCCTCTTCGTCGGCTCGACCCGGATCGCCCCGGGCAGCGGAGCCATGACCGTCTCGCGACCGCTGTCCCAGCGAATCACGTAGCGAGGTGGATCGTCGCTCAGCACGTCCTCGATCACGCCCGGCACGCTCGTTCGGGTTCGCCCTCTTGATCTTGCCGAGCATGTGAATGCGGTCTCCGGCCTTCGCGGTCATCCTCGCTTGCTCCCTCTGTCGCGGTGCAGGTCGACCGGAACGCTACCTGGATCGAGGGCCGCTTGGGCGGCCGAACCGCCCCGGATGCGGGCGGGCCTCGATTTCCGTCGGACGGCCGTAGCAACCGCGGCGGCGTGGACCTCGGCCCGCTCGCCGACCGCCTGGCGCCGCTCCTCGAAGCCAGGAGCGGCTCGAGGAGCGGATGCAGGGAGCTCGAGCGAACTCAGCACGTCAGCCGCCCGGAGGCCGTCCCGGCCGCGCTACCCGTGAATCGAGACGATGATCGGGACGATGAGGATCGCGACGAGGTTGGCGATCTTGATCATCGGGTTGATGGCCGGGCCCGCGGTGTCCTTGTAGGGATCGCCGACCGTGTCGCCGGTGACTGGCGGCCGCGTGAGCCTCGGAGCCCTTGCCGCCGTAGAGGCCGTCCTCGATCGTCTTCTTCGCGTTGTCCCAGGCGCCGCCCCCGGAGGTCATCGCGATGGCGAGGAAGAGGCCCGTCACGATCGTGCCGATGAGCAGACCGCCCAGGGCGCGCTCGGTTGATGATCCCGACCACGATCGGAAACAGGATCGGGATCAGCGCCGGCAGCATCATGTACCTGATCGCCAGACGCGGTCACGATGTCTGACCGCGCGGCTGTAGTCCGGCCGCTGCGTGTACTCCATGATCCCCGGCATCTCGCGGAACTGCCGGCGCACCTCCTCGACCACCTGGCCGCCAACGGTGCCGACCGCCTGCATGGCGAGCGAGGCGAACAGGAACGGCATCAGGCCGCCGATGAGGAGGCCCGCGATCACCCACGGGTCGGTGAGCGAGAACACGGCCGGAGCCCTTCGTCGGCGAGATCGGTCGCGTACTCGTCGAAGAGGACGAGCGCCGCGAGACCGGCGGAGCCGATCGCGTAGCCCTTCGTGACCGCCTTGGTGGTGTTGCCGACCGCATCGAGCGGGTCGGTGACACCGCGTACGTACTCGGGCAGGTCGGCCATCTCGGCGATGCCGCCGGCGTTGTCGGTCACCGGCCCGTACGCGTCGAGCGCAACGATCAGGCCGGTCATCGAGAGCTGCGCCATGACGGCGATGCCGATGCCGAAGAGCGTCTGGTCGGCGATGTAGTAGGCGGCCACGATGCCGACGCGATCACGATGACGGGCGCCGCGGTCGCCTGCTTGCCGACGCGAGGCCGGAGATGATGTTCGTCGCGTGACCCGTCTGCGAGGCCTTCGCGATCTGCTTGACCGGCGGCCAGCGCGTGCCCGTGTAGAACTCCGTGATCGCGACGAGCAGGAACGTGACGGCGAGGCCGACCAGGGCGGCGCCGTAGAGCTCGCCGAAGCTGAACGGGCCGTCGTCGAACGCCAGCGTGACCGGGATGAAGCCGACCGCCGAGAGGATCGTCGCGACGATGACTGACTTGTAGAGCGCGTTGATGATGGCGTTCTGGCCCGCGGCCGATGCGCGCGAAGAACGCGCCGATCACCGACGCGAGGATCGAGATGCCGCCGAGGGCAGAGCGGGTAGAGCCAGATCTCGCTCGCCGGGAACTGCGTCCCGAGCAGCATCACGGCGACCGCCGTCACGGCGTAGGTCTCGAAGAGGTCGGCCGCCATGCCCGCGCAGTCGCCGACGTTGTCGCCGACGTTGTCGGCGATCACGGCGGGGTTGCGTCGGATCGTCCTCCGGGATCCCGGCCTCGATCTTGCCGACGAGGTCGGCCCCGACGTCGGCCGCCTTCGTGTAGATGCCGCCGCCGAGTCGCGCGAAGACCGAGATCAGGGAGCCGCCGAACGCGAGCCCGATGAGATCGTCGATCGCCGAGTTGGCGTCGTTGCCCGATCACCTTCGTGAGCAGCAGGTAGTACCCGGCGACTCCGAGCAGCCCGAGACCGACGACGAGCAGGCCGGTGACCGAGCCCGCCTTGAACGCGACCTCGAACGCCGGTCTGAGACCGTCCTGCGCCGCCGCTGCCGTGCGAACGTTCGAGCGCACCGCGACGTTCATGCCGATGAACCCGGCCGCGGCCGAGAGGATGGCGCCGATGAGGAAGCCGACGGCCGTCCCCCATCCGAGCTGGTCGTAGAGGCCGAGCAGCAGGAACGGCACGATGGCGACGACGGCGATCGTCGTGTACTGACGGCTGAGGTAGGCGGCGGCGCCCTCCTGCACGGCTCTCGAGATCTCCTGCATGCGCTCGGAGCCTTTCGGGCGGCCCATCAGCCAGACCGTGAGGTAGACGCCGAAGCCGACTGCAACGCCGCCGCAGATCAGGGCGAACAGAACGGCGTGGTCTCGGAAGAAGACATGTTCCTGCCTTGCTCGGAATCACGAAGTCGGCGCGTACGGCCTCACGGCGGAGACCGGGACCCCGCATGGGAAGCCGATGCGCGACGGGTGGAAGTTCTATCACAAACTCCGGTCGAGGACGGGCCGGCAGGCGCGCCAGCGCGGCGACGGCTCCCTCCCCGCGGCGCGCCGAAACGCCATAATCCCAGGATGGTGAAGCGGTCGCGGGCCCTGTGGGGGCGGCTACCCCGGCGCGGCCGAAGGTGATCGCTGCCGCTTGCCGTGGCGCTCGTCGCCGCCGCGATCGCCGTGCCCGTCGTCATGGCCTCCGGAGGGCCGAGCGGGCCCTGCGCCGGCGCCAGACCAGACGACTACACCTGCTGGCAGGAAGCTACTTCGAGCCGGGATCGTCGACAAGCAGGGCGGCGAGGCCGCGCTCGCCGAGATCAACGCGTACCGCGCGGATCGACAGCTACGTCCTGCCAACTGCCATCACGCTCGTCCACGCGATCGGCAACGCGGCGCTCGTGCTCTACGGATCGATCAAGAGGCGTCAAGCAACGGCGACTACACCTGCTGGTCGGGCTACTATCCACGGCGTGTACGAGCAGTACATGAAGCAGTTCGACGGACGAGGAGCTCTTCGGCGACATGCCGACGATCTGCAAGCGCCGGACCGAACGATCCGTACGCGTTCGACTACTACAACTGCCTGCACGGCATCGGCCACGGCGTGACGATCCGGTTCGGCAACGATCTGTTCCAGGCGCCTCCCGTACTGCGACGTCTTCGGGGAGGACTGGGAGCGCACGAACTGCTACACCGGCGTCTTCATGCAGAACATCGTGGTCGACCGGCAGATGCACCAGTCGGTGCGGCTGAAGCCCGACGACCCGGTCTACCCCTGCGACGCCGTCGACGACGAGTACAAGAACGCGTGCTACCTGACGCAGACGTCCTACATCCTCCGCGTCTACGACTACGACTACGAGAAGGGCTTCGAGATCTGCGACGGCATCGAGGCCGAGTACCGCGAGACCTGCTACATCAGCATGGGCCGCGACATCAGCGGCAACTCGCACCGCGAGGCCAAGAAGGTGCTCGAGCTCTGCAGCCTCGGCGACTCGGAGCTGCAGGAGTGGTGCTTCATCGGCGCGGCACGCAACGCGGTCTTCAACGACCACGGCCGCGCGAACGCCGACGCGCTCTGCGCGATCGTGCCGGCGCGCTTCACCGAGTCCTGCAAGTCACAGGTCCAGAGCGCCGTCGACAGCCTGTAGACGGCGGAGCGCGCCACGGGCGGCCGTAGCGGCCGGCTCGGCCGGCCGCGAGCGCCGCTCAGGGAGCGGCACCGGAGGGCCGCGGTCACGTGCGACGCGGCCACCGCCGTCCGGCTGTAGGGGCCGGACCTCGTCCGGCCCCGACGGGGCGGGAACGCGTGATGTCGGGCCGGATGAGATCCGGCCCCGACGGCGCATGAGCGGCCCCATCGGGCCGCGCCGCCCCTACAGGTGCCGCATGACCGCGGCCCTCCGGGCCGCTCGGCACGGCCGATGACGGCCGCTCACGCCCGTCTCAGGCCGAGAGCTGCGCGCCGCGCAGGGCCGTCGCGCACAGGTGCTCGGCCGGCTGGGGGCCGATCCTGGGCAGGACCGCGAAGAGCAGCTCCCGCAGCCGCGCGAGGTTCTCGTGGAACACGCGCAGCACCTCCTCGCCCGAGACGGGAGTGGTGCCGGGAACGCCGGCATCGTGATCGGTCACCATCGACACGTTCGCGTAGCAGAGCTCGAGCTCCCGCGCGAGGTGGCACTCGGGATAGGCGGTCATGTTCACGACGTGCCAGCCGAGCGCCGAGAACCAGGCCGACTCGGCGCGCGTCGAGAAGCGCGGGCCCTGGATGACGACGACGGTGCCGCCGTCGCGGACGGCGATGCCGAGCTCGCGTGCGGTACCGACGAGCAGCTCGCGCAGCTCCGGGCAGTACGGGTCGGCAGCGGACACGTGCGTGACCGGCTCGTCCGCCGCCGTCGTAGAACGTGTCGGCCCGACCGGAGGTCCGGTCGACGAACTGGTCGCAGACGACGAACTCCCCGAGCGCCAGGTCGGCCTGCAGGGCGCCTGCGGCGCACGGGCCGAGCAGGCGCCGCACGCCGATCTCCTTCATCGCCCAGACGTTCGCCCGGTAGGGAACGCGGTGCGCGGGGTACTCGTGCCGGCGCGCCGTGACGGGGCAGGAACGCGACCCGCACGCCGCCGACCGTCGCCGATCGTGATCGGGGCCGAGGGCGTCCCGAACGGCGTCTCGACCTCGACCTCCTCGACGTCCTCGAGGAACCGGTAGAAGCCGGAGCCGCCGAAGACGCCGACCTCAGCCGTCAGGCTGCTCCTCCTCGGCCGGCTCGGCCTGCGGCTCCTCGCCGGGCTCTCCTGCGGGCGGTTCGCCGCCTGCGGTCTCCTCGGACGCGACGCCCGCGTAGGCGAGCTGGAGGTTCGCGACCGACGAGTTGAAGTCGCGCACGAGCTCGGGCGGCACGACCTCCTCGAGCACCGGCGTGAGCGCGCGCATCGTGTCGATGGCGAGCCTGCGCCTGCGCGAGATCCCGCGCGTCCTTCGTCTCGGGAGTGAGCCCGAGGCCGCGGTAGCCGATCGCGGAGACCGTCACGAGCGTCTGGATGACGATGTCCTCGACGCGGAGCCGCTGGAGCTCCTCGGCGAGCTCCCGCGCGGCGCGCTCCTCGTCTTCCGGGCTAGCCACGCGTCGCCTCCATCGCCACGTCGCGGGTCCGCGCGACCTGCTCGGCGTAGATCTCGGGCAGCGAGGCGCCCTCCGCCAGGCGGGCCATCTGGCGCTCGGCGGCGTTCGCGGCCGGCACCTCGAGGTACGACGCGATCCCGAGCTCCTCCGCCACCGGGAGCACCCACGCGACGAGCTCCTCGAGCGCGGCGCGGGCGGGCCGCTTGCGCCGCTCGGCCGTCCGCTCGAGGTCGAGCAGCTCACCCGCGAGCCCCCGAGCGGATCGCGCGCCAGAAGTTCTCCTCGATCAGGCGGTGCGGCTGCGTGTGCAGCGGCTCACCCTCGTCGACGGCGCGCGCGATACGGGCCGTGAGCGCGTAGATGAGCGCCGAAAGGGAGACGGCCTCGGCGAGCTCCGGCTGCCCGTCGCAGATGCGGATCTCGACGGTCGGAAAGGCGAGATGAAGGCGAACGCTCCACCAGAGCTGCGTGTGCTCCGTCACCGATCCGGTCCCGTAGAGGTAGCGCAGGAACGCCTCGTAGTCGGCCCAGTCCGCATAGGCGTCGGGGACGCCGCAGCGCGGGAACATCTTCGTGAAGATCTGGGAGCGCGCCGAGTGCAGGTGCGTGAAGCAGTTCTCGACGAACGGGCGAGGACGCGGACAGCGCCAGCAGGTCGGGCAGATAGCTGCGGAGCGCGTTGTGGACCGCGACCGCCCGGTCGGCGCCCCGGATTCCCACGTGCACGTGCAGGCCGAAGGTGTTGTTGCGCCAGACGACGTAGCGCAGCAGCTCGTCGTTGCGCCGGTAGTGGGGCGTGTCGATGATCCGCTGCTCCTGCCAGGGGCTCCACGGGTGCGTTCCCGTGGCGCCGAGCGCGATCCCGAGCGAGTCGCAGAGCGCGAGCACCTGCGAGCGCCGCTCGGCGAGCTTCCGCGCGGCCTCGTCGAAGCTCTCGCAGCGGCCGGTCTTCACCTCGACCTCCGAGGCGATCAGCTCGCCGGCCAGGTGTGTCCCCAGCTCGCTGCCCTCGAGCCGCCGCCTGGATGTCCTCGAAGCGGTTGACGAGGGAGAGCGTGGCGGGATCGAGCACTGCGAACTCCTCCTCGACCGCGAGCGTGAGGTCCGTGCCCTCCTCGAACTGCTCGCGGGCGAGGTCGATCTGCTCGTCCGCGCTGAGCTTCTGCTCGTCGCCCATTTGCCGCTCGACGGTAGCAGGCGCGACGAGGCGTTCCGATCTAGTTCGCTCGAAAGCGCTCAGGATCTCGGTTGCGACATGATCCCAGCTCCAGCGCGTGACCGCGGCGCGGCGTGCGGCCGCCCGCAAGCGCGAGCGTGGTCGGCCGCGGACAGCCCGAGGATCGCGTCGAGCTTCGCCGCCAGGTCGCCGGCGTCTTCGTTCTCGAAGCTCGTCAGGAACCGCAGCTCCGGGCGGGTACTCGGCCTCGAGCCCCGCGGCGATCTCGGCGAGGCCCGAGTGGCGCGCGACCAGCGGCGGCGCGCCGCAGGCGGCCGCCTCGGCGGCGACCATGCCGAACGCCTCCGGGAAGGTGGACGGCGTGACCGCCACGTCGGCGAGGGCGTAGAGGTACACGAGGTGGCGATGCTCCATGGGGCCGGTGAACAGCACGGGGAGATCGCGCGGCTTCGTGCTCGAGCTCCGTCGCGGATGTCGCCCCAGCCGACCATCACGCAGCGCGCCCCGACGCTCCGTCAGCGCGTCGACGAGCACATGGGCGCCCTTCTCGCGGCTCACCCGGCCCACGAAGACCACGGTGGGCCCGTCGCCCGCGAGGAAACGCTCCAGGCGCTCCGCGTTGCCCTCGTCCGGCAGGCGCTGATTGTGGCGCTCGGGCGGGTTCGGCAGATCCAGCGCGGGCCTCGGCGAGCAGTCCGGCGAGCGCCTCCTCGCGGGGCCGCGGCCTGAACTCGTCGACGTCGACACCGGGCGGAACCAGGTGCGTCGCGGTCGAGCCACGGCCCGGGGCCGAGCACCTCGGCGATCACCCGACGGACGTGGTCCGTTCCGGCGACGACGGCCTGTCGCCGGTGCGAGCGTCTCACGGGCCCACCGGCACAGCTCGTCGTTGCCGCGCAGCGAGAACTCGAGCTCCGAGCCGTGCGCCTTCACGACGTACGGCACGCCGGCGGCGGCGCCCACCGGGCCGCCGAGGATCAGGTGGTTGGTGAAGAGGAGGTCGGCCGGCAGGTGCTCGCGCAGGGCCGGCGGCATTCGCCGCCACGAAGCGCTCGCGCTCCTCCCAGCCGAGGTCCTGGACGCGATGGGCCTCGACGTCCTCGTAGCGATCGACGACGAACACGGGCAGGATCCGCCCGATGTCGGGCCTAACGACGCGGGCGCTCGCCGACGTCGTACCGCTCAGGATGGGGATCCTGGCAGAAGACGACCACCTCGTGCCCCTGCCGTGACCACGCACGCGCCAGACGAGCGCGTGTAGACATTCGAGCCGGTGCCTCCCAGGAGATAGCCGTGCCAGAGCAGAATTTTCATCGGATGATTGGTTGCGCCCGCTGGAACGCCCGTCGTGGATCCTGACGATCGCCTCGTACGGAAGGCGCAGCGCGGTGACAGCCGGGCGTTCGCCGAGCTGGTCGACGCGCATCAGCACCGGCTCTTCACCCTGGCCTCCCGCGAGCTCGGATCGGCGGCCGACGCGGAGGACGCGGTGCAGGAGACCTTCATCCGAGCGTGGAAGGCGCTGCCGCGCTTCCGCGCCGAGGCCACGTTCTCGACGTGGCTCTACCGGATCTGCCTGAACGCGATCCACGACCAGCGTGCGCGGACGACGCGAGGCGGCGGCGTCCCGCTCTCGGAGGTCACGGAGCCGGCCGATCCCCGCGACGCGATCCTCGAGGCCGAGCTCGGCAGCGAGCTCCAGCGCGCTCTCGGGGAGCTGGACGAGACGTACCGCGTCCCGGTCATCCTCTACGACGTCCTGGGCCGCTCCTACGCGCGAGATCGCGGAGGTGCTCGGCGTCGCCGAGGGTACCGTGAAATCGCGCATCTTCCGCGGCCGCACCGAGCTGGCCCGCAGGCTGGGAACCGTCGGGGCGGCGGGAGAGTCGAAGGAATGATGGCTGGGAACCACCCGAACGACATCGAGCTGCTCGAATACGTCGAGGGCGACCTCGACGAGCCCGCCCGCGCGGCCGTGCACGCCCATCTCGAGGACTGCGAGACGTGCGCCGCCGAGATCGGCAGGCTCGAGCTCGCACGGGGTGCGCTTCAGGCCTCTCCGCTGCTCGAGCTGCCCGCGGGCCGCCGGCAGCAGATTCTCGAGAGCCTGCCCCCGCAGGAGCAAGAGCCCCACGGGATGCGAGCGCTCTTCACGCGCCGTCGGGTGCTTGCCGTGCTCGCGCCGGCGGCGGTCGCGGCTGCGGTCGTGATCGCGATCGTCTCGGTGAACGACGGCGGCGACGGAGCGAAGCCGCCGAGCCGGCGGCCCCGTCCGTGCTGCAGGCGGAAGCAGACGCCGCCGGCGGAGGCCGCGCCGGCGCAGCGCAGCCGGCCGAACCGCGGTCGAGGCGGCGCCACGGCGCCGGAAGCCGCCGAGGACTCCGGCGGCGGAACCGAAGAGCCTGCACGCGACGGCGCCGACCGCCGGCACGGACGTGCAGACGGTCAGGGCGCCGCTCTCGGTGGGCGGCACGCCCGAGCAGGTGGTCGCGCGGCTCGCGGCGGCCGGCCTCGAGGCCCGCGCGGTCGGCCAGGCGAGTCGAGGTCGCAGAGCGCGACGGAGGAGGAGGTCGCGAAGCTGCTCGAGGACCTCGGTCCCGGCTCCGTCAGCGTCACCGTCGTCGAGCGGCCCGGCTAGAGCCGCGTCGACGCTCAGGTGAGGTAGAAGTAGAGCGCGTAGAGGAGCTCGGCCGCCGGGTTCGTCGTGTGCACGGTGACGTCCGGCGGCACGTGAGATGAGCGCCTCGGAGTAGTTGAAGATGATCTTGACGCCGGCGGCGACGAGATCGTTCGCGACACCTCTGCGCGGCCGCGGCCGGCACCGCCAGGACGCCGACGATGATGTTCTTGTCGCGGACCTGGTCGGCGAGGCTCGCCGTAGTCGCTGACCACGGTCTTGCCGATCGGCTCACCGACCTTGCCCCCGTCGGTGTCGAAGACGGCGGCGATGTTGAAGCCGTGGTCGGCGAAGACCGTGGAGCTCGCGATCGCCTGCCCGAGACGGCCCGCGCCGAAGAGCGCGATGTTGTGCTGACCCTGGGTGCGGAGGATCTTGCGGATCTCGGCGAGCAGCACGTCGATCGAGTAGCCGACGCCACGCTTGCCGAACTTGCCGAAGCCCGAGAGGTCGCGCCGGATCTGCGTCGCGTTGATGTTCGTGTACTCGCTGATCTCCTGGGAGGAGATGCGCTCCTTGCCCATCTTCTTGGCCTGCGTGAGCACCTGCAGGTAGCGGCTCAGGCGCGCCGCGACGCCGACGGTCAACCGTTCGCCCACGCGGCGTCCTCCTTGGATATCCGTCACCACGACGCGCTGAGAGCATAACGATTCGCGTTTCGCCGGCTGGAAGGAACCGTCACGCTTCGCGAGGAGCCGGCGGCGCAGGGCGTCCGGGTGCACGAAGTACGTGAAGGCCTCCTGCGCCGTCGATCTCCACGACCGGGATCCGCTCCCGGTAGCGCCGCTCGAGCTCCGGGTCGTCCGTGATGTCGATCTCCTCGAGCTCGAACGGCAGCTCGGCGCGCACGCGCTCGATGACGCGCATGGCGCTCTCGCAGAGGTGGCATCCGCGCGCGCCGTACACGCGGACGGTCGAGCTCACTTCGCCGGGCGGAGAATGCGGAGCTCGACGGTCTCGGTCGACGCCGGCTCCTCCCCTCGGCCGCGTCCGCGGCCCAGGCCCGCAGCGTCAGGACGTACCGGCCGGGCTCGAGCGCGGCGCCGTCGGGCCCCGTCCGGTCAGCGCGATCGCGTAGCGACCGGGAAGCAGGTCGCGCAGCCGGGCGATCGTGCCGAGCGACGTTCCCCTTCCGGGTCGCCAGCTCGACGTCGAGCGACCCGACCGGATCGATCACGACGCCGTCCGCCCCCTCGGACACGGCGCCGGCCCGGAACGTAAGCACCGCCGGGCGCTTCCCCGACGGGCGCGAACACGTCGGGCGCGAGCGTCACGCCCGAGAGCAGCTCCGTCGCCGACTCCGGGAAGGTGATCGTCCAGGGAACGCGGGCTGCAGCCGCTCCTTCCGCCTGAACGACGATCGTCCCCGAGATCGTCGCGGGCGCCGGCACCTCGGCGGCCGAGACCACGAGCCGGAACGCCCCCGACGCCCCGGGCGCGAGGGTCCGGCCGGCCGGGTCGGCGCGCGAACGACAGCTTCGACGCCTGCGCCCAGGTCGGTGGCAACGCCGAGCGACACGTCGAGCGGCCGGGACGAGAGGTTCGTGACCTCGGATCGTGCGGTCGGCCAGAAGCCCCGGCTCGGAGGCCGTGCCGAAGGACAGCGCCGCCGGCTCGACCGCGAGCACCGCCGCCGCCGCCGCGACCGGGTCGACGAGGCCCGCGCCCTCGGCGGTGACCGGCCCGGCGAGGTTCGGCGAGCGGGCGCGCAGTGCCGACCAGGATCGCGCGAGAGCGGCCGCGTCGAGGCTCCGGCCGTGCCTGCCGGCACGAGCGCGCGCCGCCCGCAGCCACGGCCGCGGCGGCGCTCGTGCCGGTGACCGCGGCGTAGCGGCCGCGTCCGGGCCGGCCGCGGCGTCCGGGGTGACGAGAGCGACGCCCGGCGCGACGAGGTCGGGCTTGGCGGCGCCGTAGGCGGGCCCGTGAGACGAGAAGCCGGCGATCTGCGCGAGCTCGGGATTCGGCGACGCGCGCCGCTGCGACCGATCGTCACCTCGAGCGCCCTCGGCGCCGGCCGTCGACGATCGCCGGCCGACGCCGCTCGGGCACGGCGACGACCGGGATCGGCGCGTCTCTCGGAGAGGCCGAGCCGCTCCCGCCGGAAGGACGCTGCCGTAGACGAGGACCGCCGCCGCGCCCGCGGCCGCCGCGTTCCGCACCTTCGGCGCAACGGTGAGCCGTCGTGCCGCGGCACCACCGCAGCCGCGCCGCGCCACGAGGCTGGTCCCGTCCGCCGCGAGGAAGTCTCCGAGCACGCCGCCGTCGGCGACCACGCCGGCCTCGCGTGCCGGCTCGGCGAGGGTCGGCCCGGTGACGCCACCGCGCGAAGCGCCGAGCTGACCGTCCGGCGGCCAGCTCCGCCGAGGAGCGACCCGCCGTCGTCGAAGATCGTCTCGCCGCCGACCTGACGGTCAAGTCGGCTGGCGGCGACGGCCGGGCGGGTGTCCGCCGCGCCGACGGTGAGCGCCGCGGGCGCCGCCCGCCGGCGCGCCGACGTCCCGAAGCTTCCGCTCGCCGCCGGGACCGTCGTTCCCGGCCGGGGCGACGACGAGGGTGCCGAGCGCCAGCGTCCCGGCGACCGCCCGGGCCTCCGGGCTGTCCGGGAAGGACGCGTACGGCTCGACGACCGAGGCGCAGCGCGATATCCGCGGCGTCGTCCACGTCGCCGTCGCCGTCGGGGTCGACCGCCCGCTCGAGCCCGGCGATCAGCACGTCGCCGCGCCCACGATCTCCGAGCTCACCGTCCTGCGCCTCGCGCCAGCCGAGCACCCGGATCGGCAGCACCTGCGCCCCGGGCGCCACACCGCGTCACGCCGTTCGGCCCGCCCGGCCCGACGACGATCCCGGCCATGCGCGTGCCGTGCGTCTCGAGGCGCCGGAGCCGTCCGGGCTTTCCCCGGGCTCGGCGCGCGCGTCGCCGTCGACGAGGTCGACACCCGCCTGACACTCGGCCGCGCAGGGCCGGATGGGCGCCGTCGACGCCGGTGTCGAGCAGCGCGACCGTGACGCCGCTACCGTCGGAGCCGGGAAGAGCGATGCCGTGCCGGCCCAGCAGCTCCGGGCGCTCGAGCGCGTCGGCTGGAGAGCGACGCCGGGTAGACGGCGCGCACCGGGTAGATGCCCGCGACGCCCGGGCTCCGTTGGAGCGCCGCGAAGCGCCCGCGGAGCCGAGGACGGCCGAGAAGCCGTTCAGCGTTCGTGTGAAGACCTGCGCCGCTCGATCCGGATGCCGCCGTGCCGCAGCGCGGCCAGCAGCCGCCGCTGCAACGCGTCGGCGCGGCGCACGAGCCGGCGCTGCTCCTCGCGCGGACGGCAGCTGGCCCGTCGCCGCCATCCGGTCGGCGAGCGACGGGCCCGCGAGGACGACGATCATTCGCTCGCCCGAGCGGGACCTGCACGCGGCGCTCGAACGCGCTGCGCCACGCCTGGGCCTCGTCGCGCGGGGTCTCGCCGGCGAGGCCGCGCCGCGTGGCGACCGCAGTCACCAGCGGCTGCGAGCAGCGGTCGCGGCGAGCGCGACCACCGCGTCTTCGTGTCAGTTCGCCGAGGCATACGCGTCCAGCTCAAGATAGTCGGGGAACAGGACTGCCGGTACATACCGAGCGGCAGAGGCGATCATCGCCGCGTTGTCGGTGCAGAGCTCGAGAGGGGCCAGAACGGCTCCCGAGCCGTCGAGCCGCGCTCGCAGCTCGGAGTTCGCGGCAACCCCGCCGACGACGGCGATGCGCGTCGCGCCCGTCTCCTCCGCCGCCTGCAGGACACGCTCGACGAGCGCGCGCACGATCGCACGCTGGTAGGAGGCGGCGAGGTCGGCCCGCCGCCGCTCGAGCTCGTCCGGCGCGAGGTCGCGCACCGCGTAGAGGAGCGCCGTCTTCAGGCCCGAGAAGGAGAAGTCGAGCCCCGGCACGCGTGCGACCGGGAACGCGAAGGCCTCCGGATCGCCCTCGCGGCCAGCGCGGTCGATCGCCGCACCGCCCGGGATAGCCGAGCCCGAGCAGGCGCGCGCCCTTGTCGAACGCCTCGCCCGCCGCGTCGTCGAGCGTCGTTCCGAGCGTCCGGTACCGGCCGTGATCCGCAACGTCGAGCAGCAGCGTGTGACCGCCGCTCGCGAGCAGGCAGAGGAAGGGCGGCTCGAGCGGGAGGGATGCGGGCTGCCCGGTCCATTCCGACGGCTCGGGCGGCTCAGGAACAGCGAGGCGACGTGACCGTGCAGGTGGTCGACAGGCGCGAGCGGCAGCCGCCGCGACCAGGCGAGCGCCTTGGCGGCCGAGACGCCGACGAGCAGCGCCCCGATCAGCCCGGGGCCCCGCGTGACGGCGACCAGCTCCACGTCGTCGAGCGTCGCTCCGCCTCGTCGAGCGCCTCGAGCACGACCGGCGTCGGCAGCTCGAGGTGCCGGCGCGAGGCGACCTCGGGGACGACGCCGCCGTAGCGGGCGTGGAGCTCCGCCTGCGAGGCAACGACACTCGAGAGCACCCGCCCGTCGCGCCGTCACGCATGCCGCGGCCGTCTCGTCGCAGGACGTCTCGAGCGCCAGGATCACGCGCCGCTCCTCGAGCACCTGGCCGCGCTCGTGACGCGGACACGTCGCGGGCGCGTCTCGCCGGGATCGGGTCCTTCCACATCACGTAGGCGTCCTCGCGGTTGTCCGTGTAGTAGCCGCGCCGGACACCCGTCGTCCTGAAGCCCGCCGCCTCGTAGAGCTTGATCGCGCGGGCGTTCGAGACGCGGACCTCGAGCGTGTAGCCGCGCATCGCGTCTCCCGCGGTCGCGGCGAAGAGGTCGTCGAGCAGCCGCCGCGCGAGCCCGCGGCCGCGGTACGGGCACGTCGACGGCCAGGTTCATGACGTGCCAGGCGTCGACGTAGCGGGAGACGATCAGGTAGCCGGCGAGGCTGCGCCGATCTCGGTCGAAGGCGCCGACGCAGAACGACGACGGCTTCGCGAGCTCGCCGGCGAACATCGACCGCGACCACGGCGTCGGGTACGAGCGCCGCTCGATCTTCTCGATGTCGCCGAGGTCGGACGAGCGTCAGCCGGCGAAGCTCGATCATCGGCCCGCCGCCCGCTCGAGCGCCCTGTCGGCGTCGGGAGCCCGCAGGTAGATCGGCTCGGCCAGCTCGGCCGGGCCGAACGAGTCCGCGAGCCGCGCGTGGTGGCGCGCCCAGGGGACATGGCGCGGATCGTCGTCCGGCGGAACCGTCGCCCCGGCCGCCTCGAGCAGCGTCGCGGTAGCGGACCGCTCCGTCGCCGACGCAGAGCCGCCCGCGCTCGACCGGAGCTGCTCGGGCCGCAGACAGGCCGGGCCCGGTCGAGCGTGAAGACCTCGCGCCGGCGGGCGTCGATGAGCGGCAGCGCGCCTCGCGCGCCGGCGGCGAGCGCGTCGAGCGTCGAGACGCCCGCTGACCGGCACGTCGAGCGCGAACGCGAGCGCGCGCGCGGTGACGAGACCCATGCGCAGGCTCGTGTAGCGGCCCGGCCCGCGGCCGACCGCGATGCCGTCGACGCTCGCCGGAGCGGCACCGGCCTCCGCGAGCAAGCCGGTCGACCTCGGGGAGCAGCGCCGCGACGGTCGCTGCGGCCCTCGCCCAGCACGTCCCCGTCGCGCACGAGCGCGCAGGTCGCGACGTCCGTGGCGGTGTCAAACGCAGAGAATCAGCACTGTTGAAGACCTCGACGTCTTGCAGGGAGTCGTCCGTGAGCCTCGATGGTGATGAGCCGCCGGTCGCCGCCCAGCGTGCGCGAGGCGGACTCGCGCCGCGGCCGGCAGGTGCGCCCGCGCCGGCCTCCGGCCACTCGACGAACACGATCGCGTCGTCGAAGTACGGCTCGAGGTCTCCCCACTCCGCTTCGTGACATGCCTCGAACCGGTAGAGGTCGAGGTGCGACACGGCCACCCGCCCTGCGTAGCGGTGTCCGATCGTGAACGTCGGGCTCGTGACGGGCCGGTGACGCCGAGCGCGCGGCACGCGCCGCGTACGAACGTCGTCTTCCCGGCGCCGAGCTCGCCGCGACACGAGCACGACGTCGCCCGGGTCGAGCCGCGACGGCGAGCGCCGCGGCAACCCGCTCGGTCTCCTCGGGCGAGGCCGACTCGAGCTCGACCATGCAGAAAGGGTAGATGAGCGTGCGTCCGCGGACGAGCCCGGCGTCAGGGTAGGGGCCGAGTGCTTCGAGCCCGCGTGCCGGCGCCTAGAAGAGCTCGAGCTGCTGGGCGGCTGCCCGGGCGGCGACCGGCTCGCGGGCTGCGGGACCGGGAACGGGATCACGTCGGCGTCGAGCTCGAGCGCCTCGGGCGCCGGCGCGGCGGCGGCCGGATCGGCTCCGGCGAGCAGCCCGGGAATGCGCGCGAAGTCCTCCTCGAGCGTACGCAGCATCGCGGGCGTGTAGAGCGCCGCGGCCGGGTGGTAGAGCGGGTAGAGCGTCACCGCCAGCCCGCCGACCTGCGGCGGCTGCGGCTGGCCGTGCACGCGCGTGATGCCGTGCTGCTTGCCGGAGAGGAGCTTCGTCGCGAAGTTGCCGAGCGTGGCGACGAGCTTCGGCTGGATCAGCGAGATCTGCCGGAAGAGGTAGGTCTCGCAGGCCTCGATCTCGTCCGGCATCGGGTCGCGGTTGCCGGGAGGTCGGCATTTCAGGACGTTCGCGATGTACACGTCCTCACGGGTCAGGCCGATGCCGTCGAGCAGCCGGTCGAGCAGCTTGCCGGCCGCGCCGACGAACGGGTAGCCCTGCTGGTCCTCGTGGAAGCCGGGCGCCTCGCCGACGAACATGAGGTCGGCGTCGGGCTGCCGACCCCGAACACGACCTGCGTCCGCCCCTCGGCCAGCCGGCAACGCGTGCAGCCGGAGGCCTCCGCGGCGAGCGCGCGAGCTCCGTGCGTGCCTCGCGTCAGTGCGTCAGTGAGCCGCAGCCACAGCCTCCGCCGCAACAACCGCCGCCGCCCCGATAGGGCCGCCGAAGCTCGGCTGCTCGGCGGTGCCGTGAGCCGCGAACACGGAGAGCTGGCGAGCCACCCTCGTCTGCCCCGCAGTCCGGGCAGGCCGGATCGGGGTCGTCGAGGCGGACGAGCTCCTCGAAGTGGCTCTCGCAGGTCATGCACACGAACTCGTAGATCGGCATCGCTGACGCAGTGTAGGCACGGTGGCGGACGCGACGCAAGCGCCAGCGCAGGCGGCCCGCCGGCGGGCCGCCGCCCGGAAGGCAGCCTGTACGATCGGCGACCATCACACCTGGCCGCCGCGCAACCACACCCGCCCCGAGGTGAGCTGATGACCCGAGACGACATCCCCGCGCCCGCCGAGCAAGCGCCGTCGCCCGAGCCGATCATGCGGATGATCCAGGGGCTCCAGGCGACGGCGATACTCAAGGCCGGTGTCGAGCTCGGCGTCTTCGACCGCATCGCCGAGGGGGCCGGCGACGCTGCGTCGGTGGCGGCTGCGATCGGCGCATCGGAGCGCGGCACGCGGATCCTGCTCGACGGGCTGGCCGCCTACGGGCTGCTCGAGACGGCCGACGGGGCGTACCGTCTCAGCCCGCTGGCGGACGCGTACCTCGTCTCGGGCCGTCCCGTGTATCTGGGGGGCTCGACGCAGATCATGGCGTCCGATTGGGCGTGGCGCTTCTGGGCCGATCTGCCCGAGGCCGTGCGTCACGGAGGCACCGTGCTCGAGGACCACGCGGAGACGCCCGGCCACGAATTCTGGGAGATCTTCGCGCCGGCGAGCATGGGGCTCGCCAGACCCGCGTCGAAGGCGCTCGCCGAGCTGCTCGCGCCGTGGGCGCAGGCGCGGGACGAGATCGACGTGCTGGACGTCGCGTGCGGCAGCGGCCTCTACTCCCTGACGTTCGCCGCTGCCCAGCCGCATGCGCGCGTGACGCTGCTCGACTGGGCAAACGTGCTCGCGCTCACGCAGGCCAACGTCGAGCGGCTCGGCCTCGCAGCCCGGACGAGCGTCATCGAGGGCGACGTCTTCACGGTGCCGCTCGGAGGCCCGTACGACCTCGTCGTCGCGAGCCACATCTTCCACCACTTCTCCGAGGACCGATGTGTCGAGCTCCTCCAGCGCCTGGCCGCGGCGCTGAAGCCGGACGGCCGGCTGGCGATCAACGAGTTCACGGCGCTGAGCGACAGCCCGGAGGAAGATCCGGTGCCGTACCTCTTCTCGGTCCTGATGCTCGCGTGGACACGGGAAGGCGAGGCCTACCCGGTGAGCACGTACCGCCGCCTGCTCGACGCGGCGGGGTTCGGCACGCCCGAGATCCACCAGAGCCCCGGGATGACAACCCGGCTCGTGATCGCGGATCGGCGCTCCGGCGCCTGAGGCCTACTTGCCGGCAGGCAGCGAGACGAACTCGACCGCCTGATCGATCCAGCTGCCCAGCGCCTCGTCCGTCCGCATCCCCACGGGGCTCGACGAGCACCCAGCCGGTCATCGCCCTGCCGGTGATGTCGAACACTCGCACGTGATCCTGCTCAAGGGCGGCGTCGGCCTGTTCCGCGGAGAGCCGCAGGATCAGCTCGTCCTTCCAGACCCCGACGCACGATGTTTCCGTTCAGCAGGAAGCCGACCCCGCCGAACATCTTCTTCTCGACGAAGCCGTCGCGACCGGCCAGCGTCGCCCTGATTCGCTCTGCAAGCGCCTCGTCGTAGGCCACGGCACCTCCGGCGAGCCATCATGCCAACTCCTCGGAGGCGGCGTAGGCTTGGCTCGTGAGCGACGATCCCGCCACGCGCGCCGTCCACGCCGGTCGCGGTCGGGAGCCCGGCTCGCCGAGCGCGCCTCCCATCGTCACCGCGTCCGTGTACACGTCGGCCGGCGACCCCGCGGAGCTCGGCTACTCGTACGGGCGGGACGGCAACCCGACCTGGGAGCAGCTCGAGGCTGCCCTCGGCGCCCTCGAGGAGGCACAGGCCGTGACGTTCGCCTCGGGCCAGGCGGCGACGCTCGCCCTGATGCTGGCCCTCGCCGGGGACGGCCGCCGACTCGTCCTCCCGAACGACGGCTACTACGGCGCCCGCAAGCTGGCGGCGATGCTCGAGCCGTTCGGCGTCGAGTCGGTCAGCATCGACCAGCAGGATCTCGAGGCCGTGCGCGCGGCGCTCGAAGAGCGGCCTGCGGCGCTCTGGACCGAGACGCCGACGAACCCGCTGCTACGCGTCATGGATCTCTCGCAGCTCGCCCGGCTGGCGACGGCGGCGGACGCCCCGACGGTGGTCGACAACACGACGGCGACCGCCGCGCTCCAGCGCCCGCTCGACTTCGGGGCAACTGCGTGTCTCTACTCGCTGACGAAGGGGACGTCCGGGCACGCCGACCTCCTGCTCGGCGCCGTCACGAGCCGCGACGAGGCCCTGGTCGGCCAGCTGCGCGCCTGGCGCTCGAACGGCGGCGGCATCCCCGGCCCGTTCGAGGCCTACCTCGCGCACCGCGGCGTCCTGACGCTGCCGCTGCGCGCCGCGCGGCAGTCGGAGACCGCGCTGGCGCTCGCCCGGCATCTGGACGACCACCCCCGGGTCACGCGCGTGTGCTACCCCGCCCTGGAGCCGACGACGCTGGACGTCGCGCGGCGGCAGATGCCCGACGGCTTCGGCCCGCTGCTGTCGTTCGAGATCGAAGGAGACGCCGACGCCGCGTCCCGGGTCGTCGAGGCCGCCCGCCTCATCCGGGCATCCACGAGCTTCGGAGGGGTCGACTCGAGCTGGGAGCGCCGGGCGCGCTGGGCGTCCGAGACGGTCGCGTCGCCGACCCTGATCCGTCTCTCCGCCGGTCTCGAAGCCGTCGAGGACCTGATCGCGGACATCGATCAGGCGCTGGCTGCGCGGCGCACGTAGTTCGGCCGCACGTACTGCTCCTCGAATCCGGCCCGCAGGATGTTGGCGTACGAGAACGCCGCCTTCCCCGGCTCGCGGACGCCGGTCTCGGTCACGAGCAGCTCGCAACCGATCGTCGCCGCTTCGCGGATCCTCGCGGCGAACAGGGCCCGCTGGGCACCCTTGCCTCGATGCTCCGGGAGGACCGATCCGAAGGTGAGGTACCCGGCCCGGCCCTCCACGAAGAGGCCGGCCGCGCCCACCGGCGTGGCGCCGTCCCAGGCGAGGTGAAGCGACCAGCCGCGCCGTCCGTGAAGGGCCGCGAGCCACTCCCCCACCCACTCCGGCATGCCGAACGCGGTGGAGACGACGCGGCCCGAGGACGGCGAGGTGGTCCGCCTCGACAGGCTCGACCCGGAGTAGACCGTCCTCATCCGGCAGCGGCTCGACGCCCCGCGTGAATTTCATCCACGCCCACGCCGGCTCGAACCCGCGCTGCGCCAGCCACTCGGGAAGCTCGGGCGGGCGGGCCTCGGGCGCGACGGAGACGAAGAGATCGATGTCGCGCTCCTCGAACCACGAGCAGACCTCGTCGAGCGCGGCTTCGCCGACCGGAGCTTTCCAGACCGAGACCGAGCGCCCGGTCGAACATGGAATTCGACGGCACGTCACGCAGCGCCGTCACGGTGACCCCGCCCACCTCGGCGATCTCGATCCCGTGGCGTGCCGCGAGCTCCGGCGGAGCCGCGCGGAAGAGGTCGCGGACGGCGGCGAGCTCGATCGTCTCGGTGACGGGGACGCCGTGCGATCCGCTCATGCCGAGAGCCTACGTCCGTCGGGAGACGGGCCGGATGAGATCCGGCCCCTACACACCGGGACGACGGGCCGGATGAGATCCGGCGAGTACACACGAGTCAGGAGTCGCGGACGTAGGCCCGGACCTGGCTCGTCGAGGCGCTCGCGCAGGACGACGGAGAGGCTCTCGTCGCCGCTGTTGCCGTCGACCGTCGCGACGACGCCCGCCGACGGGGGGCGCACGAGCCGGCCGATGTGGTCGGCGGGATCTCCCTGCGGGCTCCAGTCGAAGAGGACGAGGTCGCCTCTGGCGGCCTGCGACGCTGCGACGACCCGCATGCCCCACCTGCCCGCCTGAGCCTCCCCGAGGATCGTGGGGCAGTAGAGCGCGTTGAACTTGCCCTGCCGCAGGCCCGCCTCCGCCGACTGGCCTCCCACCTTGAGCGCGGCGAGGAAGACGGTGAAGGCGCACCACGGCCAGCCCATCTTCTGGTACCAGTCCGAGAGGCCGAGCTGGGCGGCGACGCGGCCGAGCGCGGGCACCCGGTTGGAGCCTCTCGGGCGCTCCTGCAGGCCGACCCACTGCTCCATCTCGGCGACCGCGAGCTGCGGTACCGAGGCGGTCTGCGCGAGCTCTCGCGCACGCCGTTCGCCTCGGTTGCGGAACGCGTCCGGGAGCGGATCCTTGCCGAGCAGGTAGCGCTGGTCCTGCGGGCTCAGCGTGTTGTCGACCTGGTCGTCCGGGATAGCCGACCCGCTTCTTCCAGGCCGCTGCGGCGCCGGCGGAGACCGGCCCGTACTCGCCGTCGTCCGGCACGGCAAGCGCGCGCTGGACGCGAACGACGTCCGGTCCCTTCATGTACGGACTGGTCAGCGTGAGCGTGCGAGGGCCGCGACGAGTGGGCCGGGCGGCCCGGCTCCTCGACCCCCAGCTCCCGCTCGAGCGACCGGACGAGCGACCCGGAACGGCTCCCAGCCGTTCAGGCCGCCGTTCACCTTGCGCCGGGCCGTCTCCCAGTCGCGGGCGACGGCGCTCTCGTCGACGGCCCGCGACTTGAAGTAGTCGGCGAGGACGGCGGCCGCAACCTCGGGCGTCTTCGCCAGGTCGGGCTTCTGCTCGAGCGGGAAGCCGAGCTTCTCGCCGTAGGCGCGGTAGTTGGCCCGCCCGGTGAGCTGGATGTACCCCCGGCCGTGGTAGCGGGCACCGTCGCCCTTGCGCGTGTTGCCGAGGTCGGCGCGGTTCTCGTACATGCGCGTGAAGTACTCCTCGTCGCCGAACTCGTCGATCGGCCGGAACGTGCGCGCCGTCTCGACGGAGACCGTGGCGATCGCGGCGACCTTGACGAGCGGGTCGCGCATTCCTCGCGATTCGAGCGCGCCCTCGATCAGCGGCCAGTTGACCCTGACGTCGGCCAGCGGTGCTCCGGCCAGCCGTGAGATGCGGTCCTCGTCGAGGGGAAAGGTGGAAACGGGCATCGGCGACTCCTCCCTTCGAACCATCGGGTGGGGCCGCACCTCCCGGTTTGCGGCACTGTACACCGAGCCGGGCAAAAGGAAAATCCCCGGTAAACGAGGGGTTTTTCGAGCGGAGCGCGCGGCGGCGGCCAGCGTTGCTGAACCTTGCTGCAAAAGATGGACGTTTCGGATGTGTCCGGGCCGCGACGAGCCCGAGTCGGAGCGGTTACCCGGCGCTGAGCCTAACGGGGCTGGATATCCATGCCGCTGACGAGTCGGCGGAGCCACCGTCTTGCCGTCGGCGTCGCTTCGGGGCCGACGCTCATCCAGAGGTAGAACGCACGGCCCGAGTCCTTGAAGGAGTACTGGCGCGTTCCCGGCCCCATGCAGGCAGCGTTATCCGGCGAGCCGGGAGCCTGAAACGGACGGGGCGAGGCGGGAAACGGGAGAGATTCCTGTCAGCGCCAAGCGCCTCACGCAGATAGGCAAAGACGCCCTTCACAGGCCGCTGCTTGCCGATGCCGGCCAGGCACGGGCCCTCGTCCTGCGCCGTGCGCCGGAACCGAAAGTTGCCGACCGCAAAGCGCGGCACCGGCTCGATGCCGGTGGTGAGACGCCTGGTCGTCACGTACCAGTGCGACGGGTAGGCAAACGAAATGCCGTGGCGGCTGAACCGGTCGAAGGGGTGCGACCGTTGCGGGCTGCTCGAAGCCCAGCTCGGATCGGAACCGAGTACCGGGAGGACGAGCAGAGCAGCGAGGCACAGACACCTGCCCATACCCGCCATACGGTCGAGGCCGCCTCGCGAGTCCCGGGGCTCGCGTCGGACGCCGGCGCTGGTACGCTTCACGCCACAAGGCCCGGTATCCCGAGAGGAGCTGGAGCACGTGTTCGCTTCGACATGCGTCGTCGGCGCGGGTCGCGTCGGCAAGGCCGTCTTCGCGCGGCTGTCCGAGCGGCTGCCCGACGTCAGGCTCACCGGCCGTGAGCTCGCCTGCGCGGGCGCGGAGCTCGTTCTCCTCTGCGTGCCGGATCGGGCGATCGCCGAAGTGGCCCGCGGGATCGCGCCGGGACCCTGGGTCGCCCACACGAGCGGCGCCGCGCGGCTCTCCGCGCTCGAGCCGCACCGCCGACGCTTCTCGCTGCACCCGCTGCAGACCTTCACCGCGGGATCGCGGCGCGGAGCAGCTCGACGGCGCCTACGCGGCCGTCTCGGCGCGAGACCGACGAGTCACGGGAGGCCGGCATCGCGCTCGCCGACGCGCTCGGGCCTGCGGCCGTTCGAGCTCCCCGACGACGAGCGTCCGGTCTACCACGCGGCCGCCACGGTCGCGTCCGCGTTCCTCGTCACCCTCCACGAGGCCGCAGCCGAGCTCATGGACACCGCCGGCGCGCCGCCCGAGGCTCTCGAGCCTCTCATGCGGCGCACGATGGAGAACGGCTTCGCGCCCACCGGGCCGTTCGTGCGAGGCGACCTCGACACCGTCGACGCGCACCTCGGCGCGATCCGCGCGCGCAGGCCCCAGCTCGAGCCGCTGTACCGGAGCCTCGCCGACGCGACCGAGCGACTGTGCCCCGATGAGGACGGTGCGAGACGATCGACGCGCTGCGGGAGACGCTGCGGCCTCGGCGGCGAGCCGGGAGCACGATCGGGCTCGTGCCGACGATGGGCGCGTTCCACGACGGCCATCTGGCGCTCATGCGGGCCGCGCGCGAGGAATGCGACATCGTCGTCGTCAGCCTCTTCGTCAACCC
The DNA here is from genome assembly GCA_963820875.1 of uncultured Thermoleophilia bacterium. Lineage (GTDB taxonomy): Bacteria > Actinomycetota > Thermoleophilia > Gaiellales > Gaiellaceae > CAWACA01. The sequence continues at coordinate 221,749 of CAWGBR010000014.1, forward strand.
GACGCAGTTCGCGGAAGGCGACGATCTCGACGCCTACCCGCGCGACCCGGAGCGGGACCGGACGCTCGCCGAGCAGGTCGGCGTCGACCTCGTCTTCGCCCCGGCCGTCGAGGAGATGTACCCGGAGGGCTTCCAGACCTGGGTCGAGGTCGAGGAGGTCTCGCGCGGCATGGAGGGCGACGCGCGTCCCGGCCACTTCCGCGGCGTCGCCACCGTCTGCCTGAAGCTCTTCGTCGTCGTCGGCTCCCGATCGCGCGTACTTCGGCGAGAAGGACGCGCAGCAGGCGGCCGTCGTCAAACGACTCGTGCACGACCTCGCGCTGCCGCTGGAGATTCGCCTCGTCCCGACCGTGCGCGACGCCGACGGCCTCGCGCTGAGCTCGCGCAACGTCACCTCACGCCGGACGAGCGCCGCCTCGCGCTCGTCCTGCCGCGGGCGCTCGCGGCCGGCAAGGCGGCACACGAGCACGGCCGCCCGTGCCGAGGAGGTCGCCCGCGCGCTGCTCGCCGAGGCCGGCGGGCAGGGCATCGAGATCGACTACGTGGAGACGGCCCGGCTGAACGGGCGCCTCGTGCTCGCGGCCGCCGTCAGCGTCGGCACGACACGCCTCATCGACAACGTCATCCTGGAAGGAGACTCCCCGAATGACCACCCGTCCCGACACGACCGGCAAGCTGCCGCTCACCGATCTCGGCGAGCTGAAGCGACGCGGCGAGAAGATCGTCATGGTGACGGCCTACGACTACCCGAGCGGCCGTCTCGCCGATCTCGCGGGCATCGACATGGTGCTCGTCGGCGACTCCGCCGCTCAGATCGTGCTCGGCCACGACTCGACCGTCCCGGTCACGCTCGACGAGATGATCGTGCTCGCCCGGGCCGCCGCGCGCGGCGCGGCGCGACCGCTCGTCGTCGCCGATCTGCCCTTCGGCTCGTACCAGGTCTCGGACGAGGAGGCGGTGCGCGCCTCCGTGCGCTTCGTCAAGGAAGCAGGCGTGGACGCGGTCAAGCTCGAGGGCGCCGGCCCGACGCTGGCCCGCGTGCGGGCGATCGCGGGCGCCGGCGTGCCCGTGATGGGCCACATCGGTCTCACGCCCCAGTCGGCGACGATGCTGGGCGGCTACCGGGCACAGGGCCGCACGGCCGCGCAAGGCGCAGGGGCTGCTCGCCGACGCGCTCGCGCTCGAGCAGGCCGGCTGCTTCGCGATCGTGCTCGAGTGCATCCCGGGCGAGGTGTCGGAGCGGATCACGGAGGCGCTGGCCGTCCCGACGATCGGAATCGGCGCCGGCGCCGGCGTCGACGGACAGGTGCTCGTCTTCCACGACATGCTGGGCCTCTACGAGGGCCGCTCGCCGCGCTTCGTGAAGCGCTATGCGGAGCTCGGCAACGCGGCGCGTGAAGCGCTCGACGCTACGCGGCCGACGTACGCTCCGGAGCTTTCCCGGGCCCCGAGCACGCGTACGCGATGCCCGCCGAGGAGCTCACCCTGTTCCAGGCCGAAGCGGCGAACGCCGTCCGGCCGCGCTGAACGGCAGAACCCGCGGCGCCGAACCCGTGCCATTCTGTGACCGGGGGCGCCTCGATGAAGCTCGACCTGCGGATCCGGACCGACTCGCCTGCGGCCGACGGCTACTGGACGCCGCGGGTCGCCTACCGGCGCGTCGTCGAGCTCGTGCACGAGCAGGGGCCGAAGGCGCTCTGGTTCAAGGTGCTCGGCGAGACGGTCTACAGGCGGCTGGCCGTCTACGCGTTCCCCATCGATGGGTCGCTTCCGAAAACGCACGGGGTCCCGGTCGAGCTCGTCCTGCTTGCCCCGAAGGACGTCGATGCGTACGTGGACCTGCGGCCGCAGGCCGACGCGGCGGAGATCCACGCGAGGTTGCGCGACGGGCAGCGATGCCTCGTCGCGCGCTCCGAGGGACGGATCGTGCACGTGCGCTGGTCGAGCACGGAGTCGGTGTGGGTGGACGTGCTCGGCTGCACGTTTCGCCTCGCACCCGGCTACGAGCTCGGGTACGGGACGTTCACGCACCCCGACTTCCGCCGCTACGGGCTGGCCGGGGCAGTGCGGGCGGAGATGATCCGGCGCCTGCGTGAGGAGGGCGTCGCGTGCAGCCTGGCGATCGTCGAGCCCGAGAACATCCCTTCCGTTCGCTTCAACGAGAAGTTCGGCTCCCGCAGGATCGGCGTCATCGGCCGGCTCGGGGCCGGGCGGGCCCGCTACTGCTTCTGCAGGATGGACGAAGGCGAGACCGCGCCGGGACGCATGTGCGCGGCCGCACGCTGACGACGGCCGCACGGTGGCCGGCAGGAGCGGGGCAGCGGCCGGTTGCGAGACCTACGCGCTCACGACGAAGCCGAGCAGAGCTATCGCGAGCAGCGCCATCCCGGTCAGGAGCAGCGCTCCGAGCGAGCGCACCGTCGTCCAGCCGTGCAGCTCCCGGACTCCGACGACGAGGAGGACGAGCGACCAGACGAGAAAGACGAGCGAGACGGTAGTGAAGGCCCAGTAGCCTGCGCCCTCGTCCGAGCCACCCGAGCGGAAGGCATCGCTGCCGAAGATCGCCGCCTGGAGCGGCCAGACGACGACGAGCGACAGCGCGAGCGGCACGAGCGCGTACGCGAGCACGTGCCTCGCCTGCCGGTACGTTCCCTCGCCCTTGGCCCCGCGGACGCCGAGATGCAGCGCGAGGCCGCCGAGCCAGTAGCCCGCGATGCCGTAGATGGCACCGCCGAGGAACGCGAGCACCGGCACCAGCGCGGCGTCGACGCCGGGCTCGTCGAGGAACTCGCGCGAGGTGGCCGAGAACGAGAGCACCGACGCGATGCCGGCGAGCAGCAGGATGGCCAGCGACGGCTCCGAGCGCGCCTCGGCCGCCGGGCGCGAGTCGTCGCGCATCGCGCGGAACACCGGCTTCGGGTCGCGGAGCACGAGCACGACGTTGCGCCACCACTCCCGCTGCAGGCGATCGGCTTCGGCGCGGTCTTGCTCCTCGCGGGCGGCTTTGGCGGGCACGCTCACACTGCCAGTGTAGGAGTCGGCGCCTGCCGGGCGGCCGGCGACCCGAGCGGCGCGGCTCAGGCCGCGGCAGCGACTGCGGGCAGCACGCCGCGCAGGAACTGGCCGGTGTAGCTCTCCTCGATCTGCGCCACGTCCTCGGGCGTGCCGACGGCGATCACCTCGCCGCCCTCCTCGCCGCCCTCGGGCCCGAGGTCGATGATCCAGTCGGCCTGCTTGATCACGTCGAGGTTGTGCTCGATGACGAGCACCGTGTTGCCGGCGTCGACGAGCCGCTGCAGCACCTCGAGCAGCTTCTCGATGTCGGCGAAGTGAAGGCCGGTCGTCGGCTCGTCGAGGATGTAGAGCGTCCTCCCGGTGGCGACCTTCGACAGCTCCGAGGAGAGCTTCACGCGCTGCGCCTCGCCGCCGGAGAGCGTCGTCGCCGGCTGGCCGAGCTTGATGTAGTCGAGGCCGACGTCGTGCAGCGTCTGCAGCCGGCGCGCGATCTTCGGGATCTTCGCGAAGAACTCGAGCGCCTCCTCGATCGGACATCTCGAGCACGTCGGCGATGTTCTTGCCCTTGAAGCGCACCTCGAGCGTCTCGCGGTTGTAGCGCTTCCCGTGGCAGGTCTCGCACGGCACGTAGACGTCGGGCAGGAAGTGCATCTCGATCTTGATCGTCCCGTCGCCCTTGCACGTCTCGCAGCGGCCGCCGGTCACGTTGAAGGAGAAGCGGCCGGGCCTGTAGCCCGCGCACCTTCGCGTCGGGCGTCTGCGCGTACAGCTCGCGCACGTGGTCGAAGAGCTTCGTGTAGGTCGGCGGGATTCGACCGCGGCGTGCGTCCGATCGGCGACTGGTCGATGTCGATCACCTTGTCGAAGCAGTCGATCCCCTCGACGCCGTCGTGGTCGCCCGGCTTCACGCGAACGCGGTTGAGCCGGTTCGCGAGCGCCTTGTAGACGATCTCGTTGACGAGGGTCGACTTGCCCGAGCCCGAGACGCCGGTGACGCAGACGAGCTTGCCGACCGGGAACTCGACGTCGATGCCCTTGAGGTTGTGCATGCGCGCGCCGCGCACCGCGAACGTGCCGCGGTCCTCGACGCGGCGCTCCGGCACGGCGATCTGCCGCGCGCGCGAGAGGAACTTGCCCGGTGATCGAGCCCGGGACCTGCTCCACGACGTCGGCCGCGCCCTGCGCGACGACGCGCCCGCCGTGCTCGCCGGCACCCGGCCCCATGTCGACGAGGTGGTCGGCGGCGCGCATCATCTGCTCGTCGTGCTCGACGACGAGCACGGTGTTGCCGAGGTCGCGCAGGTCGCTCGAGCGTCCCGATCAGACGGTTGTTGTCGCGCTGGTGCAGGCCGATCGAGGGCTCGTCGAGGATGTAGAGGACGCCGACGAGCTGCGAGCCGATCTGGGTCGCGAGCCGGAGCCGCTGCGCCTCTCCGCCCGAGAGCGTCGAGGCGGCGCGGTCGAGCTGCAGGTAGCCGACGCCGACGTTGTCGAGGAAGGCGAGGCGCGCGCGGATCTCCTTCAGGATCCTGGCCGCGATGTGACGCTCGCGGTCGGTCAGCTCGAGCTCGTCGAGGAAGCTCGATCGCCGCCTTCACCGACTTCCTGCGTCAGCTCGTGGATGTCGAGGCCGCCCACGGTGACGGCGAGCACCTCCGGCCGCAGGCGCGCGCCCTCCGCAGGCGGAGCAGGGCCGGGCGGACATGTACTCCTCGATCCGCTCCCGCTGCGTGGCGGAGTCGGTCTCGCGGTAGCGGCGCTCGAGGCTCTTCGACCATGCCCTCGAACGCGAGCATGTAGGAGCGCCGGCGTCCCATCCGGTTGCGGTACTGGACGTAGACGCGGTCGCCGTTCGTGCCGTAGAGGAAGAGCCGCTGCTGCTCCTCGGTCAGCTCGCACCAGGGCGTGTCCATGTCGATCTCGTAGCGGTCGGCGATCGCCTGGATCACCGACTCGTAGAAGGACGAGCCCCCCGACCGACCAGGGCACGAGCGCGCCCTCGGCGAGCGGCAGCGAGCGATCGGGGACGAGCAGGTCGGGATCGATCTCCTGCTGGTGGCCGAGCCCCGTGCAGCGCGGGCAGGCGCCGTGCGGCGAGTTGAACGAGAAGACGCGCGGCTCGAGCTCGGGGAGGCCGACGCCGTGCTCGGGGCACGCGAAGCGCTCCGAGAAGGTCATCGTCTCGCCGTCGACGACGTCGATCGTCACGAGGCGGTCGGCGAGCGCGAGCGCCGTCTCGATCGAGTCGACGAGCCGGTGCCGGAGGTCCGGCTTCATGACGAGCCGGTCGACCACGACCTCGATCGTGTGCTTGAACTTCTTGTCGAGCTCGATCTCCTCCTCGAGCAGGCGCTGCTCGCCGTCGATCTTGACGCGCGTGAAGCCCTCGTCGCGCAGGCTGTGCAGGAGATCCTTGAACTCGCCCTTGCGGTCGCGCACGACCGGGCGCGTTGACGGTGAACTTCGTGCCTTCCGGCAGCGTCAGCACGGCAGTCGACGATCGTCTCGATCGCCTGGCCGGCGATCGGCCGCCGCAGACCGGGCAGTGCGGCCTGCCGATCCGGGCGTAGAGCAGCCGCAGGTAGTCGTAGATCTCGGTCACCGTGCCGACCGTCGAGCGCGGGTTGCGCGACGTCGTCTTCTGGTCGATCGAGATCGCCGGCGAGAGCCCGTCGATCGAGTCGACGTCGGGCTTCTCCATCATCTGCAGGAACTGGCGCGCGTACGCGGAGAGCGACTCGACGTAGCGCCGCTGGCCCTCCGCGTAGATCGTGTCGAAGGCGAGCGAGGACTTGCCCGAGCCCGAGAGCCCGGTGATGCAGATCAGGGCGTTCCGCGGCAGGCGGACGGTGATGTCCTTGAGGTTGTGCTCGCGGGCGCCGGTAACGACGATCTCGTCGGCGGCCACGGAGTCCAGTCTACCGACGGCGCCGGATGGAACGTATGTTCGTACTCGATCGCTGCGCGGTAGCCGCCTGCAGACGCGCACAATACGACCATGAGCCAGGTCATCGAGGCGCCCGTCGAGGTTCGGCAGCCCGGAGGGCGACGAGGACGTCCGCCACGACCGGCCGTGGCTCGTCATCGTCTGGAACGACCCGATCAACCTGATGACCTACGTCACCTTCGTCTTTCGCAAGCTGTTCGGGTACTCGGAGCCGAAGGCGACGAAGCTGATGCTGCAGGTGCACAACGAGGGCAAGGCGATCGTGTCGAGCGGACCCCGCGAGAGGGCCGAGTACGACGTGTCGCGCCTCCACGCGCACGGCCTCTGGGCGACGCTGCGGCAGGATTAGGTGGTCGCTCCGGCAAGTACAGACACCGTCTGCCCGGCTGCAAATCGTCGCATCCCGGCGTCCTCGGTCGCGCCAATACTTGTCCAGTATTGGCGCTCCCTGCGTCCTTGGCCTGCTCGATTTTCGCCGGCCATACGGCGCCGTACTCACCGGAGAGACCACCGTGATCGTGCGCAGACGCATCGAGCGGCGCGGCGACGGGGCGCGCCTGCGCCTGCCGAAGGAGGAGCGCCATCTGCTGCGCGATCTCGTCGCCGACCTCGATGCGCGGCTCGCCGACGAGGTCGACATCGACGACCTTCGCCGCCTCTTCCCGCCGGCCTACGACACGGCGCCCGACGACGAGGCGGAGTACCGGCGGCTCCAGCACGGCGAGCTGCTCGACGGGCACCGGCAGGCGCTTCGGGTCAGTCGAGTCGACCGATCGAGCGCGACCTCTGACGGCGGAGGAGCTCGAGGGCTGGCTCACGGCTCTCAACGAGCTGCGGCTCGTGCTGGGCACGAGGCTCGACGTGACCGAGGAGAGCTACGGTCAATGGCCTGATCCGCGCGATCCCGACGCCCGCGAGCGCGCGCTCTACCTCTACCTGAGCGCGCTCCAGGAAGAGGCCGTGGCAGCCGCCCACCACGGTCGCTTCGCCGACCGCCACGGCTGAGACGCAGGTGCCGCGCGAGCTCAGAGGCCTCCTCGTCGATCCGGTCGAGGGCGCGCGCCCCGGGCTCCTGCGGATCGAGGACGGACGTATCGCCTCCGTCGAGCCGGTGGCGGACGATGACAGCGGCCTGACGGCCGCTCCCCTGTCACGGCTGCGGCCTGCGGCCGCGTTGCGTGACGGACCCGTCATCTTCCCGGGCTTCATCGACCTGCAGATCTACGACTACGCGCGCTGCGTCGAGCACGGCGTCACCGGCTACCTGGCCACGGTCGGCACCTCCGCGCGCGGCGTCGTCGAGCGCTTCCTCGACGAGCTGCCGAGGGAGCCCGCCTGCCTCGGCGCGCACGTCGAGGGGCCCTATCTCAACCCGGAGGCGGCGGGAGCCCAGGCGGCCGAGCACATCCGCCCCGTCGATCCGGAAGAGCTCGACGGCTGGCTGCAAACCGGCACCGTACGGCTGATCACGCTCGCCCCGGAGGTCGAGGGGGGGTTCGAGGCGATCGAACAGATCACGGCCGCCGGAGCGGTGGCTTCGATCGGCCACACGGCAACGAACTACTACACGACGCGGGCCGCCGTCGAGCGCGGCGCCACGTTCGCGACCCATATCTGGAATGCCATGAGCGGCTTCCGGGCGCGCTCCCCGGGCGCGATCGGGACGCTGCTTGCCGACGAACGCGTCACGCTCGGCCTCATCGGCGACGGCCGCCATCTGCATCCGGTCACCGAGGAGCTGACGTTCCGTGCCGCCGGCCCCGCGCGTCTGGCGCTGACGAGCGATATGGTGCCGCCGCCCCAGGAGCAGCCGGACGGCAAGCTCCGCGGCGGCGACCGCTGCGGCGCGGCTCTCGTGGCAAGGATGGCAGCGCGCTTCGGCCTTCCCGCCGCGGCGGAGATGGCCTGCCTCACGCCCGCCCGTGTGCTCGGGCTCGAGGACCGCGGGCGGCTCGCGCCCGGCTTCCGCGCCGACCTCGCCGTGCTCGACCCGGATTTCACGCCGCGTGAGACGATCGTGCCGGCGAGACCGCCTGGGCCGGCTGACCGCCGCTCGCTCGGCCACGAATCATCGCGTTCCGCCGGACAGCGCGGCGTGGCGCGCCCGCTCGTACCGGTCCTCGTACGCGCTCACGTGGGTGTCCCACGCATCTCCGGCGAGGAACCGCTCTCGCGCCCGGGCGCCGAGCGCGCTTGCCCGGGCGGGGTCGGCGAGCAGGCCTAGGATCGCGGACGCGAATGCCGCGACATCACCCGGCGGAACGAGAATCCCGGTCTGGTCATGCATGATCGCCTCCGGCATCCCGGCGATCTTGAAGGCCACGACAGGGCGGGCGCAGCGGGCAGCCTCGATGGTCACGATCCCGAAGCCCTCGTAGCGCGACGGCATGACGACGACGGTGGCGTCCTCGATCAGTGCTGGCACCTCCGCCGGTCGCACCCAGCCGAGGAACGAGACGCGCGACTCGAGCCGGAGCTGCCGCGCTCGTTCTCGGAGCGCGGGGAGCTCGACACCGTCACCGGCGACGATCAGTCGCGCGTCGGGCCTTCTCTTCGCGACCGCTGCGAACGCCTCGAGGCCGAAATCGAACCCCTTCTGTGGCACGACCCGCCCGAGCATGAGCAGCGTCGGGCACGGCGGGGACTCCGTCACGGGCCGGACGATGGCGGGCAAGGCATTCCGGATCACGCTCCCCCGCCCGACCACCTCGGGCACATGCTCGAGGACGGCCCGGAGCGTGGCCTCGGAGCAGCCTGCGACGTGAGAGGCGCCGCGAAGCACGCGGCCCACCGGCGCAGTGGGCGCGAGAAGGGCCGGGGGAAACGGGCCGTGCAGAGTCGCCACTGCCACCGCCGGCACCGAACGCTTGGTCAGCTCGTACACGAGTGCGTCGGGGCCAACGTGGTACAGATGAACAACTTCGGCAGCGGCACGGCGACGCACCACAGTCACCTGTTCGAGCAGACGGGCGAGCGCGTCGGCGTCACGCCGCTCGAGCGACGCTCGAAACGGAACGCGCACGACCGGCACCCCGGCGACCTCGGTCTCCCGCGCGAGCTCGTCGACGTCGCGCCCGGTAAGAACCGTCACGTCGTGACCGCGTCGCGCCAGCTCGCCCACGAAGTGGGCGCCCATGACCTCGACACCGCCGACATGCGGCCAGAAGTGCGTAGCCCAGAGGAGGACGCGCAGTCTCAAGCCTCCTCGAGCACGCGGTCGGCAAGGGCGGGCACCGCGCCGGGGCTGCTCGCGCGAATTGCCACCGCAGGCACCGCCGCCGCGAGCTCGGCGAGCTGCCTGAACGCCTGGCCGCCGAGCGGCATGCGAAGCAGCGAGGACGGTGCGAGGCCACGCAGACTCGCGGCGCGCGAGATCGGACGCACGCTGTTGCCGCCCCGCCCGACAACAGCGACGGCAACGATCCGGGCCGCGGCGGAGAGCGTTGCAGCCGACTCCGCGAGAACGAGCACGGGCTTCTCGTCCCCGGCCTCGAGCACAGGGCCACAGCAGGCGAGGAACGAGTTCGCCGCCAGGGTGGGGCGATCGAGCCGCGCAGTGCCGTAGAGGCTGTGCGCCACCGGGCCGCCAGGATCGACGGCAACCGCCACGTGGTCATCGCCGAGGAACGCAAAGCCCCGCGCCGTGCAGGCGAGGGCCGCTGTCGACTTACCCGATCCCGCCGGGCCCACGAACAGCAGAGCCCGGCCGTCTCGTGCGACGCAGCCGGCATGGGCGACAGTCAAGCCGCAGTCCGCGAGCCAGACTGCAAGAGCGAGCAGGAACGGCTTCGCTCGATCCTCCACCGGGACCGCATCCGCGCCAGGCCACCAGGCGCGCAGCACGCCATCCTGGCGATCGAGCTTGGCCACCCCAGTAGGCCTAACGTGCGTAACGATCGCACCGTCACGCGCCACGTCGATTCGATCGGGGCCGGCTCCACGGTTCTCCCCCCCGTCGGTCGCCTCGATGCGGAGAGCAGCCGGGCCGGTCGCGCTCGGCAGGTGGGAGAACGGCCGGGCGACAAGGCCGCCGAGGGAACGCGTCGATGCGGCGATCGACACCACCTTGCCCGCGAGCAGCACCCGCGCCTGCTCCTCGACCGGAGGCCACCGGTCGAGATTCACGCCGGTCCCGCCAGCGAAATGCGGGCGAGGCTGCGCCGAACCCGGCGCACCAATCGATACGTCCGCGAGGACGGCGGTACGAGGGCGACACAGGCACGCTCGGCCGCCGGCCCCTCATATGCGGCCCGCTCACGGAGCTCGGCGAGCGGCGCGGTGGGAAGCTCGACGCCGACGCGACCGCGAAGGAAGCCGAGGGAGACTGCAACCGGCGTCGCCGTGCCGCTGCTGACTGCAGCCTCGACGACGTCCGCCCAGCCGCCAGCGTCCAGCGAACGGGCGATGATCGCGGCGTCCGCTGCCCACACGAGCGGAGACCAGGGACGGCCATGGGCGAACGCGCCCTCGCAGGCATGCACCAGGAGGTGCTCGGGGGCGGCGACAACCGCCGGCGAGCCGCCTACCGGCACGGCGCGGGCAGGCCTGCGCAGATCATCGACCGAGAGCACGTGCGCCGGCGAGCGTAGCGCCGTGGCGTGCAGGGCAACCAGCGTTCCGGACGAGTGGGCGTACGAGCCGGTCGCCTGCTCGCGGCGTAGGCCGGCCTTCAACACCGTCGCCGCAGCCCGCTCCAGCGCGGCGCCGACGACAAGGTCGATGTCATGGCAGTGGCGCTGCCAGGGCTTCTCGTAGACCGTAACTGCGGCAGACACCCCTCCCGAGACGACGCAATCGACACCGGCAGCCCGGAGCGCATCGAGGATCTGAGCGGCGTCGGAGGCAAGCGTCTGCCAGCGAAGCTCCTCACGGAGGATCGACGCGGCGACGGCGGCGCCGAGTTGTCCGCCAAAGCGGGCGGTCGCCACGCCGGCAAGCAACGGGGCGAGCCGCCGGCAGGCTTGCCGCGGGTCGGCGAACGCGGCCACCGGGTCGTCGGCGCCGGCCAGCCACTCGCGCCACGCGGCCCGGGCGGAATCCCCGTCGAGAAGACAGGCGCGCAAGAACAGAGTGCGCCGCGGTCCCGGGAGCAGCGCGTCGAGCCGGGCGCTCATCCTGCGAGCTGCGCGTAGAGCGCGTCATAGGCGTCGAGGTGGGCGGCCCAGGAGAAGCGCTCGAGCGCCCGCTCGCGAGCGCGCTCGCCGAGAGCACGCGCGCGGCGTGGATCCTCGAGCACCACAAGGATCGCGCGCGCCATCGCGTCCGGGTCCTCGCTCTCCACCAGCAGCCCGGTCGTACCGTCTTCGACCACCTCGGCGAGCCCACCGACGTTAGTCGCGACAACAGGCCGCGCGCCGAGTGCCGCTTGCAGCGCCACGAGGCCGAACGCCTCCCGCCAGCGTGACGGGACGACGACCACCGATGCGCATTGAAGAAGCGCCGGCACGTCGTCCGGCTCGACCCAGCCCGGTAGCTCGACCACCTTCTCGAGCCCGAGCCGGCGCACTTGCTCTCCGAGACGAACGTGCTCGGCGCCGTCACCGGCTATGAGGAGGCGAGCGTCGGGCCGCGCTCGAACGACCGACGCGAACGCGTCAACGAGCACGTCGAAGCCCTTGTCGCGAACGATCCGTCCCAGCGCGACGACGAGCGGAGCGCCTGCAGGCGGCGCTTCCGTCGCCGCCGCCGCCTCAATGCCGCCGTACACGATGGACGAGCGCGAGGCGAGACTCGGCTCGAGCGCGAGCACATCACCGTGAACGGCTGCCGAGTTCGCGGTCACCCAGGCTGCCCGAGCGAGGATCGCGCCGAGCAACGTCGCGGGTCCGGTGCGGAGATGGCGTGGCGAGACTCGGAGCGACACCAGCGTGGGACACGGGTGCGCCCGCTCCGTGCGCAGGTGGAAGAAGACCGTTGCATCCGAGAGGTTCACGTGCGCGAGCTCGGGGGCGAAGGTCTCCTTGACGGCCGAGAGGCGGCGCAACGCCTCCGCCGTCGCATCGACGTCGCGATCGTGTAGGGCTCGATGGAAGGGCAGCCGGTGCACTCGGATCCCCTCCCACTCCTCCTCGTCCGGGAGGTCGAGGTGGCCGTGCGAGGTGACGACCTCGAAGGTGTGACCGCGGTCGCGCATCGCCGGCAGGAAGCGCGAGGCGTGGACTTCGACCCCGCCGATGTACGGTCTGAAGAGCTCGGTCAGGTAGACGACCCTCACCGGGAGCGCCGCGCCGCGATCCTCTCGCGAACGAGGTCGAGGAACCGCGTCCGCGCTCTCGCGCGCTCTCCGGCGAGTTAGGTTGGACGCGTGCACGTGCCGCTCGACGAGCGGCTCCGGAAGCAGCTCGATGACGAGGCCCCCGTCGATGGCGCGCAGGAACCAATCGGTCGCGTCGGAGAACCAGCGCGACTCGTCGAGGAGGCCGACGCGGTCGAACACGGAGCGCCGCGCGAGCAGCGTCGGTGTCGCGTAACCGGGCACGACTCCTGCACGGCGCTCGGTCGCAGGATGTCGCGCCAGCGGGTCGTCCGGATCGTCCCACACGATCCGCACGTTCGTCACCGAGCAATCCAGCTCGGGTCGGGCGGCAAACCGTGCCAGCTGGCGTTCCAGCTTTTTGGGCAGCCATCGGTCGTCCGGGTCGAGGAAGGCGACGAACGCGCCTGTCGCGTGACGGATGCCGAGGTTCCGGGTGGCCGCCGGGCCGGAAGTCCGCTGCGACACGACACGCACCGGCGGGCCTGCTGCCCGGACGAGGTCGACCGTCCGATCGGAGGAGCCGTCGTTTGCCACCAGGATCTCGATCGGTCGGTGGGACTGGGCCAGCAGACACGCCAGCGCGCCACCGATGTGGGATTCTGCGTCGAAGGTCGGCACGACGCAGGTCACGAGGGGAGCCCCCGCCGAGCTCACGATCTGGGCGGCTCCCACGGGATGTCCTTCAAGCCAGGCATCGGAGGATCGAGCGCGAGCAGGTCGCCCATGTCGGTGTAGACTTCGAGCGACGGCGGCGAATACGACCCGTCGGCAGTTGGTGCCTCGACCTCGCCTTCAGGTCCCGCTTCGCCGGGGACGAGGATGCCCTCGTCGAGCAGTTGGGCGACGAACGGCTTGAGATCCGAGGAGGCCCTTGCGGCGTCGATGTCGTAGAGGCCAGCGAGCTCATCGCCCACCGTACCCGGGTCGCGGCCCGCTGCGAGATGCGCGAAGGCGATGGCGCCCGCGCCCTCGATGCTGTAGTAGACGCCTGTCGCGAGGTTGATGAGGACCGTCTCTCCGTCGACCGTCTTCGCCGCGAGATCGTGGGCATTGAGCGAGTATCTGGCCATGTACCGACTGTACTGGCTCGGATTCGGACAATGAAGGTGCGCTTCCCCTTTGCGGACGCCGTGCCCACGCTCGCAGCTCTGCTCGCCGGCCGTGCTTCACGTCCCGCCGTCGAGCACGCTCGGCTTCTGGAGGCCGCGGCCTACCACCGACTCGGAGGGGTGCTGCTCGCCGCGGCGCGCGATGGCCGGATCGCCCTCGATCCCAGGCTTCGCGGAGCGCTCGAGCAGCACGAGTGGCAGCTCGTGCAGAGAAGCGCGTTCCACGTCGCAGCCCTCCCAGCCGTTGTTGCCGCGATTCGCGCGCGCGAGCGAGGCCGAGCCGATCGTCCTCAAGGGGCCTGATGCGGCGTCGCTCTACACGAGCCGCTCGCTCCGCCCGTTTGCCGATCTCGACCTGCTCGTGCCGCGCGCGAGGCTCGGAAACTGTGTCACCGAGATCGAGGGCCTCGGTTACGAGTCCCTCGTCGAGCTTCGTCCGGGGTTCGGGGAGACCTACGGACACGACGTCCGGCTACTCTCGCGCTCCGAACGAGGGGACATCGGCGTCGAGCTGCACTGGCGCATCGGCGACGACATGTGCACGGCCCCGCTCGATCACGCCCGTGTTGCCTCGTCGGCACTCCCGCTCGCCAATGTTCCGGGTGTCCTACGGCCCGGTCCTCACCGACCGTCTCTTCGTCTTCTCCGCGCATCTCCTGTCGGACCGGAAACGCCGTCTCGTCTGGGCGAACGACCTCCGGCTCGCAGCACTCGACGCGCCACCGACCGCCTGGGAGGCAGCATTCGGGCTGGACAATGCGCTGGCCTGGTTGTTCCACCGCGCACTCGATCGCGTCGAGGCAGCGTTCGGGCCCGTCCGGCCTCGACCGCGTCCGATCGGCGCGCCGCCGCCATTCGGCCCGATCCGGGCGATCGAAGCGTGGGACGCTCCGGCTGCCCTCCACCTAGGCAGGCTGGCGCAGCTCGGCTGGCGTGAACGGCTTCGCTACGCCGGCCAGGTGGCGCTGCCGACGAGGGCCGGGCTGGAGGGAACCGTCGGCGGCGACGGCGCTCCAGGCTGGCGCCTGGCCTTGCGCCACGCTGCCAGAGCGGCGCGCAGCGTCCTGCCGCAACGCTGAGCGAGGGGCCGGACCCGGGGGAGCGCGGCCGGCCCGGCGCCCGGCTAGGCCGTGAACTGGCT
>CAWGBR010000015.1:0-132260 GCA_963820875.1 uncultured Thermoleophilia bacterium
CGGGAGCCCGCACCGTCGGGGACCTCACCGGGCTCTGCCGCGTGCGCTCGTAGCAGGTCCGCGGCTGTCGGTAGCGTACTGTCAGACAATGGCAAGCGATCTCGAGGCCCCGCCTGCGACAACGGTGACGTCGTTCGCGGACCGGCTCGCCGGAGAGGTGGAGCGCAAGCGCAGCCAGCTCGTCGTGGGGCTCGATCCCCGGCCGGAGCTGTTTCCGGTGGAGCTGCGGGCGGCGGCGCACGGGAGCCGGGCGGCTGCCGCGGATGCCTGCGAACGGTTCTGCGGCGGGATCATCGACGCGGTGGCGCCGTACGCGGTCGGGGTCAAGCCCCAGCTCGCGTTCTTCGAAGCGCTCGGGGCTGACGGCATTCTCGCCTTCGAGCAGGTCTGCGGCTACGCGCGCGCGGCCGGGCTGCTCGTCATCGCGGACGGGAAGCGTGGAGACATCGGCTCGACGGCCCGCGCCTACGCCGGCGCATATCTCTCGGAGGGAGTGGGGCGACCGCCCTACGCCGATGCGCTGACGGTGAGCCCGTACCTCGGGAGGGATTCGGTCGAGCCGTTTCTCGCGGCCTGCCGCCGCCACGGGTCGGGGGTCTTCTGCCTCGTCAAGACGTCGAATGCCGGGAGCGCCGACGTCCAGGACCTGGCGCTTTCCGACGGCAGGCCTCTCTGGCACCACGTGGCGGAGCTCGTCGACCACTGGGGTGAGGAGCTCGTCGGCGAGCGCGGGCTCTCGAGCGTCGGCGCAGTCGTCGGCGCGACCTATCCGCGCGCGGTGGCCGAGGCGCGCCGGCTGCTGCCGCGGGCGATTCTGCTCCTCCCGGGGATCGGGGCGCAGGGGGCCTCGCCGGCCGACGTCGCCCGGGCGTTCACGAGCGGCCCCGCGAGCGCGCTGGTTCCGGTGGCCAGGGCCGTCATGTACGCCTTCCGCACGGAGAGCGACGACTGGCGCGCGCGCCGCCGCGCAGTCCGCCGCACATCTGCGCCAGGAGGTCTGGGCCTCGTCCGGCTGGTAGCAATGGATCAATTTCGTCTCTGGCTCTCCCGTGTGATCGCCCCGCTGGCCTTTCTCGCCGCGGTCACGATCCTGGTCGTCGTCGTGCAGCGGGCGCTCGACGACCGGGACACCTCGGCGGTCACCCAGGCCACCGAGCCGGCGGAGAGCGTCGCCGGTCACGACCGACACCGGCGGTCAGGAGACGCCGGCCTCGCGCCGCTTCTACCGGATCCAGCCCGGTGACACGCTCGAGGGAATCGCCGCAGACTTCGACACCACCGTCGACTCTCTGCTCGAGCTGAACCCGGACCTCGACCCGCTCGCTCTCGACCCGGGGACGCGAATACGCGTCTCGTGTGCCTTCAGGGTCGATTGGCGCCAGTGGAGGGGGTCCTGGGAACCACGGGCCCTCAGCTCAGAGGCCGACGTCCACGGTCCGGAAGAACCAGAGCGAGCTCGTCAGCCACAGCGCGATGAACCCTGCGAAGAGAAGGCCGCCGGCGAGGGGCAGCGTCCAGCCCGGCAGCCGGTGTGACCGCACGACGATCACCTTCGCCGCGAAGGCGCCGTAGAAGAAGCACCCGAGCAGCGAGTGCGCGAGCGTCCGCGCCGACGTCTCCTGGAACCCCAGCACGAAGACGCAGTGGTAGGCGACGGGCAGGCTCAGCACGAACGCGGTGCGCCCCGACCAGCGGTGCGCCGTGCCGAGCCAGGCAGGCCGGCTCCACGGCAGCTTGCGGAAGATCCACGCGGCGGTGAAGGCCTGGAAGAGCGCGAGCAACATGACCGCCGAGGCCACCCAGACCTTGAGGTGGATCGTGTCCGAGAAGAACAGGTCGAAGTAGCCGGGCTGCGCTTCGCCCTCGGTCAGCCGGTCCACGTGCGCCGCCGTGGCGACGATGAGGGTCACCCATGCCCCGACGAGCAGGGGAACGAGCAACCATGCGCGGGACCTCGGCGGTTGCTCGGGCGTCTGCTCGGGTGCGGCTGTCGTGCTCGTCGTTCCTCCGAAGCCGGGGCGACCGGCGGAAGTCTACGGGGCGACGGACGAACGCGTTTGCACGGTGGCGCGTCAGGGCTGCGAGCGGTCCGGCTCTCGGTCCGGCGAGCCGGCGGAACGCGATTGCGCCCGCCAGCGCGAGCGTCATGAGCGGGTTCCCGCGCGTGCGCACCTCGACGCCGCCCATCGGACCGTGCTCTCGCGACGCGGGTAGTCGAGCCCGACCGGCTGGTCGGCCAGGGAGACGAGCTGCTCGGTCGCGTCCCGCTCGTCGCCCTTCCAGACGAAGAGCCGCGTCGGACGGAGCTCGAAGCCGCCGAGCCCGCCGACTCGATCTCGAAGGCGCGCTCGATGCCGACGATCTCTCGGGGCTGCTGGTCCCGCTCCGAGCAGCGGCATGAGCGGAGTATAGGCTTGGAGGGGTGATCCGTGCGTTCAGACCGCGCTGCGCCGGCTCGCGGTCCTGGCCGCGGTCGGTGCGACGGCCGTCGCTCGCCGCGGCCGCGACGGCGTCTGCCGGCCCCGTCCGTCGACGGGCGCGCCGTGCTCGTCGGCAACGGTGCGACCGGGCGAGCTGCTGCATCGGCGTGCGGCAAGCCCAGAAGGTGCCGATCGCGTCGATCACGAAGATGATGACGGCGCTGGTCGTGCTCGAGAACGCCGAGTCCGGACGAGGTCGTCACGGTCGGCGGGCCGGCACCGACGATCGGCGGCTCGACGGTCGGCCTGCGCGCCGGCGAGCGCCTCTCCGTCCGCGAGCTGCTGACGGCCCTGCTCGTTCAGAGCGCGAACGATGCCGCCTACGCGCTCGCCTACCACGTCGGGACGGCAGCGTCTCGCGGTTCGTCGCGATGATGAACCGCAAGGCCGAGGAGCTCGGCCTGCGCGACACCCACTTCGCGCGGCCGGACGGCCTCGACGCGGCCGGTCACTACTCGTCGGCGCGCGATCTCTTCAAGCTCGCCCGCGTCGCGATGCACAAGCCGCTCTTCCGCCAGCTCGTCCGGATCCAGACGACGACGATCGCCGGGCGGGCGCTCGCTACGAATTGGAACGATCTCCTGTTCACGTACCCGGGCATGATCGGCGTGAAGACCGGGCACACGAGCAGCGCCGGCTGGAGCGAGGTGGCGGCGGCCCGCCGCAAGGGCGTGACGATCTACGCGGTGCTGCTCGGCAGCTCCTCGCGGGGGCAGCGGAACGCCGATCTCGCGCGAGCTGCTCGACTGGGGCTTCGACCAGTACCGCATCCGTGACGGCGATCAGCGGCGGCGCGGTCTACGCCGAGGCGCTCGTCCCGTTCGCCGACCGATCGGCTCACGCTCGTCGCCGCGGAGCCTGCGTATGCGCTCGTCCGCGTCGACCGTCCCCTCGTCGAGCGGGTCGTCGCTCCGGCGATGGTCGATCTGCCGGTCGAGGCAGGGCCAGAAGCTCGGCGAGGTGCAGGTGCTCGACCGCGGGAAGATCATCGCGACCGCAGCCGCTGGTCGCCGCCGAGAGCGATCGAGGAGGCCGGGCTTGGGCCGGCGACTCGGCTGGTACGCTGGCCGTGCGCTCGACCATGCTGGCAACCTCTTCAGCGGCTTCGTAGGACTCTTCACATGATCGTCACCGTCACGCTCAACGCTGCGATCGACCGGACGCTGCTCGTGCCGAACTTCCAGCTCGGGCACCGCCACCGGGCCTCCACGAGCCTCTCGAGCGCCGGCGGCAAGGGCATCAACGTGGCCCGGGCGCTGAAGCGGCTCGGCATCCCGGTGGTCTGCGACCGGGCTCGCCGGCGGGCGCACCGGCGTCCAGATCGTCGAGCGCCTGACGACCGAGGGCCTGCTCAACGACTTCGTGCGGATCCGCGGCGAGTCGCGCACCTCGACGGCGGTCATCGACCCGACCTCGAACGTCTACACGGAGATCAACGAGTGGGGGCCGGAGGTCGAGGAGCACGAGCTTGCGATCCTCGCGCGACAAGCTCGCGTACCTCTGCCGCGGCGCGGAGTTCGTCGTCTTCTCGGGCTCGCTTCCGCGCGGCGTCGACGACGACTTCTACGTCGAGGCGATCCGGGAGGCGAACCGCCGCGGCGTGCCGACCGTGCTCGACTCGGAGGGCGAGCCGCTGCGCCGCGGCGTCGAGGCGGAGCCGTACCTCGTCACGCCGAACGTCCGCGAGGCCGAGCAGCTCGTCGGCCACGAGTTCGGCGGCGACGACGACCTGGTCGCCGCGCTCGACGAGATCGTCGAGCTCGGCGCGCGCAACGTGCTGATCACGACGCGAGGACGGGTGCGATGCGCTCTTCCGGGAGGACCGCACCGAGCTGCGGCTCGACGCCACCGCGCCGCGGCTCGAGCCGATCTCGAAGGTCGGCTCCGGCGACGCGCTGCTCGCCGGCTTCCTCGCCGCCCGCAGCTCCGGGAAGGGCATCGACGAGGCGGTGCGGGCCGGGGTCGCGACCGGCGCCGCGTCCGTGCTCGAGGCGGGCGCCGGCCGCTTCGACGTTCGCGAGGCCAACCGGCTCACCGCGCTCGTCGACGTGAAGCGCCTCGAGCCGGTCGCCGGCGACTAGCCTCCGGGCGCCCGCTGGGCGTCGTCGGCGCGGGCTGGTAGGATCACTCCAGGTTGAGAGGTCGTCGGGCCAGGCGCAGTCATCGAGCCCAGGTCGCCGCGTGGCGCCTGGGCTTTTGCGTCTAAGGGGGCCGCGCATGAGCGTCGAGCTCCGGCCGGAGGAGGTCGAGCGGCTGCTCGCGCTCGGCGAGCGCTTCGCGAAGGAAGGGCTCACGTTCGACGACGTGCTGCTCGTTCCGGCCGAGTCGCAGGTGCTTCCCGACGAGGTCTCGACGAGCTCGCGGTTCACCCGCGGCATCGAGCTCGCGATCCCGATCTCGTCGGCGGCGATGGACACCGTCACCGAGGCGCGCATGGCGATCGCGCTGGCGCGCGAGGGCGGCATCGGGGTCATCCACCGCAACCTGTCGATCGAGGAGCAGGTCGCCGAGGTCGACAAGGTCAAGCGGTCGGAGTCGGGCATGATCGTCGAGCCCGTCACGCTGCGCCCGCAGGACCGCGTCGCCGACGCGCTCGAGCTCATGGAGACCTACCACATCTCGGGCGTCCCGATCACCGACGAGACAGGACGCTCGTCGGCATCCTGACGAACCGCGATCTGCGCTTCGAGACCAATACGCAGCAGCCGATCGCGAACCTGATGACGAGCGAGGGCCTCGTCACCGTGCCGGTCGGCACGACGCTCGACGAGGCGAAAGCAGTCCTCGCCCGCCACCGCATCGAGAAGCTTCCCGTCGTCGACGAGGACGGCTACCTGAAGGGCCTGATCACGGTCAAGGACATCCAGAAGAAGATCCAGTACCCGCTCGCGACCAAGGACGAGCAGGGTCGGCTGCGCGTCGCGGCTGCGGTCGGCGTCGGCCCGGACGCGCTCGAGCGCGCGGCGGCGCTCGTCGACGAGGAGGTCGACGCGCTCGTCGTCGACACCTCCCACGGCCATTCGCAGGCGGTCGTCGACACGGTGCGCGAGATCAAGCAGCGATTCGACGTGCAGGTCGTCGCCGGCAACATCGCCACGCAGGAGGCCACCGAGGCGCTCTGCGACGCCGGCGCGGACGCCGTGAAGGTCGGCGTCGGGCCCGGCGTCGATCTGCACGACCCGCGTCGTCGCCGGCGTCGGCGTGCCCCAGATCACGGCCGTGCACGACTGCGTCCAGGCCGCGGCGAGATACGGCGTGCCGGTCATCGCCGACGGCGGCATCCAGTTCTCCGGCGACATCGCCAAGGCGATCGCGGCGGGCGCCGACTCGGTCATGCTCGGCAGCCTGCTCGCCGGCACCGACGAGAGCCCCGGCGAGGTCGTCGTGGCCCAGGGCGAGCACTACAAGGAGTACCGCGGCATGGGCTCGATCGGCGCGATGAGAGCGCGCTCGTACTCCAAGGACCGCTACTTCCAGGGCGAGCGCCACGACGTGGCGAAGCTCGTGCCCGAGGGCATCGAGGGCCGGGTTCCGTACAAGGGCCCGCTCACGAACATCATCTACCAGCTCGTCGGCGGGCTGCGGCAGGCGATGGGCTACTGCGGCGCGGCGACGATCGACGAGCTCCGCACCGGCGCCCGCTTCGTCCGGATGACCGCCGCCGGGCTGCGGGAGAGCCATCCCGCACGACGTCGCGATGACGAAGGAGTCTCCGAACTACCGCATTGGCTGAGGTTCGTGCCGCTCCCGACGCCCGAGCCGCCTCCCGAGGAGCGGCCCGTCCTCGTCGTCGACCTCGGGGGCCAGTATGCGCAGCTGATCGCCCGGCGCGTGCGCGATTGCCGCGTGTACTCGGAGCTCGTGCCGGCATCGATCACGGCCGCGGAGGTTGCCCGCCGCCGCGCTCGCGCAGTGATCCTCTCCGGCGGCCCGGCGTCCGTCTACGCGCCGGGCGCCCCCTCGGTCGACCCGGGCCTCTTCGACGCCGGCGTGCCGGTGCTCGGCATCTGCTACGGCATGCAGCTGATGGCGCAGGAGCTCGGCGGGCGCGTCGACCACACCGGACGTCGCCGAGTACGGCCGCGCGGAGCTCGAGGTGACGGACGAGGCCAGCCGCCTCCTCGCACGACCAGCCGCGCGACCAGATCGTCTGGATGAGCCATCGCGACTCGGTCAAGGCGCCGCCCGAGGGCGCACGCGTGGTCGCGTCCTCGCCCACGACTCCGATCGCGGCCTTCGAGGACGCCGAGCGCGGGCTCTATGCCGTCCAGTTCCATCCGGAGGTCGTCCACACGCCGCAGGGCATGCAGATGCTGAAGAACTTCCTCTACGAGGTCGCCGACGCGCCGCCGCTGTGGACGCCGGCGACCGTCATCGAGGAGGAGACGGCGCGGATCCGCGAGCAGGTCGGCCGCGAGCGGGTCCTCTGCGCGCTCTCCGGCGGCGTCGACTCCGCGGTCGCCGCGCTGCTCGTGCACAAGGCCGTCGGCGACCAGCTCACGTGCGTCTTCGTCGACCACGGCCTGCTGCGCAAGGACGAGGCGGAGCAGGTGGTCGAGACCTTCCGCAAGCACTTCCACGTCCCGCTCGTCCACGTGGATGCGGCCGACCGCTTCCTGGCGCGGCTCGCCGGGATCGACGACCCGGAGGAGAAGCGCCGCCGCGTCGGCGAGGAGTTCATCCGGGTCTTCGAGGCAGAGGCGGAGAAGCTCGGCGGCTTCCGCTACCTCGTCCAGGGGACGCTCTACTCCGACGTGATCGAGTCCGGCGGCCAGGCGGGCGTCGCGGCGAAGATCAAGTCCCACCACAACGTCGGCGGGCTCCCGGACGACATCGACTTCGAGCTCGTCGAGCCGCTGCGGATGCTCTTCAAGGACGAGGTGCGCCGTGTGGGCGAGGAGCTCGGCCTCCCCGAAGCGATGGTCTGGCGGCACCCGTTCCCCGGCCCGGGTCTCGCGATTCGCATCATCGGCGAGGTCACCCGCGAGCGGCTCGAGATCCTGCGCGAGGCCGACGCGATCCTCCTCGAGGAGGTGCGCAGGGCCGGCCTCTACCGGGAGCTCTGGCAGTGCTTCGCGGTGCTGCCGGCGATTCGCTCGGTCGGGGTGCAGGGCGACTCACGCACGTACGCCTATCCGATCATCCTGCGGGCCGTGACCTCCGAGGACGCCATGACCGCCGACTGGGCCCGCCTCCCGCACGACCTGCTCCAGACGATCTCCGCCCGCATCATCAACGAGGTGCCCCACGTGAACCGCGTCGCCCTCGACATCTCCTCGAAGCCGCCGGCGACGATCGAGTGGGAGTGACGCCCGGCGAAGCCGGCGCATCGGCCGGACTCACGGGGGTTGGCCGGGAGGGGTGCTCGTCCTTGCTCGCTGGCGCTGAAGGCCGTAGGGTGGAGCGACATCGTCGTCGCAGAGGAGGTACATCGTGGCTATCGCAGTCCAGCTCGACTTCAAGGGTTTGACACTGGACGACTACGACCGGGTAGTCGACTTGATGGGGTTCGAGCCCGGTGGGCGGACACCCTCGGGTGCCCTCTTCCACTGGGTGACGAAGACGGACATGGCACCCGCGTCACGGACGTCTGGCAGGACCGGGAGACGTTCGAGCGTTTCGCCCAGGAGCACATCGGCCCGAAGATGGCAGAGGCCGGCTAGGCCGCCCGGTCGCCGTCTAATCGCGGCCCTCCGCCGACGGCCGATAACGGGCATGCCCGTTTCGGCCTAGAGCGCGCTAGGGTTGACGCCGTGGAGTTCCGGCGCATCCCCGAGCTGCCGCCGTACGTCTTCGCCGTCACCGACAAGCTGAAGCTCGACCTGCGGCGGGCGGGCGAGGACGTCATCGACCTCGGCTTCGGCAACCCCGACATCCCCTCGCCGGAGGTCGCCGTCGACAAGCTCTGCGAGGCGGCGCACAAGGAGCGCAACCACCGCTATTCGGCGAGCCGTGGGATCCCGAAGCTGCGCCTGGCCGTCTGCGAGCTGTACCGGCGCAAGTGGGGCGTCGAGCTCGATCCCGAGACCGAGGCGATCACGACGATCGGGGCGAAGGAAGGGCTTTCGCACCTGATGTGGGTGCTGCTGCAGCCGGGCGACTCCGCCGTCGTGCCGAGCCCAAGCTACCCGATCCACATCTACGCCCCCGTGCTCGCGGGCGCGGACGTGAACCGCATCGCCATGGGTCCCGGCGAGGACCTGTTCGGCAACCTCGTCGAGGCCTTCGAGCGCTCCTGGCCGCGGCCGCGGGTCATCATCCTCTCCTTCCCGCACAACCCGACCACGGCCGCGGTCGAGCTCGAGTTCATGCAGCGGGCCGTCGACTTCGCGCGCGAGCACGAGGTGCTGATCGTCCACGACTTCGCGTACGCCGACCTCGGCTTCGACGGCTACGAGCCGCCGTCGATCCTCCAGGCCGAGGGTGCCCGCGAGGTCGCCGTCGAGCTCTACACGCTGACGAAGTCGTTCTCGATGGCCGGCTGGAGGGTCGGGTTCCTGGTCGGGCGGGCCGATGTCGTGCAGGCCCTGGCGCGTCTCAAGTCCTACCTCGACTACGGCACGTTCCAGCCGATCCAGATCGCGTCGATCGTCGCCATGAACGAGGCGCCCGAGTACCCGGAACACGTCAACGAGATCTACCGCTCGCGCCGGGACGCGCTCTGCGAGGGCCTCGACCGGATCGGCTGGGAGGTCGAGAAGCCGCGCGCCACGATGTTCGTGTGGGCGCCGATCCCGGAGCCCTACCGGGCCCTCGGCTCGCTCGACTTCGCGGTCACCCTGACGAACGAGGCGAAGGTCGCCGTCGCGCCGGGAGTCGGCTTCGGGCCAGGAGGCGAGGGGTTCGTGCGGTTTGCGCTGGTCGAGAACGAGGCGCGGATCCGGCAGGCGGTGCGGGGGATCAGGCGGGCGCTACCGGAGCTGGCAGCCCGAGTCGGTACCGCCTGAACCACGGCGTCACGAGCACGGCGCAGAGGACGGAGAACGCCGCGGCGAGCAGGAACGGCAGGCTCGGGTCGTCCTCGAAGAGCGGCACGTAGAGAAGCGGCGCGATCGCCACGCCCGTGAACTTGAAAGCGCTGTAGGCCGACACCGCGCCCGCGCGATTCTGCGGGAACGCCTCGAGGACGATCGTGTTCAGCGCCGCCCAGGCGAACGCGGACGCGCAGCCGACGACGAAGTAGACGAGCGCCAGGCTCCAGGCGTTCGGGACGAACGCGAGGGCAAGGACGCCGGCGGCGCAGGCAAGCGCGCCGAGGGCGGCCGTCCGGGGCCTTCCGGCACGGTCGGTGATCGTGCCCGCGTAGCGCCCGAACAGCATGCCGCCGACGCCGTACACGGCGACGACGAGCCCCGTCGCAGCCGTGCCCAGCCCGAACTCCTGCGAGCACAGCAGCGCCACGAGGAATCCGATCGCAGTGAAGCCGAGGTACCCGGTGACGGCCTTCGCCGCAACGAGCGCGATCGAGCGGTTGAGGAGGCTCGCGAGCGTCGCCCGCGGACGTTCCCCGGAGGCCTCGCGTCGCAGGCTCACCCCGCGCAGCGCGAGAACCAGCGCTGCGGCGGCCACGAGCACGAAGCCGAGCCGCCAGGAGATCTCGCCCAGGGCTCCGCCGAGCAAGGGGGCCAGCGTCAAGCCCGGCGACCTGCACCGCCGCGAACGTGCCGACGCTGCGGCCGAGCACTCCGGCCGGCACCGCCTCCGAGAGCGCGGCCAGCAGGATCGGAGTCACGAAGGCGTTCGCCGCGCCCATCAGCGCACGCGCTCCCATGAACGTCCAGATCTCGGGAGCGAACGCGGCCAGCAGGGAGGCCGCGGCGTAGGCGGCGTAGGCGACTCGCACGACCCTGGCGCCGCCCACGCGCTCTCCGATCGTCCCGGAGAAGAGCTGCAGGACGGCGAACGGCACCATGTACGCGGTGATCGAGGCCGCGACGAGGCGGACCGTCGTGTCGAGCCCGTCGGCGATGTCCGGGATCAGGGCGACGAGCATCGCGCCGCCGAACGGCCCGAGAAATCCGCCCGCGTAGAGCGGGAGTGTCGGCGGTCGCCGTGGTCGCCGCTGAACGCGCTTCAGGCCCGGCTCCTACAGCCCGCCCGGGACGGCCCGCTCTCGCAGCTCCTGCTGGCGTTCCTCGATTGCGTGGGTGAGCCCGTCACGGAACTCGCTGTCCTTGCGCAGGAAGCCGATGTGCACGGGGCCGTGCTCCGAGGCGGTGTCCACGTCGAGCGACCCGGTGCCGATGATCCGGTCCCAGAACGTTCGGATGTAGTGCACGTCCTGGATCCGCTCGAGCCCCGTCGCGATCGTCGTCTGGTTGAAGACGCCCCTCATGCTGATCAGCCGCCGGTTCGTGAGCACCCACTTCGTGTACCGGTTCTGGACGATCCGCACGATGAACCAGGGCAGGTAGAGGCCGAGCGTGACGAGAAGCAGCAGGAAGAGCTTCGCCATCGACGGCTTGACGGACATCGATCTCCTGCTCGCCTTCCTGAAGCTCGTAACGCGCCACGGATCCCCTCCCTCGCTGAGCCGACGGGCATACGCTAAAGCTCCGTGTGGCCGGAGGGATTCGTCGACGTCCTCGCCCGCGCGAGCTTCGGCGCCGCGTTCAACTTCTACCGCTTCGGTCGCGGCGCGTCGCTGCGGCGGGAGCGGCTGCGCGCGTACCTCGAGCGGCGGGCCGGCGCGCGCCTGCTGCTCGTCGGGGAGGCCGCCGGCTACCGCGGCGCGCGTGTCTCCGGGATCCCGTTCACATCGGAGCGGCAGCTCTCGGGAACCGGTCCTGCGGAGGCGACGGCGACGATCGTCCACCGCGTCCTGGCCGAGCTCGGGCTCGAGGACGACGCGCTGCTCTGGAACGTCGTGCCGGCGCATCCGCACCGGCCGGGCCGGCCGACGTCCAACCGTCCTCCGACGCGCGGCGAGATCGAGGCCGGACGACCGTTCGTCGAAGCGCTCGCCGAGGGCCGTACCGTGATCCCGGTCGGCCGGGTGGCAGGAGAGGCGCTGGGCCTCCCCTGGGTGCGGCACCCGTCGCACGGGGGCGCGGCCGCGTTCCGTGAGGGCCTGGGCGCCTAAGGGGCCTGGTGCGCGTCTGAGGCCCTCTTGCCGCTTGCACAACCGTCGTACCGAGCCCTGACGGGCTCGGTCGAGCTTCGCGGCCTGGCGCCCTTTACGGGCGCGGCCGCTGCGCGCGGCGCTCCGCGCCGCTTGCTAGACTCGCCGGGTGGCGGACACCGTGTCCGCCGCCGTCGCAACGCGCCCCGGAAGGGGCGCAGTCGTGACGGGGGAGCTCTGTTGACGCCATGAAGACCTGGAACGCGAAACCGCATGAGGTCGAGCGACGCTGGTACGTCGTCGACGCCGAGGGCGAGACCCTCGGACGTCTGGCCACGCGTATCGCCGACACGCTCCGGGGGAAGCGCAAGCCGGGCTACACGCCCCACGTCGACACCGGCGACTTCGTCATCGTCGTCAATGCCGAGAAGATCGCCGTGACGGGCAAGAAGCTGCAGCAGAAGATGTACTACCGCCACTCCGGGTACCCCGGCGGCCTCAAGACGCGCACGCTCTCCGAGCAGCTCGATCGCCGGCCCACCGAGGTCATTCGGGCAGCGGTCAAGGGAATGCTCCCGCGGAACAAGCTGAGCCGCGCCCAGATCGGCAAGCTCAAGGTCTACGCAGGCCCGGAGCACCCACACGAGGCGCAGCAGCCCGAGCCGCTTCCGGGCCCGAGCAGGAAGGCGAGGAACGAGTGAGCGAGATCGCCCAGTACCGGGGAACCGGTAAGCGCAAGACGTCGGTCGCCCGCGTGATCCTGCGACCGGGAGACGGCTCCACGTGGATCAACGGCCGGCGGCTCGAGGAGTACTTCCCGCGCGAGTCTCTGCGCGTGGTCGCCACCGCTCCGCTCCGCGTCGCCGGCATGGAGGGCAGGTTCGACCTCTGGGCCAGGCTCGACGGCGGCGGTATCGCCGGCCAGGCGGGCGCGCTTCGCCACGGTCTCGCCCGGGCGCTCGTCGAGGCCGACCCGAATCTGCGGGTGCCGCTCAAGCGCGAGGGCTACCTGACGCGCGACGCGCGCGAGGTCGAGCGCAAGAAGGCCGGCCTCAAGAAGGCCCGGAAGCGGCCTCAGTTCTCGAAGCGGTAGCGCACCGCGACGGTTCGGGAACGCCCGAGCGGGGTATGTGCCTGCACATGGTCCGCTCCGTGCTCTCGGGGGCCGGTAACAGCCGGCTTGGACGGCCCATTTCATCATGCACGAGAGCGGAATCCGACCCGGCCGAGTACCTTTCGGCGCCGTGAGACGGTACTTCGGAACGGACGGCGTCCGCGGGATCGTGGGCGAGGACCTCACGCCCGAGCTCGTCGAGCGGCTCGGCAAGGCCTTCGCGATCTGGCGAGGCGGATCGCCTGTCCTGGTCGGCCGGGACACCCGGGCTTCCGGCCCGGTGCTGGAGGACGCCCTCGCGGCCGGCCTCGCCGCGGGCGGCTCCGACGTCGTGCTCGGCGGCGTTCTGCCGACGCCGGCGGTCGCGTTGCTCGCAGCGGAGGGCGGCGCCGTCGTGTCGGCGTCGCACAACCCACCGGAGTACAACGGCGTCAAGTTCTTCGCCGAGGGCTGGAAGCTCAGCGACGCCGACGAGGAGCAGGTCGAGGCGCTGCTCGACGCGCCGGCGTCGAACGGCGGCACGGTGACGACGGCGGACGGGCTCGCCGAGCAGTACGTCGCGCGGGTGTGCGAGCAGTTCGGCCGTCCGCTCGACGGCCTCCGCGTCGCGGTCGACTGCGCGAACGGCGCGATGCACGAGGTCGCTCCCGAGGCGTTCGGGCGGCTCGGAGCGAACGTGACGACCCTCGCCACCGAGCCCGACGGGAACAACATCAACGTGGGCTGCGGAGCCACCGATCTCTCCCTGTTGTCCCGGTTCGCCGCGCACGGAGCCGATCGACCTCGGCATCGCGTTCGACGGGGACGGCGACCGCATGCTCGCGGTCGATGCGGAGGGCCGCGAGGTGGACGGGGACCAGATCGTCGCAATCCTGGCGCTCCACCTCGGCGTCGATCTCGTCGCGGTCACGACCATGACGAACCTCGGGTTTCACCAGTTGATGGACGAGCGAGGGATTCGCGTCGTGACGACCGACGTGGGAGACCGGTACGTGCTGGAGGCGCTCGTGCGCGAAGGAGCGACCCTCGGCGGCGAGCAGTCGGGTCACGTGCTCGTTCTCGACGGCCACACGAGCGGCGACGGCCTGGCGGCTGCGCTGCTCCTGTGCGGTGCGCTGGCGGAGACGGGCCAGAGCCTTGCCGAGGCGGCCGCGGTCATGCCGCAATTGCCGCAGGCGAAGGCGAATGTGCCTGTTCGCACAAAGTACGTGCCGCCGACCGTCTTCGAGCAGGTCGACGAGCTGAACGCGGGCCTCGACGGCACCGCTCGCGTGCTCGTCCGGCCCTCCGGCACCGAGCCCGTCGTGCGGGTGCTGGCGGAGGCGAAATCCGAGGAAGAGGCTCGCAATCTTTGTGCTAGCATCGCGTCCCTGATCGAACGCGAGCTCGGCTAGCCGGCTTTCGGGCATTACCAGGCAGTTCTGCCCCCTGCACGCCGAGTCGCGGCCTTGTGGAAAAACTGGTGTAACGGCGCGAGGATTCGGATAATGAGTAAGGGAACGCGAAGGGGGGCTTAGGTGTGCGGGATCATCGGATACGTCGGCGGGCGGCCTGCCAAGGATCTCCTGATCCAGGGCCTCGAGCGCCTCGAGTACCGCGGCTACGACTCGGCCGGCATCTGCCTCCTGGAGCAGGCCGGGCCGGACTACACGCGCGCCACCGGTAACCTCATGCAGCTCAAGGAGGCGGTCGGCACGAACGGGTCGGCGGCCACCACGGGAATCGGCCACACGCGCTGGGCGACGCACGGGCGCGTCAGCGTCGAGAACGCGCATCCTCTCACCGGCTGCGACGAGAAGGTCGCCGTCGTCCTGAACGGCATCGTCGAGAACTTCCGCGAGCTGCGCGAGAGCCTCGAGGCCGACGGCCACATGTTCTCGTCCGAGACCGACGCCGAGGTGGTCGCCCATCTCGTCGAGCGCCACTATGCCGGCGATCTGATCGAGGCCGTGCGCGCGGCGTACCGGGATCTCGAGGGCCACTTCGCGATCGTCGTCATCCACGCCGACCACCCCGGCGTTCTCGTCGGCGCCCGTCTCGAGTGTCCGCTCATCGTCGGGCTCGGCGACGGCGAGGCCTTCCTCGCCTCCTCGGTCTCCGCCTTCCTGCGCGAGACGCGTCGCATGCAGCTGATCGAGAACGGCGAGGTCGTCGAGATCACGCCGGCCGGCGCACGCTTCTTCAACGGCACGAGTGACGAGATCGAGCGGCTCGAGTCCGAGGTCGACTGGGACGACGAGGCCGCCGAGAAGCAGGGCTACGAGACGTTCATGCTGAAGGAGATCTACGAGCAGCCCGAGGCCGTTGCCGAGACGATCGGCGATCGGGTGCGGCACGGCCGAGTCGTGCTCGAAGGGCTCGAGCTGAGCGACGACGAGCTCCGCCAGCTGCGCCGCATCGTGATCCTCGCGTGCGGGACCGCCTACCACGCCGGAGTCGTGGCCCGCTACGCGATCGAGGAGTGGGCGCGCATCCCGGTCGAGCACGACATCGCCAGCGAGTGGCGCTACCGCAACCCGGTCGTCGATCCCGACACGCTCGTGATCGGGATCTCGCAGTCCGGTGAGACGGCTGACACGCTCGCGGCGGTCCGGCTCGCCCGCGAGTGCGGCGCACGCACGCTCGCGCATCACGAACATGATGGGCGCGCAGATCACCCGCGAGGTCGATTCCGTGCTCTACACGCGCGCCGGCCTCGAGATCGGTGTCGCCGCGATCGAAGACGTTCACCGCGCAGGTTGCGCTCTTCTACCTGCTTGCGCTCAAGCTCGCGCAGGTGCGCGAAACGCTGCCGACGGACGAGATCGAGTCGTTGCTCGCCCAGCTCGAAGACCTCCCGAACAAGATCGCGTACTTCCTCGCCGGCGACCATCCGATCGAGGAGATCGCGCAGCGCCACTACGACAAGCCGTTCTTCCTGTACCTCGGGCGCCACATCGGGCTCCCGGTATGCCTCGAGGGCGCGCTCAAGCTGAAGGAGATCTCCTACATCCCGACGGAGGCCTATTCCGCCGGGGAGATGAAGCACGGCCCGATCGCGCTGCTCGACGAGGACACGCCGGTCGTCTGCGTGGCGACCGACTCGCACGTCTACGACAAGATCGTCTCGAACATCCAGGAGACGCGCGCCCGCGGCGCCGACGTGATCGCGATCGCCACCGACGGCAACGAGGACATCCAGCACCACGCGACCGAGGTCATCTACGTGCCGCGGACGCATCCGTTCCTCGAGGCGATCCTCGCCGTCGTCCCGCTGCAGCTGCTCGCGTACCGGATCGCGCGGCTGCGGGGCTTCAACGTCGACCAGCCCCGGAATCTCGCGAAGACCGTCACGGTCGAGTGAGACGCGCGCTGGGGCCTCGCCCCCAGCCGCCGGACCTGTCCGGCCCGCGCCCTACGGTAAGAGTCCCGTGGTGCGCGTGGGCGTCGACCTGATCGAGATCGAGCGCATGCAGGAGGCGCTCGACCGCTACCCGCGGCTGCGGCAGCGCGTCTTCACCGAGGCCGAGCAGGAGTACTGCGAGTCGCGGGGCAACCCTGCCCAGCACTACGCCGCGCGGTTTGCGGGCAAGGAGGCCGTCGGCAAGGCGCTCGGCTGCGGGGTTCGCTTCACCTGGCGCGAGATCGAGATCGCCGGCCGACCGAAGCCCGAGGTGCGCCTTTCGGGAAGCACGAAGGCCTTCGCGGGACGCGTCCGAGCGGGACGGATCGACCTGTCGATGACGCACTCGAAAGGCCTGGCCTGCGCGATCTGCGCGGTCGAGGAGCTCGACGATCCCGACGCTGCGCCGCCCGGGGAGAGGGGGTGGCGGGAAGCGATTGACCTGGATCGAGCCCCTCTACACGGCGACGGAGATGCGCGAGGCGGAAGCGGCCTACGAGGGCCCGACGCTGGAGCTGATGGAGCGGGCCGGGCAGGCCGTCGCCGACAGCGTGCTGCGGCGCTTCCCCGATGCGTCTCGCATCTCCGTCTGGTGCGGGCCGGGAGCGAACGGGGGTGACGGCCTCGTCGTCGCGCGGCTTCTCCACGAGGCCGGCAGGACACGTGGAGATCCGGCTGCTCGCCGACGAGTCCCGCGTCCGCGGCGACGCCGCCGAGAACCTGCGGCGTGCCAGGGAGCTGGGTCTCACGTTCGTCGCCGAAGCGGGTCCGACCGACGTCGTCGTCGACGCCCTGTTCGGCACCGGTTTCGCGGGATCGCCGAGACGGGAGGCGGCCGACGCGATCGAGCTGATCAACGCCCTCGGCGATCAGGCCGTCGCCGTCGACGTGCCGTCGGGCGTCGACGCCTCGACCGGGGAGGTGGCACGCGTCGCCGTCCGCGCGTCCGCGACGGTGACGTTCCACGCGCCGAAGGTGGGTCACGCGGTCGGCCCCGGGCGCTTTCACGCCGGCGAGCGTCGAGGTGGCCGACATCGGCCTCGAGAGCCGCGAGACGCTGAACGGCCGCGTGAGCCACGCCGTCCTCGAGCTCGTTCCCCGGCGAACCGCCCGGGACAACAAGTACAGCGCCGGCTGCGTGCTCGTCGTCGGCGGCTCGACGGGGATGACGGGCGCGGCGTGCCTCACGTCGGAGGCGGCCATGCGCGCGGGCGCCGGCTACGTCTACGCGTGCGTGCCCGCCTCGCTGAGCCTCGTCTTCGAGCAGCGGCTGCTCGAGGTCGTCACGCGGCCGTGCGACGACGGCGGCACCGGCAGGCTCGGGCCGGAGGCTGTGGACGTCATCCTCGACGCGGCGCGGCGTGCCGACGCGGTCGCCGCTCGGCCCGGGGCTCGGGAGGTCGGACGACACGCGCGAGCTCGTCCGGCTGCTGCTCGAGCGGCTCGAGCTGCCGGTCGTCCTCGACGCCGACGGTCTCTGGGCGCTGAAGGGCCATCTGGACTGGGTGTTCACGCGCGAGCCTGCCACCGTGCTCACGCCGCACGCGGGCGAGCTGGGGCGGCTGCTCGGCCTCTCGTCCGAGCGGGTCGGAGCGCGGCGGCTCGACGCGGTGCGCTCCGGCGCCGACGACGCCGGAGCCGTCGTGCTGCTGAAGGGCGCGGACACGCTCGTCGCGGCGCCCGGGCGCGGCGTCCTCGTCTCCGATCTCGGCAATCCGGGGCTGGCCACGGCCGGCAGCGGCGACGTCCTGACCGGGATCCTGGCGGCATTTCTGGCCAAGGGGATGGAGCCTCGCACCGCCGCCGCCGCCGCGACGGCGGCCCAGGGCGTGGCGGCCGGCCGTGCCGCCGCGACCGGCGGCTACGCGGGCATGATCGCGAGCGACGTGATCGGCGCGCTCTCGTCCGTGCTCTCGGAGTAGCTATCGTGCGCGCAGTCGTGCGGCGATCCGAGATCACGATCGATCTCGGCGCGCTGCGCCGGAACGTCGTCCGCCTGTCCGAGGCGGCGGCCTCCGCGGAGCTCTGGGCCGTCGTCAAGGCCGACGCGTACGGCCACGGAGCCCTCGATTGCGCCCGGGCGGCGCTCGAGGCCGGCGCCTCCGCGCTCTGCGTGGCGACCGTGCAGGAGGGCGAGGAGCTCCGCGCGTGCGCACCCGAGCGCACGCATCGTGGTCATGGGCCCGCTGGCGCCGGGAGAGGACCGTCTCGCCCGGGAGGCGCGCCTCGAGGTGACGGTGTCGGCTCCGAGCTCCCGGAAGGGCTTCCGCTCCACCTCAAGGTCGACACAGGCATGGGCCGCTGGGGCATGCCGCCCGAGGAGCTCGAGCGGGTGCCCACCGACCGCGTGGTCGGCCTGATGAGCCATCTCGCCACTGCGGACGAGGCCGACCCGGGCTTCGCGCGGGAGCAGATCGAGCGCTTCGCCGCCCTCGCCGAGCGCTTTCCCGGCACGGTGCGCCATCTCGCCAACAGCGCCGGCACGCTCCGCTTCCCGGAGGCGCGCTTCGACGCGGTGCGCTGCGGAGTCGCGCTTTACGGCCTCTCGCCGTTCGGTGACGACCCCGGGCGCTGCACGGCCTCGAGCCGGTGCTCTCCTGGCGGAGCTACGTCGCGCAGACGAAGACGCTGGCGGCGGGCGAGAGCACCGGCTACGGCAGGCGCTTTCGCGCCGAGCGCGCTACCAGGATCGGCCTCGTGCCGGTCGGGTACGCCGACGGTTTCCGCCGGGCCCTCACGGGGACCGAGGTGCTCGTCGACGGCGCCCGGCGACAGGTCGTCGGCGCCGTGTCGATGGACGCCTTCGCGGTCGAGCTCGAGGACGAGCAGGCCGGGCGCCCCGGTCTCGATCATCGGCGACGGGGTGCTCGCGGAGGAGCACGCCCGCCACATGGGCACGATCAACTACGAGGTCACGTGCGCGATATCGGTGGTACCCGGCCGAGCCGACCGGAGCGTCACGGATGGATGAGCGCATCCTGGCGGCGGTCGAGGGAGACGAGGCGTATTGCGTCGGCGGCGCGATCCGCGACGAGCTCCTCGGCCGGCCCGTGCTCGACACCGACGTCGCCTGCCGCGAGCCCGAGGCGGCGGCGCAGCGCCTCGGCGGGCTCACGAAGAGCGCCGCCTTCCTGCTCTCGGAGCGTCACGGTGCCTGGCGGGTCGCGTTCCGCGACGGCCGCACGGTCGATTTCACGCTGCTCAAGGGCGATATTCAGGCGGACCTCGGTGGACGCGACTTCACCGTCAACGCCATCGCGGTCCCGCTCCCCGCCGGAGAGCCGATCGATCCCTTCGGCGGCCGCAGCGATCTCGAATCCCACCGGCTGCGTGCCGTCTACGACCGGGCGTTCACGGACGATCCGCTCCGGCTGCTCCGGGCCGCTCGCCTGGAGGACGAGCTCGAGCTGCGCATCGACCCGGCGACCGAGGAGCTCATCCGCCGTGACGCGCATCTGGTGGCCGAGCCTGCGGGCGAGCGCGTCCTCGCCGAGCTCCTGCGCCTGTCGGACGCAGGCTGGCGCCGCCTCGACGAGCTCGGCCTGCTCGCCGGGCTCGGCGGGTCGATCGCGAGGCTCGGCGTCGTGGAGCCGGGTGCCTCCGCCGAGTTGCGTCTCGTGGCGGCGCTCGGGGATGCCGTCTTCGCGCTGCCGCTCTCCAACGAGCTTCGGCGCTTCGCGCGCAAGCTGCTCGCGGCCAGGCGCCGGCGGACGATTCTCCCCGCGCGATCCACCGCTTCCGGAGGGCGACCGAGCCGTGGGCGCTCGAGGCGCTGGCGTTCGTGGACGCGCGCGGGCTGGCGCCCGCCGTCGAGCGCGCGCGTGCGGCGGAGCCGGCCGAGCCGCTCTTGCACGGCGACGAGCTCGGTGTGGAGCCGGGCCCCGAGATCGGCCGGCTGCTGGAGCGGATAGCCGAGGAACGGGCCGCAGGTACGATCTCCACGCGCGAGGAGGCGCTCGAGCTCGTGCGAAGGGAGCGGGGATGAGCCACGAGGAGACGACGCGCGCCCGCTTTGCCGAGACGGCGGCTTTGCTGGCCTCGCACGGCGAGGCGAGGGTGGAGCCGACGCGCGAGCGGCTGCGCCGTTTCCTTGCTCCCCGTGGCGACGAGCGGACGATCGACGTCGGGACGGGGACGGGGATGCTGGCCTTCGCGCTGGCGCCCCTCGTCGGCGAGGTCGTCGGCGTCGATCTCGTCCCCGAGATGCTCGACCACGCACGGCGCGCGTCGATCGAGTACCCGAACATCGTCTTCCTCCAGGGTGACGCGCTCGCTCTCCCGTTCTCCGACGCAGAGTTCGACCTCGCCGCCACGTCCCGGACGTTCCACCATCTGACCCGGCCCGAGCTGGCGCTCGCCGAGATGACCCGGGTAACGAAGCTCGGCGGCCGGCTGCTCGTCATCGACCAGATGACTTCCGTCGACCCGCTCGAGGCCTTCGCCCACAATCGCATCGAGCATCTCCGGGATCCCAGTCATGTCCGGGTGCTGTCCGATCAGGACTTCCGGGGCCTGTTCGAGGCCAACTGGCTCGTGCTGGAGCGATCCGAGGTCGAGAGCGAGGAAACCGAGCTCGACGAGTTCCTGGACCGGGCTGCCTGCACGGGCCCGGCCCGCGCGGAGGTGATCGCCGAGGTCGAGCGCCTGATCGCGGCCGGCCGAAGCGCCGGGGTCGCGCTGCGCCGCTCGGGCGAGGGCTATGCGATGACGCTCTCGGTCGGCTGGTACCTGGTCAGGCGCGTCGCGGCGCCGTCAGTGGCGATCTAGACCGAAACAGCCGAAGGCTGGTTTCGGGCGGCGATCTAGACCGAAACAGCCGAAGGCTGGTTTCGGGCGGCGCTCTGACCGACGCGAACCTACGACCGCCACTTGATCGTGCAGCCGACGGCCGGCGTCTCCTGGACGGCCGGCGCCTCGCCGGCGAGCACGGCGTCGAGCGCCTGTCGGAGATACGGCGTCGCACCGGCCGGATCCTGGTGGTTCGAGTCGGGCGCGCCGTGATAGACGAGCCGGCGGTCCGCGTCGAAGAGGAACACCTCCGGCGTGCGCGCCGGCTGGTACGCGTCGGCCACCGCCTGCGACTCGTCGCGGAGGAACGGGAACACGAAGCTCTTCTCCCGCGCGCGGGCGACCATGCTGTCGATCCCGTCGCCGGCGTGGTCGTTGGAGTTGATCGCCACGACGCCTGCGCGCCCGTCGTAGTCGCGGGCGATCTCGTTGATCCGGTCCTCCCAGGCGACGACGTAGGGGCAGTGGACGCACGAGAAGACGACGGCCACCGGCATGCCGTCGAAGTCCTCGAGCGAGTGGGTCCGGCCGTCGACGCCGGGCAGCTCGAACGGCGGGGCGGGATCGCCGAGCTTCAGGCGGGGCACGGCGCGAATGCTAGATGATCTCGGTCACCGCCCAGCGGGCGCGCCCGCTCCCGATCGGCGATCGACAACGCGTCCAGTGCACGGAAAGCCCACCCGTTTCGTGAAGCCCTGGGAGCCGCTCTACGACGCGGTCGGGACCGGCATGTGGACCTACACGCGGCAGCGTTCCGGATCCGGTCGCTCACGGACTGCCGCCTGACGCGCGCGACCGTCTACGTCGCGACCCACCGTGCGGAGACGGACGTGCCGCTGATCGGCGGGCAGGTGTTCTTCAGGGGCGGGATGTGGCGAGACCGCAAGCTGCGGCTGCATTTCACCGCCAGGGAGGACATGTTCGACCGCGGCTTCTTCGCCGGCTTCCCGCCCGATCTATCCCTGCGGGCTCGCCGGCTGCTCTATCCGATCGCCGTGGGCCCCTACCTGCCGCGGGTCCGCGTCAACCCGCTGCCGTACCCCAGCGCGAACGTCCTGCGGGTGGGAAAGGCCCTCGAGGAGCTCCCGGCCGAGACGGAGCTGGCCGCCGTGCTTCCCGACGACTTGCTGGAGCGGATCGCCGAGCGTGCCCACGCGGCGGGGCTCGCGCCGCCACGCGTTGCACGCGACGCCTTGCGGGGCGAGTTCGCCGACCTGCTGTGGACGATGCTGCCGCGCGACCAGCTCGATTCCCCGCTGCTCGAGGAGACCTGGACACGGCGCGCGATCGGAGCCACCGAGCAGGTGCGCAACGCCGTCGAGCTCGTGCGCTCCGGCGCGCCGACGCTGTTCTTCCCGGAGGGACGGCCGTCACCGGACGGCAGCCTCGGGCCGCTTCGCGCGGGCCTGGCGATGCTCGTGCGGAGGGGGAAGCCGGATGCCCTACGCGCGCTGGCGATCGCGTACGACCCTGTCACGTGCGGGCGCAGCTACGCCTATCTCGCCCTCGGCGAGCCGTTCCTGCCCGCGAACGACGACATCGAGGAGGCGGTGCTCACCGCGCTCCGCCGCACGCTCCCGCTCACGGCCGGCCAGGTGGTGGCCTCGGAGGTCGGTCGCCGCTGCCGCCGAGGGGCGCGATCGCCTGACGACGGACGCCCTCGACACCGCCTTCGCACGCGCGTGCGAGGATGCGACGGGCAGGGCCGGCCTACGAGCCGGCCTGGCGGGAAGCCGCCGGGCGCCGCGCGCGCCTCACCGACGCGATGCGGTTTCTCGTGCGCGCCGGTCGTGGCCCGCGCCGACGGGCCCAGGGCGCTCGTCATCGACGCCGGACGCGTGCTCGCAGACGACCGGCTGCGTCGTGCCGCTCGCGAGTACGCCGAGCGCCCGCGAAGCGCCCGCATCCTAGGACAGGTCCTGCGCCTCCTTGTAGGCCTCGGGATGCAGCTGCTCCTCCGCGGCCTCCCGCTGTCGCACCTTGTCGTCCTTCGTTCCGAAGACGCGCGGGAACGCCGTGCGCAGGAAGATGACCCCGAGGATCGTCACGGGGATGACGACGAAAGCGTGCACGGTGAGCACGTACGCGGGCCCGAGGTTGTCGGGAACGTCGAGCTGCTGCGCGCTGATCAGGGTCAGGTAGTCGAAGCTGCCGAGCCCCGCCGCGGTCGCCGGGACGCCGAGAGCGAGGTTGCCGACGCCCTCGAGCAGGAAGTACCCGCCGGCGGACAGGTCGATCCCATAGGCCTTGCCGATGATCACGTACATGCCGAAGTCGCAGAGCCAGATCGCGACCGACGTCCACAACACGCGGACGAGCGACCGGCGAGACCGGAAGGCGCCGAGGCCCTCGACGAAGTTCGCGGTCCAGCGCCCGATCCGCGTGTGCCAGCGCGCAGGTAAGGCGCTTCGTCGCCTTCCAGATGAGCTCCTCGACGCTCTCCGGCCTGCGCGCCGCCAGGGCGACGAGCACGATGCCGAGCGCGCACCCCGCCGAGAGGGCGATGCCGACCAGCAGCAACGTGCCGGTCTTCCCGATCCAGAGGGCGCCCATGAGTATCCAGACGGAAAGCACGATGCCGTCGAGCAACCGCTCGGCAAACAGCGTTCCGGCCGTCACGAACGGCGGGATCCGGTAGTACTGGCGCACGGACTCGATGCGCAGCAGGTCGCCCCCGCGCGCCGGCAGCACGTTGTTCGCACCGGCGCCGACGCAGAAGATCGGCAGCAGGCGGCGGGCCTGGGTCTGGTACCGGGCGGCGGCGAACAGGTAGCGCCAGCGCAGCGAGATGAAGCCGACGTTCGCGAGCACGAATCCGAGCGCGCCGCCGATCGCCCAACCCGGCAGTGACCTGATCTCCTTCCAGGCCTCACCGAGATTCGCGATCTGCAAGAACAGCCAGAAGAAGAAGATCGTGGCGGCTGACCCGATCAGCAGCCGTACGAGGTTCTGACGAATGTTCGTCATCCTGCGTCGCTCAGTATCTCGTCCCGGCACGCTGGATGCCACATGCGCGAGACTCCGCGCGTGCCCAGAGCCCAATCTCCCCGGCGTTCGTTCTCATGGAAGCGCGAGGTCGCGATCGGTCTCGGCTTCTACGCCGTGTACCTGCTCGTGCGGGACATCGCCCTCGCCAGGGGACGGCGAGCAGCGGGCCGCACGCAACGCCGAGCGGGTGGTCGCGCTCGAGCGACGGCTCGGGATTCACGTCGAGCCTGCGCTGCAGCAGAACGTGCTGCGGCGCCGGCGGCTGGTCGAGGGGCTGAACCTCGCCTACGCGACCCTCAACGTCGGCTTGACCGTTGGCTGGCTCGTGCATCTGTTTCGCCGGAGGCATCCCGAGTACCACCGCTTCCGCCGTGCGGTGCTGCTCGGCGGGCTCGGGGCCCAGCCGGTCTTCCTCCTGTTCCCCGTGGCGCCGCCTCGTAAGCTCGACCACCTCGTCGACACGATCGCGGAGGTCAGCGGCGTCGATCTCGATTCGGGCCTCGTCTCGCGGCTGTACCACCCGCTCGCGGCGCTGCCGAGCATCCACGTGACGATCGCCGTCGTCACCGCCGAGGGGATTCGGCGAGACGAGCAGAGCTGCGCGCCGTCCGTGTCGCGGCGCCGCTGTATCCGCCGCTCGTGGCCGCCGTCGTCCTGCTGACGGCGAACCACTACGTGGTCGACGTCGTCTCGGGCTGGGCCCTCGGCCGCCTGGCGCTGCAGGGAGCCCGCGAGCTGGAGCGCTGAGCGGGGCTCCGCGCCCCGCTCAGCGCTGACTAGTCGGTCCCTACCGGTAGACCGTGGCGACGATGTTGCCGCAGGTGATGCCCGCTCCGACACCGTCCGGGGTCGAGAGCTCGTGCACGTTCAGGTAGAAGCCCCGCTCGATGACCTGGGTCGCGATCGTGATCGAGAACCGCAGGAAGGCGACGCCGTTCGCGTCGGCAACGAGGCGTCCGCCGCCGGATGCGATCGGGTTCTTGTTCCTCGACGCGGGGGTGCAGGCGCCGTTCGGCCCGTGGACGTGCCACGCATGGGCGCTCGCCGGCGGCGAGCCCCCAGACTGCGAGCCAGCCGGTCAGCCTCGAGCCTCTCTGCCTCAGGTAGGCGACGCCCTCGGGGCCTGCCGCTGCTCGCTGGCGTGAGCTCGATTGCGGCGATGCGGGTGGCTGGATGCCGTGGCCGGCGGCCGTAGCGCTCGTGCGGTCACGGCAACGATGACAGCCAGCGAGAATGACGAGCTCGTGCAACTTTCATCGAACCCTCCCTCGTCGGTCGACTGGGCCCCGTTCAGGAGGTACTTACGAGTCGGCGCCGGGCCCGGTTTGGCCCCTGTCGTGGAAGATCGGCCATCGTCGCGGTGAAGCCGTGGAGGAAGCTACGTCCTCCGACCGGGCCGATCTCGCCGCCGCAGAAGAAGCCCGCGACCGCCGGCGCCCCGAGCGCGTCCGCGAGCGCGCGGGAGTCGTGGTCGGTCTCGTCGAACATGGCCCGGCCGCGGCCGTTGCAGGAGAAGAGCAGCGCGCCGGCGCCGGTGACGGGACGTTCGGCGACGCGTCTCGTCGAGCGCAATCGCGCGAGGTCCTCGCTCGCCGTCGCCGCGTCGCGGGCGTGGAAGCGCAGCGTCTGACCGACGCGGACTCGCTCGCCGATCGCGATTGCCGCCGCTGTCCTCGTCGGCGCCGAGGATGCCGCGCATCAGGAAGTCGCCGCGGCCGTACTCCGGCTTGTTCTCGTCGATGACGAGCCCGGCGAGCAGGCCGTGCGCGGCGAGCAGGCGCTCCTCGGCCGAGAGCGCCCGCGACCATCTCGCGCAGGCGCTCGAGGGCGGGCCGTCCGGCGAGCTCGAGCACGACGTTGCCCTCCGCCCGCGTGATCACCGCGTCGGGGCCGAGCGGCGCGCAACCCTGCGAGACGACGGCCTCGACCGGCCACGTCCGCGAGCGCCGACGCCGACGGCGCCCCGGCGGTAGATCTCGCCGTCGAGGATGAGCGCCTGGGCGCCCGGCCGGCCGGCGCCGGTGGCGATGCCGCCGACGACCGGGATGCCGGGATGCTCGTCGTTCAGCTGGTCGACCACGGCCATGTCCGCCGGGAACGTGAACGGATCGACGAGCAGCAGCACGAGCTGCGGAGTCGTCGAGCTCCGGAAGCCCGTCGAGCACGATCGCATCCTGCTCCTCGACGACGTTGATGTGAAACGGCTCGATGCGCGCCCCGGGGAGCGAGGCGGTCCAGACCGCGAGGCCCGGCCCGTCCTCGAGCTCGCGCTCGAGCCCGATCACGCCTTCGGCGACGCAGCCGGCGAGGCAGGCCGGCGCGAGCGACTCGTTGATGTGGGCGACGACGTCGGCCGCGCCCTCGACGTGCTGGGGGCTCAGGAAGACGAGGACGAGGTCCGCGGGCTCCCGGCCCAGGCCCGACCGGGCCCGTGCCGTCGCCTCGACGACCGCTTCCTCCGTCGCCTCCGCGATCGAGAGGCCGACACCGACCCGCGTCATCGCCGGGCGGCTCCGGCCCCGGCGTCCTTTCCCGACGCGACCTGGGCAAGACGACGGCTCTCGGGACCGAGGTCGTTCACCGCGCCCGCGAGCCGGCGCTCGCCCTCCGCGCGTGAGGCTGAGGTAGGCGACCCGCCCGTCCTTGGCGGACGCCTCTCGCTTCACGAGGCCCGCGGTCTCCGCCCGGCGCACCAGCTCCGTCACCGTGCTCTGCGCGAGCTGAAGACGGCGCGAGAGCTCGGTCACCGTCGATCGCTCGCTGCCGTCGGGCGCGCCCTTGATCATCAGCAGCGAGGCTGTAGCGCTGCGGCGTCAGGCGGTTGCGCCGGGCGGTCTGCTCGCTAGT
The DNA here is from genome assembly GCA_963820875.1 of uncultured Thermoleophilia bacterium. Taxonomy (GTDB): domain Bacteria; phylum Actinomycetota; class Thermoleophilia; order Gaiellales; family Gaiellaceae; genus CAWACA01. The sequence goes on from CAWGBR010000015.1 coordinate 26,661, forward strand.
GCGCAGGAAACCGCGCAGCGCGGCCCGCAACTCAGCCGCCCGCTGGTAGTCCTCGAGGCGTGGCCTACGACCAGGCATACCTCTCCGGCGGCCAGTGTAGAGCTTTCGTCCTTCAAGCGCCGGGCGCGCGGCGGCCGGCGAGCCGCGAGACCGTCACGGGAGCGAGCCCCGGAACCGTTGCGGCCAGGCGGTAGTAGCCGGGCACGAAGACCTCCCGGCGGCCGTGGCGCAACGCGTCGACGACGGCGTCGGCAACCTTCTCCGGCGTCACGACCGCGTGGCGGGCGTAGCGGCGGCGCGAGGAAGCGCTCCTGAGGGAAGCCTTCCGTGTGCGTCAGCCCGGGGTTGACGGTCAGGACGCCGATCCGGCGGCTCTCGAGCTCCGTCGCGATGGTTCGCGAGAACGCGATCTGGGCGTGCTTGGATGCCGTGTAGGGCGCGCTCGGGCCTCCGGAGACGGTCCCGGCGACCGACACGACGTTGACGAGGGTGCTCGGAGCTCCGGCTTCGAGCAGCGGCAGGAACGCCTTCAGGCACCAGACCCCGCCGAGGTAGTTGGTGCGCGTGACGTTCTCGATCAGCTCGGGCGTGGCGTCGAGGAACCCGACGCGCCCGGGCACGCCGGCGTTGTTGACGAGAAGCCGCAGGGACGGGTGCCGCTCGCCGACGCGCGCTGCCAGGTCCTCGACGGCCGCGCGGTCTCCGACGTCGCAAACCTCGGCCTCGGCGCCGAGCTCCGCGGCGACACGCTCGAGGCGCTCGCGCCCCCGGGCCACGAGCACGCAGCGATAGCCGTGCTCGCCGAGGCGACGCGCAAGCGCCGCACCGATGCCGCTCGATCCCCCGGTGATGACGGCGACCTTCACGCTGCGCCGCAGAGTACGCGCAGCGTGGCGAGGTTGATCGTCACCGTGTCCTCGATCGGGTCTGCGTACCCGCCTGCGAGCGCGAGACAGATCGGCACGCCCGCGTTGTCGAGCGCCTCGCGGACGAGCCGGTCGCGCTCCTCCAGCCCGGCCCGCGACACCGCAAGGCGCCCGAGGCGGTCGCCTTCGTACGGGTCGGCGCCGGCGAGGTAGAAGCAGAGCTCCGGCCTGGCCCGCGCGATCGCCTCCGGCACGACCCGGGCAACGACCTCGAGATACGGCTCGTCGCCTGTCCCGTCCGGGAGATCGACGTCGATGTCGCCGGGAACCCGCTGGAACGGATAGTTCGCGAACCCGTTGACGGAGAGCGTGAAGGCGTCGGGGTCGTCGCGGAACGCCGCGTGGGTGCCGTCGCCCTGGTGCACGTCGAGATCGACGACCAGCACCCGGCGCGCGAGCCCGCCGGCTCGCAGGGCTCGCACGGCACAGACGACGTCGTTGAACACGCAGAAGCCCTTGCCGGCGTCGTAGAAGGCGTGGTGGGTGCCGCCGCCCAGGTTCGCAGCCCGGCCGTCCTCGAGCGCGGCCTCGGCCGCCAGGAGGGTGGCGCCGACCGAGCGGCGGGCGCGCTCGACGAGCTCGGGCGACCAGGGAAGCCCGAGCGACAGCAGCTCACGGCGGCTCAGCTCGCCGCTCTCGACCTGAGCGATGTAGGAGGGGTCGTGGCCGCGGGCGAGCTCGTCCGGCGTTGCAGGACGCGCGGTCTCGATCTCGAGCCCGTCGATGTGCTCGGCGCCTTCCCGCACGAGGCGGTACTTGCCCAGCGGGAAGCGGTGCCCCGCGGGCAGCGGGTACGTGAAGACGTCGTGGGCGAAGGCGCGCATCGGCCCAAACTGTAGGGGCCGGGTCTCATCCGGCCCTCCTCGCGAATACGATGCGCGATCGTGGCGGGACGGCTCGACGGAAAGCGTGGGCTCGTCCTCGGCGTGGCGAACAAGCGGTCGATCGCGTGGAGCATCGCCCAGCGGCTCGCCGACGAGGGCGCCTCCCTTGCGTTCACCTACCAGGGCGAACGGATCGAGGCCGGCGTGCGGGAGCTCGCCGGCACGGTCGACAGCCCACTCGTGACGGCCTGCGACGTGCGCTCCGACGAGGACGTGACGCGTGTTTTCGACGAGGTGGGAGAGGCCTTCGGCGGCCAGCTCGACCTGCTCGTGCACTCGGTCGCGTTCGCCGACGCGGCCGATCTCGAAGGCCGCTTCACCGACACGCCGCGCGACCGCTTCTGGCTCGCGCTCGACGTCAGCGCGTACTCGCTCGTCATCTGCGCGCGGGCCGCCGAGCCGCTGATGGAAGCCGCCGGCGGCGGTTCGATCCTGACCATGACCTACCTCGGCGGCGAGCGCGCCGTGCCGCACTACAACGTCATGGGCGTCGCCAAGGCGGCGCTGGACGCCTCGGTGCGCTACCTCGCCTGGGACCTCGGTGCGAAGGGGATCCGCGTCAACGCGGTCTCGGCCGGCCCCGTCCGGACGCTGGCGGCGCGCTCCATTCCGGGCTTCCCCGACGATGGAGTCGATCGTCGAGGAGCGCGCGCCGTTGCACCGCAAGATCGGCGCCGAGGACATCGGCGGCGCAGCCGCGTACCTGCTTTCGGACGACGCGTCGAACGTCACGGCGACGACGCTCTACGTCGACGGCGGCTACCACTCGATGGGCATGTAGGGGGCAGCGTGGAGCTCGGCAGGCTTGGGGTCTGGACGTCGTACCGCGCTCTCGGCGAGGAGGACGTCGGCGAGGCGGCCAGGGTGGCGGAGCAGGCCGGGTACGACGTGTTCTGGCTCGGCGGATCGCCGAGGCTCCCCATGCTGCGCCCGCTGCTGGAGGCGAGCGAGCGTCTCGTCATCGCGACCGGCATCGTCAACGTGTGGGCCTACGAGCCTGCTGACCTCGCCGCCGAGTACGCAGCGCTCGAGGCGGAGTTCCCCGGCCGGCTGCTGATCGGAATCGGCATCGGGCACCCGGAGGCAACACGCGAATACGCGCGGCCGTTGTCGACCATGCGCGGGTTCCTGGACGGCCTCGACCAGGCAGAGCCACCGTTGCCCGCCGGTCGACGCTGTCTGGCGGCGTTGGCGCCCAGGATGCTCGCACTCAGTGCCGAGCGGTCACTCGGGGCGATTCCGTACTTCGTCCCGGTCGCGCACACGGCCGCGGCCCGCGACCTGCTCGGAAGCGGCCCGCTGCTGGCCCCGGAGGTCGCGTTCGTGCTCGACGAGGACGAAGACCGCGCCCGGACGACCGCGCGCGGGTACGCACAGCTCTACCTCGGCCTGAGCAACTACGCCGACAACCTCCTCAGGCACGGCTTCGATGAGGCCGATGTCGCCGCGAGCGGCTCCGACACGCTGATCGACGCGGTCATCCCGCACGGCTCGACGGCGAGTGTCGCAGCCGCCGTGCAAGCGCACTTCGACGCCGGCGCCGACCACGTTGCCGTCCAGGCGCTCGGCGAGCCGGGCATCCCCCGACAGAGCTGGGCCGCTCTCGCGGCTGCGATCCTCACGTAGGCCTTAGCGCGCGAGCTGGTCGATCTCCGCCTTCCGAAAGCGGGCGAGGTCGCGGATCACTTCCGCCGGGGGCGGTCTTTCCGCGCTGAAGCGGAGGGTCCCCTTGGAGAGATCGAAGTCCTTCAGGCGGTCGCGGACCGCGTCGACTGCCGCCGGGCTGAACGGGAAGATGCTGAGATGGTGTTTCGCGACGCGAAAGCCGAGCAGCGGGCTGCTCTTGTACGTGAGCGCCGCCAGGCCGTAGCTGGTGCCCTGCTCGGCTTCGGGCGCCACCTCGAGCACCAGATCGCGGATGCGCTCGAACGCAGCGCGCGCGGTCGTGTCGAGGCTGCGGAAGTAGTCGTCTACCGCTGCCACGACATCACTCGATCGGCCGGGGCCTGCACGCCGCTCACTCGGGGATGAAGCTGAGCCGTTTGATCTCGAGGCCCTGCGGGGGCTTCACGTTGGTGAAGAGGGCCGGGACCTCGAAGACGATCGAGTGCCACCGCTCGCCCTCGAGCGGCACCCTGACGGTCAACTCGTGGTCGACCGCTACGCCGAGCGTCCGCGTGCCGTCCACCAGCACGGTCGCGGTCGTCCGTCCCGGCGCGGTGAGCTCGAGCTCGAGGTCCGCGTCGCCGTAGACCCACATCGGGGCGTCGCGCTCCTTCATCGTCCACAGGCGCCAGCCTTCGCAGAGAACGGGCGTTGCCCGGTCGGGCTCGGGGACCGGAGGCGCCTGCGTCGGCGTGCCCGGCCGGCGCTGGAGCGGGAACAGCCAGACGTCGCCGCCGCGCACGGTCGAGCGATAGCCGGCCGACTGCAGCGCTTGCCAGAGGAACCAGGCGCCGGGCCGCCCCGATTGCGCGTAGGCGCCGCGGTGGAACAACAGCTGCTCGATCCCGAGCGCGCGCATCCTCGCCACGTCGCCCGGCTCGAAGATCCCGCAGTTCATGCGGTTGTACGTCCAGAAGAACGCATAGGCGGGCGCCGGCGCGAGCGTCGAGTAGCCTTCGGGCCGCTCGCGCGGCTCCTCCATCGCGTAGTAGTGGTAGATCGAGCCGTAGTGGATGCCCGGCTCGTACACCGGCAGCTCGAGGATCCGGTCCTGCTTCCCGCCCTCGAGCGCGGCGTAGGCCGCGTTTCCCGGGTCGGCGGCCGTCGGCCCGAACGGCATCACGATCAGGTCGGCGGCGACGAGGATCGTGGCGACCCCGGCGACGAGCAGCCGCCGTCGCTGGGACACCCTGCTCATGAGGTACGCCGTCGCCACGGCGAGCAGCGCAGCCACTGCCAGCGTTGCGACCGGCATGAGGCGCTCCGGCACGCGGGTGACGTGCAGCGGCGGGAAGTACCGCCAGATCGGCTCGTAGATCGGCGTGTTCGTGCCGAGCGCGAAGAGGAGCGGGACGACGATCGCGGCAGCGAACAGCGCCGCCAGCCAGCGACGGCGCCGGGCCAGCAGCACGAGGCCCACGAGAGCGAGGAGAGGCGTGAGCCAGCCGACGTAGACGAACTGCTCGAGCCCGCCGTCGCGGAAACGGCTGACGATGTCGATCCAGCCCGCCTGGAACATCTTGACCTGGTCGATCGAGCGTCCCTGCGCGGCGGTCGAGCCGCCGATGATCGTCGTTCGCAGCGCGATGCCCACCCCGGCGGCCACGGCGACGCCGGCTGCGAGCCAGGCGAGCGGGATCCTCCGCCGCCGCAGCACGCCGTAGGCGAGGCAGAACGGCAGCGCACCGACCGCGAGGTGGAGCTGGCCCGAGAGCGCGATCGAGGCCAGGGCCGCGAAGGACAGGAAGCCCCAGGCGTGAGCCCGGCGACGGCTCGTCGCCGAGCGTGAGCGCTCGAAGGCGTAGAGGGCCAGCGGGATGAGCACTGCGATCCAGCCGAGCAAATGGCCGGCGCTCTGCGCGAGGCGGTACGGGGCGATTGCGAACGCGAGGCCGCCGAGGAAGGCCGCCGCGCGGGGCAGCCGCAGCTGGCGCAGCCAGCCGTACGTCACGAGGCCCGCCGCGACGATCCCGGCGAGCAGCAGCACGTTCCAGGCGACGACGGGACCGAACGCGGCGTCGAGCGGCCAGAAGGGGATCCCGAACGGCCAGCCGTTGAGGTTCAGCTGCTGCTCCGTCAGCGGCTGGAAGCTGTACGGGTCGCGCCACGGCGCGCGCGCCGTGCCCGAGCTGGTGGCCGAGCAGCCAGAAGCGATACGCCGCCTGCAGGTGATCGCCGGCGGCCGGCTCGCCGTAGCCCTCTGCGCCGCCCGCGATGAAGGCGGAGCGAAAGCTCCCGAGAGCGTCGGCCGTGGCGACCACGGCCGCCACGCCGTAGAGGCCGACCAGGACGAGGGCCCGCCTCCGGGCGGACGTCAGAGCGAGCGCGCCGCCGTCAGCAGCTCGTCGAAGTCCGGTACTGCGGACGCCTCGTACCGCCATGCTCTGCGGATGATGCCGTCTGCGCCGACCAGGAAGGCGCTTCGACCCGACACGTCGCGCATTCCGCGATACTCCTCCGCCACGCCGAACGCCCGTGTCGCCTCGCCGTTCCAGTCCGAGAGCAGCGGGAAGTTGAGGTCGAGCACCTCGCGCCAGGCGACGTGCGACCAGGGGCTGTCACGGGAGATGCCGTAGACACGCACCCCCACCGCATCGAACTCGTCTTTCCTGTCACGCAGGAGGCTGAACTCGTTCGTTCAGGTGCTCGACCAGTCGTAGTAGTAGAAGAGCAGCAGGAAGGGGCCGTCCGCGCTGAGCTCGTCGAGCAGGAGGCCGTCAGTCGAGGGCTCCTGCCAGACGCGGACGCTCGGCAGTCGCTCGCCGGGCTCGATCATGCCGCCACGCCGACAGCGGCCTCGGTCAGATCGGCGATCCGGCGGGCGACCTCGCCGATGTCTCGGGTCTCCTTGAAGACTCGCAGCTGCTCCTCGGCGCCCGAGCCGTCGAGGAGGATCCGGTTGATCCCCTCGAGCTCGCGATCGGAACCGAGCTCCCGCGCGTGCGGCTCGATGTCGCGCAGCGTGCGCCGGACGAGCCGAGCGGCGGAGACGCGGATCCTGCTGCCCGTGGCGAGGTCGATCAGTGGAGCCTCGAGCCCGTGCCGGACGGCGAGCCACTTGTTCTCGCTCGTAAGGATGCGGTGGTGCGCGGGGAGCGGTTGCCCCGCGTCGTAGGCCTCCGAGTAGAGCTTCACCAGAGCCTGGACGTAGGCGGCAAGGGCGGCTGCGTCCTCGACGCGGCTGACGCCGTCCATGACCCGCACCTCGACCGTGCCGAAGCGCGGGTGCGGGCGCACGTCCCACCAGATGTGCGTGTACTCGGCGATGCAGCCGGTGCGCTCGAGATATGCGACTACCTCGGCGAAGTCGGCGTAGTCACGGAAGCGCGGCGGCGGCCCGGAGCGGGGGAAGGCGGCGAAGATCGACTGCCTGCTCGAGTGGAGGCCGGTCGCGGAGCCGCGCCAGAACGGCGAGCTCGACGAGAGCGCAACGAGCTCGGCCAGGTGGGGAAGAAGGGCGCCCATGACATGGATCGCCTTGTCGGGGTCGTCGACGGCCGTGTGGACGTGCAGGCCGAAGATCAGCTCCCGGCGCGCGATGTACTGCAGCTGCTCGACGAGCCCGTGGTAGCGGTCCCGCGGGGTGATCCGCTGCCGCTCGAAGAGGCTGAATGGGTGCGTCCCGGCCGAGCCGACCCGCAGGTCGAGCTTCCGGCCGAGCTCGTGGACGTGCGACCGCAGGCGCCGGAGCTGCCGCTCGGCCTCGGCCGCGTTGGCGCACACCGGGGTGTGGACCTCGAGCAGCGACTGGAAGAGCTCCGGTGAGAGGTGGTCGGCCAGCTCGAAGCTCTCCTGGGCGGCGAGCACGCGGTCGGCCCGCTGCACGAGGTCGAACGTGGCCGGATCGAGGAGCATGTACTCCTCCTCCACCCCGAGCGTGTAGGGCGCGCCCGAGCCGAAGCGGTGGTGGTCGACGCTCGACTCGGGGCCCACGCCGTCCATCCGGGCATTGTAAGGGGCCGGTTCCGCGCGGCCCGTTCGGTTCGACGTGTCTACGCCTCGCCGGTGAGAACGGCCTCGGCCTCGATCTCGACGAGCCAGCGCGGGTCGACGAGCTCCTTGATGACCACCGTCGTGTTGGCCGGGCGGATCTCCGAGAACGCCTCGCCGTGGGCTCGCCCGACCGCCTCGAAGTCCTCTGCCCTGACGAGGTAGACGCGCGTGCGCACCACGTCGGCGAGCTCGGCGCCGGCCTCGCGAAGGGCCACTTCGATGATCTCGAGGCAGCGCTTGGCCTGGCCGTAGGCGTCGGGCGGGGTCTCGACGCCCTCGGGCACGACCGGTGCGGTTCCCGCGACGAAGACCCGGTCCCCGACCACGACGGCCCGCGAGTACCCGACCGTGCGCTCGTACGGCGAGCCGGATGAGATGAGACGCCGCGACATTTCTGCCTAGTATCAATGTATGGCGCTCGCTGAGGCGACCGTACGGGCCGCGGCACGAGGGCTTGCCGTCGACGTCGTTGCTGCCCGGGTTATGGCGGCGCTGGCCGAGCTCCGGATCCCGTGCCTGCTCATCAAGGGGCCCGCGATCGCTCGGTGGCTGTACGCCGGCGGACGAGCTGCGTCCCTACGGCGACGTGGATCTGCTGGTCCGTCCGGACGACCGGGAACGGGCAGAGCGGACACTGCGCTCGCTCGGCTTCGCTCCCCTCGCCGGGGAGCCTGAGCTGAGCGGTCACCGGCCGCTTCACGCGACGGAGTGGGTGCGGGGCGATGCTGCCTCGGTCGATCTTCACGTCACGATCAGCGGGGCGCAGGCGCCGCCCCAGCGGCGTCTGGGAGGCGTTCCACGCGCGCGCCGAGCGTCTCGCCGTCGGGGGAATCGACGCCGACGTTCCTGATCCGCCGGCGTCGCCCTGATCGTCTCGCTGCATGCTGCGCATCACGGGCCCAGCGTGGAAAAGAGCGTTTCCGAGCTCCGAAGGGCGCTCGACCGCGTCCCGGAGCAAACCTGGTCCGAGGCGGCCCTGCTTGCCCACAGGATCGACGCGGCACCGGCGTTGGCGGCCGGGCTATCGCTCGATCCGCCGCGGGGCGCGAGCTCGCCGTAAGGCTCGGCCTGCCCGCGCAATGGCCCCTGGACGTCGACGCTGCGCGCGTCGAGCCCGCCGCCGCTCGCGCTCGGGCTCGAGTGGCTCGCGCAGACGCCCGGCGCTTCGTGCCAAGGCGGGGCTCGTCGTGCGTACCACCTTCCCCGCCCCGGGCGCACTGCGTGCCTGGCGGCCGCCGGCGCGGCGAGGGCGCGGGATCGCTCGCCGCCGCGTATGCGACTCACCCCCTGTGGCTCGCGCGGCACCTCCCCTCGTCCGCGCTCGCCCTGCGCCGCGCTCGGAGGGAGTCGCGATGACGGAGCGCAGCTTCCGGCTGCGAGACGGCGAGCTCGAGTGGCGCGAGGTCGAGGGCGAGATCGTTGCGCTCGACCTGCGCGCATCCACGTACCTCTCCGTGAACCGGACGGGGACGGCGCTCTGGCCGCACCTGACCGCCGGAGCGTCGCGCGACGAGCTCGTGGCGGCGCTCACCTCGCGCTTCGACGTCGACGCCGAAGTCGGCGGCGCCGCGACGTCGACGCGTTCGTGCGGCGCGCTCGAGGCGAGAGGGCTGCTGGCGCCGTGAGCCTTCTGGTCCGCACGCCACGCGAATCTCGCGGCTTTCCGCTGGGCGCTGGGCGCGACGGCGCAGGTGCGCCGGCAGCTCGGCCGACGGTCGCGTCGACGAGGTGACCGTCCCCGCTCCGCCGGCAGCCGCGCGTGCGCTCGCGCGCGCGCAGCGGGCGCGTGGCGCTGCGCGTGACGACGAGGAACTGTCTCGTGCGCTCGCTCGTCAGGCAGGCCTGGCTGGCGGCGGCCGGCGATCGAGCGTGACGTCGTCATCGGCGTGCGGCGCAGCCCGGAGTTCGGCGCGCACGCCTGGCTCGACGGCGACGCGATCCCGCCCGAGGACAGCGTTCGAGGAGCTCCTCCGGCTTCCGAGCCGGTGACCGGCGACTCCTACCTGCCGACGCCTCTCGAGATCGCCGACGGGCCGGCTGCTCGGCGCGGAGGAGGCGCCGGAGCTCCCGGACCATCCGGGCACGACGCCGCTCGACGCTCTTCGCGCGGCGATTCTCGCCGCGCTTTCGCCGCGGGCCGTGCTTCGTGACGTTCTCGGGCGGGCGCGACTCGTCGGCCGTGCTGGCGGTTGCGGCTGACGTAGCGCGCCGGGAGGGGCTTCCGCCGCCGGTTCCGGTCACCGTGCGCTTCCGAGGACACGCCCGGCGCGGGCGAGCCCGAGTGGCAGGAGCTGGTCATCCGCCACCTCGGTCTGACCGACTGGGCGTGCTCGAGGTCGAGGACGAGCTCGACGTGGTCGGGCCGGTTGCGACCGAGCTCCTGCTTCGCCACGGCGTCCGGTATCCGGCCCATTCGAGCCTCTGGGCGTTCCTGCTCGGCCAGGCGCGGCGGCGGCACGCTGCTGACCGGCATCGGCGGCGATCAGGTGTTCTCGACGCCGCTGGCCTTCCTGCACGCGGCCCGAGCGGGGGGGCGACGTCCGCGGCGGCATGACGCTCGCGCAGGCTCGCGTTCGCCGCGAGCCCTCCGAGCTCGCTCCGCCGGGCGGTGCTGCGGCGCCACGCATTCCAGCTGCCGTGGTTGCGTCCGGCCGCGCCAGCAGCGCGTTCGCCGCGGCCTGGGCCGAGGCCGTCGCGGGCATCGGAACGTCGTTTCCGGCTCACCTTGCCGGTCGTGCTGCGACCGCGAACGCTGCGCGGCATGCTCGAGACGCTGGAGGTGCTCGCCTCGCGAGAACGATGCGACGTCGCGCATCCGCTGATCGATCGCCGACTTCCTCGCGGCGCTCGCGCAGCGCCGGCGGCAGGCTCGGCTTCGGAAGCAGGACGGCGGCGATGCAGGCGGTCTTCGGCGGCGAGCCGCTGCTGCCCGAGGCTCTGCTCTCGCGGGAGCGCAAGGCGGTCTTCCACCTCGCCTACACGCGGCGGCCGACGAGGGCGTTTGCGAAGGCGTTCGACGGCGCCGGTCTCGATCCCGAGCTCGTCGACGCCGAGCGGCTGCGGGCCGAGTGGCTCTCGCCCGTCCCGAACTTCGCTTCCGCGCTCGCGCTGCAGGCCGCCTGGCTGGCGTCAGCCGCGCGCGACCGCGAGCAACCGGTCGAGCACCTCGGGTAGCAGCCGCGACGTTCCTCGGCCGGCGCAGCTCCCAGGCAGGGAAACGGGCGAGGTCGAGCGGAGCGCGCTCGCCTCCTCGGCCTCCTCGGGCTCGTCGCGCGGCGATGCGCACGAGCCGCTCGGACGGCCGCAGCGGGATCAGCGTCGACCTGCGTCTCCCCAGGCGAGGAAGACGAGGCCGCGCGAGGGGCAGCTCGTGGGCGACCGGGGCGAGCTCCAGCCGCAGCACGATCGCCGCGCACGGTGCTCGCGCGTGCGGTCGAGGAGCGCCGAGCTTCCGCGCGGCGTCGTGGCGCAGGTCGAGGGCTCGCGGGCCTGCAAGCGCCGTCCGCCGTCGAGGACGAGCACGTCGTCCGCAAGCGATGTCGTAGCCCTGCGTCGCGAGCCAGGCGAGCGTCGTCGTCTTCCCGGCCTCCTTGGCGCCGACGATCGCGAGCGCGACGCCGTCGATGCACACGCCGCCTGCGTGGAGAGCCTGGCGCCCGAGCCAGCCGGCGAAGAACGAGGCCACGGGCGCAAGGTACGGATGCACGAGCTCCTCGTCCGGAAGTGGCGCCTGCGTCAGGAAGGTGGCCCGGCGCGCGACCCGGTCGAGCCGTAGCAGGCCGCCGCCGAGGAGCTGCAGCTCCGCGGCGTCGGGGCCGATTCGCGTCGGGCCCGGCTCGTGCTCGACGAGCCCGCGCTGCGACCTCGACCTCGGGCCACGCCGGGCCGGGGGAGGGGAGCAAGCCGGGACACCCATCGAGCCCCGGAAGCGTGAGCCCGTAGGCGCCGACTGCCAGGCGGGCAGGCTTCACGACCTTATCGCCTTGCAATGGACGCATCGTACGTGTACTCTGCCGTCCCCTATTTCTCGACAGTAAGGAGCGGCGAATGGACGAGAAAGAGCGGACTGTGCCGGAGGCCGGGGACTACGAGCCGCCGACCGTAGTCGACGTCGGCTCGGTCTCGAGCCTGACGGGCCAGGACGAGTCGACCACCCCTGATGTCAGCTCGGACAGCTAGGGGATCAGGTATGAACGAGAACGACCAAGCGCTCGAGGCGGATGAGGGCTATGTGCCGCCTGCAATCGTCGACGTGGGCTCAGTCGCAAGCCTGACGGCCGGGACGGCCACGGATTCCACCCAGCCGGACGACCCGAACTAGAACGTAGGTGCTCCGAGGCCGGAGGCGACGCGTGCAACGGGTTGCCTCCGGCCTCGGCTTGCACGATCCGGGTTCTGGCATGCGCTGACGGTGCGTGCTCTTGCTCGAGATCGACGCCTGGCCGGCGCCGCACGCAGCTGCGGCGGTCGTCGGGCCGGGCGGCGTGCGCGCGACGCACGGCGACGCACGTCGCGTCTTCCGCTGGGCGTCGGTCACGAAGCTCCTGACCGCCTGCGCTGTCCTCGTCGCCGCCGAGGAGGGGATTCTCGAGCTCGACGAGCCGGCCGGCCCACCCGGCTCGACCGTGCGCCATCTGCTCGCCCACGCGGCCGGACTGCCGTTCGAGGGCGGCGAGGCGCCGATCGCGCGGCCCGGCGAGCGCCGGATCTACTCGAACGTGGGCTACGAGGTCCTCGCCGCGCTGCTCGTGGAGCGGGCCGAGATGCCCTTCGCCGACTACCTGAGCGCGGCCGTGCTCGAGCCGCTCGGAATGCCGGCGACCGAGGCGCGGCCGGATCCGCACGGCACGGCGGCCGCCGGGATCTGGGGGACGCTCGCCGACCTCTGCGCCTTCGCCCGCGAGCTCTTCTCGCCGACGGTCCTGGCGCCCGAGACGCTCGCGGAGGCGACGACGGTCGCGTTTCCCGGGCTCGCCGGCGTGCTACCGGGCTTCGGCCGCCAGGATCCGTGCGACTGGGGGCTCGGCTTCGAGTTGCGCGACGGCAAGTCGCCGCACTGGACCGGAACGCGCAACTCGCCGCGGACGTTCGGCCACTTCGGCGGCGCCGGCACGTTCCTCTGGCTCGACCCGGAGGCGGGCGTCGCGCTCGCCTGCCTCACGGATCTCGAGTTCGGCGACTGGGCGCTGGAGGCGTGGCCGGCTCTCTCCGACGCCGTCCTCGAGGAGGTCGGCGTCTAGCGGCCGCCCTCAGGCGTCCTGGGCGGAGGCCGGCCGGACCAGCTCGTCGAAGGTCTGGCGGTCGCAGCTCGCGACGACGGTGGGCGTCAGCGCCTGGAGCGGCGCGCCGGCCACGGCCGATTCACCCACGCTGTCACCCGGCGCGGACGACCTCGCCGTTGCGCGCGCGCAGCAGGCCGCTGATCACGACCCAGAAGCGCCCGCGCTCGTCGTCCGATTCGAGGATCGACTCGCCGGGCGCGAGATCCCTGCGGATCATGCCTTCGGCGAGACGGCCGAGCGTCTCACCGGGCAGGCCGGCGAGCATCTCGATCCGGGCGAGCTCGTGGACTGCGGCGAGCTGGTGCCTCGGCATCGAATCAGCTTAGTGACGCAGCGGGGAGCACGCGGCCGGGCCGGCTCCGCACGGGAGCAGGATAGGCTCGCGGTGTGCCCGGGCCGCTCGGGATGTTCGAGGTGCAGCTCGTCGTCGAGGATCTGGACGCCGTCACGGCCTTCTACCGCGACGAGCTCGGGCTGGAGATCTCGCTCGAGGATCCCGGCAGGGGTCGAACGCATTTCGGGCTCGGCCGCGGCCAGCTGATCCTCGCGCGCGTGGGTGGCGAGCCGGCGGCGCCGGCGTGGCCGGGCTTGCCGCCGGCGCTGCTCGCCGACTCCGACTCTCGCGGGCCGACGCCGGAGCCGCACGGGCCCGTCCACTTCGCGATCGAGGTGGAGCTCGACGATCTGCTCGCAACCGAGCAGAGGCTGCGCCGGGACGGCGCTCGACGTGCGCGGCCCGTTTCGCTGGCCCGGCGGCCGGCTCTCGATCTACGTTCGCGACCCGGAGGGCAACGTCGCCGAGCTCATCTCCGGCCGGCGAGAGGCCGACGGCGGCTGAGCGGCCGGCTCGGCCGGCCGTCGACCCGCCTGGGAGCGGCCGACAGGCCGCGGTCTCGTGCCTGCCGCCCGCCATCCAGGGTCGCCGAGGCCGCTAGCCGCCGGGCCGCGGTCTGACCGCGCCTGGGCGGCCTACGCCGACTCCGGGCCGGCGCCCCGGCCTCGAGCCCGAGGTTCTTCTCGAGCATCGACTTCGGCTGAGCGCCGATCGCGGCCGCAGCCGGCTCGCCGCTCTTGAACAGCAGGATCGTCGGGATCGACATGACGCCGTAGCGCTGCGCGAGCGCCGGCTCCTCGTCGATGTTGACCTTGACCACCCGAAGCTCGGCGACGCGCTCTTCCGCGATCTTCTCGAGCACCGGCGACGACCGCGTGGCAGGGCCCGCACCACTCGGCCCAGAAATCGACGATGACCGGCTGCTCGCTCTGGAGCACCTCGGCTTCGAATGTCTCGGTCGTAACCGCCAACGTCATGGAACCCTCCCCTTCTGGGCCCTTCGGGGACCCCCCAATTTCAGGCTATCGAGGAAATGTGCGCGGGTGGCGCACGATCTGTCTCTATCTGTGAAAACGAACGCACAGGACGGAAAAATCCCGACGTTAGACTGAGCCCGTGTTCGACCGGCTCCCGCCCGTTCCCGATCACGCCGGCCTCGAGCTGGACATTCTCGAGTTCTGGGAGGAGCGCCGGATCTTCGAGAAGCTGCGCGCCCTCAACGCGGACGGGCCTCGCTGGAGCTTCGTGGACGGTCCCGTCACCGCGAACAAGACGCTCGGCGTCCACACCGCCTGGGGCCGCACGCTCAAGGACGTCTTCCAGCGCTACAAGGCTCTCCGCGGCTTCGACCAGCGCTACCAGAACGGCTTCGACTGCCAGGGGCTCTGGATCGAGGTCGGCGTCGAGCGGGACCTCGGGCTCAACTCGAAGCGGGAGATCGAGGAGTACGGCCTCGCCGAGTTCGCCCGCCGCTGCCGCGAGAAGGTGGCGGAGTCGGCCGAGGACCTGACGCGGGGCTGCAAGCGCCTCGGTCAGTGGATGGACTGGGGCGACGACTACTTCACGTTCTCGGACACGAACATCGAGTACATCTGGCGATTCCTCAAGCACATGCACGAGCAGGGCTGGCTCTACAAGGGCCACCGCTCGACCGAGTGGTGCCCGAGCTGCGGCACGTCGATCTCCCAGCACGAGCTCATCGGGCACTACTTCGACAAGACCGACCCGTCGCTGTTCGTGCGCCTGCCGCTGCTCGATCGACCGGGGGAGTCCCTGGCCGTGTGGACGACGACGCCGTGGACGCTGCCGGCGAACGTGGCGGCCGCCGTCAAGCCCGACGCCGAGTACGGTCGGCTCGAGAGCGGCGAGTGGGTGGCGACGCGCGCGATATCCGGACGAGACCTTCACCGACCGGGCCCAGGGCGCCGAGCTCGTCGGGCTTCGCTACGAGGGACCGTTCGACCACTTCCGCGGCGGCGGCCGGAGTCGAGCACCGGGTCATCCCGTGGGATGAGGTCTCGCTCGACGAGGGCACCGGCATCGTCCACATCGCGCCGGGGTGCGGCGCCGAGGACTTCGAGCTCTCGCGCGTCCACGAGCTGCCGGTCGTGACGCCGGTCGACGAGGCCGGCCGCTTCGGTGCGGACTTCGGCTGGCTGCACGAGCAGGGCACGGCCGAGGCGGCCGACCAGATCGTCGCCGACCTGGCCGAGCGCGGCCTGCTGATCTCGGCCGAGGAGATCGTGCACCGCTTCCCGTTCTGCTGGCGCTGCCACACGCCGCTCATCTTCCGGCTCTCGGACGACTGGTTCCTCGCGGTGGAGGAGCTGCGCCCGCGGCTGCTGGAGCGAACTCGACTGTCGAGTGGACCCCGGCGTACATGGGCAAGCGCATGGACGACTGGCTGCGCAACATGGGCGACTGGAACATCTCGCGGCGTCGCTTCTTCGGGCTGCCGCTTCCGTTCTACCCGTGCGGCTGCGGGCACCTCAACCTCATCGGCTCGCGCGCCGAGCTCGAGGAGCGCGCCGTCGGCGGTCTCGACCAGCTGCAGGAGCTGCACCGGCCCTGGATCGACGCGGTGCAGATTCGCTGCGAGCAGTGCGACGAGCCGGTGAGCCGCATCCCGGAGGTCGGTGACGTGTGGCTCGACGCCGGCATCGTCCCCTTCTCGACGCTCGGTTGGCAGAACCCGGAGCTCGTGCCGCAGGGCTACGCGACCGGGGCCGCACACGGCCTGTCGACGGCCGACCTGCCGGACCACGCCTACTGGGAGCAATGGTTCCCGGCCGACTGGGTCTCCGAGATGCGCGAGCAGATCCGGCTCTGGTTCTACTCGCAGCTCTTCATGTCGGTGGCGCTCGTCGACCGCTCGCCGTTCAAGACCGTGCTCGGCTACGAGAAGATGCTCGACGAGCACGGCCGCGAGATGCACGGCTCGTGGGGCAACCTGATCGCGGCCGAGGAGGCGTTCGAGCGCATGGGCGCCGACGTGATGCGCTGGCAGTACTGCGCAGCAGCCGCCCGGACCGCAACCTGCTCTTCGGCTACGGGCCGGCGCACGAGATCAAGCGCAAGCTGCTCACGCTCTGGAACTCGGTCTCGTTCCTCGTCACCTACGCGGGCATCGAGAGCTTCGAGCCCCGCTACGCCGATCTGACCGAGGGCCCGACGGGTGCTCCGCTGCGACCGCTCGACCACTGGCTGCTCGCCCGCACGCAGGCGTTCCTCGTCGGAGGCGGCCGAGGCGTACGAGAGCTTCCTCACGGGCGTGGTCACGCGCGCCTTCGAGAGCTTCGTCGACGACGTCTCCAACTGGTACATCCGCCGCTCGCGACGGCGCTTCTGGGAGGAGTCCGACGAGGCGGCGTTCCGCACGCTGTGGTACGCGCTCGTGCAGTCCCTGCGGGCCGTCTCGCCGATCATGCCCTTCCTCGCCGAGCACCTGTGGCAGGCGCTCGTCGCCGGGGCCGCGCCGGACGCGCCGGAGAGCGTCTTCCTGGCCGGTTGGCCGGCGCCGAATCCGGCGCTTGCCGACGACCGTCTCGTCGAGCGAGATGGCCGAGGCGAGGCGCGTGATCGAGCTCGGCCACTCTGCACGTCACGGCGCCCAGCTCAGGCTGCGCCAGCCCCTCCGCCGCGTCGCGGTCGTCGTGGCCGATCCCGAGAAGCGGGAGATGGTCGCGCGACACGTCGAGGAGATCGGCGCCGAGCTCAACGTGAAGGAGGTGCGATTTCCCCGCCGACGCCGGCGAGGTCGCCACCTCGACGGCCAAGCCCCGCCTCGATCTGCTCGGCCCGCGGCTCGGTCCCGCGCTGCCCGGAGCTCAGGCGCCTGCTCGCGGAGGGCGATTCGTGATCGAGGAGGGAGTCCTCAGGGCCGAGCAGTTCGAGCTCGCGCCGGGCGAGTACATGCTCGACGTTCGACGGCAACGAGGGCTGGGCCGTCGCACACGAGCTTCCGTACGTCGTGGCGCTGGACACCGAGGTCGACGACGATCTCCGCCTCGAGGGCCAGGCGCTCGACCTCATCCACACGATCCAGCGGCTGCGCAAGGACTCCGGGCTCGAGATCACCGACCGCATCGTCATCCGCTACGACGGGGATCACGAGGACGTGATCGCAGGCGCACGGTGACCGGATCGCACGCGAGACTCTCGCGGTACGGATCGAGCGCGTGGCCGGCGAGCCGCTCGCGATCGAGAAGGCCTAGCGCGCTCCGTCGCAGGGCGACCGCAACTCGACCGTCTAGACTCCGGGCACCGGGGCGTGGCGCAGTCTGGTAGCGCGCTGGCTTTGGGAGCCAGAAGTCGCCGGTTCGAATCCGGCCGCCCCGATCGCAGGAAGCCGCGGAAGCCCGCTCAGGCGGCTGTGCCGGTTTCCAGGAGCCGTTTCAGCCGGGGGTACGCGCGGGGGTCGAGCTTCTTCTGAGTGGTGCGCGCGACCATTGGTTGGAGCAGGCCCATCAGCCCGCTCGGTCGGCAAGAGGTCAGCTCTCGCTGTCGACGCTCTCGTCCCATCGCGGCCGGTTGCGAGCATTCGCCCACGTATGCGAACACCTCATCGCGTGGGCGCGCGATGGTCACCGCAAAGCACTTGTCAGGCGGCGCCCGAATCCGGCCGCGCTTGCCGACGCCGTGACTAGCTCGGAGAGTTGAGGCGGAAGACCGGGTGCTGTGTGGCCTCGGCCGCGAAGGCCCCGACCGGGTCGTCCGGTCCCGCGTCGAAGAACGGTCGCACGACCATCCCCACCTGCTGGAGGTAGCGCTTGAGGACGGGCGCGGCTTCCGCGGCCGCGAGCTCGTCGAGCACGAGCCGCTCGGTGCGGCGGCCGCGTGCGAGCTCGACCCAGCCCGCCGCACGGGCGTTCTTGACCCACTCGCGCTCACCGTACGGCGCGACGAGGAAGCGGTCGGTGCCCTCCTCCACGAGCTGCACCGGCGTCGAATACCGGCGCCCGCTCTTGCGGCCGGGCACCGTGAGCAGATAGACGCGCTTGGGCGCGATGCCGGCGCGCAGCGCGGCGGTCATCAAGCTGTTCGCGAGCCTCCGAGCCGGCGTCAGACGGTAGTCGCGCGCCATGTCGTCACGGCAGGACCGGCGAGACGAACTCGCCGCTCTCTCGTAGCTGACGGGCGGCGTGCTCGTTAGCCGCTCGAGGAGCTCGCCTGCGAGGGGTTGCGGCAGCATCGGCGTATTCGTACAGGACATGCTGCTAGCCTCGGTCAGTCGATGAAGCTCGCCGCGGCCGTTGCCGCCACAGTCCTCGCGGTGACCGCGGCTCCGGCGTTCTCGGCCGTGGACGGCGCGCCGCGCTACCGCAGCTCGGTCAAGCCGATCGGCCCGCAGCTGGCGGACACGATGACGCCGACCTCCTGGCGCCGGGGCTGCCCGGTGGCCCTGCGCGATCTGCGCCTCGTGACCGTGCGCCACTGGGGCTTCGACGGACGCGTCCGAGTCGGGCACCTGGTCATCCACGAGGACTACGCCAAGGCCGTCGCGCGCGTCTTCCGCAAGCTCTACGACGCACGCTTCCCGATTCGCAGGATGCGCCTGATCGACCAGTACGGCGGCAGTGACTTCCAGTCCATCGAGGCCGACAATACCTCGGCGTTCAACTGCCGGAAGGCAACGGGCTCGGGCAGCTGGTCGGAGCACGCGTACGGCAGGGCGATCGATCTCAACCCCATCGAGAACCCGTATGTCGAGGGCGGCCGCGTGTATCACGCCGCGAGCCGACGCTACGCCGACCGCTCGAGGCAGCTGAAGGGCATGGTGCACGCAGGCGACGCGGTCGTCAGTGCGTTTGCCTCGATCGGCTGGGGCTGGGGCGGCTTCTGGGGCGGCAGCGTCAAGGACTACCAGCACTTCTCGGCGAGCGGCCGCTGACACGCGAGCGTGCCGACACCGACGGATCCCCCGAGCGCTGCGCCTACGGCGAGCGCCGCCGCTTCGAGCGCGGTTCGTGACAGCCCGATGCGGGCGCCCGTGCGGCGGGACGTCACGAGCATCAGCGAGTCGCGCGGCCCGGCGAATCGCACTTGACGGGCCTGCGTTCGAGCCGCTCAAATCCCGGCATGGACGCCGCTTCGCCGGAGGCAGAGCTGGGGCCGCTCGGAGCGCTGCTCGGCACCTGGAAAGGCGAGGGCACCGGCGAGTACCCGACCATGGAGAGCTTCCCGTTCGAGGAAGAGACGCGGTTCTGGCACCCCGGCGCCGGCTTCCTCTACTACCACCTACGCAGCTGGAGCCCCGGCTCCGGCGCCCATCTCCACAGCGAGCTCGGCTTCTGGCGTTCGCTGCCGGGCGGCGGCGTCGACGTGACGCTCGCTCACCCGCTCGGACTGACCGAGATCGCCGAAGGAACAGTTCGCAACGGAGAGATCCGGCTCGCGTCGACGAGCGTCGAGCGCACGCCGCAGAATGCCTCGCCGGTCGTGGCGCTCGAGCGCCGCTACACGATCTCGGGCGACGAGCTCGACTACGAGGTCATGATGGCGCTCGACTCGGTGCCGCTGGCGCTCCACATCGTCGGGCGGTTGCGCCGAATCAGCTCGTGAGGCTCTCCGACCGGGGCGGGCCGCACGAACGGCGCTGGGCGCCAGTACCCGCCTGAAATCGGTAGATCTCCACCACGGCGAAGTGTGGCTAGCCGTATGTCGGCCGTGCCTGCCGCATGCGACTATCAGAGCGTGATGAGCGTTCTGATCGTGGATGATCACCCTAGTTGCCGCGCCGCCTTCAAGGCCGTGCTCGAGAACGACGGGTTCGCGGTCGTCGGAGAGGCAGGAGACGGGGCATCCGCACTGAGCGCGGCCCGCGAGCTGCATCCGGAGGTCGTCCTCCTGGACGTCCAGCTGCCGGATACCGACGGCTTCGCCGTCACGGCGGAGCTGGTGAAGGACGGCGCCGGCCCCCAGGTCGTGCTGACCTCGAGCCGCGACGCCGCCGACTTCGGGCCGCTCATCACCGAGAGCGGCGCGCGCGGCTTCATCCCCAAGGCGGAAGTCTCCGCCGACCGCCTGGTCGCCTTGCTTCAATAGCGCCGGTGAGGCGCACGTTGCTCGCGATCGGGGTCGGCCGGCCTGCTGGCCGGCGTCGCCGTGCTCGTCCTCACCCTGGAGTCGGACATCGCGCAGGCACGCGAGGCGCAGGCGATCGTCAACGCGCTGCTCGTGTGGTCGTTCGTGGGCAGCGGGATGATCGCGATGGCGCGGCGTCCCTCGAACCGCTTCGGCGTCCTGCTCGTCCTGACGGGCTTCTCCTGGTTCCTCGCGTCTCTGCAGCTCTCCGACGAGACGGTGCCGTTCACGATAGGCCTGGCGGCAGCGTCGCTCCCGCTCGGTTTCATCGTTCACCTCCTGCTCGCGTTTCCCGAGGGCTCGCTCGGCACGCCGGCTCGGAGGGCCGTCACCGCCGCGGCGTACTTCGCCTCCACGGCGATCCCCCTCGCCGCCGCGTTCTTCTGGGAGGTGGGCCCCTTCCCGCCCGGCTGCGACTGCCCCGAGAACGCGCTGCTCATAACGCCGAACGAGGAGCTTCAGCAGGCGCTCGTGAACGTCGACAATGCCTTCGGGCTCGCGGTCGCGCTGTCGGTGATCGTCATCCTCGCCCGCCGCTGGCGCCACGCGACGTCACCCGCGCGGCGTGCGCTCGCGCCGGTGCTGTGGAGCGGGACGTTGTCCGCGGCGCTCGGCGTCATCTTCTTCAGCACGAACATCGCGGGCGGCGACGCCGTTGTCTACGCCCGTCTCGCGACCTTCGCGTCGCTCATCCTCGTGCCGCTGGCCTTCCTCGCCGGGCTGCTGCGGGTACGGCTCGCCCGGTCGGCGGTGAGCCGGCTCGTGCTCGAGCTCGGCGGGTCGACCGCGCCCGGCCGGCTGCGCGAGGCGATCGCCCGCGCGCTCGGCGACCCGTCGCTCACGGTCGCCTACTGGCTGCCCGGAGGAGGGGATCTACGTCGATTCCACGGGCCGTCCGGTCGAGCTGCCGGGCCCGGAGTCCGGCCGGGCGGTCACCCACGTGGAGCGGGAGGGCGAGCGCATCGCAGCGCTCGTCCACGATCCCGTGCTGACCGACCAGCCGGAGCTGGTCGAGTCCGTCTGCGCCGCCGCCGGCCTCGCGCTGGCCAACGAGCGGCTCCAGGCCGAGCTCCGGGCGCGTCTCGACGATCTGCAGCGGAGCGAGGGGCGCCTGCGGGCGCTGATCGACGCCTCGCCGCTCTCGATCGTCGAGGTCGACCGCGACGGCAAGGTGACGTTCTGGAACCAGGCCGCCGAGCGGCTCTACGGCTGGAGCTCGGCGGAGGTGATCGGACAGCCGATCTCGTTCATTCCGGTGGAGAAGACGGACGAGGTCGACGAGCTGCGCGAGCGCCTGCTCGAGCGGCGAGGCGATCTCGGGGATCGAGACGCTGCGTCTGCGCAAGGACGGGTCGCTCGTCGAGGTCGTGCTCTCGGCCGCCCCGGTCTACGACTCGGGCGGCGAGATCATCCGCTACATGGCCGTGACGGCCGACATCACCGAGCGGAAGCGCGCCGAGGAGGCGCTGCGGCGGGAGCGCGACTTCACCTCGACGCTGATCGACTCGACACGGCCGCGCTCGTCGTCGTGCTCGACCGCGAGGGCCGGTTGGTGCGCTTCAACCGCGCCTGCGAGCGCCTGACGGGCTACACGTTCGAGGAGGTCGACGGGCGTCCGTTCTTCGAGATCTTCATCGAGCCCGACGAGGTCGAGCCGATCCGGCGGGCGCTCGAGCGGGTGTGGGCAGGCGACTTCCCGGCGGAGAACGAGAACCACTGGCTGCTTCGCGACGGCTCGCGGCGGCTGATCGCCTGGTCGAACACGGCGCTGCTCGACCGAGACGGCGGGACGTCGAGTTCATCGTCTCGTCGGGCTCGACATCACGGAGCGCAAGCGCGCCGAGGCGGAGATCCGCGCCTCGCGCTCGCGCATCCTCGAGGCCCAGGACACCGCCCGCCGGCGGCTCGAGCGCAATCTCCACGACGGCGCCCAGCAGCGCCTCGTCGCGCTCTGCGCTCGCCCTGCGCATCGCGCAGTCGCGCGGCCAAGGCGGATCCCGAGACCGTCGAGCGCATGCTTGCGGCGGCGGGCGAGGAGCTGATCGCAGGCGATCACGGAGCTCCGCGAGCTCGCCCGGGGCATCCATCCCGCCGTGCTCACCGACCGCGGGCTCGTCGGCGGCGCTCGATGCGCTGGCCGGCCGCTCACCGACGCCCGTGCGCGGTCGAGGTCGACGCTCGAGGAGCGGCTGCCGCCGCCCGTCGAGGCCGCCGCCTACTACGTCGTCTCCGAAGCGCTCGCGAACGTTGCGAAGTACGCGGAAGCCAGCTCGGTGACGGTCAGCGTCTCGAGGCGGAACGGGCTCGCGCTCGTCGAGGTCGCCGACGACGGCGTCGGCGGCGCGAACCCCGGCGGGGGCTCCGGGCTGCGGGGCCTCGCGGACCGCGTCGAGGCCCTCGACGGGCGTCTCGAGGTGTGGAGCCCGCAGGGCCGCGGAACGCGGATCCGCGCCGAGATCCCGCTGGCAGCGGTCGTCACCTGAGCCTCGATGACGTGGGTAGGCGCGATAGGCTTGCGAAGTCATGCGGGTCGTCGTGGCCGACGATTCCGTCCTCCTGCGCGAGGGCAGTCGTCCGCATCCTCGAGGAGGCCGGCTTCGACGTCGTCGGTCAGGCCGGCAACGCCGAGGAGCTCCTGCTGAAGGTGCGCTCGTACACCCCAGACGTGGCGATCGTCGACATTCGCATGCCGCCGACCCAGACCGACGAGGGCTTGAGGGCCGCACAGGAGATCCGGGAGAAGTACCCGGAAACCGGCGTCCTCGTGCTCTCCCAGTACGTCGAGCCGGGCTACGCGATGGAGCTGCTCGCGGACAGCGCCGAGGGCGTCGGCTACCTGCTCAAGGACCGGGTCTCGGACGTCGTCGCGAGTTCGCCGACGCCGTGCGCCGGGTCGCGGAGGGCGGCTCTGCGCTCGACCCGACCGTCGTCTCGCAGCTCGTCGGCAGGCGCCGCGGCGACGATCCGCTCGCCGACCTGACGCCGCGCGAGCGCGAGGTGCTCGAGCTCATGGCCGAGGGCCGCTCGAACCAGGGCATCGCCGAGCGTCTCGTCGTGATCACCGAGCGGGCGGTCGAGAAGCACGTGACGAGCATCTTCGGGAAGCTCCGGCTCGCCAGCCGCGCCCGAGGACCACCGGCGCGTGCTCGCCGTCCTCACCTTCCTCCGCTCCTGAGCGGTCCGGGGCCGCACGCGTGACCGCGGCCTTCGCCGCACCCCGAGACACCTGCTGAGCGCGATTCCGGCCGCGAGCCGCGGCATGCGACCGTAACGGCCGAGCAGCGATACTGACGGAGCGGCGGACCGACATGACCGCTGTCACCGCACATCTCGAGCTTCCGGGCGCGACCGCAAGCGACGAGCTCGACGAGCGCAGGCGAATCGCCCGCGCTGATCGGGCTCGGTTCCGCGTCCTTCACTGCGATCATCGCGATCGTCGCCCTCAGTCCTCGCCCTCGTCGGCATAGGACATACACCAGGGGAACGCAACCAGCGGGCGGAGCCGGAAGGCCGGCTCTCCCGGCTTTCTGGTCTTCAGGCCGCTACGCGGCGCGAGCCTCCCGGATGAGCGCTTCGGGCTTCAGGCTCCGAGTGACCTCGACGGGGATCCCGTAGAGATCGGCGAGCGCCGACGGCAACCCGGGCCGAGTCGAAGATCTCGACGCCCGCCGGCGAGCGCCTGAAGTGGCGGATCCCGGCGACGGGACGAAGAGGCTCGTCGGGTAGGCGAACTGCGCCGCGCCAGCCCCACTCGCATTCGATCACCGCACCCCAGAGAGCGGCAAGCCCGACCGCCATGACGATGTCGTAGCCGAGGATCGCCGGGTGCGGATCCGGTCCGCCGCCTTCACGTGCGGCGGGAGGTAGGCATGCGGAAGCCGAGGCTCCGCGGCGGCGTAGATGCCGCAGGTGCACCCGCGCCCGGGCGGCGCCATGGCACGCCTCGCAGCTCGCCTCGAGGGGCCGGCCCGGCTCCCAGCGCACCGGCCGGCACGCCGAGGTGAGCGCGAAGCCTTCCGGCGAGTCGCGCACCCGCCAGCAGCGCCAGCCGACGACCGGCTCCATCGCGTCTGGGACGCGCATCCAGCCGAGCATAGCCTTGGATCGGGCGTAGGGGCCGGATCTCATCCGGCCCGGCTTCGCCCATGAACGCGGCCCTTCGGGCCGCTTCCCGGCCGCCTAGCCTCGCTAGCCCAGCTGCCGGTCGAGGTTGAACGCCGCGCTGATCAGCGCGAGGTGGGTGAAGGCCTGCGGGAAGTTGCCGAGCTGCTCGCCGGTCGGGCCGATCTCCTCCGAGTAGAGGCCGAGATGGTTCGCGTAGGTCAGCATCTTCTCGAAGGCGAGCCGCGCCTCGTCGAGACGGCCGGCGCGCGTGAGCGCCTCGACGTACCAGAAGGAGCAGATCGAGAACGTGCCCTCCTCGCCTCGCAGGCCGTCCGGCGAGGCGCTCGACGTTGTAGCGGTAGACGAGGGAGTCCGAGACGAGCTCGTCGCGAGATCGCGTCGAGGGTCGAGAGCCAGCGCGGATCGGTCGGCGCGATGAACTTGACGAGCGGCATGAGCAGCACGCGAGGCGTCGAGGTGGTCGCGTCTCGTAGTGCTGGACGAACGCCCGCGCTCCTCGTTCCAGCCGCGCTCCATGATCTGGGCGTAGATCGCGTCGCGCGCCTGCGAGCCAGCGCACGAGATCGGCCGGAAGGCCACGCTGCCGTGCGATCGCGGATCGCGCGCTCGATCGCGACCCAGCACATGAGCCGCGAGTAGACGAAGTTCTGCTGGCCGCCGCGCACCTCCCAGATCCCCTCGTCGGGCTGGTCCCAGTTGTCGCAGACCCAGTCGACGATCCGCTGGAGTGCTTCCCAGCCGTCGTGATAGATCGGGCGGCCGTACTTGTTGAAGAGGTAGACCGAGTCCATCAGCTCGCCGTAGATGTCGAGCTGGAGCTGCTCGGCCGCGCCGTTGCCGATGCGCACCGGGGCGGAGCCGCGATAGCCCTCGAGGTGCTCGAGCATCTCCTCCTCGAGATCGGAGCGGCCGTCGATGCCGTACATGATCTGGAGCGGCCCCGTGCTCGTCTGCTCTGCACTCGCGGAACCGCTCGGTCAGCCAGCCCATGAACGCCTCGGCCTCCTCGGTGAAGCCGAGCCGCAGCAGCGCGTAGAGCGAGAAGGCCGCGTCGCGGATCCAGGTGTAGCGGTAGTCCCAGTTGCGCTCGCCGCCGAGCTGCTCCGGCAGGCTCGTCGTCGGCGCGGCGACGATCGCGCCCGTCGGGCGGTACGTGAGCAGCTTGAGCGTGAGCGCCGACCGGTGCACCATCTCGCGCCAGCGCCCCTGGTAGCGGGAGTGCGAGAGCCACCCGCGCCAGTACGCGCACCGTGCGCTCGAAGAGCTCGCGTCGGCCTGTGCCGGCTGAGCGCCGGAGGCGGGGCTCCCGTCGTCGGCCTGCTCGAGCGAGAACGTCGCGCTCTCGCCGGCGCGGAGCGTGAACTCTGCGACGACACCGACCGCTCGTCGCTCGAGCGGCGTCGGGGTCGAGAGCGCCAGCGTCAGGCCGGGGGAGCGGAACAGCGACGCCGTGCTCCACGAGCTCGACCTCGTGCTCGGCGCGGCCGTAGTCGAAGCGCGGCATGCACTCCATCTGCAGGCGCATCTCGCCGCGGACGCCGACCACGCGCCGGATCAGGCGGCGACGGTGGTGTCGGGTCGCGGTGGATCGGCATGAAGTCCTCGACCTCGACGACGCCGTCCGGCGTCAGGAAGCGCGTGATCAGGACGTTCGTGTCGGGAAAGTAGAGCTGCTTGGCCGCACGCTCGGGCACGGTCGGCGCGATCCGGTAGTAGCCGCCCTTGCCCGCGTCGAGGATCGAGGCGAAGACGCTCGGCGAGTCGAAGCTCGGCAGGCAGTACCAGTCGATCGTGCCGTCCGTACCGACGAGCGCGACGGTGTGCAGGTCGCCGATCACGCCGTGCTCGGCGATGGGCAGGTAGTCGGTCATGGAATCGTCCGAGGCGGGGACGCGACGTTACAGCATGCCGTCTCCGCCGTCACGGTCGCGGGCTTGCGGCGCTCTACTGCTGAGGGACACCCGACGGAGGGACACGATGACGGAACAGACCGGTCTTCGCGGCGGCATCGACCTGGGCGGGACGAAGATCCAGGCGGTCGTCGTCGATGAACGGGCGACCAGTTCTCGGCCAGTCGCGTCGTCGCGACACCCGCGGCGGGCGGGCCGCCGGACGTCGTCGCGAAGCTCGCCGCGACGCTCGAGGATGCGGCGGCGCAGGCAGGCTGCGCGACCTCCGATCTCGCCGGCGTCGGAGTCGGCGCGCCGGGTGCCGTGAGCACCGAGACCGGGGTGCTCGCGCATGCGCCGAATCTGCCGCGCTGGGACGATCCCGTATCCGCTCGCGGCCGAGCTCAGCCGACGTATCGGCGCGCCGGTCGTGCTCGGCAACGACGTGGGCGTGGCGGTCGACGCCGAGTTCCGGTTCGGCGCCGGCAAGCCGTTCAAGTCGATCCTCGGCATCTGGTGGGGCACCGGAGTCGGCGGCGGCATCGTGCTCGACGGCCGGCGCTGGGTCGGCCGCGGCGCCGCCGGCGAGTTCGGGCACACGGTCGTCAAGCTCGGCGGCCGCGCGGAGCCGAAGGGCCTTCGCGGGACACGTGGAGGCCTACGCCGGCCGGGCCGCCATGGAGGAGCGGGCGCGCAAGCTCGTCGCGAAGGGCAAGAAGACGAAGCTCTTCGCGATCATGGAGGAGAAGGGCCGCACGCGACTCTCCAGCGGGGTGTGGGCCAAGGCTCTCGAAGAAGGCGATGCGATGGCCGCGAGCCTGATCGACGGGCGCAGTCGAAGCCCTCGGCGCCGGTGCGGCATCGACGGTCAACCTGCTCGACCTCGAGGCGGTCGTGCTCGGCGGTGGGCTCGGGAACCGGCTCGGGCAGGCCTACGCGGATCGCATCGCGGAGGCGATGCAGCCTCACCTGTTCCAGCCGGAGAAGGCGCCGCCCGTCGCTCGCAGCCCAGCTCGGAGACCTCGGCGGAGCGATCGGCGCCGCGCTGCTTGCGGCGGAGGTAGGGAACGCGCGCCCGGTGGCGCCGGCACTTGCCGAGCCGGCTCGGCACTTGCCGAAACCGGGTGAAAAATTCGCGCAAGTTTCTCGAGCGAAGCCGCTCTCATCTATTAGACGACCTGCGGTCGTACTAGCACTCTCCCCCTCCCAGATCAGCCCCGACGGGGGCATCACTCCCCCGTCGGGGCCGAGTCAGGACTCTGGAAGCGCTTCCTACCCGGAACAGCCGGGCGGGCCCTTGCGGGCCCGCCCGGCTCTCCGCGTGGCTGCTGGCGGAAGCTATGCGCCGGCGAGCGTGCGCCTGCGGCCGATCAGGAGCGCCGCGGCGGCGAGCAGCGCGACCGCGGCGGCGACGGCGGCTGCGCCGACGCCCGCGTCGCGCCAGTCGAAGCCGTCCGCGACCGGCGTCACGACCGGAAGATCAGGCGTGAACGTCGCCGGCCCGAACTCGCGACCCGAGAGATCCTCGGGGATCGTCACGAGCGGCAGCGACGAGGGGCCGAACTGGCGGCCTTCGAGCCTGCCGGGGATCGCGCCGGGCTCGCTGACGACACCCCCGCCGGTCGTCGGCGAGAACTGCCGCCCCGAGAGCTCGGACGGGACGATCTGCACTGCCCAAAACTGCCGGTTAGCGAGATCCTCGGGGATCGGGGTCTGAGCCTGTGCAATCGGAGCCGCGACGGCGGCGATTGCGAGGCCGAGAACGAAGCGCTTGACGATAGAACGGCGGTATGTGGTGGCCGTCTTCACTGCATCCTCCCTCTGGGTCTTCGTTGCCATGGGGCAAGGATCGAACGCGGCCCTTCGCAGGCCCTACGCGCGTGCCATGAAGGCGCCATGAGCCGTGCTAGCGTCCGCGCGGAGAAAGGTGGCGCTCGATTTCCGGATCCTGGGGCCGCTCGACGTGCACGCGGACGGCCGCCCGCTCCCGCTCGGGGGCCCTCAGCAGCGCGCCGTGCTCGCCGTCCTGCTCCTGCATGCCGGTGAGGCTGTCTCGACCGAGCGCCTGATCGATGACCTCTGGGGCGAGCAGGTGCCGTCGAGCGCGCGCCCGGTGCTTCAGGGCTATGTCTCGAACCTCCGCAAGGCCGTCGGGCCGCTGCTCGTCACGCGGGCGCCCGGCTACGCGCTCGAGCTCGAGCCCGAGCAGCTCGACCTGCGCCGCTTCGAGCGCCTGCTCGGAGAGGGTCGCGCGGAGCTCGCGGCGGGTCGCGCCGAGAGCGCCGCGACGACGCTGCGCGAAGCCCTGGCGCTCTGGCGCGGCGCCGCGCTGGCGGACTTCGCCTACGAGCCGTTCGCTCAGGCGGCGGTCGTCCGTCTGGAGGAGCTCCGGCTGGCGGCGCTCGAGGAGCGCATCGATGCCGACCTTGCGCTCGGCCGTCACGCGGCGCTCGTGGGAGAGCTCGAGGCTCTTGCCGTCGAGCATCCGCTGCGCGAGCGCGTGCAGGCCCAGCTCATGCTCGCCCTCTATCGCTCGGGTCGCCAGGCCGAGGCGCTCGAGGCGTACCAGCGGGCCCGCAGCGCCCTCGTCGACGGGCTCGGCATCGACCCCGGCCAGCCCCTCCAGGTACTCGAGCGCGCGATCCTCCAGCAGGATCCCGCCCTCGATCTGGCCGGGCCGGAGACGCCGGTAGAGTCGCCCGCACCTGCGGCCCCTCAGGTGCCTGCAGCGGAGCGCTCGATCCTGGTCGTGCCGCTCGGTGGAGGAGGCCTCGCGGCGCTGCTCGCCCTTGCCGGCTCCGTTGGCGCGCCGACCGCCCCGCGAGCTCATCCTGGCCGACCTCGTTGGGGATCCGGCGGGGCTCGAAGAGGCGACTCGCCGCGTCCGTGAGCAGCGCGCTGCGCTCGCCGCCGAGGGGATCGGGTCCCGCGGCGCCGCGTTCGTCTCAGCGGCTCCAGGTGAGGACGTCGTGCGCCTCGCGTCCGAGCAGAATGTCGACTTGGCCCTTCTGGACATAGCCCCTGCCGGCCTGACCGAAGGGGTGCCGATCGGGGACGTCGGCGAGGTGCTGGAGAGCGCGCCGTGTGACGTCGGCATCCTCGTGACCCGCGAGGGCGCCGGGGCTCTTCCCGGTCCGGACCATCCTGTGCTCGTGCCCTTCGGAGGGTTCGACCACGACTGGACGGCCGCCGAGATCGGCGCGTGGATCGCGGGGGTGCTGTCGGCTCCCTTGCGGCTGCTCGGGACCCTCGCCGACCTGGCGAGCGGTCGTCGCGACGCGAGCCGTCTGCTCGCGAACGCGTCGCTCGTCCTGCAGGACGTCACCGGGATCGATACGGAGCCGCTGCTCGTCGAGCGGGGCGAGCAGGCGGTGATCGCCGCGGCTGACGATGCCGGCCTGCTCGTCGTGGGCCTCTCGCCGCGGTGGCGTCAGGAAGGGCTCGGCCCGACGCGGCTCGCCGTCGCCCGTGAGGCCCGCCCGCCGACCCTGCTCGTTCGGCGCGGCCTGCGGCCCGGCGGCCTGGCGCCGCGCGAGAGCCTGACCCGCTTCACCTGGACGATCGCGCGGTAGCCCGCTCCGCGGTCCGTCAGCGTGCGTGCGACCGTCACCCAGACGCCGCCCTCGCCGACGGCGATGTGGTCGGGGTGCGGGCCGACGTCGATCGTCGCAACGACCTGCGTTCGTCGCCGGGTCGATCCTCGAGACCGTGCCGTCCAGGTAGTTCGTCACCCAGACCGATCCGTCTCCGACGGCCACGGCGATCGGGTCGTCGCCGACCGGGATTCGCTCGACGATCGTGTTCGTAGCCGGGTCGATCCGTGTGACCGTGTCGCCGAGCGGGTTCGCGACCCACACGGCGCCGGCGCCGACAGCGATGCCCGACGCGCCGCCCTCGATCGGGATCGCCTCGGCCGGGGCACCCGCTGCCGGGTCGTATCGCACGACCTCGGCGAACCCGGCGTAGTCGTTCGCCACCCAGACGGCGCTCTCGCCGACGGCGATCGCGGTCGGGGCAGCGTGGGCCACGTCTATCTGTCCGAAGAGTACAGCGCACCGGGATCGAGCCGGATCTCGACGACGCCATGATGCGCTTCCGGTGAGTTCGGGTCGCACCGGCAGAGAATGGCGCCCCAGAGGGACTCGGGGCCCGCGGCAAGGAGGCCCGGGCCGGCTTCGATCTCCTTCAGCTCGAGCGTCTGCGCGACAGCGCCCGTTTCCGGATCGACCTTGTGAATCGACGTGTCGTCCTCGAGAATCCAGAGGAAGCCACCGGCGACGACAAGGCCTGTCGGGGCGTCTCCGGAGAAGACCCTCGTCACGCGATCGGTCCCCGCATCGATCTGGGTGACCGTGTTGGCGGACTCGCTCGCGGTCCACGACGAATCCCTCACCGGTGGCGATCGCAACAGGATCGTCACCGGCCGGGAAGGTGGCGATCAGCTCGTTCGTCTCCGGGTCGATGCGCTGGAGGGAGTCGACCGTGACCGCGATGGTCGGGTCGTAGCTCGGAGCGTCGGCGCGATCGGATCCCCCGCCAGTGAGAAGGAGGGCGGGAACGGCGGCCGCGGCGGCGATGGCGAGCGCGACGAGAGCGAGCGCGAGCTTGCTGTCTGCGGGAGAGGTGGCGCCAGCCGGTGCGCGGGGCCGCGATGCCGAGCGCGTCGCGGGCTTCCTCGATCAGCTCGCGGCAGGTCGCCTGGCGCTCTTCGGGCTCCTTGGCCAGGGCGCGCGCGAGGACCGGGTCGATCTCCGTCGGGAGGTCGGGGTTGACCTGAGTGGGCGGCGGCGCGTCGTCCTCGAGGTGGGCGAACAGGGTGGCGGGGATGGTGTCGCGCTGCAGGGGTGGGCGGTCGGTGAGGCATTCGTAGAGCACGCAGCCGAGCGCGTAGAGGTCGGCGCGCCCGTCGAGGGGCTTGCGTTGCACCTGTTCTGGGGCGACGTAGTCGGCCGAGCCGGAGAAGTGGCTGCGCTCGACGCTGCCGGCAACGGCGAGCCGTCGGGAGAGGCCGAAATCGGCCAGGTAGACGTGCTCGCGCCCCGGCTGGCCGGCGACCAACACGTTGCTTGGCTTGACGTCGCGGTGCACGAGCCCGTGCTCGTGCGCGACATCCAGAGCATCCGCCACCTGCGACAGCAAGCCGAGCGCCCGCGCCGGCTCGAGCGGCCCCTGGGCGTCGAGAATTCTGCCGAGATCGGTGC
The DNA here is from genome assembly GCA_963820875.1 of uncultured Thermoleophilia bacterium. GTDB lineage: Bacteria > Actinomycetota > Thermoleophilia > Gaiellales > Gaiellaceae > CAWACA01. Next base: position 58,043 of record CAWGBR010000015.1, read on the forward strand.
CTTCCACGTAGCGCATCGCGATGTACAGGGCGCCGTCGACCTCGCCGCTGTCGTAGATGGGCAGCACGTTGGGGTGATCGATCGAGGCGGCCAGCTCGGACTCGCGTAGCAGTCGCTCCCGGAAGCGCTCGTCATTCGCAAGCTCGGGCGCGACGAGCTTCAGCGCCACCTTGCGCTTGAGGCGCAGCTGCTCGGCTAGATAGACGGCACCCATCCCGCCGCGGCCCAGCAGCGCCTCGATCCGGTAACCGGCCAGCACCGAGCCGATCCGCGGGTCCAGCGTCACCGCCATCAGGTCACCGCGCGTGCACCGTCACCCAGACGCCGCCCTCGCCGACGGCGACGTGATCGGGGTGCAGGCCGACCTCGATCGTCTGCGACGACCTGTTCGTCGCCGGATCGATCCGCGACACGGTGCCGTCGAGGTAGTTCGTCACCCATACGGATCCGTCGCCGACCGCGACGGCGATCGGATCGTCACCGACGGGGATCCGCTCGACGATCTCGTTCGTCGCCGGGTCGAGCCGCGACACGGTGTCCGCGAGCGGGTTAGCGATCCACAGGGCGCCGGCGCCGGTGGCGATGCCGGACGCGCCGCCCTCGACCGGAATGGTTTCAGCAGAGCGCCCCTCGTGCGGGTCGTATCGAACGACCTCGGCGAAGGCTGCGTAGTCGTTCGCGACCCAGACGGCGCTGTCGCCGACCGCGATTGCGGTCGGAGCAGCTCGCGCCACGTCTATTTTCCGGACGTTGGGTGAATCGGCTGAGTACAGCGCACCGGGATCGAGCTGGATCTCGACGACGCCGTGATGCGACTCCGGTGAGTTCGGGTCGCCGCACCGGCAGAGAATGGCGCCCCAGACGGACTCGGGCCCCGCAGCCAGGAGGCCGGGGCCCGCTTCGATCTCCTTCAGCTCGAGCGTCTGCGCGACGGCGCCGGTTTCTGGATCGACCTGGTGGATCGACGTGTCGTCCTCGAGAATCCAGAGGAAGCCACCGGCGACGACGAGGCCTGTCGGGGCGTCTCCCGAGAGGACCCTCGTCACACCATCGCTTGCCGCATCGATCTGGGTGACCGTGTTGGCGGATTCGCTTGCGGTCCAAACGGATCCCTCACCCGCGGCAACGGCGACGGGATCGTCGCCGGCCGGGAAAGTGGCGACGAGCTCGTTCGTCTGCGGGTCGATGCGCTGGAGGGAGTCGACCGTGACCGCGACGGTCGGGTCGTAGCTCGGAGCTTGCGGCGCGCTCGGCGCCGCCGCCGGTGAGCAGGAGGGCGGGGACGGCTGCGGCGGCGGCGACGGCGAGCGCGATCAGGGCGAGGGCGAGCTTGGTGTGGCGGGGGAGGTGGCGCCAGCCGGTGCGGGGCGCGGCGATGCCGAGCGCCTCGCGGGCCTCGTCGATCAGCTCGGCGGCAGGTCGCTCTGGCGCTCTTCGGGCTCCTTGGCCAGAGCGCGCGACGAGCACCGGGTCGATCTCCGTCGGGAGGTCGGGGTCGGCCTGGCTGGGCGGCGGCGGGTCGTCCTCGAGGTGGGCGAACAGGGTGCGCGGGGATGGTGTCGCGCTGCAGGGGTGGGCGGCCGGTGAGGCATTCGTAGAGCACGCAGCCGAGCGCGTAGAGGTCGGCGCGCCCGTCCAGCGGCTTGCGTTGGACCTGTTCGGGGGCGACGTAGTCGGCCGAGCCGGAGAAGTGGCTGCGCTCGAGCGTGCCCGGGATCGTGAGCTGGCGGGAGAGCCCGAAATCGGCCAGGTAGACGTGCTCGCGGCCCCCCTGGGTCGCGATCAGCATGTTGGCGGGCTTGACGTCGCGGTGGACGAGCCCGTGCTCGTGGGCGACGTCGAGGGCCTCGGCGACCTGGGAGAGCAGCGCGAGCGCCCGCGCCGGCTCTAGCCGGCCGTGCTCGAGCAGCTGCTTGAGGTCGCTGCCCTCCACGTAGCGCATGGCGATGAACGAGCACCCCCGCGGCTTCGCCCGCCTCATAGATCGGAATCACGTTGGGGTGATCGATCGACGCTGCGAGCCGTGACTCTCGCAGGAAGCGCTCCCGAAACGCATCGTCCGCCGAGAGCTCGGGGGCCAGCAGCTTGAGCGCTACCTTGCGCTCCAGCGACAGGTCGTGGGCGAGATACACCACACCCATCCCACCCCGGCCTAACAGCGCCTCGATGCGGTAGCCCGCCAGCATCGAGCCGACCCGCGGATCCGCCGTCAGCGCCATGGGGTCACCGTGCGTGCACCGTCACCCAGACGCCGCCCTCGCCGACGGCGATGTGATCCGGTTTCGGGCCGACCTCGATCGTCTCGACGACGGCGTTTGTCGACGGGTCGATCCGCGACACGGTCCCGTCGCGGTAGTTCGTCACCCACACCGACCCCTCGCCGACCGCTACTTCGACCGGGTTGTCGCCCACAGGGATCCGCTCCACGACCGTGTTCGTGGCCGGGTCGATCCGCGACACGGTGTCGCCGAGCGGGTTCGCGACCCAGACTGCACCCTCGCCGGCGGCGATTCCCAGCGAGAAGCCGTCGATCCGGATCTGCTCCGTCGCGATCCCGGCCTCAGGGTCGTACCGCTGGACATAGGCAAAATCGCCAAGCTCGTTCGCGACCCAGACGGCGCCCTCGCCTACTGCGATGCCGGTCGGCGCGGCATTCACGACGTTGATCTTCCGGATCGCTCCCGTGGCGAGCAAGTCCTGTAACACCGCCGGATCGAGATCGATGAAGTTGGCGCCGGCGGCCAGAGATGTCCGGATGTTCCCGTTGGGGGGTAGCCTGATCTCGACGACCCCGTGGTGCTGCTCCCCCCGCCGATGACGCAGGAGCACAGAATGGAGCCCCACAGTGCGTCGGGGCCCGCAGCGAGATGGCCGGGGCCCGCTTCGATGTCGAACAGCTCGACGGTCTGGGCGCGGCTTCCTGTCGACGGATCGACCTGTTGGAGGGACGCGTCGGCCCCGAGAATCCATAGGAAGCCGCCCGCGACGGCGAGGTCGGCCGGAGCATCCGTCCGGATGACCTTGGTCGGGGCGCCGGTCGCTGGGTCGATGCGCGTGGCCGTTCCGCCGAGCTTGCTTGCCGTCCACACGGAGCCCTCGCCGGTGGCGACAGCGACGGGATCGTCGCCGGCCGGGAACGTGGCCACGAGCTCGTTCGTGGCGGGGTCGATTTGCTGGAGGGAGTCGACCGTGACCGCCAGGGTCGGGTCGTAGCTCGGGGCTTCGGCGCGCTGGGGCCCGCCGCCTGTGAGCAGGAGAGCGGGGACGGCGGCTGCGGCTGCGACGGCGAGCACGATCAGGGCGAGCGCGAGCTTGGTGCGGCGGGGGAGGCCGCGCCAGCCGCGGCGTTCGCTGATGCCGAGCGCCTCGCGAGCCTCGTCGATCAGCCGCCGGCAGCTCGGCTGGCGTTGCTCGGGCTCCTTGGCCAGGGCCCGCGACAGCACCGAATCGATCTCCGTCGGGAGTTCGGGGTCGGCCTGGCTGGCCGGGGGCGGGTCGTCCTCGAGGTGGGCGAAGAGGGTGGCGGGGATCGTGTCGCGCCGCAGTGGGGGCCGGCCGGTGAGGCACTCGTAGAGGACGCAGCCGAGCGCGTAGAGGTCGGCGCGCCCGTCGAGCGGCTTGCGTTGCACCTGCTCAGGGGCGACGTAGTCGGCCGAGCCCGAGAAGTGGCTGCGCTCGACGCTGCCCGCGACGGCCAGCCGCCGGGAGAGGCCGAAATCGGCCAGGTAGACGTGCTCGCGGCCCGGCTGGCCGGCGACCAGCACGTTGCTGGGCTTGACGTCGCGGTGCACGAGGCCGTGCTCGTGGGCGACGTCGAGTGCCTCGGCGACCTGGGAGAGCAGGGCGATCGCCCGGGCAGGCTCGAGCCGCTCCTGCTCGAGCAGACGCTTGAGGTCGCTGCCTTCCACGTAGCGCATGGCGATGAACAGGGCGCCCTCGAACTCGCCGGCCTCGTAGATCGGGATCACGTTCGGGTGGTCGATCGACGCCGCCAGCCGTGACTCGCGCAGGAACCGCTCCCGAAAGCCCTCCTCCGAGGAGAGCTCGGGCGCGAGCAGCTTCAGCGCCACCCGGCGCTCCAGCGACAGGTCCTGCGCCAGATACACGACCCCCATGCCGCCGCGCCCCAGCAGCTCGTCGACCCGGTAGCCGGCCAGCACCGAGCCGATCCGCGGATCCGTCGTCAGCGCCATTGATCGATCGTACGCCCCCGCACATGCAATCGCTATGAAGCCGCCATGCGTGGATGCGGCGCGCGACGACCTACAATCGCCGGATGCCGCCCGAGGGGCTTCCCTTTCCGCCGATGGAGGCCAAGCTCGTCCGCGAGCTCCCGGCCGGAGAGGGCTGGCAGTACGAGCCCAAGTGGGACGGCTTCCGCGGCGTGCTCGAGAACCTGGAGGACGGTGAGCTGCACCTCTGGAGCCGCAACGAGCGGCCGCTGCTTCGCTACTTCCCCGAGCTGCAGGCCCTCGGTGAGCACCTGCCGCCCCGGTCGGCGGTGGACGGCGAGATCGTCATCGAGCGGGAGGGGCGGCTCGATTTCGACGCCATGCAGATGCGCCTGCACCCGGCCGAGAGCCGCGTCCGGCGGCTGTCGGCCGAGATCCCGTCCCGGTTCGTCGTCTTCGACGTCCTGCTCTGGGACGGCGTGGAGGTCTGGCAGCTGCCGCTCGAGGAACGGCGCGACCGCGTCGAGGCGCTCCCGTTCGACGTTTCGCCGGCCTCGCTCGATGCCGACGTCGCAGCGGAGTGGATGGAGAGGCTCGACGTGGCGGGATTCGACGGCGTCGTCGCCAAGCGGCTCGGCGAGCCCTACCGGCCGGGCTCGCGCGAGGCGGTCGTCAAGATCAAGCGGATCCAAACGGCGGACTGCGTCGTCATCGGCCTGCGCTGGGCGGAGAACCGGGAGCGCATTGCGACGATGCTGCTGGGCCTCTACGACGACGGCGGCGAGCTGCGCTACGTCGGCACCGCGGCAGTCGCACCTGCGCGCCACGACGAGATCGCCGCTCTGCTGACTCCCCTGCTGAAGGGTGCGCCCGAACGCGGCTTCAGCGAGCCCAGTCGCTGGGGCACCGGCGAGCTCGAACAGGCCGCTCTACGGCCCGAGGTGGTCGTCGAGGTGCGCTACGACAAGTGGCAGGGCATGCGCTTCCGCCACGGCACGAAACTGTTGCGCGTCCGTCCCGACAAGGATGCGGCGCAGTGCGTCGTCGAGCAGGTGCGGCCGCTACCGCGCCCCGGCGATCCGACCGTCTCAGGCCTTCTCGCCGGGTAGGCCCGCCACACCCGCGGGGGGCGGAAATCCGAACCCCCGGACGCCTGCTGCCCCGGTACCGCTGGGGAGCCCTCGGTGCGAGCCTACAAGCACGCAATCGACTTCCAGAAAGGAGGCACGAAGTGACCGCAATGACAGCACAGCTCGAGTTGAAGGCGATGGCCGAGCTCATCGAGCGCAAGCGCATCAGCAGGCTCATTGCGTTCGGTTCGGTCTCCTTCTCGGCACTGATCGCGATCATCGCCGCCCTCCTCGCGATCGCAGCCTGAACACATAACCCGCCGCGTTCGAGGGCCGGTTCAGTCCGGTTCTCGGCGTGTCCGGCGCTTGCCGCTTCCGCTTCGCGCCCGTGAGGGCTGAACGCGGGCCGGCTCGCCCGGCATCTTCGGAAAGTGCGGCGGATACGGGGCCTCGCCGACGCCCGCCTGCTCGTCTCGCTCCACCCATTCGAGCAGGACGCGGAGGTCGCAGAGCGAGTCGTCGATGCCCTCGTGGACATCCCCGAGCTGCCCGAACCGGTCGGGCATCGTGGCAATCGTGAAGTCCTCGGTCTCGACGTCGGGCAGCTCCTCCCAGGTGACGGGAGCCGACACAGTCCCGTCCGGACGCGCCCGTACCGAGTAGCCGGAGGCGATCGTGCGGTCGCGGGCGTTCTGGTTGTAGTCGATGAAGACCTTCGCGCCGCGCTCCTCCTTCCACCAGGCGGTCGTGACGAGCTCGGGTAAGCGCCGCTCGACCTCTCGGGCGAACGCGAGCGCGCAGCGCCGAACCTCGGGAAACGACCAGTTGGGCTCGATGCGGCAGGCGATGTGGATGCCGCGGTTGCCCGACGTCTTCGGCCAGCCGACGTAGCCGATCTCCTGGAGCACCTCCCGGACGAGCGCCGCGACGCGCTTGGCGTCGCCGAAATCCGTCCCGGGCTGCGGATCGACGTCGATGCGCAGCTCGTCGGGCTGCTCCACGTGGTGACGACGCGACGTCCACGGGTGGAAGTCGAGCGTCGCCAGGTTCACGGCCCAGATCACCTGGGCGAGCTCCGTCACGCAGAGCTCGTCGGCGTGCCGGCCGGAGGGGAACGTGACGCGCGCCGTCTCGATCCAGTCCGGGCGGTGCGTGGGCACGCGCTTCTGGTAGATGGCCTCGCCCTCGGCGCCGTCGGGGTGGCGCTTGAGCTGCGTCGGACGCTCGTACAGCGCCCGCACGATGCCGTCGCCGACGGCCATGTAGTACCGGGCGAGGTCGAGCTTCGTCTCGCCCCGGTCACGGAAGAAGAGCTTGTCCGGATTCGACAGGCGCACGAGGCGCTCCCCGACCTCGAGCTCGATGAACGGAGCCGCCATCGCCTGGAGGCTACCGGCGGCCGACGGTAGGGGCAGGAGCGCAGCGGCCGCAGCGAGTAGCGTCCGCTGCGTGGGAGGCGGCCCGTTCTGGCAGAGAGGCTACGTGCTGGTCCTGGCCGCCACGGTCTGTTTCGGCACGCTGGGCACGTTCTCGAAGCTCTTCTACGACGCAGGCGGCGACGCGTACACGCTGCTGTTCCTGCGCTTCGTGGTGGCCGGCCCGGCGCTCGCGCTCATCGCCGTCGCCCTGGGAAACCCGTGGCCGGGCCGTCGCGTCGCGCTCCTGGCGGCCTCGCTCGGCGTGTTCCAGCTCGGCGTCGGCTTCGCGCTGTTCGAGGGCTTTGCCCGCGCGCCCGTCGCCCTCGTCACGCTGCTGTACTTCGCGTATCCGCTGATCACGGCGCTCGGCGCGGCGTTCCTCTTCGGCGAGGAGCTCGGACCTCGGCGCGTCGCCGTGATGGCGCTCGCGCTCGCGGGCGTGGCCCTGACGGTCGGCGTGCCGGATTCCGCCACCTGGGTCGGGATCGTGCTCGGCCTCGTCGCAGGGCTCTGCGTCGCGTGCCTCATCCTCTCCGGCCGCTACCTCCTGACGCGGCGCACGCTCGCGCCGGTCGTGATGTGCGCGCTCATGTTCACGAGCCCGGCGATCGTCCTGATCCTCGCCGTCCCGGCGCGGGCGCCCGACTTCTCGCTGTCCGGAGAAGCCTGGGCCTACGCAGCCGGTGCGGTCTTCGTCGCGGCCGTCATCCCGATCGGCCTCTTCTACACCGGCGTCCAGCGCACCGAAGCGGGCGTCGCCGGGCTGCTCTCGAGCGCCGAGCCGCTCGTCTCGGTGCTGCTCGCCTACGCGGTGCTCGACGAGTCGCTGACCGCAATGCAGCTCGTCGGAGGCGCGCTCATCGTGGTGAGCGTCGTCGCGCTGAGCCTGCAGTCGCAGCGATCGCAGCGGCCCGTCGAGACGGCCGCGGAGCCGACTGAGCTAGGATCAGTCGAGCGCGGGCGTAGCTCAGTTGGCTAGAGCGTCAGCCTTCCAAGCTGAGGGTCGCGGGTTCGAGTCCCGTCGCCCGCTCAAGGGAAAGGGCCTGCAAGCGGGCCCTTTCTCGTAGTCTCGCGCCTGCGTGGCTCTGGCTGGGCGCCTTGATGGAAGCGGTTTGGAAGCGCTGAGGCGCTCGCACCGGATTTGGCGCATGCAAGGGCGCCACGCCACGGTGGCCCCGGCCCCCCGATCCGAGCTCGCGCTGGCTTCCGCCAGGAGAGAGCGCGAATGGGACAGACTCTCGGGCCTTGGACGCTGTCTTCCTCGCGCTCGCCGCAGGCTTCATGTTCGGGGCGCTCGGGCCTGCGCTGCGGCACGGGCTGACGGCGGTCAGGGACGCGGAGCTGGGAGCGTTCCACTCGGTTGCGATCGGCCTTCTTGTCGCCGCGGTCGTGGCCGGCGCGGCCGGACAGCTCGGCGATCTCGGCCCGGGCGAGGTGTGGCCGTTCGTCGCCATCGGTATCTTCGTGCCGGGCATCTCCCAGGTCTTGTTCGTCCGCGCGATCCGAGACATCGGCGCGTCCAGGACGATCATCATCACGGGGGCGGCGCCGCTGCTCGCGGGGCTGGCGGCGATTCTGTTCCTCGACGAGCCGCTCCGGCTCGGGCTGCTCCTTGGCGCGTTGCTCGTCGTTGGCGGCGCGGTCACACTTGCCTGGGAACCGACCCGGCCCGCGGGCTGGCAGCGGATCGGCCTGCTGTGGGCGCTCTCGGGCGTGCTGCTCTTCGCGGTGCGGGACACAACGGCCCGCTGGGTGATCGGCGAGCGGGACGTACCCGGAATGGCAGCCGCCGTCTACCTCTTCTTCGGCGCGACCGTCGCCATGGTCGCCTACCTGCTCGCCACGCGGCGGGGCCGGCATCCTCTCCGCCGCGCGGCGCAGACGGTGCGGCCGTTCGTCGTGGCGGGCGTCCTGTTCGGGGCCGCCTACTGCCTCCTGTTCCAGGCGCTCGAGCGCGGGAAAGTGACGGTCGTCTCGCCGCTCAACGCCACCTACGCGCTCTGGGGAGTGATCCTCTCCGCGCTCGTCCTGCGCAAGACGGAGGCGGTGACGCCGCGTATCGCGCTCGCCGCGGCGCTCATCGTGGCCGGCGCCGCCGCGGTGGCCGCGACCCGCTAGGGGCCTACGCGCGCGGCCCGCGGCAGGGGCATTAGTCCGCGCGCCCGTCGGTGACCCATGCCCGCGAGTGGGCGGGAACCCTGGCCCCCCGACCCGAGGTTCGCGGCAACGTCGCCAGGGGGAGCCCGCAGCATTGAGGTCTAGCCTCGCGGGTCCCGGCAGGGTCTCTCGCGAGGTTAGGAGGTTGCCTCCGCGACCGAGATGAGGTGGCGAGGGCGCTCGTCGGGAGGCCCGGTGCCGTCTACCTCTTCGAGGACGGTCGCGACGAGGTACGTCTCGAGCGTCTCGCCCGCTGCAATCGTGGCCGCCGTCCCGCTGTCGACCGCGTTGGCGAGGCTGCCCGGAGGACTTGTGCAGGGCTCGGTGAGGAGAAAGTAGTGGCCTCGCCAGCCCCCGTAGTCACCGAACAACCAGACCGTCGGGAATACGGAGGGATCGAACGCGAGGCCGAGACCGACGCCGGCAGAGGGGTGGACGGCGGCACACCAGCCCTCTCGAAGCGGATCCGCCCAAAAGAACTCGGAGACGTCACTCGGTGTCGGCGTGCGTGAAAGGTCGTGCTCGACACCGTTCTGGTCTACGTGCAGCGGCCACGAGCACGCAGATACCCCCTCGCCCGCTCTTCCGAAGTAGGGAGGCTCTACGGTCAGCGAGGACGTCGGGAGGTAGATGCGAGAGCCCGGCTCGACCGCGTGGGCGACGTGCACGTCCCACATGAAGCGAACAGAACAAGGGCCATGATTCGTGAGGCGCTGCCGGAGTGTAACGACAGGCTCGTCGCGGCGTAGCGTCACCCACTTCTCCATCAGGCAGGGAAGCGAAACGCTGTAACGGGAGAGCCGGACCGTCGCGTGATCGGCTGTATCTTCCTCGATCTGCCATTCCCAGGGGCCGATCCACAAGTCACCGTGGTCGTGATAGGCCTTCCCTTCGATCGTGCAAGGCGGGTCGGTCGGAAAGAGGTCGTCCCAGCCGCCGCACCAAACGTCCTCGAACGGCGCACCCGCATACGTGCGAGCGAGGCGCACGCGCGGGTTCTGCCAGAGCAGGTTCTTTCCGCTGGGTCGGTGGACGAGATCGAGGATCTTCCCCCCAGCCTCCGGGAAGATCGTTAGCAGCACGAGCTCTCCTTCGAGCTGGATCCCGTGCACACCGTGGCGCGAAAGACTCGCGTCGACCATGCTTCGAGAAGAGCTCATCCGAGTTACCCCCTGCCTCTTGCTCAACCGTTGGCGTTCACGACAAGGATCTCAAGATGGAGCTCGAGCAGGAGCGACGAGCTGCAGTCAGCGAGCCCAAGACGCGCGACTACTCAACAGTGCTGCGGACAGGCTCGGCGTCGAGCCTGACGACCCCGGCCCCGCCTAGAGGCCCGAGGCAACGGGTCGAAGGCTCTACGGTAATCGCCGTCCCGGCGCGGGTGCGTCTGCCCTATCTCCCGCTAGGTCGCTGATGCGCTAGCGGCGCGCTAGCCGGCGCCCACTCTCCGTCGGAGGCGGGACGTAGTTGAGCTGATAGTGGTGATAGAGCGCCGACTCGTCCGCCTGAGAGAGTTCTTCGTCCTGCATCTCGAGGTTCGGGGCGCCCTCCACCTGCTCCTTGGATACGGTCACCTGGAGGTTGTCGGGGCCGATCGTGATCCCCTGGAGCGGCACAAACGTCAGATGCCGAGAAAAGAGCCCTTCTACGACGGTACCGAACATCGGCTCGTCAGTCTCGACGTCAACGTAAACGTCTTGGAGCTTGCCGATCTTGTCGCCGTCGCGGTCGACCAGGCTCTTGCCGTGCCACTCGGCAAGGTTGCGAATGTTCGCCATGTTCTTACTTGTTCCCCGTTCGTAGAGTTCCGAACCTGCGCTCGCGCCGGCAACCGACTCCGCCGCAGCGCGCGCGGCGACCCTGAAGGTCGTGCCTCGCTGAGAGAGGAGAAGAAATGGAGAAGAGAAGGTTAGGCGGCAGCCTCGAGGTCTCGGCGATCGGCCTCGGCTGCATGACGATGAACACGAATCTGTTCGGAAAGCCGTCGGGTAGTCGCGACGAGATGATCGCCCTGATCCGTGGCGCGGTCGATCGCGGCGTCACGTTCTTCGACACGGCGCAGGCGTACGGGCCGTTCGTGAACGAGGAACTGGTCGGCGAGGCGCTCGAGCCGGTGCGCGACCGGGTGGTGATCGCGACCAAGTTCGGCTTCGACCTCGACGGCGCCGGCCGCGAGTCGGGCCTCGACAGCCGCCCGGAGACCGTCAGCGAAGAGCGTCGAGGACTCGCTGCAAGCGGCTGCGGCAGCGACTCGATCGACCTGCTCTACCAGCACCGGGTCGACCCGAAGGTGCCGATCGAGGAGGTCGCCGGCGCGGTCAGGGAGCTGATCGAGCAGGGCAAGGTCCGCCACTTCGGGCTCTCCGAAGCCGGCGTCCAGACGATCCGCCGCGCCCACGCCGTGCAGCCGGTGACGGCGCTGCAGAGCGAGTACTCGCTCTGGTGGCGCGAGCCCGAGCAGGAGATCATCCCGACGCTGGAGGAGCTCGGCATCGGCTTCGTCCCGTTCAGCCCGCTCGGCAAGGGCTTCCTCACCGGCGCGATCGACGCAGCGCACCGAGTTCGAGGACTGGGACTTCCGCTCGCAGAACCCCCGCTTCCAGCCGGAGGCCCGCAAGGCCAACCGCGCCTTCGTCGAGCTCCTGAGCGAGATCGCGCACGCGCAAGGGCGCGACGCCGGCGCAGATCGCGCTCGCCTGGCTGCTCGCGCAGAAGCCGTGGATCGTCCCGATCCCCGGCACGACCAAGCTGCACCGGCTCGAGGAGAACATCGCCGCCGCCGACATCGAGCTGGGCGAGGACGACCTGCGCGAGATCGAGGACGCCCAGCTCGAGGCCCAGGGGCACCGCTACCTCCCGCAGCAGCAGGCGATGATCGACCGATGACGCCCGGGATCCGGGACCCCGACGCGATCGCGCGTTGAGGGGGAGGGGCGCCCGGGAAGCCTGAGGACTAGACCTGGGCAGCGAGGTCGGCTTCGCGGGTGCGTACTGGGGCTTCCAAGCTGAGGGTCGCGGGTTCGAGTGCCGTCGCTCGCTCTGAAGGCCTGCAACACGGGCCCTGCTCTTGGGCGACTTGCAGGGCTCGCGCCTGGCGATGCCGCCATGGGAGCGAGGCTTTGCGCGGCAAAGGGAGTGAGATGACCGATCGGGACCCGATCCCGCCGGACGCGAGAGTCGCTCTTTCCCTGAAGGACGGCGTGCGTGACCTTTCCGCCGAGGACTCCCGGAAGGTGCTGCAGCGGTATCCGCAGCTGCTCGTCGAGTACCGCAAGCTCCGCGGGATGACCCGGGCAGGTGGTCGGCTGATCGTCGTCGATCAACAGCTTCTGCTGGATATCAGGGCCTGGCTGGAAGCCGACGAGGTGCGCCCGCTCTGAACGACGCGTACGCGCGGCCCCGGACTGACCTCGACGGGTGACTTGACCGAGACCCCGCGACTGTGATATCTGCCTGGTTGTCAGGCAGCATGGCAAGCTACTCGTTTTCGCGAGATTGAGCGAAGGAGTGCCGCTCAGGCCGTCTGCGATCAGGTGATCGCGCTGATCGACAGCGGTGAGCTCGAGGTCGGCGACCGCCTGCCGCCCGAGAAGGAGCTCGGTCGCATCGCTCGGTGTCAGCCGGCCAGTCGTGCGCGAGGCGCTCGAGCGCCTTCGAGTCCTCGGCCTCGTGGTTTCGCGAAGCGGGCCGGGGCAGCTTCGTCGCCTCGCGAGCGGTTCGGGGCCCGATGCTGCTCGGGCGGTACTCGGCGACGACATCTCCACGAGGTGCGGTCGCTGCTCGAGGTCCCCGGCGCGGGCATCGCGGCGCTACGTCGCACCGAGGCCGATCTCGAGGCTCCTCGGCGCTACGAGAGCTCGACCTCGCTGACTGCGACGACCCGGCCGAGTGGGTGACGGCTGGATGCGCTCTTTCACGTCAGGCTCGCCGAGGCGACGCGCAACGATGTCCACGCGCTGATCGTCGGGTACCTCAGAGACCTGCTCGTCGAGCAGTCGATCGCCGATCTCGCGGTACCGGGGCGGATCACCCGCGCCAACGAGCGAGCACCGAGCCATCTACGAGGCGGTCGTCGCCGGGGATCGCGGCGGCGGCCGAGAAGGCGATGGCGCGCCATCTCGCTCGCGGTCAGGCAATGTGGGAGTCCCTTCCCGAGCTCGAAGGCAGCCGACGGTCACGACGCTCTCGGATCTCCGGCTGGAGAGACCGGCTAGCGCGAACGAAGTCACCGCCCCGGCTGCGCCGACCGAGGCGGAGCAGGCACTGCCGCGTCCGCCGGCTCACCACCGACGTCGATCGCTCGACGAATCGGCCTGCACACGCTTCGGCGCGCCCTCGGCGTCTGGATCGGCCTGGCAGGCCTCGTCATCGTCGTCGCCATCCTCGAGCCGAGCCTTATCGAGCCGGACGGCCTGCGCCTGCTGCTGCGACAGGTCAGCGTCATCGGGCTTCTCGCCGTCGGGCAGACGATCGTCATGCTCACGGCGGGCATCGATCTCTCCGTGGGCTCGGTCGTCGCGGTCGTCAACTGGGTCGCCGCGAGCCTGCTCGTCGGTCAGGACTCGAACAACATCAAGGTCATCCCGCTCTGCCTCGGCATCGGGCTGTTCGTCGGGCTGGTGAACGGCGTCGGCGATCGCGAAGTTCCGTGTCCCGCCGTTCGTCATGACCCTCGGGATGCTCTTCGTCGTGCTGGCAGCCGGCCAGTGGTACACGAACGGCGTTACGACGGGAGCCGCGAGCGAGGGCGTGATCACGCTCGGACAGGGGTACGCCGGGCCCGTTGCCCGAACTCGTTCCTCCTGTTCATCGGAGTCGCGGCGCTCGCCTACGGCCTGCTGAAGCTGACGCCGTACGGCCGCCGCGTCTACGCGATCGGCGCGAACCCGCGGGCAGCGCACCTCGCGGGCGTCAGCACGGATCGAGTGCTGATCGCGAGCTATGCGCTCTGCGGGCTCACCGCCGCGCTCGGCGGGCTGGTGCTCACCGGCTTCATCGGCTTCGGCGCGACGACGTCGGGCCAGGGCCTCGAGCTGGAGGCGATCGCCGCGGTCGTGATCGGCGGTACGGCCCTCGCAGGGGGTCGCGGCAGCGTGGTCGGCACGGTCGGGGGCGTGCTCTTCCTCGGCCTGCTGTTCAACCTGCTGGTCGTGACGGACATCGCGCAGTTCGGCCGTCTCATCGTCCAGGGGGCGGCGATCATCCTCGCGGCGGCGCTCTACTCGCGAGGCTGGAGAGGGGAGGTGAGCGTCGGCAGACATCGTCGAGCGGACGTGCTGGCCTCGAAGCGGAGTTGATGACATCGACACCGACGTCTGCGGACACGTGAGTAACGGAGCGAGAGGAGGAGGAGAGGAGTGACTCGAAGAGACACGCAAGGCAGCCACGCGCACGACCGCGGATCGCGGTGGCGCACGCGCGCTCGTCGTGGTGCAGCGGTCGGGCTCTTGGCGGCTCGGCTCTCGCGGCGTGCGGCGGGACGACGAGGCGCCGAGCCGGCGGCGCCGCCTGCCGAGCCCGCACCGGCCGAGCCGGCTCCTGCAGAGCCGGCTCCGGCCGAGCCCGCACCGGCAGCCCGCGGAGCCGGCCGGGAGCCCGCAGCGGCGGCCGACGAAGCCACGGCGACGCGGGAGAAGGTCCAGGCGACGCTCGCGGCGCTGGTCGCGCTCGAAGGGTTCGACCGACGTCAAGTCGCGAGTGGCCGGCGATCACCGACTCGAGCTGCTATCCGCCGGCGACGAAGCCGGACGGGCCGCTCAAGGTCGGCTACGCCTATGCCGGACGCGCGAACACCTGGCAGGTGCAGAACGGGGACGGCGGCGTCTGGTTCCTCGAGAACCACCCGGACGTCGGCGAGGTCATCGCGACCGACGGCGAGGAGAACCCGGACAAGCAGATCTCCGACATCCAGAGCCTGATCGCGCAGGACGTCGACCTGCTCGTCGTCAACCCGGCGACGACCGCGGTCAGCCCGGCGGTGCAGCAGGCCTGCGACGCCGGGATCCCGGTCATCGTCTACGACCGCTTCGTCGAGCCCGACACCAACATCACCGCGAGCATGTACGCCGACGAGGTCCAGGACGGCTACAACTGCGGCAGCGCGATCGTCGAGGCTCTCGGCGGCGAGGGCAATGTCGTCATCCTCGGCGGGCATCCCGGGCATCGGCGTCACCGAGGACCGCATGGAGGGAGCACGCCAGGCGTTCGCCGAGGCGCCGGGCATCAACGTGCTCGCCGAGGGCTACAGCGACTTACGACCCGGCGAAGGGCCGACAGGTGACGGAGGAATGGCTGCAGGCCTACGACCAGATCGACGCCCTCTGGTCGGACTCCGGCATCCAGGCCGTCGGAGCCATCGAGGCGCTCGAAGAGGCGGGACGCCTCGACGAAGTGCAAGATGATCGCCGGCGGCCAGTTCAACCACTTCCTCCGGCTCTGGAGCGAGCTCGGGCTTACAGGGCTGCGGCTCGACGATCTCCTCCGACGTCGGGCTTCTCGCCTCGCAGCTCGGCATCGACATCGTCAGGGGCAAGTACCTGCCGGCCGCGAACATCCCCGGGCCCCTGGTCGTGATCACCAGGACACGCTGGCCGACTACTTCCGGCCCGACCTCCCGGACAGCTACTGGGCGACGGATCACCTGCCGGACTCCGTCCTGCAGGAGATCTACGCGAATCAGTAGTAGCGATCACCGGCTGCGGGGCTCGGGCCGATCCGGCCCGAGCCCCGGAACCACGCGTGCCAAGTCTGGACATCGACGTGAGCCACATCCGGACCAGACGAGCGCCTGAACCGCAGCCGGTACTCGAGTTCGAGTCGGTCTCGAAGTCGTTCGGCGTCGTTCGGGCGCTCGAGGGCGTCTCGCTCCGGGTTCAGCGCGGCGTCGTCCACGGCGGTCGTGGGCCAGAACGGCGCCGGCAAGTCGACTCTGATGCGGATCCTCGCCGGGCGTCTTCCCACCCGACGACGGGAGCCTTCGCCTCGAGGGCGAGCCGGTGACGCCGCGGAATCCCGATCACGCCCGCCGTCTGGGCATCCGCATCATCCATCAGGAGCTCGCGCTCGTTCCCGAGCTCACGGTCGCCGAGAACATCGTCGCTGGGGATCGAGCCGCGCCGCCGCGTTCGTGCTTCTCGATCGCCGCCGGATGCGACGGAAGGGCGCGCGAGATCCTCGATCGAGCTGGGTCACGACCTCTCCGTCGACAGGAAGGTCGAGACGCTCGACATCGGCCAGCAGCAGATCGTCGAGATCGCGAAGGCGCTGGCGTGGCAGGCGAAGATCCTCATCCTCGACGAGCCGACCGCTGCTCTCGAGCGCCAGGACGTCGAGCGGCTATTCGGGTCCTGCGTCGCTTCCGCGAGCGAGGGAGGGACGGCGCTCTTCGTCTCGCATCGCGCTCGACGAGCTCTTCAGATCTGCGACGACGTCACGTGCTGCGCGACGGCCGAGTGGTGGACACGGTGCCGATCGGCGCGACGACGAAGGCCGAGATCATCCGCCTGATGATCGGGCGCCCGCTGAGCGAGGTCTTTCCTGCGCGGTCGAGCGGCGCCGGCGGCCGCATCCGCGTCCTCGAGGTCGCGGCCGTCTCGGGAGACGTCCTGCGCGACGTCAGCTTCACGGCCAGAGCGGGCCGCATCCTCGGAATCGTCGGGCTCGAAGGCTCGGGGATCAGGGAGATCGGCAAGATCCTCGTCGGCGACCTGCCCCCGCGAGCGGGCTCGGTCGCCGTCAACGGGAAGCCGATCGAGCTGACGAGCCCGAAGGCTGCGCTCGTCGGCCGGCATCGTCTACCTCAGCCCCGACCGACGGCGCGAAGGGCCTCTTCCCGATCCTGCAGCTCGGCCACAACATCGCCGTCGGCACGCTCGACGATCGCACGCGGCTCGGGCTGATCGACCTGCAGAGCAGAGCGGCGGCTCGTGCGCAGACAGCATCGAACGCCTCGTCGATCAGCGCGGCCCGGCGCGAAGCAGGAGGTGCAATACCTGAGCGGCGGCAACCAGCAGAAGGCGCTGATCGCCCGGGCGCTGGCGTCGCGCCCGCGCGTCTTCGTGTTCGAGGAGCCGACGCGAGGCATCGACGTCGGGGCGAAGGCCGAGATCTACGCCCTCATCCGTGACCTCGCCAACGCCGGCGCGGCGGTCGTCGATCCTCTCGAACGACCTCACCGAGATCGTCGGTCTGAGCGACGAGATCGTCGCCCTGTTCGAGGGCCCGCGTGGCCGATCTCCCCGGGGGCACGCGCGGAGGAGGAGGTGCTCCCGCACATTGTCTGATCAGGAAGCCCGAAAGGGGTGATGGAGGAGTGACCGCGATCGCGATCGAGGATCGGGGAGCCCGCCTCGGGACCTGGCTGACGGCTCACCGTGAGCTCGTCGTCGTCTACTCGCGCTCTCGTGATCCTCTGGATCTGCTCGAGCGCGGTCTCGTCGCTCTTCCTCACGACGTTCAACCTCGAGAGCCTCATGGGCGCGACAGTCTGGCGCTCGCACTCGTCGCGATCGGCCAGACGTTCGTGGTGCTGACGGGCGGGCATCGACCTCTCGGTCGGGTCGACGATGAGCCTCGTCACGCTCGTCGCCGCGATGCACATGGACGGGAGCAACGGCCGGCTCGCCACGGGGATCCTCCTGGGCGCTCGGGATCGGCGCCGCGATCGGGCTCGTCAACGGTCTCATCGATCGGCGGTCCTCGACGTACAGCCGATCGTCGCGACGCTCGGCATGCTCTCGTCGTCGAGGGGCTCGCGCTCTGGCGGAGCGAGGCGCCGGACGGCAAGACCGCACCCGGGCTCGAAGTCGGCCGTCTACGACACGGTCGGCCCGATTCCGATCGCGGTGCTCGTCATTCTCGCGGCGTTCGCGATCGGGGCGTTCGTCCTGCGACGGACGAGGTACGGGCTGCGAGTCTACGCGCTCGGGGGCAGCGAGGAGGCGACCGCCTCTCCGGCGTCGGCACCGCGAGGTTGAAGGTGAGCGTCTACGTGGTCTGCGGGCTCTTCGCGGCGTGCCGCCGGGCTCGCTCTGACCGGGCGGCTCGGCACGGGCGATCCGGTGGCCGGGCAGTTCTTCCTGCTGACCTCGGTCGCAGCCGTCGCGATCGGCGGAACGAGCCTGTTCGGAGGGCGCGGGGGCCTGGCGGGAACGTTCGCGGGCGTCTTCGTCCTCACGATCCTCAACAACATCCTGACGCTCCAGGGCGTGGGCACCTATCCGCAGAACGTGACGACCGGGCTGCTCATCATCGCGGTCGTCGTCGTCTACTCGGCTGCAGTTCGCAGGCGCCGCGCCGGTCGGCCGGAGAGCCCCGCTGAGCACGGAGCACGTGGTGCGCATCGTCGAGATTCGCGAGGGGACGATCTCGCTCCGCTCGGAGATTCGGAACGCGGCGATCTCGTTCTCCGAGATGGACACGTCACTGGTGGCGGTCGTGAGCGACGTCGTGCGCGACGGCGAGCCGCTCATCGGCTACGGCTTCAACTCGAACGGCCGCTACGCGCAGAGTTGCATCCTCCGTCAGCGGCTGATCCCCAGGCTTCTGTCCGCGCCGCCGGAGACGCTCCTGAACGAGAGCGGCACCAACTTCGATCCCGGCCGTGCGTGGCAGACGATGATGCGGAACGAGAAGCCGGGAGGCCACGGCGAGCGACCGGTCGCGGTCGCAGCGGTCGACATGGCGATCTTCGATCTCGTGCGCCAAGATCGACGACGATGCCGCTGTTTCGCTGGCTGGCCGATCGTTACGGCGAGCGGCGATCCCGAGACCGAGGTGTTCGTCTACGCAGCCGGCGGCTACTACTACCCGGACGGCGGCCTGACGGCGCTCCAGGACGAGTTGCGCCGGTACCTCGATGCCGGCTACACGGTCGTGAAGATGAAGATCGGCGGCGCCCCGCTCGCCGAGGACCTCGCGCGCATCGAAGCGGCGTCTCGACGTGGTCGGCGACGGATCGCAGGCTCGCGGTCGACGCCAACGGCCGGTTCGACCGGGAAGCGGCGCTGACCTACGCGGCGGCACTCGCACCGTACGGCCTCTTCTGGTTCGAGGAGGCCGGCGATCCGCTGGACTACGAGTTGCAGGCCCGGCTCGCGGAGGAGTACGACGGGCCGCTCGCAACCGGCGAGAACCTCTTCTCCGCGCAGGACGGCCGCAACCTGCTCCGCTACGGCGGCCTGCGGCCCGACCGGGATTGGATCCAGATCGACCCCGCTCTGAGCTACGGCCTCGTGGAGTATCTGCGCTTCCTCGACGCGCTGAGCGAGCTCGGTTGGTCGGCGAGGAGGTGCATCCCCCACGGCGGCCACCAGTTTGCGCTCCATGTGGCCGCGGGGCTGGGGCTCGGCGGGAACGAGTCCTATCCGGACGTGTTCGCTCCGATCGGCGGGTTCGCAGACGACGTGCCGGTGACGGACGGCCGCATCCGGCTCACCGAGGAACCGGGTATCGGAATCGAGAGACAAGGCGGCGCTGTTCGAGGCGTTCAGCGAGCTCGTGTCGTGAGTAGTGCCAGGTCTAGACGAGGAGGTGGGAGTGGCAAGGCTCGATCCAGTCGACGAGGAACATGCCTCTGCCGAGGTGCTCGAGTACTACCGGCGCGACGAGGAGAAGTACGGCCTCGTCCTGAACAACACCAGGGTCTACGCCCACAACGTCGCGATCCTGCGCACCGTCAAGACGCTCGCGGCCTGCTTCGAGGAGGCGACGCTGCTCCCGCTCTCGCTCAAGGCGCTGGTCCGGGTGCGGGTCGCGACGCTCAACGGATGCCCGTTCTGAAGCGATCTCCACTCTGCCGTTGGCAGAGAAAGCGGCCTGACCGACGAGAAGCTCCTCGCGCCTGTCCGGGCTACACGGAGAGCGACGCCTTCGACGGAGAAGGAGCGCCTCGCGCTTCGCTACGCCGACCTGATGACCCTCAGCGAGGAGGATGTGGACGACGCCACCTTTGCCGACCTTCGCTCGCTGTACTCGCCGGCCGAGCTCGTCGAGCTCACGGCCACGATCGCACTCGAGAACTTTCTCAGCAAGTTCCACCGAGCGCTCAGGGTCGAGTCGCAGGGGTTCTGCGCCCGACTCGACGCGGGTGTACCGGTTCGCCAGGAGGTCGGGCCCGGGCCCCCGAATCCCTCGGACTGAGCAGGAGGTCCATGCCGTGAGCACCGAGAGCTCGCTACCTCCCTTCATGCGGGAGTCGTTTCGCGAGCACGAGCCGACGCACGATCGACAGTCCCGAATGGCCCGACGGAAAGAGTTGCTGTGTGAGCCTTCACGTCCACGTCGACGGTCAGACGGTCTGGCGCGGCCTCGGCGTCGAAAAGCTCGTCTACATCACGAACGGAGAGTACGGAGTCCGGACCGGCGTCTGGCGATTGTTCGACCTCTTCGAGCGGTACGGAATCAGCGCTTCATTCTTCATCCCCGGCTGGATCGCGGAGAACTACCCGGAGATCGTGCACACCGTGACAGCACGAGGTCACGAGATCGGACACCACAGCTACAGCCATACGGTCGCGGACCTCGGTCTCATGGACGACGGGAGTTGGAACAGGGAGATCGAGGAGCGGGAGTTCGACAGGGCGCTCGAGATCCTCACGCGGCTGAGCGGGCAGACGATCGACGGTTTCGTGCCGGCCGGCGGTGAGCTGACGCCGCATTCGATCGACATCCTGCTCTCGCGCGGGATTCGCTACCAGGCCCAGTGCTCGGGCGACGACATCCCGTACTGGTGGCAGATCGACGGCAAGCCCTGCGGGCTCCTCGAGGTACCGACGCACTGGAGCATCGACGACGCCCCCCAGTTCCTGTACACACTCATTCCTCAGATGGGCGCGATCAAGCCGGCAGATCAGGTCTTCACCATGTGGAAGGACGATTTCGACGCCTTCCGCCATTTCGGTCGTTGCATGGTCCTTCAGATGCATCCACAGTGGATCGGGCGGCCCGCGCGTGTCCGCATGCTCGAGCGCCTGATCGCCTACATGAAGAGTTTCGACGACGTGTGGTGGGCGACCGGCAGGGAGATCGTCGACTACTGGAGCGAGCGGTACCCAGCCGAAGAAGAGGTGTCAGGGGAGGAAGCCCGTGCCTGAAGCAGGTTCGATCCCAGTCGTCATCGCCGAGGGCGAGCCTCGCGAGCGCGGGCGGCAGCACGGAGAGCTCGCAGCCGACCGCGTCGGCTCGAACATCGAGGCCTACATGCGCCGGTTCGAGCACTTCGCCGGCCTGAAGCCTCCGGTGGCTCGGCGCCGGGCGGAGGAGTACGCCGAGGCGATCGCCTCTTACGACCCTGAGATCCTCGAGGAGATCAGCGGGATTGCCGAAGGGGCGGGCCATCCCCGCAGCGACGTCCTGGCCGTCAACTGCCGGTCGGAGCTGATGTTCGGGCCGAACGCGCCCCTCGAATGCACGTCGTTCGGACTTCAGCCCGAGGTCACCCTGACCGGCCATACCTACGTGGGCCAGAACTGGGACTGGGCGCCGGACGTCAAGAGCAACCTGATCCTTCTTGTCGTGAAGCAATCTCCACGGCCGACGGTCGTCCTTCTCGACGAGGCCGGGATGGTGGGACGAATGGGAATGAACTCCGCCGGCATCGCCCTCGCGACGAACACGCTCATCGGCGAGGACAGCCGTCTCGGAGTCCCGTACAACGTCTTGCTGCGGGGCGTGCTCAACAGCCGAGGCATGTCAGAGGCAATCGGCGCGCTCGTCCGGCCCTCGAGGGCCCTCGGAGCGAACTTCCTGATCGGTGACGGAAGGGGACAGGTGCTGGACATCGAGGCGTCCGCGTCCCGCGTCGACTACCTCCCGCCTGTCAACGGGATCGTCGTTCACGGCAACCACTTCGCCGGTCTGCGACACCGTGGGCGGGACTACAGCCTCGAGCGGTTTCCCGACTCGCTCTATCGAGAGTGCCGGATCCGGGCCCGTCTCGAGGACCTGGGAAGACCCCTGGGCGAGGAGGACATGCAGGACGCGCTCAAAGACGCCTTCGGGCATCCGAACGCGATCTGTCGATCGGTCGACCCGGATCAGAGCGAGCTCGAGCAGATCGAGACCATCGCCTCGATCATCATGGACGCGACCGAGGGCCGGTTCCTGCTCGCGATCGGCCCACCGGACAAGAACGCCTACACCGAATACTCGGTCGCCGAGCTGGCCCGAGGCGCAACACTCACAGCCGCCTGAGGGCGGCTACGGATCCCAGGTTCTGGCGAAGTCGCCGAACGCCGCGTCGATCAGCGAGCGAAGCACGAGCAGCACGACCGCGGCCAGGACGACGCCGAGGGAGATACCGGCAACCAGCAGGAAGAGGGTCATGGCGATGACATCGGCCGGAGCCGCCCCCGGCTTGAGACGCTTCGACCTCGCACGCCGATAGACGCGCGCGGTAGGGTCGCCGCGTGACGGTGACCGTGCTGCTCGGGCTCGCGTCCGCCGTCTGCTGGGGAGCGCCGGACCTCTGGCTCGCGCAGGCCGCGCGGAAGCTCGGCGCGTTTCCGGTCGTGTTCGGGGCGACGCTGATCGGCCTCCTCGCGGTGGCCCCGATCGCGGCATTCGTTGACCCGCCGGACGAGTGGCCGTTGCGAGGGCGTGCTGCTCGGCGTGGCTCTCGGGCCGGTCACGGTCGTCGGCTACATGATCGGGTTCACCGCCTTCCGCAGCGGTGCGGTCTCGGTGGTGGCGCCGATCATCGCCTGCGAGGGCGGGATCGCCGCGTTGTTCGCGATCGCGGCCGGCGAGCGCCTCGGCGGCCTCGTCGCGGCCTTCCTCCCGGTCGCCGTCCTCGGCGTGATCCTCGCAGCGATGGGACAGGGCGGCGGACGGGCGGCCGTCGTGCCCGCGGTCGTCGCGGCCGTGATCTGGGGAGGGGTCCTGGCCCTCAGCGCACCGGTCGCCGACGATCTTGGCGCCTACTGGGCGTTCCTGCTCATCCGGTCGAGCGCGCTCGTCGTGATGATTCCGTTCGCGCTGCGGACGGGCGCCGCGCGCGCCTGGCTCGACGACCGCCGGCGGGTGCTGGCGTGGGGGCTGGGGGACGCTTTCGGCTATCTGCTCTTCTTCTACGCGGCCGATCGCGGCCCGGTCGCGGTCGCGAGCGTGCTCGTGGCGCAGTTTGCGACGGTGGCCGTCATCGTCGGCATGGTGTTCGGCGGGGAGCGCCTCCTTCCACGGCAGCTCGTGGGAATCGCGCTCGTCATCGCCGCCGTCACGGGTATGGCGGCCGGAGGCGGCTGAGGGCCCGACGCGGCACGCGCCGCCGTCCGGGGCGCACGCCAAGCTAGACGTCCGTGGCCGCTCCCGAGCGGACCGTGCTCGTGCGTCCCCGCACGGTGCTCATCGTGCTCGGCATCGGCCTGCTCGTCGCGGGCCTCCTGGGGCTCCTCTGGGCGACCCGGGGCGTCGTCGGCTGGATCCTGATCGCCGTCTTCCTGGCGATGGCGCTCAATCCCGCGGTCGAGTTCTTCGCACGCCGCGGTCAATCCCGTGGCCGGTCGGCCGGGCTTGTCTCCGTGCTGGCCCTCTTGGTCATCGGGGGCCTGAGCTACCTGCTGATCCCACCGATCGTCGACCAGGTGAGGGAGTTCGTCGAGGCCGTCCCGGACCTGATCGACGATCTCGTCGCGGGGCAGGGGCCGCTGGGCTTTCTCCAGCGCGACTACAAGATCGTCGACCGCGTACGCGAGGCGATCGAGGACCAGGGGATCGGCGGGGTGCTCGGCCTGACGGGGGCAGGCCTCTCGGTCGCGCGCGGCGTCCTCACTGCAGTCGTGGGTGTCGTCGCGATCGCGTTCCTCACATTCTTTCTCCTTCTCGAAGGCCCGCGACTCACGCGGGCGGCGCTGAGCCTGGTTCCCGACCAGGCGCGGCCGCGTTGGGAGCGCACGTTCCAAGGCGTCTACAAGGTGGTCGGCGGCTACGTGACGGGCAACCTCCTGCTCAGCGTGATCGCAGGGGCCGCTGCCACGGCAGTGCTCTATGCGACGGGCACGGACTACGCGATCTCGCTCGGCGTCGTCGTGGCGATCTTCGATCTCGTGCCGCTGGCCGGCGCCACGATCGCCGCCGTGATCGTCGTGATGGTCGCGCTCGCGACGGAGGGGTGGGTGATCGCCGCCATCTTGGCCATCTTCTTCCTCATCTACCAGCAGATCGAGAACCACGTCCTGCAACCGCTCGTCTACGGGCGCACCGTGCGGATCTCGCCCGTCGTCGTCCTCATCGCCATCCTCATCGGCGCGGATCTCGCCGGGGTGCTCGGCGCACTCATCGCGATCCCGATCGCCGGCTCGTTGCAGGTCATCCTCCGCGAGGTGCTCGCCGCCCGGAAGGAGCGGGCAGAGGCCCCGGAACCCGCATCTGACGCATAGCCTCGATCCGGCTCACCCGCTAGGGGTATGGCCGCTCGGCGACGGCGCGTGGAAGCTTCGTCAGGATGGTTTGTCGGAAGCCGAACGTCGTCTGGGCGGCCCAGGCGTTGGCGGGCTTGGCGCTGCTCGCTCATGCCGGCCACGGCGCCCTGAACCTCAACGGGGGCCGGCCCGCTCCCGTCTTCGACCAGTGGCTCTACGACGGCCTGATGCTGTCTGCGGCCGTTCTCTGTCTCGCGCGCGCGATCTGGTGGCGTCCGGCGCGTCTCAGCTGGTTCGTGTTCTCGGTCGCGCTGTTCCTCTGGGCGGCCGGGGACATCACCTGGACGGTGCTCGCCGCCGGCGGCGAGCCGCCCTATCCGTCGCTCGCCGACGCCTTCTACCTCGGCTTCTACGTCGCGGCGTATGCGGGCCTCGTCCTCCTGCTGCGGGCGCGCGGCCGGGGCCTCGGGCTCAGCATCTGGATGGACGGGCTGATCGCCTCCGCGGCGGCGGCGGCCGTCGGGGCGGCGGTGCTCTTCGAGGTCGTCCTCGACGCCACGGGCGGCACTCCCGCGGAGATCATCACGAACCTGGCCTACCCGCTCGGGGACATCCTGCTGTTCGCGCTCGTCGTCGGCGCCTTCGCGATGGCCGGCTGGCGACCCAGCCGCGACTGGGCCCTGATCGGTGCCGGCCTGATCGCCATGTCGGTTGCCGACGGCATCTACCTGTTCCAGGTGTCGGCCGGCTCGTACGTCGAAGGCTCGATCCTCGACAGCCTCTGGCCGGCCTCGGCCCTGTTGCTGGCGCTCGCCGCGTGGCAGCCGCCGCGACACGGCCCGTCCCGTCGACCTCGAGGGTCGATCGTTGCTGATCGTGCCGGTGTTCCTCGGCGCCGTGGGCGTCGGGGTGCTGGCCTACGACCACTTCGTCCCGCTGAACGACCTCGCTGCGGGCCTCGCCGTGGCGACGCTTCTCGGCGTCGTTGCGAGGACGGCGCTGACATTCCGAGAGAACCAGCGGCTGCTCGCGCGCACGCGCGGTCAGGCCGTGAGCGACGAGCTCACGGGCCTCGGCAACCGCCGCAGGCTCCTGGCCGACCTCGAGAGCGCTCTCCGCGGCGAGGAGGCCACGGGACGGTCGCTCCTGCTCCTCTTCGACCTCGACGGCTTCAAGGGCTACAACGACACCTACGGCCATCCCGTCGGCGACGCCCTTCTGACGCGTCTGGGCCGTGCGCTCGAGGCCGCCGTCGGGGAGGACGGGAGGGCCTACCGACTCGGGGGCGACGAGTTCTGCGTGCTCGCGCGGGTCTCCGACGCGCGTGCGGGTGCGCTCATCGACGCGTGCGTGGAGGCGCTCACGGAGCGCAGCGAGGGCTTCGCCATCGGCACGTCGTTCGGCGCGGCGTTCCTGCCCGACGAGGGGCCGACGCCCTCTGCGGCGCTGCGCACGGCCGACCGGCGGCTCTACGCTCAGAAACAGGAGCGCCGGCTCGAGCGCGGGCGGCAGCCCGAGGACGTCCTGCTCCGCGCGATGTACGAGCGGGAGCCCCGCCTGCACGAGCACGCTCGCAACGTCAGCGCACTCGCGCTCGCCGTGGGCAACCGGCTCGGCCTGGCGGGCAACGAGACGGCGGAGCTCGCGCGGGCCGCGGAGCTTCACGACATCGGCAAGCTCGCCGTCCCCGACGCGATCCTCTACAAGCCCGGCCTGCTGGACTCGGAGGAGCAGCGCTTCATCCGCAATCACTCGGCGATCGGCGAGCGGATCCTCGCCGCGTCGCCTGTTCTGGCGCCGGTCTCGAGGCTCGTGCGCGCGACGCACGAGCGCTGGGACGGTCAGGGCTACCCGGACGGGCTCGCGGGGAGCGAGATCCCGATCGGGGCGCGCATCATCGCCGTCTGCGACGCCTTCGTCGCGATGATCTCGGTTCGCCCCCATCAGGACGCGCTGGGAGTCGAGGCGGCCCTCGCCGAGCTGCGCCGCTGCGCGGGTACACAGTTCGACCCGTCCGTGGTGGACACGTTCTTCACCGTCGTCGCCGAGCGGCCCGAGCTGCTTCAGGCGCGCCCTCAGAGCGAGCAGCTCACGCCGTCCTGAGCGGAGCTCCCAGCGGGTCTCAGATCTGGAACTCGGCCCACATCGGCCGGTGGTCCGACACGTAGTACTTCGTGAAGGTCAGGAAGTCGCTGCGGCCCCTGGTGTGCCAGAGCTCGCGGAACAGGGCTCCGTCGAAGTCGAACACGCCCGTGTTGCCGGTGAAGTCCTGTTTCGTCTCGCCCGGGAAGAACGCGATCTGGTCGTACTTGTTGTCGGTGCTGATGCTCGACGCGATCAGGGTGGAGTGCTCGGGTAGCCGGAGGCCGCGGCTGACGAGAACCGAGTAGATCGGGTCGCCCGGCTCGGTCTTCGGCAGGTTGAAGTCCCCGAGCGGGATGATGTCGTGGGTGAACGCCTTGGGGCTGCGCCGCCGCAGGTCGGCCCAGCGTGCGATCGCGAACGTCTCGAGCCGACGGCGGTCCATGTCCGCCGGATCGTCGTCCGACCCGAAGAACAGGTGGACGGAGAGGAGCAGGAACCGGAAGCCACCGGCCTGGAACGCGGCCAGGTACGGCCCGCGGTCGAAGCCGAGAAACGGGGCGAGAACCCCCGGCAGCTTGACGAAGCGCAGGTCGGTGGGCGGCACCGACAGGCGCCCGACCTTCTCGAGCAGCCGCACCTTTTCCGAGTCGTAGAGGAATGCCTGCCGCTCCTCGTTTCCCGCCACGTCGGAGACGAGCATCCGGTAGCTCGCCGGCAGGAACGAGTAGATCGCGCGCAGCCCCGCCAGATCGCTCGCCACCTCCTGCACCGCGATCAGATCGAACCAGCCGATGATCTCGGCCAGCAGCCGGTAGTCCTGCTCGCGCCGCTTCTGCACCCCCAGGTTCGCGATGTTCCACGTCGCGAGCAGGAGGCGATCCTGCTGCTTGGCGGGAATTGCACGCCCGGGCTCGTTGGCCCGCCAGTGCCGCAGCGCCGCCAACTCGCTCGCCAGCGAGTAGTCCCACGCGAACTTCGGCTGCGGAAACGGCGGCACCGCTCAGGGCTTCCCGCTCGGTACTCTCCGTTCCCGGCGTGCGCCTGTCAAACGGCGTTCGGCCGGCGGCCCTAGGCCCAGCCGAGCTGCTTCAGCGCGTCGCCCGCGTTCCAGATCTTCGTCATGTGACGGATGCGGTCACCCTCGAAGTCCATGACGTACACGTAGTCCGTGCTGACGCTCTTGCCGGTCGGGGGACACGGGCCGCCCTCGCCGGTGTGCGTGCCGGAGAAGATTCCATACGCGATG
Source organism: uncultured Thermoleophilia bacterium (assembly GCA_963820875.1). Taxonomy (GTDB): domain Bacteria; phylum Actinomycetota; class Thermoleophilia; order Gaiellales; family Gaiellaceae; genus CAWACA01. Next base: position 85,547 of record CAWGBR010000015.1, read on the forward strand.
ACGTTGTTCCGCTCCGCGTCCGCGGCGAACGACTTCACCTCGTAGCGGCCGTCGGGCAGCGGGCCCAGGATGGCCTTCATCCAGTCCGTGTACTGCTCGAGGGTGCGAACATCGGCGAGGGGCTCGGCCTGAGCCGAGAAGGTCGCCTCCGGAGCACAGTACTGCCGGCAGACCTCCCAGCCTTTGCCCGTCTCGCACGCATCGAAGAACGCCTGCGCCGTTTCAACTGCCGGCGCCACCGTTGCCTGGGCCATCGTCGCCTCCTCGCATCGGGGTGGGGACGACCCTAACACAGGTCGTGTCGAACGGCGCAAACACGCCGGCCGGCGAGGCCGTAGGCTCGCGCCGGTGAGCGCGGAGCACCACGGGGACGGAGCGGCGGCGAGTCTCTCTGGCCGGTACGTCCGGCTGGGGCTGCAGCTCGGCCGCCACGTCGACGGGCTGGTCGATGCGTACTTCGGGCCTCCCGAGTGGGCGGCGGAGGTCGCGGCTGCTCCGCCGGCAGAGCCGCGAACGCTCGTTGCCGTCGCAGAGGAGCTGCTCGACGAGCTCGAGGACGGCTGGCTGCGCGACCAGATGGTCGGCCTCCGCACCTACGCCGGCGTGCTGGCAGGCGAGTCACTCTCGTACGCCGACGAGGTCGAGGGCTGCTACGGCGTGCGACCGACGTACACCGGCGAGGCCGTCTTCACGGCCGCGCACGAGCGGCTGGAGGAGCTCTTGCCCGGAGACGGAACGCTCGCCGAGCGGCACGAGCGCTGGGAAGGCTCGATACGGGTCCCGACCGACCAGGTCGAGCTCGTCATGGGGCCGGTCATCGAGGAGGCCCGCGCGTGGACGCGCGGCCTGGTCGAGCTCCCGAACGGAGAGGGCGTCGTCCTCGAGATCGTCCGCGAGAAGCCCTGGCTGGCGTTCTGCGAGTACCTGGGTGACCTGCGCAGCCGGATCGCGGTCAACGTCGACCTCCCGATGTCGGCCGTCGAGCTGCTGCACCTCGCGATCCACGAGACGTATCCCGGCCACCACGTCGAGCGCTGCTGCAAGGAGCAGCTGCTCGTGCGCGGCCGGGGGCTGGTCGAGGAGACGATCGTGCTCGTGCCGGCGCCGCAGTCGCTCGTCGCGGAGGGAATCGCCGAGCTGGCGGTGTCCCTGCTGCTCGAGGGCGAGGCCGGGGCGGGGCTCGCCGCGGTTGCCCACGACGCCGGCGTCGACTTCGACTTCGCTCACGCGTTCGCCGTCGAGCGCGCGGGGGAGCCGCTCGGCTGGGCGCAGGTCAACGCGGCTCTGATGCTTCACGACGCGGACGCGACCGAGGACGAGGCGCGCGCGTATCTCGAGCGCTGGGGCCTGATGACCCCCGAGCTCGCAGCCCACATGATCCGCTTCTTCACCGAGCCGACGTCACGGACCTACGTGATGAACTACTCCGCCGGACGAGAGCTCTGCCGCTCGTTTGTGGCGGGGGAGCCGGAGCGTTTCCGCCGCCTGCTGACGGAGCAGGTGCGAGTGCGAGACCTGCTCGAGGCAGCCTCGGCCGCGCCCGGCGGTTGAGCCTTCCGGCCGTCCGCGCGCCGGTCAGTGGGGAGGAGGCCAGATTCGCCGCTCGTTGCTGACGGCGGGGCCGTATCCGTTCACACCCTCGACGAGGCGCACCCGGACGAGGACGGGTTGCTTCGGCACGTACCGGAAGCGCGCCCGCGAGCGTGGTCCGAGCTCGGCGTCGCTGACGTGCTTCCACGCGAACCGCTCGCGTATGTAACGCTCGAGCACGACGCGCCCGCCCACCTGGTCGGGCGAGGTCGTTACCTCGAGCAGCACCGCGGGGCCGCGCCAGCCGCTGACGCGAAGCCGGACGACCGCACTCACCGAGACGAGCACGTCCGGGCTGGCCCGGTCGGCCGTCACGGCGCGGTAGTAGGTCGGGAGGCTCGGGGAGACCGAGAACGAGAAGGCGCCGTCGGCGTCGGGCTGCGCCGTCGCCACCGGCAGATACGAACCGTCGGGCGGGCGCCGCTCGATCGTGACCTCGTCCGTCCCGGCCGGGGCACGCCCCGTCAAGGTCACGGTCTGGCCGGGCGTGATTGCCTCGGTCGGGCCCTCGAGGGCGATGCCGTAGACGTCGACCTCACCCTGCATGAACCTGTGGATCGAGCAGACGTAGCGGTAGGTCCTCTTCGGTGTCGAACGTCCAGCTGAAGCTCTCATCGTGGGCGAGCGTGCCGGAGTTGAAGGCCCCGGAGCTCGTCACGGTGTGCGTCGAAGCGTCGTGGTTCGTCCACGTCACCTCGTCTCCGACGAGTACGAGGAGCTTCGACGGCGAGTAGAAGCTCCCGGGGATCGCCACCTCGTACGTGATCGCGCCCGCGCCGGCCGGCAGCAGGAGCGCGGCCGCGAGCGCGGCCAGGAGCGTTCTCACCGGCTGACCCGGTAGAGGCCGATCATGCCGTGCTCCATGTGGCCCTCCACGTGGCAGTGGTAGAGCCATTCCCCCGGCACGTCCTCGCGCCAGCGGACGGCGAAGCTCTCGGCGGGGCCGATCGTGCGCGTGTCCTCGGGCACTCCGTTGCGCAGCCAACGGTGGCCGTGGACGTGGAAGGTGTGGAACTCGTCCCCGATCGCGAGCACGTCCCACTGGACGAGGTCGCCGACCCGCGCGTGGTGCACCGGCGTGTTGCCGACGAAGGCTCGGCCGTTGATGGTCTCGAAGCCGGCGGTCGCCGAGAGGAAGACGACGAACTCCTTGTCGGGGCGGCGCTCGTTCTTGCCGAGGATCGAGAGCGCGCCGTACATGCCGCCGTGAATCGACTCCATCATCGACGGCGAGTGGTCGTGGTAGGGCCAGACGCCCTTCGACTGCTTGCCCGCCCTGAGCACGTAGGTGAAAAAGCTGCCAGGCCTGACGTTGCCGCCGTCGCCGGAAAAGCCGGGAATGAACGACCCGTCCGAATCGAACGCGTACTCGATGCCGTGGAAATGCATCGAATGCGGGCGCCCGAACTCGAAATCCAGGTTCTTGAAGTGGACGAGGATCGTGTCGCCGACGCGGCCCCGGATCATGGGCCCGGGGATGCCGTCGTTGTCGCCGGACTTCCAGGGCACGTCACGCAGCGGCTTCTTCCAGCCGGGCGTGTACGCGCGGTAGACGACGGTCCGGATCGTCGTCTCCTCGGGGGTGAACTCCATTCCTCCGATCGCGTCGTGCCCGTTCGGAACGATGTTCCACGTCACGGGCTCGGCGACGATCCAGTACTCGCGGGTCGCGCTCCAGGCAGGGCCGGCGAGCGCCAGAGCGAGCAGAACAGCGAGGGCCGGGAGCAGCGCTCCCGGCCCTCGCAGCGAACGTGGGATCACGGAGCCGGCGTGACGACGATGTCAGCGGCCATGTCGGGGCCGTGGAGCTGACAGATGAAGTGATACGTGCCCGGCGTCGTGAACCTCACCTTGGAGGAGCCAGGCAGGCCGTTCGGCGGGTCGCCCGGCTGGTCGTCCGCGAGTGGTGTTGCGAAGATGCCGTTGCCGTGCTGCGTTGCGCCCGTGTAGGTGTACACGCCGTCAGCGCCGGCCGGGTCAGAGCCGTAGATGTAGAAGGGAGACACCTGGTTCGGCGACCCAGGACCGGTCGGCTCGAAGTTCGTCTCCGGGTTGAACGATCCGAAGAACCAGTCGAGGTCGCCGAAGAGCGCGTTGTGCGGCTCGCTCGGGGACTCGTTGACGAAGTCGACGACCGTGCCGACGGGCACCGTCTGCGTGGCAGGCAGCATGTCGAGCAGCGTCTCCTTGCCGCCCACGCCCATGTAGACCGTGTTCGGCGGGACCGGCGTGTCGTCCAGAGCCTTCGCCCGCTCCCAACCTGCCGCGATCTGCGCGTTCGCCTTCGCCCGCTGCACGGCCGGCCGGGCGACGTTCGCCTGCTTCCGCTTGACCACGACTGTCCCCTGCATCCCCGGATGGAGCAGGCAGACGAGCTGATACGTGCCGATCCTCGGGAACTCGAACGTGTACGTGCCGGGCTTTCCGTTCTGGTCCGGGGTGAGGATGCCCGAGTTGTGCACCTGCTTGTCGTCGATGACCCTGTCGCCCGACGGTCCGAACGCGCCCACGTTGTAGATGAACTTCGTGAACGGCTCGAAGTACCAGGGATTGTCGGCGAAGTCGTTGGGCGTCTCGGCGTACGTGCCGCCGGCAGGATCGGGGAGGAACAACGGTCCCACCGCAGCCAGATTGGCCGCGTTGCCGAACGTCGCCGTGTGGAAGGTCATGCTCGTGATCCTCACGCTGTCGCCCCTGTGGACCGTGAGCTTGCCCGGATAGAAGCCGTTCAAAGTCGCCTGCGCGGGCACCCCCGCGGGCCCCGGCGCCTGCTCGCCCGCGTACATGCTGAATGTCGCCGCCCCTGCCGACCCGGTCACGGCCAGCGCGGCGCAAACAGTTAGCAGCACCACAATTCGTCGCATAGGTTCTCCTCCAGTTCGCCGCCGACGCGTCAGCCTATTCCAGTGCCCGTCCCGGTTGCAAGCGACAACCGTCACGGCGAAGGTCGCCCGCTGGGCGTTCCCAGGGCCGGCCGAAGCCGCAGCGGCTCGCCCGACCCCGCGAGAAGGGCGTCCACGGCCTAGCCAGGCGCGGCCCCGTTGGCTCGCCGCACGGGTGTCCCGCGCGAGGGGGCGCCTAGTCGGTCACGTCCTCGACGCCTGCGGCGCGCTCGTGACGGGCCCGCGCGAGCACCTCGTCCACGCGCTGACGCGAGACCCCGAGCGCCCGAGCGAGTTCCGCCTTGCTGGCGCCTGCCTCGTGCGCGGCGAGCAACGCGCTGCGGAAATCGCGCCGCGCCCGGTCGAGGCGCTGAAGCGCATCGAGCGCCTTCTTGTAGGCGCGGAGGACAGACTTGACTTCAGCGTCGTGTGCCATGCCCCGACGATACACGGTCGCAACCGGGCCTTGCACCTGCGATGCAAGAGGGACTTGCACTTGCGCACGCGACGAGGTATCCTCGCGGCGTTGGTATGGGTCACGATCACAGCGAACTCGGTCGGGACGAGGGGCGGCATGGGAAGGGGCCACCGGAAAGAGTTGATTTGCAGCGTGTTCTAGGTGCGCCTGGGATGATTCGAACCTCCGACCAACGGCTTGGAAGGCGAGTTTCGGGGGTTTCCCGACCTTGCTGTCGTTGCTGTGCGTCTCCGATTCTTGGCCTAACCAGGCCGTTCGGGAGCGGTCCTGATCCCCAAGTCTCAGCCGACGCCAAGCAATTCGCTCAGAGGAGAATCACCCTTTGGGGCGAAGGTCGGCCTGGTAAATCTCTCCTTCAAAAGACCCCAATCTGCGGCAGCGTCGGCCTGGGCGTCTCAGGGCCTGTCAGCGGAGGTTGAGGGTTGGCTTGGTGGGTCTGGGTAATCGTTAGCGTTGGGAGCGCCGTGTACGTGATTGGCGCACTCGCCATATGGGCTGCGTTACGGCTCTCGAGCCGCTTTGACGAACTTTACGACCCGGTCGGCGACTACATCTCCCCGAGGTCGGTAATGCCGTCGCGACCTGTGCGGCGGATGCCGCATCACCGGCTACATCGCAGCTGACAACTCTGACTCCGGCCACCGCCGGCACGACATGCGCCATACCTGCGTGTCGCGGCTCATCGAGGCCGGTGCGGACGTCGCGCACGTCCAGGCGGTCGCGGGCCACGCGAGTGCGGCGACGACCCTGACCGTTTGCACGTATCTGCGCGAGCAGCGCGTCCGAGAGGCTGCGTTTCGGTTCAACCCGGGCGACGCCCAGCCAACGTTCGGGAATCGCGTCGACCGCCGAGGAATGGTGCTGATTAGCAGGCGACTCCTAGTGCGCCTGGGAGGATTCGAACCTCCGACCAACGGCTTAGAAGGCCGCTGCTCTGTCCACTGAGCTACAGGCGCTCGTCGCCCGCGAGGGTAGCACCGGCCCGAGTCGGCCCTGTAGCACGGAGAACCCGTCGTAGCGGCTTGGCCATGGCGCGGGTGCGATATCGTGGAGGGGCCTGGTGGCGGTAGCTCAGTTGGTAGAGCCCCGGGTTGTGGTCCCGGTAGTCGTGGGTTCGAGTCCCATCCGCCACCCTCTCGTCGCGCCTGCGATCTAGGCAACCGCGACGAAGTCGATTCCCCCCGGCCGGCCCTGAGCGGCAACCGACTCGCGGATGCGGGTGCGCCGCTCGTCGCCGGCCACGGCTCCGAGCACGACACCCCTGGGAGACTCGAGCGACGTCGCCCGGTGCGGGGCGCCGTCGCCCACGGGCAGGAGGACGGCACGAGCGGCCTCCGAGTCATGTCCGTTTGGGACGGTACCGTTCCGGACCGTGCGGCTCGTTATCGCCCGCTGCGAGGTTCGATACAGCGGCCGGCTCGGCGCGACCCTGCCGGACGCGCTGCGACTCCTCGTGTTCAAGGCGGACGGCTCCGTCATGGTTCATGCGGACACGGGCGGTTACAAGCCTCTGAACTGGATGACACCGCCCACGGTGGTCGAGCAGCACGGCGAGCCGCTCGAGCTCGTCGTCGTCCGCAAGCTTCGGGGCGACGAGCGTCTCGAAATCGTCGTCAGCGAGGTTCTCAGCGACGTCAGCCACGAGCTCGGCGACGGCGGCGAGCTTCAGAAGGAGGGCGTCGAGGCGGAGCTGCAGGCGGCGCTCGCGGCCTCGCCGACGTGGCTCGGCGAGGGTCTCCGCCTCGTCCGGCGCGAGTGGTCGACCGACATCGGGCCCGTCGATCTCGTCTGCCGCGACGCGGATGGGGGCTGGGTGGCGGTCGAGGTGAAGCGCGTCGCCACGATCGAGGCTGTCGAGCAGCTGACGCGTTACGTCCAACGCCTGCGGCTCGATCCGGAGCTCTCGGACTGCCGCGGGCTGCTCGCCGCGCAGCAGCTCAAGCCGCAGGCCCGTGTGCTCGCAGAGGCACGAGGCTTCGACTGCGTCGAGGTCGATCTCGACGTCATCCGAGGCGCCGCCGAGCCGACGCTGTCGCTGTTCTAGCGGACGGCTCTTGCCCCGCGATTGCAGGCCGCCGAGGCGGTTTGACGCGCGATCCTCGATCATCGATGATCGCCTGCCAACTGCGGGCGGAAGGAGGGGCGATGGCGGAGGACGTGCTCGGGAGCTTCTACGGCTCGGACGAGTTCCCGATCGACTGGGACGAGGGCGAGCGCGAGCTCCTGTGGATCTTCGACGACCTCCATTGCCCGAACCCGGTGTCGCCGCTGTTCTTCGACATCGGCGGCTGGTGGCTGACGTGCGACCACATGTTCCGGCGCTTCGGCACGCCGTTCGCCTCCGACTGGGTCATGAAGAAGATCAACGGCTACGCGTACATGGCCGCGATTCCGGCCGAGCCGTCGTTGCGCGCCGAGGCGACGGAGTACCAGGCGCGCTACGTGCCGCGCGTGCCGCGCGAGGCCGACTACCCGGCCCAGATCGGCGCCTACCTCGGCTTCGTCCTCCCGCACTACGCCGCGAACTTCCTCGACTGGTGGCGCGAGCGCCTGCGCCCGGAGATCGAGCGCAACTTCGCCTACCTCGACGGCTACGACACGGATTCGGCGAGCCTCGTCGAGCTCGCGGTGCTGCTCGAGGACGCGATCGACATCCACGACCGCCACTGGAAGATCCACTGGATGCTCAACTTCGCCCAGTTCTCGGCCACGCTCGGGCTCAACGCGACGATCGCCGAGGTGAAGGGCGAGGTCGACCCGAATCTGCCCGCCCGGCTGCAGAGCTCCGTCGAGGACCGCAACTGGGACTCGATCGAGGCTCTCTGGCGCATGAAGGAGGAGGTCAAGGGCGATTCCGAGCTCATCGCCGCGTTCCACTCCGGCGACACGGCGGCCGCCGTCGCAGCCGCGCTCGACGGCTCCGAGCGCGGGCGCCGGTTCGTCGAGGAGAGCCTGCGGCCGTACCAGCTCGAGTTCGGCAACAAGGCGATCTGGTCGCACGAGTTCGTCTATCCGACGTGGCGCGAGAGCCCGGCTCCGATCATCGAGGCGGTGCGCGGTTACCTCGAGTCCGATTACGACTTCCAGGCGGAGCTCGATGCGGTGAAGGCCGACCTCGACGGCGCGCTCCACGAGCTGATGGACGACGTGCCGGAGGGCGAGGGGCGCGCCAGGCTCCAGGCGGCGCTCGACCTCTCCCTGCGCATGAATCCGCTGACGCCCGACCATCACTTCTTCATCGACCAGGGAACGAACGCGCGCCTGCGCCTGGTGCTCGTCGCGCTCGGGCGCCGGCTGGCCGAGAGCTCGGTGCTGGACGATGCGGAGGACGTGATGTTCCTGCGCTACAACGAGCTCCGCGTGCTCGTGGCCGACCCGACGGCGTTCGATGGCGAAGGCGCGGGTGTCCGAGCGGCGCGACGAGCGCGAGCGCGCGTTTGCGCTGCGGCCTCCGGACTGGGTCGGGACGGCCACGCGAGTCGCAGCTCGAGTTCCCGTACTACACGCTCTGGGGCTTCCCCGAGAAGTTCTTCCGCGAGCCGCCCGAGCGGCAGGAGGAGATCGTCGGGCTGGCGGCGTCTCCAGGGATCGCCGAGGGCAGCGCGCGTCTCGTCGAGTCGCTCGAGGAGTTCGATCAGGTCAAGGACGGCGAGATCCTCGTCTGCCGCATGACGAACCCCGCCTGGGTGGTCCTGTTCACGAAGATCGCCGGCCTCGTCACGGACGCGGGGGGTGTGGCGGCCCATCCGGCAGTGGTGTCACGGGAGTTCGGGATCCCGGCCGTCGTCGGCACTTCCACCGCGACCCAGCGGATCGGCACGGGCGACCGCGTCCGCGTGAACGGCTCGACGGGCGTCGTCGAGATCCTCTCATGACGATGCCGCCACACTCTGACGCGCCTCTTGCCACGCTCCGCGCGCCACTCACGCGGATTCCCGCACTAGGCTTGAAGCGGGAGGAGGCAAGCGGGAGGCCCCCGCGCGCGAGGGGACGGGCCGAGCGGCATGCTCTCGCACCACCCTGCGCCGGCACGTCGAGGAGTTCAGAACTCGTTCTTCGAGGAGGTTTGCGTTGACCAGGCTCGTCGATCTCTCCATGCCCGTGCACCGCGACATGCTCACGTTCCCGCGCGTCCCGCCTCCCACCCTCGTTCTCTACGAGAGCTGGGAGGAGTTCGCGGAGCGCATCGGTGCGGCGGCGGAGGGCGCGACCTGGCTCACTGCCAGCTACCTCGTGATCCAGAACGACCACGTGGGCACGCACTGCGACGCCGTCAAGCACCTCCGGGGCCCGGATGCGCCGGGCGTCGAGGGCATCCCCCTCGAGTACTGCTTCTCCGACGGGGTGGTTCTGGACTTCCGCGATCGGGCCTCCGGCTACCGGATCACCCCCGACGACATCGACGGCTCGCTCGAGCAGATCGGCTACGAGCTCAAGGAGCGCGACATCGTCCTGATCCACACCGGCGCCGGCGCCTACAACACCGAGGAGCGGTACCGCACGGACCACTGCGGCATGACGGCCGAGGCGACACGGCACCTGATCGCACAGGGCGTGCGGATGATGGGAATCGACGCGATCACCTTCGACCCGCCGGTCTGGGCGATGTTCGAGGGGAAGCACTTCTGGGAGGCCCATCGCGTGATGATGGACGACGACTACTGGCACCTCGAGAACCTCATGAACCTCGACCAGCTGCCGTCCCACGGCTTCAAGCTCGCCGTCTTCCCGATCAAGTGGACGGGTACGACGGCGGCACCCGTTCGCGCCGTTGCCATCATCGAGGAGTGAGCGCGGCAACACTGCTCTGGTTCGGCGACGCTGGGTGCCGCGACGTCGGGGTCGCCGGCGGCAAGGGAGCGAGCCTGGCGGCGATGGCGGCCGCGGGGCTTCCCGTGCCGCCCGGCTTCGTGATCGTGTCGGCTGCGCTCGGGCAGGCCGTCGACGTCGCGCGAGCTCCGCGAGCTCGCTGCTTCGCAGGCGCACGCCGAGGCGCAGGAGCTCGTGCTCGCTGCCGAGCCGCCCCGGGCCGAGATCGCGGCGGCCTACCAGGCGCTGGGCGGTGGCCGCGTTGCCGTGCGCTCCTCGGCCGCAGCCGAGGACTCGGCGACCGCGAGCTTCGCCGGCCAGCAGGAGACCTACCTCGAGATCTCCGGCATCGACGAGGTCTGCGCGCGGGTCGTCCAGTGCTGGGCGTCGTTCTTCTCCGAGCGAGCGCTCTTCTACCGGTCCCACAAGGGCTCGCTCGACGATCTCGGCATGGCCGTCGTCGTGCAGCGGATGGTCGAGGCGGAAAAGGCGGGCGTGATCTTCACCGCCGATCCCGTCCAGCGCCGCCGCGACCAGATGATCGTGGAGGCGGCGCTCGGCCTTGGCGAACAGGTCGTCTCCGGCGAAGTTACGCCGGACCACTACGTGGTCGATCGCGAGGGCGTCGTGAAGCGCGAGGTCCTGTCCGGCGAGGGCGCTCTCACCGCGGGCGAGCTGCGCGAGCTCGCTGGGCTTGGTCGCACGCTGGAGGAGCATTTCGGTGCGCCCCAGGACGTGGAGTGGGCGATCGAGGGCGGGCAGATCTTCCTGCTGCAGTCGAGGCCGGTGACGACGCTTTGAGCTCGCTGCTCGAGCGCGCCCACGTCTGGGTCGAGCCGTACTGGAACGCTCGCCATCTGGAACGGACGCTCGACTGGCTCCTCGTGCTCGAGCCGGACGCCCCGGAGTCGATGCAGCTCGCTGCGCTGACCCACGACATGGAGCGGCACTTTCCCGGTGGGCCCGTGGTAAACCCGGCAACGATGCCGCCCGGCGACGAGACCTACGTGCGTACGCATTCCGAGCGATCCGCGCAAGTGGTCGGTGACTGGCTCCGAATCGAAGGTGGCTCGCCGGTACTCATCGCCGAAGTGCAGCGCCTGGTGCGCGCGCACGAGACAGGGGGCGACGCCGACGAGAACGTCGTCCAGGCCGCCGACTCCGTCTCGTTCCTCGAGGTCAACCCGGGGCTCATGGCCGACTGGGTGACTTCAGGAAAGTGCGGCCACGAGCGTGCAAAAGCCCAGCTGACGTACATGTACGAGCGCATTCGGCTCGATGCAGCCCGCGAGCCGGCGCAGCCTCTTTACGAAGAGGCCCTTGCCGTCGTCGACCGCGCCGAGGCCCCGTCGGAATGACCTTCGGCTGCGATTGGCTGGCGCCGCGCTCCCTCGAAGAGGCCCTGGCGCTCAAGGCCGAGCACGGGGAGGAGGCAACCGTGCTCGCCGGAGGCACGTTCCTCGGCATCCTGATCAACCAGCGCCTCTTTGCCCCGACGTGCCTGCTCAGCCTGGGCGAGGTCCCCGGCCTCGACGGTATTGAGGTCAACGGCGAGCTTCGCCTCGGCGCCATGGTTCGGCACCGCGCCGTCGAGCGCTCGAAGGCGGTTCTGGAGGGTTGGCCTGTTCTCGCGAGCACGTTCGCTCTCGTAGCGAGCCCCCGGGTTCGCAACCAGGCCACCGTCGGCGGTGTGCTGGCGGATGCCGATTACGCCTCCGACCCACCGGCGATGCTCTGCGCCCTCGGCGCGAAGGTCGTCGCCCGCAGCGTCGCGGGCGAGCGTGAGATCCCGGTCGGAGAGCTCATCACCGGCTACTACGAGACCGCGCTGCAGCCTGACGAGCTGATCATCGCGGTCTCCGTTCCGCGCGTCGATCGCGCCGTGTATCGCAAGTTCCGGTCTCGCTCCCATGAAGATCGGCCGTGCGTCTCGGTCGCGGCGGTGCTCGACGGCGGAGAGCTGCGGGTCGTCGTCGGTGCGGTCGCGGGAACCTTGCAGGTCGATCCGGATGCGTGCGCGCTGGCGTCCGGCCGGTCGCTCGATGCAGAGCTCGCGGCCGAGATCGGCGCCCGCTACGCGGATGCGATCGAGCCGCTTTCCGACGTTCGCGGCTCGGCGGCGTACCGCAAGCGCGTCATCGCCGTCGAAGTGCGCCGCGCGCTTCTCGAGCTCGGAGCCGGATGACCGCTCCGCCCCCTGGCTGCGCGCGGTGCTCGAGGGGACGGTTCGCTACGCCCAGGATTTCGAGCTGCCGGGGATGCTGCACGGCCGCATTCTGCGCTCCCCGTATCCGCACGCCCGGGTGCTCCGCGTGGATGCATCGGCGGTGCCCGACGACGTCGTCGTGCTCACGCCGGACGACGTGCTGCAGCTTGGGCGCTACGGCTGCCAGATCGCCGACCAGACCGTGCTCGCGATCGAGCGGGCGAGGTTCGCCGGCGACGGCGTCGCGGCTGTCGCGGCGGCATCCGAAGAGGAGGCGGAGAGCGCGCTCGCGCTGGTCGAGGTCGACTACGAGGAGCTGCCGGCAGCGCTCGATCTCGAGGAGGCACTCGACGGCGCGGTGCTCGTGCACGAGCACCACCAGATCTCCGACAACGACGCGGCGTACTTCGGGATCCGTCCCCAGGAGGGGACGAACGTCTGCCACCTCTTCCGGATCCGGCACGGCGACGTCGAGCGGGGCTTCGAGGAGGCCGACGCGGTCGTGGACGAGACGTTCAGGACGGCGGCGGCACAGCATGCGGCGATGGAGCCGCACGCCTGCCTGGCGCAATGGAGCGACGGGCGCCTGGAGCTCTGGACCGGCACGCATACGCCGTTCAACGTGCGCGCGGACATCGCCGGAGTCTTCGGCCTGCCCGAGGAGAGCGTTCGGATCGTGTGTCCGCCGATGGGCGGCTCGTTCGGCGCCAAGACCTTCGTTCACCTCGAGGCGATCGCCGCCGCGCTCGCGCGCAAGGCCGGACGGCCCGTGCGGCTCGTGCTGCCGCGCAGCGAGGAGTGGGTGACGAACAACCGCCACCCCGCGTTGATCCGCGTTCGCATGGGAGCCCGCCGGGACGGGACTCTGGTCGCAAAGCTCGTCGACTCCTCCATCGATACCGGCGCGTACGCAGACTGTGGCCCCGGTGTGGCGGTCAAGATCGGCTACTCCGCCGTCGGCCCCTACCGCATCCCGAACGTCGCAGCGGACTCGCGGTGCGTCTACACAAACCTGCCGCCCAACGGCGCCTTCCGGGGCTATGGAGCCACCCAGGCGGCCTGGGCGTCCGAGCGGGCGATGGACATGCTGGCCGACCGGCTCGGCTTGGATCCGCTCGATTTCCGGTTGAAGAACGTGCTGCGGGACGGCGACGTCTTCTGCACGGGCGAGACGGTGCACGACGTCCATTTCGCGGACTGTCTCGAGCGTGCCGCCGATGCAGTCGGGTGGCGGGAGGGCCGCAGCGGCAAAGGCCTGTGCGTGCTGCTCAAGGGAATGCAGACGCCGAGCCGGGCGTCGATCGCGATCGAGACGAACGACGACGGCGGCTACATCCTGCGCTGCGCGACGGCGGAGCTCGGTCAGGGGTCGCGGCGCGCGCTTTCCCTGATGGCGGCCGAGCTGCTGGGCGTCGCCGCGTCCGAGATCCGGTTTCCCAACCCGGATACCGACCTGGCGCCGTACGACACGCGTGCAACCTCGAGCCGGTCCACCTACATGATGGGCCGGGCACTCGAGGAGGCTGTGCGCGACCTGCGCCGCGACGGCACCCGCGGGGTAGGGGAGTTTCGCAACGACGGCGGGCTCGACCCGGAGACCGGACAAGGCGTCGCCTCCTCCCACTGGCATCAGGGCGCCGCCGCAGCGACCGTGCACGTGGACGAGGAGACCGGGAAGGTCGAGGTCGAGCGTGTCCACGCCGCCGTCTACGCCGGGCGGGTCGTGAACCGGGACGGCGCGGAGCTCCAGAACGAGGGAGCCATGATCATGGGCCTCGGGACGGCGCTGTTCGAGGCCGTCGCGTTCGCGGACGGCCAGGTCACGAACGCGAACCTCTCCGACTACGAGGTGCCGTCGATCGCCGACCTGCCGGTGCTGACCCACGAGCTCGTGGAGCAGGCGGGGGCCGACGTCCACGGGATCGGCGAGACGGCAGTACCGCCGGTCCCTGCGGCGATCGGGAACGCGCTCGGCTCGCTCGGGATCCACGTGACGGAGCTCCCCATGACGGCCGAGTCAGTCCTGGCCGCGATCGACCGCCGCGACGCCGGGGACGCTTCGTGAGGCCGCCGCGATGCTCCCGGTGTCGAGCCGCAGTCCCCCACCCGGGTGGGGGGACCCACGATCCCCTCCCAGACTACGCCCCGAAACCGCACGAGACCCTCGCGCTTCGCGCCGATTCCTGCACGACTTCGCCATGAATGTCGCTTTCAACCTCAACGGCGAGCAGGTGGAGGTCGACGTGCCTCCGACCGCGAGCCTCCTCACGGTGCTTCGCACCCAACTCGGCGTCCGGTCCGTCCGCGAGACCTGCGGCATCGGCGTGTGCGGCGCGTGCACGGCGCTCGTCGACGGCGAGCCGATCTCCGCCTGCCTGCTCCTCGCGCCGCTCGTCGAGGGGGCGACCGTCACCACGGCTGAAGGCCTCGGCGGCGACCACCCGGTGCTGCGGGCGTTCGCTGACGCCCACGCATTCCAGTGCGGCTTCTGTACGCCTGGCCTCGTCTTGACCGTGGCCAACCTGCTCGAGGAATGCCCGCAGCCGACGGACGAGGAGATCGCACTCGCACTGGCGGGCAATCTGTGTCGCTGCGGGAGCTACGTCAAGATCGCCGACGCCGTCCGGCGCGCCGCCGGCACCGCCTAGTTCGACGTCTGCCGACGTCGCGCGAACCCGGTCCCGCCGTGCAAGGTCGAGCGTTCTGAGAAGCTGCACCGGACCGCCGCCATGCCGCAACTCGTCGACGTCCTCCACCTCGGGAGCCCGCATGTGATCGGGGTGTACGTGCTGGACGGGCCGGAGCCCGCGATCGTCGACTGCGGCCCCGCCGTCTGCGCCGAGGCGCTCGAGAAGGGCCTCCAGGCGCTCGGGCTCCCCCTGCAGGACGTCCGCCACGTGATCCTGACCCACGTGCACCCCGACCACGCGGGCGCCGCCGGGGCGCTCGTCCGGGCAAACCCCGGCCTGCAGGTCCACGTCAGCGAGGTGGGCGCCCCGCACCTCGTCGATCCGACACGCCTCGAGCAGAGCGCCAGACGGCTCTACGGCGACGAGTTCGACCGGATCTTCGGAGCGATCGTCCCTGCGCCCGCGCAGAACGTCCATGCGCTCGGAGACCGGATCCTCGACCTCGAAGTCTTTCCGACGCCCGGCCACGCCTGGCATCACGTGTCGTTCCTCGACTCCGAGGGAGCCTGCTACACGGGCGATGTCGCCGCCTGCGTGCTGCCGCCGGGCCGGTTCCTCTACCCGGCTTCGGCGCCGCCCGGCATCGATCTGAAGGCGTGGGAGGCCTCCCTCGACGCGATCGAGGCGCGGCGCCCGTCGGTGCTGCGTCTGACCCATTTCGGCGAGGTCGCCGATCCTCCCGGCCCATCTCGCCCGGACGCGTGAACGGCTGCGCGAATGGGCCGAGCGGGTTCGCAACGGCGCCACGGTCGAGGAGTTCGCGGCGGCGGCCGAGACCGAGCTGCAAGCCGAGGCAGACGGGACGGCGGAGCTGTACAGGCAGCTGCCCAGCTTCGAGCTGTCCTACGCTGGCATTCGCCGGTACCTGGACAAGCAAGCGAAGCGGGAGGAGAGAAGCTGATGCCGTATGTCGTCTGCGCGAAGTGGACCGCGAAAGAGGGCGAGGCCGACGCCGTGGAGGCAGCCGTCCGCAACCTCGTCGAGCCCTCCCGGGCCGAGCCCGGCATGGTGCTCTACCAGCCGCATCGGGATCCCGAGAACCCGAACGTGTTCTTCTTCTACGAGCAGTACCGCACGAAAGCGGACTACGAGGCGCACGCCGAGTCGGAGCACTTCAAGCAATGGGGATTCGGCGACGCGATCCCGAGGCTCGAGTCGCGCGAGCGCTCGTTCTACGAGACCTGGGACATCTAGCGACGTCCGGAGCGGCGGCAGGCCGGACGGCCGGCGGAGCGCGGTGATGTGACCAAGGGGCGCGCGGGCGTGCTCGTCGGGCTGTTCGCGATCGCGCTCGCGCTGCGACCGCAGATCGTCGGGATCGGGCCCCTGCTTCCCGAGATCCAGCTCGATTTCGATCTCTCGCACGCGGTCGCCGGGCTCCTCGGGACGATTCCGGTGCTCTGCATGGGGCTCTTCGCCCCGCCCTCTGCCTACGTCTCCGGCTGGATCGGCTCCCGGGCCGCGATCGGCGCGGCAGTCGCGCTGATCGGCGTTGCCGGGGTCGCGCGAGCGTTCGCGCCGGGCGCCGTCGGCCTCCTGCTGCTCACGCTCCCTGTCGGCATCGGGATCGCCGTCGCCGGCACGCTGCTCCCCGTCGCCGTCAAGGAACGCTTCGGCGACCGGCCGGCCTACGCGACCGGGATGTATGCGACGGGCATCAACGCCGGCGCGATGCTCGCCGCGGCCACCGCCGTGCCGCTCGCCGCGCTCGGAAGCTGGCGGACGGCGCTCGCGGTCTTTTCAGGAGTGACCGTTGTGCTCGCGCTGCTGTGGTTCGTTCAGACAGCGCGCGAGCCTCCACATCGGCGCCTCGACGTGCGGCCCCCGAAGCTCCCGGTCAGGAGCGGCGTCGCGTGGATCCTCGTCGCGATGTTCGGGCTGCTCGGCACGGCGTACTACGGCCTGTCCGCGTGGATGCCGGACTCCTTCGTCGAGCGTGGGTGGAGCGAGCAGAGCGCGGGAGCGCTTCTCGCCGTCATGCAGGCCGGCGGAATTCCGGGCAGCCTCGCCGTCTCGGCGCTGGCCGACCGCTTCGGCTCCCGCCGGCGCTATCTCGTCGCTTGCTCCGCGATCACGGTGGCGTCGGTCATCGGCATGATCCTGCTACCGGAGGCGGGCTGGGCCTGGGCGGCGCTCGGGGGATGCGCGATCGGCGCCCTCTTCGCGTTGACCATGACGCTGCCGCTCGACGTCGCGGACGATCCTCTTCAGGTCGGCGCCGTCGCAGGCCTCATGCTCGGCGCGGGCTACTGCATCTCCGGGCTCTCGCCGTTCGTCCTCGGCGCCATGCGCGACGCCACCGGAAACTTCACCGGGTCGTTGTGGTTGATCGTCGGCACGAGCTCGGCTTACCTGGTGCTCGGCTCGACCCTGACCCGCGAGCGGCTCCACCGCGGCATCTCGACGGTCGCACCCACCGCGCCGTGAGAGCGGGCGCGGGCGCCCGGCTCGTGCTCGCCGATCGCTCGGTCCGGGCCGTTGTCCTCATCGCGTTCGTCCTGATGCTCGGCAACGGCATCGTGCTGCCCATCCTGCCGCTGTTCGCGCGCTCGTTCGGGGTGGGCTACGGGGCGGCAGGCCTGCTCATCGCCGCGTACGGGATCGCGCGCATCGGGTGCGATCTCGGCGCCGGGGTCGTCGTCGACCGCGTCGGCGAACGTGCGGCCGGAGCCGCAGGCCTGGCGTCGATGACGGCGTTCGCGGTACTCACGGGGCTCGCACCGGCCTTCGCGGCGGCCGTCGTCTTCTGGGGCGCGGTCGGCGTGAGCTCGGCCGTCACGCAGACGGCGAGCTACGCGTTTCTGCTGCGCGTCGTGCCGGTTGCGCAGATGGCGCGCACCATGGGCATCTTCTACGGGAGCTTCAACGTCGGCCTGGCGGCAGGCGGTTTCGTCGGCGGCTTCATCGCCGACCACTTCGGGCTCGCGAGCCCCCTCTACGCCGCCGCGGGCCTGTACGCGCTCGCCGGGGCGCTCTACCTGATCTTCGTGCCCCGGCTCGAGCGGGTCTCGAGCTCCGAGGCCCCGCCGAGCTCGAGCTGGCGTCAAGCCCTGATCCGCGTCGTGAGAACGCCGGGCCTCACGGCGGCCGCGGTGAGCCAGCTCGCCTATCTCTGGATCTTCGCCGCCGTGTTCGGGACCCTGCTCGCGCTCTTCGGGCGTGACGAGCTGGGAATGTCCGCCGCCGCGATCGGAGTCGTGTTCGCCGTCGGCCTCGTGGTCGAGCTCGTCGTCCTCTATCCCGCCGGAAGCATCGCCGACCGGCGCGGCCGCAAGGTCGTCCTCGTGCCGGCGCTCGTCGGGCTGGCCGCCCTCACCGCGATCATCGGCCTCGCCGGGGAGCCGCTCGTGCTCGGGCTCCTGGTGGCCGGCCTGGCGGTCGCATCAGGGTTCGGAGGCGTGGCTCCCAGCGCGATGTTCTCGGACATCGCCCCGCGGGCAGAGCTCGGGACGGCTGCCGGCGTCTTTCGGCTCTTCGGCGACGTCGGCTTCGCGCTCGGTCCGCTGGTCGCGGGCGCGGTGGCCGCGTCGGCCGGGCTGACGGAGGCCTTCCTGGTCAGCGCGGTGCCGGCCGTCGTGGCGCTGGCGCTCGTCGTGCGGACGCCCGAGACGCTGCACGCTACGTCCCGCGCGTGAGAGCTCAGTGCAGCGGCCGGGCCGTCAGGCGGTAGGCAACCGTTTCGCCCCGGTCGAGCCACCTGGCCTGACCATGGTCGACGGCCGTGGCGAGCCCGAGCGAGTGGGGGACGGAGGCCGGCTCGACGACGAGCACTTCCGCGGCTCCGCGCCAGGGGCCGCCGTAGGTGCGAACCTCGTGCCAGAGCCACAGGTGGCGCAGCCAGTCGGAGTCCCAGGCGAGCTCGAGCCCCTGGCCGGTGGCGGCATTGCGCACGACGGCGCGTCCCGTCGGTAGCTCGGCAACGCCGAGCAGCCGGCTGCGCGGCGTCGCGATCGGCCAACGGTCGCAGCGCTCGCGCGAGCCGTCGAGCAGCAGCGCCTCCGGCCAGATCGCGGCATCGGCCGGCGGCTCGGGCGGCCCCTCGGCTTCCGAGAGCTCGTACGCGCGCCCCGCAGGCAGCTCGATCGCGACCTCGGGGTCGAGCAGCTCCGTCCCGAGCGCGATGTGCTCGAGCGCGACGAGCGGAGCCCGCTCGGCGACGCCGACGATGTCGACTGACACGGTCAACGTGTCTGCGTCGGCCTCCAGCCGCCGCTCGATCCGCACGCCGTGCCCGCTCCAGGTGAGGACGCACGAGGAGTCGGAGGCAGCTGTGACCGTCCAGGGGTCGTTGGAGGCGCGGCCGTGGAAGCCGTGCCGCGTCCCTTCGACGACGCAGGGGCTGCCCGCATTCGGCGCGGCGAGCTGCCAGCCTCCGCGGTAGCGGGCTGTCCAGGCTTCCTCGTCGAGGTCGCCGCCGAGGGGCTCGGCGGACGCGAATGGTGGACGGCCGAGCAGCTGGCGACCGGTCTCCAGGTCGACCAGATCGAGCAGCTCGCCGCCGTGCCGCGGGTCGAGCCGGACGAGCAACTCCTCGGAGCGGAGCACCAGCATCAGGAGACTGGCGGTAGTGCTCGACGGTCTCGCGCACGCCCTCGGCCAGCGAAGTGATCCTGACCTCCCCGATCGCCGCCGCGAGGCCCCCCGTTGCCATCTCCGCCGGCAACGGCAGCTGAACGTCGTCGAAGGTGATCCGGCCGGCGACCTCGGGTGCCGCAGCCTCGATCGCAGCTACCACCTCGGACATGTGAGCGACCGTGCCGGGCATGTTGAACACCGCGCTGCCGGCATAGGACGTGCGGCTCATGGCGATGAACGCGCGCGCCACGTCGGCGGCGTGGTTGTAGGTGACCCTGCCGCCGTAGTTGATGTGGTAGCCCTCGCCGCCGGCCGCCGCCTTCATGGCGTGGGTCGGCTCTGCGGTGATGCCCTGGTCCCGCGCCGGCCCGTAGACGTTGTAGGGCCGGAGGCCGAGCGAGGGCACCTGCTCGTCCTGCCAGTAGATCCGCGCGTTGCCCTCGTTGGCCTGCTTGTAGACGCCGTAGTGGGTGCTCGGGCGCGAGTCGGCGTTCTCGTCGCCCGTGGCTCGGGCCGCGTCGCCCGCGCCGAAGTAGGCCGCGGAGGACGCATAGACCACCGGCGCGCCGATGCGGTCGAGGCGCCGCTTGACGGCCTCGAGGACGTTGACCGTGCCGAGGACGTTGACGGCCGCGCCGAGCGGGGGGTTGTCGCGGCAGAACGGAATCTGGAGCGCCGCCAGGTGGATGACGTTCGTGATCTCGTGCTGGTCGAGAGCCTGCTCGATGACGGGGAGGCTGGTGACGTCCCCCTGGACGAGGGTGACGGCGTCGAGCCGGTCCGGCAGAGCTCGCGCAGCCGGCGGGGGTCGTCACCGAGGTCGAGCCCGACCACGTCAGCGCCCTCCTCGACGAGCAGCCGCGCGGTCCACGCCCCGAGGCAGCCGAGCACGCCGGTGACGAGGAAGCGTTCGGACACGGCGTTCACTCGCAGGGGCCGGATCTCATCCGGCCCCTCAATAGGTCGCGCGGCCGCCGGAGATGTCGAAGCAGGCGCCGGTCGAGAACGTCATCTCCTCGCTCCCGAGCCATGCGACGAGCGCGGCGACCTCCGCCGGCTGGCCGAGCCTGCCCAGGGGGATCCGCGACACCATGTACTCGATGTGCTCCTCGGACATCTGGTCGAGGATGGGGGTCTGGATCACGGCGGGAGCGACGGAGTTGACGAGAATCCCGGAGCCGACGAGGTCCTTGCCGATGGACTTCGTCATTCCGATCACGGCCGCTTTCGATGCGGAGTAGGCGGCGGCCATCGGGTTCCCCTCCTTGCCGGCGATCGAGGCGATGTTGACGATTCGGCCGTAGGCGCGCTTCTTCATGCCGGGGATCACTGCGCGGTTGCAGAAGAAGACCCCGTGGCAGTTGATCCCGAAGACGCGCTCCCATTCGGCGTCGCCGACGTCCTCGGTGTGCAGCGAGTCGCCGCCAACGCCGGCCGAGCACACGAGCACGTCGAGCCGGCCGAGCTCGGACTCGACCTGCGCCACGCCCGCGTCGACCTCGCCGGACTGCGTGACGTCGGCCGTGACGGCCAGCGCCCCGAGCTCGCCGGCGGCAGCCGCGAGCCGCTCCGCGTCCCGGTCGAGCACGGCGACCTCGGCGCCTTCGTCGCGCAACCGCTCGGCGATCGCGCGACCGATGCCGCTGGCGCCGCCCGTCACCAGGGCGACCCTACCCGCGAAGTCGTAGCGGTTCGGCATCGGCGTCTTCTATCAGAATGCCGCCGCCGACATCCCGACTACCATCGGCCTGGCAACGCGATCAGGAGGCTTTCATGGCTGTAGCAGCCGCGACGCCGGCGCGCGGGCAGGTCGGCAACACGCGCTCGATCCCTCTCTCCATCCTCTGGGCGATCCTCACGCTCGGCATCTACACCTTCATCTGGGTCTACCGGACCCAGGAGGAGATGAAGCGCTACTCCGGGAACGGCATCGGCGGCATCATCGGCCTCGTGATCTGGGCGGTGATCGGCATCGTCACCTACTTCGTCGTGCCGTCCGAGGTTCGCTATCTGCACGAGGACCTCGACGGCGGGGCGCCCGGCTCCGCACCGGTGCGAGGGATCACGGGCCTCTGGGTGCTGCTCCCGATCGTCGGGCAGTTCGTGTGGTTCATCAAGGTGCAGGGCGCGCTGAACCGGTACTGGGAGTCCAAGGGAGCACCGCCGGCCTGAGGCGATTTCTAGGATGTAGGGGGGCGTGGGTCTTCCCGGCCCCGACGAAGGAGCCACGATGACGACGACAGAAGCGGCAGCGCACGGGCCGGCGCTGAGCGATCCCGATCTCTTCCGCACCCGGGCCTACGTCGACGGCGCCTGGGTGGATGCCGACTCCGGCGCCACCTTCGCGGTCGTCAATCCGGCGACCGGAGAGGCACTCGCGCAGGTGCCGCGCGTGGGAGCGGCCGAGACGCGACGGGCAATCGAGGCCGCCGCGCGCGCTCTTCCGGCCTGGCGAGGCCTCCTGGCCAAAGACCGGGCCAGGATCCTGCGCGACTGGGCCGACCTCATGGTGGCGAAGCAGGAGGACCTCGCGGTCCTCATGGTGCTCGAGCAGGGGAAGCCGCTCGCCGAGGCGCGGGCCGAGATCGCATACGCGGCTTCGTTCCTCGAGTGGTTCGGCGAAGAGGCGAAGCGGGTCTACGGCGACACGATCCAGCCGACCCTGCCCGACAGGCGCGTGCTCGTGCTGAAACAGGCCGATCGGCGTCGGCGCCGGCATCACGCCCTGGAACTTCCCGGCGGCGATGATCACCCGCAAGGCCGCGCCCGCGCTCGCCGCGGGCTGCACGATGGTGCTCAAGCCCGCCGAGCAGACGCCGCTCTCCGCGCTGGCCGTCTGCGAGTTGGCCGAGCGCGCCGGTGTGCCGAAGGGCGTGTTCAGCGTCGTGACGGGCGACGCCGAGGACGCGCCGGCGATCGGCGGTGAGCTCACGTCCAACCCGATCGTGCGCAAGCTCGGCTTCACCGGCTCGACCGCCGTCGGAAAGCTGCTCATGGAGCAGTGCGCGCGTCAGGTGAAGCAGGTTGCGCTCGAGCTCGGCGGCAATGCGCCGTTCATCGTCTTCGACGACGCCGATCTCGACGAGGCCGTCGAGGCGATGCGGCTCTGCAAGTTCCGCAACTCCGGGCAGACGTGCATCTCCGCCAACCGGATTCTCGTGCAGCAGGGCGTCGTCGACGAGTTCGCATCGAAGCTGGCTGGGCTCGCGCAGAGCCTGAAGGTCGCACCCGGTCTCGAGGAGGGCGCGGAGGTCGGGCCGCTGATCGACGAGGACGGCCTGGCGAAGGTGGAGCGGCACGTGGAGGACGCGGTCGAGGGCGGCGCCGAGGTGCTCGTCGGCGGCTCGGCGCACGAGCTCGGCGGCACCTTCTACTCGCCGACGGTGCTCGCAGGCGTCTCGCCGAGCATGCAGATGTCCTGCGAGGAGACGTTCGGGCCGGTCGCCGGCCTGATCTCGTTCGCCGACGAGGAGGAGGCCGTGCGCATCGCCAACGACACGCCCTTCGGGCTCTGCGCGTACTTCTACACCCGCGACCTCGGCCGGGCGTGGCGGGTCGGCGAGGCGCTCGAGGCCGGCATCGTGGGCGTCAACACCGGGTTCGTCTCGACCGAGGTGGCGCCGTTCGGCGGCGTGAAGGAGTCCGGCATCGGCCGCGAGGGCTCGAAGTACGGCATCGAGGAGTGGCTCGATTCGAAGTACCTCACGATGGCCGGCATTGGAGGATGACTGCCATCGTCGGTAACCGGTGATGATCGTCGAGCAGCGCGACTACCACGTCTACACGGGCAAGCTCGCCGAGCTCGTCCGCCTCTACGAGACCGAGGGGATCGCCGTCCAGCAGGAGATCCTGGGCGGCTTCATCGGCGCGTTCACAACCGAAATCGGCGCGCTCTCGACGTACACGAGCATGTGGCGCTACGAGAGCTTCGACGAGCGCGAGCAGCGGCGCGCCCGCCTCCAGGCGGACGAGCGCTGGAAGGCGTTCCTGCCGAAGATCCAGCCGCTCATCCACACACAGCAGAACCGGATCCTCGTCCCGACCCCGTTCTCGCCGCTCAGGTAGATGCCGGGCACCCTGGAGGGCAAGGTCGCCGTCGTCACCGGCGGAGCGCAGGGGATCGGGCGCGCGGTTGCCGGCGGGCTCGCGGCCGAGGGAGCACGGGTCGTGATCGCCGACCTCGCGCGAGCCGAGGACGCGGCCGCAGAGCTCGAGGACGGCCTCGGCCTGACGGCCGACGTCTCGTCGGAAGCGGGCGTCGCCCGCGTCGTCGAGGAAAGCGTCTCCCGTATGGGTCGGATCGACATTCTCGTCAACAACGCCGGGCTCTACGCGTCGCTGCCGATGCGTCCGTTCACCGAGATCCCGCTCGAGGAGTGGCGCGAGGTGATGGACGTCAACGTCATGTCGATGTTCCTGTGCTGCCGTGCCGTCGTGCCGCGGATGCGTGAGCAGGGCGGCGGCAAGATCGTGAACATCTCGTCCGGCACTCCGTTTCGGGGCGTGCCGTTCCTCCTGCATTACGTGACGAGCAAGGGCGCCATCGTGGCGTTCACGCGCGCCCTCGCCAAGGAGCTCGGCAGCGACGGGATCCACGTGAACTGCGTCGCGCCCGGGTTCACGATGACGGAAGGGGTCAAGGCGCATCCCGAGGTGATCGAGAAGCTGCGCGATGTCTCGATCGCGTCGCGGACGATCCAGCGAGACCAGGTCGCCGAGGACGTCGTCGGCGCCGTGGTCTTCTTCTGCAGCCCCGCGGCCGACTTCGTGACCGGCCAGACCATGGTGATCGACGGCGGCCAATACTTCCACTGACCGATGAAGCTCTCCCTCCACGAGCATCCCGAGGGCGTCGAGACCGCCGACGGCGTCCACGTCGCCTACGACCTCGCGCGCAACGAGGCGCATTTCGGCGCTGCGAAGGTGGACGGGCCCGCCGTGGTGTTCGCGCTCGCCGAGGAGGCGCCCGGCGCAGTGCTCGCGGCGGACGTCGAGCTCGATCCGGGCACGCGCTGGGTGCTGCGCTGCGACCGCGTCGACTTCCCGCAGGGCGCGGTCGCCTATCGCCACACGCATCCGGGCCCGGGCATCCGCCGTCTCCTGCTCGGCGAGCTGACGATCGACGCGCCGGGGCATCTCCAGACCCACGGCGCGGGAGAGTCCTGGTTCGAGGGGGCCGACTACCCGGTGCTGGCGACGGCGTCCAGGGTCGAAGGCGCGGCGTTCGTCCGCGTGCTGCTGCTTCCCGCCGAGTGGGCCGGGAAGCGCACCGTGCGTTACGTCGACCCGGCCGACGACGAGAAGCCGAAGCTGCAGCGCGCCACGATCCTGCTCGAGGAGCCGCTCCCGGAGGCACCGACCGGGTGAGATCGGGCGGCCGGATCCTCGTCGACCAGCTCCGGATCCACGGAGTCGACACGATCTTCTGCGTCCCCGGGGAGAGCTACCTCCCGGCGCTCGACGCGCTCGCTGACGCGCGCGAGGCGATCCGGCTCGTCGTCTGCCGCCAGGAGGGCGGCGCGGCGAACATGGCCGAGGCCTACGGGAAGTTGACGGGGCGGCCGGGTGTGTGCTTCGTCACCCGCGGGCCGGGCGCCGCGAACGCCTCGATCGGCGTGCACACCGCTTTCCAGGACTCGACGCCGCTGGTGCTGCTGGTCGGTCAGGTCGACCGGGGCGCGCTCGGCCGCGAGGCGTTCCAGGAGGTGGACTTCGTCTCGATGTTCGCGCCCCTCGCCAAGCACGCCGAGCAGGTCATCGACCCGGCGCGCATCCCCGAGATCGTGAGCCGCGCCTTCCATCTCGCCTGCGCCGGCCGGCCCGGGCCCGTCGTGCTGGCATTTCCGGAGGACGTGCTGGCCGAAGAGGCGCAGTGCGAGGACGCCGGCGCCTACCGCGTCGTCCAGCCCCATCCCGGACCGGAGGAGCTCGACGCGCTGCGCGAGGCACTCGCCGCCGCCGAGCGCCCGCTGATGCTCGTCGGCGGCGGCGGCTGGACGCCGGCGACCTCGCAGGACATCCTCGCGTTCGCCGAGGCGAACAGGCTCCCGGCAACCTGTGCGTTCCGCTGGCAGGACTGCTTCGACAACCGCTCGCCGCTGTACGCGGGAGACGTCGGCATCGCCGTCAACCCGAAGCTCGCGCAGCGGATCCGGGACGCAGACCTGCTCGTGGTCGTCGGCCCGCGCCTCGGCGAGTCGACCACGTCGGGGTACACGCTCGTCGACGTTCCGAGGCCACGCCAGCGGCTCGTGCACGTCCATCCCGATCCGGACGAGCTCGGTCGCGTCTACCAGGCCGACCTGCCGATCAACTCGGGCCTGGCGCAGTTCGCGGCCGCAGTGCGCGCGCTCCCGCCGGTCGACGGCTCCCGCTGGGCCGGCTGGGCGCAGGAGGCACGCGCCGACTACCTCGAGCACCTGAAGCACAAGCCGCTGCCCGGCGACCTCGACCTCGGGGATGTGGTGGCGTATCTCCGCGAGCGGCTGCCGCCGGACGCGATCCTGACGAACGGCGCCGGCAACTTCTCGGTCTGGGCGCACCGCTTCTACCAGTTCTCGCAATACCGCACGCAGCTCGGGCCGACGAGCGGCGCGATGGGCTACGGCGTCCCCGCAGCGGTGGCGGCGAAGATCGTCCACCCCGACCGGATCGTGGTCTGCTTCGCCGGCGACGGCGACTTTCTCATGACGGGGCAGGAGCTGGCGACGGCGCTGCGTGAGCAGGCCGCCGCGGTGTTTCTCGTCATCAACAACGGCATGTACGGCACGATCAGAGCGCACCAGGAGCGCCAGTTCCCGGGCCGGCCGTACGGCACCGATCTCGTCAACCCGGACTTCGCCGCGTACGCCCGTGCGTTCGGAGCGCACGGCGAGGTCGTCGCGCGCACGGAGGAGTTTGCCGCGGCCTTCGAGCGGGCGGTCGAGAGCGGCCTGCCGGCGCTGCTCGAGTTGCGCATCGATCCCGAGGCGGTCTCGCCGCGCGCGACGCTGACGGAGATTCGCGAAGCTGCGCGCAGCGGCGCTGCTTGACGCTCGACGAGGGGGGCCGTAGCCTCAGGCCTGGACGGCAATCGACGTGGCTGCATCTGTCATCTGCATCTCGCGCAGCATGGGCTCCCTCGGCCCGGAAGTCGCGCGCTCCGTCGCGGCGCAGATGCGGTTCGCGTTCGTCGACGAGGAGATCATCGCGGTCGCGGCGGAGCAGGAGCGCCTCGATCCCGAGGTCGTCGCAGACGCGGAGGAACGCAGGTCGTTTCTCAGCCGGGTGCTCGAAAACTGGGGATCAGCGGGTGCCATGGATCAGCTTGGCGCCGTCGGGGTTGCGATGGTGTCCGAAACCGGCCCGAACCCCACCGAGCGCTACCGGGCGCTCATCCGTGAGGCGATCTACGACACCGCCGACCGCGGCCAGGTCGTGATCTGCGCGCACGCTGCATCCATTGCGCTGGCGGGACGCGACGGGGTTCTGCGGACGTTCGTGACCGCCTCGCCGAGCGTCAGGGCTCGTCGCGTGGCGGACGAGGGGGCTCTGGATCCCAAGGAGGCCGAGCGCCTGATCAAGGGCGAGGACGCGGCCAGGGCGGACTACCTGAAGCGCTTCTACAAGGTGGACCAGGAACTGCCGACCCACTACGACCTCGTCGTCAGCACCGACAAGCTGTCGGCCGAGCAGGCGACCGGGCTCATCGTCGCCGCGGCGCAGGCAGTCGAGTAACCGAGCCGTCCGCCGCCGGCGGAGCCGTAGGATACGCGCCGTGAGCGAGGGGGCTCCCATGCGCATCGGCTGGATCGGCACGGGCGTCATGGGCTCGTCGATGTGCGGCCACCTGCTGGACGCCGGGCTACGAAGTGACGCTGTTCACGCGCACGCGCGAGAAGGCGGAGCCCCTGCTCGAGCGCAGGCGCGGCATGGGCCGAGACGCCGGCCGACGTGGCGCGCGCCTCCGACGTCGTCTTCACGATCGTCGGCTACCCCGCCGACGTGCGCCAGGTCATCCTCGGCGAGGACGGAGTGCTGGCCGGCGCCGCTTCCGGGAGCGCGCTCGTCGACATGACGACCAGCGAGCCGTCGCTCGCGGTCGAGATCTACGAGGCCGCGAAGGCCAGGGGCGTGGACGCGATCGACGCACCGGTCTCCGGCGGCGACGTGGGCGCGCGCAACGCAACCCTCTCGATCATGGTCGGCGGAGACGAGGAGGCCGTGGAGCGCGTCCGGCCGCTGCTCGAGGTGATGGGCAAGACGATCGTTCACCAGGGCGGCCCGGGAGCCGGACAGCACACGAAGATGGTCAACCAGATCCTGATCGCCACCGGGATGATCGGCGTCTGCGAGGCGCTGCTCTACGGCTACAAGGCGGGTCTCGACCTCGAGACGGTGCTGGAATCCGTCGGCGGCGGCGCGGCGGGCTCCTGGTCGCTCTCCAATTACGGCCCGCGCATGCTGGCCGGCAACTTCGAGCCCGGCTTCTTCGTCGAGCACTTCGTCAAGGACATGGGCATCGCGCTCTCCGAGGCGCGCCGCATGAACCTCTCGCTTCCCGGCCTGGCGCTCGCGGAGCAGCTCTACGTCGCGCTCATGGCGCAGGGCCACGGCCGCATGGGGACGCACTCGCTGATCCACGCGCTCGCGAGCCTCTCGGACATCGATTGGAGCAAGACCTCGGGGCCTTCGAGCACTTAGCGGGACTCCAGCGGTTCTCAAGCGCGTGGGCGCATCCTCGGCTCACAACGAGATGTCGAGAGGAGCGCACAGATGTTCAGCACGAAGTCGATCCACTCGGTGACGCGAGACAGCTTCGATCCCCGCGTGCCGTTCGCGGCGACGGTCGATCGGCGTACGCATGCCGCGTGTCCACTCCGACAGGCACGTGCTCGAGACGATCCACGGGCCTGCGCTCGCATCGGCGCTAGCGGGCAGCCGGCGTCGCCGGGCGCGAAGGCGCGCCGGTTAGCCCCCACCGGCCCGGCATCCGCCGGGCCGGAGAAGCGTCGCGGCCTGGCGCCTCGTGACCGCGGCCTTCGGCCGCTCTCCGGTCACGGCTGCGGCCTGGCGGCCGCGTTGCGTGACCGCGGCCGCTGTGCGGCGCGCTTCGCGCGCCTTACTTCTCCACGTGGGCTCTGCCCCCGTCGGGGCCGAGCACGAGATCGCGCTGCTTGTCGGGCACGTGGTCGAGCGGCACCGGGGCGAGCCCCTCGAGGAAGGTGACGCCGCCCGGTGAGTGGAGCTCGTGCTCGAGCCCGCGGTTGACGACGACGACGTCGCCGGCCTCGAGCGTCTTCCATTCGCCCTCGATCGCCATGTCGACGGCGCCGTCGATGATCCACATGACCTGCTCGGTCTGATCGTGCTTGTGGAGCGGTATGCGCTTCCCCGCCTCGTAGGTGACCTTGCAGAGGAGCAGTTGCTCGCCGCCGATCGCGTGCAGGTGGATGCCGTCGACGAACTCGTGAGCGTCGATGCCGTTCCAGGTCCGAAACGGCGTCCGGGAAGGCTCGGCCGTCACGCGGGCACCTCACGGGCCGGATGAGATCCGGCCCCTCCAGGCTCGAGGTGCCGGCTCACGCGGACACCTCGCGGGCCGGATGAGATCCGGCCCCTACAGGCTGGAGGTGCCGGCTCACGCCGTCACCTCGAGCTTCACGTGCCCCTTGCCGATCGTGCCGATCGAGATGTCGTCGTCGAAGACGACGAGCTTGCCCTCGCGGCGCGGCTCGTGCGTGCCCTCCGCCTTCTTCTCGAGCGCCCGCAGCACCTTCTCGGGCGTGATCGGGCAGTCGGTTACCCAGACGCCGATCGCGTCGTGGATCGCCGAGGCGATCGCCGCCGGCTGGGCGTTGTTCGCCATCTCGCCGATTGCCTTCGCGCCGAACGGCCCGTCGGAGGACGGATGCTCGAGGATGATCGAGTCGATCTCGGGGAGGTCCTCGATGCCCGGCGCGAGGTAGGTGCCGAACTCGCTCCCCCGGTGCTCCGGGCTCGGGTAGTACGGGTAGGCGGCCTCGAGGAGGCCGAGGCCCAGCCCCATCATGGCGCCGCCCTCGATCTGGCCCTCGACGAGGGTCGGGTTGATGGCGCGGCCCACGTCATAGCACTGGATGAGGCGCGTGACGCGAACCTCGCCGGTCTCGTCGTCGACCTCGACCTCTGCGACGCACGCCGCGTAGGAGATCGCGGAGTGGGGGTCGAGCTCGACGGCGCCGGTCTCGGGGTCGACCGGGGCGTAGGGCTTGAGAGCCGCGCCCGTGCCGGTGATGAGCTCGCCGAGGCCCCAGGTCGCTTCCGCTGCAACGTCGGCGACCGAGACCTTCCTCTCCGGCGCGCCGCGAACGGACACTTCGCCGTCGACGATCTCGAGGTCGGCGGCGTCGGCCTCGAGCGACCGCGAGGCGATGTCGAGGACGCGCTCGCGAACGCGGTCGGCCGCGTAACGGACGGCGTTGCCGCCGATGAACGTGCCGCGTGAGGCGAACGTGCCCGTGCAGACCGGCGAGGAGTCGGTGTTCGTGTTGTCCATCGTCACCCAGTCGTAGGGCACGCCGATCGTGTCGGCGACGATCTGGGTGTGCACCGTCCGGGAGCCTTGCCCGAGGTCGACGGTGCCGGCGAAGACGTCGACCCGCCCGTCCGGCTTCAGCTTGATCCAGGCCTGGCTGGGGTCGCCGTTCTGGTTCATGCCGGTGGGGTACTCGATGGTCGAGACCCCGCGGCCGGTGTGCTTGGCCACGTCAGGCCTCCTCTCCGTTTGTCTGTTGCTGCGCCGCGAGCCAGTCCGGA
Organism: uncultured Thermoleophilia bacterium; assembly: GCA_963820875.1. Taxonomy (GTDB): domain Bacteria; phylum Actinomycetota; class Thermoleophilia; order Gaiellales; family Gaiellaceae; genus CAWACA01. The sequence continues at coordinate 115,553 of CAWGBR010000015.1, forward strand.
AGCAGGTCGCCGGCGCGCAGGGCATTCGTCATCGACGCGTATTCCCCGCCGAGCTGGACGCCGGCTGCCTCGGCGATCGCCTGGACGACCGGCACGGTGGAGGGATCCTTGAGCACGACCCCGTTCGGGGTGGTGTCGCCGATCCGGTTCGCGTTCCTCAGGCGCAGCTCATAGGGATCGATGCCGAGCACGTCGGCGATCCGGTTCATGTGCGTCTCGACGGCGAAGGAGACGGACGTGACCCCGAAGCCGCGCATTGCCGTCGTCGGCACGCGGTTCGTGAACACGACGTAGCCGTCGAAGTGGATGTTCGGGATCGTGTAGGCGCCGGCGTGGTGGAACGCGTGCTTCGTGAGGCCGTAGGGCGAGAAGCGGGCGTAGGCGCCGGAATCGTGGAGCGTCAGCGTCTTGCGGCCGAGGATCCAGCCGTCCTTCGTGACCGCGTACGCGAGCTCGACGTGCCAGGGCGCGCGCGTGGACGAGCAGAGGAACTCCTCCTCCCGCGTCCAGCGCCACTTCACCGCCCGCTCGGTCTTGAGCGCCAGCAGCGAGCAGATCGTCTCGGTGGCGGTGTCGACCTTGCCGCCGAAGCCGCCGCCGACGGTGCCGCCCACGAACTTGAGCTTGTTGAGCGGCAGCTCGAGGTGCGCGGCGACGACACCCATCGAGAAGTACATGGCCTGCGTGCAGGAGTAGACGACGAGGCGCCCCGAAGCCTCCGGCACGGCAAGGCAAACCTGCGTCTCGGTGGGACAGTGCTCGATGGCAGCAGGCCGGTAGACGCCCTGGACGATCGTGTCGGCCTGTTCGAAGGCGGCGTCGACATCGCCCTTGCGGATCTGGCGGCGATCCGGGCCCTGGTCCGGGCCCCCGAAGAACGGGTACCAGTTGCCCCAGGGGTGGATCTTCGGGGAGTCCGGATCGAACGCCTCGCGGATGTCGAAGAGCGCGTCGCGTTCCTCGAAGTCGACCTCGATCGCGTCGACGGCCTCCTGCGCCGCGTCCTCGCTCTCGGCTGCGACCACGGCGATCGGCTGGCCCCGATAGCGCACCTCGTCGATCGCCAGCAGCGGCTCGTCGGCCGGAATGCCGAGCGCCTCGAGGTGACCGTAGACGTTGCGCGGGACATCGGCGTGCGCGATCACGCCGCGCACGCCCGGGATCTCGGCAGCCTTTCGGGTGTCGAGCTTCCGGATCGAGGCAGAGTGGTGCGGCGAGCGCAACGCCTTGGCCCAGAGGTTTCCGTCCGGGACGCGCACGTCGTCCACGAACACCGTCTGGCCGGTGACGTGGCCGAGACCGTCGTAGCGCGGGAGTCGAGCGCCTACTGCCTTCATGCCGGCGCCCCCTTGATCGCGACCTCCGGTTCCGACGGATCGGGGTGGTGCGTGCGGTCGGCCTCGTCGAAGCTCTCGCCGCGGGCGACGGCCTCGACGGCCTCGAGAATCTTCACGTATCCGGTGCAGCGGCAGACGTGCCCGCCCAGCGCGTGCTGGATGTCCGCACGGGACGGGCTCGGATTGCGTTGCAGCAGCGCGTATGCGGCGATGACCATTCCGGGCGTGCAGAAGCCGCACTGGCTCCCGTAGTAGTGGTGGAACGACGCCTGGAGCGCGTGCAGTCGCCTGGCGTCGCCGAGCCCCTCGACCGTCGTGATCTCGGTGCCGTCTGCGGCGGCCAGCGGCAGCAGGCACGAGCGGCGGGGCTCGCCGTCGACGAGCACCGTGCACGTGCCGCAGCTGCCCTGCTGGCAACCGGCCTTCGGCCCGGTGATGTCGAGATCGTCTCGGAGAACGTGGAGCAGCGGCCGCAATTCGGAGCCCCCGACCTCGCGGGCGACACCGTTGACAGTCAGCTTCATCGGGCCTCCTCGAGGTCGGCGAGCGCGCGGGCCACGACGGTCGGAAGAACCCGAGCGCGGTACCACGCGGATGCGAGCGCATCGTCCCGCGGGCTGACGTCTTCCAGCACCGCGCTCGCGGCCTCCGCCGCGGGCTTGCCGTCAGTCAGGGCAGCCTCGACGGATGGGCACCGCAGGCCGTGCGGGCCGGCACCCGTTACGGCGACACGCACCGTCCCGTTTGTCCTCGTCGCCGTCGCCGCGAGAATCGTGTAGTGATGGGAGTGCGGCCGCGAGACGGCCGCGTACCCACTAGTGCGGGGAACGTCGTCATAGGAGATGTCGAGCACGAGACGGCCGCCGCCGCCGGCCAGGAAATCCTCGACCGGCTCGGTGCGCTCGCCTTCGGCGCCGGTGGAGCGGACCCGCGCGCCGAGCGCGATCAGCGGCGCCTGCAGGTCCCCGCGGGGAACATCGGCGCCCTCCCCCGAGCAGAGATTGCCGCCGACGGTCGCCTGACCGCGTATCTCGGGATCGGCCACGTGAAGTGCGGCGCTCGTGAGAGGCTCGTCGCCGCCCTCGAGCGCTGCGACGGAGCAGGCGGCGCCGATCGTGACCGCGCCGTTCGCGCGGGTGAGCCCGTCGAGCCCGCTGCGCGCGAGCATGACGACCCGGCTCGGCCTCAGTCGTCCGTGCGTGAGCTCGGGAACCACGATCGTTCCTCCTCCGACCACCGTCACGCCGTCGCCGTCGCCGAAGGCTTCGGCGGCCTCAGCCGGGGTTGTGGGGAGGACTACCTCCAAGCTCCTGGCTCCTCTCGTCGTGGGCCGACACGTTGGGTGCGGGCGATTCTAACCCGCGTTGCTGCGTGAAGAACCGGGTAACGGGCGGCCTCGGTCGGCCTGATGCTTGCCGGTCCTGTGACCGGCCGCGGCCTTCCAGCGCGGCCCGGGCTGGACGCTTCGCGGCCTGGCGCCTTTCGGCGCGGCCGCTGCGCGGCGCGCTATCGCGCGCCTTGCACCTCGGCCGCGTTGCGTGATCGGCTGCGAGTACACGCCGTCCTCGAGCTCAGCCGGATCCGGCGGCGGCGCGGCCTCTGCTTCTGCCAACCCGGCTGCCACCTCGGCGGCGGCTTGCTCGCGCCGCTGCTCGATCTCCTGCTCGGTCAGGCCGTCGAGTCTCAGCCGCAAGGCAAGGCGCTCGATCGGGTCACCGAACTGGGCGCGAAGCTCGTCGGGAACGTAGCTGCGCGTCGTCGTGCGCGGCGTGTCCGTGGCCGCGCAGGGTCAGCGCCTCGACGGCCTGCGGGCCTTCCCCGGCGCGCGCCCGCTCGACCGCGTCCCTGATCGGTCTCGTAGGTGGCGAGCGCGTCGGTGCCGTCGACGCGGGCGCACGGGATCTGCCAGCCGCCGCGCACGCGCTCGGCGATGTTGGTGTTGACCATCTCCTGCCGGGTCGGCGTCGAGTACGCGTACTGGTTGTTCTGGATCACGAAGACCGCCGGCACCTGAAGCACGCCCGCCAGGTTGAGGCCTTCGTGCACGTCGCCGACGCAGAAGGCTCCCTCGCCGAGAAAGGTCAACGCCACCCGGGCCTCGCCGCGCCGCTTGAACGCGAGCGCTGCTCCGACCGCGACCGGTACGAGGTTGCCGAGCATGGAGACGAGCGGAAAGACGCCCTTGTCCGGCTTGCCGAAATGCATGTTGCCGTCGCGGCCGCGAGTCGGGCTCGTTCGCCTTTCCGAAGAAGTTCCGCAGGACATCCGCGACCGTGACCCCCCGCGCGTAGTGGCACGCCTGCTCGCGGTTGAGCGGCATGACGACGTCGTCCGGCCCGAGCGCCGGCCCCGCGCCGGCAGCGACGGCCTCCTGACCACGTCCGGTGTAGACGGAGCCGGGGATCCGCCCCTGGCGGTAGAGCGTCATGATGCGCTCCTCCGCGAGGCGCTGGAGCAGCATGAGATCGGAAGAGGCGCAGGCGGACGTCTCGAGGGACGCTCGGCGCATCGACCGCCGGCGCGAGCGGCGGGCCCGCTACGGCCTCAGAAGGCAAGCAGCTCCTCCAGCTCGGCCCGTACCCGGTCGGCCGACGGGATGTACGCGTCCTCGAGCTCGGGCGCGAACGGAACGGGAGTGTCGGGCGGGGCGACGAGGACCGGCGGCGCGTCGAGGAGGTCGAAGCCCTCTCGCGCGACGAGTGACAGGACGTGCCCGGCGACGCCGCTCGAGCGCGATGCCTCCTGGAGGACGAGCAGCCGCGAGGTCTTCTCGAGCGACTCGAGGATCGCCTGCTCGTCGAGAGGCCAGAGGGTTCGCAGATCGACGACCTCGACATCCAGCCCGTCGGTTGCCCGCAACGCGATGTCGACGCCCGCGCCGTACGTCAGAAGCGTCGCGTCGCCGCCCGAACGGAGGACCCGCGCTCGGCCGATCGGTGTGCGGTGGTCGTCCGGGGCTGCTCGCCGCGAAGCCGCCGGTAGAGCCCCTTGTGCTCGAAGAAGAGAACCGGGTCGTCGTCCTCGATGGCCGCACGGAGCAGGCCGTACGCGTCCTCGACCGTCCCGGCGCAGACCACCTTCAGCCCCGCGGTGCCGATGAACCATCCCTCGGGGCACGAGGCGTGGAACGGGCCGCCGCGGATGCCGCCGCCGAACGGCGCCCGGATGACGACCGGAAGCCTGATTCCCGAGCGCCAGTGCGTCTTGGCGGCGACGGTGACGATCGCGTCGAACGGGCAGCTGATGAAGTCGGCGAACTGGAGCTCGACGATCGGCCGCTCACCCATCCACGCCGCGCCGATCGCCGCGCCGACGAAGCCCTCCTCCGAGATCGGGGTGTCGATCACCCGGCCGCCGCCGAACTCCTCGAAGAGGCCCTTCGTGACCCCGAAAGCGCCCGCCGAAGTGGCCGATGTCCTCTCCGAGCAGAAAAACGCGCTCGTCGTCCCGCATTGCGTCCGCCATTGCGTAGCGGATCGCCTCGAGGTAGGTGACCTCGGCCATCTCCTAGCCGCGCCGCGTCAAGTCCGCTGAATCGTCACGAAGGTGCCCGGAAGCTCCTGACGATATGCGAACCACTCGTCACGGGCGGCGTCCTAGGCTTCGCGTCGGGTGGCGGGTATCCCCCCACCCAGGGTGGGGCGTGGGGCGGCGGCGGTGCGGCGCGCGGCGTGACGTCGTCGTGTCGGAGCGGCGTGCGGCTGCGTCGCGCGCTGCCCTCAGGGCCACGCTGTCACGCGGCCATGCCGCCGTCGACGAGGAGCGTCGCGCCCGTGATGTACGACGCCTCGTCGGAGGCGAGGAAGAGCGCGGGCGCGACGACCTCCTCGACCGTGGCGAGCCGTCCGAGCGGCGTCGCGTCGACGATCTGGTCGCGCAGATGCTCGACGGTTGAGCATCGGCGCCGTCATCGCGGTCTCGACGTAGCCGGGGCAGACGGCGTTCACGCGGACGCCGCCGGTCGGCCCACTCGCGCGCGAGCGTCCGCGTCAGCTGGACGAGCCCGGCCTTCGAGGCGCCGTAGCCCGCGAGCCGCGGGCTGCCCGCGAGGCCGATCACGCTCGCGACGTTGACGACGCAGCCGCCGCGATCGAGCAGCGCGGGCGCCGCGGCGCGCGTCATCAGGAACGCGCCGGTGAGATTGACGTCGACGATCTGGCGCCACGCCTCGACGTCGTGCTGCTCCGCGCGCTGTCGAACGGGCGAGATCCCCGCAGCGTTGACGACGATCTGAGGCGGCCCGCAATCGGGCGCTCAGCTCGTCGACGGCGCGCACGCAGGCCTCGGGGTCGGTGACGTCGAGCTCGAGCGCGAGGCCGTTGTCCTCCATCTCGGCGGCCACCTCCTCGCACTGCCAGCCGGTGCGGGCGCCGACGCCGACGTACGCCCCCTCGGCTGCGAGGCCGATGCGCGATCGCCGCGACCGATCCCACGGCCGCCTCCGGTGACGAGGCAGACCCGGCGCTCGAAGCGCGGACGCGTCACGGCGCCGCCGCGAGCGCCGGACGGAACTCCTCGCGACCGTGGCCCATCTCACCGCGTCTCGGCGGTCGTTCGGTGCTCGACGGCCACCTCGGGCCCCGGCACGGAGTCACCGACGAGGCGCGAGACGACTCGGCCGTGCTCGACCCGCGCCGGGTAGTCGTGGACGGGAGCACGAACGTGCCCGAGTTCAGCGCCCTCTTGATCGCCGCCCGCTCCTGGCGCTTCGAGGTGCCGTGGTTTCCGGTCGACTGCGGCTCGTAGTCGAGCACCTGGTGGAACGGGTCGACGATCTGGTTCTGGATGTCGTAGATGACGTCGCCGCAGATGCACGCGGTCCCCTCGGCGGTCTCGACGAGGATGTTCATCGAGCCCTCGGTGTGGCCGCCGGCCGCCTCGCAGACGATTCCCGGCGCGATCTCGTCCGGCCCGGAGAGCTCGAGGTCGAGCAGCCGCAGGGCTCCCGGCGTGTGGAGGCGGTCGATGTGGTGCTTGACGTACTCGGCGCGGGTACTGCCCGCCCATGATGCCCGAGGCCGAGTACTCGAGCTCCCGTCGGTTCGTGATCACGGTCTGGCACATCGAGAACGGGCGTCCTGGCCCGCGTGATCGATGTGGTGGTGCGTGTGCAGGATCCAGCGCACGTCGTCCATCTTCACGCCGTGCTGCGCGAGCTGGCCTCGAGCGTCATCTCCTCGGTGACGGTAGCCGGTCATCCCGAGCCGCTGCATGATCTCGACGTTCTCGCACCGGTGTCGACGAGGATCGGCTCGGTGTCCGGGCCGAGGATGAGGTAACCCCAGGTCTTCACGCGCGTGGCTTGCCCAGTTGCGTGCGAGGACGAGGAAGCTCGACTCGAGGTCGATGTCGATCAGGTCGAGGATCTTGATCTCGTAGGCCATGGTGAGCTCCTCTCGATCGTGCGGCCTGCGGAATGCGTCGATACTAGAGCGTTCGCGTTCGGCTCACGGCTCGGTGACGCAGGGAGGGGCGATGCGGTCGGCACAGCAGTACCTGGACGGGCTTCGCGATGGCCGTGAGGTGTGGTACCGGGGGGAGCGGATCGATGACGTGACGGCCCATCCCGAGCTCGGGATCGCGGCGCGTCACGCCGCGCTCGAGTTCGAGCTCGCCGCGGAGCCCGAGCACGCCGACCTGGCGGTGACCGACGGCCATTCCACCTACTACCACCTGCCCAGGAACGCGGACGACCTGCGCCGCCGCTCTGCGCTGATCGAGGCCGCCACCGCCCGCGGCGACACGCTCGTGATCCTCGTCAAGGAGATCGGCACGGACGCGCTGCTCGCGCTGCACCGCGTCACCCACGGCACGGAGGCCTACGCCCGCGTCGAGGACTACCACCGGCATTGCCGCGACGGTGATCTGGCGGTCGCAGTCGCTCAGACGGACGTCAAGGGTGACCGCGCGAAAGGCCCGAGCGCACAGGCCGATCCTGACCTCTACGTGCGCGTGGTCGAGCGGCGCTCGGACGGTATCGTCGTCCGCGGCGCCAAGGTGCACACGTCCTGCACCCCCAACGTCGACGAGGTGATCGTCATTCCGACGCGTGCCCTCGCGGAGGGCGAGGAGGACTGGGCGGTCGCGTTCGCCGTGCCCGTTGCGACCCCGGGCGTGCGCCTCTTCTGCTCCGACTTTCTGCACGCCGACGCCGATCCGTGGACGCGTCCGGTCTCCTCGCAACACAAGATGATCGAGACGCTCACGGTCTTCGACGACGTGTTCGTCCCGTCGGAGCGCGTCTTCCTCGACGGCGGCACCCAGGATGCGGGCCGGCTCGCGCTCACGTTCGTCGAGCATCACCGCTTCACCGCCGTCTCGTACAAGCTGCCGCTTCTCGATGCCCTCGTCGGCCTGGCGGGCGCGCTCGCCGAGGCGAACGGGATCGCCAGGGCTTCGCACGTGCGCGACAAGCTCATCGCGCTCATCGGCTATGCGGAGACCGTGCGCGGCCTCACGCACCTTGCCGCCGATCGCTGCCACGTGGACGAGGGAGTCGGGATCGCGTACCCCGATCCGCTGACCACGAACCTGGCCAAATGGACGTTCGCCCGCGGCTACCACCAGGCGGTCGAGCAGGTCATCGACATCGCGGGCGGCCTGCTCGTCACCGGCCCCTCCGGCGAGGACTGGCGCTCGGACGCACGTGCGCCCCTACCTCGAGAAATACCTCGCCGGCGCGGTGCCCGCCGCCGAGCGCCTGGCGCTGATGAACCTCGCCAGCGACCTGCTGGCGCGCGAGTACGCCGGCTACCAGAGCGTGCTCGCGGTGCACGCCGAGGGCTCGCTGGAGGCGGAGAAGCTGATGATCTACCGCTCGTACGACCCGTCCGCCGCGGTCGCGTTCGCGCGGCGGTTGGCAGGGCTGACGTAGCGCCGCGTCTGCTGACCGCGGCCTCCGGCCGCTCTCCTGTCACGGCTGCGGCCCCTTGCGGGGCCGCGTTGCGTGACGCCTGTCGGCGTCGCGATCGCAGCGATATCGGCCCGGGCCGCTGTGCGGCCCGGGCAACGATTCGCCGCCTAGCGCGTCTGAGGGAATCCCAGGTCGACCTTGCTCGTGGCCGGGTCGGGCCAGCGGCTCGTGACGACCTTGCCGTGCGTGTAGAAGTGGATGCTCTCGGGGCCGTAGGCGTGCGAGTCCCCGAAGAGGGAGCTCTTCCAGCCGCCGAACGAGTAGTAGGCAACCGGAACCGGGATGGGGACGTTCACGCCGACCATGCCGGCGGTGGCCTCGAACTGGAACTGCCGGGCGGCGCCGCCGTCGCGGGTGAAGATGGCCGTGCCGTTGCCGTACGGGTTGTCGTTCACGAGCGCGACCGCCTCGTCGTAGGTCTTCGCCCTGACGACCGAGAGCACCGGGCCGAAGATCTCGTCCTTGTAGCAGTCCATCTCGGGCGTGACGTTGTCGAGCAGCGAGACGCCGACGAAGAAGCCGTCGCCTTCCACGTCGAGCTCACGGCCGTCGGCGACGACGGTCGCGCCCTGGTCGCGGCCCTTGTCGATGTAGGACGCGACCTTGTCGCGGTGCTCGCGGGTGATGAGGGGCCCCATCTCGGAGTCGGGGTCGAGGCCGGGGCCGACCTTGACGTTCGGGAGGCGATCCTTGATCGCGCCGACGAGCGGGTCGGCGACGTCACCCACGGCGACGACGACGGACACAGCCATGCAGCGCTCGCCGGCGGATCCGTAGGCGGCGCTCACGGCGGCGTCGGCGGCCATGTCGATGTCGGCGTCCGGGAGGACGACCATGTGGTTCTTCGCCCCGCCGAGCGCCTGGACCCGCTTGCCGTGCTTCGTGCCGTTCTCGTAGATCGAGCGGGCGATCGGCGTCGAGCCGACGAAGCTGATCGCGACGACGTCGGGATGCTCGAGCAGCCCTTCCACCGCCACCCTGTCGCCCATCAGGACGTTGAAGACCCCGTCCGGTACGCCCGCCTCCTTGAGCAGCCCGGCGACGTACAGCGAGGCGCTCGGGTCCTTCTCGGACGGCTTCAGCACGAAGCAGTTGCCGCATGCGAGCGCCGGCGCCCACATCCACATGGGCACCATGGCCGGGAAATTGAACGGCGTGATCCCGGCGACGACGCCGAGCGGCTGCCGGATCGAGTAGACGTCGACGCCGGTCGAGGCCTGCTCCGAGAAGCCGCCCTTGAGCAGCGCCGGGACGCCGCAGGCGAACTCGATCACCTCGAGGCCGCGGGCGACCTCCCCGAGCGCGTCGGAGAGCACCTTGCCGTGCTCGGCCGTGAGGATGCGCGCGATGTCCTCGCGGCGCTCGTGCACGAGCTCGCGGATCGAGAACATGAGCTCGGCGCGCTTCGCCAGCGAGAGCGCGCGCCAGGCGGGGAAGGCCTCTTTCGCGACGGAGACCGCGCGATCGATCTCCTCCGCCGACGCGAAGTCGACCTCGCCGGTCTGCTCGCCGGTGGCGGGGTTGAAGACAGGGCCGCTCCGTCCCGAGGTTCCGGGCACGATCTGGCCGCCGATCCAGTGGCTGATGCGTGTCGCCGGCGGGGTCGAGCGCTCCGCCTCGTGGGGCAGGGTCGTGCTCATGAGTTCCTCCCTGGCGGGTTCGGTTTCGCTCGGACTGAGGATAGCGCCGCCGGACCGACGGCCGTCTTGCGCGATCCAGCGGGGCTCAAGCGTGAGCCAAGGAGCCTCCAAGCTCGTCGGCCGACCATATGGGTGACCCGAGGCAAGGAGGAGCCATGCGAGGAGCAGGAGGAGCGAGGGGCACGAGCGCCGTCGCGCGGCATCTGCCGAAAGGCCGGCCCGAGCCGGCCGAGATCGTGCCCGATCGGCGCGAGGGCGACACGGTCGTGATTCCGACGCTCCGGCTCTCCGAGGTGCTCGCGGGCTCAGATGCGGCGCGAGCCCGCCAAGGCAGCTGACGGCACACGCCCGGACGCGCACGCGCGAGAGGTCGAGAGCGCCGGAAACGGCGCTCTCGCCGTTTCGGCGTGCGGGCTGACGCGGCGAGGAGCGCGACGGTAGGCTTCTGCGCGCCCGCACCCCGAGAAAGGAGCTCGAGCACGATGGGCGTCGTCGCCAACAACCCGAAGGTCTACGACCTCGTCGCCTCGAGCGTCAAGGTCGAGCAGCTCGCGACAGGATTCACCTTCACCGAGGGGCCGGTCTGGCACCCGGACGGCTACCTGCTCTTCTCCGACATGCCGATGGACGTTCGCCGCAAGTGGAGCGAGGCCGACGGCATCGTCGAGGTCATGAAGCCGGCGAACAAGTGCAACGGGATGACGTTCGATGCCGACCTGAACCTCATCGTCTGCGAGCACTGGACGAGCCAGGTCGTGCGGGCGACGCTGAACGCGGACGGCACCGAGGCGAGCCGGGTGGCGATCGCCTCGCACTACGACGGCAAGGAGCTGAACTCGCCGAACGACGTCGTCGTCAAGTCCGACGGCTCGATCTACTTCAGCGACCCGATCTACGGGCGGATGGACGGCTTCGGCAACCCGCGCGAGCAGGATCTCGATTTCCAGGGCGTCTACAGGATCCCCGCGGGCGGCGGCGACCTGACGCTCCTCGCCGACGACTTCGACGCAGCCGAACGGGCTCTGCTTCTCACCGGACGAGCGGACGCTGTACGTGAACGACTCGAGGGTGCTGCACATCCGGCGCTTCGACGTCGCCGACGATGGCTCGATCTCGGGCGGAGAGGTGATCCTCGACGGCATCGGCGATCCCGACGACTTCGGGGGCGGCATCTGCGACGGGATGAAGTGCGACGAGAGCGGCAACATCTGGGTCACGGGCCCGGGCGGAGTCTGGGTCGTGGCGCCCGACGGCGAGCACCTCGGAACCGTTGAGGTGCCCGAGCACACGGGCAATCTCAACTGGGGCGGCCCGAATTGGAACGTGCTCTACGTCCCCGCCTCGACGTCCGTCTACCGGTTCGAGTGCAAGGTGGGCGGCAACCGGCTCGCCTACATGGTGTAGCGGCCGTATCTCATCCGGCCCGGGCCCGAAGGGAGAGCAGGTGGCACTGAGATTCGATCCGAAGAAGAGCGCCCTGATCATCCAGGACCTCCAGAACGACGTGATCATGCCCGGCGGGGCGTTCACGAAGCCCGACACGTCCCCTGCGGAACACGCGAAGAAGCAGAACGTGGTCGGCAACGTCAAGGCTCTCGCCTCGGCGGCGCGCGCCGCGGGGATGCCCGTCGTGCACGTCTGGTACGTCGTCGAGAAGGGCGCGGTCGGGTTGAAGCAGAACGCGCCGCTCTTCCAGGCCGTCAAGGCGACGAACGGCCTCGTGCGCGGCAGCCGCGGAGCCGCTCCCGTCAAGGGACTGGAGGCGAAGCGGGGCGACCACGTCGTCGAGAAGACCCGCATGAACGCCTTCCACAGGCTCTTTTTTTGAGTTTTGCCATGAGAATTCCTCCCGTGTGCGCTCCTTTGAACGCTGGGCGTGAGCATATACTGTCGTTTCTTTGATCGTCTATATTTCGCGACGGCAACAATCGGCCCGAGCGGGGAGTGGTGCGACGTGTCGACATTCCGGGTAGCGTTGAGCGCCGACTTTCTTCAACCCGATGGCAGCCCCACTCTTGCCGATTTCGACCTGACCCCGCTGCGTTCGGATCCGCGAATCGAGATCGGCTATGTCGGAGCCGTGAACGACGTGATAACGGCATCGGCGATTGAAGATTACGATGCGCTCATTCTCTATGCCCATCAGCTACGCCGCGACAGCCTTCCGGCGAGCCGTCGACTTGGCCTCGTTGCGCGTTTTGGAGTGGGATATGATACAGTCGATGTCGAAGCCCTGGCCGATCGGGGGGTCGCCACCGTCATCACGCCGCGCGGCGTCGCTCGTCCGGTTGCCGTCGGAATTCTCGCTCTCATTCTGGCGCTGACCAGCCGGCTCCTGGCCAAGGACAGATTGGCAAGGCGAGGTGCCGCGGGCTTTGCCGACCAATCGGCGCCGACCGGTCTCGGCATCACCGGCAAGACATTGGGGACGATCGGCCTCGGTAATATTGCCGCCGAGATGGTAGCGATCATGCGCCCGCTCGGGCTGAATTTCATCGCCCACGACCCCAATGTAAGCGCCGCGAGGGCACTGGAACAGGGCGTTCGACTGGTCGACTTCGAAACATTGTTGCGAACCAGCGATATCTTGACTGTCAATTGCCCGCTCACTCCTGCCACGCGCGGGCTCGTCAATGCCGATCGCCTCGCATTGATGAAGCCGACAGCCTTTCTCATCAACACCGCCCGCGGCCCGATCGTCGACCAGGTTGCATTGACCGAGGTACTGCAGACGCGGCGAATTGCCGGCGCCGGTCTCGATGTTTCGATCCGAGCCGCCTGCGGCCGACGATCCTTTGCTGGCTCTCGACAATGTCGTCCTGGCGCCGCACAGCATTGCAATGACCGATGAGTTGATAGCGCAGTGCGGTGCTCTCGACATCAAGGCGGTCATCGATGTGATGCATGGCCGCGAACCACAGGGGATCGTGCAGCCAAGGGCTGTCGAGCACCCCGATTGGCGGCGGCGACTTGACGACAACCGCGCCCGCTTCGGCGACGACGGTCAAAGCGATCCGCTGTAAGGCGCTGCGACGACGAGACAGCAATTTCCCGGCCGGACCCGACCCGGTTGGCGGCGGCCATAGAGAATTCCATCAGCCTGGTAGTACAGGATCTCCGGGCTGGCGTGCCGGCTCCCAGGTGCAATGGATACGCCCGGCCGCCTCGCCGGCATGCACCTGTTGTCCATTGGGATGATAGGGCTCGAAGATGCCGTCGGCCGTCGCGTAGACGAAAGCGCGGGCGCCGGGGAGTTCGAACAAGGCGACATTCTCGCGGCTGCCGTCGTCGACGTATCGGCCGGCAGCACGCCGAGATGAACCAGCACATTGCGGACGCCACGGCGGCAAAGACGCAGAATGTCCGGTCGAACCGTGCCAGCGCCGCCCATTTCCGTTCCGACGGTTACAAGTCCTGCCGCGCAGGCCGCGGCGGTTGCGGTGCGCTTGTCGCCATGATTGCTGATCACCACGTTCATCGGCGCGTCGAAAGCCCGCGCGGCTTGAACATTGCGATCGTGCAGCGCCGGATCATTCGTCGGCTCGATCACCGTGCTGGGCAGAATGTCGAGAGACGATCCCCCAGAGTGCAGATCGAGAAATGCATCGCCGCGCGGAAAAATCTCGTGAGCGACGAAATCGGAAATCTGCTGGGTAATCGAGCCTTGCGCATCACCGGGGAATGTTCGGTTGAAATTCAACCCATCGACGGGCGAGGTACGCGTGCCAGAGATCACCGCATGCACATTGTTGGCCGGCATCAGGATCAGTCGGCCTTGCATTGCGCCAGGATCAAGTTCACGCGCCAGCTCGCAAATCGCGATCGGCCCCTCATACTCATCGCCATGATTGCCGCCCTCGATGATGACCGTCGGACCCTTGCCATTGCTGATCACGGCGACGGGCACCCGGGTGACGCCCAGGCGTCGTCATGAGGCGAATGCGAATCATGACGTGCCCGATCTGCTTTCCCGGCTTGTCGAGATCGATGGTGGTGAAAGCGGTGCGGCGCTTGGCGATCGAAGGTGCCAATCTCATTTCTCCACGGATGTGCCGAACGGCGCTGCCGTCGAGGCGGCGAGCACCCAGCGCTGGAACAGATCGAAATCGAAATTGCCGCCGCACAGGATCACCGCGACCTTGCGGCCCGCCTGCCGTTCGCGCTCCTGCATCAAGGCTGCGAGTGGCGCTGCCCCCGCCCCTTCGGCGGATTGTGGGTGTCCGTCCAATAGGCACGAATGGCGGCGCCGACTTCCTGATCGGTCACCTGCACGATCCGGCTCGCCCCGCGGTGGATCATTTCGAGCGCCTCCGGGTCCGGCACGCGGGTCGCCATGCCGTCGGCCAGCGTATCGCTGGTCGGGGTCGACACCACATGACCGGCGGCGAATGACAGGGCATAGGAGGGCGCCGCCGTCGACTGCACGCCCACGATCTCTGTCCTGAGGCCCAGCAGGTCGCGCACGCGAATGCAGCCGCAAATCCCCGAGCCCATGCCGATCGGCACATAGAACGTCGCGATGTCGCCGACCGCCGTCAGGAGCTCGAACGCGTAGGTCGCGATGCCAAGCACCAGATCGCGATGAAAGAGGGAACCATCTCCAGCCCGCCGGCCACAGCCCGGCGCTCGGCTTCCTCGCGCGCCGCCTGGAAGTCCTGCCCATGCTCGATCAGCGCGGCACCGAGGGCCCGCATCGCCGCGTTCTTCTCGACCGAGTTGCCATGCGGCACCATGATGGTCACCGGCACGCCATAGCGGCGACCGGCGAAAGCGATGCTCTGCCCATGATTGCCCCGCGTGGCCGAGATCAATCCCAACCTCTTAGGCTTGTCGCCGACCAGTCGGTCGACATAGGGTGAGCCCGCCTCGCACCTTGGAGGCGCCTGTCGGCGTATGATTTTCATGCTTGACCCAGACCTCTGAGCCGAGGCGCGCGGCGAGCATCGGCCAAGCATATTGCGGCGTCGGCGGCACGGTCTCGCCGACGACACGATGCGCCAGGCGCAGCTCATCGAGTGTGAACATCAGCCAGCCTCCATCACGATCTGCTCCCGTTCATTCTTGGTTCAGCACCGGTGCTGTACATTTCACCACAAGATATGCGGGAAAGGACACCAGATGTTCAGGCAATGTTGTCCAGCTTTCATTTTGATATCGCTCTGTTCGACATGGGTGAAGAAATCAGGCGGGTCCGCCCCCTGCCACGCCAGCGCCGGCTGATGACGCGGCAGGCCCTGCGCGACTATGGCGCTGGCTTGATGAGGAAACCCTTGACCGTGTGCTCGGCGAACTCGATGACTAGGCTCGCGTGACCGTTCTCGTCGCGATGGATGCCGAGCTGTTCGCCGCCTATCTGGCGGCAGCCGTGGGGCGCTATGCGGCGGAGAACGTCACCGCCGGCCGCTGGTCCGGCGAGGGTGCCTGCACGCGCTCGCACGCCATTCACCAAACGCTGCTGCCACAGGGTCTATCGACTCCAACAACCACCTTTTGGCGATCAGACAGGGCGATGGTGTGCTCGTCGGAAGCCTGTGGTTTGCCGTCATCGAGCAGTTCGGCAGCCGCGCGGCACATATTTACGACCTCTTTATCGTGCCCGAGAGGAGGCGGAATGGCCACGCCACCAGAGCCTTTCAGGCAGTGGAAACGATGGCGCGCGGCCTCGGAGTGACCAGCATCGGGCTCCATGTCTTCGCCCATAACCACCCGGCCCAGGCCTTTTACGCCAAGATCGGCTATTCGCCGATGAGCCTAAACCTGTCGAGGAGCCTTGGCGATTGAGTGCCGAGGGCTATGCCACTTCTCCTGAGGCGGAGGTCGATCGTCGATGGCCGCTCGGCCGGACAATGACGAGGAGTCCAGCCGCGGTGATCAGGATCATCCCGGCAATGGTGGGTGTGTCCGGCAGATCCGAAAATATCGCAAAGCTCCAGAAGGCGGCGAACGCCAAATAGCTGTAGTCGAATGTCGCAATGATCGCTGGCGGCGCGGATTGGTGGGCTTTGGCGACCCCCGAAATTACGGCAACGATCAAAATCGCCAGCATCGCGATGACTTGCCATTCCCGAACACCCATTGCCGACCAATGGCCAAACAGAAATGGATTGGCGTTGACGAGGGTCGTTTCCGGAGCCCAGAGCGCAATGACGGTAGAGGCGACCAAGCCTGTGAGCAGAAAGAAGATGTTCAGCGCCATTGAAAGCGCCAGCGGTCTTTCATCGATGCACTTGCTTCGATCGCTCTCGGCACGGATCAATCGCTCATCGTGCCGGCTGGTCATGCCCATGGCTTTCGCAATACGGGCATAACCACCCTTCATCTCCGCTTCGTGCTGGCGGCGCCGATTTTCGAAGCCTCGTACGAGGACAAGACGGAGACCCCACGACGGTGGCTGCCGACCTAGCGCCGGCGACTCAACGTGAAACGCCCTTCGCCAAACTGATGAACGCCTCGCAGTTGCTGCCTGAAACCTGGACACCTGGCTTTGGCGCTGTGACCACTGATGATCTCGACCGCCTGCCGGGGGACTTTCAACGCGCGGGCAATCATGACGATCAGTTCGTCATTTGCCGCGCCGTCGACGGGCGGCGCCGCAATGCGCACCCGTAGGGCGCCATCATGCTCTCCGGCGAACTCGCTGCGCGAGGCGCGCGGCACCACCCGGACCATGAAGGAAATTCTCCCATCCCGATCCACGCATTTGAGCATCGTTGTCCTCCGGGTGGCCGACTGGGGCACGGGGCGTTTGTCAGCCTAGACAACGCGGGTGACCCGCACCAGACTCGCCTTTTCGCTGCTGCGGACCTAGGATTTGCCGA
>CAWGBR010000016.1:0-106151 GCA_963820875.1 uncultured Thermoleophilia bacterium
CCGACGTGGCCCGCATGATGCAGCCGCGGCTGGTCTGCCTCGGGAATCTGTTCCGCGACCAGTCGACCGCTACGGGGAGTCGAGATCGTCGCCGAGCGCTGGGCGGCCGCGCTCGAGCGCCTGCCGGCCTCTTCCCGGGTGATCGTCAACGCCGACGACCCTGTCCTGGCGGCCCTCGCCGAGGGCCGGCCTGCCGCTGTCCGGTTCGGTCTCGATGATCCGGCGGCCGGTCACGAGCGACCCTCGCACGCGGCCGACTCGAAGTACTGCCGGCGCTGCGGCTCCCCGCTCGTCTACCTGGCCGCGTACGTCGGACATCTCGGCGATTACCGCTGCCCCAGCTGCGGGGCCGCACGTCCGCTGCTCGACATCGCCGCCCGGTCCGTGTCGCACGACGGGCTCGACGGCTCGGCGTTCGATCTCCACACGCCCGCCGGGGAGCGACGGATCACCCTCGGCCTGCCCGGCCTCTACAACGTCTACAACGCCACCGCAGCGGCCTCGCTCGCCCTCGAGCTGGGCGCCACGCTCGACCAGATCGCCGCCGGGCTCGCCCGTTTTCAGCCCTCGTTCGGACGGTTCGAGCGGATAGACGAACGGCCGCACGGCCCTGATGCTGTTGATCAAGAACCCCGCGGGCGCGAACGAGGTGGTCAGCGTCGTCGACGCCGGCACCTGGGGCGCCGTTCGTGGCCGTGATCGCGCTGAACGACGAGATCGCCGACGGCCGCGACGTGTCGTGGATCTGGGACGTCGACTTCGAGCCGCTGGCGGAGCGGCTCGATTCGGCTCATCGTCTCGGGAGGCCGAGCCGAGGAGCTGGCGCTTCGCTTCAAGTACGGCGGGATGGCGATGGAACGGATCGAGGTCGAGCCCGATCCGGCCCGTGCGCTCGACCGGGGGCTCGAGTTGATCCCGACGGGCGGCCAGGTCGTGCTGCCGACCTACACGGCGATGCTCGCGCTGCGTGACGTTGCGGCCGACCGTGGTCTGGTGCGCCCGTACGGGAACGGGCGGAGCCCGCGCAGCGCTCCTAGGTGTCCTGCCCATACAGGTTGTGAACGGCTGAGGGGTGATCCGGCCCTCCTTCCAGGCTGTGCGTCTGCCAGGACGTCGGCCGGAAGGAGGGCCAGATGCGTTTTCACCGTAACGCGAAGCTCGGACTCGCCGGGCGTCGCGAGCTCGTGCTTCGGATTGCGAGCGGGGGCTCGCTGCGGGAGGCGGCCGGGGCGTTCAACGTCTCTGTTGCTACTGCCCATCGTTGGTCGAAGCGGTGGCGGCAGGCGAGCGAGGCGGAGCGCCGTAGCCTGTCCTGTCTGCTCGATCGCTCAAGCCGTCCCGGGCGCAGCCCGAGACAGCTCGCGCCCGAGCTGGAGCGCACGATCTGCGAGTGTCGGCGCAGGACGGGCTGGGGCCCACGGCTGGTGGGGGGAGCCACCGGCTTCGCGCACTCGACCGTGTGGAAGGTGCTGCGGCGGGCGGGGATCTCGAGACGGCCGCGACCGGCGCGCGAGCCGGCCAACCGTTACGAGTGGCCTTGTCCCGGCGACCTGTTGCACATGGACGTGTCCCGCTACGCGCGCTTCCTGCGGCCAGGCCACCGCGTCACGGGCGACCGCACCGGCCGGGCGCCCTCGCGAAGGCCTCTCGGCTACGACTACGTGCACGCGGTCGTCGACGACCACTCCCGGCTCGCTTACTGCGAGATCCACGCCGACGAGCAAGCTGACACCATCGTCGGCTTCCTCGAGCGAGGCCTTGCCTTCTTGGCCGACCAGGGCATCACCGTCCGCCGAGTGATGACCGACAACGCCTTCGCCTACATCCACTCTCGGCGCCTACGCCGAGCTGCTCGCCCGCCACGAGCATCCGTCACCTACCACCCAGCCCTACCGGCCCGCACCAACGGCAAGGTCGAGCGCTTCCACCAGACGATGGCACGCGAATGGGCCTACGGCCTCGCTACCGCTCACACCGACGCCCGCGCCGCGCCCTGCCACACTGGCTCCACCACTACAACCACCGCGACCGCACAGCTCGCTCGGAGGCAAACCGCCGATCAGCCGCGTTCACAACGTCTGTGGGTAGGACACCTAGGCGGGTCGCGGCCGGCCGAGCCGGCCGCTCAGCCGCCTGGCCAGTTATCGGCGCTCGACTGCGAGCGCTGCCCTGAGGCAGGCCACGACGTCGTCCTTCGTCCACGGCGCGGGCGCGACGGAAATGAAGTAGTCCTCGAGCGCCGCGTCTGCGAGGGCATCGAGATCGTCCTCGGAGACGCCGACCGAGCGCAGTGTCGGGAAGCCGATCTCGGCCAGGATTCGCTGAACGCCGCGGACGGCGCGCGAGCCGTCGCCGGAGCCGTCGTCGGGCTCCCCCAGCGCGTCGGCGACCCGCTCGAACCGTGACGGGACGGCGCGACGGTCGAAGTCCATGGTCTCCGCGAGCACGAGCCCGATCGTCAGGCCGTGGGGGAGGTGGAAGCGCCCGCCGATCGCCTGCGCGATCGAATGCTCCGAGCCGCAGTCCGCGATGTTCATGGCCAGGCCGGCCATCATGCTCGCGCACATCATCCGGGACCGCGCCGCCGTGTCGGCCCCGTCACGGAGGACGGCGGGCAGGGCCTCACCGGCGAGACGCACGGCCTCGAGGCCGATCGCGTCTCCGATCGGCGTGCTCGCACGAATCACCGTCGCCGCGAGCGCCTGCGCGAGGGCGTCGATACCGCCGTACATCGTGGGCGCCGGCGGGAGCGCGTACGTCAGCGCCGGATCCACCAGAGCGTGCTGCGCGCGCAGGTAGGGATTCGCGATGCCCGCCTTGCGATCGGTCTCCTGGTCGGTGATCACCGCTCCACCCGAGACCTCCGAGCCCGTGCCGGCCGTCGTGGGGACGAGGACCAGCGGGATCCTCGGTGGCTCGTAGGCCACGCCCCCGGCGGCGAAGCGGCCGTAGGGGCCGCCCTGGCCCGCCACGAGCCGCGCAGCCTTGGCGGTGTCCATGGAGGAGCCCCCGCCGATCGCGACGACCGCGTCGGCGCCGCTCTCGACGAGCTGCGCCGCGGCTGTCTCGACCTCGGCGATCGTCGGCTCCGCCGAAGCCTTCAAGAAGCGCCCCGCCTCCGCAAGGCCGTCGAGGGCGGCCGCCACGGCCGCCAGCGACTGGACGACCTCGTCTATGACGACGTAGGGCCGCGACGCGCCTTCGGCCGAAAGCGCTTCCGGCAGCGAGGCGACGGCGCCCTCCCCGAAGCGGATGCGGACGGGGAGGTGGTTGCCGAACGGCGCGATCTGCTCTACCACGGTGCCTCCCTCAGCCTCGCTCGAACATCCTGCGGCGCTCGTAATCCGTCACGACACCGTCGAACAGGCGCTGCTCCGCGCGCGCGTAGTTCAGGTAGTGGTCGACGACGGCGTCGCCGAGGGCGGCGCGGGCCATCGTGCCCGACTCGAGCGCCGCGATCGCCGCGCGAAGGGTCGGGGGGAAACGGGGCGCGTCTTCGAGCTCGTAGGCGTTGCCCTCGTAGGGCGGCGGTGGCTCGAGCCGGTTCTCGATGCCGTGGAGCCCGGCGGCCAGCAGGGCCGCGAAGGCCAGGTGGGGGTTGACGTCGGCGCCCGGGATGCGCGCCTCGGTTCGCAGTGCGCTCCCGCGACCGACGACGCGGAAACCGGTCGTGCGGTTGTCGTGCGCCCAGGTGACGGTGTTGCCCGCCCAGGTGCCCTTCCCGACGAACCGCTTGTACGAGTTGACGGCGGGGGCCACGAAGACGGCGAGCTCCGCCACGCAGGCGACCTGGCCCGCGAGGAAGTGGCGGAAGACGTCCGATTCGCCCTCGAAGGCGTTGCGGCCGTCCTGCCAGAGGCTCGTGTGGACGTGGCAGGAGCTGCCTATCCACCCGTGGTCGGGCTTGGCCATGAACGTGATCGAGCGCCCGTTCTGGTCGGCGATCTCCTTGGCGCCGTGCTTGTAGATCACGTGGTTGTCCGCGGCGGTCAACGGATCGCCGTAGCGGAAGGTGATCTCATGCTGGCCGGGCCACGCCTCGGCCTTCGAGGCCTCCACCGGGATGCCGGCGCCTCTCATCGCGACACGCAGCTGCCGGATGAAGGGCTCGTCGAAGCCCGGTGCGAGCAGGTGGCCGTCCGTCACGTACCTCCCGGCCGGAGTGAGCTGGAGGTAGCCGCCCTCGTGAACCTGGTCGTACGTCTCGCGGCAGACGAAGAACTCGAGCTCGGAGCTCATCATCGGCTCGTAGCCCAGCTCGCGGGCGTGCTCGACCTGCCGGCGCAGCACCTGTCGCGGCGACTCGGCCACCGGTGTCCCGTCTTGCCAGCGTGGGTCGGCGAGCACCAGCGCCGTCTCCGCATGCCAGGGCATCCGCCGCAACGTCGCGAGGTCGGGGTAGAGAGGGAAGTCGGGATAGCCGAGATCGATGCTCGACACCGTGTATCCGGGCGTGGTGTCGGACTCCATGTCGAGCGTCAGGAGGGAGCTGCAAACGTCGATGGCGTCCGTGGCCCGCTCGACGAAGTAGTCGCTCTGCACGCGCTTGCCCATCAGTCGGCCCTGCATGTCGACGAGCGCGAGGACGACGCTCTCAATCGTTCCGTTCCGCACCTCGGCCTCGAGCTGCTCGAGGCTCAGCGGCCCGGCGGCTTCCTGTGTCGGAGGGGACACGTCCGCCTATCCTCGCTCGAACATTCGCCGCCGCTCGTAATCCGTCACGGCCTCGTCGAAGAGGCGCTGCTCGGTACGCGCGTAATGGAGGTAGTGGTCGACGACCTCGTCGCCGAAGGCGGCCCGCGCCGTCGATCCGCCCTCGAGCGCCTCGATCGCCTCGTAGAGCGTCGCCGGGAAGCGCGCGGCGTCCGATTCGTAGGCGTTCCCCTCGACGCGCCGGCGGCAGCTCGAGCTCGTTCTCGATGCCGTGCAGGCCGGCGGCGAGCAGCGCCGCGCAGGTGAGGTAGGGGTTCGCATCGCCGCCGGGGATCCGTGTCTCCGTGCGGAGCGATTGCCCCTCGCCGACCACGCGAAAGCCGCAGGTCCGGTTGTCGCGTCCCCAGGCGAGGGTCGTCGGCGCCCAGCTGGCCGCGGCAAAGCGCTTGTACGAGTTCACCGTCGGCGCGACGAACACGGCGAGCTCCGCGAGGCAGGCGATCTGCCCTGCCAGGAAGCGGCTGAACGTCTCCGACTCGCCGGCGAACGCGTTCGCGCCGCCCTGCCAGAGGCTCGAGTGGATGTGGCACGAGCTACCGATCCACGTCTCGTCGGGCTTCGCCATGAACGTGATCGAGCGCCCGTTCTGGTGCGCGATCTCCTTGGCCCCGTTCTTGTAGACGACGTGGTTGTCGGCCGTGGTGAGCGCGTCCGTGTAGACGAAGTTGATCTCGTGCTGCCCCGGCCAGGCCTCGCCTTTCGAGCTCTCCACGGCGATCCCGGCACCCTGCATGCCGTTGCGGATCTGGCGGATCAACGGCTCGTCGTACGTGGCGGCCAGGACGTGGTAGTCGAGGATGTACGGCGCCGAGGGCGTGAGCAGGCGGTACTGCTTCGCGTGTGCGTCCTCGTAGCTCTCCCGGAAGACGTAGAACTCGAGCTCGGAGCCGAACATCGGCTCGAAGCCGAGCTCACGCGCCCGCTCCACCTGACGCTTGAGGACCTGTCTGGGCGAGGGTGCCGCCGGGTTTCCGTCGTGGTGCTCGAGGTCGCAGAGGACGAGCGCCGTGCCGTCGAGCCACGGGAGCCGGCGCAACGTCGCCACGTCGGGGCGGGCACGCAAGTCGCCGTAGCCGGAGTCCCAGTTGGCGAAGGCATACCCGGCCACCGGGTCCATCTCCATGTCGAGGGCGAGCAGGTAAGCGCAGCCCTCGATCCCATGGGTCGCGACGTCGTGCTCGACGAAGTACGAGCCGTGGACGCGCTTTCCGACCAGACGCCCCTGCATGTCGGTGAAGGCCACGATCACGGTGTCGATCGAGTTGTTTCGCACCGCGGCCTTGAGCTGGTCGAGGGTCAGCATCCGCGGGATCTTAGGCGCTCCCGGAGCGCGGCTCGTACCCGACGAGCGCCGTCGGGCTATCCTGTGCGGGCGGCCGGCACTCCGACGAACGTGAGGGGGTTTTCCGGTGACGCGTGAAGAGCGCCAGGTACGCAGCAAGCTCTCCGCCCTTGCTGATGACGACAAGGGCTGCCGCCTCCTTCAGTTCGCGTTGCGAGGCATTCAGGAGTCGGGCCGCGGGCTGACCTATGGGTGCTGGGTGAAGCCGGGAGGAGGCGTTTCCGGATGCCTCTTCCAGCACGCGTACTGGCAGGGGGTGCAGGAGGGTGTCTTCCGGCCGGTAGAGGGCGATCCCAAGGGTGAGTTCAAGAGCTACGTCGGCGAGGAGGACTTCGCACTCGTCATGGGCGCCATCCGGGCGTTCGACGCGCTCGGCAAGCGACGGTTCCGCCGCTGGACGCACGGACGCTACGGCGTGCCCGTGCATACGCTCGACGAGGAGCGGTGGCGCGCCGAGGTGGAGCGGATCCTCGTCGACGTCCTCGCCGAGCGCCGGGACCAGGCGGGCGACAGGGCCGAGCGGCAGCCAAGGCGTCCGCTCGGGGCGACCCAGGCGTCCTCCGAAGCGCGCTAGCCCTCGGGACTCCGTCAACGCTCGCCCCGCGGGCCCGGCGGAGTTGCCCACTGCGCGTACTCTTCAGGGAGAGCACAACTCGTCGCCGGAGGTCAGCATCAGATGCTCTTCCTGAAGAAGCACAAGCTCGATCAAATCCGACCCGAGGACGCGTTGCCCGGCCGGTCGGAGCAGATGCCGGTACCGGAGCGTCACGAGGTGCTGGGCACGCCGCTGTCGCCGCCGTTTCCCGAAGGCCTCGAGCAGGCCGTGTTCGGCATGGGCTGCTTCTGGGGCGCGGAGCGGAAGTTCTGGCAGGCGCCGGGCGTCTACACGACCGCGGTCGGCTACGCGGGCGGCTTCACGCCGAACCCGACGTACGAGGAGGTCTGCTCGGGGCTGACCGGGCACACCGAGGTGGTGCTGGTCGTCTTCGACCCGGCGCAGACGAGCTACGACGAGATGCTCCGGGTCTTCTGGGAGAACCACGACCCGACCCAGGGCATGCGGCAGGGCAACGACGTGGGCACGCAGTACCGGTCCGCGATCTACACGTACTCGGAGGCGCAGCGTGAGGCGGCCGAAGCGTCGAAGACCCGCTTCCAGGCGGCGCTGACCGCGGCGGGCTACGGCCCGATCACGACCGAGATCGCCGAGGCGGGGCCCGTTCTACTACGCGGAGGACTACCACCAGCAGTACCTCGACAAGGTGCCGAACGGCTACTGCGGCATCGGCGGCACCGGCGTCTCCTGCCCGGTCGGCGTCGCGAAGGCGTCTCAGGCGTCTGCGGGGTAGCTCCTCGCTTCAGCCTGCCGTTCCAGTTTTCGGTGGCCCCGCTTACGAAGCCCGCGCTACTCGTCCGGTCGGGCGAGCGTCCAGGTGAAGCGCGTCATCGTCTCCCGCGGCGCAAGCCCGCCCGGGCGCAGGCCTCTGCGCACGAGCAGGGCCGGAGGCTTCGCGGCCCGGAGCACTGCGAGCCGCACAGAGCCCATGCCTTCCTGACGCCAGCGCGGTGAGAGCCCGACGACGATGAGGCCCGCCTCGTCGGCGGCGGCGATCACGGCCGCCTCACCGGGCTCGACCAGCGCCGGCTCGGTGGGAACCGAGGCGACGCGCTGGACCATCAGCGCGGCGCGGGCGAGGAGTCGGCTCGCGTCGCGGCGGCCGCTCTCGGGGTCGGCGGTCGTGCCGAGGAGGCGCAGCCGCGCCCCGTGCGCCGCCGCCAGCCAGGCGCCGATCTCGACCGCGGCCCACTCGTGCTCGGCCCCACCGAACGGCACGACGACGGGACGGTCGGCGTCGATGCCGGCGCTTTGCCCCTCGTGGGTGACCAGCACTGCCACGTCGCAGGGCATGTCCGTGAGGACGACGGTGAGGTCGGGGTCGAACGCTCCCTCGTCGAGGAGCGAGGCGGGGGCGCCGAGAAGGACGAGGTCGACTTCCTGGTCGGATGCCAGCATCACGAGATCCTCACCCGGCGAGGCTGATGTGAACGTGGCCGCTCGGGCCGGCCTCCGTCGCGCGACGAGCGACGCGCGGCGGGCCTCGAGCAGCTCGTTGACCTCGGCGAGCGGCTCTCCCTCGGGCACGAGCTGGGCGAGGATGATCTCCCGCGGCGGCCGGGCAGCGAGCGGCTCGGCCAGCGTCAGCAGCGCGTCGATGTTCGATTCGCCCTGAGGCACGACGAGCAGCGAGCGCTCCGGGAACTCGAGCTCCTCCGGTTGATGCTCCGGCGCCGGGGTCGCCGCCGGCCGCGCGCCCTGGGCGTCGAGCGACGGATCCTGTCGCAGAATTGCCCTCTCGAGCTCCTGGAGCGCCGGGCTCGGGTCGATGCCGAGGCCGTCGACGAGCGCGCGCCGCGCGTCCTGATACACGTCGAGCGCCTCGGCCTGGCGGCCGGCCCGGTAGAGAGCGACCATGAGGTGGGCGCGCAACCGTTCCCGTAGCGGGTGCCTGGCGACAAGCCCCTCGAGCTCGCCGACGAGCTCGGCATGGCGGCCGAGGGCGAGATCGGCCTCGATGCGTCTTTCCTGTGCGGCCAGGCGAAGCTCCTCGAGGCGGGCGATCTCTCCCTGTGCGAAGGGCTCGTAGGCGAAGTCCGCGAGCGCCGAGCCGCGCCAGAGGCCGAGCGCCTCGTGAAGCAGCTCGGCTGCCCGCTCGGGCTCGTGCGCAGACAGCGCGCGGCCGCCTTCCTCGACGAGAGCCTCGAACCGGTGGAGGTCGAGCTGACCCGGCTCGAGCTCGATGGCGTACCCCGGCGCCCGGGTGGCGATCGCTCCGGGCCCGAGCGCCTTGCGAAGGTGCGAGACGTACCCCTGGAGGACGTTCGCTGCAGTTCCCGGCGGGGAGTCCCCCCAGAGCTCGTCGATGAGGCGGTCAGCGGACACGACCTCGTTGGCGTGGGTGAGGAGGATCGCGAGGACTGCGCGCTGGCGGGCGCCGCCGAGGGCGATGACACGCTCCCCCTCGCGTGCCTCGAGCGGCCCGAGAATTCGGAACTCGACGGTGCTCTCCACCTCGCTGCGCGGACGGTAGCACCACGGGAGGCACGCCATGCACTGACGGTCGTGGGCGCCTCCAGCGGTTTTCCCGTGCGTTTCAGCGGCGTCCCAGGCGCGCCCAAGCGGGGTGGCGGATCCTCGACGTGCAGCTCAAGGGGAATCGAGTCGAGGGAGGAACCATGTCGTTCTCGTATCGCATCCGCAGGAAGCTCATCCGAGGCGTTGCGCTGGGCTTCGCGGTGGCCGCCGTTGCGGCGCCGTCCGCTCTCGCGGTCGGGCCCGGACCGCTCTATCAGCATGACGGTGCGGGCCTTGCAACCGCCGCGGCATACGGCGCTCTGCACCAGTTCCCGAACGCCGGTCTCACCCCACAGACCTCCGTCAACGTCGGTCTTGGTCCACAGACGAACCTGGTCCCGCGCGCGGGCATCGTCACCGGCAACCTGCCGGTCTTCTCGATCGACGGCCCCCGCACCGGCCCGGCGAGCGTCACGGAGTCGCCCGTTCTCATCGGCGGCCGGTTCGGCAGGCCCGACCTG
Organism: uncultured Thermoleophilia bacterium; assembly: GCA_963820875.1. Taxonomy (GTDB): domain Bacteria; phylum Actinomycetota; class Thermoleophilia; order Gaiellales; family Gaiellaceae; genus CAWACA01. The sequence continues at coordinate 9,650 of CAWGBR010000016.1, forward strand.
GCGCCGAATACCAGCCCGTCGCACGTCGATGTGGCGTGGCGCGAGCTCGGCATCGGCCTCGGCATCGGCGTCGCAGTTGCTCTCGCTCTCGCGGCCATCGGCCTCGGGATGACTCCGCGGCGCGGCACGCTCCAGGGCGCCTGACGCTCAACCTGACAGCGGCAAACTACGGGGGCCGGAGCACTCCGGCCCCCACTCGCGCGTGGGCTGCCAGGGCGCGCGCCTTCGGCGACGGGCCGGATGAGATCCGGCCCCTACAGGGCACGTACGACTGCCAAGGCAGCCGTGCGTGCCTCGGCCACTTCGTCGTCGCGCCCCGAGACGATCAGGCGCCCGCTGGCGCCGAGCACGGCGGCGTAGACGAGCTTGACCGGTGCGTGCTTCTCCGCCTCGTTGGCGGCCACGGCAACGTACGCGGCGGGGGAGAGCTCGAGCAGGTACATCGTCTCGTTCTCGAGCAGCAGGCTGGCCGAGCGCAGCCGGTTGACCAACTGGGCCTGGTTGGCGTCGACGCGCGTGATCGTCTCCGAGGCGACGATCTCCGGCGCAGTCGCATCCGCGCGTTTTCGCCCGAGCCGCTCGAGAATCACATCGGCGGCGGTGCGAACGGAGGCCGGGTCTCGTCCGTGCAGCTCGAGCGTGCCGTACTGGCGCTCGACGACCTGGAGGCCGGCTCGGACGTCGGCGTTCTTGACGGCCGCATCGACCAGCGCGAACACGGTGTTCGCCGGAGCGACCTCGACATAGAGCTCCGCCATGCCCGCGTAGGGCGGGTCGCCCTGACAGGTCTGCGCCACGTAGGCCGCCCACTGCGGCTGCATGGCGTCGATCTCGACGAACGCGCGGAGCTCGGGCACGCGGTCTTACGGGCGGTCGTCCACGATGGCGACGATCGCGGCGTCGGCCGCCACGCCCTGGAGGCCGTCGAGCTCGCGGACGGCGGAGCCCGTCGCGACGAGCACGACGTCGCCGATGCCGGCCCCGACTGCGTCGACGGCGACGAACTCGGGACCGTCGCCGGCGGCCGGCGTCACGTTGAGAAGCTTGTAGGCGGCCAGCCCGGGGGCCTTGACGGTCGAGACCGTGCTACCTACGACGCGGCAGAGCTGCATTGGGGGTCCTTTCAGGAGGGCTGCGGTGGATCGTGCACCGAGCGGTCGCCGGCGCCGGCGTAGGCGTTCGGTGGGTACGGAGCGAGGTCGTTGACGAAGCCGGGCTGAGCGGCGACGCGTGCGAGCCATCCCTCGACGCCGGGAAATGCCGACACTTCGATGCCCGCCTGATCGCTGAGGTGCGCGTATGCGTAGAGCGAGATGTCGGCGACCGTGTAGCCTCCCGCGGCGACGAACTCGCGATCGGCGAGGTGGCGCTCGAGGATCTCGAGCGCCGCTCGACCGGCCTGCTGCTTCTGGGCAAACACCTCCGGACGCTGCTCGGCACGGCCCGTCTGGCGCCAGAACTGCGCGGTGCCGATGTTCGGCTCGACGAGGTTCTGCTCGAAGAAGAGCCACTGGTGCACCCGCGCCCGCGCGAGACGGTCGGTGGGGAGGAACGGCGTGCCCTCTGCGAGGTACAGGAGGATCGCGTTCGACTCCGGCAGGGACTCGCCGTCCGCGAGCTCGAGGACGGGGGCCCGTCCGGCCGGGTTGCGCGACAGATACTCCGGCGTCAGCGTCTCGCCCGCGAACAGGTCGACCGGAACCCGCTCGTAGCGGAGCCCCAGGTGCGCGAGCAGGATCCGTACCTTGAGACAGTTCGCCGAGGGCGCGAAGTCGTAGAGGCGAAGCATGCGGCTAGTCATCTAGATGGTTGATTCCGAATTGGCGTGCCCGAGGGGGTGTCCGAGACCGAGCAGGTCGTGACGATCGACCGCAGCCCATATCCGGAGGCGATCTGGGCAAGGGCGATCGTCGCGAGATGCGACGGTATCGGGCGCCATCCGCGGGTGCGTGAATTGGGAATCAACCATCTAGGTCAGCGAGCCTCTCAGGCGTACCGCACCGTCGAGCTCGTTCCACGGGACGATCGCATCGACGGCCGCCTGGATGCGGTCGATGGCCATCATCAGATGTTCGATCACGACCGCGAACTCCTGGGCGGTGTCGGGACGCCAGTTGCGGAGCACGTCGGCCGCCCGCCGGATCAGCGTCACGGTCTCGGCCATCTCCCACTTCGCCGTACGCGCGGCGATTCGGTCGAGCAACAGCGCGGAGACCTCCGTCAGCTCCGGGAGGCGCAGGTCGCCCTCGAGCGCCGCCTGCCGGCAGACCTGCAGCTGTTCGCCCGCCCAGAAGAGGTCGAAGTTGCAGTACAGCACGCAGGGCAGGTTCCCCATCGGCGGCAGCGAGAACGACCGCAGCCGCGTCACGTCGGGCGGCTCGCCCATCCAGCGATCGGCGGTGAACCGACGAAGCTCCTCGACGAGCTCGGCGGCGCTGTCACGCGCCATCAGATCGCCTCCAGCCGCACGGGGAGATGCCCGACTTCGAGCAGCTTGCGCCCGCAGCGGGCCAGACCGTCCAGGTTGGAGCGCACCCGCGCGAAGTACGAGACCTCGCCGAACGGCTTGGTCTCGCCGTAGAACAGGCAGATCGTCTGCCGGCCCGGGTAGTAGCCGATGTCGCCGGGAACGACGTTGAGCTTCGGGTTCTCCTGATCGGCGAAGAACGGCACCATCACGATCGTCTCCTCGCCGGCGAACTTCGCGTGCACCATCGTCCCGTCCAGCGGCAGGACCGCCCGCATGTAGCGGCAGATGCGCGGGGCCTCGTCCTCGAGCAGGTCAGCCTCGATGATCTCCCCCTCGCAGATGATCCGCATGCCGGCCATGGACGGCGGCTTGCGCTACTCGGTCTCGCCGCCGGGAAGCAGCTTCTGCACGTCGTCGTGCGGGCGAGGGATCAGGTGTGCGGATACGAGCTCGCCGGTCTTCTTCGCCGCGGTGGCGCCCGCGTCGATCGCCGCCTTGACGGCGCCGACGTCGCCCGTGATCACGACCGTCACATACCCGCCGCCGATCGACTCGCGCCCGACGAGCGTCACGTTCGCCGCCTTGACCATGACGTCGGCTGCCTCGATGGCCGCGACGAGGCCGCGTGTCTCGATCAGCCCCAGTGCTCCGTTCATGCCTCTCCTCCTCGCTCGTCCTGTTCCCGGGCCGGATGAGATCCGGCCCCTACACGTGCGGGCCGGGTGAGATCCGGCCCCCTATCTGCGCCGTACCGATCTCAATCCGCGTACCAGTCGAACCGCTCGGTCCCGATGTTCACGTGCACGTTCTTCGTCTCGAGGTACTCGAGGAGCGACTCGAGCCCGAGGTCGTGGCCGGTGCCGCTCTCCTTGTACCCGCCGAAGGGCGCCTCGCTCGGATAGGCGCTGAAATGGTTGACCCAGATCGACCCTGCCTCGAGCGCATGGGCGATCCTGTGTGCGCGGCCCGCGTCGCGGGTCCAGATTCCGGCCGCGAGACCGTAGCGGACGTCATTGGCCAGGCGAACCGCCTCCTCGTCGCCGTCGAACGGGATGATGACGACGACCGGGCCGAAGATCTCCTCCTGCGCGATGCGCATGTCGTTCGTTACACCTGCGAACACGGTCGGCTCGATGAAGTTGCCGGCGGCGAGCTCGGGATCGTCCGGCCGCTTCCCGCCGTGGACCACCGAGGCGCCCTCACTCTCGCCGATATCGACGTACTCGTAGACGCGGTCGCACTGGCGCTTGTTGATCAGCGCTCCGAGCTGGGTCTCCCAACGGTGCGGCATGCCGATTCGGATCGTCCTGGCCTTCGCGACGAAGCGCTCGACGAACTCGTCGTGCACCGGCCGCTCGACGAGCACGCGCGAGCCGGCCGAGCAGACCTCGCCCTGCGCGAGATAGATGCCGAACACGGAGCCGAGCACGGCCTGGTCGAGGTCGGCGTCGGCGAAGACGATCGACGGAGACTTCCCGCCCAGCTCGAGCGACACGCGCTTGATCGTGTTCGCCCCGGCCCGCATGACCGAGCGCCCGGTGACCGTCGAGCCGGTGAACGCGATCTTGTCGACGCCCGGGTGCTCCGCGAGCGCTGCACCTGCAACCTCGCCGAGCCCCGGGACGACGTTGAAGACGCCCGGGGGCATGCCGGCCTCGAGGCAGATGCGTCCGAGCTCGAGGCACGAGAGCGGCGCGAGCTCGGGCGCCTTGAGGACGACCGTGTTCCCGGCGGCGAGCGCAGCGGAGCACTTCCGGCTCGCGATGTGCAGGGGGAAGTTCCAGGGGATGATCATCCCGACGACGCCCATGGGCTCCTTGCGCACGTAGTCGAACGAGGCCTTCGGGAGGGCGAGGACGCGGCCGTCGATGGCGCGTACGAGGCCCTGGAAGAAACGCCAGGGATCCCAGCAGGCCGGCAGGTCGACGAGCGCCGCCTCGCGGATCGGCTTGCCGACGTCGTGGCTCTCGACCTGTGCGAGGAAGTCCTGCTTCGCCTCGATGAGCTCGGCGATGCGAAGCAGGATTCGCGCGCGCTTGTCGGGGTCGAGGTCCCGCCACGCAGGGAGGGCCTCGCGGGCCGCGCGAACCGCACGGTCGACGTCGTCCGGCTGCGCCGCGGCGACCTCGACGATGGTCCTGTTCGTCGCGGGGTCGAGCGTCGGCACCGAGGCGCCTCCGGTCGCGTCCACCCACTCGCCGCCGATCAGCAGCCTCGTCTCGAGCTTCGCGTAGTCCGGGACACCCTCGACGCGCCGTGGGGGCGTAGGGCTCACCGCGACCGACGGCCTGCCAAGGGCCTCCGCCGCTCGCTCGGCTTCCGTTCCTTCTGGCACCGTGGTAACACGGGGGAATCGGTCATCGGGAAGCGAGCGCTCGCGAGTCAGGCCCTGGAGCGCAGGGGCCGGGAGCCCCCCGGCGCCGGTCGCGGGCGGCGGCAGCGGCCGGGGCGGTTCCGAGATCGTCATCGCGCCGGAAGAGGCGCTGCGTGTGAGGCCGCCGAGCGCGGGCGGCGGCAGGCCTCCGGCACCCGGGCGTGCGGGGACCGAAACGGTCGGCGCGGGCGCCGTGGTCGCGTAGCTCGAGCCTTCGACGAGGCGGACTCCGAGCAGGTCGGCGGCATCCCGGGCCGCGTCCGTGAGCACGGTGTGCTCGCGCAGCATGAGCTCGCGCTCACCGGTCTCGGCGAGCCTGCGGATGTCGTCGGCCGTGACGAAGTGCTTCATTCAGCCGTCTCAGCGGTGAATCCGCCCGACCAGCGGGACGCCCGTGATCGCCTCTGCCTCCAGGGTCAGAGAGCGCAGATCCTCGGGCTCGAGGTTGTGGACGTTCGACTTCCCGCAGCAGCGGGCGAGCATCTGGATCTCCATCGTCATCGCGTTGACGAAGTTGACGACGCGCTCGGTGGCGGCCTCGACCTCGAGGCGCGCGGCGAGCTCCGGATCCTGTGTGGTCACCCCGACCGGGCAGAGCCCCGTATGGCACTCGCGACACGTCCCCGGCGTGACGCCGAGCTTCTCGTAGTCCTCGACGTACAGCGGCGCGTTGCAGTTCAGGGCGATCATCGCGGCGGTGGCAATGTAAACGGCGTCCGCTCCGAGGGCGAGCGCTTTCGCGGCGTCGATTCCGGAGCGGATTCCGCCCGCCGCGACGATCTGGATCTCGCCGTACTTGCCGATGTCGATCAGGGCCTCGCGCGCCTCGACGACTGCGGCCAGCGTCGGGATCCCCGTGTGGTCGAGCAGGAGCACGGGCGAGGCTGCCGTGGCGCCCTCCATGCCGTCGACGACGATCACGTCGGCGCCGGCCTTGGCCGCGAGACGCACGTCGTCGAACACGCGGCAGGCGCCGAGCTTGACGTAGACGGGAACGCGGTGGTCGGTCGCCTCCCGGATCTCCTCGATCTTGAGCCGCAGGTCGTCGGCCCCGATGAAGTCCGGGTGGCGGACGGGGGAGCGCTGATCCACGCCGACGGGAAGATCGCGCATCCCGGCGACCTCGTCCGAGACCTTGAAGCCGAGCAGGACGCCGCCGGTCCCCGGCTTCGCTCCCTGGCCGATGACGATCTCGACTGCATCCGCCTGCTTCATGTGGTGCGGGTTGTTGCCGTAGTGGCTCGGCGTCACCTGGTAGACGAGCGTCTTCGAGGCGTCCCGCTCGCGGTGGTGCATGCCGCCGTCCCCCGTCGTCGTGGAGGTGCCGACGAGCGTTGCGGCTCGGCCGAGCGCTTCCTTTGCGTTTCCCGACAGCGCCCCGAAGCTCATGCCCGAGATGCAGACCGGCGTCGAGAGGGTGACCGGATTGGACGAGCGGGTGCCGAGCACGGTCGCCGTCTCGCACCGCTCCCGGTAGCCCTCGAGGGGGACACGCGACAGCGTGCACGGGATGAACGTGAGGTCGTCGAAGTTGGGGAGGCGGCGCGTCGTCGAGAAGGCGCCCATCACGTAGCGGCCGAGCTGGGCCTTGCGCTGGATGTCCTCGACGGTCTCGACCGACCAGACGTGGGAGACGCGCTGCGTCCGGTGCTCGGTCGGCGACAGCTCGCCGTGGCCGTTGCCGCTCACGGCCGCACCAGCCGGCGCGGCGTGAGAGTTGGCACGGTCCCGGCGCTGAATTGACACGGCCCGCGCGCAATGTGCGCGCTTTCCGGAGGTAGGCTCGAAGCGGGTGGTGGGCAGCCTCCCCACCCTGGGTGGGGCGTGTGGCGCGTGTGGCGCCTTGGCGTGCGTGGGGCGTGCGCGGGCTGCGGGCTGCTGGGCTCACAGCGCCTCCTTCCAGACGGCGAACTCCTTCTTGTCGTAGCGCCACAGCTTCCCGGCCGAGCGCACCTTCTTCCACTCCTTCTTCGGCCCGAGCCCGAACGGCGTGCACGTGTCGGCGAGCCACGCGAGATCTTCGTCGCTCGGCTCCTCGACCAGCGTGTCGGAGCCGAGGTCGGCGATGTCACCGCCGCAGAAGAGCTCACCCTGGTACATGGAGTCGCCGAACGCCTCCGCGGCGTCCCCGCAGACGACGAGTCGGCCCTTCTGCATCATGAAGCCGGTCATGTAGCCGGTCGAGCCGCCGATCAGCACGGTGCCGCCCTTGACGGCGATGCCGCTGCGGGCTCCCGCATCGCCCTCGACGACGACGAGGCCGCCGCGGATCGACGGCGCGGTCGAGGAGCCGGAGTTCCCGTGGACGACGATCTTCCCGTTCATCATGTCGGCTCCCAGCGACCAGCCGGCGTCGCCGAAGACCTCGATCTCGAGCCCGTCCGAGAGGCCGCCGCAGAAGTAGCCGACGTCGCCGCGGAAGACGATCCTCGCCGGGGCGAGGATCCCGACCGCGAGGCTGTGCCGCGAGCCCGGGTTCAGGACCTCGACGGTCTTGTGGCCGGCCGCGACGGCGGCCTTGATCTCGCCGTTGACCTCGCGCGAGGACTTCCCGTGACCGTCGATCGTCACTTCGTCCACGCCACCGCCTCCCCGCCGCGCAGCTCGTAGGTGTGAATCTCCCGCTCGTCGCCGAACGCGCCGGCGAGCGCGATGCCCTCCGAGACGACGGCCACCCAGTCGTCGGTCTCGGCGACGAGACACGGCTTCGTCGAGAAACGATCCCGCGCAACGCCGAATCCTTCCGCGGTGGAGACGAGGTATGTGAACGAGCCGTCCAGGTCGTCGATCGAGCGCTGTACGGCCTCGTCGAGCGAGAGCCCGTTCGCCATCTGCTCGGCGAGGTAGACGGCGACGAACTCCGTGTCGTTCTCGGTCTGGAACGTGTAGCCGCGCATCTCGTAGATACGGCGGTTCTTGTAGTAGTTCGTGACGTGCCCGTTGTGCGCGACGGTCACGTCGGGAAACGGCCTCGCCCAGAACGGGTGCGAGTGGTTCACGTCGACGCGCGACTCCGTCGCCATGCGGACGTGGCCGATTCCGTGCGTGAACGGGATGCCGCCCAGGCTCCAGCGCTCGAACATCGTCTGTGCGTCGGCCGTGTACTTGAGCACCTCGAGTTGCTCCCCGAGGGAGAAGACGCGCACGCCTGGACTGTCCCGTTCGACCGCCTCGGCCAGCGCGCGCAGTCCCTGGGGCGAGTCGTCCTCGGGGGTGAGCCCGATCCTGAAGTAGCCCTCGTGGTAGTGGTCCTCGGCGACCGTGCCGTGGCGGTCGACCGCCTCGAGCACCCGTTCTCGAGCGGCGCTGCCGCCGTCGTCGCCCGCCCAGACCGACGCGACGTGGCTGCCCTCGTGCGGGGCGCCGTACAGCGAGAGCCCGGTGGAGTCCGGCCCGCGGCCGTACAGAGCCTGCAGCATTGCGGTCAGGCTCTCGGCCACCGGCACGTCCGGGCGCTTGGCGAGAAAGCCTGCGATCCCACACATCCGCTAGTCCCTTCCCTCGATCACGTCCAGATCGGCTCCTCCCACAGGCGTTGCCGAGCCCCCACGTCCAGCTCGGTTGCCTGCCGGTAGACGGCCGTCGCCCAGGCGACGTCCTCGATCCCGAGCCCGACGGGCGAGACCAGGATTCTCTCGTCGGGAGCCGTTCGGCCTGGATGGGCGCCCGCGAGGATTGCTCCCAGGGCGACGACATCGGCCTCCGTCACGAGCCCCGCCGCCTCGGCGCGCGCGAGCGGGCGAGAGGGATGGTAGGTCTCGTGCGCGAAGTCGTCTGTCACGAGCAGGTCGGCGGCTTCTATCGCGTCGAGCGACGGATCGAACGACGAGACGGCGAGGACGAGCATGCCGGGCTCGAGCCACTCGGCCATGAGGAACGGCGCCGGCGCCATGGTGGCCGTCACGAGCACGTGCGACCCGCGGGCCGCCTCACGAGGGTCGTCCAGCACCCGGATCGGCGGCCGGCCCGGCTGCTCGCGCTCGACGAACGCTGCGGTCTGCGCCGGGCTGGGGTCATAGAGGCGGATCTCGGCGAGCTCCGGAAGCATTCGCTCGAGCCCGGCGAGCTGGGTCCGGGCCTGGACACCGGCGCCGTACAGCGTCAAGACGGACGAGCCCGGCGGTGCAAGTTCCCGGGCCGCGAGGCCGGAGACCGCGCCCGTTCGCATCGCCGAGACGACCGTGCCGTCCATGAAGCACACCGGCAGCCCCGTTTCCGGGTCCGAGAGCAGCACGACGCCGATCCCTCGAGGGAGCCCGCGCGACGGGTTCTGGGGCACGCTCGGAATCCACTTGATTCCCGCCATGCGAAGGGAGCCTCCGACATACGCGGGCATCGCCATGATCCGGCCGAGCCTCTCGTCCGTGTCGATCTCGTTCGACCAGTGCAGCGCAGACTTCTGGGGAAGAATCGTCTCGCCCTGGTGATGCAGCACCAGCGCCTCCTCGATCACGGCCAGGCAGCGGTCCATGTCGAGCCCGCCGGCTGCGACGACGTCCTCCTGCGAGAGAACGAGGAACTCCACGCGTGCCATCCTGCAGACGATATGCGCGCGCCCGGTGCCCGCGTGCCCGACATGTCGTGACGTCCCGGGCCGATTCGTCGCTGACGCACGACCGTCGGTAGGCTCGGCGCGGATGGGGCAGGCGCTTGCCGTCTTCGGGCCCGTGCTGCGAAACGGGGAGCTGCGGCGGGTCGCGCTTGCGTTCGCGGGCTTCCAGAGCGCCGAGTACGCGGTCTGGATCGCGATGCTCGTGTACGCCTTCGAACGGGGCGGGACGACCACGGCCGCCCTGGTCGCCGTCGTGCAGCTCGTTCCCGCGGCACTCTTCGCCCCGGTCGCCGGCGCCCTCGCGGATCGGTTCAGGCCGGCCCGGGTGCTCACCTGGGGCTACGTCGCCCAGGCCGCCGGCATGGCGGCAACCGCGGCCGTGCTCTTCGCGGACGGGCCTGCCGCTCGCCGCCTATGCGTTCTCGGCGGTTGCCGCGACTGCGGTCACCATCACGCGCCCGGCGCAGGCCGTCGTGCTCCCTGCGCTCGCCCGGGCGCCGGACGAGCTCACGGCCTCGAACGTGGTCACCGGCTGGATCGAGAGCTGCCACGGCGCTCGCCGCGCCGGCGCTCGCGGGCGTGTTGCTGGCGATCGGCTCGCCCGGCGTCGTCTTCGCGGTCTTCGCCGCGGCTGCGGTCGTGCAGGCGATCCTCGTCGCACCGGTAGGTCGACGGGGCGCACCGCTCGGCATGCCCGACGTCAACGAGAGCGCGGCCGCCGAGCTCACCGCCGGCTTCCGTGCCCTCGCGCAGAACCCGCATCCGAGGACGCTCGTGGCGCTGCTTGCGCTCGCCTACGTCGTCTGGGGCGCGCTCGACATCCTGACCGTCGTTCTCGCGATCGACATCCTCGACATGGGCGACGCAGGGGTCGGCTATCTCGTTGCCGCCTTCGGTGCCGGCGGCCTGGCCGGCGCGGCTCTCGCCGTAGGTCTCGTGGGGAGGACGCGGCTCGTGCCGCCGATTCTGTTCGCCGCCGTGATCTGGGGCAGCGCCTTCGCGCTGCTCGGCATCTCGATGTCGACTGGGGTCGCGATCCTGCTCCTGGTCGTGGCGGGAACCGGCCAGAGCCTGCTCGACGTCGCCGGCCGGACGCTGCTCCAGCGCATCTCCCCGCCCGACGTGCTGGCTCGGATCTTCGGCATCCACGAGGGCCTGACGATGGCGGCGCTCGCCGTCGGGTCGATCCTCGTGCCGCCGCTCGTGGCAGCCGGCGGGGACACGCTGGCGTTCGCGGTGACGGGAGCGATCCTGCCCCTGTTCGTGCTCGTGTTCATTCGACGCCTTCTCGCCATCGACAACTCGGCGACCGTGCCCATCGTCGAGATCTCACTGCTGCGCTCGCTGCCGATCTTCCGAAAGTTGCCTCCGCCCGCCATCGAGGGTCTCGCCCACAACCTCGTTCCGGTCGTGCAACCGGCGGGGTCCGTGATCATCCGGGAAGGCGACCGCGGCGACCGCTACTACGCGATCGCCGACGGCGAGGTCAGCGTCTCCGTCCGAGGCGACGAGGTCGCACGGCGGGCGCGCGGGGAGGGCTTCGGAGAGATCGCGCTGCTGCGGGACGTCCCGCGCACGGCCACGGTCGTGGCGGCGACCGACACGCGACTCTACGCGCTCGAGCGGGACGACTTCGTCATCGCGGTGACGGGCCACGCTCCGACGGCGACGGCGGCGCAGGAGCTCATGGACGCCCACGGACACGGCCCCGCAGCGCCGGCGCTTCCCTCGGAGGCGCAACCTGACACGCAGGCACGCTGACGCTGCATCCATCTAGTCTCCCGGCCACACGAGAGGAGGGGCGATGGCCGGAACCGCGGCGCAGATCATCGAGGGCTGGCGGAAGGACGGGGTGCGCTGGGTGCGGTTCGAGGCGCCCGACATGCACGGCACGAGCCGCTCGAAGATGGTGCCGATCGAGGACGCTCGCGGCTATGTGAAAGAGGGCCTGAACATGTACGGCGGCGCCGGTGTGCTCGACACCGCGTCACACGTCGTCGGCGGCACCCTCTACGGCGAGGAGACCGGCTACGCCGACATGCGCATCGTGCCGGATCCGGCGACGGCGGCGATCGTGCCCTGGCTGGAGGTGCCGACGGGCCGTTTCATCTGTGACGCCTTCCGTGACGGAGAGCCGCTCGAGGCCATGCCGCGCCAGGTCTTCGCAAGGGTGCTGGAACGCTGCCGGAGCCACGGCTTCGAGCCGCTGATCGGTTTCGAGCCGGAGTATTACCTCCTCGACGCGGACAAGGGCCGTCTCTTCGAGGGCGTGCACATCTTCAACACCGTCCGGAACACGTACGTCCCGTTCCTGCAGATCCTCGTCGACCAGCTACGGGCGTTCGGCATCGACGTCATCACCCACAACAGCGAGTATTCGGGCTCCCAGTTCGAGACGCCCTTCGCGCCCGGGGCGGGCATGTCCGGGCCGGACATCTGCTTCACGTTCAAGAACTCGGTCAAGGAGCTCGCGCACCTGCACGGCTACGTCGCCACGTTCATGGCCAAGCCGTTCTCGGGTCTCGCCGGCTCCGGCAATCACACGCACGTCAGCCTCCTCGATGCCGACGGGAAGAACGTGTTCGGCGACAAGAAAGACGAGCACGGCATCTCGCCGACCTGCCGTCGGTTCATCGCCGGAAACCTCGAGTACGCCCGCGCCGTGTACACGCTGCTCGTCCCCACCGTGAACTGCCTCAAGCGACGCCGGGTCCACACGTTCAGCCCGACGAACGTCTCGTGGGGGCCCGAGGACCGGTCGGCGCTCGTGCGCGTGAAGGGAGGCTCGATCGAGTCTCGACACGTCGAGCAGCGGCGCGCCGAGCTCGCTCGCGAACCCGTATCTCGTGGCGAGCCGCAGTTCTCGCGGCGGGCATTCTCGGCATCGAGCAGGAGCTCGAGCTCGAGCCGCCGGCCACGCCGCCCGCCGAGGAGGAGGCCGGGCGCACGCCGCTCCCGGTGGAGATGCGCGAGGCGCTCGGGGAGCTCGAGACGTGCACGCCGATCCGGGAGGCGCTCGGCGAGGACTTCGTCGTCGCGTACACGACGATGCGTCGCTACGAGCTCCAGCGGTTCGACGACCACGTGACCGACTGGGAGCTCGGCGAGTACGTCGAGCTCTTCTAGAGCTCCGCGTACGTGACCGCGGCCTGCGGCCGCTCTTCGGCGGGTCGCGGCCGGGTGCGCGCTTCGCGCGCGAGCCTCCGCGGTCGCCTTCGGCGCCCGCTGCGCGGGCTTCGCCCTTGCCCGGCCGCTCAGCCGCCCCATCGCGTGACGACCCGAATGTCCGGATCTTGCGTGTAGGGGCCGGATCTCATCCGGCCCGACGGCGCTAGGATCGTCTTGCGATGAGGGTCGCGGTTGTCGGCGGTGCGGGCGGCATGGGGCGCGTGACGGCCACGGACCTCGCGCGCAGCCCCGGGGTCGAGGAAGTCAGAATCGTCGAGCGGGACGAGGAGGCCGCGAGGGTTGTGGCGAACGCCCTCGGTGAGCCCGTGCGAGCCGTGGCGGCGTCGGGAGGCTTTGCGGAGACGCTCGACGGCGTCGACGGCGTCGTCAATGCGGCGAGCCACCGGCTCAACGTCGAAGTCATGGAGGCGTGCCTCGCCGTGGGCGCGCACTACACGGACCTCGGTGGGCTCTTCCACTGGGCGCTCAGGCAGTACGAGCTCGACGACCGGTTCCGCGAGGCCGGACTGGCTGCGGCGATCTCCATGGGCTCGGCGCCGGGGCTCACGAACATGCTCGCGGCCGCCTGCTGCGAGCGGCTGGAGACCGTCGAGTCCGATCGAGATCGCGGACGCGTTCGTCCCGGGACGGGAAGCAGACCCGGAGGACCCGTACGTTCCGCCCTACGCGGCTTCGACGATCATCGACGAGTTCACGGAACCGGCGATGGTGTTCGTCGACGGCGAGCTGCGGGAGGTTCCGGCAGGCTCGGGCGGGAGGATCTACGAGTTCCCGGAGGGACCGGTCGAGTGCGTCTACACGATCCACTCCGAGCCGGCGACGCTGCCGCGCTCCTACGCGGACAAGGGGATCCGGCAGGTCGAATGGCGGCTCGGGCTGCCGGCGCTCGACATCCAGCGGTTGCGGTCGTTCATCGCGGCCGGCCTGACGTCGACCGACCCGGTGCTTGTCGGTGACGTCGACGTCGTGCCCCGTGACGCGCTCGTGGCCGTGCTGGCGCGGCAGGCCCGGACCGTCGCCCCACCCGACGACCCGGATGCCGTCGAGTGGTTTCGCGTCATCGTCACGGGCACGCGGGGTGGGGAGGCCGTGACGCTCGCGGCCGAGCTTCGCGTCGTCGAAGGTGGTTGGGAGGCGGGCGGCGGCGCGACCGTGACGGGTGTGCCGCCTTCGGTGGCCGCGCAGCTGCTCTGCCGCGGGGAGCGCCTTCGGGACGGTGTCGGAGGACCGGAAGCGATGATCCCCGTCGAGACGTTCTTCGGAGAGCTCGCCCGGCGCGGGCTAACCGGTGAGCTCGTCGAGGCGGACGGCTCGCGGGCCCCGCTGCATCCGTAGGGGCCGGATCTCATCCGGCCCGGGATCCGCCGGCTGGAAGAAGGCGTAGCATTCTGCGCATGGGCAACGTGTTCATCGCCATCGACTCTGATATCTGCGTCGGGGTCGGGAAATGCGAGGAGCTCGAGCCGAACGCGGTCGACCTCGGCAACAACCCGGTGTCGACGCCTCTTCCGGGTATCGCCCTGCCTCTCGAGCGCGCCGAGGCCATGGTCAAGAACTGCCCCAGCGGTGCGATCTCGATCGCCGGCCCCGCACCGGACGACGCCCCGGTCGCCGAGCCGGCCTGAACCGCGCCTCCGGCAGCCACGCGATGGGGCGGCTGAGCGGCCGGCTCGGCCGGCCGCGACCGCCTGGGCGCGGCCGCGGCACGTCGGTGAGGGCCGGTCTGATGCGGCCGGCTCGGCCGGCCGCGACCCGCCTGGGAGCGGCGCGATAGCGCCGCGTTCACGGCGTCGGGGAGCGCGGTGGGCCGGATGAGATCCGGCCCCTACGAGCGGCCCGCGGTCGCCGCGCAGGGGCGGCGAGCGCCGCATGCCGGACCCGCCTGGGAGCGGCGATAGCGCCGGTTCACTGCGGATGCCGGTGGGCCGGATGAGCGGCCGGCTCGAGCCGGCCGCGACCCGGCCCGGGAAGCGGCGCGATAGCGCCGGCCGGTCACTGCTCTCAGCCCGCGCTCACTCGTGCCGGCAGGTGGTGCATCCCGTTCACGAAGTTCGTCCGGATCCGTTCGGGCGTGCCCGCCAGCTCGAAGCGGAGGCCGCGGCGGACGATCTCCTCGAGCAGCACGCGGATCTCGAGTCGCGCGAGCCACGCTCCGAGGCAGTAGTGAGGCCCGGCGGCGCCGAACGAGGTGCTCTCCTTGGCGTTCCGCCCGACGTCGAAGCGGAGCGGCTCCTCGAAGATCTCCTCGTCGTAGTTGGCCGAGCAGTACCACATGACGACCTTGTCGTCCTTGGCGATGGGAACACCGTGGAGCTCCGTGTCGCGCGTCGCCGTGCGCCGGAAGTAGAGCACCGGGCTCGCCCAGCGGATGATCTCCTCGGTCGCTGTGGCCACGAGGGAGGGGTCGTCGTGGAGGCGCTCCTGCTCGTCCGGGTGCTCCATGAGCGCGAGCATGCCCTGGGAGATCCCGGAGCGTGTCGTCTCGTTGCCGGCGAACACGAGGAGCTGGAAGAAGTTGGTGAACTCGGCGTCCGTCAGGCTGTCGCCGTCAACCTCGGCGTTGACGAGGCGCGAGACGAGGTCGTCGGCCGGCTTGCCGCGGCGCTGGTCGCCGAGCTTGCGCCCGTATTCGAACAGCGCCCAGGAGGCGGGGCTGTTGAAGGGCAGCAGGTGAAGCGGGGTCGTGTTGCCGTAGGCCGTCGGGTCGAGCGGCTTGTCGGAGGTGCCCGCGACGAGGTGGTCGGTCAGCTGGATCATCATGGGCGCGTCGTCGTCGGGGACGCCGAGGATCGAGACGATGACGTTGATCGGGAGCGGGGCGGAGATCGTCTCGACCACGTCGAACGTTCCCTCTTCCTGCACCCGGTCGAGCAGCCCGTTCGTGATCTGGCGCGTGTACTCCTCGTAGTCCTTCACCTTGCGGGGCGTGAACGCCGAGCTGACGATGCGTCGAAGGCGGCTGTGATCGGGTGGGTCCGTCTCGATGAGCGAGCGCCGTACCTCGAGAGCCTCCTCGTCGAGCTCCCAGAGGTAGATGTGGCCCTTCGCGGACGAGAAGGTCTCGTGGTTCTTCGCGACGGCGTGCACGTCGGCGTACTTCGTCACCGCCCAGAAGCCGCCGCCGCTCCAGTTCCACGGATGCCAGTGGACGGGGTCACGCTCGCGCAGCAGCCGGAACTCCTCGTGCGGAATGCCCTTCTCGTAGACCTCCGGGCTGGCAATGTCGATGCCGGCGAGCTCCTGGGCGACCGCCATGCTCCTACCTCCTCGTGCGTATCTTCGCACTCCCGGCGCGGCCGAGCCCGAGCCAGAGCGCCCGTGTCGACTCGACGTGGCGGGTCATCGCCTCGCGGGCCGCTGCCGGCGTGCGTGCCTTGACGGCGCGCACGATGTTGCGATGCTCACGGTCGGCGAGCTCGACGGTGGAGCGAGGCACCGTGCCCAGCTTGGCGATCCGGTAGACCTCGCGCCGGATCTCGGCCACCTGGCCGACCAGCCGCTCCGAGCCGGACGCGTCGGCGAGCACGAGGTGGAACAGGGTGTCGCGCTCGCCCCAGCCGTCGTAGTCGTTCGTCGACTCCATCTCGCGGACGAGCCGGCCGAGATAGTCGAGCTGCTCCTGTGTCGCCCGCGTGGCGGCGAGCGCCGCGGCGCCGCCCTCCACCACGACGCGGAAGTCGACGAGATCTCGCAGCTCGGTCTCGGTCGGTAGCTCGCCGACCGGGGGCGGCGACGGCGGACTGGGGCTCACCTGGGTGCCCCCGCCACGGCCGCGTTGGGTCTCGACGAGGCCCGCGCCCCGGAGAATCGCGATCGCGCTGCGCAGCGTCACCGGCGAGATCCCGAGATCGGCGGCCAGCCGGCTCTCGGGAGGCAGCCGGTCACCCGGCCGCAAGAGGCCCATGTCGATGGCCCGGCCGAGCCGCTCGACCGTCTCGGCGACGGCGCTTCCGTCGCGCACGCGCGTGAAGACCGTCTGCTCGACGAGGCGGCGAACGAGATCGGGCTCGATGTCAGTCGCCGTCGCCATCGATCTCCTCGGCGTTCGCGAGAATCACGTCCTCGAGCTCGTAGCTGCCGTGAGCCTCGCCGACGTGCGCGTTGACCTTCTCGACGAGGTCGTCCTCGTCGGCCGCGGTGACCGTTGCGTCACAGCCGACCTCGAGGCAGGTCCAGCGTTTCACCGGGCTAGCCCGCCTGCACGTCGACGACGAAGTCCAGGTCGGGGTCGAGGATCGCGTCGATCAGCCGCTGGTCAGGCTCGATGCCCATCTCGCGGCATCGGTTTCGGTAGTGGCGCACCTTCTGCGTCTGGTACTTCTGCAGGTCGAGGCCGGGCACGTTCCGCTGGTACTCGAGCATGCCGACCGCGTTCCCGCAGTACTCGTCGACGATCTCGTGCACGAGCCCCTCGTACTCGGGATGGTCGGCGATGAGGATCCGGCAGGCCTCGGTCCCGAAGGTGATGTGGCGGCCCTCGTCGGCAAGGACGCCGCGGAAGCCCGCCTGCAACGTCGGCAGAACGTTCCACGCGCCGCACGTATCGAGCACGATCTCGTAGGTCGGCATCGTCAGGACGCCTTCGATCCAGACGTTGTAGATGGTCGCGAAGCGGACGAAGCCTTCCTCGATCGCTCGCGTGATCGCCGCTGCGTACCAGCATCCATCAGCGCGGCGCCGTACTTCGGGATGCCCTCGTAGACGGGCTCCCCGGTCCGGAACTGGCCGGTCGGGTCGACCGTGTGCTCGCGCGGCGGCCAGTGCGACGCCTTCTGCTCGGGCGTTGTCACGCCGCAGACCTCGCGGTGCCAGATGTTGAAGAACTCGGTGTGGCGGGCCTCCTCCTGCATGAAGGTCGAGAGGAACATGACCCAGTCGAAGCGGCCGAGCTCATGTGCGGCCGCCAGCATCGGCAGCAGCTCGTCGGTCACCGCCTCCTCGCCCGCCTCGATACGAACCGTGATCGTGATCAGGCCCTCGCGCTGGGCGTCCGTCATGCCGTCCCAGTCGGCCCGGTCGCGCTCGTAGTCGAGCTCCTTCGGGTCCCAGAACTTGCGCGTTGCCTTCTCGTACTTGCGGTAGATCGCGCCGGCCATCAGCTCCGGCGTCAGCAGGAAGCGCTGCTCGACAGGCTTCGGCTCAACCGTCGTCATGTGTCCCCCTTACCCGGATGACCCGTATGCTGAGCACGATAATAGCTAGAACTATCGTTTTATGAGACGGGCGGCGCGACTCGATAGAGGTGCCAGCTCTCCGAGACGCCCTTCAGCTCGTGCTCACCTGCGTCCTCGAACAGAAGTCCCGAGCCGGCCGTGAGGTCCTTCACCGTCGACGATGCAAGGACCTCCGACGCTTCCGCGAGCGCGCCCACCCGAGCGCCGATATGCACGGCGAGGCCGCCGATCTCGCCGTCGATCGTTTCGACCTCGCCCGTGTGCACCCCGGCGCGAATCTCGATTCCGAGCGACCTGACCGCCTCGACGATCGCCTGGGCACAGCGCACAGCGCGTGCAGGGCCGTCAAACGTCGCGAAGAAGCCGTCGCCTGCAGTCTTCACCTCCGTGCCGCGGTAGCGCCCGAGCAGCGCTCGGACCGTCGCGTAATGCCGCTCGACGAGCTCGCGCCAGGCCCGATCGCCGAGCGCCTCGGCCCGCTGCGTCGAACCGACGACGTCCGTGAAGAGGACGGTCGCAAGCACCCGGTCGAACTCCGCCTCCTCGGCCTGGATTGCCGAGACGAAATGGGCGAGCTCGCCGAGCACCGCATCGCTGTCGCCCATGAAGGGCGCGTTCTCGTCGCCGGGAAGCTCGACAAGCCTGGCGCCTGGGATCTTCGCCGCCGCGTACCTGGCATGGCCGACGTCGATGAATGTGTCGCCGATCCGGTGAAGCACCAGTGTCGGCACCCGGATCGCCGGGAACACGGCTCGCACGTCGACCTCGGAAAACGCGCGCTCGATCGCTCGGGCCGTTCCCGGGCTCGCGGAGAGCCGGGAGTACCGAGCCCACGCCCGGACGCGCTCCGGATCCTGCCCGAGACGCGGTGACACGGGAGACGGGGCGTCCTCCCAGAACTCGTCGGTACCCCACTTGTGCTCGATCCGGGCGGCCCAGGCGTGGAATGCCTCGTCGCTCCACGACCACGGGAAGTCCTCCGCCCGGCCGTGTTTCGCAACGATGGAGAACAGGACGAGCGCCGAGACACGATCAGGGTACGAGGCGGCGAACAGGCTGCACACGGAGCCGCCGTCCTCGACTCCGAACAGGACTGCGCGCTCGGATCCGGCAGCGTCCATGACCGCCCGGATGTCGTCCATGCCGGCCTCGAGTGAGAGTGACTCGGTCGTGAACGGCCGGTCGGACAGTCCGGTGCCCCGCCGGTCGAGGACGATCAGCCTGGCCATGTCGGCCAGGCGGCGCAGGAAGTCCCCGAGGTCGGGCATGTCCCAGACGCACTCGAGATTCGAGATCCAGCCCGGCGCGTAGACGAGGTCGAAAGGGCCTTCGCCGGCCGTCTGGTACGCGATGTCAAGGCCGTCGACTGTCTTCGCGTAGCGGATCCGAGACTCGTGCATCCCGGGCCGCCTACGGCACGAGCACGATCCGGCCCCTGGCCTCACCGGCGCGCAGCCGGTCGTGCGCCTCCTGCGCCTGCTCGAGCGGCATGGCATCGATCGTGTACTCGAGCTCCTCGCGCTGCGCCAGCGCGATCAGCTCGGCGAGCTGGTCCCGCGATCCCCAGATCGACGAGAGGAAGTGCGCCTCGTGCGGGACGGCGCCGAGCCCGAACGGGATCGTCCCGCCGAAGAGCCCCAGGACGACGCAGACGCCCTTCCGGTCGACGAGCTGCGCGGCCCGGGCAAGCGACTCGTCCGACCCGACGAAGTCGAGCACCACCTCGAAGGGCCCTTCGAGGTCGGCGGGATCCGCGGCGGACTCGGCGCCCAGCTCGAGCGCCCGGTCGCGCTTGTGCGCGGACGGGTCGCCTGCGACAACGCCGGCGTCGCTGAGCATCCGCACGTACTGGATCCCGAACTGGCCGAGACCGCCGGCGCCGAGCACGAGCGCCCGTGCGCCCTTGCGAAGCCAGGGCAGCGCGTGCTTGACGCCGCGGAACGCGGTCAGCCCGCCGCACCCGAGCGGAGCGGCCGAGACGGGGTCGAGATCGCCGATCGGGTAGATGTAGCGCTGTGCCGGGACGAGGATGTACTCGGCGTAGCCGCCGTCCTGCAGCATCCCGGCCTCGCGGCCGTCGGGGCAGATCATCTCCTCGGTCGCCTGGCAGAAGCGGCACGTGCCGCAGCCCCAGGGGGTGTAGACGAGCACCCGCTCGCCGCTCTCGAGCTCGCCGGCGATCTCGTGGCCGAGCACGAGCGGAAGCGGGCTGGCGCTGAAGTAGCCCTCGACGACGTGGAGGTCGGAATGGCACACGCCGCACGCGAGCACCTTGACGAGCACCTCACCGTCCGCCGCCGTGGGTACCGGGCGCTCCTCGAGCTCGAGCGGCGCGTGAAAGGCGGGAAGAACGACCGCGCGCATGGTCAGTCCTCCGGCGTCGTGTAGGCCACGGAGATGCCCCCGTCGACGACGAGGCACGTACCCGTAACCCAACGCGAGTCGTCGCTCGCCAGGTACAGCGCGCCGTCGGCGACGTCCTCGGGGCGGCCGAGAGCACCGGTGGGAATGTGGACGCGGCGCCGTTGCCAGGCCGCCTCTCCGCCGTAGACCTGCATCGCCAGGGGCGTCTCGACGGGGCCGGGACAGATCGCGTTCGCACGGACGTTCCGCCGGGCGAACTCGATTGCGATGTCGCGCGTGAGCGCGATGACCCCGCCCTTGGAGGCCGCATACGCGATCTGGGAGGTCGCGGAGCCGACGAGGCCCGAGATCGAGGCCGTGTTCACGACGGAGCCGCCGCCGGCCGCCAGCAACCTCGGAATGCCGTGCTTGCAGCAGAGGAAGACGCCGGTGAGGTTGATGTCGAGCACCCGCTGCCAGGTCTCGCGGTCCGTCGCGAGCACGGAGACGTCTCCGGGCAGCAGCACTCCTGCGTTGTTCACGAGCACGTGCACCGCCCCGAAGCGCTCCTCCGCGTCGGCGTAGAGGCGTGTGACGCTCGCCTCGTCCGAGACATCGGCCGCGAAGAACGCGGCTTCACCGCCGGCCGACTCGATCTCGGCGACCACGGCCTGGCCCGGCTCGGCCGCGATATCGGCGACCGCGATTCGTCCTCCTTCGCGTGCAAAGCGCAGCGCGCAGGCGCGGCCGATGCCGCTCCCGGCGCCCGTAATCACGCAGACTCTGCCGTCTAGTCTTTCGCCCATGCGTTGCGTGGAGCTTCGCGAGTTCGGAGATCCTACGGGCCTCGTCGTCTGCGAGCGGCCAGATCCCGAGCCGGGGCCGGGCGAGGCGCGCGTCGATCTCGTCGCAGCGGCGCTCAACCGCCGCGACTGGTGGATCAGACGAGGCGGCAAGGTGGCGCTACCGCAGGTGCTGGGCTCGGACGGCGCCGGCGTCGTGTCGGCCGTCGGCGACGGGGTCGACGGCGTTCGACCAGGCGACGAGGTGCTGATCTACCCCGGCCGCGACTGGGGCGACAGCGACGACGCGCCGGCTGCAGGCTTCGCGATTCTCGGCGTCCCCGACCAGGGCACGTACGCCGAAAGGATCGTCGTCCGCGGCGAGTACCTGCGTCCGCGTCCGGCCGGCTGGACGTGGGCCGAGGCCGCCGCGTTGCCGGTGGCGGGCTTGACCGCGTGGCGCGCCGTCGTCACCCACGGCCGTGTCGGGCGTGGCACGACGGTGCTCGTGCCGGGTGCGGGCGGGGGCGCGGCGCTTTTCTGTGTCCAGATCGCCGCCGCGCTCGGCGCGCGGGTGCTCGTAACCACCTCGTCGGAGGAGAAGCTCGCACGCCTCCGTGAGCTCGGCGCGGCCGGCGGCGCGCTCTACACCGATCCGGCGTGGCCGGAAGCGATCGGCGAGGTGGACGTCGTCGTCGACTCCGTCGGGGGCGACGAGCTCTGGGAGGCCTGTCTGCCTCTGCTTCGCCGCGGCGGGCGCTTCGTGAACTTCGCCGACACCGCCGGCGACTATGGCCGCGTGCTGCTCGCCCGTCTCTTCCTCGAGCACCAGAAGATCATCGGGACGACACTCGGCAGCCCGCGCGAGCTCGACGCGCTGCTCGCGCACTGCGGGCAGGCCTCGTGGCGGCCGGTGATCGACTCCACGTTCCCGCTCGAGGAGGTGCGGGCCGCTCACGAGCGGCTGGACGCCGAGGATCGCTTCGGCAAGATCGTGCTCGCCGTCGACGAAGGACGGTCGCCGTGACGGCTGTCGTCGGGATCACGGTCTATACCCGGGACCAGGTCAGCTCGTTCGTCCAGATGCCGTACGCGACCGTCAACGTGGGCCTCTCGGACCTGGCGGAGGAGGCCGGCGCCGTGCCGCTCCTGCTGGGCCCGACCGCCCATGTCGAGGAGGTGCTCGATCGCGTGGACGCGCTCGTGCTCCAGGGAGGCGGCGACGTCCACCCGGAGTACTACGGCCACGAGCTGCATCCGGCTACGAACACGCTCGACCGTCGTCGCGACGAGTTCGAGCTCGCGCTCCTGCGCGGGGCGCGGGAACGGGCCATGCCCGTGCTCGGGATCTGCCGCGGCATCCAGCTCGTGAACGTGGGTTACGGTGGAACGCTCGTACAGCACCTTCCCGAGGTGACCGCCCTCGATCACGGGCAGCTGGATACGTGGGACGCTCTTGCCCACCGGATCGAGATCGAGGCCGGCTCGCGCCTGGCGCGGGTGATGGAGACGACGGCGATGGACGTCAACTCGGTGCACCACCAGGCAACGGACCGCCTCGGCGACGGGCTCAGGGCCGTCGCCTGGGCCGAGGACGGCGTGGTCGAGGCGATCGAGCACGAGACGGACCCCGTGCTCGCGGTGCAGTGGCATCCCGAGTGGACGGCCAACGTCGACTGGGAGCGCCAGCGCCGCTTGTTCGAGGCGATGCTGGCTGGATTCGAGACGTCGCCCGGTTAGGCCAAATGGCGGAGCTCGGCTTTCGCTCGGCCTCCGATCTCGGCTTGCGGATAGGTGTCGTGCCGGCCGGGCCGCAGAATTCGATCACCGACGTCGAGGGGGTGCGGGTCGGCCACTGCACCGTGACCGACCCCGCCGATTCGGCGGTACAGACGGGCGTTACCGTCGTCGTGCCGCAGCCCGGCAACCTGTTCCGCGAGAAGCTCGTCGCCGCCGTCCACGTGATCAACGGCTTCGGGAAGTCGGTCGGGCTGCTTCAGGTCGAGGAGCTCGGGCAGCTCGAGTCGCCGATCGCGCTCACCAACACGCTGTCCGTGCCGGCGGTCACCGAGGGGCTGCTCGATCATCTGCTGGCCGAGAGCCCCGAGATCGGCACGACGACCGGCTCGGTCAATGCGGTCGTCCTGGAGTGCAACGACGGTTTTCTCAACGACCTCCGCGGCCGCCACGTCCGTCGCGAGCACGTCGCGCAGGCTCTCGCGGACGCGGCTCCGCGAGTCGTCCAGGGCGCCGTCGGAGCCGGGCGTGGCATGTCGGCCTACGGTCTCAAGGGCGGCATCGGCACGGCGTCGCGGGTCGTCGAGGCGCCGGACCTGGCAGCCGTCGTGGGCGTGCTCGTGCTCGCGAACTTCGGCCGGCTGTCGGAGCTGGTCGTCGCCGGCGGCTGCGTGGGCGCCGTCCTGGCGCGTGAGCTGCGCGCCGATCCGGATCCGCTGGGCGCCGGGTCCGTGATCGTCGTCGTCGCGACCGACGCTCCGCTGTCCGAGCGCCAGCTCGCCCGGGTGCTCCGCCGCGCTCAGAGTGGCGTCGCCCGCACGGGCTCGAACGTCGCCTCCGGAAGCGGGGAGATCGTCGTGGGATTCACGACGGCCACGCGGATCCCGCACTCCCCCGAAGGCCCCACCGTGCCGCTCGAGCTGCTTCGAGAGGATGGGCCTCTGATCGACCGGCTCTTCACGGCGGTCGCGGAGGCGACCGAGGAGTCGATCCTCAATGCGCTCTTCAATGCCGAGCCCGTTGTCGGCCGCAAAGGGGCGAGCCGCTCCGCGTTCCCGATCGACCGGCTCGCGGAGCTGCTCGCAACAGCCGAACGAGAGGAGGGACCTCCGCCATCTGAGGCCGACTCGCTAGGGAAGCTCCGAGGCGGTGACACCGCGGCCTTCGGCCGCTCCTGGGCGGGTCGCGGCCGGCCGAGCCGGCCGCTCAGCCGCCGGCGCGCCTTACCGTGTCGAGCCCTGCGGGCTCGACGGCTCTTCGCGGCCTGGCGCCTGCGGCGCGGCCGCTGCGCGGCGCGCTGCCGCGCGCCTTACGCGCGGCGCCACCTCCTGCGCGAACCTCGCGCTCCACTCGTGGCGCACCGCGCGCGGCACGCCGGGTGTCGAGGTATGGACGATCAGGTGGTTGAAGCCGCAGTCGAGCAGCCGGCGCGTCTTCTCGGCGACGGTTTCCGGTGAGCCGATGAGCTGGTACTCGGCCCACGCCGGGATGTTGGCCGGGTCGCAGAGGTGCTTCATGCGCGCGAACACGGCGCCCCATTGCTCGTAGCCCTTCGTCTTCCCCCAGTGCTCCCCGTCGGCCTCGTAGTGGCGTACCTGGGCGTCCATGTAGCGCGTCATGTAGGTCTGCGCCTGCGCGACGGCGTCCTCGTCCGTGTCCGCGACGATCGCGTTGACGAGGATCGGGCGGACCGGGCTCGTTTCGAGCGAGAGCTCGGCCGCCCGGTCGGCCCACGCCTGCAGGGTCGCCCGCTGGGCCTCGAAGTCTCCGATCGACGTGCAGATCGGCGGCAGGCCGAGGTCGGCGATGATCGGCGCGCTCGGCGCGGTGCCGATCGCGCCGTAGAAGGTCACCCGCTCGCGGCGCGGCCGCGGCCGCACCCGGATCTCCTTGCGCACGCTGCAGGTAGCGCCCGTCATAGGTGAAGGGCTCGCCGTCGAGCGCACGGTCGAGGATCTCCCAGCACTCGCGGAAGCGCTCGCGCGCCTCCTGCATCTCGATGCCGAACGCGTCGTACTCGTACTTCGCGGTGCCGCGACCGAGCCCGAGATGGAGGTGCTGCTGCGTCAGATGCGTCAGCGCGGCGATCTCGCCGGCGAGCCGGAGCGGCTCGTACCAGGGCGTCACGAGGACGCAGGTGCCGAGCGAGAGGTCGGGGAAGCGCCCGGCGATGTGACCGAGTACGAGCAACGGGCCCGGCATCGGGAAGTAGTCCGAGAAGTGATGCTCGAGCACCCAGGCGGCGCTGTACCCGAGAGCGCGGTGGCGCTCGCAGTCGGCGAGGATCTCCTCGTAGAGCGCGGCGTCGTCGAGGCCCGGCTCGCCGACCGGTGCGGCGACGAAGCCGAACTCGACCGGAGGGCTCACGCCTCGAACGCCTTCCGAACCGCGCGTCCTGCGTCCCGCATCGCCTCGGCCGCCTGATCGAAGACCGTGTCGAGACCGAAGAAGCCGTGGATCATGCCGGGGTACTCGCGCTGCTCGACCGCCACGCCCGCGGCACGCAGCGTCTCGGCGTAGAGCTCGCCCTGACGGTGCAGCGGGTCGCACTCGGCGGTGATCACGAACGCGGGTGGCAGGCCCGAGTGATCGGGCGCGTCGAGCGGCGACACGCGCCAGTCCCGGCCCTGCTCCGGTGAGGCGAGGTAGTTGTCCTGGTGCCACTGGAGCTCGTCGCGATAGAGGAAGTAGCCCTCGTAGGCCATGTCGAAGCCGAGCTCGAGATCGCAGGTCGTCACCGGGTAGACGAGCAGCTGGAATCCGAGCCGCGGCTGGGTCAGCTCGCGGGCCTGCAGGGCGACGACCGCGGCCAGGTTGCCGCCCGCGCTGTCGCCGGCCACGGCGAGCCGGTGCCGGTCGCCGCCGAGATCGGCGGCGTTCTCCGCCACCCAGCGCGCGGCGGCGTACGCGTCCTCGACCGCGGTCGGATACTTGTGCTCCGGCGCGAGCCGGTAGCCGACTGAGACGATCACCGCGCCCGACGCGTTCGCGAGCGCCCGGCAGACGATGTCGTAGGCGGTCACGGAACCGAGCAGCCAGCCGCCACCGTGGTAATACGCGACCACCGGGAGCGGGCCCTCGCCGGCCGGCCGGTAGAGCCGGGCGGGAATCGACCCGCCCGTGACGGGAATCTGCAGGTCGCGCGCCTCGGCGACCTCTTCGCCCGGTCCGAGACTCTCGAACAGGGCCTCGAAGTTGGCGCGCGCTTCGGGAACAGGGAGGAGGTGCGCGTTCGGGCGGCCGGAAGCCTCGACCTCGTCGAGCAGCTCCTTCGCCTTGGGGTCGAGCGGCACGAGGGGATCGTACGGCCGCGGGAACTGGACGGGTCGCCGCGACCGTGTCCAATGCCCAGGCAATGAGCGTCCGATGCCGAGTATGAGCGCACCGCCGGGCCGAGAGGCCGGCGAGCTTGCCTTCTGGGAAGCCGTCGGCAGGCCCGTCCGCACGGGCACCTGGAGGGAACAGGCGGAGCCGACGCCCGACCGGATCGCGACGGCCGTCTCCGAGGACCGCCCGGCCGACGCCGCCGCGTTGGCGCGTCATCTCGTCGTCGAGGCGCAGGAGCTCCACGACCTCTACACCGCCTGGTGCGGCGCGATCCCCCGAATCCTCGCCCGTGAGGGGCACCCTGCCGAGCTCGGCACGACCGTCGACCAGGAGGCCGGATGGCAGCGGTTCCGCGCGGCGGCGAACGAACTGGCCGAGCGGTGTGAGGCAGGGAAGGCCGGCGAGGCGGACGTCGAGGCGCTCGTCGCGCTGTGGCGCGAGGAGCACGACCGCTCGTGCGACCTCGTCGCTGCCTGGATCGGCCTCGCGGTCGAGAAGCTCGGCGAGGAGCGGCTCGGCGAGCTCTGGTCGGAGCTGCAGGCGGACGGTATCGACTTCTACGACCGGTACGACTCGGCTCGCAACCCGTGGCCTCGATCCCGCGCTCTGCTCCTGCAGATCGCGATCGAGGGAATGCACGGTCATCTCACCGGCCCTCGCCGCCGAGGCGAGGTCGAGGTCACCGAGCACGAGGACCGCGTGGAGCTCCGCTTCGAGCCCTGCGGCTCCGGCGGCCGCCTGCGCGCGGAAGGGACGTTCGGCGTGACGGAGCAGCGCTGGGACTGGGCGTGGAACGAGGTCGGCGTCTGCCACTACTGCGTGCACTGTTGCGTGCTGCAGCAGCTCACGCCGATCCAGCGCCTCGGCTTTCCCGCACGTGTGATCGACCCGCCGCTGCAGCCCGGTGACTCGTGTACCTGGACGGTCTACGACGACCCGTCGCTCGTGCCCGAGGAGGCGTACCGGCGGGTCGGGCAGCGCAAACCCCGAGCTGGAGACGCCGATGGTTGACGAGAGAGCAGCCCGTGAACAGCTCGAGCAGCTCGGCGCCACGAGGGTGCGTATCGAGATGCCGGACACGGACGGCACGCTGCGCGGCAAGTACGTGTCGGTGGACAAGATCCTCGCCGGCAAGGGCGCGAGCGTCTCCGACGTCTACTACACGCTGACGATCGCCGACGACGTCTTCGAGGACTCGCCGCTCACGGGGCCGGACACCGGCTGGCCCGACGTTGTGGGAATGCCCGACTGGTCGACGCTGCGGCCGGTGCCCTGGGAGCAGGGACTGGCCGCAGTCGTCTGCGACGTGAAGACGAAGGCCGGAGAGCCGCTGGGGGTCGATCCCCGGCACGCCTTGCGCAGTGCCTGCGAGCGGCTCGCGGCGGACGGCTTCGAGGCGCGCTTCGGGACGGAGTACGAGCTCTACGTCTTTCACCTCGACGCGGAGGGCGAGCGCGCGCTGCGCGACGGCCGGGTGCGCGAGCTCGTGCCCGTCAGCCGCGAGTGGCAGGCGTACAGCCTCTTCCGCTTCGCCGACACGGCACCCTTCATCGCCGATCTGACGGCTTCGATGGAGGCCTACGGCTGTCCGATCGAAGCGATCTCGACGGAGCTCGGCTACGGCATGATCGAGGTGGCGCTCGCCCCGGCGCCGCCGCTCGAGGCGGCCGACCGGGCGGCGCGCTTCAAGCTCGGCTGCAAGGAGCTCGGGCGCCGTCACGGCTTCCTCGTCAGCTTCATCGCGAAGTGGGACCTGGCGCAGTCGGGCTCGTCCGGCCACCTCCATCAGAGCCTGCTGCGCGAGGGGAAGAACGCGTTCTGGAGCGGCCAGAACGACCTTTCGGAGACGGGCCGCCACTACCTCGGCGGACTGCTCGAGCTCTCGCCGGAGCTATCGGCGTTCATGAGCCCGTTCCCCAACTCGTACCGCCGCTACATACCCGGATACGTGGGCGCCGACGAACGCCTCGTGGGGGCACGACAACCGCAACGCATGCGTGCGGGTGATCACCGTCTCCGAGTCGGCCGCCCGCTTCGAGCACCGGCGTCCGGGCGCCGACCTGCAGCCGTACCTGTCGATCGCCGCCTGCCTCGACGCCGGCCTGCACGGGATTCGCGAGCGGATCGAGCTCCGGCCGGAGTCGCCGGGGCGCGCCTACGACGACCCGAGCGCGCCGCTCTTTGCGACCTCCCTCCCCGAGGCCACGGCGGCGCTGCGTGCGTCGACGCTCGCGCGCCGCTGGTACGGCGACCTGCTCGTCGACCACTACGCCGTGTCGCGCGACGCCGAGCAGCGCTCCTGGGAGGGCGTGCGGGATCGCCAGGTGCCGGAGTGGGAGGCCGCTCGCTATCTCGAAGCGGTCTGAGCGAGCTCGTCTCGGTGCCCGCTACGGCAGGGACCGGATCCAGTCGTCGACGACCTCGTTGAAACGATCAGGCTCCTCGAGGAACGGGCAGTGGTTCGACTCCTCGAAGACGACCAGCTGCGCGTTCGGCATACGGTCGCGCATGTACTCACCTGCCGCGACCGGCACGACGTCGCCGCGGCCGTAACAGAGCAGCGTCGGAATCGATACCTTCGGGAGCGTCTCCCGGTAGTCGACGAGTGTCTGGTCGAACAGGATCGAGGCGGCGATGCCGGGCGGGAGGCGCAGCAGCTCCTCGGCCATCCACGCCTGATCCTCGGCGGATGGAGGCTCCTGGAACATGACAGGAATCAGATGGGCGATCGTCCCGGCGTGGTCGGTCTGCACGCCCGTGTGAAATTGGTGCAGCGTCGGGAGGTCGAACAGGCCGTGCGGCCAGTCGGGTGACTTGAAGTCCGTCGGGGACTGGTCGATGTCGATGAGCGCCCGGAGCCGGTCCGTGCCGAACTGCTCGACGTAGTCGAGCATGACGAGCGTGCCCATCGACCACCCCGCGACGACGACGTCGTCCAGGTCGAGCGTCTGCAGCAGCTCGTGGACGTCACGAGCGTACTGAGCGACGACGTGGCCCCCAGTCGTGTGCTCGGACCGCCCGTGGCCGCGCAGGTCGAGGAGGATCGTGCGGTAACGCTCCGAGAAGTACGACAGCTGGTGGTGGAAGAAGCGTCCGCTGCCCCAGAGGCCGTGGATGAACAGCAGCGGCGGGCCCTCTCCGGCTTCCTCGTAGTGGAGGTCGCAGTCGTTCACTCGCACGGTCGGCATACCCCGTCTCCCCGGTAGAAGTGGCGGGTACGATAGGCGCCCCTCGGGCGCAAAGGAGATTCAGTGGCGGGAGCAGTGGCGGAAGCGGACCTCGAACGGGCCCGCGAGGTCATCGAGTCGAACAGCATCCATACGGTCGAATGCATGTTCGCCGACACGTGGGGCATCCCCCGCGGCAAGCGCGTCCCCGCCAAGCAGTTCGTCAAGGGCGGCGGCTTCGCGATCGCGAACGTCGCGTACACGTGGGACATGCAGTCGTTCATCTTCGCGACGCCGTTCGTGGACGACACGCACGGCTACCCGGACATGCACGCGGCCCCGGACCTCTCGACGCTCCATGTCGCCGGCTGGCGCGAGGGCACGGCGTTCTGCATCTGCGACACGCTCGACATCGAGACGCACGAGCCCGTCGCGATGGACGGCCGCAACATCCTCCGCCGCGCCGCCGAGCAGATCCGCGGGCACGGGTACGAGCCGATCGCGGCAACCGAGCTCGAGTTCCACCTCTGCACACCGGACTGGGAGCCCGTATACCGCGGCGTCCACTGCTACTCGATCCCGAAGGGCGCCGAGGTCGAGGACGTCGTCGGGCCGATCCGCAGGGCGCTCGAGCTCTCCGGAGTGGAGGTCGAGGCCTGCAATGTCGAGTACGGGCCGGCCCAGGTCGAGGTCAACCTCCAGTACGGGCCGGCGATCGAGGTGGCGGACCGGACGATGCTGTTCAAGTACATCGTCAGGGAGGTCGCCCGCCAGCAGGGCCTGCGCGCCACGTTCATGGCGAAGCCGTACATGGGCGACGCCGGCAACGGCCTGCACATCCACCAGAGCCTGAGCAGCGACGGCGCCAACGCCTTTGCCGCCAAGGACGCCGACCCGCCCGTGCACTCCCAGCTGATGCGCCGCTTCCTGGCCGGGCTCGTGGCCCACCAGAAGGAGCTGCAGGCGGTGATGTGCCCGACGATCAACTCGTACAAGCGCGTCGAGGACTACTCGTTCGCCCCGACCCAGGTCTGCTGGGGGCTCGACCACCGCCTCGTCGGGGTGCGTTGCGTCGTCAACCACGGCGAAGCGACGCGGATCGAGGCCCGGTGGGCCGCGGCCGACGCCAATCCGTACCTCGTGCTGGCCGGCTGCCTCGGCGCCGGCGCGGACGGGCTCGGGCGCGACATCGAGCTGCCGCCGATGGTGACGGGCGATCCGCACGTCGACGACTTCGAGCGGTTGCCGACGTCGCTTGCCGGGGCCGTCGAGAACCTCGACACGCCCTTCGTCCGAGGCGTCTACGGCGACGTGTTCGTCGACACCTACCTGACCATGCTCCGCCATGAGGTCTCGCTGTTCGAGCGGCAGGTCACCCCGTGGGAGCGGGAGCGCTACCAGGACGTCATGTGATGGCCGAGGAGACCACGCCTCACCCGCCGAACCGGCGGCTGGTCGTCGATCCGCCGCTCGCCGAGCGCGAGCCGTCCACGAACCGCGAGCGGCCCGGGGCCGGGAAGACGAAGGTCTGCGTGCTGGGGGCGGGGCACGGCGGCAGCGCCATGGCTGCCCATCTCACGCTCCTCGGCTTCGAGGTCACGGTCTGCTCGCTCTACGGGCGCGAGCTCGACCCGATCGAGGAGCGCGGCGGCGTGGAGCTGGTCGGCGAGGAGGCGCAGGGGTTCGCGAAGTACGCCGCCGTCGAGCGGTCGCTCGACAAGGCGATCGCCGGCCAGGAGCTGATTATGATCGCCGCGCCCGGAGTCGCCCACCGCGTCTATGCGACGCTCCTCGCCCCGATGCTCGAGGACGGCCAGATCGTCGTCCTCAACCCCGGTCGCACGGGCGGGGCGCTCGAGTTCGCGGAGGTCCTGACGCGGTTCGCCTGCCCGGCCGAGATCGTGCTCGGCGAGGTGCAGACATTCGTGTACGCGGCCGAGTCTCGCGGGCCGGCCCGGGTCGAGATCCTGAATGAGAAGTTCCGGGTGCGTGCTGCCGCCCTGCCGGCGGCGGACAACGACCGGCTGCTCTCGGTGCTCAACGGGCTCTACCCGCAGATGGAGGCGGGCGAGAACGTGCTCGAGACCTCGATCAACAACGTCGGGGGCGTCGTCCATCCGACCACGATGCTCCTGAACAGCCATGTTCTCGAGGAACGCGCCGCGGGCGTCGACCTGCGCTTCTACAAGAACCAGGTGACGCCGACGATCGCGAACCTCGTCATGGAGCCGATGGACAAGGAGAAGATCTCGGTCGGGCGCGCGCTCGGCCTCGAGGAGCTCTGGTCGGTGGAGCGCTGGTACGAGGAGAGCTATCGCGTGAAGGGTGACGGCCTGTGGGACTCGCTCATGCGCAACCCGTACTACGAGGGGTTCCACGCCTCCGCACACCTGCTCGGCTACAACCATGTCCTCGACGAGATTCCGAACTCCCTCGTGCCTGTCTCCGAGCTCGGCGCGGCGCTCGGCGTCCCGACGCCGACGATCGACGCCGTCGTCGACCTCGCCTGCGCCATGTGCCGTATCGATTTCCGCAAGCACGGGCGCACGCTCGAGGTGCTCGGCCTCGACGGGATGACCGCCGAGGAGATGCTGCACCACGTGAACGTGGAGCCGCTCGGAGGCGCCGCGCGCACGCACGGAGCGGCCCGCCGCCTGCCCTGGTTCGCCTGAGCGGGCGCCTCACCGTGCAGTCCGTCGATCGCTGACGCCGTAGACTGGCGCCATGGCGGCTGTCTTCCCGGATGCCGTCCGCACCGTCTGCCCGCGCGACTGCTACGACTCGTGCGGCATCCTCGTGCTCCGCCGCAACGGCGACATCGTCGTGCGCGGCGACCCGGACCACCACGTGAGCCGCGGCGCGCTCTGCACGAAGTGCACGATCGGCTACAACGGCGCCTGGCTCGACCCCGAGGCGCGACTGACCCGGCCTCTGCGGCGGATCGGGCCGAAGGGCGAGGGCCGCTTCGAGCCGTGCACCTGGGAGGAGGCGATCGAGGAGGTCGCGGGTCGCCTGTCCGAGATCGTCGAGACGTCGGGCGCGCACACGATCCTCAACACCCACTACACGGGCACGATCGGGCTGCTCGCCTACGCATCCCCGCAGCGCTTCTTCAACCGTCTGGGCGCGACCGAGGTCGATCCGGACACCGTGTGCAACAAGGCCGGGCACGTCGCCCTCGACTACGTCTACGGCACCTCCGAGACGAGCTTCGACCCGCGCACCGCGGCAGACGCTCGCTGCATCCTCGTCTGGGGAGCGAACCCCTCGGCCTCCGCTCCGCACATGCACGAGCACTGGCTGCCCGAGGCCCGCGCGGCCGGAGCGACGACGATCGTGGTCGACCCGATCCGGACGGGCACGGCCGCGGAGGCGGACCTGCACCTGCAGCCTTTCCCCGGCAGCGACGCAGCGCTCGCCTTCGCGCTGATGCACGTGCTCGTACGCGACGGGCTGCACGACGAGCGCCTGCTCGGCGACCACGCCGTCGGCTGGGACGAGCTCGCCCCACTGCTCTCGCCGTGCACGCCCACCTGGGCCGAGGAGGTCACGGGCGTACCCGCCGCGCTCGTCGAGGAGGCCGCGCGGGTCTACGGCGAGGGCCCGTCGCTGCTCTGGATCGGGCAAGGGCTGCAGCGGCAGCCGACGGGGGGCAACGTGATGCGCGCGGTCGCCGCTCTGCCGGCGGTGAGCGGCAACCTCGGCAAGCGAGGCGCGGGATTCCTCTACCTGAACGGCGACTATCGCGGCATCGACGGCGACTACCTCGTCGGCTCGCGGCTCGCGTCGGCCCCACCGGAGCCCGTCAGCCAGATGGATCTCGCCGCCGTGCTCGAGGACCGCTCCCGAGCGCGGGCGCTCGTGTGCTGGAACATCAATCCGGCGGCCTCGAACCCGCAGCAGGCTCGGCTCAAGCGCGCGCTCGCGAGCGAGGAGCTCTTCACCGTCGTCCTCGACGTGTTCCCGACCGACACGACCGACTACGCGGACGTCGTGCTTCCCGCGGCGAGCTTCCTCGAGTTCGACGACCTCGTCGCGCCGCTACTTCTACGCGACGCTCTCGGCCCAGGTGAAGGCGATGGAGCCGCCGGGCGACGCGCTGCCCGAACACCGAGATCTTCCGCCGCCTCGCCACGGCAATGGGCTTCGACGACCCGGAGCTCCGGGAAGGGGATCGCGAGATCATCGACGGGCTGCTCCGGCGCTCGAGCGTCGGGGTCATGTGGGAGGAGCTGGTCGAGCGCGGGACGGTGGATGCGTCGCCGGAGCCGATCGTGCAGTTCGAGGACATGCAGATTCCGACTCCCAGCGGCAAGGTCGAGCTGGCATCCGACCGGGCCGAAGCCGACGGGCATCCGCGGACGCCGCTGCCGCTCGCCGACCCGCGGCCGTCCGGAAGGCGGCTCCGCCTGCTCTCGCCGGCGACGGGCTGGCTCCTCAACGACACGTTCGGCAACGACCCGAAGATCGTCCGACGGATCGGCGAGGCGCAGGTCGCGCTCCACGCCGAGGACGCCGCCGAGCGCGGGCTCGCCGCCGGTGACCGCGTCGTGCTCGAGAACGACGAGGGACGTCTCGAGCTGCGCCTCGCAATCTCGGATGTCGTCCCGCGCGGCGTGGCGCTCACGCACAAGGGCCGCTGGCCGCGCAGCGAGCCGGGCCGCGCCAACGTGAACGTGCTGCACCCGGGCCACAAGGCCGACATGGGACAGAGCACCGCCGTCCACGGCGTCGAGGTCGAGATGCGCGCGGCGTCGCGGCGGTAACCGCGGCCTTCGGCCGCTCCACGGCCGATAACGTCGGCTTCGCCGCTTTGGCCGAGGTGTAGGGGCCGGATCTCATCCGGCCCGCGTACGTCGGGTCGGCCCATGAACGCGGCCTTCGGCCGCTTCCCGGCCGATAGCAGCCTCCGGCCGCTTCGGCCTACCGCGGTTCGGCCGGCTCCCGGCTGCGAGAAGCCGCTGGCCCGTCTCGTCCCGTAACCGCGGCCTTCGGCCGCTCCACGGCCGATAGCAGCGGCTCCGCCGCCGTTTCGGCCTAGGCGCGATGTCCGAAGGCGGCCAGACTCTGCGTCGTCCTCGGTCTATCCTCGGTCCCGTGCACGACGACTACGAGGCCTGCTGGCGCGCCTCGGCCAGCCGCGATCGCCGCTTCGACGGACGCTTCTTCGTCGGCGTCCACTCGACTCGGATCTATTGCCGGCCGATTTGCCCGGCTCCGCCTGCGAAGCGCGAGAACGTCCGCTTCTATCCGACGGCGGCTGCCGCGGAGGCGGCGGGCCTGCGAGCGTGCCGGCGCTGCCGGCCCGAGACCGCTCCGGGGACGCCGGAGTGGCTCGGCGGCTCGGCCACCGTCGCCCGCGGCCTGCGCCTGATCGCGGACGGCTATCTCGACCGGCACACGGTGCCCGAGCTCGCGCGGAGCTCTGTGTCGGCGAGCGCCAGCTCCGACGCCTCTTCGTCGAGCATCTGGGAGCGTCGCCGCACCTGGTGGCCCGCCAGCGCCGCCTGCAGCTGGCGCGCATGCTGATCGACCAGACGTCGCTGCCGATGATCGACGTCGCGACCGCATCCGGCTTCTCGAGCCTGCGCCGCTTCAACGCGAGCGTGCGCTCGGCCTTCGGCCGTTCTCCGTCCGAGCTGCGCCGGTCGGCACGGCCGCGTCCGAACGGCGTCGTGGCGCTCCGGCTGCCGTACCGCCCGCCGCTCGCCTGGGAGTCGTTGCTCGGCTTCCTGGCGGCTCGCGCTGTTCCCGGGGTCGAGGAAGCTCGGGGCAACACCTATCGACGCACGATCCGCACCGAGGCGGGCGGAGCGCTCGTCGAGGTCGTCCCGATCGAAGGGACGGCGGAGCTGGCCGTGCGGCTCGAGCTTCCCTCCGTCGACGCTCTCCGCGGGCTCGTCACGAGCGTGCGCGCCGCATTCGATCTCGACGCGGATCCGCTGGCGATCCACGGCTCGCTCGGCGGGCTCGCCGGGGCGACGCCGGGACTTCGCGTCCCCGGCACGCTGGATCCGTTCGAGCTCGCGGTCCGCGCCGTGCTGGGCCAGCAGGTCTCGGTCCAGGCGGCGAGAACGCTCGCAGGCCGGCTGGTCGAGCGCTTCGGCGAGTCTCTTCCGGAGCCGAGCGGTGCGCTGACACATCTGTTCCCGGCTCCGGGCGTTCTCGTCGACGCCCGGATCGAGGCAATCGGCCTTCCGGGCGCGCGAGCCGAGACGATTCGCCGGCTCGCACGGGCCGTGGCCGCGGAGGGGCTCGACCTCGCGCCGACCTCGTCGCCCGACGACGTGCGCAACCGGCTGGCGGCGATCCCCGGAATCGGGCCCTGGACGGTCGAGTACGTGGCCATGCGGGCCATGCGCGACCCGGACGCCTTTCCCGCCGGCGACCTCGGTTTGCGGCATGCGCTGGCCGCCAACGGCCGTCCAGCCTCGGCCAGGGAGGTCGAAAAGCGATCGACGGCCTGGCGGCCGTGGCGGGCCTATGCGGCCGTGCAGCTCTGGGAGAGCCTCGCGGCGCCGAGGACGGTCGCGGCGTGAGCGCGGTCGCGTACGCGCACGTCGAGACACCGATCGGCCGGCTGATCGCCGCGGCCACCGACGACGGTCTCGTTCGCCTGAGCCTCCCCAACGATCAGCCGGGGCGCGTGCTCGGAGATCTCGAGGAACGCCTGGGCGTCCGCCCGGCCAGGTCGCCCGAGGCTCTGGCCGACACCAGTCGCGAGCTCGGCGAGTACTTCGCCGGCGAGCGCGACGAGTTCACGATTCCGCTGGACATGAGTCTCACGAGTGGTTTCGACAGGCGGGCCTGCGAGGCGATGGCACAGATCGGCTACGGCGAAACGATCACGTACGCGGAGCTCGCCGATCGCGCCGGCAACCGACGAGCCGCCCGCGCAGCAGGCCACGCGTGCGCGACGAACCCGATCGCGATCGTCGTCCCCTGCCATCGCGTGCTCGGCTCGGACGGCAGCCTGCACGGCTACGGCGGAGGCCTGGACATGAAGCGCTTCCTGCTGCGCCTCGAAGGCGTCCTGCTCGACGCGTGAGGATTTCGCGAGCCCGGGGGCTCCCTCGCGACGCCGCGCCGTAGAATTCGGCGCACGATGAGCGTCACCGATCGGCAAGGGGAGTCGCTGCGCGCCCAGTACTACGCGACGCGCCCGATCAGCCGCGACAACCTCGTCCCGGAGGATCCCGCGCTCGGGCTCGTGGCGTTCTCCAGCCCGTTCGACCCCCAGCCTTCGCTTCGCATCGAGGACGGCCGAGTGGTCGAGCTGGACGGGAAGCCCGAGGCGGAGTTCGACCTCCTCGACGAGTTCATCGCGCGCCACGGCATCGACCTCTCAGTGGCCGAAGAGGCGATGGCCCTCGACACGCTCGAGTTCGCGCGCCGGCTGGTCGATCCGGCGGTACCGCGCGCCGAGATCACGCGTCTCGTTGCCGGAATGACGCCCGCCAAGGTCGCCGAGACGCTGGCGCTTCTGACACCCGTCGAGATCCTGCAGGCCATGCAGAAGCTCCGGGTGCGCCGCACCCCGTCGATCCAGGCGCACGTCACGAACCGAGTCGACCACCCGCTGCTGATCGCAGCCGATGCCGCCTCGGCGGTCGCGCACGGGTTCCGCGAGCTCGAGACGACAGTTCCGGTGCTACGCGACTCGCCGGCCAACGCGCTCGCGCTCCTGGTCGGCGGGCAGGTGGCGGCCGCGGGCGCTCTCACCCAGTGCGCCGTCGAGGAGGCGACCGAGCTCGAGCTCGGGATGCGCGGGCTGACGACGTACGCCGAGACGGTGTCCGTGTACGGCACGGAGCAGGTCTTCGTGGACGGCGACGACACGCCCTGGTCGAAGGCCTTCCTCGCATCGTGCTACGCGTCGCGCGGACTCAAGATGCGCTTCACCTCGGGGTCGGGAGCCGAGGTGCTGATGGGCGCGTCCGAGGGAAAGTCGATGCTCTACCTCGAGGCACGCTGCATCGCCGTGACCCGTGCTGCGGGCGCACAGGGCGTTCAGAACGGGGGAATCGACGGCGTCAACGTGACCGCGTCCGTCCCCGACGGGATGCGCGAGGTGATCGCCGAGAACCTCTGCGTGATGATGCACGACCTCGAGTCCTGCACCGGCAACGACACGCTGATGTCGTCGTCCGACATCAGGCGCACGGCGCACACCTTGCCGCTCCTCCTCGCGGGCTCCGACTTCCTGTTTTCCGGCTTCGGCTCGATTCCGGCCTACGACAACGCCTTCGGGCCGTCGAACTTCAACGCCGAGGACCTCGACGACTACCTCGTTCTGCAACGCGACTGGGGCTTCGAGGGCGGGCTGCGGCCCCGGGACGACGCCGAGCTTCTGAAGCTGCGCAGGCGCGCGGCAGAGGCGTGCCGGGCGGTCTTCGAGGAGCTCGAGCTGGCGACCTTCTCCGACGAGGACGTCGACGCCTGCGTCCAGGCGCACGGCTCGCTCGACGTTCCCGAGCTGGCAGGCGACCTCGTGCCGGCCGCGGGCGACCGGATCATGGACCGCGGAATCACGGCGCTGGACGTCGTGCGCGCCCTCGTCGCGCGCGGGTACGACGTCGAGGCCGAGCGCATCGTCGAGATGCTGCGCCAGCGCCTGCTCGGCGACTTCCTGCAGACCTCTGCCATCTTCGACGAGGACCTGAACGTCCTCTCGAACCTCACCGACCCGAACGACTACACGGGGCCGGGCAGCGGGTATCGGATGGCGCCCGAGCGACGCGACGAGATCGCGCGCGTGCGCCAGGTGTGGTCGCCCACGGATCTCGCTGCCGAGCAGGAGCGTGCCGCCGGCTGCGTCGCCTTCACCGAGCTCGGTCCCGCGCGTGCCCAGGCTCGGCCGGACGAGGTCGTCGTGGGTATCTCGCCCGCGTTCGGCATCGAGATCTGGACGGCGCTGAACGGGCTTACCGTCGCCGAGGTGCTCCGGCAGGTGCTCGCCGGCATCGAGGAGGAGGGCGTCGCGAGCCGGGTCGTGCGGGTGCGACGCTCAATCGATCTCGGCCGGATCGGCTGGACGGCCGCGCGCCTCTCCGGCTCGGGCGTGTCCGTCGGGCTGCAGGCGAAGGGAACGGCACTCATCCATCGCGCCGACCTGCCTCCGCTCAGCAACCTGGAG
Source organism: uncultured Thermoleophilia bacterium (assembly GCA_963820875.1). Lineage (GTDB taxonomy): Bacteria > Actinomycetota > Thermoleophilia > Gaiellales > Gaiellaceae > CAWACA01. Next base: position 47,901 of record CAWGBR010000016.1, read on the forward strand.
CTCTTCTCGATCGCCCCTCGCGTGACGGCTGAGCTCTATCGCCGCCTCGGCCGCAACGCGGCCCGCTACGCAAAAGGCGCGCCGGTCGAGCCGCTGCTGCTGCCCGAGTCGAGCGAGCCGCTGGGGCCCCGTTACCACGCGCGCGTCGTCCAGCTCGTCGCGCTCGAGCGACGGCTTGCCGAGGACGAGGATCCCGTGGAGCTGGAGGCGGCATGGACGTGAACGGGCCGGATGAGATCCGGCCCCTGCAGTACCCACTATCGGGCTCGCGCGAGAAGGTGCACACGGCGACCGGCCGTCCCGTCTCGGACGTCACGCTCGAACGGGTCGTCAGCGGCGAGATCGGCTCGGACGACGTCCGGGTGAGCCCCGAGGTTCTGCGCCTGCAGGCCGGGTTTGCCGAGGAGGGCGGGAATCCCCAGCTGGCCGAGAACCTGCGTCGCGGCGCAGAGCTGATCGCCTTTTCGGACGACGACCTGCTCACGTTCTACGACAAGCTGCGCCCCGGAAGAGCAACTCCGCAGGAGCTCGAGTCGCTGGCGGGCGAGCTCGAGTCGCGCGGGGCCTCGCAGTGCGCGGCGCTGGTCCGCGAGGCCGCTGCGGCGTATGTGCGCCGGGGCCTGATTTGAAGGCCCGCGAGCTCGGCATCGCGATAGGCAAGGGCGCTCCCGGTCTCGACAATGCGATCACCGACGTGGCCGGCGTGCGGGTCGGCCACACGACGCTGATCGAGGGCGACGACGTCCGAACCGGCGTGACCGTCGTCTTCCCTCACGAAGGCGATCCGGGAGGCGACCCCCTTTTCGCCGGCTGCCATCGACTCAACGGCAACGGCGAGCTGACCGGGCTCGAATGGGTCCGGGAGTCCGGCCTGCTCACGACGCCGATCGGGCTCACGAACACGCACTCCGTCGGGGTCGTACGGGACGCGCTCATCGAGTGGGCGATCCGGCGGGGCGTCATGGCCGAGGACTCCTGGAGCCTGCCCGTCGTCGGCGAGACGTGGGACGGGAGGCTGAACGACATCAACGGGCTGCACGTGAAGCCCGCCCATGTCTTCGCAGCGCTCGAATCGGCTTCCGGCGGCCCCGTCGCCGAGGGCAACGTCGGCAGCGGGACCGGGATGATCTGCCACGGCTTCAAGGGTGGGATCGGCACGGCCTCGCGGGTCCTGGCCGTCGAGGACGGCGGCTACACGGTCGGCGTCCTCGTGCAGGCAAACCATGGCGACCGGGAGCGCCTCGCGATCGAGGGCGTGCCCGTCGGCCGCGAAATCCCGCCCGGGCGGATTCCCGCCGACGTTGGGCCCGAGATACGCAGGCTTCGCCTGCTGACCTGCCACGGCTGGGCCCTTCGGGCCCGTTGCGTGGCGGTCGATCATCATCGTCGCCGCCACCGACGCGCCGCTGCTGCCGCACCAGCTCGATCGGCTGGCACAGCGCGCGGGACTCGGGGTCGGACGGCTCGGCGGCGCGGGGGAGAACGGGAGCGGCGACATCTTCATCGCCTTCTCGACCGCCAATCGCGCGCTCGCGGGCGGGGGCGCGAAGCCCGTCACGATGCTCGGCAACGATTCGATCGACCCGCTCTTCTACGCCACGATCGAGGCGACGGAGGAAGCGATCGTCAACGCGATGCTCCAGGCCGAGACGATGACCGGCAAGAACGGAGTTACCGTCCACCGACTCGACCCGGAGCTCCTGCTCGAGGTCATGCGCGCCGCCGGACGCGTCGGCGGGCCTGACTAGGATCCCGCGGTGCTCGTCGCCGGGGTCGACGTGGGAAACTCGACCACCGAGGTCGCGGTCGCGCGCGTCGAGCCGGGACGGGAGCCCGAGTGGCTGCTGGTCCTCCGCCGGCCGACCACCGGGCCGAAGGGATCGGCCGCTTGCGCGGAGGGCGTCGCCGACCTGCTCGGGCGTGCCGAGCGGCGGTTGGGCGAGCGCGCGCATCTGCTGGCGTTGGCGGAGCTTCATCCGGTCGAGACCGGTCTCGTGGAGCTCGGACGGCTCGAGGAGATCGAGCTCGGCCGCACCGCGGTGGCCCGCCCGGCGAGCGCGACCCCGTCCGGTGCGGGGGTCGGTGTCGGTCGGCTGAGAAGCCTCGCGGAGCTCCGCGAGTCGCCTTCCGCCGAGCCCGCGGTGGCGGTCGTCCTCGACGAGGACTTCGAGCACGCAGCCGCCGCGCTGCGAGAGGCCCGCGGCCACGGCTGGACGATCGCCGCCGTCGTCGTGCGGCAGGACGACGCGGTGCTGATCGGCAACCGCTTCGACGGCGCCGTGCCGATCGTCGACGAGGTCGAGGACGCCGCGGGTCTTCCTCTCGGCGCAGCCGCAGCGGTCGAGGTCGCCGAGCCCGGCGCGTCGGTCGAGCAGCTCTCGGATCCGTTGAGGCTCGCCGTCCTGCTCGGTCTCGGGCCTGACGAGGCACGGGCAGCCAGATACGCGGCACGGGCCGTGGCGGGACACCGTGCGGCGCTCGTCGTCCGTGGACAGGCTCCTCAGGGCGCCGGAGTGCGCAGGGACGACGCCCCGATCACACTCGTCCTCTCGAACGGCACGGAGCAGCCGCTCGAGGACCACGGCTCACCGCCCCCGCCGGGCAGCGTTGTCGCCGTTCGTGGAGCGGCCGGCGATCGGGACGGGCTGCTCGACATCTCGTGGGCGCCGCTGCCGGCCCCTCCGGACGATGCCGGCTTCGCCCGCAGGCTCGCGCGCCGACGCGCTCTCGCCGTCGCGCTGCTCGCCGCCGGCGCGCCGGGTGATCTCATGGGGCAGCTCGAGCAGCTCGCCCCGGGCGGCGTGCGGGTCGTGGCCCGCGAGTCCGAGGCCGCCGTCCTCGGCGCCTCGACGACGCCGGGAGCCGGTGAGACGCCGTTCGTGCTCGATCTCGGCGGCGGCACGGTCGATCTCCACCGGGAGCTCGGCCCGGGCGAGCAGGCTGTCTCGACGGCGGGCGCGGGCGACCTCGTCACGCGAATCTGCGAAGCGCTGCTCGGCTGCGACCGAGCCCTCGCGGAGCAGGCGAAGCGCTGCCGATCGGCACGTATCGAGACGCCGTTCGTCGTGCATCACGAGGACGGCAGCCGGAGCTTCCGCGGTGAGCCGGCCCCGCCGGGAACCGTCGCGCGCCTCTGCGTGCTCGACGGGAGCCGGCTGCAGCCGCTCGATGCGCCGCTCGCGCCGGAGGTCTGGCGCGGCCTGCGACGGGCGGCAAAGCGAGACGTTGTCGCGCGCAACGTGCGGCGCGCGGTGGAGGCGGCCGGAGGAGTTCCGCGCGGCGAGCTCGTCACTCTCGTCGGCGGCTCCGCGTGCGACGGCGAAATCGTCGATGCCGTTGCGGCGGAGCTCGCCGACTTGGACGTCGCCGTCGCCCGCGGCGACGTGCTCGGGCGCAACGGGCCGCGCGCGGCGGTGGCGGTCGGCCTCGTCCTCGCGCACGTGCGGGCGAGCCGATGACGGTCGGCGTCCTCGCGCTGCTCGACGGTGACGCGCCCGGCGCGCGGGCTGGCCGCCGGCTTCGAGGAAGAGGGCGTGCCGCTGACGGTGGAACGGCGATCAGGGGAGGCCTTCGCGCTGGCGCGAGAGGCCGCCCGGCTCTCACCAATCGGGCTCGGTGTCGGCGCGGACGCTGCGCGCCTCGTGCTCGTACTCGCCGCCGCGCCCGGACGCCCCTATCTGACGGAAACGCCGGGCCAGGCCCGGGCGTTCGGGCACGCAGCGGCGCGGCTTGCCGCCGGTCGTCCCCTCGCGCGGCGAGAGGACGAAGCGTCGATTGCGTTGGCCTAGGCCGACTGCGCGCCGTTCGTCCGAGTGCTCGCGACCCGGATGATCTCCTTCCAGCGGCCCTTGCCGAACATGCCGGCGTCCTCGAGGCCCTTTTCGGCGAGCGAGATGATCTCCTGCGCCTCCTGCGGGTCTCGCGTGCGGTACGCCGCGTCGGTCAGCAGCCGGGCGGCCGACGTTCCCTTGCCGCGCTCCAGCTCGCTGCGCGCCTCATCCACCACCTGCGACACAACTGCGTCCACGTTCTCTCCTTTCGTCACCGGTCGAGGCCGTCGTAATAGGCATAGGCCTCACGTTCCTTGTCCTTCGAGATCGCAAGCCGGTACTCGCCGAGGCCGAGCACGCCCTTGCGGTCCTCCTTGTCGTAGGTCGGGGCCTGCTTTACGGACTGCTTCGTGAAAGGCACCCGCAGCGCCCCGTTGGCCCTTTCCGCGGCGGCGGCAGGCACGAGGTGCTTGTGCGTCCGAAACACACCGGCGAGCACACCGATCCATTCGGGCTCACCGGTCTCGTCGTCGTTGAAGATCGTCTCCACGAACCCGATCTGCTTGCCGTGGCGATCCACGAGATCGCGGCCGACGAACCTTCTGAGCTCGTCCTCGGGCAGCATGAAATCTCGTCCCGGCCGGGCGCTGGCGTCCGCGGCGCTCAGCCCTGCCCGCCGCGAACGTCCGCGACGCGGATGATCTCGTCCCAGCGACCCTTGCCAAACATGCCGGCGCCCTCGCGGCCCTTGGCGGCCAGAAGCCGGATTTGCTCCTCGAGCCCGGCGTCGTGCGTCGCATACGCCGCATCCGTGAGGAGCCGGGCTGCCTGCTTGTCGTGCCCGGCCTCGAGCTCGCGGCGGGCTTCGTCGATCGTCGCCGCTACATCCATGCGTCACCTCCGAGAGTCGTTCCTCCCAGAGTGCCCCGGGGAGCCTCAGAAATCGCTCAGGAGAGCCGCCGAGAGCCTCAAGAAAGGCTCAAGACGGCCCGTAGAGCGCGTCTCAGGCCGGGTTCACGAGCCGGTAGCCGGCCCCGGGCTCCGTCCGCAGGTACTGGGGACGGGCGGGATCCGACTCGAGCTTGCGGCGCAGCTGAGAGATGTAGACGTGGAGGTAGTGGGACTCGTTCTGGTAGGCGGGCCCCCACACCTCGCGCAAGAGCATCCGGTGGGTCAGGAGCTTGCCCTCGTGCTGTGCCAGCACCCGAAGCAACTCGAACTCGTGCGGCGTCAGAGAGACAGGCTCGCCCGCGCGGTGCACCAGCCGCCGTTCGAGATCGATCTCGAGGTCGCCGATCTCGATGACGGGCTCCGTCGACGGACCCGCTCGGCGTAACGCAGCCCGCAGCCGGGCGAGCAGCTCGTCGACGCCGAACGGCTTGGTGACGTAGTCGTCGGCGCCGGCATCGAGGGCCTCGACCTTCTCCTGCTCCTCGCTCACGACCGAGAGCACGACGATCGGCGCCTGAAGCCAGCCGCGGAGCTCGCGGCAGACGTCGACGCCGCTGCCGTCCGGCAGCACGAGGTCGAGGATCACAGCCTCCGGAGGACGCGCGGCCGCCCGCGCGAGCGCCTCGCCGGCCGTTGTCGCGGTCTCGACCGCGTAGCCGGCGCCGCGCAGCGTGGTCTCGAGAGCTCGGAGGATCTGCGGCTCGTCGTCGACGACGAGCACCCGCGCTCCGGTCATACGGGGATCGCCGCCGTGTACGCGGCGGCCGGAAGCGCGAGCACGAACGAGGCGCCGCCTCCCGCTCGAGCCTCGACGAACAGACGGCCGCCGTTGGCCTCGGCGAAGCCGCGGGCGATCGCAAGCCCGAGGCCGGTTCCCTTTCCGTCCCCGGCCGTCGATGCGTGCCGGAACGGCTCGAAGACGTGCTCCAGCTCGTGCCGTGGCACGCCGGGGCCCTCGTCGTCGATCCGGATCAGCACCTCGCCGCCGACGGCGCTCGCGGCAATCGAGACAGGCGACCCCTCGGGCGAGAATCGGATCGCGTTCTCCAGCACGTTCGCGAGTACGCGCTCGATCTGCGCGTCGTCGACCTCGACGAGCGGGAGGTCGGCGGGCAGCGAGACGTCCACCCGCTCGTGTCCGGCGAGACCCGCCAGCGCCTGGACGACGATGCCGTCGACGGAGCGAAGGCTCGTCCGGGTCCGGAGCGCACCCGCCTGGAGCCGCGAGAGGTCGAGAAGATTCCCGACGACGCGATCGAGACGCTCCGCCTCGAAGCGAACAGTCTCGAGCAGAGCTGTGCGCTCGTCGGCAGCGAGTGCGAGCGACGGGCTCTCGAGGCTCTCGACCGCGACACGAATCGCGGTCAGCGGCGAGCGCAGGTCGTGGCTGACCGCGCGCAGCAGGCGCCGTCTTCATCGAATCGCTGCGTCGCAGGGCCTCCGCCTCGAGCGCCTCCCGCTGCAATCGCTCGCGGTCGACTGCAACGCCGAGCAGGGAGGCAAGCGCCGGCAGGAAGCGCTCGGCAACGCGGTTGTCGATCGCGGCGCCCCCGGGCACGTAGAGCGTCCCCACGGAACGATCGCCTGCACGAAGCTCGACGGCACCCTCGCCGGGCGACGAGCGGGGCGGCGACAGCTCGATCCGGGCGCTCGGCGTCTGCAGGATCCGCGACGCTCCGTCGGCGATCCGGACGAGCTCGCTCTCGACCTCGGCGCCCGAGAGCAGGACGGTCGAGAGCTCCGCCAGGAGCACCGCCTCGCGCTCTCGTTGCTCTGCGTCGCGCGCCCGTTGACGGGCGCGCGAGGCGAGCTCGGCGACGAGGAGTCCCGTGGCAAGGAAGACGAGCAGCTTGACCCAGTTTTCCTCGGCCGAAAGCGTGAGCTCGTGGATCGGCGGCAGAAACAGGAAGTTGAAGAGGAGCATGCTCGCGACTGCGACCAGCACGGCGTGCAGCCGGCCCCACACGACGGCGATCGGCAGAATCGCGAGCACGTAGAGCACGGCCAGGCTGAGGACGGGAACGTGGGGGCGCAGGAGATACAGGAGGCCCGTGACGGCCGCAAGCGCCACTGCGCTCGCCACGAACCCGAGAGCGGTATGGCGGAACGGCGGAGCCGTCTGCCCGCGCCGCCGTCGAACGAGCCGATCCATACAAAGAATTTAGCCGGTCAACAACTCGTGCAGGTACCCGTCGAGGTCGGCACGCGCGCTTTCGGTCATCTCGAAGGCGTAATGGCCCCAGGGGCTGTCGATCACGCGCAGCTCGGCGCCCCGGATGAGGCGGCGCTCCGCCTCGCAGTCTTCGACCGGAAACAGCATGTCGTGGGAGAAGGGGATCACGAACGTCCTCGCCGTGATGCGGCCGAGCGCCGAGGCGAGGTCGCCTCCGTGCTCGCGCGAGACGTCGGCCAGACGCCACTTCCGGCACATGCAGGCGAGGTTGTCGGGGTCCATCGGCGCGACGTCGTCCTCGAACAGGCGCGTGACCAGATCGTCGAGGGAGTCGAAGCCTCCGTCGCGCCAGCCTTCCGTCCGGTAGAGCTCGTGCGAGAGGCCCGTGACCGACCACACGTGGGCGTGCAGCCGCAGGCCTTCCGCGGGCGACGCAGCAGAGCCGAGGACACGCTCGGCCAGCGCGACGACGAGGCCGTTGTGCGCCGTCGTCCGGGCCGTCCCGGCGACGGCCGCGAGCCGCTCGACGGCCGCCGGGTGGCGTACTGCGAGCTCGTACGCCTGCTGGGCTCCCATTGAGAAGCCGATCGCCAGTGCGACCCGGTCGATCCCGAGCGCCTCGGTGAGGAGGCGGTGCTGCGCGGTCACGTCGTCGCCGATCGTGACCTCGGGGAAATCGGTGCCGCTGAGCGGAGGCGGCGCGTTCGAGGGGGAAGTCGAGAAGCCGTTGCCGAGCTGGCCGGGGCAGATCACGAAGTAGCGCTCGGGATCGAGAGCGCGTCCGGGCGCGATCGTGGACTCGAGCGAGCTCGGCGTGCCGGAGTACATGTGCGGGTAGAGGATCGCGTTGTCGCGGGCGGCGTTGAGCTCGCCGTGGGTCTTGTAGAGGAGACGCGCTGCCGGCAGCACGCCGCCTCGCTCGAGCTGGAGATCGCCGAGCTCGAAGACCTGGTGCGGCCCCTTCTCGGCCTCGGAATAGAAGTCCGTCAAGAGCGGCCTTCGCTACATCCCGTGCCAGACCCGCATGTGGTTGCGGATGTGGCGCGGTACCGCCTCCTTGGGGTAGTAGCGGTCGTAGAAGTCCACGTCGAGGTGGCAGGACTGGTACCAGACCGTGGTCAGGAACGGGTCGAGCGTCGCCGGGAAGCGGCCGTACGCGTCCCAGATGTAGTTGCAGAGCGTCTTCGTGGCCGCGATCGCCAGCTCGGACGGCGGCGGCACCGCGCGGGCGACCTCCGGGGAGGTCCACGGCACCTGCTGCTTCTCCGGGGCGGAGAAGATCCCGTTCTTGCCCCAGCGGAGGCCGACGACGTGGTCGACGGCGGCGTCCATGCTGTCGTGGAACGGCGGGCACGCACCCTCGAAGATCCCGGGCAGCCCGACCGGAATCGACTCGCCCGGCCCCACCGGAGCGTCGTCGGGCACCCGGTGGAAGGTGAAGCCGAGTCCCTCGCACGGGCCCGAGCCGCCGGCTGCCTCCCAGTGCGGCTCGCCGCCCATCGTCACCCGTCCCTTGCCGCCCGAGAAGGGGTGGCCGCCGAGCCCGAGCGCCTGCGTCGCGAGCATCAGGCTCTGCACGACGAGACCGGCTTCGACGCCGTTCATGTCGACCATCTGCCAGCGCTCGAAGTCGGCGATGTCGTACGGATGGGCATCCTTCGAGAAGAGGCCCTCTTTCACGAACGGCTTCAGCGGATCGGCCCCGAGCCGCATGTCCTTGAGGTAGTAGCCGTGCGGCCGGTCGAAGTACAGGAGCATCGCCGCGATGCACTGGCGCGTCACGTCGGCGATCGGGATGAAGAGGGTCGTGCCCTCGTGGTTGACGATCCACTCGTTGAACTTGAACAGGTTCGGTCGCCGCCGCGGGAGCTCGAGCCGGTGATCCTGCAACGAGATCGCCTGCCTGTAGACGGCGTGCTGCTCCTCGAGGCTCTGGTTCTGGACGTACTGCGTCGCCTTGACGTCACGCTGCGGGAGGACGAAGACGCCGTCGTCGTTCGTCCAGAACAACTCCGTGCCGTGGGTTGCGAGCGGGCTCGGCCACGGTCGGCCCGTGAAGGACTCGAGCTTGTCGGCGCCGGTCGTCGTCCCCTCCGCCGTGGTGAACGGCCACTCCTCGCGCACGACGCCCGTGATTCCGGTCGCGGCGGCGACGAGGATCGCCTCCTCCTCGTAGGCGAGCGGCACGGGATCCTTGTCGGAGCGAAACGCGAGCGGCCCCGTCATCTCGGCGCCGAGGGCGAAGCGGCGCGCTCGTCGGGTGAGGATCGCCTCGAGGGTGGGGAAACGGGCGGCGGCGCGAAGCGCTTCCGGCCGGACCGGGGGACGGGGCTGCTTGCGGGGCTTCGGGCCTGTCGCGGCGGTCTTCCGTCGCGCGGATTTCTTCTCTGTGGTCGCCATGGAGAGAGTCTACGCGCGCTCGCGCGGTGCCACATCCGGGCGCAGCGGATGCAACGATCTGCGGACGGTGGAGCTCGAGCTGCAGCCCTTCCACGCCCGCCACGCCGAGCTCGTGCTGAGCTGGGTGCGCTCCCGTGAGGAGGCGGACCGCTGGGCCTCCGCAGGCGCCCGGGAGCTCCGGCCCGAGCTGCTGCGCGAGTGGCACGCCGACGCCGACGTTCACCCCTACGTAGGCGTCGACGGTGGCGAGCCGATGGGCTACGGCGAGGTCTGGCACGACTCGGAGGCAGGCGAGGCCGAGCTGGCGCGCATCCTCGTCGCGCCCGAGGAGCGCGGCCGGGGCGTCGGGCGCGCGCTGACGCGGCTGCTTGCCGCCGAGGCGCGTGCGGCCGGCTTCGACGAGGTCTGGCTACGCGTGGTCCCCGACAACGAGCAGGCGATCGCCGCCTACCGCGCGGCCGGATTCGTGCGGACAAGCGAGGAGGAAGAGCGGGCCTTCAACGAGGACCAGCCGCTCGCGTACGTCTGGATGCGGCTCAAGGCTGGGCCTTCCGGCGGCCGTCTGTAGGGGCCGGATCTCATCCGGCCCTCGGTCGAAACGGACGGCCGATAACGGCCGCTTCGCGCCCGTTTCGGCCTAGGGCTAGTCCATGAAGGTGCCGCCGTTGACCGCGAGCGCCTCACCCGTGATGAACCGGGCGTCCTCGGAGGCGAGGAACGCGACTGCAAGGGCGACGTCCTCGGGCAGCTCCAGGCGTCCGAGCGGCGTGCTGGAGACCCAGAGCTCGCGAACCTCGTCGATGCTCCTGCCGCGAAGCTCCGATTCCCAGGCGAGCTCCCGCTCTTGCATGCTCGGTCGTGACGAAGCCCGGGCACACGCAGTTGACGCGAATGCGGTAGGGGCCGAGCTCCGCGGCCATGGCCTGCGTGATGCCGATGACCGCGAACTTCGAGGCGACGTAGTGAGCGAGAAACGGCGCCGCTCCCCACTTGCCGGCGGTCGAAGCCGTGTTGACGATGGCACCGCCCTTGCCCTGTTCGATCAAGCGGCGGGCCGCGACCTGGCCGCAGAGAAAGACGCCTTTCGCGTTGACGGTCATGTTGAAGTCGTACTCGTCCTCGGTGATGTCGACGAAACGGCTCATCGTCGAGACACCGGCGTTCGCAGCCCACACCTCGAGCGGGCCGAGCGAGCGGCAGGCAGCGTCGCAGACGGCTTCGATCGATGCGCGATCGGTCACGTCAAGCTGAAACGCCTCAGCGCCTTCGATCTCGACCGCCACCCGGCGGGCGCTCTCCTCGTCGAGGTCGGTCACGGCTACCCGATGGCCACGGCGGCCCAGCTCGCGGGCGATTGCCGCGCCGATCCCTGTTCCCGCACCGGTCACGATTGCGGTCACCTGTCACCTCCTGCAGGCGGGCCGCGGCGGCGTCCGAGCCTCGGCCTGTACCAGCCGCGGCGCCAGACGACGATCGCGGCGATGATCAGGCCTATCGCCAAGGCGCCGAGCACGATGCCGAGGATCCGCGGCCCCTCCGATCCGGCGCCGACGATCGCGAGCGAGCCGGCCGGGAAGACCGTCCGGCCGCCGAACGACTCGGCGCAGGCCTCGCAGGTCACGACTGCCTCGTAGACCCCTTCGGGAACGTCCGGCACCGTGATCGGCAGGCTGACCTCTCCCTGCGGTCCGACGTCGACAGCCCCGATCGCGACAGCGTCCGACGTATCGCGCGGAACGATGTCGGCGGGAATGCTCAGGCGGACGAGCGACACGGCTGCGCCGTCGACCACGGCCGACACCGAGCGATCGGCGCGCGCCGTGACCTGATCCCCCACCTTGGCGGCAGGCGGCGTGGTCAGCTCGAAGACGAACCAGAGCGGCGCCTGGAGGCAGCGAAGCAGGTCGTCTTCGCGCTGCTCGTCGGCGAAAGCGCTCATAGGGGCAGGCACCTGCGGCGACGAACGCGTCTTCAGGATGGCCCTCCAGGCCGACCGCCACGGCCGGATCGACGCCTTCGAGGCTCAGCGGAGACACCTGCTCGTCGTCGAGCTCGCCCGCGCCGAGGGCCTCGCCGGTCCGGAAGCGTGGCTCCGTCGCGGTCGGGTAGCGGGCCGCCGTGTAGAGCCGATCCTCGAATTGCAGCGGCCGAAGTATGCAGGCCGCGCGGTCATCGTCCTCGAAGCCGGCGCAGAGGGCCCCGAGGATGAAAACGAAGCCGGCGCGATTCTCGACCGTGACTGCGAGGTCGGGCGGCAGCCCCTCGACCTCGGAGACCTGCACCGAACGAGGGTCGCAGTTCGCGGTCCCTTCCGGCCCGGGGAGGAACCCGAGCCGGCCGAAGGCCAACGGCTCACCGGGGTTGGCAGGCAGGTCGGCCGGAGTCGGCTCCTCCGAGTACACGGCGCTGCGGAAAAGGAGGATCGCCCGGCCCGCGCACTCCTGAGCCTCCGCAGGCGTGGCCGTGGCCAGGGCCGCCACGGTCAGGACGAGGAGCACGAGGAGCCTGATGGCCGCCACGGAGGCCGGACGATACCGAACGCAGGCCGACACTCAGCGGGCCGTACGGCGGACGAGCTCCTGCTGCGGCGTCTCGCCCGGCAGCGGCATGTCCTCCGGGCGGCGGGCCTCGTATGCGACCGAGCACCGCCCGCCCGCGCCGTCGCGCTCGTCGTCGGCCTTCCAGTCGAGCAGGCGCCACTTCCCGAGCGGGCTCGTCTCGACACGGACGGTCGGCTGTTCTCGCGGCTCCAGCAGGATGAGAGGCACCGAGGCGGTATCCCGACCGACCCGGCGGCGGCGCGACGCAGACACGCGCCACCGGAAGGACACGAACGTCCCCTCGAAGGCTCGCGGCAGCTCGGGCGGGAGCGTGATCCCGAAGTGCAGCCAGTTCGCCTCCGAGAGATCGCCGAGCTCCGAGCGGTCGAGCCAGATCTCCTCTTCGATCCAGATCGGAAGCATGCGCATGCGCAGGTCCCAGTAGGTGCCGATCCGCCAGAACGGCTTCTGGCCGACGAGCTGGGGAGGCAGGTCGAGCCAGTTGGAACAGCAGCGGGCGGAGACCGTCACGGGATCCGCATTGCGGGAGCCCTGACGGGCCTCGACTCGACCCTCGATCTTGCCGCCGCCCCAGGGCTCGACGACGTCGAGCGAGAGCGAGAACCCGCGTGCCCTCGTCGGAGGCTCGATGCCGCGGCCGAGGAGCTCGTCGGGCACCTGCGTTACCAGCATGGCGCAGGCGTTCCGCCCGCTACGAAAGCGTCGGGCGGCCTCTGGGGCCGCCCGACTTCGGAACTTCTACGCGAGAGAGAGACTTGCGCGTCACGCCTCCTCGTGCACGAACTTGCCGACCGCCTCGTAGCGCTCCTTCGAGCGCCAGCGATACAGGACGGCGAGCGCGCAGCCGAGCAAGATCGTCCCGAGCGAGATGAGCGGAACGTATTTGACCCATCCCTCATAGGCGCCGAAGGTGATGCCGGCGCGGTTCTGCATCATCAGGTAGAAGGCGAAGGAGATCGCACCGGCGCCCAGGATCGGCGCGATGCACGTCTTCCACCAGTGCCAGCCGTCTCTCGCCTCGCGCCAGAAGTAGACCATGATCGCAAGGCCGACCACGGCCATGAGCGGGAAGAGCAGCGCGTTGCCCTGGAACGGGATCCACGTCCCGATCTGGAGCAGCGCCGTCAGCGGGCTGCTCTCGTCGTAGCCGGCGGCCGCGCGCTGGCCGCCGCCGGCCGCGCCGGTCGCGAACAGGGCGGTGATCATGATGCAGAACAGTGCGACCACGATCGTCGCCACGAACGGGCTCTTGTGCTTCGAGTGCGTCCTGCCGAGAATACGGGGCAGGATGCCTTCGCGGCCCATCGCGAAGAGGTAGCGGTTGGACGTCTGCCAGAACGCGAGCGCGCAGGCGAAGGAGCCGGTGATGATCAGCACCTTGAAGATGTTCGCGATGCCGATACCGGCGAACTCCTGTGCGGCCGGGTAGAAGACGTTTGCGTAGTTGCCCTCCGGGAGGCCTGCCCCGGGCGCGATCGGCGGGTTGTCGCCCGCGACCCCGTAGCTGCGTAGCCACCGCCCACGGCCACTGATCCTGGCTCGAGCCGTACGCGCTGACCAGCATCCACGACCAGAACGTGTAGAGGATGCCGAGGCCGATGCACGAGATGTAGATCGCCGCGGCCATCATCTTCTTCGGGTTGCGCGACTCCTCGGCGTAGTTCGGGGCCATCTCGAAGCCGACCCACGACCAGAAGCACGCGAAGAAGCCGACCCCGGCAAGACCGACGCCGAACACCCGTGCCGCGCCCTCGACGCCCTCGCCGCCGCTGAAGATCGCGGCCGGGGTTGAGCGCCTGCCAGACGATCCCGTCCGGGCCGCCGCCCTGCACGAGGACGGCGAAGGAGAAGATGAACAGGATGATCAGCTCGCCGATCAGCGCAGATGCCGAGGATCTTCGCCACCGTCTCGACGTGGAAGTAGGTGACGAAGAACATCAGGGCGATGAAGCAGAACGCGTAGATCCGCCAGTCCATGTCGAAGCCGCCGGAGAGATCCAGGATGCTCGTCTGGGCGAAGTACGAGGTCACCCCGTTGACGCCGGCGGCGAAGAGCATGTAGGCGGCGGTGATGCCCACCGCCGCGCCGAGCCCGATGATCCGACCGAAGCCGTACGACATGTACGAGTAGATGCCGCCGGCGGTCGTCACGCGCCGCGCCATCTCGACGTAGGCGACCGAGAAGAGCGTGAACGCGATCGTCGCGATCCAGAAGCCGGCCGGGACGGCGATGCCCATCCCGTAGCCGGACAGCGGATCGTTGAACATCATCGCCGCGAGCGGCGCGGAGCCCGTCACGATGCAGAACAGGATCGCCGGTAGCCCGAGCGCGTTCCGGGCAAGCTCGTGGGAGCCGGTGATCTCTCGCGTCGCCCCGCCGCCGCCCGTTGTTGCGCCACTCGCTTCCATACGCACCTCCCTCAGCACGCCGCCGGCACTCTCCGAAGAGGGGCCGAGTCTAACCCTCTTTTCGGACGATTTACAAGGGGTTTCGGTTAGTTCTACGCGACACGCGGCAGCCCTGGTTTCGCGCGTGGGATAATCGCTCGCCGTGAGCCGCCTCGAGGGAGTCCGAGCGCTCGTCACCGGAGGGACCTCCGGCATCGGTGAGGCCGTCGTCGAGCGCCTGCGCGCCGACGGCGCCGAGGTCGTGTTCACAGGCCGCTCGGAGGAGCGCGGAAGGGCGGTCGCGGAGCGGACCGGCGGCGTCTTCGTCGAGGCGGACGTCACGGACGGCGACGCCGTGAAGCGTTCGGTTGAGATGGCCGTGGAGGCTCTCGGCGGGCTCGACGCCGTCGTCCTGAACGCCGGTGTGCTCTTCGAAGGGTCGCTGGCCGAGACGACCGACGAGGCCTGGGACTCGATCATGGACGTGAACGTCTTCGGCCCGTACCGCTATGCGCTCGCGTGCCTGCCTCACCTGCGCGCTGCGGGCGGCGGCTCGATCGTCGCGCTGACCTCCGACGCCGGTGTCTGGGTCGAGACCTCGGTCGGCGCCTATTCCGTGTCGAAGCGCGCGCTGATCGTCCTGGCGCAGATGCTCGGCACGGAGGTGGGCAAGGACGGCATTCGCGTGAACCTCGTTGCCCCGGGCGACACGGCTCCCGGCATGGCCACGACGGTCGCGGGCCGCGTGGAGCGCGATCCGGCCGGCTGGCTCCTGCCGCCCGCCGGGCGCATCGGGACGGCGCCCGACACCGCAGCGGCCGTCGCGTTCTTCGTCTCGCCGGACTCGTCCTTTTGCAACGGGGCCGTGCTGCTCGTCGACGGAGGCATGCGCGCCGATCTCCACGCGACCGGGGTGCTGAACGCGTGACGATGTACCCGGAGCTGCAGGGTCGCGTGGCGCTCGTGACGGGGGGCAACTCCGGGATCGGCAAGGCGTGCGTCGAGCGCCTCTCGCAGGAAGGCATGACGGTTGCCTTCACCGGGCGCAACGAGGAGCGCGGGGAAGCCGTCGCCGCCGCCACGGGCGCGCGCTTCGTCCGCACCGACCACCGGGATCGCAGCGCATCCGACGCCGCCGTCGAGGAGGCGCTGAGGATCGGAGAGGGGCGACTGGACGTCCTCGTGGCGAACGCGGGGATGCTCATGGGCGGGCCGATCGAGGAGACGCCGGAGGACGCGTTCAAGGAGCTTCTCGAGGTGAACCTGACGGCCCTCTTCCGCGACTCGCGCGCCTGCTTCGCGGCCATGAAGTCGGGCGGCGGCGGCTCGCTCGTCCACATCTGCTCCGACGCCGGCATCCGCGGCATCCACGAGATCGCGGCCTACTCGGTGACGAAGGCGGGCGCAATCGCGGTTTCCGAGCTGTTCGCCGCGGAAGGCGCGCCGCACGGCATCCGGTCGAACGCGGTTTGCCCCGGAGACGTCGTCCCCGGGGTCCAGGCGACGCCGGTCGGCTTCGAGCACCATGCCGAGAGCCCGGACGGCTGGACGCTCCCGCCCATCGGGCGCTTCGGCACGGGCGAGGACGTCGCCGGGCTCGTCGCGTGGCTCGCGTCCGACGAGTCGAAGCACATGACCGGCGCCACGTTGCGCATCGACGGCGGCAACGGCGCGGCGTTCCGCGCCATGACTCGTGCCTAGCCCTCGGCCGGGCCGGACAGGTCCGGCCCCTACAGGTCTGCTCACAGGACGGGCCACGCTGATAACCGGCGCGGCCCGCGGCATCGGCCTCGCAACCGCACGGCGTTTCTGCGAGGAGGGCGCGCGCGGTTGCGCTCTCGGACGTCCTCCCGGAGGTCGAGCAGGCGGCGGAGGAGCTCCGCGAGGCGGGGCATTCGGCCGTCGCCGTGCCGTTCGACGTGACCGACGAAGCCGCCGTCGAGGCGGGCGTGGCCGAGGCGCGTCAACGCCTCGGAGGGCTGGACATGCTCGTCGCCAATGCGGGCGTCTTCGCTCGACGCGCCGGCGCTCGAGACGAGCCTCGGCCGATTTCGACGGGTCCTCGACGATCAATCTCCTCGGCGTGTTCCTCTGCCTGCGCGGGCGGCCGGCGGCTGTTTCGCCGAGCAGGGCCACGGGTGATCCTGGCCACCTCCTCGCAGGCGGCCGGCACGGGTATGCGGGCCTCGGCGCGTACTGCGCGTCGAAGTTCGGCGTCATCGGGCTCGTCGAGTCCCTCGCGAAGGAGCTCGGCGCCGCACGGCGTGCGCGTGAACTGCGTCGCGCCGGGCATGATCGACACGGCCGATGCACGACCAGGTCGTCGCCGGCCGGAGTTCGCGCACCGGCGAGAGCGGGAGCGAAGGCGAGCCGCCAGGCCTGGCTCAGGCACGTTCCCGTCGGCCGCGTCGGCGCGCCCGAGGACGTCGCTGCGGCGTTCGTCGTACCTCGCGTCGGGTCTCGCGGGATTCGTCTCGGGTGCGACGCTCGTCGTCGACGGGGGCGAAGGATCGTGAGCGCCGAGCGGCGGCTCGAGGGCAAGGTGGCGCTCGTCACGGGCGCTGCGAGCGGCAACGGGCGCGCGATCGCGCTGCGGCTCGCGCGCGAGGGCGCCGCGGTCGTCTGCGCCGACGTGCGGGAGCAGCCGCTGCCGAAGGGCCGAGAGCGGAGCCCCGGCAGCGCGACGCACGAGCTGATCGAGCAGGAGGGCGGGAAGGCCGTATTCGCCCGCTGTGACGTGGCGGACGGCCAGGAGGTGAGCGCGGCGGCCGAGGCGGCGCTCGAGGCATTCGGCCGCTTCGACGTGGCGGTTGCGAACGCCGGAATCAACCCGGCGGTCGACGACCTCGTCGACGAGTCGTGGGAGAACTATCTGCGGACGCTGGACGTCAACCAGCACGGTGTCTGGTGGACGTGCCGCGAGGCGGCCAGCCGGATGATCGCCCAGGGCGAGGGCGGCCGGATCGTCGTCGTGGCGTCGATCTCCGGACTGGTCGGCGTGCGGAGCGGGACCGC
Source organism: uncultured Thermoleophilia bacterium (assembly GCA_963820875.1). Classification (GTDB taxonomy): domain Bacteria; phylum Actinomycetota; class Thermoleophilia; order Gaiellales; family Gaiellaceae; genus CAWACA01. The sequence goes on from CAWGBR010000016.1 coordinate 65,159, forward strand.
GTACAACGTCTCGAAGGGGGCCGTCGTGCAGCTCGTCCGCACCCTCGCCGTGCAGCTCGCCCCACACGGCATCACGGTCAACGCCGTGTGTCCAGGCTGGGTGCGGACGGCGATGACCAGGGAGACGCAGGACGATCCGGAGCGGCTTGCACAGATCGTCGCCTCGCACCCGCTCGGCCGTCTGGGCGAGCCGGACGACGTGGCCGGCGCGACGTTCTTCCTCGCCTCCGACGACGCGGGCTGGATCACGGGCGTCGCGCTCCCCGTCGACGGGGGCTACACGGTCGTATGAGGACGGCTCAGGCTCTCGTCCCGATCTCGCCGCGACCGGAGCTTCCCTTCGAGGAGCGCCTCGGCGCTCTGGAGACCGCGTTCTCGGGACGGCTCGGCTACCACGCCGTGCATCTCGACACCGGCGAGGAGCTCGCGCTGCGCCCGGACGAAGTCTTCCCGACGGCCTCGGTGATCAAGGTCGGCCTCGTGTGCGCCGTGCTCGATGTCGTGTCTCGCGGGGAGGCGAGTCTCGACGACGTGCTGCCGTTGCCGCCGCGCGAGGAGCGCGTAGCCGGGGGCGGAGTGCTGAAGCAGCTCGACGTCGAGAGCCTGACGCTGCGCGATCTCGTCGAGCTCGCCGTCTGCGTCTCGGACAACGTCGCCGCGAACGTCATCCACGAGCGTTGCGGCGGCAGCGCCGCAGTGAACGGCTACCTCGCCGGGCTCGGGCTCGCTGCGACGCAGATGCAAGGGCCGATCGATTTCTCGCGCATCACGCACGACGCCGGCGGCGGCATCGGCGTCTCGACGCCGCGAGACCAGACGCGGCTCTTGACCCTGCTCCAGCGCGACGAGATGCTGACGCCGGAGCTGTGCAAGCACCTCCGCGGCGTCCTCGGACGCCAGCACCTGCTCGATCAGCTCCCGCGCTGGCTCGGCTGGAACACGTACGCGCAGTACCACCGCAGGCCGTGGCCCCTGTGGGTCGGCTCGAAGTCGGGCGAGCTGGACGGGATCCGCGCGGATGTCGCCATCGTCCGCACCGAGGCGGGCGGGACGGCCGTGCTCGCGGTCTTCACCGACGGCGGCCGCGACATGCGGGAGACGGTGGACGTCGAAGGGACGCTCGCCGTCGCCGAGTGCTCTGCGGCGATCTGCGCGCGGCTACTGGGTCTCGACTGCTGAGCGATCAACCTGTGACCCTGTACCGAGCCCTCCGGGCTCGGAAACGCTTCGCGGCCTGGCGCCCTACGGGCGCGTCCGCTGCGCGCGCCGCTTCGCGGCGCTTGCTTGCGGGCCGGATGAGATCCGGCCCCTACGGGCACGTCCGCTGCGCGCGCCGCGTCTCGGCGCGCCAGCGGGGGTGGCGGCGCTTACGGATGCCGCCGTGATCACGACGGCGAACGGCGTCGACCTCTGGGTCGAGCAGACGGGCGAAGGCGACGACGTCCTGTTCATCTCCGGTCTGGCCGACGAGGGCGCGTGCTGGGTCGATCAGGTCGCGGGATTGAGCGAGCGCTACCGGATCACGACCTTCGACAACCGGGGCGTGGGCCGCTCCTCGACGCCGGACGGCGTGTTCCGGATCCCGGACTTCGCGGCGGACACGCTGGCGCTCATGGACTCGCTCGGGCTCGAGCAGGCGCACGTCGTGGGCTCCTCGATGGGCGGCGCGATCGCGCAGGAGCTTGCGCTCGCGGCGCCGGAGCGCGTTCGCAGCCTCGTGCTCAACGGAACCTGGTGCCGCGGAGACCGCTTCCTGCACGAGGTCTTCAGGAGCTGGATGTGGACGGCTCGCAAGGCGGACTCGATCCGGGACTTTCTCGTGGCCGTCAACCTCTGGTGCTTCGCGCCGCGGATCTGGAACGACGGGACCATGGACGGCTGGATCGACGCTGCCGAGGCCAGCCCCAACGCGCAGTCGGTCGACGCGTTCTGCAGGTCGGCCGAGGCGCTCATCGAGCACGACACCGCCGAGCGAATCGGCGCCGTCTCGGCGCCGACGCTCGTCACCGTCGGCGAGCTCGACCTCGTGCTGCCGGAGCGCTTCTCCCGCGAGCTCGCGGAGCGGATTTCCGGCGCCCGCCTCGTCGTGCTTCCGGCCGTCGGGCACCAGCCCTTCCAGGAAGCGCCGGACGAGTACAACCGGCTGCTGCTGGATTTCTGGGGCGGGCTCTGAGCACCCCGGGGCCGTGCGGGAGAGGAGCACGGCCACCGGGGCTGGCAGGGATGGCGGGACGGCGACCACGGCCGGCGAGGTTGTCCGCGCCGCCGACCCGCCTCACCCCTTGTATTCGGGCCGCCGTCCGAATCGGATTGGTTACGCGCGGCGGATCGCAATGACCGCGGCCTGCGGCCGCTCCTGGGCGGGTCGCGCCCGGCCGAGCCGGCCGCTCAGCCGCCCCATCGCATACCGCCCGTAAGCGCGGCGCTATCGCGCCGCTCCTGGGCGGGTCGCGGCCGGTGTGCGCGCTTCGCGCGCGAGCCTCCGCGGCCGCCTTCGGCGTCCGCTGCGCGGGCTTCGCCCTTGCTCTTGCCGCTCAGCCGCTAGCCAAAGGTGAACGCGTACGCCGAGACGCCGGGTGAGAACGCGAGGTCGAGCTGGTGGAACCGTGCCGCGCCGTTCTCGGTCGGCGGCAGCTTTACGAGCTGGTAGAGCTTCGCCTCCGTGACCTGCACGGGGTCGAGCGGCTTCCCGTCGAGCTTTATCTGCACGGTACCCGGGCCACGATCCCCCGGGGAGAGCACGAGGTAAACGTTGTTCCCCTGGAAGTGCAGGCGCAGCTCGGCGCCCTCCGCTGCGACGGCGCGCTCGATCTCGATGCGCCAGCGGCCCCCGAACGCGAGCGAGTGCTCGGGCACGAAGCCGGGCAGCTCGTAGCGCGCGGACTCGTCCGGACGCACCGGGTCGCCGACGAGCCGCGCCAGGCGACCGTAGCCCAGATAGCTCTCCGGCGTCTGCGGGCTCGTGGGCGTCTGATCGGTCAGCTCGCCCGAGACGGGCGGCGGGAGCCCGGGCTCGGCGAGCAGCTCGCGGATGATGCTCTCGCTCTTCTCGTACTCGCCCTCGCCGAAGTGCGCGGCGCGCACGTGACCCCGCCTGTCGATGAAGTACTTGGCCGGCCAGTAGCGGTTGCCCCACGCGTTCCAGGTGCCGAACTCGTTGTCGAGCGCGACGGGCCAGTCGACCCCGAGCTCCGAGACCGCGTCGCGGACGTTGTCGACCTCGTGCTCGAACGCGAACTCCGGCGAATGAACGCCGACGATCACGAGGCCTTTGTCCCGGTAGGTGTCGTACCACCGCTTGACGTAGGGAAGCGTGCGGAGGCAGTTCACGCACGAGTACGTCCAGAAGTCGATCACGACGACCCTGCCGCGAAGCTGGGCAAGGGTCAGAGGCTTCGAGTTGAGCCAGCCGTCGATCTGTTGGAACTCCGGAGCCTCGCCGAAGTCCTCGAGGCTCTGGGTCTCCTTGGCCTTGGGCTTCGCGCCGCCGACGAGGCCCTCGATACGCGTCGCGGCCACGGCGCTCTCCTCGAGGCCCTGGAGCGCCTGCGTGTAGCTCGGCACCCGGGTCTGGAGGTCGAGGTCGAGCCCGAACGCCATGATGATGCCGACCGCGACGATCAACCCGCCGAGCGCGCGGCGCACCACCGGCGCCCGCTCCTTCAGCGGTCCCCAGCTCAGGCCGCGGCGGGCGGCGAGAGCCAGGCCGAGCAGCACGACACCCGCGCCGAGGCTGTAGGCGAGCGTGACGAACACCGCAGTGGCGCTGAACTGCTCGGTCGCGGCGACGAACGCCACCGCGGCGACGATGGGCCCCGCGCACGGCGTGAAGAGCACCCCGAGTGCCACACCCAGCAGGAAGCCGCTGCCGGCGTCTCCGAGCCGCCGACGACCGAGTGCCTGGAAGGGCCGCTCGACGAGCCGGCCCAGCGGCGGGACGAGCAGGGACAGGCCGAGGAGGAGCACGACGCCGATCGCGATGTTGCGCAGGATGTCCTGCGGCAGCCCGAGCGCGGACAGCAGCGCGGTTGCCGCGAGCGTGAAGGCCGTGAAGCTGCAGACGAGGCCCGCGACGATCGCGAACGGACGCCGCGGCCCGCCCACCGCGCTGCCGGCGAAGACGATCGGCAGGACGGGGAGCACGCAGGGACTGATCGCCGTGACCATCCCGGCGACGAAGGCGATTGCGACGAGGACGATCACGCCGGCGAACGCCGGAGGCCGAACACGAGGCTCATGTGACCGATCGTAGCCACGGCGATTCGACCGGCTTCGTGCACACCCGTGATTCGGATGAAGGGGGGATCACGGTTCGCTGCCGGTCATTCCTCGCCGATCTCGGCGTCCAGTTCGTCGGCGAGGATCGAGGCCGCGTACGCGCGCCAGGCGATGTCCACGTCCGACCGCAGGGCGCGCGCGACCTCGCTCACGTGGGCCAGGCCGGCCGCCTGGCCGAGGATCCCGTCCAGGCCGTCGGACATCGTCTGCAGCCGCTGCGGCGTCTCCAGGTCTCCGGCGAGGGAACGTACGGCACGCCCTTCCAGGTCGAGCCCCCGCGTGGGGTCGCCTCCGGCCGCGAGCAGGAGCAGCGCACGGCGCGCCGCCGGTCGGCGCTCCTCCTCCGGCACGTCGATGTCCGCCGCGGCCAGGTACGCGAGCGATACGAGCCCGATCGCGAGCTCTTCCTCGCTTCCGGCGGCGAGGCGTCCCTCCAGGATCTCGAGCCAATCCGCGACCATGAGCCTGCCCTAGATGATTGATCGAAAATTGATCGCAAACCGTGGCACCGCCGGATGGCGGCCGATACCGTCGCCCGAAACCACGCTCGTGGCTCGCCCGTACCCCAGGTACGGGCGAGCGAATGACCGCGCCTCCGGACTCGGTCTCTGCCGTCCCCGGCGGCACCACAATTTCCGATCAACCATCGGGACAACGGTACAATCGCCGCGAATGTCTGACATTCTGGCGAGCCGCCGCGAGGCGCTTCCGCCGAGCGACGAGCTCGAGGCGCTCGAATCCGTCGAGCGGCGGGTGCTCTGGCTCGCGACCAACATCATCCACCACGCGAACCACGTGCGTCCGAAGGACGACGACGCTGAAGGTCGGCGGCCACCAGGCCTCGTCGGCCTCGATGGTCTCGATCCTGACCGCGCTCTACTTCCGGATCTCGCTGCAGGCGGGCGACCGCGTCTCGGTCAAGCCGCACGCCTCGCCGGTCCTGCACGCGATCCAGTACCTGCTCGGCCAGCTCGACCGAACGTACCTGACCGACGCTGCGCGAGTTCGGCGGCCTGCAGGCGTACCCGAGCCGCACGAAGGACCCGGACCCGGTCGACTTCTCGACCGGCTCGGTCGGCCTCGGCGCCGTCGCGCCGCTCTTCGCCGCGCTCGCCGACCGCTACACCGAGGCCCACTTCGGCGACGGCGAGCCGGCAGCGCGCTTCATCGCGCTCGTCGGCGACGCCGAGCTGGACGAGGGCAACGTCTGGGAGGCGATCATCGAGCCGCAGACGCGCCGGCCTCGGCAACGTGCTCTGGATCGTCGACCTCAACCGCCAGAGCCTCGACCGCGTCATCCCGGGCATCGGCGACGCGAGCTCGAGGAGCGTCTTCGGCTCGAACCGGCTGGCACGTGATCGAGCTGAAGTACGGCCGGCGGCTGCGGGCGGCGTTCGCCCGGCCGGGCGGCGAGCTGCTGCGGCGGCGCATCGACGAGATGCGCAACGAGGAGTACCAGAGCCTGTTCGGGCCTCGGAGGAGGTCGTGACCGACGGCTGCTCGACTGCGCGATCTCGACGCGACCGAGCAGGCGCGCCTCGAGCGGCTGCTGGCCGACGTACCGGACGCCGCGTGCCGGCCCTGCATGCCAGGATCTCGGCGGCCACGACCTCGCCGACATGCTCGGCGCGCTCGCGGCGGCCCGCGCCGAGGCCGACCGCCCGACGGTCATCTTCGCCTACACGATCAAGGGCTGGGGGCTGCCGATCGCCGGCCAGCCGCTCAACCACTCCGCGCTGCTGCACCGGCGCGCAGATCGACGATCTTCGCGACCGAGCTCGGCGCTCACCGCCGACGACGAGTGGGCGCGCTTCGACCCGGAGTCGCCCGAGGGGAAGCTCTGCGACGCCGCGGGACGCCGCCTCGAGCGCCCGCCCCGGCGGGAGCGCCTCGCCCGATCCCGGTGCCCGCCTCGCTGTCCGGCCGCGGCCCGGCGCGGGCCTCGACCCAGGAGGCGCTCGGGCGCGTCCTGCTCGACCTCTCCCGGATCGACGGGCCTGGCGAGCGGATCGTGACGACCTCGCCCGACGTCTCGGTCTCGACGAACCTCGGCGGCTGGATCAACAAGGTCGGCGTCTTCGGCCCGGCCGAGGAGCCCTACTACGAGGCCCCGAAGCGACCGCGCTGCTGCGCTGGCGCGTCGGCGCCGTCCGGCCAGCACATCGAGCTCGGCATCTCGGAGATGAACCTGTTCATGCGCGCTCGGCCAGCTCGGCCTGACCCGGCGAGCTGTTCGGCCAGCAGCTCTTCCCGATCGGGACGGTCTACGACCCGTTCGTCTGCCGCGGACTCGACGCGTTCATCTACGGCGTCTACTCGGGCTCGCGCTTCGTCGTCGCCGGCACGCCGTCGGGCATCTCGCTTTCGCGCGAGGGCGGCGCGCACCAGTCGACGATCACGCCCGGGATCGGGATGGAGCTGCCGGGCGTGCTCTACGCCGAGCCGACCTACGCGCGCGAGGTCGAGTGGATCCTGCTCGACGGGCTGCGGCGGATGCAGGACCCCGAGGGCGAGTCGCTCTACCTGCGCCTCTCGACGAAGCCGGTCGACCAGGCGCCGTTCGCCGCGCTCTGCGAGCGGCGCGGGGAGGAGGCCGTGCGAGCCGACGTGCTCGCGGGAGGCCTCTGGCTGCGCGAGGTCGAGCCGGGCGGCGACTCCGTGGTGCTCGCCACCTGCGGGGCGATCGTGCCCGAGGTTCTGCTCGCCGCCGAGCTGCTCGAGGACGACGAGGGCGTCGCCGCCGGCGTGCTCTGCGTCTCGTCCCCCGACCAGCTCTACCGCGGCTGGCGCCGCAGTCGCCTGACGCATCTCGACGACCTGACCGCGACGCGCAGCGAGTCCCACCTCGAGCGTCTGTTGCCGCCGGCGCTGCGCGGCCTCCCCATCGTCACGGTGATCGACGGTGCTTCTCACTCGCTGGCGTTCATCGGCGGCTGTCTCGGGATGCGGACGCTGCCGCTCGGCGTCGACCGCTTCGGCCAGTGCGGCAGCCTGCCCGAGGTTTACGAGGCCTACCAGCTCTCGCCGGAGGCGATCGCGACCGCGGCCCTCATCGCGCTCGAGCCGGCGTAGGGGCCGGATCCATCCGGCCGCGAACTTCCGGCGACCACTTCGCGAGTGGCTCTGCCTGGGCGCTTTCGGCCTAGGAGTGCACGCGGCCTTCGGCCGGCTTCTCGAGCCGATCGCGGCCTTCGGCCGCTTCGGCCTGGGCCGCGTTTCGGCCTAGGGCGCGCGCGATGAGCGGCACGAGGCAGAGGCCCGTGACCACGGCTGTCACGGTGTAGATCCAGAACGCGGCGTCGTAGCCGGTGGCGCCGATGATCCAGCCGCCGAGGTAGGTCGAGGTGACGGCGCCCGCCATCGCCGAGGCGGCGGCGAATCCGGAGGCCGTCGCTCCTGCCGCGGCGCCGAACAGGATCGGCGGGAGCGCATACAGGGGAGCGAGGCCGCCCGAGACGCCGAACGAGGCGAGCGTCGCCACGACAGTCGCGCCACCGGGAGACGGCGTGCTCGTCAGCGCGAAGACGACGAGCAGCGCCGGGAGGGACAGACCTGCGGCCGCGATGACGAGCGGCTTGCCTGTGCGATAGGCCAGCCAGCCGACTCCGAAGGTGGCCGGGATCCCCACGAGCGTCATCAAGGCAGAGGTGAAGCTCACCTGCGCCGTCGAAAAGCCGGCCGACTCGTCCAGGTAGGGCGGAATCCACGTGAAGACGCCGTAGGCAGTGAAGAGCGCCAGGAAGAGCGTCGGCACGAGCACGCGGAAGGACGGCTGCGAGAGCATGCTCCGGATGCCGACGACGGCCTCGCGGGCCGCTCCGCGAGGGATTCTCGGGACACCCGCGCAGAGGGCGGCCACGACGCCCGCGCCCGCAAGGATCAGCGCACCGAAGATCCAGAAGGGCCAGCGCCAGTCGAGGCTCTCCGAGATGAATCGTGTTGCGAAGTAGGCGACGGTCCCGCCGATCGAGAGGCCGCAGAGAAAGACACCGACGCCGAGGTTCGCCTTCGCGGGCGGGAGCAGGGTCGTCACGAGCGTGACGCCGGGCGCGTAGATGAGCCCGCCGGCAAGGCCGATGAGCACGCGGCAGGCGAGCATGGGGCCGAGGCTCGCCGTGATCCCGAAGCAGGCCGTCGCCGCCGCGCAGAGCACGAGGCTGGCGACGACGAGCCGCACGGTCCCGAACCGTGCCGCGGCACGTCCAGAGACCAGGCTTCCGACGAGGAAGGCCGCCAGGCACACGCTCATCATGGCGCCCGTCTGCGAATGGGTGAATCCCAGGTCGTCGACGAATGTCGTGATCAGCGGGGGAACCGCGAAGATCGGCAGATAGACGAGGCCGACGGAAGCGGCCATGCCGATGACGGGTCTCCAGACGCTCCGCTCCGTGGCGGTGCTCATGGGCCGACCGCCTCGGCCAGCAGCCCTCTGCGTGCCGCCTCCCGCATCGCCGCCTCGACGTCGACGACGACGGGCCCGTCCAGCTCGAGGGTCACCTCCACCACGTCGTCGGCGCCGAGCTCGATCTCGCGTTCCCCGTCGAGGGCGAGCGAGCCTGGTCCTGGGCGCGAGGAGCACCGTCTCGCCGGCGGCGACGCGGCGCCGCTCGAGAACGCCGATCTCCGCCATCAGGCCCGGCGCCAGCGGCGCCCGCAGCCGAACCGGCGCCGAGCCCGGATCGCCGAGGATCAGGTGAAGCCCGTGCGGCGCGTGCCGGGGCACCGGATCGAGCAGCCCGGCCAGAGCCGAGAGGCCCACGGCACGGGGCTCGCCGAAGGCGATCACCGCTTCCTCGATTGCCTCGGGCCGCCAGAGAGCACGTGCGCCAATCCAGGGCTCGCGCGTGCGCGCGACGTCCACGAGCGCGCACGTCGTCGTTCTCGCCGTTCACGGCCACGCGAAGGATCTTCTCGCGCCGGAGCGCCTCCTTGCCGAGGCTTCGAGTGGCTACGAGCCCGGCGGCCAGCCCGACGACGGTCGATTCACGGAGCTCCGGGAACGCGTTGTTGGTGCCGGTGGAGATCGGGCAGAGCGGCACGTCGCCGCAGCATCCGGCGACGACGCGGCTCGTGCCGTCGCCGCCGAGCACGGCGATCGCGTCAACGTCCGTGCTCGAGCATCGCGCCGACCGCCTCGACCGTGTCCTCCGCCGTTCCGCGCAGGCGCATCGGCAGCAGCTCGAGCTCGGGAAGCTCGACGCCGGCCGTGCCTTCACGGCCGCGCAGCATGCGCCGCAGCGCCTCGGACAGGCCGGAGCCCGCGGGCATCATCACGACACGCTCCGACCCCGGTTGCTCCCAGCCCGACCATGAGCCGGTAGACCATCGCGCCCTTCTCGGCGTTGTCGAACACCGATGCGCCCGCCACGAGCCGCCGGACGTCACGGCCCGAGGCGGGGTTCGCGATGACGCCGACGCTCGCCGAGGTCACTCGGGGGTCACGCGCCGTGAGCCCCGAGAAACTCGCCGAGCAGCCGGTTTACCTCGTTGGCGGCCTCCATCTGCGGCATGTGGCCGGCGCCGGCCACGATCTCGACGCGGGCCCCCGCCGGCAGCGCCTCGGCGTGGGCGGGAGGAACGACCCGGTCCTCGGCTCCCCAGATCGCGAGGATCGGGGCGTCCAGCGCCGCCAGGCCGTCGCCGATCGAGATCGCCTGGCGCCCGTCCGGGAAGCACGAGCTCGAGATTGCCCGGAGCGCCTCGCTGACTCCGTCGATCCGCTTCGTCCGCAGCACCTCCTCGACGAACTCGCGGGTCACGACCGCGGGGTCCGAGAACAGCGTCTCGAGCACCGGCTTCAGCTCGCGCCGGCTCTCGGCCTCGACGAAGCCGTCGAGGAACTCGCCGTTGATGTCCTGGCCCAGCCCCGCGGGAGCAACGAGTGTCAGCGACGCCGCGCGCTGTCCGTCGCGCGCCGCGATCGTTGCTGCGATCGCACCTCCGAGCGAATGACCGACGAGGTGAGCCCGCTCGATGCCGAGGGTGTCGAGCGTGCCCTGCACGGCGTCGGCCAGCTCGTCGAGCCGACCCGAGCCCACGTCCTTCGAGGAGCCGCCGTGACCCGGGAGATCCGGCACATAGACCGATCGGCCCGGCGTCGCGATCGCGTCCTGGTTGAACAGCCACGTCGTCAGATCGCCGCCGAAGCCGTGGACGAGGACGACCGCGACCTCGCCCTCGCCCACGCGGGCGTAGCGCATGGCGCGTCCGTCGACGGTCACGGTCTCGGCCGCCGGCCCTACCTCGTCCTCCTCGGCCTCCGGGACGAAGGTCGCCTGGAACTCGGCCACATACGCGTCGATCTCCTCGTCGCTGACCGTCGCGTCGGCAAGCACGCCGAGCAGGCCGCCGACGGGCACGACGTCGCCGACCTCGGCCACTCGGCGGCGCAGGATGCCGGCCGCGGGGCTCTCGACGATGCCGTTGATCTTCTCCGTCTCGACCTCGGCGACCTCGTCGCCGACGTCGAGCTGTGTGCCCTCTTCCGCCAGCCAGCCGACGAGCGCGCCTTCGCGCATGTTCAGGCCCCACTTGGGCATGCCGAGCTTCGTGATGGTCATGCCGGGGCTGCCGCGCCGACCGTCTCGCGAGCCGCCGCGGCGATGCGCTCGGGGCTCGGGACATACGCGTCCTCGAGCACCGGGCTGAACGGCACGGGCGTATGCGGGGCCGTGACGGTGCGGGGTGCGGCCTTGAGATCGGAGAAGCAGTTCTGAGCGACGAGGGAACAGATGTCGGCCGCGATCGAGCAGCGCGGGTTCGACTCGTCGACGACGACCAGCCGGCCCGTGCGCTCGACGCTCTCGTAGATCGTCTCCTCGTCGAGCGGCGAGGTCGTGCGCGGATCGATGACGTCGCACTCGATGCCGTCGCCGGCCAGCTCCTCGGCGGCCTGCTCGGCAAGCGACACCATGCGCCCGATCGCGACGACCGTGACGTCGTCGCCCGTCGCGGACGACGTTCGCCTCCCCGAAGGGGATCGTGTAGAGCTCCTCGGGGACGTCGCCCTCCATCGCGTACAGGACCTTGTTCTCGAAGAAGATGACGGGGTCGTCGTCGCGAATGGCGCGCACGAGAAGGCCCTTCGCGTCGTACGGGTTGGACGGGATGACGACCTTGAGCCCCGGGATGTGCGTGAAGATCGGATAGAGGCACTCCGAGTGCTGAGCGGCGGCGCGGATGCCTGCGCCGAACGTCGTCCGGATGACGAGCGGGACCTTGGCCTTGCCGCCGAACATGTAGCGCAGCTTCGCCGCCTGGTTGAAGATCTGGTCGAAGCAGACGCCCATGAAATCGACGAACATCAGCTCGGCAACGGGGCGCAGACCGCTCGCCGACGCGCCGACGGCCGCCCCGATGAACGCGGACTCCGAGATCGGGGCGTCGAGGATGCGCTCGGGGAACTCGGCGTAGACGCCCTTGGTCGCGCCCATCACGCCGCCCCAGGCATCCATCTCGCCTCCGGCGCCGGCGCCTCCGACGACGTCCTCTCCGAACACGACGACGGTCGGGTCGCGGCGCATCTCGCCGAGCAGCGCTTCGTTGACCGCCTGCAGGAATGTCACCTTGCGCGCCATCGCTAGTACCTCACGTAGACGTCGGTCAGCACGTCGTCGGGCTCCGGCAGCTCGGCCGCCCGGGCCTCCGCCACCGCCTCCTCGATCAGGGCCTTCACCTCCGCGTCGATCTCCGACGAGCTCGGGCTGCTCGATCAGCCCGCGTGAGGTCACCTGCCCGGTGAAGCGGTCGAGGCAGTCCCGGGTCGCCCGGATCTCCTCGACCTCGCCGGGAGCCCGGTAGGTCTGCTGGTCTCCTTCGAAGTGGCCGTAGTAGCGGTTGACCTTGCACTCGAGCAGCGACGGCCCGCCACCGGAGCGGGCACGCCGCACCGCCTCGCCGGCCGCCTCGTAGACGGCGAAGAAATCGTGGCCGTCGACGACCACGCCCGGCAGGCCGAAGCCGTCGGCGCGCTTCGCCACGTCGATGCCGCCCTGGTGAAACTGGCTCGACGTCGCCTCGGCGTAGCCGTTGTTCTCGACGACGAAGATGGACGGCAGGTTCCAGACGGACGACAGGTTGAGGCTCTCGAGGAAGGTGCCCTGGTTCGAGCCGCCGTCGCCGATGAAGGCGACTCCGACCTGGTTCGTGCCGCGCACCTTCGCGGAGAGGCCGACGCCGCACACCATGGGCGGGCCGCCGCCGACGATGCCGTTGGCGCCGAGCATCCCCCTCTCGACGTCCGCGATGTGCATCGAGCCCCCCTTGCCGCGGCAGAGGCCGTCCCGCTTGCCGAACAGCTCGAGCATCATCCCCTTCACGTCACAGCCCTTCGCGATGGCGTGGCCGTGGCCGCGGTGGGTGCTCGCGATGTAGTCGTCGTCGCTCAGGTGCGCGCAGACGCCGGCGGCGATCGCCTCCTCGCCCGCGTAGAGGTGGACGAAGCCGGGGACGTCGCCGGTTGCGAACTCGAGATGGAGCCGCTCCTCGAACTCGCGGATCGTCCGCATCGTCCGGTACGCCCAGGTCAGCGTGTCACTGCCGATCTCCTCCACGGCACCGCTCCTTGCTCGGGGTCCTGTGAGGCAGTCTAGGCGGCCCCGGCCACTAGGATGGGCCGCCATGGCGAAGCATCGGATCGCGCTCCTGCCCGGCGACGGCGTGGGCGTCGAGGTGACGGCCGAGGCGCGGAAGGTTGTCGATGCTCTCGACCTCGACGTCGAGTGGACGGAGCTCGACTGGGGCTCGGACCACTGGCAGCGCGACCGGCTCGATGATGTCGTCCGACTGGGAGGCGGTGCTGCGCGCGCACGACGCGTGCCTGATGGGCGCCTGCGGGCGCCCGGACGTGCCCGACCACGTGTCGCTCTGGGGCCTGATCCTCGCGATTCGCCAGCGCCTCGATCTCTGGGCGAATGTCCGTCCCGCGCGGCTGCTGGCGGGTGTTCCCTGCCCGCTCGCCGGGAAGGGCCCTGCGGACATCGACATGTTGTTCGTCCGCGAGAACACCGAGGGCGAGTACGCGGGAGTGGGCGGGCGCGCACACGAGGGGCTTGCCCAGGAGGTCGGGATCGAGACGAGCGTGTTCACGCGCCACGGCGTCGAGCGCATCGTCCGCTACGCGTTCGAGCTGGCCGAAGGGCGGCGCGGCCTGCTCACGAGCGCCACGAAGTCGAACGCATCGCGTTACGGCTACGTGCTGTGGGACGAGGTCTGCGCGGAGGTCGCGGCCGAGCACCCGGACATTCGGTACGAGCGCGTCCTGGTCGATGCTCTCGCCGCGCGGATGGTTCGGAGCCCGGAAAGCCTCGACGTCGTGGTGGCGTCGAATCTCTTCGCCGACATCCTCACCGACCTCGCCGCGGCCGTTCAGGGTGGGATGGGGATGGCCGCGAGCGCGAACGTCGCACCCGGGTCGAACGGGCTCCCCGGCCTGTTCGAGCCGGTACACGGATCGGCGCCCGACATCGCCGGTCAGGGCATCGGCAACCCGTGCGGCGCGATCTGGAGCACGGCGCTCATGCTCGAGCACCTGGGTGAGGGCGAGGCCGCGGCGCGGGTTCTCCGGGCGCTCGAGGACGTCTGTCGCGACGGCCCGCGGACCCGCGACATCGGCGGGACGGCCACGACCGCCGAGGTCGGCGACGCGGTGGCCGGACGGGTCGCCGCGTAGGGGCAGCGACCGGGAGCTCGGCCGCGGGCGGTTTCGGGCCTCCGTGCCGGTTGTGCAACGGAAGAGTGCCGATTGTGTGCTTTGGCCCGCGGTCGCCCAGCCCTCGGCCTAGGATTGGCGAGGGTACGCGGGACCCCCACCCAGGGTGGGGGCCCGGCCGCGATGCGAGTGGCGGGGCGTTACGGCGTCGGAGCGGGCGCGCCGACGTCGGTCCGGCCGTGACGTCGGCGTGTCAGCGCTGCAGCGGGGTGCCGACGCCTTGCTCGCGCGCGGCTTCGAGGATGCGCTGGGCGAAGGCCGCGTCGAGCGCGCCCACGCCGAGGTTGCAGCACGCGACGCGTTTCGCGTCCTGGCCGCGCTCGAGCGCTTCGCCCACGCTCCGGTGGGGCGCCGGCCAGCCTTCGAAGTGCCCCTGGCTTCGGTAGTACTCGAACTGGGCGACGTCGTCGGAGACGAACAGGCCCGAGTCGGCGATCGGGCCGATCTGGATCGAGGCGTCGAAGTCGAGGGGCAGCGCGAGGTAGCGATCGCCCAGCCAGTCGCTGTCGACGAAGGGCTCCGGCTGCTCGGCGATCGGGATGCAGGTGATGACGACCTCGGCGCCCAGGATCGCGTCTTGAGCGCTTGCGGTCGGCTCGGCGTTCCCGGCGAGCTTCGCGACGCGGTTGAGATGCGTGTCGTACGCGCGGATCGTCGCGGCGGGATTCAGAGCGGCCACGACCCGCGAGTGGTAGACCCCTTGCTCGCCGCAGCCGATGATCGCCGCCTGCGTCCAGCTCCCGGGGGCCCAGCGACGGATACACACGCCGCTCGCGGCAGCGGTGCGGGCCGCCGTGATCTCGGCGGCGTCCATCACCGCTTCCGGGAATCCCGTGTCGGCGTCGTTGACGATGATCAGTCCCGAGATGTAGGGAAGCCCGCGCTCCTTGTTCGCCGGGTACCCCGCCACCCACTTGACGGCCGCGACGTCATCGTCGGCGAGATAGGCCGGCATCGCATGGAGGAACGCGTTTTCGCGCGGGTGCACGCCGGGCTTCGGCGGCAGCTCCACGCTCCCGGCGGCCATCGCGCGGTACGTGCGCTCAACGAGATCGACCTGGTCGGGAATCGGCGGCAGGAGGTCGGCGACCTCCTGCCGCGACAGGTAGAGAAGCTCCCCCAAAGACGAGGGTCAGCGCTCCCAGACGACGACGGCCGTCGGCTCGACCTTGAACAGAATCCGCTCCTCACCCTCCTTGCGGAACGGATAGGGCCTCTGCCCGAGATACTTCTCGGCGAGATCGTCGATGCTGTCCTCCGCGGGCTGCCCGTCCACGACGTCGACGACCTTGCCCTGAATCTCGACGAAGGCGTAGGGATTCTCGAGGTCGACGCAGGAGAGCGCCACTCGGCCGTTCTGGCTCATGTTCCGCTCTTTGGCCCGACCCTTGGCGGTGTTGACAAGGACGTGAGTGCCGTCGCTTTCCGCCCAGACGGGCGTGGACTGCGGCGCGCCGCCCGGGCTCACGGTGGCCAGGTGCCAGAAGAACGTGCCCTTCAACCGTTCCATGACATCGTCAGGGATCGCGACTCCCATCGAATTCCTCCTCCGTCGGTTGATCGGTAGGGTAATCGCTCCCGCTCACGCTGAGCGGCCTGCGGCTGTGACGGTCGCCCTAGGGCGCCGCGACCCGCTCGACGAGGCGGCGTTGCTCGGCGTCGAGCGGAGGGGCGTGGCCTGCGCGCATGTTGGCCGTCGCGTGCTCGCGGCGGGACGTCGCCGGTATCACGACATGGATCCGAGAGTCGGCGAGAGCCCAGCGCAGCAGTGCCTCCGCCCAGGTCTCGCAACCGAGCTCCCGAAGCGTCGCAGGATCGATCTGCCGCCGGACGAGCGGGTTGCCGGGGCCCCCGAGCGGCCGCATCGCGATGACCCCGAGATCGAGCTCCTCGGCGAGTGGCAAAATTCGCTGCTCGACCTCGCGCTCGTGCGGGTTGTAGGGCACCTGGATCGCATGAACGCGGCCCGTGCGCATCACCCGCTCCAGCTCGTCGAACGCGGCCGCCGAATAGTGCGTCGCGCCGATGAGACCCACATGGCCGCGCTCGCGCTCGCGTTCGAGCCACTGCAGGCGTTCCTGCCACGCGACCAGATTGTGAATCTGCTCGAGGTCGACTCGCCCGCCGAAGAAGCGGAGCTGGTCGGCAAGCTGGCGGTCAGCCTCGTCGGCCGAGGACGTCCAGATCTTCGTGGCCACGAGCGCATCGGCTCGAAGCTGGCCGACGGCGTTGCCGAGCACCTCTTCGGCCCTGCCGTACATGGGCGAGGAGTCGACGAGCCGGCAGCCCGCCGCGAACGAGGCTTCCACAACGGCGCGCGCGGCGTCCGTGCCTTCCGGGCCGACATCGAAGACCTGCCACGTCCCGAGCCCGATGACGGGCACCTGCCAGCCGCTTGCTCCGAACCGACGCCGCTCCATCGTGAGTCCGCATGGTACGTTCCGCGCGTGGCGGGTGGACGTCTCCTGGAGGCTCCGGAGCTCGCGCTCGCTCGGATTGACGCGCGAGCCCCCGGCGAGAACTTCTCCGTTGTGTCGCTGCTCGCGCCGAAGGCGGCGAGGCCTCACTTGCAGGCGATCTACGGGTTCGCCCGGCTCGTGGACAATCTCGGCGACGAGGCGGACGGCGACCGCTCGGCGCTCATCGACGAGCTGGAGGCCGAGCTCGACGCGTGCTACGGAGGAGAGCCGCGCACGCCGCTGATGCGCCGGCTCCAGGCGACCATCGTCGCCTGCGAGCTGCCGCGTGAGCCGTTCGGTCGCCTCATCGAGGCGAATCGCATCGATCAGCGCACGAGCCGCTACGAGACGTGGGCCGACGTCCGTGAGTACTGCACGTACTCTGCCGAGCCCGTGGGCCGGCTCGTGCTCGGCATCTACGGGCGGGCCGGGGAGCCGGACCTTGTCGCGGCCTCCGACGATGTCTGCACGGGCTTGCAGCTCGTGAACTTCCTCCAGGATCCGCCGCGCGACCTCGTACTGGGACGCGTGTACCTACCCAGGAGGATCTGCGGCGGTTCGGCGTCGAGAACGAGGAGCTCGCAGGGCCTGTGAGCGATCGTCTCGCCTCCCTTTGCCGATTCGAGAGCGCCCGGGCGGCGGCGCTCCTCGAGCGTGGCTTTCCGCTTGCCGAGGCGCTCGGAGGCCGCATCGGGAAGTCGGTGGCGCTGTTCGCGCGCGGCGGGCTTGCCGCGCTGGCCGCGCTCGAGCGCTCGGAGTGGGACGTCTTCTCGGGGCGGCCGGCGCCCGGCCGGCTGACGTTCGCCTGGCTGACCGCCCGCGAGCTCATCCGGCGATGAGACTGGAGGACGCCTACGCGGAGTGCGCGCGGATCACGCGGCGCGAGGCGCGGAACTTCGCCTGGGGGATCATGTTGCTCCCGCGACCGAAGCGGCTTGCGCTCGCGGCGCTCTACGCATATGCGCGCAGGGTCGACGACATCGCGGACGGCGGAGCGGACGCCGAGCTTCGCCGCGAGCAGCTCGTCGCGCTGGGGGCGGAGGTCGAGCGACTGCCGGACGTTCCGGCCGACGATCCCGTGCTGCTTGCTCTCGCCGACACGGTGTCACGCTATTCGGTACCGGACCGGTCGCTGCGCGCGCTCATCGAGGGAGCGCTCTGGGATGTCGACCGTGCCCGCTACGGAAGCTGGGAGGAGCTTCGGGAGTACTGTCGGCGGGTCGCCGGGGCGGTCGGCGTGATGTGCACGGCGGTCTACGGTCCTCTCGATGCCGAGCGCGCCTGGCCGCTCGCCGAGACGCTCGGGCTTGCGCTGCAGCAGATCAACATCATGCGCGACGTTCCCGAGGACTGGCTTCTGGGTCGCGTCTATCTGCCGCAGGACGAGCTCGAGCGCTTCGGGGTGACGGAGGACGACATCGCCGCGGGCCGGACCGGGCCGGGGTGGCATGGGTTGATGGCGCACCAGGGCTCGCGCGCCCGCGCGCTCATGACCGAGGGTCTCGGCCTCGTGGCTCTCCTCGATGCGCGCAGCGCGCTGTGCGTCCGGACGCTCGCCGGGATCTACGCGGGCCTCCTCGACGAGATCGAGCGCCGGCGCTACGACGTCTTCTCGGCGCGCCCGAGCCTCTCCGCGTTCGGCAAGCTGCGCGTGATCGGCAGCGGTCTCATTCGCGAGGCGGCGTAGTGCGGGCAGTGGTGGTCGGGGGCGGGCTCGCCGGTCTGGCGGCGGCGCTCGATCTCGTTGACGGAGGCGCGACGGTTAGCCTGCTCGAGGCGCGGCCGGCGCTCGGCGGCGCCGTTCAGACACTTCCAGAGCGCGAGGGCGATCCGACCCCGCCGCCCGACAACGGCCAGCACGTTGCGCTCGGCTGTTGCAGCGAGTACCTGGGCTTTCTGCGGCGCATCGGGCAGGAGGCCGCGATTCGGCGCGTCCGGCTCGCGATGCCCGTGATCGACGAACGGCGGGGCGTGGCCCATCTGGGAGCGGGAATGGCGGCGCTGTTGCGCTACGGTCATCTCGCTCTCGGCGAGCGTCTTCGGGTCGGGCTCGTCGCCCAGCGCATCGGCCAGATGCGACCCGAGAACCACGATCACGAGACCTTCGGCGCACTGCTGCGTCAGCTCGGCGCGAGCCGGACGGCGATCGACCGCTTCTGGGACGTCTTCATTCGTCCGGCGCTGAATCTTCCTGCCGACGAGGCAAGCGCGGCGCTCGGGATCTTCACCGTCAAGACCGCGTTGCTCGGACCGCGAAGCGCGAGCGATCTGCTGCTTCCGACGGCGCCGCTCGGGGCGATGCACGGTGGCGCGGCGGCCCGCGCGCTCGAACAGGCCGGTGCCTCCGTGCGCACGCGGTCGCGAATCGTCGCCCTGGAGCGCGACGCGGCTGTCACCGCCGACGGCGAGCGGGCCGAGGGCGACTGCTTCGTTCTGGCAGTGCCGCCCGCGGACGCCGCCGAGCTGCTCGGCGAGCCGGCCCCGTCGCTCGAAGACTCGCCGATCGTCAGCGTGCACCTGCTCTTCGACCGTCGGCTGCTCCGCCCTCCGCTGGCGGCCTTGCTCGGGAGCCCGGCTCACTGGATCTTCGATCGGGGTCGGATCACCGGCCACCAGCCCGAGAAAGGCCAGTACCTGACGGTCGTCTCCAGCGGCGCCCCGGAGCTCGTGGCATTCCGCGGCCGTGAGCTGGTCGAGCTCATGCGGTCGGCGATCGTCGAGCGGCTCGGGCCGGCTGAGCTGTTGTGGTCGCGGGTGAGTCGGGAGCCGCAGGCGACGTTCGCGGGCCGACCCGGCACGGCGGCGCTGCGGCCCCCGCCGCAGACGAGCAGACCGAACGTCGTCAGAGCCGGGGCGTGGACCGCGACCGGCTGGCCGGCCACGATGGAGGGCGCAATTCGCAGCGGTCGTGAAGCGGCCCGGGCGCTTCTGGAGAGCCCCCTGCGGGAGCGCGTCTCGCCGTGACCGCAGGGGCCGCCGTTCTGAGCGCGCCCGAGGGGCCACCCCTTGCCTCCACCCGCTTCAAGCGTAGCCTCGGCGGGCGCACGTGTGGTGAGCGGATCGTGCCGGTTTCGGTACGACAATGTGTCCTGTCTGTCACGACAGCTCCCTCCCCGTGAGCGTTGCAGTGGATGCGCGGCTCGACCGCGCGATCGAGGCCGGTGTCGAGCGCTTGCTCGCGCTCCAGGAGCCGGGCGGCTGGTGGGTCGGCGAGCTCGAGTCGAACGTGACGATCACGGCCGAGCACCTCTTCTTCCTGGAGTTCATGCGCATTCGGGACGAGGAGACGACGTTCGGGATCATGAGCGAGTTGCTCGCACGGCAGCGTCCCGACGGACTGTGGTCGATCTACCACGGAGGCGAGCCCGACCTGAACGCGACGATCGAGGCGTATGCCGCGCTTCGGCTGGCGGGGTTGTCCGACCAGGCGCCGCAGCTCGCGGAAGCGCGGCAGTTCTGTATGGAGCGTGGCGGCATCGGCGCCGCACGGGTCTTCACTCGCATCTGGTTCGCGCTGTTCGGCCTGTGGCCCTGGCGCGAGGTGCCGCAGCTGCCGGTCGAGCTCGCGCTGTTTCGGCCCTGGATGCCCGTTTCCCTCTACACGTTCGCCTGCTGGGCGCGCCAGACCGTGATGCCCCTGGCCGTGGTGATGCACTACCGGCCCGTCCGGCGACTGCCGCCCGCCCGCGCCTGGACCGAGCTGGATCTCGGGCCGGTTGCGCGCTCTGACCGCAACGTCTGGGACGGCGTCGACCGGGTGCTCAAGCTCTACTCGGATTCGCCGGTCAAGCCGGCGCGGGAGTGGGTGCTGCGAACCGCCGAGCAATGGATCATCGACCGGCAGGAGCGCGATGGATGCTGGGGCGGCATCCAGCCGCCGTGGGTGTGGTCACTCATCGCTCTTGCCTGTCGCGGCCATGGGACCGACTCGCCGGTTCTGCGCCGAGGGCTCGAGGGGTGGGGCGGCTTCCTCGTGCAGGACGGCGACCGGCTCAGGCCCGAGGCGTGCCAGTCGCCGGTGTGGGACACCGGTCTTGCCGTGCTGGGGCTTCGCGCCGCCGAAGTGTCGCCGGACCACCCGGCGCTGTCCAAGGCCGTCGCCTGGATGCTTCAGGAGGAAGTGAGGGCCCGCGGCGACTGGAGTGTCCGAACGCCGGGTGTCGCGGTGGGGGGCTGGGCGTTCGAGTACGACAACGATGTCTACCCCGACGTCGATGACGCGGCGGTAATCGGGCTCGCGCTGCGGGAGCTCGGCGCCGGACGCGCCGCCATCGAGCGCGCGTGCCGATGGCTCGCCGGCATGCAGTCGCGCAACGAGGGTTGGGGAGCCTTCGATGTCGACAACGACGCGTACTGGTTGTACGACGTCCCGTTCTGCGATTTCGGCGCCGTCATCGACCCACCGAGCGTCGACGTCACGGCGCACGTCGTCGAGCTGCTGGCGCACGAGGCGGGCTACGAGAGGCAGGTCGCGAGCGGCGTGGAGTACATCCTGCGCGAGCAGGAGCCGGACGGCTCCTGGTGGGGCCGCTGGGGCGTCAACCATCTCTACGGCACGGCCGCCGCGCTCCCCGCTCTCGAAGCGGCGGGAATGTCGCCCTCGCACCCCGCGATTCGCCGTGCCGTCGCCTGGCTGGCCGCGCGCCAGAACGAGGACGGTGGCTTCGGAGAGGACTGTCGCTCCTACAACCTCGGCGATGAGGGCGTTGCCTGGCGCGGCCGCGGCGTCTCGACGGCCTCCCAGACCGCCTGGGCGCTGATGGGTCTCCTCGCGGCGGGCGAGCAGCAGTCAACGAGTGCGGCCCGCGCGGCGCAATGGCTGTGCGAGAACCAGCGACCGGACGGCGACTGGGACGAGGAGCACTTCACCGGCACGGGCTTCCCGCGCGACTTCCTCATCCGCTACCACCTCTATCGCATCGTCTGGCCGATGATCGCCCTCGGGAGATATCGCGAGGCGCTGCGCCGCGCTCCGTGAAGGCCTACGTCACGGGTGTCACCGGCTTCGTCGGCGCACACGTCGCGCGCGAGCTCGCCGAGCAGGGCGCCGACGTTCGCACGGAGCGAGTCGATCTGCTCGATCGGGATGGGCTGCGGCGTGTGATCGAAGGCTGCGAGGCGGTGTTCCACGTCGCCGCGCTCTACAGCTACGACGCGGACCCGCAGATGATCGAGCTCGTGAACGTCGAAGGCACGCGCAACGTGATCGACGCTTGCAGCTCGATGGGTGTCAGGCGGCTCGTGCACACGAGCACCGCCGGCACGTGCGGCCCGGTTGCCGGACGGTCGGCGACGGAGGAGGACGAACCGCCCGCGTGGGAGCTCGCGGTCCCCTACAAACGAACGAAGCGCGACGCCGAGCGCCTCGTCGTCGACGCAGCCACTCGGGGCCTCGACACCGTGGTCGTGAACCCGACGACGCCGATCGGCGACGGCGATCTGAAACCGACGCCCACCGGCAGGATGATCGCCGGCGTCGCAGGCGGGCGAATTCGCGCGTACCTGGGCACGACCGGGCTGAACGTCGTCGATGTCCGGGACGTGGCAAAGGGCCACGTGCTCGCGTACGAGCGCGGTGCCAGAGGTGAGCGCTACCTACTCGGCGGCGTCAATCTCTCGCTGGCGGACCTCTTCGCGGCCATTGCGGATCTCGCCCACCGGCCGCGACCTGTGATCCGGATCCCATACGCGGCAGCCGCGGCCGCCGCGAAGGCCGGCCTGGCCAACCGAGACGAGGTCAGGCTCGCCCGGTTGCCCATGTACTTTTCCTCGGAGAAGGCTCAAGGTATGCTCGGCTATTGTCCAGGACCGGTGACGCCCGCGCTTGCGCGTGCCGTTCGCCAGGCTCTGCAGGTCGTCGGAAAGGAAGGCGCATGAAGTTTCCGTTGCGGAGCACCGTTCAGATCGGTCGCTACGTCGCGTCGCAGAAGGGTGTCGAGCGCTATCCGCTGGTGCTGATGCTCGAGCCCACGCTCGGCTGCAACATCGCCTGCATCGGCTGCGGCAAGATCCGCGAGTACGAGTCGAACAAGGCGCGCCTGACCGTCGACGAATGCGTCGACTCGGGCGCCCAGTGCGCCGCGCCCGTCGTGTCGATCTGCGGCGGGGAGCCTCTCATCTACAAGGGGATCGAGGAGGTCGTCGCGGGCTTTCTCGAGATGAAGAAGAACATCCAGCTCTGCACGAACGCGTTGCGGCTCGAGGAGCTGCTTGATCGGTTCACGCCCAACCCGCGGCTGACCTGGGTCGTGCATCTCGACGGCATGCGCGACATCCACGACTACATCTGCGATTACCCGGGTCTGTGGGACATCGCCATCAGCGCCATCCGGGCTGCGCGCGAGCAAGGCTTCCGCGTCACGACCAACACCACGATCTTCAAGGAGACCGAGGTGGCGGACGTGATCGAGATGATGCGCTTCCTCACCGAAGAAGTGGGCACGGACGGCATGCTCGTCGCGCCGGGGTATCAGTACTCACAGATCGACCCGAATCTGACGATGACCCGCTCCGAGCACGAGGAGAAGTTCCGGGCGATCCGCTCGGCGGTGCGCAGCAAGGGCTACCGCTGGCTCGCGAGCCCCATCTACCAGGACTTCCTGACCGGGGAACGTTCGCTGGCCTGCACGCCGTGGGGATCGATAACGCGTAACCCCTACGGCTGGAAGGGCCCGTGCTATCTCCTGACGGACGCAATCTTCCCTACCTATGAGGCGCTGATGGACGGCATGGAGTGGGAGCGCTACGGGCCGGGGAACGACCCGCGGTGCGAGCACTGCGGCATCCACTGCGGCTTCGAGCCGTCGGCCACGCTTGCCACCACGTCGAGCCTCAAGGAGACGGTTCGGAGCCTCGCGTGGACGCTGCGCTGATCGAATCCGAACCGCGCGGCTCGGAGTCCGACCACGCTCGCGAGACGCCGACACTTGCGTGCGCGCTCGCGGTCGAGGAGAAGGCAGCCCGACGCGGGGGCGCCCCTACAGCCCGGGTCGGGCTGGGCGGATCGCTGCCCGCTCCGGTAGCTCCCCTGATCAGCTTCGGCCTGGCGGGCGCTCTCGAGGAGGACTTGAAGCCCGGAGCGCTGGTTTCGGCGTGGCGGATCGTCGACGAGCACGGCGTCGTGCTCTGGGAAGGCGAGCCACTGGCTGTCCCGGGCGCACGGCCGGTCGTGCTGTGCGCGGTCGGCCGCGTGATCGACGATCCGGCGGAGCGGGCGAGCCTCGCGACGAGGACGGGCGCCGTCGCAGCCGACATGGAGAGCGGCGTGCTCGCGGCCACCGGCCGTCTGGTGGGCGTCGTCCGGGCGATATCGGACGGTCCCGAGCGGCCGGTCGGCCGACTCGCGTCCGCGGCCCATGCCGACGGTGCCGTTGCCTGGGGGTCCGTCGTCCGCGCTTTCGTAACCGAGCCGGCGAAGGCTGCGCGCGCGGCCGCCGGGTCGCGCCGCGCGCTCGCCGAGCTCGAGCGCGCCGCGCGCTGGCTCGCCGGGGGAAGCACATGAGCGCGAAGCGTGTTCTCATCGCCGCCCCGCGCAGCTTCTGTGCCGGCGTCGTGCGGGCGATCGACATCGTCGAGAAGCTGCTCGAGACCCACGGGCCGCCTGTCTACGTTCGCCACGAGATCGTGCACAACGTGCACGTGGTCAGGGATCTCGAGGCGCGCGGCGCCATCTTCGTGGAGACCGAGCAGGAGGTTCCCGAGGGCGCACTGGTCGTGCTGTCGGCGCACGGCGTCGCGCCGCAGGTGTATCGCAAGTGCGCCGAGCGCAACCTCCAGGTGATCGACGCCACCTGCCCGCTCGTGTCCAAGGTGCACGCGGAGGCGCGGCGCTACGCCGGGCGCGGGCTGACAATCGCTCTCGTCGGGCATTCCGACCACGAGGAAGTGATCGGGACGACGGGGGAGGCGCCCGACTCGATCGTCCTCGTGGAGACCGTCGAGGACGCTCGAGCCCTCGAGGTCGAAGAAGGGCATGGGGTCGCGTTTCTGACCCAGACGACGCTCTCGGTGGACGACACGGCGGAAGTCGTGGACGCGCTTCGCGAGCGATTCCCCGATCTCGTCGGCCCGCCGTCCGCCGACATCTGCTACGCGACACAGAACCGGCAGGACGCCGTCAAGAAGATCTGCGCGGAGGCGTCGCTCGTCCTCGTCGTCGGCTCGAAGACCAGCTCGAACGCGAATCGCCTCGTCGAGGTCGCCCGGCATTGCGGCGCCGACGCTTACCTGATCGACGACGACTCCGACCTCGATCCCGCCTGGCTCCAGGGGCACGACGTCGTCGGTCTCACCGCCGGAGCCTCGTCGCCGGACAGTCTTGTGACAGGCGTGGCCGATCGCCTCGAGAAGCTCGGCTACGGGGATCGGGAAGAGGTCGAGCTGACGCGCGAGGACGTGTACTTCCGGCTCCCGGCAGAGCTTCGCTGACGCTGCCGTCCGACTCTCGCGGACGCTGCCGTCCGACGCCTGCCGACCTTGCGGCCGCGAGGGTCTCGGCCTGACCTCAGGCCGCGCCCGGTCCGAGCACGACGGCCGGACGGGTCCGGGCGGCGTGCGGGCCCGCCGCCCGAGGTGGTGCCACGCCTAGTTCGTCAGCGCGACGATGAGCCCGCCGACGAGCAGGATCACGACAACGGCGAGGGCGATCTTCCACGCGCCATGCACGAGCCAGCGCGCGGTCGGGCTCACTCCGTCTTGCCGCTTGCCTGCGTCGTCAGGAGATGTCGGTTGCATATCTGAAGCTCCCGTTGCCGTACACCCAGAGCTTGATCCAGGGATAGGCCGAGGAGATCACCTGGCCGCCGACCGATTGGTCGAACTGCCCCTGCCGGAACGAGTAGTGGCCGCCGTGGGGGTTGCCGGACCACCCGAAGAAGTACCCGTTCGCGCCGACGGTTCCCCGGAACCTCCAGAAGGGGTCGACGCAACATGCGTGCGCCTGCGGCTGGATGCTCGTCAGCCTCGGCGAGGTCCAGCAGTAGCGCTTCTCGTGCGTGTACTTCCACAACGTCTCGCCGAAGTAGCCGCTCCGTGACCGGGTCACCCACGCCGTGTAGCAGCCCGACGCCTGGAGCGAGCGCTTGCCCGAACGCCTTGCCGCCGCGCCGGTAATGGGCCCGCTCGATGGAGCTGCCGAGTCGGGCCGGCCGGTCCGCGAGTCGATCGAGATCGCGGGCCCGACCGGGGTGCCGCGCGCATCCACGGCCTGTACGAAGGCCTCCACGCGATCGACGGGCGGCTGCTCGCGCAGGCCTCCGGTGCGGTTGCCGGCGGACGCTCCCGGGACCATGACGACCAGGGTCGCCGTCAGCGTCAGCACCGTCGCCAGGACAGTCGTATGTCTGGTTCTCACGCATCGCTCACCTCCTTCCCGACGCGACGGGCGCGGGCTGCGCGTCCGCAATCGACTCTAGAGATCGGGCGCGCGCACGACATCGTCCTTTTCGGACGGATGCGTGACGAAAGGCGAACGGATCAGTAGAGGGTCGTCGCCAGGCGCCGCCGGTACGCGGAGCTGGTCGGATGGTCCTGGCCGAGCTCCTGGAAGATCGCGACCATCACCTGCCGGATGCGCTCGCGCTCGTCATCCGGGGCCTCGGCCGCGCGCACCAGCAACCACTCGAGCGCGCGCTCGTAATCGCCCTCCGCGAGCGGGCCGAGGATCTCGGGAAACTCGCCGCTGCTCGAGAGCTCTTCCAGGAGGCGTGTCCCCTCACCGGGCTCGAGCAGGGCGTCGAGAAACGAGGCAACGGACTGCGGCGAGAGGACGCCGACGAACTCGGAGACCACCCGGCCGTCGTGGAACGCCTTGACCGCCGGGATGCTGCGGATCCCGTACTGCTCGGCAAGCGCCGGGTTGGCGTCGATGTCGACCTTGGCGAGCTCGATCTTCCCCGCGCGCTCCTCGGTCTCACGCTCGAGGACGGGGGCGAGCATCTTGCAAGGCTCGCACCAATCTGCCCAGAAGTCGACGACGACAGGGAGCTCGCGCGAGCGCTCGATCACCTCGGCCTCGAACGTCTGCTCGGAGACATCCATTACTGATTCAACGCTAGACGAGCGCGAGCGCTTCCGGTCGTCTCTCGATGAGCTTTCCCACGGGCGCCGGCCGCGACATCAACGGCGCCGTCAGCCGAGTAGGCAAGCGCGGCGATTATCGGGCCTCGAGCCCCTTGACGGTCGCCCGCACGAGCTCCGGCAGCGTCTCGATGTTGTAGCCGCCCTCGAGGACACAGGCGATGCGGTCGCACAGCCGCCCGGCCCGGCTTGCCAGCTCTCGGAAGCCGTCTGCGGTCACGAGCATGCCGCCGAGCGGGTCCCCGGCCGCTGCGTCGAAGCCCGCCGAGACGATGAGGAGGTCGGGATCGAACGAGCGGATCGCGGGCTCGACGGTCTGCTCCACGGCGGCGACGTACTCGGCATCTCCCGCTCCCGCGGAGAGCTGGACGTTGACGGTCGTCGCGTTCTGCTCACCGGGCCCGCCGGTGCCGGGATAGAAGGGCCAGCGGTGCAGCGAGACGAAGAGCACCGAGGAGTCGTCCCAGAACATGTCCTGTGTGCCGTTGCCGTGATGGACGTCCCAGTCGAGGATCGCAACGCGCGAGAGCCCGAGCTCGCGCTGGGCGAACCGCGCCGCCACGGCGACGTTGTTGAAGAGGCAGAAGCCCATCGCCCGGTCGGGCAAGGCATGGTGTCCTGGAGGCCGCCCGAGGGCGAAGCCGCCGCGCTCGACTGCCTCGATCGCATTGCCGGCCGCAAGGCATGCCAGCTCGTAGCTCGACGGCGTGCAGATCGTGTCCGGATCGAGATAGCCGGTGCGTCCGCTCGCGGAGACGGCCGCGACGGTCTCGACGTAGTCGCGCTCGTGACACGCGGTCAGCTCGTCGACCGACGCGTGGCGCGAAACAACCTCGCAGGGCAGGGCATCGAGCAGTGCCCGGATCCGCTCCGGCCGCTCGGGATGGCTCCCTGTCGGGTGAAGGCGCGCGAAGTCAGAATGGGACAGAAGCTCCAACGCGGGTAGCGTACGGTCAACGTGTGATCGCGCACTCCGCAGCACCGCGCCCAGCGCCGAAGGAGGAGACCCCAATGTCGCATCCCTTCCCCGTCTACCGAATCGACTCGGAGTCGGCGTACGAGCGAGGCTTGCAGTACGGGCAGCAGGCTTCCGAGCAGATCGGCGCCACGCTGGAGACGTACCGGCAAATCTTCCGGGACTTCGTCCGGATCGACTGGGAGGACGCGAAGCAGATCGGACTCTCGTACGCCGAGCCGATCGAGCGCTACGACCCGGACACGGCCGAGGAGATCCGCGGCGTCGCCGCGGGCTGCGGCCTCGAGCACGCCGAGCTGCTCGCGCTGAACGCGCGCTCGGAGATCGCCCTGAGCGCACGCTACGTGGACGGCTGCACGGCCTTCGCGGCCTTCGGGAGGGCAACCCGCGGCGAGAAGACGATCCTCGCCCAGAACTGGGACTGGCGGCCGTCGTTGAAGGACTCCATGGTCGTGCTCCTCGTCGAGCAGCCCGGAAGGCCCTCGCTGACCATGCTGACCGAAGCCGGGATCGTCGGGAAGCTCGGCTTCAACTCGGCTGGGCTCGGCGTCTGCCTCAATGCGATCGTCACCGATCGGCTCGAGACCGGCGCCACGCCGTTGCACGTCGTTCTCCGCGGCATCCTCAACTCGCGCAACCTCGGCGAGGCCGTGTACGCGGCTGCGCGCTCCGGCATTGCGTGCGCGGCGAACTTCCTGGTCGCGCAGCACGGCAACGGAGCGCTCGACATCGAGGCCGTCCCCGGAGATGTAGACATCCTCCTGCCCGAGCAAGACGTGCTCTCGCACACGAACCACCTCACGAGCCTCCGGCTCGTGTCCGTGCGCTGCCTCGGCAAGCAGGCATTTCCGGACACGTACCCGCGGCTCGGCCGCGTACGCCGGTTGCTGGAGGAGCGCCACGGCGAGATCGACGAAGAGGCCGCGCGCGAGATCCTGCGCGACCACGCGAATCTCCCCAGCTCGATCTGCCGGCATCTCGACGAGCACCTCGAGCCCGAGGGTCGTCGCATCCATTCGGTGTTCTCCCTCGTCATGAACCTCGAGGCGCAGCGACTCGAGGTCACGAACGGGCCTCCCTGTGAGAACGAGTATCTCGACATCGTCGAGGCGGCGGCGGTCACCGGAGCCCAGGCGTGAGCGGCCGCTGGGAGTTCGAGCTCGTCGATCTCTCGAGGCCCGTCTCGGAGGAGACGTCGGTTCGGCTCTTCGGGGATCTCGCCACCCCCGACTACGGCCGGCGTCGAAGTCGACTACCTCGCCGACTGGACAACTGCCAACGGGACCGTCGCCCGGTTCTCGATCTTCGACCACCTCGGGACGCACATGGACGCTCCGATCCACACGAACGAGGACGGCGTGACACTCGAGGGCGTCGACATCACGAGGCTGATCGGTGAGGCGGTCGTGCTCGATCTCTACAAGGGAGACGTCGACTACGGCTACACGGTCGAGGATCTGGAGACCGCAACCCCGACGATCGAGCAGGGCGACATCGTGCTCATCTACTCGGGCTACAAGGACGTGGAGAAGCCGACCGACCGGATCAAGCAGACCTACCTGACGGTCGAGGCCGCGCAGTGGCTCGTGGATCGCGGCGTGAAGTCAGTCGGCTGCGAGCCCGCGGGGATCGAGCACCTCCCCGACGGCTACTTCGTCCATCGCTGGTACGCGAAGGACACGCCGGACCCGCCGAGCTGGCCGGCGCACCGGATCCTGCTCGGCAGCCACGTCTACATCATGGAGGGGCTGACGAATCTCGAGCGCCTCCGTGGGCAACGCGTCCGCTTCGCCGCCCTGCCGCTGCTGTTCCCGGGCCTGACGGGCTGCCCGGTCCGCGCCGTCGCCTGGCTCGATCGCTGAGGGCGGCGTGATCACCGGGTTTCTCCACTTCGCGTACTCGTGCGCCGACGCCGACCGCTCGATCGCGTTCTACCGCGACAACCTCGGAATGGAGCTCGTCGCCGACCGGGTCGTGCCGGGCGGGGGGTACGTCGAGGCCGTTACCGGCATCGCCGGTGCCAGGGTGAGGATCGTCCACCTGCAGGGCTACGGCTTCAACCTCGAGCTGCTCGAGTACGAGGAGCCGCGCGGCGATACCCGTGCCCGTGAGCCCAACCACGCCGGCAGCGCCCACATGGCCTTCGTCGTCGACGACTGCGACGCCGTCTGCGCCGAGCTTGCGGCGAAAGGTGTGCCGGTGCGCTCGGCCGAGCGGGCGCCCCCAGACCGTGACCGGCGGCCCGAACGACGGCGGGAAGTGCGTCTACCTGGAGGATCCCGACGGCAATCCCGGTCGAGCTCGTCCAGCTCGTCCGGCCCTGGCCCGGCATGCCCGGCTGATTGACATGGAGACGGGCCTGGCCGGGAAGACGGCGGTCGTGACCGGCGCGGCGAGCGGCATCGGGAAGGCGTGCGCGCGGGCGCTGGCCGGCGAGGGCGCCTTCGTCGTCTGCGCCGATCTCGACGGCGGGCAGGCGGCCGCAGCGGCGGTGGAGCTCCAGTTCCCCGGAGTCGGGGTCCAGGCCGACGTCACGAGCGAGGACGATTGCCGGCGCCTGGTCGCCGAGGCGACGGAGCAAGGCGGCCTCGACGTGCTCGTCACCTGCGCGGGGATCTTCCATGCCACACCCTTCGACGAGATCACGCCCGCGGAGTGGGATCGAATCGTGGCCGTCAACCTCCGCGGGACGTTCCTCGCCTGCCAGGCGGCTCTGCGTGCGATGCTCCCGCGCAAGAGCGGCCGGATCGTCACGATCGCATCTCTCGCAGGGCAGACCGGAGGCCTCGCGGCGGGCGCCGCCTATTCGGCGTCGAAAGCCGGAGTGGTTGCGCTGACGAAGTCGATCGCCCGCTTCGCGGGCCCGCACGGGATCACGGCCAACTGCGTCAACCCGGGCATCATCGACACGCCGATGACCGCCGGCTGGCCTCCGGAGAAACGTGATCCCACGGTCGCTGCGACGCCGCTCGGGCGCATGGGCACGGCCGACGAGGTCGCCGCGATCGTCCTCGTGCTCGCCTCGGACGCCGCCGGATTCGTCAACGGGGCGCACGTCGACGTCAACGGCGGCCTGTTGATGGACTAGATGATTGATCGGAAATTGATCGGAAACCGTGGCACCGCCGGATGGCGGCCGATACCGTCGCCCGAGACCACGCTCGTGGCTCGCCCGTACCCCAGGTACGGGCGAGCGAATGTTCACGGCCTCGGGCTCGGTCTCTGCCGTCCCCGCCGGCACCACAATTTCCGATCAACCATCTAGCCGCCGTGGTCAGTCAAGCGGCTCACTCGGTGCGGTCGCCCGACAACCTCTAGGATCGGCGAGCACAGCGAGCGGCCTTGGGACAGCGTGTTAACACGGTGCCGTAGGGGGTACCGGCAAAGCGACAACCATTTGGGCATCGTCGAGTGAGGCGGAGAGGAGCGCCAGAGCGCTCAGACGGAAGACAGGGACACGGGGACGCAGAGGAGACGAAAGGAGCGAGAGGATGGCGAAGACGGCGAAGGTGTGCCGGGGAACGTGGTGCATGGCGTTCGGCTTCGAGCCGAAGATGGCGACGATGGAGCAGGTCTGCCAGGTTCTGTCGGCGTTCGAGTACGACGGCGTCGAGCTCGGCGGCTTCTTCGACCACTGCACGGTCGAGCGCTTCCCCGACAAGAGCAGCCGCACGAAGCTGAGGAAGTGGATCAACGACGACCTCGGGCTCGAGATCGCAGGCATCGCGCCGGGGCCCTACGGTGACCTCTTCCGGCTGCCGTGGGCGACGGGCTCGCAGGAGGTCTACGACGAGTACCTCAAGTACTTCGAGGGCTACCTCGAGCTCGCGGCCGACATGGAGATCCCCGGGATGCGGGTCGATCCGGGCGCCGCCGGCCCGCTTCCCTACGACGCCGACTACGACCAGGTCTGGGATCGGGTCGTGAAGACGTTCCAGCACCACGCCGAGGCAGGGCAGAAGCACGGCGTCGTCATGCTCTGGGAGCTCGAGTCGCTGCAGCCGTTCAACAAGCCGTCGGAGACGGTCAAGCTGCTCAAGGACGTCAACCACGACAACTTCAAGATCATGTACGACACCGGCCACTTCCAGGCGTGCTCGGTGATCGGGCACAACCACGTCCAGCCGGCGGAGACCCTCGGGAGCCAGATCGAGTTCATCAAGATGCTCCCGAAGGGATCGATCGGGCACATCCACCTCTGCGACACGGACATGAACACGCACCTGAACATGTTCGGGACGAAGTCCAACTTCGGCGAGGGGATCATCGACTTCGACGAGCTGATGCCCGTGCTGGCCAAGGTCTACGACGGCGACTGGTGGGCGGTCGACTCGATCCCGATGGGCTCGAAGGCCTGGCAGGACACGTGGGACGGCCAGATCGTGCTCAACGACATGCTCGACCAGTACGTACGGAAGGGGTAGGCGGCGATGAAGGCCGCGGTTTTCTACGAGACCGAGGATCTCCGCCTCGAGGACGTGTCCGAGCCCGAGGCCGGGCCGGACGAGGTGGTCGTCAAGGTGCTCGCCTGCGGGTTCTGCGGGTCGGACATCGAGTACTACTACGGGCGCAGCCCGCTCGGCACGCCCGACGGCAAGGGCCCGCTCGTGCTCGGGCACGAGATCTGCGGGCAGGTCGTGCAGGCGGGCAAGCTCGCCGAGCAGTACGGGCTCGCCGAGGGCGACCGGGTCGCGCTCAACCCGGTACAGAGCTGCAACGCCTGCAACAGCTGCCGCTCCGGCAAGCTGCAGTTCTGCCAGAACCTGACCGTGCTCGGCGTGACGATGAACGGCGGCTTCGCCGAGTACGCGAAGACGAAGATCGCCCACGCGTACAAGCTCCCGGAGTCGCTCACGGACGAGCAGGGCGCGTTCGTCGAGATGCTCTCGTCGGCCGTCTACTCCGTGCAGAGGGCCGAGATCGAGCCCGAGAACTTCGCCGTCGTCTACGGCCCGGGACCGGTCGGGCTCTCGATGGTGCAGCTCCTGAAGAACGAGGGCGCCCGCGTCGCGCTGATCGGGACTCGGGACTACAGGCTCGAGCTCGGCAAGACCGTCGGCGCCGACTTCGTCTGGAACACGTCGGACGAGTCCTCACCGCACTACATCGCGGACGTCGCGGAGGCGATCAAGGGCGAAAACGGCGGCGCGCTCGCCGATCGCGTCCTCGTCGGCACGGCGTCGGTCGAGGCGAACCAGCAGGCGATCGAGATCTCCGGCAACGCGTCCGTCGTCGTGCTCATGGGCCTCGCCGGGCCCGACGACGCGGTCACGGTGCCCGCTGCTCTCGAACCTCTACCAGGACAAGACGATCCGCTTCTCGCTGCTCTATCCGCTCCAGTGGCCGAAGACGATCCGCATCCTCGAGGACGCGAAGGTGGACACGGGGAAGATCATCACCCACTCGGCGACGCTCGAGGGGATCGCGCCCGCGATCGAGCGGGTGCTCAACCGCGACGACGCGGTCATCAAGACCGTCATCAAGCCGGCTGAGGAGGAGTCGACATGGCCGAACCGAAGTACTCCGTCTCCCAGGTCACGACCTTCCACCTCGACGTACGACGAGGACATCGCCACCTACCGGAAGGCCGGCGTCGAGGGCATGGGCGTCTGGGAGTTCAAGCTGCCCGAGGACGACGACGCGAACTCGGTCGCGAAGCTGAAAGACGCCGGAATGACGGCGACGACCTGCATCCCGTCGACGCTGTCGATCTGGCCGGTCCCGTTCCCGGGCCCGGAGGACCCCAGGGAGCGCACCGAGGAGCTGTGCGCCGCGATCCGCCGGTTCGCGCCGTTCGAGCCGCAGGTGATTCTCTGCCTGACGGGCTATCCGGCGGCCGGGGTGGACGCCGACGAGGCGAAGCGCGTGACCGTGGAGGGGCTCCGGAAGGCCGCGAAGGTGTGTGCCGAGCACGGGCTCACGCTCGGCCTCGAGCCTCTGCACCGGGAGATCTACGGGACGTGGTCGACGATCAGCGACATCCCGGGCACGATCGCGTTGATGGACGACATCGGCGAGCCGAACGTGCAGGTGCTCTACGACGTCTACCACCTCTGGGACACCGAGAACGTCATCGAGGACACCGTCAAGCACGCGAGCCGGATCGTCCCGAGCGTCCACATCTGCGACTGGCGCAAGGAGACGCGCAACGACTTCGACCGGGTGCTCCCGGGCGACGGAATCATCGATCTGCCGGCGATCTTCGGCGCGCTCGAGGCAGGCGGCGTCGTCGGCTGGTTCGACCTCGAGATCTTCTCGGACGACGGGAGCTTCTCCGAGATGGACTTCGAGGACTCGCTCTGGAAGCAGGATCCGGTGGACGTCGTCAAGCGCGGCAAGGAGGGGTTCGAGAAGGCCTGGGCGGCGCGGAAGGCGCCGTGAGGCTCGAAGGGCAGAGTCGCGCTCGTCACGGGCGCCTCGCACGAGCGGGGGATCGGTCGCGGGATCGCGCTCGCCCTCGCCGAGGAGGGCGCCGACGTGGCGTGCTGCGACGTGGCCTTCGAGGAGCAGGGCGAGGAGCTCGCCGAGCAGATCCGCGGTCTCGGCCGCGCGAGCCGCGTTCTACACGGCGGACGTGTCCGACCGCGGCCGAGGTCGACGCGCTCGTCGAGCGGGTGCACGCCGACCTGGGCCCGCTCTGGATCGCCTGCTCGAACGCCGGCGTGGCCGACTGGCAGCCGTGGGCCGAGATCACGGAGGACTCGT
Organism: uncultured Thermoleophilia bacterium; assembly: GCA_963820875.1. GTDB lineage: Bacteria > Actinomycetota > Thermoleophilia > Gaiellales > Gaiellaceae > CAWACA01. Next base: position 99,363 of record CAWGBR010000016.1, read on the forward strand.
TCGACCGCATCGTCGCGGTCAACCTGACCGGCGCGTTCAACGTCGGGCAGGCGGCCGCGCGGGCGATGGTGGCGAACGAGAAGGGCGGCCGGATCGTCTTCACCTCGTCCGTGCACGTGCGGATGTGCTTCCCGTCGATGGCCGTGTACGGCGCGACGAAGCAGGGCGTCCGTGCCCTGGCCGAGACGATGGCGATCGAGCTCGGCCGCCACGGGATCACGGTCAACCACATCGGGCCCGGATGGGTGAAGTCGCAGCTCAACGATCGCTCGCCCGGCCTGCGCACGAAGGAGGACGAGGAGGCGACGCTCGACATGATCCCGATCCGCCGGCCGGCCGAGCCGATCGAGCAGGGACGGGCCGTCGTCTACCTCTGCTCCTCGCCGGACGGCGACTACGTCACGGGCGAGTACCTCCAGGTGGACGGCGGCTTCGTGGTGGGCAAGTACTGATGGCGGGCGTCACGACCCACGGCCTGCCGAGCCCCGCTCGAGGAGGCCGTGCGGAGCGCGCTGTCGGACGCGAAGCTGCCCGTCGTGGTCGCCGGTGTCGGCTCCCAGTCGCGCGGCGCGTTCCTCGAGCTCGAGCAGGACGGGTGGCAGGCGGCCGTCGACGGCGCGCGGGCGGCGTTCTTCGTCGCGCAGGCGCGCAGTCGCGTCGTGGCTCGCCGAGGGCAGCGCGGGACGCGTCGTCTTCGTCGTCTCCACGGCCTCGGTGCGCCCGGTGCAGGGAGCCGCGCTCGACGCAACCGTTGGCGGCTTCCTCACGACGATCGGCCAGGTGGGCGCCGTCGAGCTCGGTGCCCACGGGATCACGGTCAACACCGTTGCCCACGGCTGGCTCGAGGGCGAGCACGAGGCGTTCGTCGACGGGGATCCCGACCGGGCGGCTGGCGCGGCCGGAGGAGGTCGCCGCCGCCGTCGCGTTCCTCGCCTCGCCTGCGGCCTCCTACGTGAACGGCGCGCTCCTGCCCGTCGACGGCGGCTTCTGGATCACGAAGGCCGCCGGCGGCAGCCCGCTCGTGTAACAGGCCGGACAGGTCCGGCCCTTACATCTACGGAGGCGGATTGGCGCAGGGGCGGGACCTGTCCCGCCCGAGCCTGCTCAGATCTTGCGCGGGGCCCGGGAGGAGCCCCATTTGGAGCGCCGCTTCGAGCGGTACACGAGCCGGGCCGGCGCGACGCGCATGCCCTCGCTCGCAAACGCCTCCTCGTGGCCGAGTCGCGCAGCGACGCGGCTGACGTCGGCCTCCTGGTCGGGCAGCACGAGCGTCACTCCGGTGCCTGCGCGTCCGGCGCGGCCGGTCCGGCCGATGCGGTGCACGTAGCCGTCGTGATCCTCCGGCGGGTCGTAGTTGATGACGTGCGTGATGCGGTCGAGATCGAGCCCGCGGGCAGCCACATCGGTGGCGACGAGCGCAGCGAACTCTCCCGACTCGAACCGGGCGAGCGACTTCTCCCTGGCCGACTGCGACATGTCTCCGTGGAGCGCGCCGGCCGGAATGCCTCGACGCGAGAGGGCCCGTGCGAGCCGATCCGCGCCCCGTTTAGTGCGGACGAAGACGAGCGTGAGGTCGTCGGCCGCGCCGAGCTCCTTGACGAGCGTGTCGACCTTGGTGTCCTGTTTGACCGAGACGAAGCGATGCCCCACCTCCGCCGGCCTGCCGGGCGTCGCGCCCGCTTCCACCCGCACTGCGTTCGCCGTGTAGGAGCCGATCAGCTCGTCGACCCGCCCGGCGAGGGTGGCTGAGAACAGCATGGTCTGGCGGGCCTTCGGCAGGCGCCGCACGAGACGGTCGACCTGGGGCTTGAATCCCATGTCGAGCATCCGGTCGGCCTCGTCCAGCACCAGGATGCGCACGTGGGAGAGCGAGACCGCGCCTCGGTCGACGAGGTCCTGCAGCCGCCCGGGCGTTGCGACGATCACGTGCGCGCGGCCTGCACGCTTGGCCTGCGCGGCGAGGGGGGCGCCGCCGTAGACGGTCACGACCTCGAGTCGGCGCACGACGGCGAGGGAGCGAAGCTCATCTGAGACCTGCAGCGCGAGCTCGCGCGTCGGGACGAGCACGACTGCGGACGGTCGCTTGTCAGCCGGGTCGGTGCGCTCGACGATCGGCAGCGCGAACGCGAGCGTCTTGCCCGACCCGGTCGGGGACTGCGCCGCCACGTCGAGCCCGGCGAGCGCGTCGGGCAGGACCAGCGTCTGGATACGGAAGGGGGTGTGGATGGAGCGGTCGGCGAGCGTACGAACGATGGGTTCGCTCACGCCGAGCGCACGGAAGGATCTGTCTGGCACGTTCAACTCCTATGTCGGCTCGAGATGTCACTGCCTCGAGCCGCCTGTGGAGGAACGAGAAGATCGATCTCACGCGGATCGCCCTGTGCGACCCGTCGACCACAGGGTAGCAGCAGGCATCCAGCGCCCCGCGCCTGCAGCCCGCTAAGGTGCGGCTCCGGTGATCCGGCTCTCGTGCGCCGACAACACGTTCCGGCTCGTCCAGCCCTGGGAGAGCGCGGTCGAGATGATCCGCCTCCTCGAGATCGAGGCGGTCGACGTCTGCCTCATGGGCAACCGGTCGCACATCCGCCCCGAGGACGTGCGCGAGGACATTCCCGGCACCGCGGCGCGCATCACGCGTGGCCTGGTCGAGCGCGAGCTCGCTGTCTCGGATCTGTTCTGCATCCCCTGGACCGACTTCGAGCGCTTCGCGCCCAATCACCCCGACCCGGCCGAACGGGAGCGCTCCAGGGCCCTGTTCGAAGACATGCTCGCGCTCGCCGGGCGGATCGACTCGCCTGGCCTGACGATGCTCCCGGGGATCGACTGGCCCGGGGAGACACACGAGGACTCGTTCGACCGCTCGGTCGAAGAGCTTGCCGCCCGGGCCGCGCTGGCCCGGGCACAAGGCGTCCGCTTCTCGATCGAGCCCCATCTCGGCTCGATCGCACAGGACCCGGGCGAGGCTCGCCGGCTCTGCGAGGAGGCGGCGGGCGTCGAGCTGACCCTCGACTACAGCCACTTCGTCTATCAGGACTATCCGGAGGACGCAGATCGAGCCACTCGTCGCCCACGCGCGGCACTTCCATGCCCGGGGAGCCCGCTCGAGGCGGATGCAGGCGGCGCTCAAGGACTCGGTGGTCGACTTCGAGCGCATGATCGACGCGGCCCAGGCGGCCGGCTACGAGGGCGACATCGGCCTCGAGTACCTCTGGATCGACTGGGAGCACCTGAACGAGTGCGACACGGTCTCCGAGACGATCCTGCTGCGCGACCGGCTGCGCGCGAAGCTCGACGGCAGGCCCTGGAGCTACCCCGCCTCCACGATCTGAGCCGCTCCGCCGACCGAGCATGCTTGACACCGCCGCACGCGTTTTGAAACCGTTCTCGGGCTCGACGAGGCAAAGGAGGAGACGGTGGCGTTCACCGCAACGAAGGACGTGATGCTCCCCGCGACCGTGACCGGCTCGTGGCCCAGGCCGCGCTGGTACACGCAGAACATGTGGGGCCGGCCGCTCGACACTGCCATGATGGATCCCTGGTACCGGGAGCAGTTCTCCGACGCGCATGCGATCGTGGCGTCCGACCAGGCGCGCTGCGGCCTCGACATCCTGACGACGGGTGATTACCACCTCGACGAGGACGTCGCGGGCCGCTCCTGGCACCACTACCCGCTACAGCGCTGGAAGGGCCTCGAGCATGAGGAGCTGCAGACGGACAAGACGCGTTCGCCGCTGCTCTCCTACCCGGTCGGCACGATGCTCGACTCGATCTACAAGACGTGGCGCTGGCCGCGCGTCGTGGACAAGGTCGAGCACGACCCGAGGAATCCGCTCGAGTACGCGAAGATCTGGCGCATCTCGCAGCAGGCGGCCGCCGCCTCGGGCCTGCCCGTCAAGTTCGGCACGTGCAGCGCCCAGGTGCTGGCGTTCTTCCTCGACAGCCACACCGACAAGTACGACCTCGACGACAAGAAGCAGCTGACCTGGGACATGGCCGAGGCGATGAACCTCGAGGCTCAGGCAGCTGGCGGCGTCGGGCTGCGAGGTGATCCAGATCGAGGAACCGACCCTGCATTTCATCGCCTGCTACTACCCGGAGATGACCGAGTACCTCGACTTCCTCGTGGACTGCTTCAACCGCGAGATCGAGGGCCTCGACGACGTCGAGGTCTGGATCCACACGTGCTGGGGCAACCCGAACATGCAGAAGGTCTTCTCCGATGAGTCCTACCGGAACTCGATGGAGATCTACCTCGACCGCCTGAAGGGCGACGTGTGGACGATCGAGGCAACGAGAACGACCTCAAGGAGATCGAGTTTCGCTCCCTACAAGGACAACCTGCAGAAGAAGATCGCCGTCGGCGTGATCAGCCACCGGACTCTGCAGGGCGACTTCCCGGACGTGATCGCCGACCGGATCCGCCGCTCGCTCGAGCACATCCCGGCGGACAAGCTCGTCCTTCGACGGATTGCGGCTTCGGCCGCCAGGGCTTCAACCGGCACCTGGCCTTCTACAAGTCGACCGGCATTCCGCTCGCACGCAACATCGTGCTGAAGGAGCTGGGTCTCGAGGAGCGTCTACATCCCGGTGCAGGACGAGGGGCTCGCATGGACTACCTCCCCGACGACGAGCCGTACACGCACCTGAAGCCGTTGCGGTAGGGCAAGACCGGGCCGGAACAGGTCCGGCCCCTACAGGAGGGGGCGGTTGTAGGGGCCGGATCTCATCCGGCCGACCCGCCCCGCGTCTCGACGCCACTTAAACGCGGCCCTGCGGGCCGCTTCACGGCCGAAACCAGCCTTCGGCTGTTTCGGCCTAGGTCGGCCGGCCGGATACGCTCCGCCTGATGAACGGGATCCGGAGGGTCCGGCACGGCGACGAGCTGCTGACGTGCGTCGCTGCCGACGATCGACTGCATCCGGCCGGCAGCGTCTTCGAGCTGCTCGCCGCCGGGCTCGGCTCGCTGCACGAGGCGGTCGACGCGGCGCTGGCCGGCTATATGCTCGACGGCGACGTCGAGGTGCTCCCGCCCGTCGACCTGCAGGAGGTCTGGGCGTCCGGGGTGACCTACGAGCGCTCTCGCGAGGCGCGGATGGAGGAAGCGGTCGTCAAGTCCGCGTACGACATGGTCTTCGCGGCCGAGCGGCCCGAGCTGTTCATGAAGATGCCTGCGTACCGCGTGCCGCCGCCGGACGCGCCTCTGCGGATTCGGAGCGACTCGAGCTGGGACGTTCCCGAGCCGGAGCTGGCGCTCGTCCTCACCGCCGACGGCGAGATCGCGGGCTATCTCGTCGCCGACGACCTCTCGTCCCGGTCGATCGAAGGGGAGAATCCGCTCTACCTGGCGCAGGCGAAGATCTTCGACGACTCGCTCGGGCTGTCGGACACGATCGTCCTGGCCCGCGACGGCGACGCGGTCAAGTCGGCCCGCATCGGGCTGCGCATCGAGCGCGGCGGCGGCGTCGCGTTTGAGGGCGAGACGTCGACCGCGCAGATGCGACGCTCGTTCGAAGAGCTTGCGTCCTATCTGTTCCGCGAGCTCTCCCATCCGCAAGGCGCGGTGCTGCTCACCGGCACGGGGCTCGTTCCGCCGGACGAGTTCACGCTCGAGGACGGCGATACCGTGGAGATCGAGATCGAGGGGATCGGCACGCTGCGGCACGGCGTCTACCGGTTGGCAGGCGCCGACTAGGCTTTTCTCGTGCATAGGTTCCAGGAAATGTGGGCACGTGAGTTCTCGCCGCCGGTGCCTGATCGGTGCAGCCTGGCTTGGCCAGGCTGCACCACGTCGCGAGAAACGCGTCAAACGTCAAGGAGGGGCTCGTGGGAGCCATGGGTTCCCCCACGTCTGATGAAGATCGCGGTCGTCGGAGTGGGGGCGATGGGCTCGGTGTATGCCGGCCTGCTCGCGGACGCGGGGGAACGAGGTGTGGGCCGGTGGACACCTGGGAGGAGCACGTCGCCGCCATTCGGGAGCGAGGGCTGCGCGTCGAGGGGCGCGCCAGCGGCGAGCGCACCGTACGGCTAGACGCCACGACCGACGCCTCCGAGGTCGGTCCGGTCGACCTGGTCGTGATCGCGACGAAGGCCCAGCACGTCGAGGCCGCCGCGGCGAGCGCGCGCCCGTGGTCGGGCCCGAGACCGTCGTGGTGTCGATCCAGAACGGGCTCGGTGGCCCCGACCGGGCTGCCGAGATGCTCGGTGACGAGCGGGTCGCGATCGGCGTCGTCGGCGGCTTCGGCGCCTCGATCGTCGAGCCGGGTCACGTCCACTCACAACGGCTGGGGCAGCGCTGTTCGCTTGGAGAGCGTAACGGGCCGGTCACCCCGCGCATCGAGCAAGTCGCCGAGGTCTGGCGCGACGCCGGGTTCAAGGTTCAGACCTACGACGACGTCGGAACGCTCGTCTGGGAGAAGCTCGTCTGCAACACGGCCTTCAGCGGCACCTGCGCGCTGCTCGAGCTCACGGTCGGGGAAGTGCTGGAGAGCGAGGAGGCGTTCGCCGAGGCGGGCGGCTGCGCAAGCGAGACGTTCGCCGTCGCGAGAGCCTCCGGGATCCAGCTCGGTCTTCGCGGACCCCGTCGAGTACGTCAGGGAGTTCGGCTCCAAGATCCCGAACGCGCGTCCCTCGATGCTGCTCGACCTGATGGCGCGCCGTTCCTGTGAGATCGACGTCATCAACGGCGCCTACCCTCCGCGGCAAGGGCCGCGGGCCTGGAGGCCCCGGTCAACGAGACGGTCACGGCGCTGGTGAAGGCCAAGGAGGCCCACATCGTCGGCAGCGCGGGGC
>CAWGBR010000017.1:0-171368 GCA_963820875.1 uncultured Thermoleophilia bacterium
CAAGCCCTCTGACGGACTCGAACCGTCGACCCCCTCCTTACCATGGAGGTGCTCTACCAACTGAGCTAAGAGGGCGCTCCGGTCGATTCTAGCGCCGCCCCTTCCGTCCCTCGAACGAGTGACGCCCCGGGAGCGGCCGAGGCGTGGTGAGTGGGGGAGGGAGGATTCGAACCTCCGAAGGCGGAGCCAACCGGTTTACAGCCGGTCCCCTTTGGCCACTCGGGAACTCCCCCGGGAGCAGCCAGCGCAGTCTAGCCCCGGCCGGCGCCGGCCCGGCCGCCCACCGCGCGCCGGCTTGATCCCCCGCTCGATCGGGGGCGCTAAAGCGCTTCCCCGCCTCCTCCGATACGGGTCAGGCGACCGTTGTCCCCCGACCTCCCGAGGCCCATGGACCTGAGAGCCCTCCTTGCCAAGACCATCGAACTCGGCGGCAGCGACCTCCATCTGAAGGTCGGCTCCCCGCCGCACGTCCGCATCGACGGCCAGCTCGTGCCGCTCGAGCACCCGCCGGTGAGCGAGGACCAGTCCGAGCAGGTGCTGGCGCTGATCACCGAACGGACGCCCCGCCGCTACGACCACTTCATGGAGTTCGGCGACCTGGACACCTCGTTCACCGCGCCCGGCGTCGGGCGGTTCCGCATCAACGGCTTCCGCCAGAAGGGCGACATCTCGTTCGCGCTCCGCTTCGTCCCCGCGCAGGTGCCGACGCTTCAAGGGCTCGGCCTGCCGCCCGGCGTGCAGAGGCTCGCCGACGAGCAGCGCGGCCTCATCCTCGTCACGGGCGCCACCGGCTCCGGCAAGACGACGACGCTCGCCGCGATGATCGACCACGTCAACAAGACGCGCCGCCAGCACATCGTCACGCTGGAGGACCCGATCGAGATCGTCCACCGCGACCACGCCTGCGTCGTACAGCAGCGTGAGGTCGGGCTCGATGTCGACTCCTACCTCGAGGGCATGCGCCGCGTCCTGCGCCAGGACCCGGACGTGATCCTGATCGGCGAGCTGCGCGACGAGGAATCCGCCCGCGTCGCCCTGCAGGCCGGCGAGTCGGGCCACCTCGTGCTGTCGACCATGCACACCCTCGACGCGCACGAGACGATCGGCCGCCTGATCGAGCTGTTCCCGACGAACAAGCAGCTCCTCGTCCGCCAGATCATGTCCAGCGTCCTGCGCGGAGTGATCAGCCAGCGGCTGCTGCCGCGCGTCGGCGGCGGCCGGATCGCGGCTGTGGAGCTGATGATGACGACCGCTCGCATCGCCGAGATGATCCGCGAGCCCCTCAAGACCGACGGCATCACGAAGGCGATCGACGAAGGCGGCGTGCACCTGATGCAGACGTATCAGCAGCACCTCGTCCAGCTCACCCTCGACGGAGTCGTCGACGAGGAGACCGCTGCGAACGCGGCCTCGAACCGCCACGACTTCGAGCTCGCCCTCAGCCGTGCGAAGCGCTCCAAGGAGGCCGCCGGCCTCGCCGAGAGCGAAGTCGCCGAGGCGACCGCCGAGCGCCTGCGGACGCCCGGCGCCGACAACCTCCGGGTCGCATGAGGCGCAGCGTCGTCGCAGCGCTCGCCGCCGCCGTCGCCCTCGCGGCCGCGGGCGGCGCGCAGGCCGACACGTTCACAGTGCTGCCAGGCGAGGTGACGCTGCCGAGCGCGGAGATCCCGAACGAGCCCGGAGACATCGCGTTCCCGGCGGAGATCTCGAAGCCGCCTGCCGTGCCCGACCGCCTGACCTACGCCGAGCTGCTCGCGCTCTGGCAGCAGGCCGGAGCCGCCTACGGGGTCCCCTGGGAGCTGCTGGCGGCGATCAACGAGGTCGAATCGAACTTCGGCGGCAACATGGGCCCGAGCTACGCGGGCGCGGTCGGCTGGATGCAGTTCATGCCGTCGACCTGGGATCGCTGGGGCGCGGATGCGAACGGCGACGGCGTGGCCGATCCATGGAATCCGACAGACGCCGTCTTCTCGGCTGCCCGCTACCTGGCAGCGTCCGGCGCGAGGGAAGACATCCCCGGCGCGGTGTGGTCCTACAACCATTCCGAGGAGTACGTCCAGCTCGTGCTCGGGCTCGCCGGCGAGTTTCTCGCCAACCCGCTGCGGGGGCGGACGCTGCTCGCGGACGTTCCGATCGTCGACAACGGTGCGGCCGACCTCGATGCGGAGCTGGCGAAGGCGCAGGGAAGAGCGGACGGCCTCTGGAAGCGGATCGGTGAGATCGGCGCCGAGCTCGACGACAGCTATCGCGACCTGCTCGTGGCAGAGCAGGCGCTCGGCGACCCCACGCTCGGCGACCGGGCCTTCGAAGCCGCGCGCCGCGACCTCGCGGGCCTCGACACGCACCAGCAGGATCTCGAGGCCGAGCTCACGAGCGCTCGTGACGAGCTCGATCTCGTCCAGGAGCAGATCGCCGCCATCGAACAGACGATCCTGGAGGAGCAGAGCCTCCTCGGACAGAGCGGGATCGAGGGCCTGATCGGCGACCCGCCGACGGCGGAGGCCTCAGCTGTCATCGACTATGCGCTCCAGCAGCTCGGTATCCCGTACCACTGGGGCGGCAACCACGGGGTCGGGCTCGAGGACATGATGCTCCGCGATCCTTCGATCCCCGCCGGGTTCGACTGCTCGAGCCTCCTCGCCTGGTCGTTCGCCAAGGGCGCCGGCATCTACATCGGCGACTACACGGGCACCCAGTGGGAGTACGGCGCCACCGCGCCCGGAGCCATGCGCGGAGTGGGCCCCGCCCAAGGCGGAAGCGCGCCGCCGGGCGGCTTCATGGCCGGCGACCTGATCTTCTTCAACGCGACCCAGCACGTCGCCCTCTATCTCGGGAACGACCTCTTCATCCATGCCCCGCACACGGGGGACGTCGTGCGCGTCGCGAGGCTCTCCCAGTACCCGCTGCAGGTCTGGGGATGGGTGCGCTACGCGAACGTGAGCGGCCTCACCTTCGGCGGCAATCCGCCCGCCGAGGCGCCGCGCGTCTTCGACGTGGAACAGGCGGCACAGGAAGGCGAGACCGTCGTCGCCTTCACGCGCGCGTGAGTAAATAAGGGGGCGGTGCCTAGACGGCCGTCAGGACGGGCGGCGTCAGACCCAGGTCGACGAGCGACCCGGTCGCCACGATCCGCTCGAGGGCCGCGATGCAGCGCGGGCAAAACTGCCGGCCGGACTCGCGTCGAAGCTCGGCAAGCGCCTCGACCGGAAGGCGCGCCGGCTGGTACACGCGATCGGTGAGCATCGAGTCGAGCGCATCGGCGACGTGCACGACCCTGGCGCCGAGCGGGATCTGTTCGCCGGCCAACCCGCCCGGGTAGCCGGTGCCGTCGTAACGCTCGTGGTGATGCCGAACGGCCGGCACCGCCGCGGCGAAGCTCCCTGTCGTCTCGAGCATCCGTGCGCCCTCGTCGGAGTGGCTTCGCATGAGGGCCCACTCCTCGTCGGTCAGCTGACCGGGCTTGTGCAGGATCTCGTCGGGGATTTCGAGCTTCCCGATGTCGTGGAAGAGCGCGGCCTGCCCGATCGCCGCGAGCTCCCCGGCCTCGAGACCGAGCTCCCGCGCGAGGGCCAGCGCGATGCAACGCACGCGCCGCGAGTGGCCGGCCGTGTCGGCGCTGACCGACAGGCCGCCGACCGCGACGTCCGCGAGATCGCCGCGAGGGCTCAGGGTAGATCTCAGATCGAGGTTCACGTTCGGGCCGCCTGCTGCCACATTCGCCGCCGGGCGTCCGATGCCTTCCTTGTCGGGAGGTCGTCTCGAAGGCGCCCGTAGACTGGCTTCCGTGCGGCTCGAGGTCGAAATCGCGGCGGCCAGGGCGGTCGGCGCCCTCTCCCGCCTGGCCGGCCGCGGCGGCGGGACGACGCTTCCCGGCAAGCTGCTCACGGCGCTCGATTCGGAGGCCCTGGGCCGCCTGGCCCGGGCGCTCCCGCAGGGGGTCGCGCTCGTCTCCGCCACGAACGGGAAGACGACGACGACGGCCATGACGGCCGAGATCCTCGGCGAAACCGCGCGGCTCGCCCACAACCGCGCGGGCGCCAACCTCGTCTCGGGGATCGCGTCGGCGCTCGTCGACGAGCGGGGCGCCGAGCTGGGCCTCTTCGAGGTCGACGAGGGAGCGCTGCCCGACGTGGCCCGCATGATGCAGCCGCGGCTGGTCTGCCTCGGGAATCTGTTCCGCGACCAGCTCGACCGCTACGGGGAGCTCGAGATCGTCGCCGAGCGCTGGGCGGCTGCGCTCGAGCGCCTGCCGGCCTCCTCCCGGGTGATCGTCAACGCCGACGACCCCGTCCTGGCGTCCCTCGCCGAGGGCCGGCCCGCCGCTGTCCGGTTCGGTCTCGACGATCCGGCGGCCGGTCACGAGCGGCCCTCGCACGCCGCCGACTCGAAGTACTGCCGGCGCTGCGGCTCCCCGCTCGTCTACCGGGCCGCGTACGTCGGACATCTCGGCGATTACCGCTGCCCCAGCTGCGGGGCCGCACGTCCGCCGCTCGACATCGCCGCCCGGTCCGTGTCGCACGACGGGCTCGACGGCTCGGCGTTCGATCTCCACACGCCCGCCGGGGAGCGACGGATCACGCTCGGCCTGCCCGGCCTCTACAACGTCTACAACGCCACCGCAGCGGCCTCGCTCGCCCTCGAGCTGGGCGCCACGCTCGACCAGATCGCCGCCGGGCTCGCCCGTTTTCAGCCCTCGTTCGGACGGTTCGAGCGGATCGAGGCGAACGGCCGCACGGCCCTGATGCTGTTGATCAAGAACCCCGCGGGCGCGAACGAGGTGGTCAGGACGATCGTCGACGCCGGCACGTCGGGGGCGCCGGTCGTGGCCGTGATCGCGCTGAACGACGAGATCGCCGACGGCCGCGACGTGTCGTGGATCTGGGACGTCGATTTCGAGCCGCTGGCGGAGCGGCTCGATCGGCTGATCGCCTCGGGAGGCCGAGCCGAGGAGCTGGCGCTCCGCTTCAAGTACGGCGGGATGGCGATGGAACGGATCGAAGTCGAGCCCGATCCGGCCCGTGCCCTCGACCGGGGGCTCGAGCTGATCCCGACGGGCGGCCAGGTCCTGGTGCTGCCGACCTACACGGCGATGCTCGCGCTGCGCGACGTCGCGGCCGACCGCGGCCTGGTGCGCCCGTACTGGGAACGGGCGGAGCCCGCGCAGCGCTCCTAGGCGGCCCGACGGGCCCGCGCACCACGGAAGCTCACAAAGGGGCTAAAGCCTCCGCTGCTCGCTGCCGATTCCCTGAAGCGTGACCCCACGGCTCCCCGCCACCGCGTTTCGCCTGCTCGTTCTCGTCGCAGCCTGGGTGCTCGGCACCTCCACCCTCTCGCTCGCGCAGGACGAGCCGCCCGTCTCCGCAGACCAGCCGGCGGCCGAGGCCGACGCGGAGGCTGCCGACGACGCGAGCGTGCTCCTCGTACCGGACGTCCGCGGCCTGCCCTACGTCTTCGCAAAGGGCGTCCTCGAGGACTTCGGGTTCGCCTGGAAGGTCAACGGGAAGGTCGAGGGCTACGCGGTGAACCTCGTCGCCGAGCAGAGCGTCGAGGCCGCCGCCAAGGTGCTGGACACCGGAGCCCCGACCATCGTCCTGCGGCTCAAGAAGAACCCGAACTACGAGCCGAAGGGCCTGCCCGAGGATCGCTCGCCGTATCCCGGGACGAAGCTCGTGCTCGCGAGCGACGCCGAGCCCGGCGACGGCTCCCGCTGACGAGAGCACGGAAAGCGCTTCGCCCGACAACGAGACTTCGGAGCGGAGCCGGCCGAGACCGAGCCGGCCGCAGACCGAGCCTGCCGAGACCGAGCCCACCGACGCCGAGACCGCCGATTACGAGCAAGCGTCGAACACCATCGCCGAGGCCGGGGACGACGCGGAGGCCGAGCAGCGCCCGCCCGCCTTCGAGCTCCCCGGCGCGCCGCCCGAGCCGCTCGACGAGATGTCGCTGCCCGAGCGCGCGCAGCAGCTCTCCGATTGGGTCGCCGACCTCGACAAGCTCACGCCGGCGGCACTCGACCACTTCACCTATCAGCACGCCTGGATCGTCACCGGAGCCGAGTTCGGCTGGTGGGCCGGCGCCGAGGCGCTGGAGATCGTGATCCAGGCGGACGAGCAGCTGCAGCAGGAGCTCGGCACCGGCAAGAAGTACGAAGCGATCGCCCGGGCCGCGCTCGCCGAAGTTCGACAGAAGGCCAAGGCAGCCGCGTGAGGCCCGCCGCACGGCTGCGGCGGTCGATGAGCCGAGCCGGCGCCTGGCGACGGGTCTCGCCTTGAGGTGATCTCGCCGTGAACTTTGCGCTGGGGATTTTCGCGTTGCTGCCCGGCCTCGCCCTGGGCAGCTTCCTGAACGTCGTCGCCGCGCGTCTGCCGGCCAAGCGCTCGATCGCGGACGGCCGATCGCAGTGCGGCAGCTGCTCGGCGGAGATCGCCTGGTACGACAACGTGCCGCTGGTCTCCTATCTCGTGCTTCGCGGTCGCTGCCGGAGCTGCGGCGCGAAGATCTCGTTCCGCTACTTCGCGGTCGAGCTCGCCACGGCGCTGCTCGTCGCCGCCTGCTTCTTCCGCTTCGGGCTGACCGCGGAGGCCTTCGTCGCCGCCTTCTTCGTCGCGTGCATGGTCGTGCTCTCCGCGATCGACGTCGAGCACCGGATCCTGCCCGACCGGATCGTCCTCCCGGCGGCCGTCATCGTCCTCGTGGCGCAGATCGCGCTGTATCCGGACCGCGCGCTCGAGCTCGTGCTCGCCGGAGTCGCGTTGTCGTTGTTCCTGTTCATCGCGCTGCTCGTGTACCCGCGTGGGATGGGGATGGGCGACGTCAAGCTCGCGCTCCTCATGGGCTTCATGCTCGGCAAGGAGGTGGCGGTCGCGATGATGGTGGCGCTGCTCAGCGCCCTCCTCGTGAGCATCGTGATCTTCGCGAGGCAGGGCATGCAGGCGCGCAAGCAGGCGATCCCGTTCGGCCCCTTCCTCGCGTTCGGCTCGATCGTCGCCCTCTTCGGCGGCGAGTGGCTGCTCGACGCCTACCTCGACCTCTTCTGACCCCGATCCGGCGGAAGGCTGACGGCTCATGAAAGGCGATGCGGCACCCGATAACGAGCTAGTGGAGCGCGTGGACGAGCTCACCGACGGCATGCCCGAAGAAGCGTGGGAGGCGGATGCCGAGGACCCGGCCGGCGACGGCGCGGGCCTCAACGGCGGCGACGTCAACGGCGACGAGCCGCACGGCGACGACGGCGACCGGACGCTCGTCGACCTGATTGCAGAGCTGATCGGCGCGACCGGCCTGCTGACGAACGACAAGCTCGCTGCGGTGCGCACGAAAGCGCAGCACGGCTCGTTCGCGAAGGCCGTTCTCGAGGCCGGCCTGGCCCCGCGGGTGCTTGCAGACCAGCACGGGCTGCCGTTCGTCGACCTTCAGCAGGAGGGCGTCGATCCCGGCGCCGCCACCCTGGTCCCGCGGAACCTGCTCGCGCGCGCCTGTGCGCTGCCCTACGGGGTCTCGGGAAACAGGCTCAGGGTGGCGATCGCGGACCCGACCAACGTGCAGGCGATGGACGAGCTGCGTCTCGCGACGCGCTACGCGGTCGACCTGGCCGTTGCGGCTCGGGAGGACATCGAGGTCGAGCTGCGCCGGATCCTGCGGGCGAACGAGGCCTGGGAGCGCACGGCCCTGCTCGAGGAAGAGCTTCCGGAAGGCGAGGAGGCCGACCTCGAGGCCGATGACGGCTTCTCGGACGCCCCCCTCGTCAAGCTCGTCAACTCGGTGCTGCTGCAGGCGGCCGAGGACGGCGCGAGCGACGTGCATTTCGACCCTGTGGCGGAGTCGCTGGTCGTGCGGATGCGCGTGGACGGGATCCTCCACGAGATGCAGCGCATCCCGAAGCGGCTCGCCTCCGCCGTCACGACCCGGATCAAGGTGCTCTCGAAGCTCGACATCGCCGAGCGCCGTCGGCCGCAGGACGGGCGCATCACGCTCAGCGCCAGGGTGACGAACCGCGCCCTCGACATCCGGGTCGCGGTGCTCCCGACGGTCGAGGGAGAGGCAATCGTGCTTCGTCTGCTCGACAAGTCGAGGAAGCCGCCGACGCTGACCGAGCTCGGCTTCGCGGACTCGATGCGCGAGCAGATCGAGGCGATCATCAGGAAGCCGACGGGCGCCCTGCTCGTGACCGGCCCGACCGGATCGGGCAAGTCGACGACCCTCTACGGCGGCTCCACGAGATCAACAGGCCGGAGACCCAAGATCATCACGGTCGAGGACCCGGTCGAGTACCGCCTGGCCGGCATCAACCAGGTGCAGGTGAACGCGAAGGCCGGCCTCACCTTCGCCGCCGCGCTGCGCACGATCCTGCGCGCGACCCCGACGTGATCATGATCGGCGAGATCCGCGACGTCGAGACGGCCCAGATCATCGATGCAGGCCGCGCTGACCGGCCACTTGGTGCTGTCGACCTCCACACGAACGACGCCCCGAGCGCGCTGACCCGCCTCACCGAGATGGGCGTCGAGCCCTTCCTCACCGCCTCCGCGCGTCACGGCCGTGCTCGCCCAGCGCCTCGCCCGGACGCCTCTGCCTCGCAGTGCCGCCGCCCGGTACGGTCCCCGCCGACACCTCCGCGAGTTCGCCGGCACGCCACCCTGCCCAAGGGCGTCGGCGAGTCGGCGAAGATCTACCGTCGGTCGGCTGCGCGGCGCTGCCGCCAGACCGGCTACGCGGCCGCCTCGGCATCTACGAGGTGCTGACCATGAGCGAGGAGATCGAGCGGCTTGCCGCGCTGGGCGCGAGCCGCGACGAGATCGATCGCGCGGCTGTCGAGGGCGGCATGCGGACGCTGTGGGACGACGGGGTCCACAAGGTCCTCAAGGGCGTGACCTCGATCGAAGAGCTCGGCCGCGTGGCCGTCTGAGGTCCTCCGAGCCCTGCTCCTGGCTCCCCCGTCCGGGGGTAGCTGCTGCCCTTTTTCGCGGCCGATAGTTGGAGAAACCTGCGAGGAGAGAAGCGAGAGCATGACGCCTTTGCGATACGGCCGGTCCCTGACGCCTCTTGGCGCAGCTGTCGAGCGTGCGCTCGGTCGGGCGCGTCGCTCCGGGAGCCGCGAGCGCGGCTTCACGATGATCGAAGCGGTGCTGGCGGTCGGGCTGTTCGTGATCGTCGCCACTGCGCTCGCCACGGTGCTGATCTCGGCGATCAACTCGCACGGTCTCTCGCGGCAGAAGACCGTGGCCCAGCAGGCGGCCATGGACCAGATCGAGGAGATCCGCCGGCTTCCCTACGACGACGTCGGCACCGTCAGCGGCAACCCGCCCGGGCACGGTGCGCGGCGACGCAGAACGTGACCATGAGCGGGCTCAAGCTCACGATCGTCACCCAGATCACGTACGTCAACGACCCGACGCCGACGAGCTACGCGACTTCGGCGAACTACAAGCGGGTCGTCGTGACAGTTCGGCGCACCCGCGACAGCAAGCTGCTCACGCGCGAGGCGACGTACGTCGCGCCTCCGGCCAGGGCGCCGCTCGGAGGCCTCGGCAACGCGATCATCAACATCCAGGTCGTCGACTACGCGACGAACGAGCCCGTGGTGGGCGCGACCGTGCAGCTCGGGACGGGCCCGAGCGCGCCGCGCACGCGACACGACGGACGTCACCGGAAGCGTCACGTTCGCTGCTCTGACGCCGAATCCCACCAGCGGCGCGACCGCCTACTACGACCTGACGGCGAGCCTCGACGACTACGTGACCCTCGCCGACGACCTGTCGCCGGGTGCCGCGGCGCACGTCCAGGTTGCGCCGGGCCAGACCCTGAATACCGCCCTCCGCGTCTATCTGCCGGCGACGATCAACGTCCGGCTGAACAACTCGGACGGATCCTTGTACACGGGGACCGGCACCGTGACGGTGAGCTCCGAACGCGGCTCCGAGACCTTCACCTACGACGGCGGCGTGCTGACGATCGACACGATCGACGGCGAGCTCGTCGTGCCCGGCCTCCAGTACACGGTCTCGGCGAAGACCAGCGGCGGCGTCGACGCGGTGCCGATCACGCAGTACGTGCCGAACAACTATCCGACCGACCTGACCTCGACGTTCGCGCTTGCGCTGCCGCCGCTCGGGACGCTCAACGTCCACGTCACCCAGGGCGGGTCGCCTGCCGCCGGCGCGGTCGTCTCGGTCGTCGGAGGGCCCGGGTCGATCTCCCTCGCGGGGACGGCCGACGCGAACGGGCTCGTGACGTTCGAGATTCCCGCGGGCACCGGCTACACGGTCACCGCAACGAATCTGGGCCAGACCGGGTCTGCCGAGGCCACCGTAATCGAGGACACCTCCTCGGATCTGAACCTCGCGCTTCCCGCGCCCGGCACCATCGTGGCGACCGTTCAGTGGGGCGGCTCGCCCGTCTCCGGCGCCACGGTCACGCTGACCGGGGGACCGAACGGGATCAGCCTGAGCGGGACGTCGAACGCGTCCGGCCAGGTCACGTTCACCAACCTCGTGGCCGGCTCCGGCTTCACGGTCGGGGCTTCCAAGAGCGGTCAGAGCGCCTCGCAGACCGGAGTCTCGGTCAGCGCCGGCGGCACGACCAACGTCACCGTCAACCTTCCGACCGGGACGCTCGTCGCCACGGTCAAGTGGAACGGCGCGAACGTGTCGGGCGCGACGGTGACGCTCACCGGCGGCCCGATGAGCACCAACGTCTCGGGTACCTCGGATGCAAGCGGCCAGGTGACGTTCACGAACGTGCCGGCCGGGTCCGGCTACACGGTCACGGCGGCGAAGAGCGGCGCCAGCGCCGCCGTCGCGGCCACCGTGAACGGCGGCAGCACGACGAACGTCACGATCAACATGCCGACGGGAACGCTCGTGGCGACCGTTCAGTGGGCCGGCGGCAACGTCTCGGGCGCGACCGTGACGCTGACCGGCGGCCCCATGGGCACGAACGTCTCGGCGACCTCGAACGGCAGCGGCCAGGTCACGTTCACGAACGTCCCCGCGGGCACGGGCTACACGGTGACCGCGACGAAGAGCGGCCAGAGCGGCAACGTCTCCGCCTCTGTCACCGGCGGCAGCACGACCAACGTGACGATCAACATGCCGACGGGGACGATCGTTGCGACCGTCCGCTGGGCGGGCAGCAACGTCTCGGGCGCGACCGTGACGCTGACCGGCGGCCCCATGGGCACGAACGTCTCGGGGACGTCGAACGGCAGCGGCCAGGTCACGTTCACGAACGTCCCCGCCGGCACGGGCTACACGGTGACCGCGACGAAGAGCGGCCAGAGCGGGAACACGTCGGCGTCCGTGACCGGCGGCAGCACGACGAACGTCACGGTCAACCTCCCGACGGCCAACCTCACCGTGACCGTCCGGAACAGCCTGGGGAACCCGATCTCGGGCGCGACTGTGGCCCTCACCCTCGGCCCCATGGGCGTGAACCTCTCCGGCACCTCGAACGGCTCCGGCCAGGTTGTCTTCACGGGCGTCCCGGTCGGCTCCGGCTACACGATCAAGGCGTGGAACTGCGGCACCTCGGGCTCGAAGAGCCGCACGCTCACGAACCAGTCCGTCGCAGCGGGTGGAAGCACCATCATCGCCCAGTTCAACTCCGCCACCTGCCCGCCATGATCCGCCGGAGGCTCGCCCCGGCACGCGGGCAGAGCGGCTTCACGCTCACCGAGATGCTCGTGGCCATGATCTTCATCGGCGTGCTCTTCGCCGTGTTCGCGACGGTCGTGAGCTCCACGATCCGCCACAACGACGAGATCGAGGAGCAGACGGTTCTGCAGGCGGAGGCCCGGGCGGCGATCGACCAGATCGCCCAGGACCTGCGAGCCGCCTACACGGGCGACGAGACCGTGGCTCCGATCGAGAGCCTGAGCGCGACCCAGGTCACGTTCCTGTCTGCCAACCGCGCGGAACCCACTGCATCTTCGGCGCGTTTCGTACCGGCGCTCGAGCGGGACGCTGCAGCGCCGCCAGGCGGTCAGCAGCGACACCGACGGGGCGCCGTGGGTGATCCCGGCGCTTCCGAGCTGGCAGACGCGCGTCCAGAGAGTCGTCAACTCCACCGTCTTTACCTACTACGACGAGGACGGCGTCGTCACGACCGTTCCGGCGAACGTGGCCACCGTCGGCATCACGCTCACGGTTTCGACGGCGACCGAACCGACCCGTCAATTCACCTATCAGTCGAGCGTCAGCTTGCGCGAAGGAGAAGCATCGTGACGACCAGGAGAGCGGCAATCCGTCAGGACCAGGGCGTCGTCATGGTGCTGGTCGTCTTCGTCATGGCGCTGCTCACGCTGCTGTCCGTGCTGCTGATCGATACGACCACGAGCGAAGGCAGCCGCAGCTCCCAGGCCGTTCGACTCGACTCCGCCTTCCAGGCGGCGGAGGCCGGTATCGACGACTACATCGCGAAGCTGGTCGACGATCGCCTGTACTACGCCCATCAGGTTCACCCGGGGGAGGCCACCCGGCGCGACGCGGGCGGCTCCACCGTTGCGGGCGGCAACGCCTGGGCCTACAGCCTCGTCTGGACGTATCCGAACGGCTACGACAACTGGCGACAGCTGGTCAACGGCTACGAGTACAGCCTCCAGGTCACTCCGCCGACCGCGGGCTCGCTCTCCATCAAGATTCTCGCGACCGGTCGGAAGGTCGGCAGCACCACGGACATGCGGAGGATCGAGGTTCTGGTCCGACCGTCGTCCCTGGCCGACTTCCAGCGCGTCGTGAACGGGAACGTGTCGTGGGGCTCGACGGCGACGACGAACGGCAAGCTCTACGCCGCCGGGACAATCGACCACGACGGCCACGCGTACGCCGACATGTACGCCGAGAACAACGTCACCGGCTCCGTGACGATGCATAACGGTGCTCAGAAGTACGACCACACGAACATCCGCACCGTCATCAAGAACCCGGTGAACTTCAACGCCCTGCTTGCGTCCCTGGTCGACATCCAGCGGGCCTCGCAGGTTGCCGGCGTGTACCTCGACGACCCGACGAAGGCGGCGTGGCGGCTGGTCTTCCAGTCGAACGGAACTTTCACGGCGCGATCCTGCACGCTGAACGGCGGCCAGGATCCGGCCGCGGCCGCTCCCATCTGCGGCTCGACGACGACGTACAACGTTCCGTCCAACGGGGCCGTCTACACGGCGCAGACGGCCGTCGTGTCGGGCGCGGTCAACGGCCGGGTCACCGTCGGCTCGAACGACGACATCGTGATCGCGGACAACATCTCACGGATCACGGCCGGCGATGACGTACTCGGTCTCGTGGCCAAGAACGACGTGCTCGGCGCGACGTACACGCCCTACAACCTGACCTGGTACGCCAGCGTCATCGCCCAGAGCGGCACCTGGCGCGGCTGGACGAGCGACGGCTCGCACGGAACGATGACCTGGTACGGGTCGTCGACGACGAACCTCGGCGGCGACTGGGTCATGTTCGATACCCGCGACTACTCCTACGACCCGAACCTCCTGTACCTGCCTCCGCCCTGGTTCCCGGTCATCGAGGACGCGTACACGATCGTCCTCTTCCGCGAGCTGCCGGCCTAGCAACTCGCTCTATCGCTCGCCCTCGGTCGGCGGCCCGGCCAGCTCAGAGAGCTCACGGCTGATGTGGGGCAACGTCGGCATCGCGAGCACCGCGGGCAGGGTTGGCAGCAGGTAGCTGAAGAACCGGTAGACGAAGACGCCGAGCAGCGCGGACTCGAGCGGCACCCCGATCGCCGTGAGCGCGAACGTCGTGGCGGCATCGACTCCGCCGATGCCGCCGGTCGGGATCGGAATCAGATTGGCGAGGAAGCCCGTCGCGTAGGCGAGCACGAGCTCCGAAGGGGTCAGCTGCACGCCGAAGGCCTGGAGCCCGGCCCACAGGCAGAGCATGTCCCCGAACCAGTAGAGGGGCGCGCCTGCCAGCGTCGCCCGGTTCGCGGCGCGGTGCTCCGCGAGGTTCCGTGCGAGCACTGCCCCCGCGACGGCGTAGCCGAGGACGCTCCGCAGGCGCCCCTCATGCTCGGCGGCCATGAGCCGCTCGGCACGTCTCGGGCTCGTCACGTAGATGCCGACGACGAAGAGGGCGGCCATGACGATCACCCACGGAAGCGCCATCGCCAGCGGCACGTCGCCCCCGAACTGCGCGAGGATCGTCGTGCCTGCGATCAGCGCGGCAGCTCCGAAGGTCGCATACAGGAGCGTGTTGAGCGCAATGACGCGGGCGAATGCATCGCCGCGCGCGAAATTGAGCTGGCGGTACACCCAGTACAACACTCCCAGGCCCCCGGCGCCTCCCACGGCCAGCACCCTCGTGATGCCGAGCGCCACGAAGACGATGCGGGTGGCCAGCCAGAGTGGAAGCAGCGGCCCGCCCGCGTACGCCGTGAGCGTCCGGACGAGGACGACGTACGCGGAATACGACAGGACCTGTGAGCCGAAGCAGACCGCGAGCCAGATCGGCTCGGCCTGCTTGAGCTGGTCGAGCGTCTCGGCGTAGCCGGCGACCCTGCCGAAGAGCAGGAAGATGCCGACGACGAGCAGCACGCCGAAGGCGAAGAGCAGGAGGAGGTTGCGGGGCCTCCTCGCGAGCCGCCCGAGGGGAAAGGCTTCTTCGTGCCGATCCGGGGGCGTCTCATCGCTTGGGGTGCCGTCCTCGCTTCGCGACACGACGCCCGTCATCTTCCCACGGCGGGTCTCGCTCAAATGCTGGTTGGACGAGCCGATGCATCGGGCTCTGCAACGATCGGCAGGATCGAAACCTCTGACCGGCTCGGGCAGGCCGGACCCCGATCAGTCGGCGGCCGGGAGCGCCGGTCCAACCAGCTTGAGGACGGATCGCCTGGCGCTCGAGGCGGCCGTCGGGCCCGATGAGAAGCGGAGTCGCTCGGGGCCGGCGGTCAGCCCGCCTGGCGCGCGTTCTGCGCGGCCTGGGCGACGGTCTTGCGATCCGTGACGGTGTCGAACCGCTGCCAGAGCTCGGGGCCTCGACGGAAGACGAGGACGACGGGCGTCGTGCGCACGTCGTAGGTCGTCGCGAAGTCCGCGATCTCCTTCTCTTTCTGCCCGTTGAGGGCGAGGAAGCCGGCCTTCACGTCGGCCGCGCCCTGGCGTGCTTCGCTGACCTGAAGCGTGTCGACGGCGCCGTCGGGCGAGTAGACGACCACGACGACGATCGCCTTCTTCTTGAGCGCGGCATCGAGCTTCGCAAGGCCGACTGCCTGCGGCTCGGCGTCCTCCTCCTCGGTCGCTGCCGGCTCGGTCTCGACTGCCGGTGGAGGCTCGGACTGCACGGCGGTCGTCGCGGGAGCCGCGGCCTCCGCCTCGCCGGAGTCGTCGCTCATCACCACGAACTTGGCGACGGCGAGCCCACCGACGGCTACCAGGATCAGCGGGAGGATGAACTTGAGCCGGAGCTGGTTTCTCACACCACTCCTATCGGCAGTGAGACGGCGGGGCTTGACACGCAAGTTGAGGGACGTCCCGGCGACCCGCCCGGGGAGGCCCGCCGCCTCTCGAACGGCGGGCCTCTGTCGCTTCCCGAACGAGTTCGCGCTACACGCACACCGCGGTCGTGATGGGCTCCGCGGGGCCGGCCTTGTAGTAGATGAAGCCGGCATTGACGGATCGCACGCAGTAGTCGTCGGTGCTCGCCGAGACGACGAACACGCCGTTCGTGCCGTTGTTCTTGACGCTGGCGTCGATCAGTCGCAGCGCCGCGAGGTCCATGCCGGAGTAGGTCTCGTTGTCCGCGAAGTACGTCTCGACTGCCGGCACGGCCGCGCGCAGGTTCGCCTGCGCGGTCCGGCGTTGTGCGCGCGACTTGAAGCCCACGTAGGTGGGGAACGCCATCGTGACGAGGATTGCGAGGATGATCAGCACGAGCAGGAGCTCGATGAGGGTGAAGCCGCCCTCGCGTTTCCCGGCCGCAAGTCGCCTGCGGAACCGGTCGAACATGTCTCCCTCCTTGGGATCGGACGTCGGCACTACCAACATCGACCCGTGGAGCCCGGGCCCGGACGACCGGTCAGGGGATGCACACCCCTCGGACGGGACGCCCATCAGGGTGATCCTCGAGACCCGTCGATTCGACGGAGCACGGGACCAAGAGAGAGGGCGCGGTCTCCCGCGCCCTCTTCCGGTACTGAGTTGCGGTGCTTACTAGCAGGCAGCCGGCGCTGCGGCCACGACGGTGCCACCCGGGCCCTTGTAGTACGCGTGCTTGGAGCCCTTGGTGTCATGAAGCACGTAGCAGTCGTCGTCGGCGCTCGTCACCGCGAGGGTGCCCGAGATACCGGCGTCGACCAGCTTCAGGTCGGTCGCGTCCATGCCGGCGTAGCTGTCGTTGTCCGAATAGAACGCCTCGGCGGCCGGAACGGCGGCGCGGACGTTGGCCTCGGCGGTGCGCTGCTCCGCGCGACCCTTGAAGCCGAGGTAGGACGGAATTGCGATCGCCA
The DNA here is from genome assembly GCA_963820875.1 of uncultured Thermoleophilia bacterium. GTDB lineage: Bacteria > Actinomycetota > Thermoleophilia > Gaiellales > Gaiellaceae > CAWACA01. The sequence continues at coordinate 16,456 of CAWGBR010000017.1, forward strand.
GCAGGACGGCGATGATGATCAGGACGACGAGAAGCTCGATGAGGGTGAAGCCGCCCTCACGCTCGCCGGTCGCGATCCGATTGCGAAGCCGCTGAATCATTCTGACTCTCCTCCTTGGGTAGGCGTCGGCTCTGCATCCGGTATCGGCCGGCCGGGCAATCCGAGCGCCCCCCCTATCGGGTGATGTCCCCCCTCGGACGGCACGCTGCGACGGGTGATCTGAGCGCGCGACCGGGGGATTCCGGGGGTCGCCGGCCTCGAAATCGCGGCCCTCGCGCGCGACTACGCAATGGCGCCGCCTTGTCCCGACGCGCCGAGCGAGACGCCTTCCGGCGCCGGGCGATTTCTCGCTAAGGGAATCGGCTGCGGCTGCCGATACGTCGCTCGTGGAAGCGATGGATGCTCCGCGGACGACCCCCGACGTGCAGCCCGAAGTCGAGATCGACGAGGGCCGCACCGACTTCTCGATCGACGAGCTCCTCGAGATCGTCGTCGAGCGCCGTGCGTCCGACCTGCACCTGACCGCCGGCTCCTCGCCCGCGATCCGGGTCAACGGCAAGGTCGAGCGACTGCACGAGTTCAGCCCCATGACCGGCGACCAGACCCGGCGGCTTCTCTACGGGATCACGCGCACGGAGCAGCAGAAGGAGCTCGAGGAGCGCCGCAACCTGGACATGTCGTACCCGCTCCCGGGCCTCGCGCGCTTCCGCGTGAACATCTTCTTCCAGCGCGAGACGCTGGCCGCCGCCTTCCGCCTCATCCCCAGCAAGATCAAGGCCCTCCACGAGCTCGGCCTTCCGAACTCGATGTACGAGCTCTGCGAGCGGCCCCGCGGCCTCATCGTCGTCACCGGCCCGACCGGCTCGGGCAAGTCGACCACCCTGGCCGCGCTCATCGACCGGATCAACGAGACCCGGCTCGAGCACATCATCACGATCGAAGACCCGATCGAGTTTCTTCACCAGCACAAGCAGTGCATCGTCAACCAGCGCGAGCTCGGGAGTGACGCTCACAGCTTCGCCGACGCCCTCCGCGCGGCGCTCCGCGAGGACCCGGACGTGATCCTCCTCGGCGAGATGCGCGATCTCGAGACCATCACGACCGCGCTGACAGCGGCCGAGACGGGCCATCTGGTCTTCGCAACCGTGCACACCCAGGACGCACCCTCTGCGGTCGACCGCATCATCGACGTGTTCCCCGCGGCGCAGCAGGGCCAGATCCGCGTGCAGGTCGCGAGCACCTTGCAGGGCGTGATGACGCAGAACCTGCTCCCGACCGTGGACGGCCAGGCACGAGTGCCGGCCGTCGAGATCCTGCTCCCCGACGACGCCATCCGGAACCTGATTCGCCAGGCGAAGCTCGAGCAGCTCTACACCACGATGCAGACCGGCTCCAACAAGGGCATGCAGACGATGGAGCAGTCGCTCGCGGACCTCGTGCTCACGGGCGTCGTCTCCCACGACGTCGCCATGTCGCGGTCGAGCAGGCCGCAGCACCTCATGGAGCTGATCCAGCGCGGCCGGTCGAGCGGCCAGGTCGTCTCGCCGCTCGCCGCGAAGCTGAGGAGTGCGTAGGAGGACCTATGAGACGCGACATCGTCGGACTGGAGATCGGAGCATCGAAGGTGGCCGCAGCCCGGGTCGCCTCGAACGGCAACGCGCGCCTGCTGCAGATCGCCAGCGGTCAGCTCCCGCCCGGCCTCGTGGCCGGCGGCGAGGTGCGCGACCCGGAGGGCCTCGGCGTCGCGCTCAAGAGCTTCTTCGAGCAGCACAGGCTGCCCCGGCGCGCGGTGCGCGTGGGCGTGGCGAACAACCGCGTCGGCGTGCGCACCATCGAGCTGCCCGGGATCGAAGACCCGAAGCAGCTGACGAACGCCGTCCGCTTCAACGCTCAGGAAGCGCTGCCGATCCCGATCAACGAGGCCGTGCTCGACTACCAGGTGCTCGCCGAGTGGCGCGACGACGAGGGCCAGCTCGTGCGGAAGGTCCTGTGCGTCGTCTCCTACCGCGACCTGATCGAGGGCTACGCCGTCGCGTGCAAGGAAGCGGGCCTGCGGCTTGTCGGCATCGACGTCGAGGCATTCGCCCTGCTGCGCGCGCTCACGCCGTTCTCCGAGATTCCGACGGAGGAGTCCGAGCGGGTCGCGATGGTTGCCGTCTCGATCGGCTCCGAACGCTCGATCCTCGCCGTCACCGACGGCACGAAGTGCGAGTTCACCCGTGTGCTCGACTGGGGCGGCTCGGCGCTCACGGGCGCCATCGCCACGGAGCTCGGCATCGAGATGCCGGAGGCCGAGCGGCTCAAGCGGTCGATCGCCCTCGACTCCCACGCTCTCCCCGAGGGTGTCAACGAGGCCGACGCGTCGAAGGCGCGCGAGGCGGTGCTCGCCGGGCTGCAGAACTTCGCCCGGGAGCTCGTATCCTCGCTGCAGTTCTACCAGAACCAGACCGGATCCCTGGGGATCCGGGAGATCGTGCTCGCGGGCGGAACCGCCCGGCTCGGCGGCCTCGCAGAGGCGCTGCAGCGCATGGTCGCCGTGAAGGTTCGCGTGGGCGATCCCCTCGTGAACCTGAGTCACGGCAAGAAGCTCAGGGGCGGCGACCCTGATCCGTCGCACGCCATCGCTATCGGCCTCGGGATGGGTGCGTGATGGACTGGAAAAAGGATTACCGCGTCTCGGATCTGTTCCGGCGCAACGAGGGCAAGGATGCGCCGGCGGCGCCCGGCGATGTCTCGCGGCCCGACGGCAGCGTCTGGAAGAAGGAGCTCAAGTTCTCGACCCTCTTCCGCCGCAAGCGCTCGAGCCCACCCAAGCAGCAGCTTGCGCTGCCCGCGCCCGGCGACACCCTCTCCGAAGCTCCGACCCCTGCCGAGGCTGCACCGGTCGTCCCGGTCGTGCCCGAGCCGCAGGCTGTGGCCGGCGAGCCGGAGGTTCCCGCTCCGATGCCGGCCGCTGAGGCCGCGTCGGGTGGGGACGTCGTGCCCGCCGATGCTCCGGTGGACGAGACTGTCGACGCGCCCGCAGCGCAACAGCCCGAGCCCGAAGCCGCCGGCCTGGCTGCGGCCGCCGCCGTGGCCGCCGCCGCGGCGGCGCAGAGCGCCGAGGCGCCGGGCCCTGCTCCAGAGCAGGCCCAGCAGGCGCCCAGCGAGCCCGAGCCGCCCTCGACCGAGGACGTGCCGGACGCCCCCGCAGCGGCTGCGGGCGGCAAGAAGAAGCGCTTCGGCCGCAACCGCGACGAGGCCGGTGCCTCCGGTCCCGAGCGGCAGCCCGGACCGACCGCCGGCAACGTGAGCTCCCGCAAGCCCGCACGCGCGGGGCAGCTCCCGCAGGTTCCGCTGATGAAGGCGCTCAACCTGCTGCCGCAGGACATCAAGCTTCCGAAGACCACCCTTCGACCCAGGGTCGCGCAGATCGCAGTCGCCGGCGTGGCAGTGCTCGTCGCAGGCGGCATGGCGTTCTTCTGGTGGTCGGAGAACCAGCGCCTCGACGACCGGAACGCGATGCTCGAGGACAAGAAGGCCGAGGTCGCCGCTCTGCAGGCCGACGTCGAAGCACCGGCAGCCCAGGACGGCACCGCCCTCGCGGGCGAGGCCCTCTCGCGCGCGACTGCGCTGTCCGGCGCGATCGACACCCGCGTCGGCTGGGACCGGATGCTGCGCGAGCTGTCGCTCACGCTCCCCGACAACGTCTGGTTCGCGAGCATGACGACCACCACGGCGGCAGCCGTTCCCGCGGTCGCCACCGACGAGTCCGGTGCCCCGGTGCCGGCGATTCCCACCGGGCCTTCGTCCCTCACGATCAACGGCTTCGCGATGACGGAAGACGACGTGGCCCAGCTCATCGCCCGGCTCGGCGTCATCCCGGAGTTCAGCTCGATTCAGCTGCAGGTTGCCGCTGAGGAGCCGGATCTGACGCAGAGCGTCTTCTCGTTCACCGTGGTCGCGAACCTGAAGCCACTGCCGGGAGGGACACCGTGAAGAACAAGCAGCTCTCCATCCCGCTGATCGTCGCGATCGCGGTTCTGGTCGCGGCCGTGGCCGGGTACATGGTCCTGATCCGGCCCAAGGGCGCCGAGGTCCAGAAGCTCGACGACGAGATCGCAGCGCTGCAGACCCAGATCACGGCAGCCTCGGTCAGCTCGGGCGAGGACAAGCCCGAGTCGACGATCAAGGTCGCCGACCTCGTCGAGCTGGCCAAGGCAATGCCCGAGGAGACCGACATGGCCGGAGCCATCCTCGAGCTGAGCGCGGCCGCCAAGCGGTCCGGCGTGGAGTTCACGTCGATCCAGCCGAGCGCGCCGATTCCGGGCGCCGGCTACACGCAGCTGCCGCTCGCGCTGACGTTCGTCGGGAACTACTACGACCTGACCGAGTGGCTCTACCAGGTGCGCCAGCTCGTGACGGTGCGCGAGGGCGTGCTCGATGCGAACGGCCGTCTCTTCACCGTGGACAGCCTCGACTGGCACGAAGCCGAGGAACCGGGCTTCCCGATGATCGAGGCCGACCTCGTCGTCTCCGCGTACGTCTACGGAAGCGACCCGGGCCTGGTCGTTCCCGGCGCGACCGTCGCGCCCACTCCGGCCGAGACAACGACGACGACCGGCGAGACGACCACGACCGGCGCCACGACGACGACCGAAGAGGGCTCGACGACCCCGACAACCACGACGCCGCCCGCCGATACGCCTGCATCGACCGTCGACGCCGGCGCAGGGCAGGCCGCTGGAGTGACACCCTGATGGCTCCCAAGGCAACCGATCCCAAGAAGAGCCGCGACGCGCGGGCCAAGAAGATCCTGCTCGTCATGGTTCCAGTCCTGATCGCTCTCGTTGCCTGGCAGGGGCCGAAGGTCCTCAATCAGGTGCGGGGCGAAGCGCCGGCCGAGGCCGCGCCCGCGAGTGCGTCGAACGAGGCCTCGAGCGGCACCGAGGTCCCCGGGACCGGCTCGGCTGCGGCGCCCTCTGAGGCCGCGCCCGGCGCCGAGGAGCCGGCCGACGGGGCCGCGCTGCCGGTCGCCAACCAGCAGGCGCTGCCCGACACCGACCAGCCCCCGGCTGCCGACGAGGGACAGCTGATCTACTTCAGCCGCTTCGAGGCCCGCGACCCCTTCGTGCAGCTCGTCGATCCAGAGGACGAGGGGGCGACCGAGGAGCCCTCGGTCAGCACGCCGACCACGGACAGCTCGTCTCCGCACGCCGTCCACCCCGCCGAGCTCGGGCTCGACGGGCGGCACCGGAGGCGACACCGGGACGGTCGACGACGGCGGCGACACCGCTGCCACCGAGGTCAAGATCGCCGTGAACGGCAGAGTGACCACGCTGGTCGTCGGCGACTCGTTCCCCGAGAACGACGCGGCCTTCACCGTCGTCTCGATCAGCGGCGACACCGCCGAGATCGGGCTGGCGTCCGGCTCCTTCGCCACCGGGCAGCAGACCATCACGCTGAAGGTCGGCGAGCCCGTGACGCTCATCAGCCAGCCTGACGGCGCACGCTTCACCCTCAAGCTGATCAGCACCAAGTAGGCGTCTGAATCACGGGGCGGGACGCATCGACTAGCGTCCCGCCTCGTGGACCCGCGTTCGCGTACCCAGGAGCCGGCGAAGGCGGCAACCGTCACCGAGCTGGACGGCGCCGTGCGTGTGACCCAGCCGCTGCCGTGGGCGCTCGATCACGTCCACTGCTACGCCCTCCCCTCCTCAGACGGCTGGACGATCGTGGACTGCGGTCTCGGCACCCCCGGCACGCTCGAGCGCTGGCAGGCCGTGCTCGACGACCTCGGCACGGTCGTGCGCATCGTCGTGACGCACTACCACCCGGACCACCTCGGAGCGGCTGCGGCGCTCGCGGAGCTGACGGCCGCACCCGAGATCCTGCAGGGGGAGCTGGACTCACGCCTTGCCGAGGGCGCGTGGGGCACGGGAGCGGATGCGCCGGCGTTCGAGGTCTACCTGCGCACGCACGGCATGCCCGACGACCTGGCCGCCGCGTCCGCCTCCGCGGAGGTGCGGATGCCGGTCCGGACCGTTTCGGCGACGCGCCTTCTGCGTGAGGGCGACACAGTCGAGATCGGGAACGAGACCTTCGACGTCCTGTTGCTGCCCGGGCACGCCGACGGCCACATCGTGCTGCACGGGCGCAAGAGCGGCCGCCTGCTCGGCGGTGACGTGCTCCTCGACGAGATCACGCCGAACGTGGGCCGCTGGGAGGACACGGCATACGACCCGCTGGGGCGCTACCTCGACTCGCTTCGCCGCCTCGACGACCTGGCGCCGTCGCTCGTCTTTCCAGGCCACGGTCCGCCGATCACCGACGTGAGCCGGCGGGTGCGGGAGCTGGAGCAGCATCATGCGGAGCGGCTCGATGTCGGCGCCGCGGCCCTCGCCGGCGGTGTTCAGACGACCTACGACGTGGCACGGGCGATCTGGCCCGGGGAGCTCTCGCTCCACGAGCAGCGCTTTGCCCTGGTAGAGGCGATCTCGCACCTCGAGCGGCTCGTCGAGCTCGGCCGGGCGCGCGAGGTCGCAACCGGTCGCTGGTCGAGCGCCTAGACGGCGCCGGGCCCCGGATTCCGGGCACAGCGTCGGCCCGGTCGCACGAGGGATCGAGCTCTCAAGTGGCGCGGTCGGGGAGCCGATAGGTCGCATAGGTGCCCGCCTACGCCTACACCGCGATCAATTCCGCCGGCCTCGAGACGGCCGGCGAGCTCAACGCGCGCGACCTGAGCGGCGCTCACGAGGCGCTGCGCGTGAGGGGGCTGATGGCCCTCGACCTCGCGGAGCGCGGGTCCTCGAGCGAGAGCGGCGGGCTGGGCGTCGCCGTCAAGAAGGTCAAGCTCAAGTCGCTCCAGATCTTCTCGCGGCAGTTCGCGACGATGATCGACTCGGGGCTCAACGTCGTCTCGGCGCTGGCCATCCTCGAGGAGCAGACCGACGACAAGAACCTCGCCGGGATCATCGCCGAGGTGCGCGGGGACGTCGAGGGGGGCCTGCTGCTCTCCGAGGCGATGGCTCGCCATCCCAAGGTGTTCTCGCGCCTCTACATCGCCATGGTGGAGGCCGGCGAGGCCGCCGGCATCCTCGACATCGTTCTCGACCGCGTCGCGCTGCAGATCGAGAAGGAGCTGCAGATCAAGCGCCGTGTCAAGGGAGCGATGATCTACCCGACGCTCGTCATCTGCTTCGCGTTCCTCGTGCTGACGGGCATGCTGCTCTTCCTCGTGCCCGTGTTCGTCAAGCTCTTCGCGGACCTCGGCGGCGAGCTCCCGATGCTGACGCAGGTGATCATGAAGGCGTCGGGGGTCATGCGGAACCAGTACTACATCGTCTTCCCGGCTCTCATCCTCCTGTTCGTCTGGTTCCGGCGCTTCAAGAAGACGGAGACCGGGCGCCGGTGGTGGGATCGCACCCGGGTTCGCATTCCGGCCGGCATCGGCAAGGTCGTTCTCAAGGTCGGAATGGCCCGGTTCAGCCGGACGCTCTCGAGCCTCGTGGGCGCGGGCGTCGACATCATGCAGGCGCTCGAGATCACGGGCTCCACCTCGGGCAACAGCCTCATCGAGGACGCCGTCAAAGAGGTGCGGGACAGCGTCCAGCAGGGAACGTCGATCGCGCAGCCGCTCAGCGAGCAGGCGATCTTCCCGCCGATGGTCGCGCACATGGTGCGCGTCGGCGAGGAGACCGGCGAGCTCGAGCGCATGCTGACGAAGGTCGCCGACTTCTACGAGGACGAGGTCGACGCCTCCATCCAGTCGCTGACGTCGATCATCGAGCCGCTGCTCATGATCATGGTCGGATTCATCGTCGGGATCATCGTCATCGCGATGTACCTGCCGATGTTCAAGATCCTCACGCTGATCAAGTAAGCCGCCGCCGGCTTCTCCGGCAGGCGTATCCTGGGCGTGTGAGGACGCCGCTCTGCGACCTCCTCGGGATCGACGTTCCGATCGTTCTCGCACCGTTCGGGCCGTGGGAGCAGGTCGAGCTCGCAGCCGCTGTCAGCAATGCGGGCGGTCTGGGCAGCGTCGGCACGGCAGTTCGCGCCGCTGATGAGCTGCGCGTTCAGTGGAGCCGGTTGCGTGCCCTCACCGACCGGCCGTTTGCGATCAACCACACGGGCCGGCCGTTCGATGCCGAGGTCTTCGACGCGATCCTGGAAGCGGCGCCGCGGTGATCTCGTTCCACATGGGCGTCCCGGCCGAGCGAATCGCCGAGGCTCATGCCGCGGGTGCTCGGTGGATGCAGCAGGTCGGCGACCGACCGGACAGCCGAGCTTGCGCTCGAGGCCGGCGCCGACGTGCTCGTCGCGCAGGGCTGGGAAGCCGGCGGCAACGCCGGCTGGGTGGGAACGATGGCGCTCGTCCCGCACGTCGTGGACGCGGCGGGCGACGTGCCGGTCCTTGCCGCCGGTGGGATCGCAGACGGCCGCGGCGTCGCTGCCGCCCTTGCGCTCGGTGCGCAGGGCGTCGTGCTCGGCACCCGGTTCCTGGCCAGCGTCGAGATGGGCATCGACGCTGCGTGGAAGGACCGGATCGTCGCTGCCGACGCGACGGACACGGTGAAGGTGCCGAACAGCGAACGGATCATGCCGCCGTTCACGCTCGAGCTTCCGCCGGGCCCGCCGCCCGCGCCGCGCACGCTGCGCACCCCGCTCACGGAGCAGCTCGAATCAGAGCCGGCAGGGGTTGATCCCGCGAGCGTGGCGCCGAAGCTGATCGGCGAGTTGCGCGCCAACCGCGGCCACGACCTCCTGCCGTTCACCGGCCAGTCGGCAGCCCTCGTGCACGAGGTCCTGCCCGCCGCCGAGCTCGTCTCACGCCTGGTGGCCGAGGCTCAGGCCGCACTCGACACCGCGGCGTCGCGGGCGAACGCCTAGGCGGCCGCGTCCCCGAGCGGGTGGCGCGCGTAGAAGTCGACGAGCGCGTCCGCCATATCGCGCGGGTTCTCGACCTGCAAGAAGTGCGTCGCGCCAGGGAGGACGAAGCCTTCGGCGTTCGGCAGCCACTCGAGCAGCAGCCGATAGGTCTCTTCAAAGCGCGGATCGAGGGCGACACTCTTCTCGCCGAGCACGACGAGGACGGGTTGTGTGATCTGTCCGGCCTCCGCCTCCCCGAAATGCGAGTCGAGTACCGCCGGTAGATCTGCCGAGAAGCAGGTGTCTGCATCGGCCACCGCCTGCTCGAACGCTCCGGGCATCACGTGCTCCAGATGTTCCCGGTATTCCGGCCACCGCGCCTGCAGGAACTCGCCGATCGTGACGCGCGCGCCTGCCTCCCGGTAGCGCTGGACGCTCCCTACCAGCCCCTGCCTGTACAGGTGAGCGCTCTCGCCGATCATCACCGCTGCCTCGAGCAGGCTGAGCGTGTGGACGAGCTGTGGTGCGTCGAGAGCGAGCTGGATGCCGATGGCGCCACCCAACGAGTGCCCGACGACGTGTGCCCGCTCCACGCCGAGGTGCGACAGCAGCCTCCGGCAGTCGCCGGCCTGCTCCGCGAGGCTCACATTCGCGCCGCTGCCGGTGCTGCCGACATAACCGCGACGGTGATAGGTGATCAGCCGGTACCGACTCGCCAGGCCGCGCTCTGACAACAGAGGCAAGAACGGGTCCGCGATGAAGGCGCCGTGAATGCAGACCACGGGCTCGCCTGCGCCGGCGTCTTCGTACTCGAGCGTGATGCCGTCGATGTCCGCTCGATCCAACCTCGTTCACCCTTCCGAGCAGAAACAGGCGCTCCGAGTGTAGGGCAGCCTGCACAAGCAGCGGGCCGTGCGCTCACCAGACGCCTCGCGAGCCCTGCACGTGCCGGCGCGCGGAGTCGAGCGTCATTCCTCCGTACAGGACGCCGGCCAGCGGCAGCGTCAACGCCCAGGGCAGCCCAAGCTCGAAGAGGCGGATCGCGCGCGTGTATACAAGTGACATGAGGATCCACGCCGTGGCGCCCGTGAGAGCGAGGCCGACGGCCCAGCCGGGAGAGGCTGCGCCGATCGCGCCGAGCAGGATCCCGAGGACGACGAGCGCCGGCGGGACGGCGAACAGCAGGAGGAGCCCGAGCACCGCCACGGCGAGCCGCAGCCAGGAGTAGCGCAGCTCGTCGAAGGCGGTTCTGCCGCACCATCCGCCACACGGCTGCGATGGAGCCGTACTCGCGCAGGCTCACGACGTCGGCTCGGCTCGTCGCGAGCCGGATCGGCTCGCCGAGCGCCTTCACGCGGCGCGCGAGATTGACGTCGTCGATGATCTCGCCCCTGATCGCGGCCGGCCCGCCTGCTCGCTCGAGCGCCTCGCTGCGCACCAGCACACAGCCGCCGGCGGCAGCCGCCACGCGGCTCCCGGGGTCGTTGACCCGGCGCATCGGGTACAGGAGGTTGAAGAAGAAGACGAACGCGGGGATCAGGAGCCGCTCGGGACCCGTCCGCGTCTGCAGGCGCGCCATCCGGCTGTTGAGGGCGAGGCCGGCCGCCTCGCTCTCGGCGACGAGCCGGCGAAGCGATCCAGGCACGTGGCGGACGTCCGCGTCCGTCAGCAGGACGTATTTCGCACGGCCACTGCGCGCCACCTCGTCGCAGCCCTGCTGCAGCGCCCAGACCTTGCCGACCCACCCGGCGGGCAGAGGCTCCCCTTCCACCACCTCGAGCCGGCCGTTGTCCTGCACCAGCGAGCGCGCCGTCGCGGCAGTGCCGTCGTCGGAGCGGTCGTCGACCACGCACGACCGTCCAGGGGCCCGGGTAGTCCTGGGCGAGCAGTGCCGGCAGCGTTTTTGGCAGGGCGGCGGCCTCGTTTCGGGCGGGCACGACGACTCCCACCCGTGGCCACTCGACCGGATCGGATGGGAGCGGCTCGTCCTCGGCGACCGGTCGCAGGCTCCAGGCGCGCGCCGGATCGAGCAGCACTGCGAGCCACGCAAGCGCGGCCACCCCGCCGGTGGCGGTCAGCGCGACGAGGAGAGAGCTGTCCGCCACGGCGGTATGCTCGCCGCCGATGGCGCTACCGGCAAGCGCGGAGGTCGTGGTCGTCGGCGGCGGCATCATGGGCGCGAGCGCTCTCTACTACCTGGCGAAGGCCGGCTGCCGCGATTGCGTGCTCATCGAACGCGAGACTCTGGCGGCCGGCTCGACGAGCAAGGCGGCCGGCGGGATCCGCGCCCAGTTCTCGGACGAGCTCAACGTTCGCATCGCCCTCGAGTGCATCAGCCGCTACCGCAACTTCTCCGAGCAGCCGGGAGGGGAGATCGACTTCAAGCAGTGGGGCTATCTCTTCCTGCTGACGACCGAGGGGGAGGTCGCGTCGTTCACGCGGTCGGTGGAGCTGCAGCAGCGCCTCGGCGTGCCGTCTCGGCTCATCGGCGCCGACGAGGCCGGCGGCATCGTCCCCGGGCTGCGCGTCGACGACGTCCTCGCGGCGACGTTCTGCCCGATCGACGGCTACGCGACGCCGGAGGCCGCGGCGCAGGGCTACGCAACCGCAGCCGCCGCCCTCGGGGCCGGCGTCGTCCAGGGCTGCAGCGTGGAGCGGATCGCCGTCGAGCACGGCAACGTGGTCGGCGTCGACACGAGTCAGGGCAGTGTCGCGACAGGGCGCGTGATACTCACCGCGGGCGTGTGGTCGAAGGAGCTCGGCGCGACCGCCGGCGTGACCATTCCGGTCGAGCCGGAGCGGCGCCACGTCTTCTTCACGGAGCCGGGCGACACACTGCCCCTCGAGTTGCCGCTGACCATCGACTTCGCGACCGGCTTCTACTTCCACCGCGAGGGGCGCGGGCTTCTCTTCGGCGGCCGCGAGCAGTCGCTCGAGGAGCTCGCGCCGATCGCCGCCGGCCGATTGCCACTGCTCGGAGAGCTCTCCGTGCGGGGCGGCTGGTGGGGCTACTACGAGGTCAGTCCGGATCACAACGCTCTCGTCGGGGCGACGAGCGATCCCGGAAGGGCTCGTGTACGCGACGGGCTTCTCCGGCCACGGCTTCCAGCAGGCGCCGGTCATCGGGGAGCACGTCGCGTTGCTGGCGCTCGGCCTCCCGACTCCGTTCGATCTCGGCCCGTTCGCGCTGGAGCGGTTCGACGGCGGCGTCTCGCGTCCCGAGCTGAACGTCGTGTAGGGCCGGCGCCGGCCCCGGTTAGTCCCGGCGCTGGTCGTGCGCGTCCGCGGCGCGCAGGCGCGTGGCCATCGTCTCGAGCAGCGACCAGGCGACGCTCGGGTTCTCCTCGACGAAGGCCCGGAAATCCCACGGCGAGAGCGCCAGGCAGAGCACACCGGTCTCGGCGATCACGGTCGCCGAGCGCGGGCCGCCGGTCGATCAGAGCCATCTCGCCGAACGCGTCGCCGGGGCCGAGCTCGTTGCGGGCCTCACCGCCGACCGTGACCGCGGCATTTCCCTCGACGATCACGAAGAACCCGGCGCCCTCGTCGCCCTCTCGCGTGATCACCTGGGCCGCGTCGAATCGTCGCTCGCGGAACGAGCGTGCGAGGCGCTCGAGCTGGCTCCGCTCCATCGTCGAGAGCAGCGGAACACGGGCCAGGGCGTCTATCGTGTCGACGGGCACGACCCGATCATAGAGCGATCGGCGAGCAGTGACCCGAACACGACACGCAGGGGCTGGTGCTACACTGGCCCGGGCGCGCGGCGGCGTAGCTCAGCTGGTTAGAGCAGCGGAATCATAATCCGCGTGTCGGAGGTTCGAGTCCTCCCGCCGCTACTCCCCCGCATCCCGAAGACAGAGAGCGAATCGAAGTGGCGAAAACCGGAGTCCGAGTGGCTATCACGCTTGCCTGCACCGAGTGCAGGAGGCGCAACTACCAGACGACCAAGTCGAAGCGCAACACGCCGGACCGGGTCGAGTTCAAGAAGTACTGCCGCTGGTGCGGGCGTCACACCGCCCATCGCGAGACCCGGTAGTGGCCCGCCAGCCGACCCGCAGGAGCAAGGACTACCAGGCGCCGGCGCCGTCCTCGTCTGCCGAGCGCTCGCGCTCCCGCCGCAGTCAGCAGGTCCGGCCGGTCGGGGAGGTCAAGACCCAGACGGGTCAGAAGCGCGAGCGCGGAGGCGGCCGCCAGTTCATCTCGGAGTCGGTCGCCGAGCTGCGGAAGGTCGAATGGCCCGGACAGCGACAGCTCGTGTCCGCGACCGTCGTGGTCCTTCTCGCCATCGCGGTCGTCGGTTTCTATCTCTGGGTCGCAGACGAGGCATTCAGCCGCCTCGTCCGTGAGGTCCTCCTCCGCTAGCCGGAAGCGACGTCGGACGGAAATCAGATGTTTCAGTGGTATGTCATCAACACGTACTCGGGCCACGAGAACAAGGTCAAGGCCAACCTCGAGCACCGCATCGTCTCGATGAGCCAGCAATCCCGCTTCCGCCGGGTCGTGGTCCCGACCGAGCAGGTCGTCGAGACCAAGGACGGCCAGAAGGTCCAGACGGAGAAGCGCGTTCTGCCGGGCTACGTGCTCGTGAACATGGACATGACCGACGAGGCCTGGACCGTCGTCAAGGGCACACCCGGAGTGACGGGCTTCGTCGGCGCGGGCGCCAAGCCCGTCCCCCTCTCGAAGAACGAGGTCGACCGGATCCTGCACACGCAGACGACCATGGAGCGGCCGCGTGCGCTCGCAGAGTTCGAGCTGGGCGAGTCGGTGAAGGTAACATCGGGTCCGCTCTCGGACTTCGACGGTGAGATCGTCGACGTCAACCAGGACCAGCAGAAGCTCAAGGTGCTCGTGAACATCTTCGAGCGCCAGGTTCCGGTGGAGCTCAGCTTCGACCAGGTGAAGAAGATCGACTAGAAAGGTGCAGGAGGCCGGGCCCGTCCCGCTCCGCCGATCGCAATGGCCAAGAAAGTTCTGACGCTCATCAAGCTGCACATCCCCGGCGGCCAGGCCAATCCGGCGCCGCCGGTCGGCCCTGCTCTGGGCCAGCACGGCGTCAACATCATGGAGTTCTGCAAGGCGTTCAACGCCCAGACCGCCGACCAGAACGGGCGCATCACGCCGGTCGAGATCACGGTCTTCGAGGACCGGTCGTTCACCTTCATCACGAAGACGCCGCCTGCGGCGGTCCTCATCAAGGAGGCGCTCGCTCTCGAGAAGGGCTCGGCAGAGCCGAACCGAACCAAGGTGGGGAGGCTTTCGCAGGCCCAGCTGCGGCAGATCGCCGAGATCAAGATGCCCGATCTGAACGCCCGCGACGTGGAGCAGGCGATGCTCGTCGTCGCGGGTACGGCCCGCTCGATGGGCGTGGAGGTGGACTTGTGAAACACGGCAAGCGCTACGCGAGCGCCCGCGCTCAGGTCGATCGCGAGCGGGCCTACACGCCGCTCGAGGCCGTGCGGCTGCTCAAGAGCCTCGAGACGGCCGCGTTCGACGAGACGGTCGAGACCCATTTCAACCTCGGGCTGAACACCCGGCACGCCGACCAGCAGCTACGCGGGACGCTCATGCTTCCGAACGGGACCGGACGGGAGATGCGCGTGGCCGTCTTCGCCGAGGGCGAGAAGGCCGGCGAGGCGCGGGAGGCTGGGGCCGACGTCGTCGGATCCGCCGACCTCGCGCAGCAGATCGAGGGAGGCTTCGACGAGTTCGACATCGCCGTCGCAACCCCCGACATGATGGGAACGGTCGGGAAGCTCGGCCGTATCCTCGGGCCGCGGGGCAAGATGCCGAATCCGAAGAGCGGCACCGTTACCTTCGACGTCGCGAAGGCGGTGCGCGAAGCCAAGGCGGGCAAGCTCGAGTACCGAACCGACCGCGGCGCGCAACGTCCACGTGCGCATCGGGAAGAAGAGCTTCGACGAGCGGCAGCTGCTCGAGAACTACGCCGCCGTCGTCGAGGAGATCATGCGGGCGAGGCCTGCTGCGGCCAAGGGCCGCTACATCCACAGCATCACTGTTACGACGTCGATGGGCCCCGGGATCAAGGTCGATCCCGCGAAGACCCGCGACATCATGGCCGAGCTCGAGGAGGCCGCTGCGGTCGCGTGACCCGCTGACGGACACACGCCCGACGCCAGAGACAGCCGGCAGCCCTCGAGGCAGAAGCCCGGCCGAGGCAGCCAGGTCTTGTAGGGGCCGGATCGTATCCGGCCCGCGCGACTAGGCCCGCCTCGGCGGGCCTGATCTATGAAGGAGGTGACCCATGCTGAAAACCGACAAAGAACAGGTCGTCGCAGAGCTCGTCGAGCGCCTGCGTACATCCGAGACGCTGCTCATCGCCGACTACCGCGGCTTGACTCACGCGGAGCTCGACGATGTCCGGACCGAGCTTCTGAAGCACGGCGCCCGGTTCACGATCGTCAAGAACACGCTCACGAAACGCGCCGCCGAGGCGGCCGGCGTGGACGCGCTCAATGACTTCCTGACCGGCCCGACGGCGATCGCCTTCGTGAACGCCGGGGATATGGTCGCGGTCGCAAAGACCCTCAGCGAGACCGCCAGGACAACGCGGCGGCTCGAGCTCAAGGGCGGTGTGCTCGACGGCAAGTCGATCGACGCCGACGCGGTGCGCGACCTCGCGACGCTCCCGCCGTTCGACATATTGCGCGGCCAGGTGCTCGGCGCCGTGGTGGCGCCGCTCACATCGCTCCTCGGTCTCGTCTCGGCGCCGCTGCAGAGCGTCGTGGGTCTGATCGACGCGAGGATCGAGCAGCTTCAAGCCGCCGGTGACACCGGAGCGTCGGGGCCCGAGGAGGTTACCGCCGCGCCCGAGCCCGAGGCATCGGCGTCCGAGGACGGATGCCGCCGCACCCGAGGCCGAGGCATCGGCGCCCGAAGGGGAACCTGCGGAGCCGGCGGATGCCGAGGCGCAGGATGAAACGCAGGACGAAGCGTCCTCGCCGGCAGAGCCGGCAGAGGAGGGAGAGGAGTAACGATGAGCGCTGTCGACACCATCTTCGAGCAGCTCGGGAGCATGACCGTTCTCGAGCTGGTCGAGCTGAAGAAGAAGATCGAGGACGAGTGGGGGGTCACGGCCGCGGCACCGGTCGCGGCCGCCGCCGCCGCTGCGCCCGGAGCTGCCGGAGGAGACGCCGCGGCCGAGGAGCAGACGGAGTTCGACGTCGTCCTCACCGGCGCCGGCGACAAGAAGATCCAGGTGATCAAGGTCGTGCGCGCGGTCACCGGGCTCGGCTTGAAGGAGGCCAAGGACCTCGTGGACGGCGCTCCGCAGGCCGTCAAGGAGGCGACGGCCAAGGACGACGCCGAGTCGATCAAGGCCCAGCTCGAGGAGGCCGGCGCTAGCGTCGAGCTGAAGTAATCGATCCAGCTGCCGGATCGATTACCCGTGTAGGGGCCGGATCTCATCCGGCCCCTCGCGCTTCTGGCCTCTCGAGCGCGGCACCGCTTCGGGCTGCGCGCCTCGCGGGCTCGGGACGCTTGCAGCCGAGCCCTTCGGGCTCGGAAACGCTTCGCAGCCTGGCGCCTTCGGGCGCGGCTGCTGCGCGCGGCGCTTCGCGCCGCTTCGGGCTCGGAAACGCTTCGCGGCCTGGCGCCCTTCGGCCGCGCCGCTGCGCGCGGCACCTTCGGCGCCGCTTGCATTCCCTCTTCCAAAATTGGGGAAAACGCGCTATTGTCCTGTGGACAAACGCGGCCGACCCGCTCGGCTGCGCTTGCGCTGGTGCACCCCTTTCTGCTACTGTTGCAGGTCGCGCCGCCGTTTCTCGACTACGCACGCCTGTTGATCGTTCGACCCTGCCCGGAGGGAGGTCGCTCTTTTGGCCACTAAGGTCGCACCTCGCCCTGAGCGCACGAGCTTTTCTCGTCTCGATCGTGTGCTCGACGTCCCCAACCTGATCGACATCCAGAAGGCCTCGTTCGACTGGTTCATGAAGGAAGGCCTCAGAGAGACGATCGACGACATCTCGCCGATCGAGGATTACACCGGTACGCTCGCCGTCGAGTTCGGCGAGTACCGCTTCGGCGAGTCCCCGTTCTCCATCAAGGAGTGCCGTGAGAAGGACCTGACCTTCGAGGCGCCCCTGGCAATGCAGGTCCGGTTCATCAACCAGGAGACCGGAGAGATCAGGGAGCAAGAGGTCTTCATGGGCAATTTCCCCATGATGACCGACCAGGGCACGTTCATCATCAACGGCACCGAGCGCGTGATCGTCACGCAGCTCGTCCGCAGCCCGGGCGCCTACCTGATGGAGCCCAAGGATCCGGCCAAGCAGGTCTTCACGGCCAACCTCATGCCGTCGCGCGGGTCGTGGCTCGAGCTCGAGATCGACAAGAAGGGCCTCGTCTTCGCGCGGATCGACCGCAAGCGCAAGCTCCACATCACGACGCTGCTCCGCGCGCTGCCGACGGGCGAGCGTTTCGAGAGCACGTTCGAGAACATCTTCCAGAGCCTCCCCAGGGAGCGCTGGCTCGACTACCAGCTCGACGCGACGACCGACGAGAACATCCTCGCGCTCTTCGGGGACTCCGTCTTCCTTCGCAACACGCTCGAGAAGGACCCCGCCAAGCGTGAAGAGGAAGCCGTCATCGAGGTGTTCAAGAAGCAGCGGCCGGGCGAGCCCCCGACCCTGGAGAACGCGCGCAACCTGCTGCGGGGCCTGTTCTTCGACCCGAAGCGCTACGACCTGACGAAAGTCGGCCGCTACAAGCTCAACCAGCGTCTCGAGGTGGACGTCCCGGACGACGTGCGGGTTCTGACGCCGCTCGACATCCTGGCCCTGACACGGCGGCTCGTGGACATGCCGACGAAGCTCGGCGTGCCCGAGGACACGAAGGACTACGCCGCCGATGCGGCCGTGCTCCCGCGCGCCCCGATCGCCAAGGAGCTCGACGAGTACGAGCACTTCGGGAACCGGCGGCTGCGGACCGTGGGCGAGCTGATCCAGGAGGCCTTCCGCGTCGGTCTGTACCGCATGGAGCGCGTCGTGCGCGAGCGCATGACCACCGAGGACGTCGACACCATCACCCCGCAGACGATCATCAACGTGCGGCCGGTGCAGGCGGCGCTGAAGGAGTTCTTCGGCTCCTCGCAGCTGTCGCAGTTCATGGATCAGACGAACTCGCTCGCCGGTCTCACGCACCGGCGCCGCCTCTCGGCGCTCGGCGCCGGCGGGCTGACGCGCGAACGCGCCCCGATCGAGGTGCGCGACGTCCATCCGACGCACTACGGCCGCATGTGCCCGATCGAGACGCCCGAGGGCCCGAACATCGGCCTGATCGGGTCGCTGGCCGCCTACGCCACCGTGTCGGAGTTCGGCTTCGTGCAGACGCCGTACCGCGTGGTGAAGAACGGCAAGGTCACCGAGGAGATCGTCTACCTGGACGCCAGCGCGGAGGAGAAGTACACGATCGCGCAGGCCAACGAGCCGATCGACTCGAAGACCGGCAAGTTCCTGCACGACCAGGTGCTGTGCCGGGCGGGCGCCGGAGAGTACGTCTCGGCGGAGCCGAAGCACATCCACTACATGGACGTCAACCCGGCGCAGATCGTGTCTGTCGCCACGGCGCTGATCCCGTTCCTCGAGCACAACGACGCGAACCGCGCCCTGATGGGCTCGAACATGCAGCGTCAGGCGGTTCCGCTCCTGATGGCCGAGCCGCCGCTGATCGGCACCGGCCTCGAGTATCGGGCGGCGGTCGACACCGGCGACGTCCTGCTCGCCGAGCGCGCCGGCACCGTCGTGGACGTCGACGCCGAGCAGATCGTCATCGAGGCCAAGGACGGCCGGGACGAGTACGGCCTCGTGAAGTTCATGCGCTCGAACCAGGGGACGCTGATCCACCAGAAGGCGATCGTGAACCTGGGGCAGAAGGTCGACGAGCAGCAGGTGCTCGCCGACGGCAGCTCGACGGCCGACGGAGAGCTGGCGCTCGGCAAGAATCTGCTCGTCGCCTTCATGCCGTTCGAGGGCTACAACTTCGAGGACGCGATCGTCGTCTCGGAGCGGCTCGTCAAAGACGACCTCCTCTCCTCGATCCACATCCACGAGTACGAGATCGACGCCCGGTCGACGAAGCTCGGCGACGAGGAGATCACCCGCGACATCCCGAACCGCTCGGAGGAATCGCTTCGCAACCTCGACGACCGGGGCATCGTGCGCATCGGCGCCGAGGTCGGCTCCGGCGACCTGCTGGTCGGCAAGGTGACGCCCAAGGGCGAGACCGAGCTGACCGCGGAAGAGAAGCTGATCCGCGCGATCTTCAAGGAGAAGGCTCGCGAGGTCCGCGATACCTCGCTGAAGGTCCCGCACGGAGAGGGCGGCAAGGTGATCGCCGTCAAGACCTTCTCGCGGGACGGCGGCGACGACCTGTCGCCGGGCGTCAACGAGCTCGTTCGCGTCTACGTGGCCAAGAAGCGCAAGGTCGCCGAGGGCGACAAGCTCGCCGGTCGCCACGGCAACAAGGGCGTGATCGCGAAGATCGTGCCGGACGAGGACATGCCGTTCCTCGAGGACGGCACCCCGGTCGACGTCGTGCTCAACCCGCTCGGCGTCCCCAGCCGGATGAATATCGGGCAGATTCTCGAGACGCACCTCGGCTGGGCGGCCGCCCACGGCGTCTTCGCCAACGGAGACGCCGCGGAGGCGCCGGACAACGGTGCGACGCCGATCGCGACGCCGGTGTTCGACGGTGCCACACCGGAGCAGGTCGACGAGGCCCTCGTGGAGTGGACTCGCCAGAACCCGGACTCACCGATCAAGCTCGTCGTCGACGAGACGCGGCAGAAGGGCCGCTGGTGCTCCGGCAAGATGCGGCTCTTCGACGGCCGCACCGGGCAGCCGTTCGACCAGAAGGTGACCGTCGGCTACATGTACATCCTCAAGCTGCTCCACCTCGTGGACGACAAGATCCACGCGCGGTCCACGGGCCCGTACTCCCTCGTCACGCAGCAGCCGCTCGGCGGCAAGGCGCAGTTCGGCGGGCAGCGTTTCGGCGAGATGGAGGTGTGGGCGCTCGAGGCGTACGGCGCCGCGTACACCCTGCAGGAGATGCTGACCATCAAATCCGACGACACCGTCGGGCGTGTCAAGGCCTATGAGGCGATCGTCAAGGGCGAGAACATCGCGGAGCCCTCGATCCCCGAGTCGTTCAAGGTGCTGCTCAAGGAGATGCAGTCACTTGCCTTGGACGTCCAGGTGCTCTCCGAGGAGGGCGGCGAGGTGGAGGTCCGCGAGGAGGAAGACGAGCTGCTCCGCGCAGCGGAGGAGCTCGGCATCGACCTCTCGCCCGGCTCGCTGCGTGCCGCGGCTCGCCAGCCGACGGCCGAGGAGCTCGAGGAGGGCCAGGAGCGGGTCGACGAGACCGGCGAGCTGGCACTGCCGGCCGACGAGGACCTCGGCGACCTGTCCGATCTCGACGCGGGCGAGGGCGGGGATGCCGCCGCCGGCGACGGCGAGGAGCCGATCGTCCTGGGCGACGAGGCCAACCTCGCCGACGCGGAAGTCGAGGAATGATCAACCAAGCAGCCGTAAGGGCCGGAGCCACGCTGGGAACCACCGGCCAGACGACGGGGAGTCAGGAGACGCCTTGATCGACATCAACAACTTCGATGCCATCCGGATCGGCCTCGCGTCGTCGAAGCAGATCCGCGACTGGTCCTCCGGAGAGGTCACCAAGCCGGAGACGATCAATTACCGCACGTTGAAGCCCGAGAAGGACGGCCTCTTCTGCGAGCGCATCTTCGGTCCCACGAAGGACTGGGAGTGCTACTGCGGCAAGTACAAGCGCGTCCGCTACAAGGGCATCATCTGCGAGCGCTGCGGTGTTGAGGTGACGCGCCAGAAGGTGCGGCGCGAGCGCATGGGCCACATCGACCTGGCGGCCCCCGTGTCGCACATCTGGTTCTTCAAGGGCGTGCCCAGCCGGATCGGCTACCTGCTCGACATCGCCCCGAAGGAGCTCGAGAAGGTCCTGTACTTCGCCGCCTCGATCGTCACGAAGGTGGACCGCGAGAAGCGGGCTGCCGATCTCGCCGACCTCGAGGACAAGGTGCGCGCCGAGTACGAGCGCATCTACGTCGACCGCGACGAGGCGCTGGCCGCCCTCGAGCAGCGGCTCTCGCGCCGGCGTGACTACTTCACCAAGGGCAAGGAGAAGGACTTCGACGAGGACGACGAGTTCTGGGCCCGTGGGCTGTCGACCTGGGCCGAAGAGCAGGGTCTGCCTCCGCTCGACGAGGCCCGCAAGCTCGTCGGGAACATCTTCGTCGACGTCGCCAAGCAGATCACCACCGAGGACTCGAAGCGAATCCGGGAGCTCGTCCGCCGCTCGGCGATCCGCAGCGACCGCGATCTCTCCTCGCGCGAGCTGGATGTCGTGGCGCAGGTGGCCTCGCAGGTGCGCGACGCGCTCGCGTCGCTGCTCGCCGAGTCCGAGCAGGCGTCCGGCTCGAAGAAGGGCGCCATCACGAAGCACATCAAGCGAGTCGAGGAGGCGCTGCTCACGGGTGCGACCCTCGACGGCGAGGACGCCGAGCTCGTCGCGTCGGTCGACGCGAAGAGCCTCGAGAAGTCGCGGGAGCTCGGCAACGGCCTGCTCAGGGAGCTGCTCGAGACCGCCCCGCCTCACGAGACGCCCGAAGGGATCCGCGAGCTCGCGAACGACCTCTGCCTGAAGGCCGAGAGCCGGATGCAGAAGGAGGACCTCGGCGCGATCGTCGACTGGTCGCTCAAGGTGCGCGAGATGTATCTCGACATCGAGTCCCGCCGCGAGGATGCGCGGGAGGCGGCCGACGACGCGAGGCGCCGGCTCGAGGAGACCTGGGAGCGCTTCAAGGGGCTCGAACCGAAGGAGATCGTCAACGACGAGCTGATCTTCCGGGAGCTCAAGGAGCGCTTCGGATCCCCGTACGGCTTCGGCGTCTACTTCGAGGGCGGCATGGGCGCGGAAGCGATCCGCGACCTGCTCAAGGATCTCGACCTCGACGCCGAGTCCGAATCGTTGCGCGAGATCATCCGCACCTCGAAGGGCCAGAAGCAGCAGCGCGGCATCAAGCGGCTCAGGGTTGTGAGCGCGTTCATCAAGTCGGAGAACCGGCCCGAGTGGATGATCCTCGAGGCGGTGCCCGTGATCCCGCCCGAGCTGCGCCCGATGGTGCAGCTCGACGGCGGCCGCTTCGCCACGAGCGACCTGAACGACCTGTATCGCCGCGTGATCAACAGGAACAACCGCCTCAAGCGGCTGCTCGATCTCGGCGCGCCGGAGATCATCGTCAACAACGAGAAGCGGATGCTGCAGGAGGCCGTCGATGCGTTGTTCGACAACGGCCGCCGCGGCCGTGCGGTGACCGGCCCCGGCAACCGCCCGCTGAAGTCGCTCTCCGACATGCTCAAGGGCAAGCAGGGCCGATTCCGCCAGAACCTGCTCGGCAAGCGCGTTGACTACTCCGGCCGCTCGGTGATCGTGTCCGGCCCGCAGCTGAAGCTCCACCAGTGCGGCCTGCCGAAGCTCATGGCGCTCGAGCTCTTCAAGCCGTTCATCATGAGCAAGCTCGTCGAGCGCAAGGTCGTCCAGAACATCAAGGCGGCCAAGAAGTACGTCGAGTCGATGGCCCCCGAGGTCTGGGACGTCCTCGAGGAGGTCATCCACGAGCACCCCGTCCTGCTCAACCGAGCACCGACGCTGCATCGACTGGGCATCCAGGCGTTCGAGCCCGTGCTCGTGGAGGGCAAGGCGATCCAGATTCACCCGCTCGTCTGCCACGCGTTCAATGCGGACTTCGACGGCGACCAGATGGCCGTGCATCTGCCGCTTTCGGCGGAGGCCCAGGCCGAGGCCAGGATCCTGATGCTGTCCTCGAACAACATCCTCTCGCCCGCGCACGGCAAGGCGCTCGCGACACCGACCCAGGACATGGTGATCGGCGGCTACTACCTCACCTACTGCGGGGAGGACCTGACGCAGGCCACGGTCGACCAGCTCGACCCGCGCCCGCGGCGCTTCGGCAACGAGGAGGAGGTCATCCTCGCGGTCGAGGCCGGCCAGGAGGGAGTCGGGCTGCAGTCGCCGATCGAGTACCGGTGGAACGGCGACCTGCTCCTGACCACGCCGGGCCGGGTGATCTTCAACGAGGAAGTACGTCGCGCGATCGCTGAGGTTCTCGGCCCGGACGCGGACCTCTCGCGCTTCCGGTTCCACAACCGCACGCTCGGCAAGAAGGAGATGGGTGACTTCATCTCCGACCTCGTCGACGAGTTCGGGTCGTCGCAGCTGGCCGCGGTGCTCGACAAGATCAAGACGCTCGGCTTCGCCTATGCGACGAAGGCCGGCATCACGATCTCCAAGAACGACATCATCATCCCGCCGAGCAAGGAGGAGATCCTCGGGTCGTACGAGGAGCAGGTGCACCGCATCGAGCGGGACTACCTGCGCGGGCTCATCACCGAGGGCGAGCGCCACGAGGCGATCGTCAACGTGTGGACGGAGGCGACCGACAGGGTGGCCGATGCGATGGAGGGCGAGCTCTGGCCGCTCAACCCCATCTACATGATGGCCAACTCCGGCGCCCGCGGCTCCTTCAAGCAGATCCGCCAGCTGGCCGGCATGCGCGGTCTCATGGCGAACCCGAAGGGTGAGATCATCGAGCGCCCGATCAAGGCGAACTTCATGGAAGGCCTTTCGGTGCTCGAGTACTTCATCTCCACTCACGGCGCCAGGAAAGGCCTCGCCGACACCGCGCTGCGGACCGCGGACTCCGGGTACCTGACCCGCCGGCTCGTCGACGTCTCACAGGACGTGATCGTCCGCGACGACGACTGCGGGACCGCGGACTACATCGAGCGCCCGCTGGTCACCGACAGCGATTACAACCGCTCGCTCGCAGGGCGCGTGCTCGCGATCGACATCCGCAAGCCGCTGGCCAGCGGCAAGCCTGGCAAGACGGTCCTCGCCGAGAAGGGCCAGATCGTCTCGCCGAAGCTGCTGCGGCACGTCGAGGAGGAGCTCGGCGAGCTGGCCGAGGCCTTCCAGGTGCCCGTGCGGTCGGTGCTGAAGTGCCGCAGCGAGTACGGCGTGTGCCAGCAGTGCTACGGCCTCTTCCTGGCGATGGACCAGATGTGCGAGATCGGCGATGCCGTGGGCATCGTCGCCGCCCAGTCGATCGGCGAGCCGGGCACCCAGCTCACAATGCGGACATTCCACACCGGCGGTGTCGCCGGCGCGGACATCACACACGGCCTACCGCGTGTCGTCGAGATCTTCGAGGCGCGCAACCCGAAAGGCGCTGCGGCGCTGGCGGAGGAGGCTGGGCAGGTCTCGGTCGAGGACACCGACCGAGGCCCCAAGGTGACCGTCGTCAGCACCGGCGAGGACGGCTCCACCAAGGAACAGAGCCATCAGTTCCCGCGCCGGACGCGTCTGCAGGTAGCCGACGGCGACCTGATCGAGAAGGGCGACGCCCTCCACGACGGCTCGTTCAACCCGGCCGATCTGCTGCGGCTCAAGGGCTCCACCGAGACCGAGCTGTACCTCGTCGACGAGGTACAGCGGGTCTACAGGTCCCAGGGTGTCGACATCCACGACAAGCACATCGAGCTCATCGTTCGCCAGATGATGAAGAAGGTGCGGGTCGAGACGGCCGGCGACACGGAGCTCCTGCCCGGTCAGCTGGTCGATCGGGTGGTGCTCGAGCGCGAGAACAACCGGGTGAAGTCCGATAAAGGCGAGGAGGCGACGTACGAGCAGATGATCCTCGGGATCACCAAGGCGTCGCTGGCAACCGAGTCGTTCCTGTCCGCCGCGTCGTTCCAGGAGACGACGAAGGTCCTGACCGACGCCGCCATCGAGGGCAAGGTGGACCGGCTCGTCGGCCTCAAGGAGAACGTCATCATCGGCAAGCTGATTCCCGCCGCGACGGGGCTCAAGAAGTACCGGACGCTCGAGCTGGCTCCGACCGACAAGGTCGCCATGGCCGTCTACACGCGGCCGGAGACCGAGGAGCAGCTGCTCGCCGCGCTCCAGGAGATCGGCGCCGACGGCGGCGACCTGGGCGCGTTCGACTTCGACTTCGAGGGGCCCGACCCGACCGCGGGCGAGCTGTCCTCGCTCGAGGCGGAGGAGATCCCCGAGGTGGACACACCTCTGGACGAGGAAGCGTAAGCGCCGGGAGCGACAGCTCCCGGCGCGCACAGCGACCGCGGGCCGAAGGCCCGCCAGGCCGCGACGCTTCGCGGGCCCGGCGAAAGCCGGGCCCGCACTGTTCTGTAAGCAGCGAAGCTGCGCACAGCGGCCGCGGGCCGAAGGCCCGCCAGGCCGCGACTGGCGGCTGAGCGGCCGGCTCGGCCGGCCGCGACCCGCGATCGCCGAGCCCGTCAGGGCTCGGCACGGTCTCACCGAGCGGCCGTCAGGCCGTGGTCACGCAACGCGGCCGTAGGCCGCGCCGTGACAGGGGAGCGGCCGCCAGGCCGCGGTCACGAAGGCGGCCGCGACCGGCGGCTGAGCGGCCGGCCGGCCGGCCGCGACCCGCGATCGCAGAGCCCGTCAGGGCTCGGCACGGTCTTACCGAGCGGCCGTCCGGCCGGCGTCACGCAACGCGGTCGTAGGCCGCAGCCGTGACAGGGAAGCGGCCGTTAGGCCGCGGCCATGAGCCGGCCCTAGCTGTCCGCGCCCGTCGGGCTGCCGGCGGTAATCGCCTGGCCCTTGCCGCCGGCCTTCGCGCGGTACAGCGCCTCGTCCGCCCGCTTGAAGAACGAGACGGCGTCGTCGTCGGCGCGCAGCTCTGCGATGCCTGCCGACAGCCGGAGCGGCGCCGACTCGCCGGTCCCGCCCGTCATGGCCGCGTCGAGCCGCCGGTATAACGCGTCGGCGTCGGCCTGGGTCGACTCCGGCAGGATCACCGCGAACTCGTCACCTCCGACGCGGCACGCGATATCGGCGCCGCGCACGACGCTGCGAACGCGCTGTGCCGCCTCCGAGAGCACGGCGTCGCCTGCGAGATGCCCGACGCGATCGTTGACCGCCTTGAAGTCGTCGACGTCGAAGACCACGAGCGCGAGCTTGCGGTCGTAGCGATGCGCGCGGACGACCTCGCGTCCGAGTGTCTCGTGGAAGAACCGGTAGTTGTGCAGCCCGGTCAGGGCGTCGAGGTCGGCGAGCTGGCGCGCCTCCTGGAACCGGCGTGCGTTCTCGATGGCCGGACCGGCGCGGCGCGAGAGCTCCTCGAGCAGGGCCACCTGCTCCTCGCCGGGTGGCGGCTCTGTGCCGCGCCAGAACGCCCAGAGTGTCCCCAGCATCTGGTCGGCGTCGTCGCGGATCGGCACGGCGACGCTTCCCGTGAACGGCGCCGGAGGGCCGCCCTCGGGGGGATACAGGTACGTCGTCAGAGCGGCCCGCTTCCGGCCCCAGTCGAGAGAGCCGGCGTCCGGCGGCCGCTCCGCCTCATCGGGCGGGAGCCCCACCGAGGCGACTACGGGCGACCCGTTCGTGCTGTCGAGGACGATCATGGCGGCGTCGATGCCGAGCAGCGCCTCTGACGCCTCGAGGGTTCTCGTGAGCACCTCGTTGATGTCGATGGTCGACGAGATCTCGGCGAGCTGTCGCGAGCGCGCGTTGTGCGCCTGGGCGCGGTCGAGCGTGGCAGCGAGCTCGGTCA
Source organism: uncultured Thermoleophilia bacterium (assembly GCA_963820875.1). Classification (GTDB taxonomy): domain Bacteria; phylum Actinomycetota; class Thermoleophilia; order Gaiellales; family Gaiellaceae; genus CAWACA01. The sequence continues at coordinate 42,974 of CAWGBR010000017.1, forward strand.
GCATCGTCTCGACACGAGTCGACGACTCGTGCAGCGCCACCTCGAGCGAGCTCGGCGTCGGCCGCCGGCGCACCCATGTGAGGACAACGATGACGAGGAGCAGCGCGGCAAGCGCGGCTCCGCCTACGGCGATGCCGAACGTTGTCCAGCTCAGACTGTCTGCGACGGGAAACACCCCGGGCCCGAGAGAGTTGACCGCAGATCCTTATCGGACAATAGCGCGTTGACAGGCGGTCGCAAGCTGGTACCATGGCACGAAGGTTCGGCTGGGTTGGGCCCGGCCGGCCTTTTGTTGCGTCTAGAGAAGGGTTCCCCGCGCGTGCCAACTGTGAATCAACTGGTCCGGAAACGGCGCCACCCGAAGGCCGAGAAGACGAAAACTCCGGCTCTCCGGGGCGCCCCGCAGAAGCGGGGAGTTTGCACGCGCGTGTATACCACTACCCCGAAAAAGCCGAACTCTGCGCTGCGCAAAGTCGCGCGTGTCCGCCTGACGAACCAGATGGAGATCGGTGCGTACATCCCCGGTGAGGGACACAATCTCCAGGAGCACTCCGTTGTGCTCGTGCGCGGCGGGCGCGTGAAGGACCTGCCGGGCTTCCGCTACAAGGTCATCCGGGCTGCGCTCGACGCGGCCGGCGTCTCGGAGCGCCGCCAGGCGCGTTCCAAATACGGCGCGAAGAAGGCGTGAGGTCGATGTCGCGAGGTGATCGCTGATGCCGCGCCGTGCCGAGATCGCGGTTCGCGAGCTCGACGCCGATGCCGTCTACAACTCGCGGCTCGTGACGCAGGTGATCAACAAGGTCATGCTGCGCGGCCAGAAGTCGACCGCCGAGCACATCGTCTACACGGCCCTCGACCAGGTCGGCGAGAAGTCCGGTCGCCCTCCGGTCGAGGTGCTCGAGCAGGCGGTGAAGACGGTTACCCCGGTGCTCGAGGTGCGGTCGCGGCGCGTCGGCGGTGCCAACTACCAGGTTCCCGTCGAGGTCCCGCAGCGACGGGCGCGGACGCTCGCCATCCGCTGGCTCGTCCAGTACGCGCGCGACCGCCGCGAGAAGTCGATGTCCGACAAGCTTGCCAACGAGATCCTGGACGCGCTCAACCAGCAGGGCGGGGCTTTCAAGCGAAAGGACGACCTCTACCGGATGGCGCAGGCCAACAAGGCTTTCGCGCACTACCGGTGGTGAGGGCGAGCGAGATCGAGGAATTGTGACGAAAGTGGCAGAGCAGACAAAAGCCGGTGCCGAAATCGCTCTCGAGCGGGTCCGGAACATCGGGATCATGGCGCACATCGACGCCGGCAAGACCACGACCACCGAGCGGATCCTGTACTACACGGGTCGCACGCACAAGATGGGCGAGGTCCACGAAGGCGCGGCAACGATGGACTGGATGGCCCAGGAGCAGGAGCGCGGCATCACGATCACCGCCGCTGCGACGACGTGTTTCTGGCGCGATTTTCGTGTGAACATCATCGATACGCCCGGGCACGTGGACTTTACGGTCGAGGTGGAGCGCTCGCTGCGCGTGCTGGACGGCGCCATCGCCGTGTTCGACGCGGTCGCCGGCGTTGAGCCTCAGTCCGAGACGGTCTGGCGGCAGGCGGACAAGTACCGGGTGCCGCGGATCGCCTTCATCAACAAGATGGACCGGGTCGGCGCGGACTTCTTCGCCTCCGTGCAGTCGATGGTCGACCGTCTCGGAGCGAAGCCGGTCCCCATCCAGCTGCCGCTGGGGAGCGAGGAGAACTTCCGCGGCACGGTCGATCTCGTGGAGATGCGCGCCACGGAGTGGCTCGACGACCTCGGCACGAGCGTCGAGGTGGGAGACATTCCCGGCGAGCTCCAGGAGCAGGCCGAGGAGTATCACCACCAGCTCATCGACGCTGTCGCGGAGCACGACGAGGAGCTGCTCGAGACGTACCTCCTCGACGAGGCCTCGGTGACTCCGGAGATGATCCGCCGGGCGTTGCGCGCCGCGGCCCTCGCGGACGCCGTCACGCCCGTGCTCTGCGGCTCGGCGTTCAAGAACAAAGGCGTGCAGCCGCTGCTCGACGCCGTCATCGACTATCTGCCGAGCCCGGTGGACGTTCCGCCCGTGCACGGCATCGACCCGCGGACGCAGCACGAGCTCTCCCGCCGCCCGATCGACGAGGACCCGTTCGCCGCGCTCGCCTTCAAGGTCATGAGCGATCCCTACGTCGGCAAGCTGACCTACTTCCGCGTGTATTCGGGCACGGTGAGGGCAGGCGGTCGCGTGCTCAACACGTCCACGGGAAAGACCGAGCGCATCGGCCGGCTGCTTCAGATGCACGCCAACCACCGCGAGGAACGCGAGGCGGTGGGCCCCGGCGAGATCGTGGCTGCGGTCGGGCTCAAGCACACGACGACCGGCGACACGCTCGCCGTGGAGTCTGCTCCGATTCGGCTCGAAGCGATCGTCTTCCCCGAGCCTGTCATCTCCGTCGCCATCGAGCCTCGGACGAAGGCCGATCAGGACAAGCTCTCGACTGCCTTGCAGCGGCTCATGGAGGAGGATCCGACGTTCCGCGTGCGGACCGACGAGGAGACCGGACAGACGCTGATCGCCGGCATGGGCGAGCTGCAGCTCGAGATCTTCGTCGACCGGCTCGTCCGCGAGTTCTCCGTGGATGCGAACGTCGGCCGCCCCCAGGTGGCGTACCGCGAGACGGTCGGCAAGCAGGTGACGAAGGTCGAAGGCAGGTTCGTGCGGCAGACCGGCGGACGCGGCCAGTACGGCCACGCCGTGATCAACCTGGAGCCCACCTCACCCGGCGAGGGCTACGAGTTCGTCGACAAGATCGTCGGCGGCAAGATCCCCAGGGAGTACATCCCGGCGGTGGACCTGGGCATCCAGGAGGCGATGGAGTCGGGAACGCTCGCGGGCTATCCCGTCGTCGACGTGCGGGTCGAGCTCGTGGAGGGCAGCTACCACGACGTCGACTCGAGCGAGATGGCGTTCAAGGTGGCCGGCTCGATGGCTTTCAAGAGCGCGATGCAGAAGGCCGGCCCGAAGCTGCTCGAGCCTGTCGATGGCCGTCGAAGTCGTCACCCCGGAGGACTACCTGGGCGAGGTGATGGGCGACCTCAACTCCCGGCGCGGCAGGGTCGAGGGGCTCGAGCCGCGCGGGAACGCGCAGGCGGTGCGCGCCCATGTACCGCTGGCGACCATGTTCGGGTACGCGACGGAGCTGCGGTCGATGACCCAAGGACGAGCGACCTTCACGATGCAATTCGACAGGTATGAGGAGGTGCCGCAGTCGATCGCGGGCGAGATCGTCTCGGCGGCACAAGGCGCGTAGACGAGGAGAGAGGAATGGCCAAGCAGAAGTTCGAGCGCACCAAGCCACACGTCAATGTCGGAACGATCGGTCACATCGACCACGGCAAGACAACCCTGACGGCGGCGATCACGAAGGTGCTCTCGGAGCAGGGCACGAACACGGCGTTCACGGCGTTCGACCAGATCGACAAGGCACCGGAGGAGAAGGCGCGCGGCATCACGATCGCAGCCGCCCACGTCGAGTACGAGACTCCGAACCGGCACTACGCGCACGTCGACTGCCCGGGCCACGCCGACTACATCAAGAACATGATCACCGGCGCGGCCCAGATGGACGGGGCCATCCTCGTCGTCTCGGCGGCCGACGGGCCGATGCCCCAGACGCGGGAGCACGTCCTGCTGGCGCGCCAGGTCAACGTGCCGTACATCGTCGTCGCCCTCAACAAGGCCGACATGGTCGACGACGAGGAGCTGCTCGAGCTCGTCGAGCTCGAGGTGCGCGAGCTGCTGTCGAGGTACGAGTTCCCCGGCGACGAGATCCCGGTCATCCGGGTCTCGGCGCTCAAGGCGCTCGAGGGCGACCCCGAGTGGACTCCGAAGATCCTCGAGCTCATGGAGGCGGTCGACAGCTACATCCCCGAGCCCGTCCGCGAGATCGACAAGCCGTTCCTGCTCCCGATCGAGGACGTCTTCACGATCACGGGTCGCGGCACGGTCGTCACCGGCCGCGTCGAGCAGGGCATCGTCAAGGTCGGCGACGAGGTCGAGATGGTCGGAATCCATCCGGAGATCTCGAAGACCGTGGTCACCGGCGTCGAGATGTTCCAGAAGCTCCTCGACCAGGGCCAGGCGGGCGACAACATCGGCGCTCTGCTGCGCGGTATCAAGCGCGAGGACGTCGAGCGGGGCCAGGTGCTCGCGAAGCCGGGCTCGATCACGCCCCACACCCACTTCAAGGCCGAGGTCTACGTGCTCTCGAAGGACGAGGGCGGCCGACACACGCCGTTCTTCAACGGCTATCGCCCGCAGTTCTACTTCCGCACCACCGACGTCACCGGCTCCATCGGCCTGCCCGAGGGCCAGGACATGGTCATGCCGGGCGACAACACCAACATGGACGTCGAGCTGATCCAGCCGATCGCCATGGATCAGGGCCTGCGCTTCGCGGTCCGCGAGGGTGGCCGCACCGTGGGCGCCGGCGTCGTCACCGAGGTCATCAAGTAGGGGCCGGATCTCATCCGGCCCTCACACAAACGGCATCCACTCGAATGGCTCAACAGAAGATCCGCATCCGACTCAAGGGGTACGACCACCACCAGCTCGACCGGTCGGCGACGCAGATCGTCGAGACGGCGCAGCGCACCGGTGCCACCGTCACCGGGCCGGTTCCCCTGCCGACGGAGCGGAACATCTACACCGTGATCCGAAGCCCGTTCAAGGACAAGGACTCCCGCGAGCACTTCGAGATCCGGACCCACAAGCGTCTGATCGACATCCATTCACCCACGCCGAAGACGGTCGACAGCCTCATGAGGCTCGACCTTCCCGCAGGCGTAGACATCGAAATCAAATAGCAGCCCCTCCTCCATCTCGCACTCGCGGAACCGCTGCAAGGCGGCGCATCGCGGCGTCCTCGGTCGCGCCCGTAGCCTCCACTACGGGCGCTCCCTGCGTCCTTGCCCTGCTTGCCTTTCGCGGCCCGCGAGCACGATCTGCTCGGACGGTGACTGCTGAGTCGACCCTGGTCGACCGGGACGGACGGATGAAGGGGATCATCGGCAGAAAGATCGGCATGACGCAGATCTTCGACGCAGAGTCGGGAGCGCTGACCCCGGCGACGGTGATCGAGGCCGGCCCTTGTCCGGTCGTGCTCGTCCGGACAATCGACGCGGACGGCTACGACGCCGTGCAGCTCGCCTTCGACCCGGTTCCGGAGCGGAAGCTCACGAAGCCCGAGAACGGCCACCTGAGCAAGGCCGGGGTCTCGCCGCACCGACACCTGGCCGAGATCCGGGGTGCCCACGAGCTGGTGGCCGGCGAGACCGTCACGGTCGAGTCCTTCGAGCCCGGGGACAAGGTCAAGGTCTCCGGCATCTCGATGGGAAAGGGATTCCAGGGCACGATCAAGCGCCACAACTTCAGCCGCGGCCCCGTGACGCACGGCTCCCACAACGTCCGGAAGCCGGGCTCGGTGGGCGCGTCGGCGACGCCGTCCCGAGTCTTCAAGGGCGTTCGGATGGCCGGTCAGATGGGCGCCCGGCGCGTGACGCAGCGCCGGCTCACCGTCGTCGAGACCGACACGGAGCGCAACGTCCTGATCGTCAAGGGCGCCGTTCCGGGGCCGAAGAACGGCGTCGTGGTCGTTCGGGAGGACCGCTGATGGCGGCCGCGCCAGTACTCGACGTGACGGGGAAGAAGTCGCGCGACGTCGAGCTCGAGAGCGGCGTGTTCGGGGCCGAGGTCAAGCCTCATCTCGTTCACGAGACGGTCCGTGCCGAGCTGGCAGCGGCACGCGCCGGCACGCGCGGCGGGAAGAGCCGCGGCATGGTCGCCGGCGGAGGCGCGAAGCCCTGGCGTCAGAAGGGGACGGGGCGCGCGCGCCAGGGGACGACCCGTGCTCCACAGTGGACGGGCGGCGGCATCGCCTTCCCGCCCGACGGCCGGAACTTCGACCTCAAGGTCAACCGCAGGGCCCGCAAGGCGGCGCTGCGAAGCGCGCTGAGCGCCCATGCGGGCGGTGGCTCGCTTGCCGTCCTCGACGGCTCGGCATTCGACGAAGGGCCCAAGACCAAGACGGCGGCTGCGCTGCTGACCGGGTGGGGCGCCGATCTCCCCCTGCTCGTGGTCGTCCAGCCGGAGGAGGCGAACGTCGCCAAGTCCTTCCGAAACCTGCCGCGGGCGCTCGTGCGTCGAGACGCCGGCGCTCGAGGTCGGTGCGATCGTCTGGGCGCGATCACTCCTCCTCACGGAGGGTGCCCTCGCCCGGGTCCAGGAGGTTGCGTCCTCGTGAGCCTCGGTCTCACCCCACGCCAGATCCTGATCGCGCCTGTCGTCTCGGAGAAGAGCTACAGCCTCATCGAGGCCAACAAGTACTCGTTCAAGGTGCATCCCAAGGCCCACAGGACTCAGATCCGCGCCGCAGTCGAGGAGCTCTTCGAGGTGACGGTCGTCTCCGTGAACGTGCTGAAGGTGCATTCCAAGCCCAAGCGGAGAGGGCTCCACCGCGGCACGAGGCCCGGCTGGAAGAAGGCGATCGTCCAGGTGCGCGAGGGCGACAAGATCGAGATCTTCGAAGGCGCCGGGGTCGTTTAGATCTAGGAAGGCAGCTGCACATGGCCATCAAGAAGTACAAGCCCACGAGCCCCGGCCGCCGGTTCCGGACGGTCTCGGGGTTTACGGAGATCACGAAGCAGACGCCCGAGAAGAGCCTCACCGAGCCGGTGACGAAGAAGGGCGGCCGCAACGTCCACGGCCGGATCACGACGCGGCATCAGGGCGGCGGCCACAAGCGGCGCTACAGGGTGATCGACTTCAAGCGCAAGAAGGACGGGATCCCGGCCAAGGTCGCGGCGATCGAGTACGACCCGAACCGCTCGGCGCGCATCGCGCTGATCCACTACGCGGACGGCGCCAAGGCCTACATCCTGGCCCCGGCGCGGCTCGAGGTCGGGCAGTCCGTGGAGTCCGGCCCGGCCGCCGACATCCGTCCCGGCAACGCGCTGCCGCTCGCCAACATCCCGACGGGCACCGTCGTCCACAACGTCGAGCTGAAGCCCGGTCGCGGTGGTCAGCTGGCGCGAAGCGCAGGCTCGGGAATCCAGCTCGTGGGCAAGGACGAGCAGTACGCCGTCCTTCGTCTCCCCTCGGGAGAGATGCGGCGAGTCCCGGTCGCCTGCCGGGCGACGATCGGCCAGGTCGGCAACGTGGACCACGAGAATGTCTCCGGGGGCAAGGCCGGCAGGAGCCGCTGGCTCGGCAAGCGCCCGACCGTTCGCGGCTCGGCGATGAACCCGGTCGACCACCCGCACGGAGGCGGCGAGGGCAAGTCCAAGGGCGGCCGCCACCCGGTGACGCCCTGGGGCGTGCCGACGCTGGGCAAGCGCACGCGTTCGAAGCACAAGGACTCCGACGGTTTGATCATCCGCGGCCGCCGCCGCGGGAAGGAGCGCAGGTGAGTAGATCGAGCAAGAAGGGCCCGTTCGTGGAGCAGCGCCTGATCGCTCGTATCGAGGCCATGAACACCGCCGGCACGAAGCAGATGGTGCGCACCTGGTCGCGGACGTCGACGGTTTTCCCCGAGATGGTCGGGCACACCATCGCCGTCCACAACGGCAAGACACACATGCCGGTGTTCGTGACCGAGTCGATGGTCGGCCACAAGCTCGGCGAGTTCGCTCCGACGCGGATATTCCGCGGCCACGCGGGTGACCGCAAGACGCAGGTGAAGAAGACTTGAGCGTGATCGACGAGGAAACGACCGAGTTCCGCGCCGAGGCGCGCTGGGTGCGGACGGCTCCGCGCAAGGCCCAGGCCGTCGTCGGCGAGATCCGCGGCCTGAGCGTGGCGGATGCGCGCACGACGCTGCGGTTCATGACACGTGCGGCCGCGCGGGACGTCGCCAAGGTACTCGACTCGGCTGTCGCGAACGCAGAGTCCCATCCGCTCAGCTCCTACGACGCGGACAGCCTGTACGTCTCCGCGGCGTACGTGGGAGCCGGGCCGTCGCTCAAGCGCTGGCGCGCTCGCGCGCGGGGTCGCGTGGGCCGCATCCGCAAGCGGACCTGCCACATCACGGTGCGGCTCGCGCCCATCCCGGGCGCCGAGGTCCTCGCGCCGCCGCCTGCGGCCGAGCCCGCACGGCGGGGCAGGCGGAAGGCAGAAACGGAAGCTCCGGTCGCCGAGGCGGCTGCCGTGGGCGCCGCTGCGGCGACGGTCGATGACGCCGTCGAGGAGGCGGAGGCCCCGGTCGAGGAGGCTCCGGTCGAGGAGGCCCCGGCCGAGAAGCCGAAGCGGGCTCGCCGGTCGAAGCCTCCGGCCGAGGCGGCCGAGACGGAGGCTGCTGCCGAAGCGGTCGTCGAGGAGCCGGTTGCCGAGGAGGAAGCTGTCGCCGAGACCGTCGTGGAGGAGGAGCCTCCGGCTGAGGAGGCACCGAAGCGCCGCAGCAGGAGCACGAAGAAGCCGACGGCCGAGACACCGGCCGAGGAAGCTCCGGCCGCCGAAGAGGCTCCCGCCGAGGAGAAGCCCAAGCCGGCACGGCGATCCAGGAAGAAGACCGAGGACTCGAGTCCGGAAGGTGATGCGAGTGCTCCGTCCGAATCCGCTTGCGCTCCGACGGCTGCAAACCGTCGCCATGCTGCGCCCTCGGTCGCGTGCGTACTTGTCCAGTACGCACGCTTCCTGCGTCCTTGCCCGGCTCGGTTTTCGCACGCCGGATCATCAAGGGACTTCCGGGAAGGAGCACTAGTGGGTCAGAAGGTTCATCCCGGCGGGCTGCGCGTGGGCGTTCGCCACAAGGGCGCCATGCCGGTCGCGGGCGAGTGGAAGTCGCACTGGTACACGGGGACGAAGGAGTTCCCGGGTTACCTCATCGAGGACGTCCGGATCCGCGACCACATCTACCGCAAGCTCGGGCATGCGGGGCTCTCGGACATCCTCATCCAGAAGGACAAGCAACGGATCACGATCGACATCTACACCGCGCGCCCGGGCATCGTGATCGGGAAGTCCGGTGCCGAGGTGGATGCGCTGCGGCGTGAGATTCACGCCATGACCGAAAAGAGCGTCCACATCAACATCAACGAGATCAAGCGGCCGGAGCTGGACGCCAAGCTCGTCGCGCAGTCCGTCGCCGAGCAGCTCGAGAACCGCGTCAGCTTCCGCCGCGCGATGAAGCGCTCGCTCGCCTCGGCGATCCGGTCGGGCGCCCAGGGCGTCAAGATCGCCTGCGCCGGGAGGCTCGGGGGCGGGGACATGTCGCGCCGGGAGGCCTACTCGGAAGGACGGGTCCCGCTCCACACGCTGCGCGCGGACATCGACTACGGCTTCGCCGAGGCCAAGACCACCTTCGGCCGGATCGGCGTGAAGGTCTGGATCAACAAGGGCGAGGTCATGCCGGAAGGCTTCGGCGAGGGAGACGACCGCTTCGCGCAGCGCCGCACGGGCCGCGAGATGGAGGGCCTCGGGGCCTCCCGCGAGGCAGGTCGTCGCGGCGGGCAGGATCGCGAGGGGCTCGGTCCCGTGCGCCGGCGTCGCAGCGACCGTCGCGGCGGTGGCGGCGGCGGCGGCGGCGGCGGTGGCGGCGGTGGCCGTCCGGCCGGGCGCTCCGGAGCGCGCCGCCGCGAGGGGAGAGACGACCGGCGCGAGCGACGCCGAGCAGACCGCCCCCGAGGGCACTTCCCAGCCGAGCGCGCCGCCCGAGGCGGAGGCGCCGCCGGCGGAGGCGCCCGACGGAGCCGTCGGCTCCGGCCGCGGAGGCCGACTCCGAGGGCGGTGAGAGTTAGTGCTGCTCCCGAAGAAGACGAAGTACCGGAAGCAGCAGCGCGGGCGCCGGCGGGGTCTCGCGAAAGGCCAGCAGCGCGTGCAGTTCGGCGACTACGGGCTCAAGGCGCTCGACGCCGGCTGGGTGACCAACCGCCAGATCGAAGCTGCGCGCATCGCGATGACCCGCAAGATCCGTCGCGGCGGCAAGGTCTGGATCAACGTCTTCCCGGACAAGCCGGTCAGCCAGAAGCCCGCCGAGACGCGCATGGGCTCCGGCAAGGGGGCACCCGAGCATTGGGTCGCCGTGGTCAAGCCGGGTCGGATCATGTTCGAGCTGTCCGGGGTTTCCGAGCCGCTCGCCCGCGAGGCAATGCGGCTCGCCAGCATGAAGCTGCCGATCACGACGAGGTTCGTGAAGCGGGAGGTCGAGCTGTGAAGACGCACGAGCTGCGCGACCTGTCCGATGCAGAGCTCTCGAAGCGGCTCGCAGAGCAGCGTGAGGAGCTCTTCAACCTGCGCTTTCAGAGCGTGACCGGCGCGCTGGAGAACAGCGCGCGCCTGCACCAGACGAAACGGGCCATTGCCCGCATCCTGACCATTCAGCACGAGCGGGCACTGAGCCTGGAGAGACGATAGATGGGACGAGCGCGAAAGAAGCCAGAAGAGCAGCCGGAGACGCCCGAGGCCGTCGAGCCGGAGGCCGCAGAGCCGACCCCCGAGGCGACCGAGTCGGAGCCCGAGGCTGCGGCGGAGGAGACGCCGGCCGACGAGTCTGCCGAGCAGGAGGCCGCGGTCGAGGAGACCGTCGAGGAGCCCGAGGAGGCTCCGGTGGCCGAAGCTGCCGAGGAGGAAGCGCCTGCAGCCGAGGACGCTCCCGTCGCCGAGGAGCCCGAGGAGGCACCGGCCGAAGAGGCCGCGGAAGAACCGGCGGCCGCGGAAGAGCCTGCCGCGGTCGCGGAGGAGGCACCGGCTGAAGAGGCTGCCGAGGAGCCTGCGCCCGAGGCTGAGGAAGCGCCCGCCGCCGAGGCTGCCGACGAGGCCGCACCTGCGGCTCCGGCCGAGCCTGCGGCGCCGCGGAAGACGAGAGCGGAGCGGAAGGCCACCGCCGAGAAGCGCTCGACCGCCAAGCGTGCGCGGGCTGCGGCAAAGCCGGCCAAGGAGCGCAAGCCCATCACGCGGCTGCCGAAGCCGGATACGGGCACGGCGCAAGCAGAAGGAGCGTCGCGGCAAGGTCGTCTCGAGCGCGATGGACAAGACGATCGTCGTACGCGTGGAGACGGCCCATCCCCACCGCGTCTACAAGAAGGTGGTGCGGCGGTCGACGAAGTTCCATGCCCACGATCCCGCCAACGAGGCGAAGGTCGGCGATCTCGTGCGCATCGTCGAGACCCGCCGTCTCTCGAAGTCGAAGTTCTGGCGGCTCGCCGAGATCATCGAGGCGGCCAAGTAACCCCATGATCCAGCAGGAATCCCGCCTGAAAGTTGCCGACAACACCGGGGCTCGCGTGCTCCTGTGCATCCGCGTGCTCGGCGGCTCCCATCGCCGCTACGCGCGTGTCGGCGACATCATCGTGGGCACGGTCAAGGTGGCGACTCCTCAGGGCGCCGTGAAGAAAGGGGAGGTCGTGAGGGCCGTCGTCGTCCGGACGCGGAAGCCGTTTTCCCGCAACGACGGTACCTCGATCGCCTTCGACGAGAACGCGGCCGTGATCATCGACAACCAGCTGAACCCGCGCGGGACGCGCATCTTCGGGCCGGTGGCCCGCGAGCTGCGCGAGAAGAACTTCATGAAGATCGTCTCGCTGGCGCCGGAGGTGCTGTGAGCATGGCGACCACGCTCAAGATCAGGAAGGACGACGTCGTCCAGGTGATCACCGGCAAGGACCGCGGCAAGCGCGGGAAGGTCCTCGAAGCCCTCCCGCGCGAGCGCAGGGTGGTGGTCGAGAACCTCAACATCGCGAAGGAGCACCGGCGCCCGCGCGCGCTGCGCAATCCGAGCCGGATGGGCTCTCCCCAGGTCGTTCCCGGTGGCATCTACGACCTGGCGGCGCCGCTGCCCGTGTCGAACGTGATGCTCGTATGCCCGGTCTGCGATCGGGCGACCCGCGTCGGCTACGAGTTTCGCGAGTCGAAGGACGGGCCGGTGAAGGTGCGTGTCTGCAAACGGGCGGACTGCCACGAGGTGGTCGACCGATGACCCAGGCAGAGGCGACCGACTACCGGCCGAGGCTCAAGGACCAGTTCGACGGGGAGATCCGCGCGCGGCTTCAGCAGCAGCTCGGGCTCAGCTCCGTCATGCAGGTGCCGAGGGTCGAGAAGGTCACGCTCAACATGGGCGTCGGAGAGGCGAAGACGAACGCGAAGGCGCTCGAGAGCGCGGCCGAGCAGCTCACGCTGATCGCGGGCCAGCGCGCGCAGATCCGGCGTGCCCGAAAGTCGATCGCCGGCTTCAAGCTGCGCGAGGGAATGGCGATCGGGACGAAGGTGACGCTGCGCGGGCCGCGGATGTACGAGTTCCTCGACCGTCTCGTGTCGATTGCGCTCCCGCGAATCCGGGATTTCCGGGGCCTCTCGCCCCAGAGCTTCGACGGCAGGGGCAACTACTCGCTCGGAATCCGCGAGCAGATCATCTTCCCGGAGATCAACTACGACGACGTGGACGCGATTCGCGGGCTCGACGTGACGATCACGACAAGTGCGAGCAGCGACGACGAGGCGCTGGCGCTCCTCCGTGAGCTCGGCCTCCCGTTCCGCTCGGAGTAGGAGTCAGGACAGGAGAGGAATGGCGAAGAAAAGCTTGATCGCGAGGGCGGCACGGCCCCAGAAGTACAAGACGCGCGCGTACAGCCGCTGCAGCCGCTGCGGGCGCCCGCGTGCCGTGTATCGCAAGTTCGGCCTGTGCCGGATCTGTCTCCGGCAGCTCGCGCACAGCGGCATGATCCCCGGCATGACGAAGAGCTCCTGGTAGGCCCGCGATGTTGACCGATCCCGTTGCAGACATGCTCACCCGGATTCGCAACGCGAACCGCGCGCTCCACGAGACGGCGGAGATGCCGTCCTCCCGGCTGAAGATCGAGATCGCCCGCCTGCTCAAGGACGAGGGGTACATCAAGGACTATCGGGTGACCAAGGGAGACGCGTTCGACACGCTCGTCGTCGAGCTGAAGTTCGGCAGCAACCGCGAGCGCGTGATCACCGACCTGAAGCGGATCTCCAAGCCCGGCCGCCGGATCTACGCGCGCAAGGACAGGCTGCCCCGCGTGCTCGGCGGCATGGGGACGGCGATCCTGTCCACGTCGCGCGGCGTCGTCACGAGCCGTGAGGCCGAAGAGCTGGGAGTGGGCGGCGAAGTGATCTGCTTCGTCTGGTGAGAAGGATTAGTCGATGAGCCGAATCGGAAGACAGCCGATCCCTTTGCCCGCCGGCGTCAACGTCTCGATCTCGCCTGGGCGCGTGATGGTCAACGGGCCGCTCGGCGAGCTGTCGCAATCGGTGCCGCAGCGGATCACGGTCGAGCAGGCCGACGGCGAGCTGGTCGTGACGCGCCCGACCGACAGGGGCCCCGACCGCGCGCTGCACGGGCTTACGCGTTCCCTCGTGGCGAACATGGTCGAGGGCGTGACGCAGGGCTTCGAGAAGCGCCTGGAGATCCAGGGCGTGGGCTATCGCGCCCAGCTCAAGGGCCAGGACCTCGAGCTCGCCGTCGGGTTCTCGCACACGGTTGTGTACAAGCAGCCCCCCGGAATCACGTTCGACGTGCCGCAGCCGACGCTCGTGGTCGTGAAGGGCATCGACAAGCAGCGGGTCGGACAGGTCGCCTCGGAGATCCGGGCCGTGCGCCCGCCCGAGCCCTACAAGGGCAAGGGCATCCGCTACGCCGGTGAGTACGTCCGGCGCAAGATCGGAAAGCGAGCCTAGACATGACCGCGACGCGACATGAGTTGCGCGCACGGCGCCACCGGCGGGTGCGCAAGCGGATCACCGGCACGGCGGAGCGGCCACGCCTCGTCGTGTTCCGGTCGAACCGCGGCGTCTTCGCCCAGCTGATCGACGACGAGGCGGGCAAGACGCTGGCCTCGGCCAGCTGGCTCGCCCTCCGCGGCAAGGGGCTGAAAGGCACGAAGAGCGAGCAGGCCGCCGAGGTCGGCAAGCTGCTTGCCCAGTCGGCGAAGGACGCCGGCATTGCGAAGGTCGTATTCGATCGCGGCGGCTATCTCTTCCACGGTCGGGTCAAGGCGCTCGCCGATGCCGCGCGAGAAGGAGGGCTCGAGTTCTGATGTCCAACGAGAGCGGGAGGACCCGCTGATGGCGGCTTTCGACGTTGCCGCCGAGCGCGAGCTGAAGGAGCGCGTGGTCGAGATCAACCGCGTCGCCAAGGTCGTCAAGGGCGGTCGAAGGTTCTCGTTCACCGCCCTGGTCGTGATAGGCGACGAGGTCGACCGCGTCGGCGTCGGTTACGGCAAGGCTCGCGAGGTGCCGCTGGCGATCTCGAAGGCGGTCGACGACGCGAAGAAGAACCTGTTCGCCGTGCCCAAGGCAGGGTCGACGATCACCCACGAGATCATCGGCGAGTTCGGTGCCGCGAGAGTGCTGCTGCGGCCCGCGAGCCCCGGGACCGGGGTGATCGCGGGTGGAGGCGTCCGAGCGGTGCTCGAGCTCGCCGGCATCCGTGACATCCTCGCCAAGAGCCTCGGCACGACCAACCCGATCAACATGCTCAAGGCAACCGTGAACGGCCTCCAGCGGCTACGGCGGCCCGAAGAGGTCGCCCGGATCCGCGGCAAGACAATCGAGGACGTGCTCCCGATCAAGAAGAAGCGCAATGGCGAAGAAGCAGCTGAAGATCACCCAGACTCGTAGCCAGATCGGCCAATCGCAGCGACATCGCGGTACGTTGCGTGCGCTCGGTCTCGGCAAGATCGGCCGCTCCGTCGAGCGGCAGGAGACCCCTGACCTGGCGGGTATGCTGAGGAAGGTTCGCCACCTGGTGAAGGTGGAGGAGCTCTAGCCCCCTGACACCTATGGCAGACGATCTCTCCCTCTCCACTCTCCGTCCCGCGGACAAGCGCAAGGCGCGCAAGCGCATCGGGCGCGGCATGGGCTCCGGCAAGGGGCGCTACTCCGGCCGCGGGATCAAGGGCCAGAAGTCGCGCGCGGGATCCCATCGCATGCGCGCCGGGTTCGAAGGCGGGCAGATGCCCATCTACATGCGGCTCGGCAAGCAGCGCGGGAACACCTCGAAAGACGCGATGCCCGTGGGGCCGCACCGGACGACGACCCAGAACCTGAACGTCCGCGACCTGGAGCGCTGCTTCGAGGCCGGAACCGACGTGACGCTCGAGGTGCTTCGGGAGCGGGGCCTGATCAAGAGCCTGCGGATCGACGTCAAGGTGCTCGGACAGGGCGAGCTGACCAAGAAGCTGACCGTGACCGCGCATCGGTTCTCGGAGTCGGCCCGCGAGAAGATCGAGGCCGCGGGCGGATCCGTGGTCGTGCTGCGCGAGCCCGTCGAGACCACGTCGAAGAAGGCGCGCAAGCGCGCGGCCGCGCGCGGCGGGCCTCCCCCGGGCGCAGACCTCGAGCCCGAGACGGACGAGACCCCGGCCGAGGAGGCCGAGGCAGCGGACGACGCGCCGGACGCGGATGCCGAGGCTCCGAGCGACGAGGAGACGACCGACTAGATGTTCTCCTGGATCGCCAACGTCTGGCGTATCCCGGAGCTGCGTCACCGCCTGCTCTTCACGGCGATGATCCTGGCGCTCTACCGGCTGGGCTGCTGGATCCCGGCGCCGGGTGTCGATCCCGATCAGATCGAGCGCTACCTCGACTCGCAGGGCGGGACGATCCTGTCACTGCTCAACATCTTCTCGGGCGGCGCGCTGTCGCAGTTCGCGCTGTTCGCGCTCGGGATCATGCCGTACGTGACGGCGTCGATCATCCTGCAGCTCCTCACCGTGGTCGTCCCGCGCCTCGAGCAGCTCCAGAAGGAGGGCGAGGCGGGCTACGCCAAGATCAACCAGTACACGCGGTACCTGACCGTGGTGCTCGCGGCGCTGCAGGCGCTCGGCTACTCCTACCTGTTCAACCGCCAGGGCGCCCTGCCGCTCAGCGCGGGGCGGATCGTGCTCATCGTCGTCTCGCTCACCGCGGCGACGACGATGCTCATGTGGATGGGCGAGCTGATCACGAAGCGGGGCATCGGCAACGGGATCTCCCTCCTGATCTTCGCCTCGATCCTCGCCCAGATGCCCGGCGGCCTCAGGGCCTGGTGGAACGGCGGCCCGACGGAGCGGCTGTTCCTGCCGATCATCGCCCTCGGCATCATCGTCGCGGTGGTCTTCGTCCAGGAGGGCCAGCGGCGGATCCCGATCCAGTACGCCCGCCGCCAGGTGGGTAGACGGATGACCAGCGGCGGCTCCACCTACATGCCGCTGCGCGTGAACATGGCCGGCGTCATCCCGATCATCTTCGCCGCGGCGATCATGGCCTTCCCGCCGACGATCGCCCAGTTCTTCCCGACCAGCCAGGGCTTCATCAACGCCCACTTCACGCCCTCGAGCCTTCTCTACATCCTCTTGCAGGCGTTCCTGATCGTCGTCTTCACGTTCTTCTACACGGCGGTGCAGTTCAACCCGGTCGACCAGGCGGACAACCTGCGCAAGCACGGCGGCTATGTCCCGGGCATCCGTCCCGGCCCGCCGACCGCGCAGTACCTCGACCGTGTGCTCACACGCCTGACGTTGCCCGGCTCCCTCTGGCTCGCGCTCGTGGCCACCATTCCGAGCATTGCCGTCGCGTACGGCGGCTTCTCCGCGAACACGGCCGCGGCCTTCGGCGGCACCTCGATCCTCATCGTCTGTGGCGTTGCGCTCGACACGATGCGGCAGATGGAGTCGCAGATGATGATGCGGCACTACGAAGGCTTCCTGAGGTAACGGCCGCCTGGAACCGGCCGGGACTCGACGAGGGACGACAATGCCGCTCGACCTGCTGCTGCTCGGGCCGCCCGGCGCCGGCAAGGGGACCCAGGCGAAGCGGATCTCGGCGGAGCGCGGGATCCCACAGATCGCGACCGGCGACATGCTGCGCGCCGCGATGGCGAACGGCACCGAGCTGGGGCAGCGGGTCAAGCCGATCTACGACCGCGGCGACCTCGTCCCCGACGACCTGATGATCGAGATCATCCGCGAACGGCTTTCCGAAGACGACACGGCCGCCGGATTCATTCTCGACGGCTTTCCGCGCACGATCCCTCAGGCCGAGGCGCTCGACGCGATGCTCGAGGAGCTCGGACGTCGCCTCTCGTGTGTCCTCGAGTTCCAGCTCGACCCCGACGACGCGTTCGAGCGCCTGGTCGGCCGGGGCGAGGAAGAGCAGCGCACCGACGACCAGCCCGAGACGATCCGCCACCGGTTGCAGGTGTACGCGGCGCAGGCGGAGCAGCTCATCGCCTACTACCTCGCGCAGGGCATTCTCGTCGGCATCGATGCGGGCCGGAGCGTGGACGAGGTGTATGCGGAGGTCGAGAAGGTGCTCGAGCACGCGGAGCAGCGAGCCTGATGGTGATCCGGAAATCCAGCCGCGAGATCGAGAGGATGGCCCGCGCCGGCCGCGTCGTGGCAGAGGTGCTCGAGCGCATGGGCGAGGTCGTCGAGCCTGGCATCACGACCGCGGAGCTCGATCGGATCGCCGAGCGGCTTATCCGGGAGCGAGGAGGCATCCCGACGTTCAAGGGATACAACGGCTTCCCGGCCTCCCTCTGCACATCGCCGAACTCGATGGTCGTGCACGGTATTCCCGGCCCGTACCGCCTCGAGGAGGGAGACCTGATCTCCGTCGACGTCGGCGTCACGCTCGACGGCTTCGTGGCCGACAGCGCCTACACGTTCGCGGTAGGAGAGATCGACGGCGATGCGCAGCTCCTGCTCGACGTCTGCCGCGCTGCGCTCGACGCCGGAGTGAGCGAAGCGCGTGCGGGCAACCGGATCGGGGACATCGGCGCCGCGGTCCAGCGGACGACGGAGTCCGCAGGCTTCTCGGTCATCCGGTCGCTCGTGGGCCACGGCGTGGGGCGTTCGATGCACGAGGAGCCCCAGGTGCCCAACTTCGGAGAGCCCGGCCGCGGTGTGGAGCTCGCTCCCGGCATGACGATCGCGATCGAGCCGATGATCAACGCCGGCCGGTCGGACGTTCACGTGGCCGACGACGGCTGGTCGATCTCCACGATCGACGGCTCGCTGTCGGCGCACTTCGAGCACACCGTCGCGATCACCGACGACGGCCCGCTCGTGCTGACGGCCTCGGAGCGTCTGGCCGCGAGGCCCCCTGTCGGCTCTGTGCTACGATGACCGGAACGCGGCACAGTCGCTGCTGTGCTGTGTCCTTTTTTGCGGTTCCGGGAACGACGGAATGTCGGTCAAAGAAGAGACAGTCGAGGTCGAAGGCGAGGTCGTTGAGGCGCTACCCAACACGATGTTCAAGGTGCAGCTCGACTCGGGCCACGAGGTGCTCGCGCACATCTCCGGGAAGATGCGGATGCACTACATCCGGATTCTCCCGGGTGATCGGGTGACGGTCGAGCTGTCGCCCTACGACCTCAACCGGGGCCGGATCACCTACCGCTTCCGCTGAGCCGGCAGGGTTTTTGATGAGATTTCAGGCCAAATATCGACGCGTGGGAAAAGTCAATCCATGAAGGTCAGGGCATCAGTCAAGCCGATGTGCGAGCGCTGCCGCATTATCAAGCGGCAAGGCAAGACGTTCGTCATCTGTACCAATCCGCGACACAAGCAGCGTCAGGGGTGATTCGCTGATGGCGAGAATTGCAGGCGTCAACCTTCCGCGCGAGAAGCGCCTGGCGGTGGCCCTTACCTACATCTACGGGATCGGGCCCTCGGGCGCCGCAAAGGTCTGCGCCGAGCTCGGCCTCTCGCAGGACGAGAAGGTGCGCGACCTCACCGACGAGGAGATCACCAAGCTTCGCGCGTACATCGACGCCAACCTCGAGGTCGAGGGCGACCTGCGGCGCGCGCGGTCGCAGGCGATCAAGCGCCTGATGGAGATCGGCTGCTACCGCGGCCTGCGCCACCGCCGTGGGCTTCCCGTGCGGGGCCAGCGCACCAAGACGAACGCCCGCTCCCGCAAGGGCCCGAAGAAGACCGTCGGACGCGGAAAGAAGGCGAAGTAGCTTGGCGCCTCCACGTCGTCAGGCCGGCAAGACCCGGGCCCGCCGCAGGGTCAAGAAGAACATCGCCATCGGGCAGGCGCACATCAAGACGTCGTTCAACAACACGATCGTCACGCTGACCGACAAGGAGGGCGCCGTCATCTGCTGGGAGAGCGCCGGCTCCGCGGGCTTCAAAGGCTCCCGGAAGTCCACGCCGTTCGCCGCGCAGGTGACTGCCGACTCGTGCGCGCGGAAGGGCATGGAGCACGGGCTCCAGAAGGTCGAGGTCTTCGTCAAGGGCCCCGGCTCGGGCCGGGAAACCGCCATCCGCTCGCTGCAGGCGGCGGGCCTCGAGATCCTCGGCGTTCGCGACGTCACCCCGCAGGCTCACAACGGCGTGCGGCCCAAGAAGCGACGGAGGGTCTAGGCATGGCGCGCGATCGCAGCCCCAAATGCAAGCAGTGCCGCCGGGAGGGCATCAAGCTCTTCCTGAAGGGCGAGCGCTGTCTGACCGAGAAATGCTCGATCGAGCGGCGCAGCTATCCACCCGGCGAGCACGGTCGCGGCCGGATCAAGCAGTCGGAGTACCTGCTCCAGCTCCGCGAGAAGCAGAAGGCGCGCCGCTACTACGGCATTCTCGAGAAGCAGTTCCGCGGCTACTACGAGAAAGCGTCCCAGCAGTCCGGGATCACCGGCGAAGCGCTGCTGCGGATGCTGGAGCTGCGCCTCGACAACGTCGTCTACCGGCTCGGCTTCGCGGCGTCGCGCGCGCAGGCGCGGCAGCTCATCCGGCACGGGCACTTCCAGGTCAACGGGCGCCGCGTGAACATCCCGAGCTATCAGCTGCGCACGGGAGATCTCGTCATCCTGCGGCCGGGAAGCCCGGTTGAGCAGGTCGTGCGCGACGCGACAGACCTCACGGCTTCGGTGCCGCCATGGCTCCAGGCCGACCACGACAACCTCTCGGGCAAGGTTCTCAAGCCGCCCGAGCGCGAGGAGATCGACGCTCCCGTCCAGGAGCAGCTGATCGTCGAGCTTTATTCCAAGTAGGGGCCGGATCTCATCCGGCCCGGTCTTCGTGGGCCGGATCCAATCCGGCCCGATCTACGGGCTTCGTCCGTGTAAGGAAGGATCGAATTGGCAACTAGAACCAGTCTCATGGAGTTCCAGGTGCCTCGCATCACACGCGAGGAGCTGGAGGAGAACCGCGGCCGCTTCGTCATCGAGCCGCTCGATCGCGGCTTCGGCTACACGTTCGGCAACTCGCTCCGGCGGGTGCTGCTCTCGTCGCTCGAGGGCGCGGCGGTCACGTCGGTGAAGATCGAGGGCGTCGCCCACGAGTTCACGACGCTGCAGGGCGTCCGCGAGGACGTGATCG
The DNA here is from genome assembly GCA_963820875.1 of uncultured Thermoleophilia bacterium. Lineage (GTDB taxonomy): Bacteria > Actinomycetota > Thermoleophilia > Gaiellales > Gaiellaceae > CAWACA01. Next base: position 63,298 of record CAWGBR010000017.1, read on the forward strand.
ACATCATCCTCAACCTCAAGAACCTCACCTGCCTGCTGCACGGTGAGTCGCCGGAGATCGAGGTGCGGCTCGAGAAGAAGGGCGCGGGCCCCGTGACCGCGGCAGACATCGAGGCGCCCGCCGATCTCGAGATCCTCAACCCGGAGCTCGAGATCGCGAACCTCTCCGACAAGGGCCGCGTCGAGCTGACGCTGACGATCGGCCGCGGGCGCGGTTATGTCCCCGCCGAGCTGAATCGCGGCCCCGAGCACACGATCGGCGTGATCCCGGTCGACTCGATCTTCTCGCCGGTGCGGCGAGTCTCGTACGAGGTCGAGGCGGCGCGCGTCGGTCAGCGGACGGACTACGACAAGCTCGCCCTCGACATCACGACCGACGGCTCGATCGACCCGAAGGAAGCGATCGCTCAGGCGGCCGAGATCCTCATCCGTCAGCTCGCGATCTTCACCGATCTCGAGAAGATCGAGGGCCTGCACGAAGCCGCCGAGGCCGAGAGCGAGATCCCCCAGGCTCGCGGGATGGAGAACTTCCCGATCGAGGAGCTGGAGCTCGGCGTCCGGAGCTACAACTGCCTCAAGCGTGTCGGCATCGAGACGATCGGCGACCTGGTCTCGAAGAGCGAGGCCGAGCTCGCCGCCATCCCGAACTTCGGGAAGAAGTCCATCGAGGAAGTCAAGGAGACCCTCGGGACCCACGGGCTGACGCTTCGGGAGGAGTAGGAGCGGCGTGCGCCACCACAAGACTGGGAGAAAGCTCGGCCGTGACTCGGCGCACCGGAAGGCGCTCTACGCGAACCTCTGCGCCTCCCTGATCGAGCACGGCCGGATCAAGACGACCGAGGCCAAGGCCAAGGAGGTGCGCCCGGTCGTCGAGCAGCTGATCACGCTCGGGAAGCGCGGCGACATGCACGCGCACCGGCAGGCGGTGTCGTTTCTCCGGTCGAAGTTCATCGCGCACATCCTCTTCACCGAGATCGCCCCGCGGTTCGCCGACCGGCCGGGCGGCTACACGCGTGTCGTGAAGATCGGGCCGCGTCAGGGGGACGCGGCTCCGATGGCCTACCTCGAGCTGGTCGACCACGTGCCGCGGCGTCGAGTCGCACCGGTCGCGGCCGCACCGGCCGAGCGCACCGCCGAGACCACCGCCTAGCCTTCCGGCCCGAGCCCCACGCCGGGCGCCGTGGACAACATCCGCGGCGTGTGGTCAGCTGTGCCGTGCGCGTCCTTCGAAAGGCCGTCAAGCGCGCGACGCCGACCCGGTTCCAGCCTCAGCTGCTGACGCTCTATCTGCGTGCGCTCGCGCCGGTCTATGCCGGTGACCGCGTCACCTGTCCGTGCTGCGACGCGTCGCTGCGGGCGTTCCCGACCTATTGGATCGGCGGTCACCGGGACAACATCTGTCCGCGCTGCGGCTCACTGCGCCGGCATCGCCTGCTGATTCTCTATCTCCGTGACCGCACCGCGCTCTTCGAGTCGCCGAACAGCGTGCTCCATGTCGCGCCGGAGGCGGTCATCCAGCGCATCCTTCGCTCCGAGCCGGACGTCGACTACACGAGCATCGACCTCTCGTCGCCGATCGCAATGGAACGAATGGACATCACGCGGCTTCGATTCGAGGATTCGCGGTTCGACGCGATCATCTGCCTCCACGTCCTCGAGCACGTTCCCGACGACCGGGCGGCGATGGCCGAGCTCTTCAGGGTCTTGAAGCCGGGCGGCTGGGCGATCCTCGAGACCCCGCTCGATCTGGACATGGCCGAGACCGAGGAGGACCCGAGCGTGGTCTCGCCGCGCGAGCGGGAGCGGCTGTACGGGCAGCCCGACCATGTCCGCCGCTACGGCCGCGACTTCCTCGATCGGCTCGCTGAGGCGGGCTTCGCCGCGAGGCTGGATCCCTACCCCCTCGAGCTCGAGGAGAGCACGATCGCGCGCTACGGCCTCTCGCCGGGACGTCGTGGTCTGGTCGTGTGCACGCGGCCCGAGGCGTGACTGCGAAGCCCGCCGCGAGGTTGCTCAGCCGAGCGGCGGGATGAAGCCGAAGAACCTGTGCGGGAGGTCGTCCGGGTTGACCTCCACCCACACCTCGGTGCCTTCCGGGGCCCGCTCGAGAATCGAGGCGCCGATCTCCTGCCCGCGCTCCTCGGTCGGGGCGCCGATGGTCAGGTAGCGCCAGCGGCGGTGCACGTCGAGGCCCTCCGCCAGAAGGCTCTTCTCGAGCTCGACTGCGTCGTGGCGGTGAGGGAGCGAGACGCGGACGTTCCAGTCGTATTCGCCCTGGACCGCGGCCTCCGTTTCCTCCGCCTCCTCGAGCCGCGCGCGTTCCTCCTCGATCTCGCCCTCCGTCTGCGGCAGGGGAAGAGCGGCGTCCCTCCATGCCTCCTCGACCGGATGCCAGCGGGTCACGCGGACGGTCCCGGTGAGGTCGTGCTCGGCGAGCAGCTCGCCCACGACACGCTCGGCGGCGCGGGCCCCCGCCTCGTCCTGGGTGTAGAGGAAGAAGTGAGGTCCGTCCCGGGTCACGATGATCGGACCTGGAAGTCGCTCGCGTGCTTCGTCGTCGAGATCGAGCGACCGGATCCGCTCGCCCAGCGGCATCCCTTCCGGTTCTTCTTCGAGCTCGACCTCGACGCGCCACTCGTCCGCTTCCACGAGGCGAAATGATAGGGCTCTGAGCTTCGGGGGGCCGAAGACGAACATCATCAAGCTCACGCTCGAGTACGACGGGACAGGCTTTGCCGGCTGGGCGGCCCAACCGGGGCTTCGGACGGTGGAGGGCGAGCTCCGCGCGGCGCTCGAGGGCGTCTTTCCGACCTGGGAAGGCCTGGCGGTGGCGGGCCGCACCGACGCCGGAGTCCATGCGCTCGGGCAGGTGGCAAGCATTCGCTGCCTCGGCGGGCCGCCGATCGAGAAGGCGGCGGAGGCGCTCAACGCGAAGCTCCCCGAAGACGTCGCGGTCATCGGCGCCGAGCAGGCGCCTGACGGCTTCCATGCGCGGTTTTCCGCGCGGAGCCGCACCTACCGCTACCGGGTGTTCAACCGTCGCACGGCGTCGGTCTTCGAGCTCCGTCGCTCGCTGTGGGTGCCCGACCGATCGACGAGGAGCGACTGGCCGCGTGCGCGGCACTCGTGGTCGGCGACCACGACTTCCGTGCGTTCACGCCCAACGAACACCCAGCACCGGGTCTTCCGGCGAACCGTGTCGCAGTGTCGCTGGGAGCGCGAGGGAGACACCCTGTCGCTTCGCATCACGGCGGACAGCTTCCTGCGGCACATGGTGCGGTCCCTCGTCGGCACGATGCTCGAGCGGGATCCCGACGCGCTCGCGCGTCTCCTCGACGGTCGGCCGAGAGACGAAGCCGGCACGACGGCGCCGGCATGGGGGCTCTATTTGCTGCGGGTCGACTACTGACCCAGGCCGTGCGTCTCTTTTCACGTTTCCGTGCGGCCTGACGGTCGGGCCCGGCGGGAGGCGGCCGCTAGGATCATCGCGATGCGGTTCGAGACCGTCCTGTTCGACCTCGACGGCACGCTCATCGACTCCGGCGACCTGATCCTCGCGTCGTTCCGGCACGCCACGCGCACGGTGCTCGGTCGCACGATCCCCGACGCGGAGCTGATGGCGAACGTCGGCGGCCACGGGATCCAGGCTCAGATGCGGGAGTTCGACGAGGAGCGCGCCGACGAGCTCGTGCGTGTCTACCGCGATCACAACATGGGCATCTACGAGAGCGTTCGCACGTTCGACGGCATCGAGGAGCAGCTGGAGCGCCTCCGAACGGAGGGGCGGACACTGGGCATCGTGACGGTCAAGAGCCGTCCGACGGTGGAGGTGACCTTCAGCGTGCTGCCTCTGGCCGGCTATTTCGAGACGGTCGTCACGGGCGACGATACGGAGCTCCACAAGCCGCATCCGGCTCCCCTGCTGATGGCTCTCGACCGCCTCGGCGCCGCGCCCGAGTCGGCTGCATACGTGGGCGACTCGCCGTTCGACATCAGGGCCGCCAAGGCGGCAGGGATGGCCTCGATCGCAGTGGGCTGGGGCGGTATCCATCCGCGCGAGCGCCTCGAGGCCGAGGCGCCCGATGTCTTCGTCGGCGAGCCGGGCGAGCTCTCGGATGTCCTCTGACAGCGTCACGGCCCGCATCGAGGAGCTGCGACGAGAGCTCGAGCATCACAACTACCTGTACCACGTCCTCGACGCGCCCGAGCTGTCGGACGCCGAGTTCGACAAGCTCTTCGACGAGCTGAAGGGCTCGAGGAGGAGCATCCCGGAGCTCTGGGTGCCCACCTCGCCGACTGCGCGCGTGGGAGCCCCGCCGTCAGATCGATTCCGGAAGGTCGAGCACGTGACCGCCATGGGATCGCTCGAGAAGGTCACGACCGACGACGCGCTCGTGAAGTGGGCAGACGACGTCCGCAAGCGGCTCGACTCGGACGAGCCGGTCGCTTACGTGACCGAGCCGAAGATCGACGGCTCGGCGATATCGCTGCTCTACGAAGACGGCATGTTCGTACGCGGCGCAACGCGCGGCGACGGGCTGCGCGGCGAGGACGTGACAGCGAACCTGCGAACGATCAACTCGATTCCGCTGACGATGCGGCTCCTCGACGGCGAGGCTCCTCCCGCTCGTGTCGAGGTCCGTGGGGAGGTGTACTTCTCGCTGTCGGCCTTCCGGCGCTTCAACGAGCAGCAGGAGGCCGAGGGGAAGGCGCCCGCGCCCAACCCGCGCAACGCCGCGGCAGGCTCGCTGCGCCAGCTCGATCCGGGCATCACCGCGCAGCGAGAGCTCTCGATCTGGGTCTACGGGCTCGGTTACCGGGAGGGACTCGCCTTGGAGACGCAATCCGAGGCGCTCGAATGGCTGCGCGAGCACGGCTTCCGTACGAATCCGCGGGTCGAGAGGCACGAGTCGATCGAGGCGGTTGCCAAGGCGGTGAGGCGCGTGGGAGCGGGCGCGGGCAAAGCTCGACTACGAGATCGACGGCGTCGTGATCAAGGTCGACTCGTTCGACCAGCAGGCCCGGCTCGGGGCGCTTCATGAACGGCCTCGCTGGGCACGAGCGTTCAAGTGGGCGCCGGATCAAGCCCAGACGACGCTGCTCGGCATCCACATCCGCGTCGGGCGCACGGGCGCGCTCAACCCGTGGGCCCAGCTGGAGCCCGTCACCGTGGGCGGGGTAACGGTCTCGACCGCGACTCTCCACAACGAGGAGGACATCAACCGCAAGGACATCCGCGAAGGTGACGTCGTGATCGTCCAGCGGGCCGGCGACGTGATCCCGCAGGTGGTCGGCCCGGTCCTGCCGCACACACGCGGCTCGAAACCCTTCCGCATGCCGGAGCGGTGCCCGCTCTGCGACACACCTGTCGTCAAGCCCGAGGGCGAGGTGATGCACCGGTGCCCGAACCGGGGCTGCCCGTCACGAGGGCTCGAGACGCTGATCCACTGGGTCGGCGCTGCAATGGACATCGAAGGCGTGGGCGAGCAGTTCGTCCGCAAGCTCTGGAAGCTCGAGCTTCTGCGCTCCATGCCTGACCTCTACAGGCTCACGCCGGAGCAGCTCATGGAGATCGACGGTTACGGCGAGATCTCCGCCGGCAAGGCAGTCGAGTCCATCCAGCAGTCCAAGGCCCAGCCGTTCAACCGCGTGCTGTTCGGGCTGAACATCCCGAAGGTGGGCTGGGTGATGGCCCAGAATCTCGCGCTGCACTTTCGCTCGGTCGACCGGCTGATGAGCGCGACACCGGAGGAGATCATGGAGGTCGAAGGCATCGGTCCCGACCGGGGCGAGCTGATCGCCGAGTGGTTCGCCGACGCGGAGAACCGTCGCCTGGTCGAGGAGCTGAGAGCGCTCGGGCTGCGCTTCGAGCTGGACGAGGCCGAGGGGCCCAGGGAAGGCCCGCTGACGGGCCGGAGCTATGTGATCACGGGCACGCTCGCGGACTGGTCGCGGGAGCAGGCGAAGGCCGCGCTCGAGGAGCTCGGAGCCAAGGTGACCGACTCGGTGTCGAAGAAGACGAGCGGGCTCGTGGTGGGAGAGAGCCCCGGCTCGAAGCTCGAGAAGGCCCAGCGGCTCGGCGTCGAGATCCTCGACGAGGGCGCGTTCGAGGCGCTCGTAGGGCAGCGTTAACGGGGCTAGTGCCTGACCGCGGGCTCTTCGGGCCGCTTTCGCTCGACCGAAACCCGTGACCGCGGCCCTTCGGGCCGCTTTTCGCCAAAAACCAGCCTGCGGCTGTTTTGGGCTAGAGCGTGACCGCGGCCTTCGGCCGCTTTTCGCCCGAAACCAGTCTGCGACTGTTTCGGGCTAGGGCAGCGTGCGCGCGCAGGCGCTGGACGAAGCGGTCCTGCGCGGCTCTCGCGGAGGAGTACGGGACGGGGTTGCCGTTCATCAGCAGGGCGAACACGTAACCCGCGCCGACGTAGCCGGCCAGCGCCGAGGCGAGGCTCGTGGTGCCCGTCTTCGCCCTGACGACGCCGCGTGCGGGCCCTGTGCGCATGCGGTCCTCGAGCGTGCCGTTGACGCCCGCGATGGGCAGCGACGCCTTGAACGGCCGCGCGACCGAGGGGTCTTTCCATGCCGAGAGCAGCAGCGCGGCCAGCGCGCGGACAGTGAGACGGTCGAGCCGCGACAGCCCTGAGCCGTCGACGATGCGCACGCCGGCAAGCGGCACGCCGCGTTCTGCGAGGACGCGACGCACGACGCTTGCGCCGGCAGCCGTCGTCCCGCGCCGGAGCTCTCTGGCTCCGAGTTGCTTCAGGAGCATCTCGGCGACGAAGTTGTCGCTCTCCGTGTTCATGTGGTCGACGAGGCGGCCGAGCGTGGGCGAGGTGACGCCGGCCAGCCTCACCGTGCCGGCGCCCGCGGTCGCACGGCCCGGCTTGCCCTTCACCGAGACGCCGGCAGCCCGCAACGCCCGCTTGAAGAGGATCGCAGCGGCCAACGCCGGCCGGTCGCGTTGCCGACGATCGAGCCAGGCGCGCTCGACGATCAGCGCCGAGAGCGGGGCCGATTCGATCTTGTAGAACGACGGCTTCCAGCCCGGCGCGGTGCGACGGCTGTCGAAGTACGACTCGTCGCCGAGCACGCGCCCGGTGACCGAGCGGATGCCGAGCGAGCGTACCTGCCGCGCCAGGCCTCGCAGATCGTCGCGGCCGAGGCTGGGATCGCCGTGGCCGACGAGCAGCAGGTCGCCGCTCCACCGGTTCCCTGCGCGTGAACCGCTGCCGAGCACGGTGGTCTCGATGCGAAAGCCGGCTCCGAGCTCCTGCAGGGCTGCCAGCGCCACCGTCAGCTTTTCCGTCGACGCGGGGGCCAGCGGCTTACCGGCGTTGCGCCCGAACACCGTGGTGCCGTCGTCCAGATCGAGCACCAGTGCGCCGGTCCTGCCTTCTGTCACTCCCGAGCTTCGCAGGGCGGCTGCGAGAGCTCCGGCCGGCGGCGGATCGGCGATCCGCGGCGCCGCGGGGGCCGGCCAGGTGAGCAAGGCGGCAGCCAGCAGCACAGCGAGCGCACTGCAGCGACGGAGCAACGGATCAGTCGTAGATCGTGATCGTGACGTTCTGACGGCCATATGCGTCGGCCTCGGCACAGCTCGAGACCCAGAGGTCGATCGTCCAGCCAGTGACCGCGCCTCCCGTATCGGCCGCCACGCCCTCGCCGTAGCCCGGCACGAAGAGACGCGTCCCGAGGGGGATGTATGCCGGATCGGTGGCGATGACGCCGTACTGCACCGGGAGGCCCGTCGCGGTGGTTCCCGTCAGACAGTACTTGGTGGCGGAGACGGTGACCTGCCGCCCCGGCTCCGGCGAGGAGTCGGTAGAGGTGGGCTCGGGTGCGGACGGCTCCGGCGTGCTCTCTCCCGTCTCCTCGGGGGGAGCGGGGGCCTCCGGGGCGATCTCGGACGCCTCCTCCTCGGCGGCCTGCGCTTGCTCGGTCAGCGATGCGATCTGGCGGTCGTTGAGCTCCGCCTGCCGCCTGAGCGAGGTCAGATACCCGGCCTTCTCGTCGCGGGCGCGCTCGAGCCGGGTCCGGGCCGCCTCGGCGGCACCGGCGAGCCTCGTCAGCTCCTCCTGCCGCTCGGCAAGCTCGCCAAGGGCTACGCGCAGGTTGCGCCGGGCATCCTGGACCTGGGTGATGATCTGCTCGTCGTGGTCGGCGAGCCGGTTCACGCTGTCGATCGCGTCTATGAGCTCGTCGAGCGAGGAGGCCCCGAGAACGACCTCCAGCGGCTCGGGCTTGCCCTCCACGTAGAGGGCGCGCACGCGCTCCGCAAGCGCCTCCTGCGCGCTCGCCTCGGACGTTCGGGCGACATCGAGGCTGTGACGCGCCGAGGCCTGTTGCTCCTCGAGCTCCGCGATCCGGCCCTCGAGGCTCGCCCTGCGCTGCTCGGCGCGCTGCAGGCTGCTCTCGAGCGCGTAGAGCTCGAGCAGTGCCTGCGCAGCCCCCTGGTCGAGATCGGCGTTCTGGGCCCTCAGCTGGTCGGCCTCGCGCTGAAGGGTGTCCGCGTTGTCCGCACGCGCAGTGCCCACCACGAGGGCAACCGCGAGGCCGAGACCGGAGCAGAGCAGGAGGAATGCCGGCCGCCTATGCCGGGGAACGCTGGCGCGCACGGAGCGGTGACGCTACCAGAAAGGGATCGAACGTCGTCTCATACCCATCGTTTTGTGACAAGTGCCACCCAGAACGCCGAAAACGCCAGGAAATTGCGAGGGTTCCGTGGCAACCCGGACGGTGGCCCATTGACCCGCGTCAAGCCCTCCTGTTAGTGTCCCCGGCCGTGCCGCAGCCGTCCGTGCGGTGCGACCCCGACGGACCGATCTGAGTGATTTCGCGCACGAAGAGACGGAGCGTCCTGTGGCTTGTCACAGCCGGCGCCACGGCGACGCTCGCATGGGCCGGCACTGCCCTCTCGGCACCGGCTCAGATCGAGTCCAAGCAGGCGGAGGCCCAGCAGGTCCTCGCCCAGATCCAGGAGATCGACTCGGCGCTGAGCCGCGCGGTGGAGGCCTACAACGCCGCGACGGTGAAGCTCTCCGCGATCGAGCAGGACATCGAGGCCACGAAGCACCGGCTCGGCATTGCGCGCAGCGCCAACGCGAAGGCGCAGAAGCGACTTGCCGACCGCGTCGTCGCGCTCTACCAGTCGGGCAGCGAGGACACGCTCATCGAGATTCTGCTCGGCTCCACGTCTCTCGACCAGGTCCTCGAACGCGTCGATGCCGCCGACCGCATCTCGAGCGAGGACAGGCGCATCCTCAAGGATGTCCGCGCCGCCCGCGCCGCCTACCGAGCTCAGGTCGCGCGGCTCGGCAAGGCGCGTACGGAGCAGAAGCAGGTCGTTGCGGAGCGGGGCGACCGGCGTCTGGACATCGAGCAGCAGCTGGCCGAGCGCCAGCAGCTCTACAGCTCGATCCAGGACGGAGATCGAACGGCTCCAGGCCGAGGAGCGCGAACGCCAGGAACGGCTGCAAGCCGAGGCCGAGCGGCGGCTCACCGACAATCCGATCGTTTCCTCGCCGTCGATCTCGAGCGCGGGCGGCCCCACGACCACGGCCGCCCCGGCCAGCCCGTACGGAGGGGTGGTCGGGATCGCGATGCAGTACCTCGGCGTCCCGTACGTGTGGGCGGGTGCCTCACCGTCGGGCTTCGACTGCTCGGGCTTCGTCATGTACGTGTTCGCGCAAGTCGGTGTCTCGCTGCCGCACAGCTCGGGCGCGCAGTACGGGTACGGCGTCGGGGTCTCCCAGAGCGCGCTGCAGCCCGGCGATCTCGTCTTCTTCGACGGGCTCGGCCACGTCGGCATCTACATCGGCGGCGGGCAGTTCATCCACTCGCCGCACACCGGCGACGTCGTGAAGATCTCGAGCCTCGGCGACTCGTGGTACGCGTCCACATACGTGGGCGCGCGACGGATCCTGTAGGCCTCGGCGCCCCCGCTCAGATCTGCGGCGGCGCCTGCTGGTCGCGTCGGCTCGTCGCGTACAGAGCCTCGATCTCCTCGCTGTAGTGCTCTTCACAGACGCGCCGGCGCAGCTTGAGCGTGGGCGTGATCTCGCCGGCCTCAGCTGTGAACTCCCGGTCGAGGAGCGCAAAGCGCTTGATCTGCTCGACCTGGCCGAGCGTACCGTTGACCTCGGCGACGGCGCGCTCCACGAGCGTCCGAACTTCCGCGGGGCCCGCGCCGATGCGCTCGACCTCGTCACGATCGGGAACGATCAGGGCGACGACGTAGGGCCGTTCGTCACCCACGGCAAGGGCCTGCGAGACGATCCGCGATGCCTTGAGCGCGTTCTCGATGTTCTGCGGCGAGACGTTCTTCCCGCCGGCTGTGACGATGAGCTCTTTCTTGCGGTCTGTGATCGTGAGGAAGCCGTCCGGGTCGATCGAGCCGACGTCGCCCGTCATCAGCCAGCCGTCGTCCGTGAGGACTGCCCGCGTGGCGCGCTCGTCGCCGTGGTAGCCGGCAAAGACGTTGTCGCCGCGCAGCAGGACCTCGCCGTCGTCGGCGGTCCTGCATTCGACGCCGTCGAGCGGGAAGCCCACGGTCCCGAAACGGAAATGCCCGGGCCTGTTCACATGGGACGCGGTCGTGCACTCGGTCAGGCCGTAGCCCTCGAGGATGAGGATCCCCAGGGAATGGAAAAACTCGGCCACCTCGACGGCCAGCGGGGCGCCCCCGGAGATCGCCACCCGCAGCTCGCCGCCCAGCTTGCTTCGCACCTTCGAGAAGACCAGCCGGTCGGCCGCTGCGTGCTTGACCGCGAGAGTCGACGGCAGGCGCGATCCCTCCTGCCGCAAAGCCGCGGCCTCCTGCCCGACGGCCAGCGACCAGTCGACGAGCCGGCGACGGGCACCGGTCGCCTCGTCGAACGCGGCCTGCACGCCCGCCTGGACCTTCTCGAACAGCCTCGGAACGCTCGGCAGGATCGTCGGTTTGACGTCTAGCAGCGCCTGGGCCACGAGGTCGATGTCGGGACAGAAGGCCACGGTGAAGCCCGCTCCGGCTCCGGCGTACTGCACAAGCCGCGCGAACGTGTGGGCGAGCGGCAGGTAGAGCAGCACCCGGTCGCTCCCGGTGAAGAGGCCCTCGACGCGCCGGATCATGTCGACCATCACGAAGGCATGGCGGTGCGTGATCACGCAGCCCTTCGGCGGCCCCGTGGTGCCCGACGTGTAGTTGAACGTGAGCAGGTCGTCCTCGCCGATCCCCGCCCTTTGCTCTTCGAGTGCGCCGGGCTCCCCACCGGCGAATGACCGCCCTCGCCGTCGCAGCTCCTCCAGCGGCATTGCGCTACCGGGCGAGCCGTCCATGGTCACGATGTGATCGAGCACGTCGAGCTCGGCCCGGACCGGTGCGATCTTCGCGTACTGCTCGCCGTTCTCGCAGATCACGACGTTCGCGCCGCTGTTCCCCAGGATGTAGGCGGCCTCGATCGCAGAGCTGGTCGGATAGATCGGCACGGAGACCGCGCCGATCGACGCCAGCGCGAAGTCGCAGAGCGACCATTCGACGCGCGTCCTGCCGATGATCGCCACCCTGTCGCCCTTCGCCACCCCGAGCGAGAGGAAGCCGCAGGCCAGCTCGTCGACGATCTCTCCCGCCTCACCGAAGGAAACGGCGCGCCAGCCTTCCTCGCCCTGGACGAGGTAGGCCGGATACGGCCGGGAATCCGCGACCGCCGCCTGCCACATGCCCGCGACCGTGCGCATGGCCGCAGGTTATTCGGTCGGCTGGAAGGGAAGAGCTCTCTGACACGGAATGTAAAGCGGCCCGCTACCCTGACTCCGCTCATGCGCACCATCTGGAACGGCTCCCTCAGCTTCGGCCTCGTGACAATCCCGGTCGGCCTCGCCGTCGCGCAGCAGCGCCGCGACGTGTCCTTCCGGACGCTGCACCGCGAGTGCGGCACCCCGATCAAGCAAAAGCGGTGGTGCCCCGAGCACGAGCGAGACGTCGAGGCCGACGAGCTCGTCAAGGGGTGGGAGTTCGCGAAGGGCCAGTACGTGCTGATCGAGGACAGCGACCTCGAGTCGGTGGAGCTCCAGCGCTCGCGCTCGATCGAGCTGCTGCGCTTCGTCCCGCTCGCCGAGGTGGACCCCATCTACTTCGACCGCGGCTACTACCTCGCTCCCGCCGCGGATCCGGTCGGCCGGAGGCCCTACGCGCTGCTGCTGAGGGCTCTCCAGGACACCGAGATGGCCGCGGTCGGCCGCTTCGTGCTGTGGGGCAAGGAGAACCTCTGCCTTGTTCGCCCGCTCGAGGACAGCATCGTTCTCGAGACGCTCTACTACGCGGAGGACATCCGCTCGGCGGCCGAGATCACGGAGGCTGTCGAGGAGATCGAGGTGAACGAGCCGGAGCTGGCGATGGCGCGCCAGCTCGTCGAGAGCCTGGCCGGGAGCTTCGACCCGGACGAGTACCGCAACACCTACCGCGACGAGCTACGGGCCATGCTGGAGGCCAAGCTCTCCGGTGAGGAGATCGTCCGCCCGGAGCCCGCTCCGGAGGCGCCGGTGATCGACCTCATGGAGGCGCTCAAGAAGAGCGTGGCGGCGGCCAAGGAGAGCGAGACCCCGCCGAAGAAGACCGCGCCGAAGGCCTCGTCGCGGGCGAAGTCGAAGGCCCGCTCGGCCTCCTGAACCGGCCCCGGCCCCGGGGCTAGTGCGGCGCCTGCTGCGCGCGCACCGCGTCGAGCTGGGCCTGGAAGAGCGTCTTGTCGATCTTCCCCTGGTAGATCGGCACCGACTCCTCGACACAGACCCGAATCACCTCCTCGCGGTCGATCCCGAGTTCCTTGGAGAGCTCCTCGGGGGTGAGGTGATTCGCCATCCCGTGCTCCTTTCTAGCGATCGTCCCGGTCGCTTAGCGGCATGCGGCCAGCCGCCTGACCGCGGCCTTCGGCCGCTCCCCCGTCACGGCTGCAGCCCTTCGGGCCGCGTTGCGTGACGCGGAGAACACAGAGCCCGCCGTCGATGCACGAGCGGCGGGCTCAGTCTTCCGTACCCCTTGGCGCGACGCCTCCCATCAGCGCCGCGTTTCAGTCCGAACCATGAACGTAAGGATAGGCTTTCTGCGTGCCGGAGGCAACGGCGCTCGCCGGGCTCGAGGAGCGCTTCGCAGACATTCGCAGCGTCGCCCTGCGCTATTTCGTCGGCGGCTCGGGCCCGCCTCTCGTGCTCGTTCACGGTCTGGGCGGCGCGGCGGCGAACTGGGCCGAGCTGGCGCCTCTCCTGACCCGTCGCTACCGCGTCGTCGTGCCGGACTTGCCGGGCCACGGCGGGTCGGCGCCGCTGTCGGCCGCTTGCGGTCTGGCCTCGTTCGCCGACCGGGTCGCGCTCGTCGCCGAGCTCGAGGACGCTCTGCCGGCGCCTCTGCTCGGGCACTCCCTCGGTGGGGCCGTCGCCACCCGGCTGGCGATCCGGCGGCCCGAGGCGGTCACGGCACTCGTCCTGTTCGCTCCGTGCGGTCTGCTCGACTTCCCGCGCTGGCGCCGGACCAGCATGGCGATCCTGCGGACGCTCCGTCCCGCCGAGCGGTATCTGGCCCGCAATCGCAGTGAGGTCGCCCGCCGGCCACGGCTGAGGCGCGTCGCGTTCGGCGGCTGGGGTGCCGTAAGCCCGGGCGCGCTCTCGCCGACGGCCACCCTCGGCTTCCTCGAGGGCACGGGCGAGAAGCTCGACACGAGAACGGCTCGGCGGGCGCTCTTCGCCGAGCGGAGCCGGGAGGAGCTGCACGGGATCGAGTGCCCGTCGATGCTGGTCTGGGGAGCCCGCGACCGGCTCGTTCCGCTCGACGTGGGCTTCGAGTACGCACGACGGCTGCGGGCGCCGCTGCGTGTGCTGCCTGCGGCCGGCCATCTGCTCATCGGCGAGTACCCGTCCGAGTGCGCCAGGCACGTCGAGGACTTCCTCCTGGGCCGGCCGGAGCCTCGGCCCGGTGACGCGTGACCGCCGTCGACCTCGACGCGGCGATCGTCGACGCGCGTCGTCGCCTCGAGTCGCTCGCCCTCTACCCGAAGCCGTTGAAGCCCGATGTCCGCGTCGTCGTCTGGCCGTGGCTCTTCCGCATCCCCGGCTTTCGCCGCTACATCGCATACGCGTTCATCAAGAGGATCGCGTTCAAGGAGACGCCCGGAGCAGCTCGTGGCCCGCAACGGGCAGGATCGGCTCGAGGGGCTGCTCGTTCACGAGCTCTGCCATGTCTGGCAGTTCCAGCACCACCCGATCCATATGACCTACGCGCTGCTGCGCTACCGCTACCAGGAGAACCCGTACGAGCAAGAGGCGCGCCGCGCGGCCGTCACGCAACGCGGCCCGTCAGGGCCGCAGCCGTGACAGGGGAGCGGCCGCAGGCCGCGGTCACGCAACGCGGCCCGTCAGGGCCGTAGCCGCGGGCGGCTGAGCGGCCGGCTCGGCCAGGCCGCGACCCGCGATCGCCGAGCCCGTCAGGGCTCGGCACGGTCTTGGGCGCGGCCACGACGCGACCGCGGTCGCCGAGCCGTCAGGCGACGCGGCCCTTCACGGCTTGGTCGGCAGGAAGTCCTCGTCGAGCTCCTCGCCGCGCGCGATGTACGAGACGATCATGCCGTCGGTGAGCCACTCGACCGGAGCCCGGTCGTCGGTGAGCGGCGCCTGGTCCTGCACCATCGGCGTCACCTCGGCGGCGAACAGCTCGGCCAGCGAGGCAACCTGCGGGTTGATCGCCTGAACACGGCGCGCCAGAGTCGCCCGATCGACGGGCGTGTCGAGCGCGACCAGCAGCTCGTTGAACCGCAGCGCCGGCCACAGCCAGGCCTGCGGGTAGGCCTCGAGCACCGTCGAGCCCAGGGCGCGCGAAAGGCGGTTGTCTCCCGGGACGGCCGCCACGTTCAGGGCGAGGACGCCGCCGGGGTTGAGGTGGTCGCGCGTCAGCTCGAAGAACTCTTTCGTGGCGAGGTAGAACGGGATGTAGGGCTGGCGGTACGCGTCTATGAGGATCGCGTCGTAGCGCTTGTCGGTGAGCTGCAGGTAGGGCCGTCCGTCTTCGTCGATGACGTTGAGCTTTGGGTTGTCGTCGAGACCGAAATACCGTCTGCCGACGTCGGAGACCTCGGGGTCGATCTCGACTCCGTCGATCTCGACTCCGGGGTAGAGCGCCCCGTAGGCTCTCGCGGTCGTGCCGCCGGCGTTGCCGATCACGAGGATCCGCTTCACGGGCCGGTCGAGGAGCGGCGGCACGACGAGGAACATGTCCCACTCGCCGCCGGTGAGCACGCTGTCGGGGTGCCAGACAGAGTGGTTGGCGACGCCCTCGTTCAGGTGGAGCACCCTCGAGCCGTCTCCGCGCTGCAGCACCTGGATGTACTGGTAGGTCGACTCCGTCTCGTACACGAGCCCGTCCGTCGCCTTGATGGCGCCGGCAGGAATCGCGAGCAGCCCGGCCACCGCGATCGTCGCCACCTGCCAGCGCCGTCCGAGCAGCAGCGCCGCGCCGCCGGTGAGCAGGACGGCGCAGGCGAGCATCGTTCGCTGCGTGCCGATGAGAGGGATCAGGACGATCGCCGACAGGAACGTGCCGAGGATCGAGCCGACGGTCGAGATCGCGTACAGGCGACCGGAGACCGTGCCCGCGGTGCGTACGTCGGCGATCGACAGTCTGATGGCGAACGGCGACACGCAGCCGAGAAGGGTGATCGGCACGGCGAACAGGGCGAGCGCGGCGAAGAAGGAGCCGACGATGGCGCCGAGCGAGACGGCGTCGAGGCCCCGCACGGTGAGATCGAGGATCGGCCGCGAGACGAACGGCAGAACCGCGATGAAGGCCGCCGCAGCGAGGATCAGCTTCCCCAGCAGCCGCGGATCAGGGCGGCGATCGGCGATCTTGCCGCCGAGCCAGTAGCCGAGCGAGAGGTAGATCAGGATCAGCCCGATGATGTTCGCCCACACGATCGTCGAGGAGCCGAAGTAGGGGGCGAGCAGCCGGGAGGCAGCGATCTCGGTCGCCAGCGTGCCCAGCCCGGCGGTGAACACCACGACCCCGAGCCGCGCCGGCGAGACCCGCGCTGCCGCTTCCGGCGCGACAGCGGCCGGCTCGCGCGTGACCGTCGTCGCCATGGCAATAGCTTGACAGCGCCGCCGCGACGTCGAATCGCGAACGCGTCAGACGGGATTCGGCAGGTCGACGAATTCCCAGTCGAGCCCGAAGCGCTTCGCGAGCAGCTCCGAGAGCGCCTGCACGCCCAGCGTCTCGGTCGCGTGATGGCCGGCGGCGACGAAGTGGAGGCCGGCCTCTCGCGCGGACATCATCGAGGGCTCGGCGGGCTCGCCCGTGACGTAGCAGTGGTAACCCTCCGCCGCGGCCTGGGGCAGATACCCCGCCGCGCCGCCCGAGCAGACGGCGGCCCGCTCGATGCGCTCGGGCCCGGACGCGAAGACGAGCGGCGCCCGGCCGAGCTCCTGTTCCACCCGTCCCGCGAGCTCCTCGAGGGAGCAGGGCTCGGACAGGGGGCCTCCGAAGCCGATTCCGGCGAAGCGGCGGGCGGGCTCGATCCCCAGCGCGCGGCAGAGCAGCGCGTTGTTGCCGACCTCGGGGTGGGCGTCGAGGGCGAGATGGTAGGCAGCGAGATTGAGGTCGACCGCGAAGAGGGCCTCGAGTCGCCGACGCATGACGTGGTCGATCGTCCTCGGATCTCGATCCCAGAACAGCCCGTGGTGGACGAGCACGAGGTCGGCGCCGCCCGCCGCCGCACGCTCGAACAGCTCGAGCGAGGCGGAGACGCCGCAGACGAGCTTCGAGACCTCGGTCGCCCCGGCGACCTGGAGGCCCATCGGCCCGTAGTCCGGGTAGGCGTCGAGCTCCAGGTACTCGTCGGCGAACGCGATGATCTCGTCGCGAGAGGCCACGGCGCGACTCTACCGCGGCCGCGTCGGGTACCCTGTCTCGGCCTTCGGGGTGTAGCGCAGCCTGGTAGCGCGCACGGTTCGGGACCGTGAGGTCCCCGGTTCAAATCCGGGCACCCCGACTTCGCCGATAGCGGCCCAGGCGGCTGAGCGGCCTGGCCGGCCGCGACCGCCGAGCGGCCGAAGGCCGCGGTACTCAGCCGCCTACGCGCGGCGACCGACTTGACTCCGGGCCGCATGAGATGCGGCCACACAGTGCGGGCGGTGCCTGGCTCGATGAGCCGGGCCACTGGGTCGGACGTCGTAGGGGCCGGATCTCATCCGGCCGCTCGCTCCGCTCGGCCGTGGTCCGCCGCTCAGCCGCCTGGGCGCGGCGACGCGTGACCGCGGCCCTCGGCCGCTCTGGCGGGTCGCGGCCGGCCGAGCCGGCCGCTCAGCCGCCTTGTCGCGTGGCGACCGCTTGTGACCGCGGCCTTCGGCGCTCGCGTCACGGCTGCGGCCCTGCGGCCGCGTTGCGTGACGGCTCAGCCGCCTTGTCTCGGTCGGCGCCTTGTCGGGGCTATCCTTGACCTATGGCCGATCTGCTCCGTGTGGCATGCGTGCAGCTGAACGCCGGCCCCGAGAAGGCCGCCAACCTCGAGAAGGCCGAGAAGCTGGTCGCGCGCGCCGCGTCTACCGGCGCGGACGTCGTCGTGCTGCCCGAGAAATGGAACGCCATCGGCGGGCCGGATGTCTTTCGTGAGAACGCCGAGCCCATCGGAGACGGTGAGACCTTCCGCGCTCTTTCGTCGTGGGCGCGGCAGCACGGTGTGAGCCTCGTCGGCGGGTCGGTGACGGAGCTTCGCGAAGGCCGCGACAAGCTGTCGAACACATGCCCGGTCTACGATCCGCAGGGCGAACTGGTCGGCCTCTACCGCAAGATCCACATGTTCGACGTCGAGGTGGGCGGTCAGGTCTACCGCGAGTCCGAGACCGAGGAGCCGGGCGACGAGCCGGTCGTCTGCGACGCCGAGGGCTGGAGAGTGGGACTCACCGTCTGCTACGACGTCCGTTTCCCGGAGCTGTACCGGATCGAGGCGCTGGACGGCGCCGAGCTGATCACCGTCCCGGCCGCGTTCACGCTCTTCACCGGCAAGGATCACTGGGAGCTGCTCGTGCGCGCCCGCGCGGTCGAGAATCAGCTCTACGTCGCGGCTGCGAACCAGTGGGGTCAGACGGCGCCGGGCAAGGCGAGCTACGGGCGCTCGATGATCGTCGACCCCTGGGGAGTCGTGCTCGCCGTCGCGCCCGACGAGGACACCGTCATCTCCGCCGAGATCGATCGCGCACGTCTGCAGCGCATTCGCGCGCAACTTCCCTCGCTCGCCAACAGGCAGCCCCAGGCCTACCGCTGGCCCGCGGGCGTTTGACGTTTTGAGCGGGCCGGATGAGACGCGGCCCCTACGGGCCGTCCTCTTCGACGTGGACTTCACGCTCTGCAAGCCCGGGCCCCTGCTCGGCCCCGAGGGCTACCGGCGCGCGGGCGAGCGCCTGGGGCTCGGCCTCGACCCGAACCGCTATTCCGAGGCGCGCGCGAAGGCCGTCGAGGATCTCGAGCACCACCCGGAGCTCGAGCACGACGAAGAGGTCTGGATCCGCTTCACCGAGGACATCGTCCGCGGTATGGGCGGGGAGGGGCCGGAAGTGAGATCCGTCGCGCTCGAGATCGTCAAGGCCTGGGAGCAGTCGACGAACTTCGAGCTCTACGAGGACGCGCCCCCGGTCCTGCGGGAGCTGCGGCGCCGAGAGCTCAAGATCGGCCTGGTCTCGAACACGAGCCGCGATCTCGGGCGGTTCATCGACACGTTCTCGCTCGACGTGGACGCCTGGGTGGCGAGCGGCGCCCACGGCAAGGTCAAGCCGAGCCCGAGCATCTTCCTCGCCGTCCTCGACAGCCTCGAGGTGACGCCCGCCGATGCCGTCATGGTGGGCGACTCCCTCGAGGACGACGTCGAGGGCGCGCGGTCGCTCGGGATGCGGGCCTTCCTCCTCGACCGCGAGGGTCGGTTCCCCGGCCGCGACGACACGCTGCCCGATCTTTTCGCGTTGCCGGCAGCGCTCAGCGGCTGAGCGGCCGGCGCGAGCGTCGGCTCGCGGCCGCGATCGCCAGAGCCCGAAGGGCCCGGCACGGTCTTCGCCAAGGCCGCGTCAGCTGGCTAGACTCGGCTCGATGGCCGATGCCGGCCGACCTCAGCTCGCGGTGGTGGGCGGCGCGCGGCTCGCCCCGGATGCGCGTGCGACGACGCGGCTGATCTGGATCCTCGGCCTCGGCGCCTTCGGCCTGGCCTGGGCGAAGACGACGATCGGGACCTATCTGCCGGCGGTGCTCGGCGCAGTTCACGGACTCGGCGACGATCGTCGGAGTCATCCTGTCCGCCGAGGGGTGGTTTGCGATCAGCCTCCCGCTTCTGGTCGGCCCGCTTTCCGATGCGACACGTACACCATTCGGTCGGCGGCGTCCCTACATGGCTTTCGCGCTCGGGCCGCTGGCCCTCTCGGTCGCCATGGTCGCCTTCATGCCGAACCTCGTCGCGACTGCCTTCGTCGTCTTCGCCTTCTTCTTCGCCTACTACATCTACGAGCCGCCCTACCGGGGCCTGTACCCCGATCTGCTGCCCGACGAGGTCTTCGGCCGCTCGCAGGGCGTACAGCACGTTCTCCGCGGAATCGCGCTGGGTGTGTCACTCGTGGCCGGCGGCTTCCTGCTCGATGCGTGGGAACCGTTCCCGTTCGTGCTCGCCTCCGGGGTCGGGGTCCTCGCGTGTGCTCTCGTCGTCGCCCTCGTACGCGAGTCGACTGCAGGGAGGCGCCATTACGAGAAGTTCCGCTCCCACCTCGCCGCGCCCTGGCGCATCGTCAAGCGAGAGAGGAACGTCCAGCTCTTCCTGCTTGCCAACACGGCGTGGGAGGCCACGTTCGCCGGCATGTACACGTTCGTCGTCCTCTACGTGACGAAGGGGCTCGATCAGCCGCTGTACGTCTCTTCCCTCGTGCTCGCGGTCGTCGCAGGCGGCTACATCGTCGCTGCTGCCGTCGCGGGGCGACTCGGCGATCACTTCGGTATCGGGCGGGTGATCATCGCCGCCTCGGTCCTGTACGGCGGTGGGTTGACCGCCGTCGTCGTCGTGCAGACGTGGCACGTCTGGTACTACGCGCTTCTGTTCCCGATCGCCATCGGCGGAGGGGCGGTCATGACACTGGCCTGGGGCCTGCTGTTCAAGGTCATGCCGCCGGACGACCGAGGTGCCGTTGCCGGCCTCGCGATCATGACGAAGGGAATCGCGCTGCTCGGCGGCCCGCTCGGCGTGGGCGTCCTGATCGACATCTTCCGGCCGCAGCTGCAGTCGACGGACGGCTACGCCGCCATGTGGCCGGCAGTAGGCATCCCGATCCTGCTCGCCATTCCGCTCGTCGTGGTCCTCTCGCGCGCGGAGGAAGCCGGCTCTAAACGCACGGAGACGACGCCCGTCGCGTGAGGCCGAAGCCCCAGAGCTCGCCGTCGAGAACGTAGAAGACGCTCTGGACCGCCGGGCCGCGGATCAGCAACGCCGTGTAGCGAGCGCAACGACGTCGTACCAGGGCGCCGTAGGCATTCGTTACCTCGCTCTCGGACGCTCCGAGCGTCACCGCGTCGGGCGTGCTCCAACCCTCCGGCTGCCATACGGTGAACACGCGCGCGACCCGGCCGCCCTTGAACTCGACTCCGGCACCCTGCGGCTCGAAGGGCCGGTAGTTGAAGTACCACGTCTCGACCGTGCAGGAGCGGCAGCGGCCGAAGCGCGCTCCCCACGCCCGGCGAACCTGAGTCTTCGTCATCCCGAGCGAGACGCCGCCGAGGCTCCTGCCGGGGACGAGCATTCCGTGCCGCGGGAGCGAGGCTTGCGCCTCAGGCGCCGCCGCCGAGCCTGCGACGAAGAGCGCCGCAGTCAGCGCGCACGCCGCAAGAGCCAGGACCGGGCCCGCGAGGTGCCCCCGCTAACGCGGGGCGGCGAGCGCTGGCCCCCACGACGCGACCGGCGAGATGTCGCCGCCGCGACCGTTGAGCTGCCGGTAGCCGAGCGCGTGCTCGGCCTGCATCATCTTGTGAATCTGAGTCGTGCCCTCGTAGATGATGGGCGCGCGGGCATTTCGCAAATACCGCTCGATCCCGTACTCCGCCGAGTAGCCGTAGGCGCCGTGAACCTGGATCGCCAGGTTGGCGGCATTGAAGGCGCACTCGGTCGCATGCCACTTCGCCAGGCTCGTCTCGCGCGTGTTGCGGACTCCCTTGTTCTTCAGCCACGCGGCCTGCATGACGAGGAGCTTCGAGGTCTCGTAGTCGAGCACCATGTCGGCGATCATGCCCTGGACGAACTGGTACTTGCCGATCGGCTGCCCGAACGTCTCTCGCTCGCGCGCGTACTCGACCGACCGCTCGAGGCACGCGCGGATCACGCCGCAGCCGCCGGCGGCGACGGTGAAGCGGCCCTGGTCGAGCGAGTACATCGCGATCTCGAAGCCCTGGCCTTCCTCGCCGAGGAGGTTCTCGGCCGGCACCTCGACGTTCTCGAAGAAGAGCTCCCCGGTCGAGCCTGCCCAGATGCCGAGCTTGTTCTCGATGTCCTGTGCCGAGTAGCCCGGCATCCCGCGCTCGAGGATGAACGCCGAGATCCCCTTGTGGCCGGCATCGGAGTCGGTCTTTGCGAATACGAGCGCGTGATCTGCGACCGTCGCATACGAGATCCAGTTCTTCTGGCCGTTGAGGATGTAGACGTCGCCCTTCCTTGCCGCCGTGGTCCGCATGGCGGCGACGTCGGAGCCGGCGGACGGCTCCGTGAGGCCGAAGCAGGCGATCTTGTCGCCTTTCGCCTGCGGTGTGAGGAAGCGCTGCTTCTGCTCCTCGGTGCCGTAGCGAAGCATGGAGAGCGAGTTCAGGCCGACGTGCACCGAGATGAGGGTGCGGAACGCGGACTCGCCCCGCTCGATCTCCTCGCAGACGAGCGCCTCGGCGACGAAGTCGAGGCCGGAGCCTCCGTATTCCTCGGGGATGACGATGCCGAGCAGGCCGAGCTCGGCCATCCCCTCGATCGCCCCGATGTCGAGGTGATGGTTGATGTCGTTCTCGATCGCGGTCGGGAGGATCCGCTCGTCGACGAAGCGCCGAACCGTCTCCTGAACGTCTCGCTGCTCGTCGGTCAGATCGAGGTCCATCCCGGTAGTCTAGGGGGCGAGGTGCGGAAGCGGCTCGCGGCGGTTGCGCCGGCCTCATCGAGGCCTCGAGGCCGGAAACGTAACGATGTCGAAACAGCTTCGCCGCGTACCGGGGGGATCCCGCAGGCCGTTGGTAGACTCGGATTCGCATGCAAGCTGACGCCGGATCCCCCGCCCGGGATCGGGCCTACTACGAGACCCGGCGCCGGGCCAAGGCGCGGGCGGCACGCACACGGAAGTTGATCGCGGCGGCGGCGGCCGGGCTGCTGGTCGCGCTTGCCCTCGGCGTCGGGATCGGTTTCGGCGGCTCGACCGACCGGATCGCCGACGGCGTGACGATCGCCGGCGTGGACGTCAGTGGAATGACCGCGGCCGAGGCGACGAAGGCGCTCGAGGCTCGGTCCGCCCGAGCGGCATCCCGGCCTGTCGTGTTCGTTCACGGCCGGCAGCGCTTCACCGTGGTACCCGGCCAGGTGGGCGTCTCCGCCGACTGGGCCCCGGCGGTCGAGGACGCGCTCGACAAGGGAGACGGTTTTGTGCTCTTCCGCGGCTTCAAGCGCCTCGCCCTTCGTCTCGGCGGCTCCGACGTCTCCGCCTCGGTGGCGGCGGACGAGCGCGCCGTCGCCCGACAGGTCCGGCGGCTGGCCGGCCAGATCGACCGGCCGGCGCGCGAGGCGGCGCTCGTTCTGAACGGTCTGTCGCCGATCGTCCGACCTGCTGCGCCGGGCGCCGTGCTCGACCGCGAAGCGGCCGCCGTTGTCATCGGGGAGGCGCTGGCCGGCTTCGACCGGGGCTCGCCCGTGACGCTCCCGGTGCAGGTCGACGAGCCCGAGGTGACCGCGCCCGACCTCGCTCCGGCAGCTCAAAAGGCGCGCACCCTGCTCTCGGCGCCGGTACAGGTTGCATACCGCAAGAAGCACTTCGTCGTCGAGCCGGAGCTGATGGCGACGTTCCTGACGCTGCCGTCGAAGGGGAAGAGCGACGTCGCGCTCGGGGGCCGCGCCCTCACGAAGTACTTCAACGGCCTCTCGAAGACCTTCAACCGCAAGCCGGCCAACGCGGGATTCACGCTCACCTCGGGCGGAAATCCGAAGGTCGTGCCGGCCAGGGAAGGCCGCAAGCTCAACGTGAGCGCATCGATCGACGACCTGCTGGCGGCGGCGCTCGTAACCGCGCCCGACCGCCGAAACGCCGTTCTCACGATCGCGACGGCTCAGCCGGAAGTCTCGACCGCCGAGGCCAAGAGCATGGGCATCACCGGAGTCGTCGGTGCGTACACGACCGTGTACGGCGGCGACCCGAACCGCCTGCACAACGTCCGGCTCGTCTCCCAGCTCATCGACGAGACGTTCATCCCACCGGGCTCGGTGTTCTCGTTCAACGACGCGACCGGGGAGCGAAACGCCGACCGCGGGTTCCTCGAAGCCCCCGTCATCATCAACGGCGAGCTCCAGACCGGTCTCGGCGGCGGGGTCTGCCAGGTCTCGACGACGGTGTTCAACGCCGCATTCGAGGCCGGCCTCTCGATCGAGGAGCGCACGAACCACGCGCTCTACATCTCGCATTACCCGACCGGCCGCGATGCCACGGTCAACTATCCGGATACCGACCTGAAGTTCACGAACGACACAGGTCACTGGCTCTGGCTGCGCACGTTCGTCGGCACGAGTGAGCTCACCGTGGCGCTCTACGGGGCACCGGTCAACCGCCGCGTCGAGTTCGAGACCTCGCCGCTCAGGGTTACGGGCTCGCCTCCGATCGAGAGGACGCTCGACCCCGAGCTCTACAAGGGCACGCGCGTCGTCGATGAAGCCGGCGAGCCCTCGCGCTCGGTGTCGGTGCGCAGGATCGTCTACGGGTCCGACGGCGAGGTGCTCTACGACACCGTCTGGTACTCCTCGTACCTCGCGGAGCCCCGGCTCGTCCGTGTCGGCACGAAGCCCAAGCCCGAAGAGGAGAAGCCGCCCACCGAGACCGAGGAGCCCGACGACCAATCCGGCGGCGGCTCGGCCGGTGGGTCGGCGGGGCGGCGGCGGCTCGACGGGTGGCGGTGGCGGCGGCTCGACGGGCGGGGCTCGACCGGCGGCGGCGGTGGCTCGACGGGCGGTGGTGGCGGCTCGTCCGGCGGCGGTGGCGGCGGCTCGGGCGGTGGCTCGGGTGGTGGCGGTTCGTCGGGCGGCGGCGGTGGGACGGTGCCCCCGCCTCCACCTCCGCCTCCCTGCAGCGGCTGAGCGGCCGGCTCGGCCGGCCGCGAGGCCGCTTGGAGCGGCCGAAGGCCGCGGTCTCAGGCCTCCAACGAGGCGAGGGTCTCCGAGAGCCAGGCGGGCAGCCGCACGGGGCGAAGCGTGGCCGCGTCGATGCTGGCATGCGCGGTCCAGCCGTCCGCGACCATCCCCTGCGGCTCGCTGGTTCGCTCGAGGACGTACTCGAACCGGAAGCGGGCGCCGCGCACGTCGGTCGCCCGCGTCCAGATCACGAGCTCGTCGTCGAACCGGCAGGCGGCCCGGTAACGGACGTACGACTCGACGGTCGTCACGTCGACACCGTGCTGCTCGACGAGGCCCTTGTAGCCCCGGGAACTCGGCCGAGGTACGCGATCCGCGCGATCTCGAGCCAGACGAGGTACACGGCGTTGTGGACGACGCCCTGGGCGTCGGTCTCGCTGAAGCGCACGCGCAGATCCGTCGAGAAGCGGTAGCCGTCCACCTGTGTGATCCTACGATGCGTCGATGAGCGCCGAGCGCCTTGCCGAGCTGATCCGCACGAGTCAGCCGTGCGTGGCGCTGACGGGCGCCGGAGTCTCGACCGACAGCGGGATCCCTGACTTCCGCTCGAGGACGGGAATCTGGGCGACCGTCGATCCCCGAGAGGTCGCCTCGCTCTCGGCGTTCCGCAGCGACCCGGAGCGGGTCTGGACGTTCTACCGCGCGCGAATCGAGCTGCTGACCGAGGCTGAGCCGAACGGGGCGCACCTTGCGCTAGCGGAGCTCGAGCGCCGCGGCCTGCTCGAAGCGGTCGTCACCCAGAACATCGACCTCCTGCACGAGCGCGCCGGGAGCCGACGCGTGGTCGAGGTCCACGGCTCGATCCGCTCGGCGAGCTGTCGACGCTGCCGCAGGACCTATCCGCTCGCACACGTGCTCGAGCTGCTGGCAGCCGCGGAGGGAGGGCCGCGGTGCCCTGACTGCTCGACGGTCCTGAAACCGGATGTCGTGTTCTTCGAGGAGCCGTTGCCCGAGGAAGCGATCGACGAGGCGTACAGCCTCGCCCGGAGCGCCGGGCTCCTCCTCGTCGTCGGTTCCTCGCTCGAGGTCTACCCCGTCGCCGAGTTGCCCGCGGCCACGAAGGCCGCCGGCGGACGCGTGGCCGTCGTGAACAAGGGCCCGACCTCCTTCAGCGACGGCGCCGACCTCGTCATCGACGGCGGCGCAGCCGAGACCCTCGAGCAGGTCGTGGCCGCGCTCGACGCGTGACGCAGCCGGGCGCTACGAGGCGGCGAGCTCGAGCCAGCGCTCGAACATCCGGCGGCCGCTCTCGAGGATGCCGTCCGACCGCTCCTCGAGCTCGGCGATCAGCCGCGGCGTGGATCCGGGGCCGTGGACGCGGTCGAGGTACTCCTCGTACGCGGGTACGGCGGCCCACTCGCGCGCCATGTCGACCGAGACCTCGAGATGGAACTGGACGCCGTACGCCGCTCGCCCGAACCGGAAGGCCTGGTTCTCGTAGGCGGGTGAGCTCGCGAGCCGCACGGCGCCGTCGGGCAGATCGAACGTGTCGCCGTGCCACTGCAGCGTGAGCAGCTCGCTCGGCAGCCCCTGGAAGACCGGATCCGCCGCCGCCTCCTCGGTGAGCGCCACCGGCAGAATCCCCACCTCCGGGCTGGGGCCCGGGTAGACGCGTGCGCCCAGGCTCGAGGCGAGCAGCTGCACGCCGAGGCACGCTCCCCAGTAGGGCGTGCCGGCGCGCACGGCCTCCGCGATCGACCGTTTCTCCTCCACGAGCCACGGGAGCTCCGGCTCGTCGTTGACGCTCATCGGGCCGCCCATGGCGACGATGGCATCGAACTCTCGCCAATCGGGCAGGGGCTCGCCCTCGTCGATCTCGACACGGTGGAGCGCGACACCCTGCTCGCGGAGGACGTCCTCGTAGACTCCGGGAGGCTCGCAGGCGATGTGCTGGAGAATGAGAGTGTTCACCCTGGACAATCTAGGGGTATCGTGACCGTGACGAAGGGAGGGCGAGGATGTCGACCGAGCAGAACGACGCCGCAGCATCGACCGAGCAGACGGAAGCGGCAGCCGCCGAGCGGACGACGATGACGCGCTTGGCCGAGAAGGGCGAGGTTGCGGTCAAGCGGCTGGTAGAGGAGCTCGACAAGAACGAGCGGGTGCACGGCGCGCGCGAGCGCTTCGAGGAAGTCGAGAAGTCGGTGCTCAATGCTTTGAACATCGCGTCGGTCGCCGAGGTCGAGCAGCTGCGTCAGGACATCGCCGCGCTGGAAGCGCGGCTGGCGAAGCTCGAGGGCGGCACCACGCGCAAGAAGGCCGAGCCGGGCGGCTGAGCGGCCGGCTTGGCCGGCCGCGACCCGCAAAGAGCGGCCGAAGGCCGCGGTCACTCCCCCACGGAGTCGCTGGGCACCCTCAGGCGCAAGGCCCTCGGGACGACCTCGAAGCGCACGGGCGTCGTCCCGGGCTGCTCGCCGTCGAGCTCGATCGGCAGAGGCGCCGGCGACCGCACGCTGACGCTTCGGCCTCGGAGCAGCTCCGCCTTCGGATGCGGAAGGTGCGTCCCGCGGTAGACCTTGGGCAGCGTCAGCGCCAGGTCGCGCTTCGTGATGTCGCCGATCAGCAGGACGTCGAAGAGGCCGTCGTCGGGCTCGGCCTCCGGCGTCATGTGCATCCCGCCGGCGAGATAGCGGCAGTTGGCGACGATGACGTCGTACATGGGCCGGTGCGCGGCGTTCCCCGTCGACCTCGACCTCGACCTCCGTCGGCTTCCAGCGCCCGAAGACGGCGAGTGTCGCCCAGAGAAACGACGCCTTGCCTCCCATTGCCTTCGAGCGTCGTGTTCGCGCGCTGCGCCACGGCGCCGCTCATGCCTGCGCTGGCGACGTTGCAGAAGAACGCCGTCGAGGCGGACCCGTCCCACGCTCGGAACTCGACGCGGCCCGCGTCGATCTCCCTCGTCTTACCGTCGCGGGCGATCGCCACGGCATCCTCGAGACGCGTCGGAATGCGGAACGTCCGCACGAAGTCGGTGCCCGTGCCCCGTGGAAGCACCGCAAGCTCGGGCAGCTCGCGGCCGGGCTCGCGCAGGCGCATGAGGCCGTTGACCGCCTCGTTGACCGTGCCGTCTCCGCCGACCGCGACGAGGAGGCCCGTCCCGTCGCCTGCGGCCCGCTCGACGAGCTCGGAGATGTGGCCCGGACGCTCGGAGAGCCAGGCGTCACCGACGAGCCCCGCCTCTGCCGCGCGGCGTGCGATCTCGGGCCACCGCCGTCCCGTCGACCCGTTTGCGGACGCCGGGTTGACCAGGAAGGCGACGCTCGTTGCGGGCAATGTCAGTGGTGGCCGGAGGTGATGGTCCCGAGCGCCAGCTCGGTCATCTCGTTCACCGCCTCGGCGCATCGCCTCGTCCGAGATCCGTACGAACTCGCCCTCGATCTTGACGTCCGACACCGTGAGCAGGCAGCCGGTCTCGATCTTGCGCAGCGCGCCGATGGTGAAGAGCACCGCGGCCTCCATCTCCACCGCGAGGATGCCGCGATCGGACCAGCGCTGCGCGCGCTCGCCGTCGGGGTCGTAGAAGACGTTGCTCGAGACGACCGGGCCGACCCGGACCTTCTTCCCGAGCTCCTTGGCGGCATGGACGGCTCCGTGCACGAGATCCCAGCTCGCCGTCGGCGCGTGCGCCTCGCCGCCCGTGTAGTGGAGCGCGGTCGGGTCGGCCGGCGTCGCCGAGATCGCGATCACGAGATCACCGAGCTGGAGGTCGGGCTGCAGCCCGCCGCAGGTGCCGACACGGAGGATTCGCTTGACGCCGAGCTGAATGAGCTCCTCGGCGACGATCGCGGCCGACGGGCAGCCCATCCCGCTCGCCTGGACCGAGACCGGCCGGCCGGAGTACGTACCGGTGTACCCGAGCATCGCCCGCTCGCCGTTGACCTGCCGGGCGTCCTCGAGGAACGTCTCGGCGATGTACTTCGCCCGCAAGGGATCGCCGGGCAGCAGGCAGGCCTCCGCGTAGTCGCCGAAGGCTCCGCGCGCAGGTGGACGGGCATGGGGCGGGACTTACACCGGTCGGCCCCGAAGCGCTCGTCCGTACGATGTGACGTGTGGCGCGCGTGGTCGAGCGACCGGACCTCGGCTGGGTGCTCGCGTTCTGCGAGGAGGAGCCCGTCGAGCGCGTGTTTCTCGAGGACATCGCCCGGCGCGGGCTGGGTCGTTTCGTCGGCGTCGTCGACGACGGGAAGCTGACCGCCCTGTGTCACGTCGGCGCGAATCTCGTCCCCTCCGGGAGAGGGGTGGCGGCGCTCGCCAAGGCGGCTGCGCGCGGCGAGCCTCGCATGATGGTCGGTGAGGAGGGCGCGGTCACCGAGCTGTGGGAGGCGATCGGCCGCAAGCTGCCGCGCCCGCTCGACGATCGTCCCGGCCAGCCTGTCTACGTGCTCGACGACGCCGCCTGCCGCCGGACGGCACCGGCCTACGGCGGGCGACGATGGACGATCTCGAGCTTCTCGTCCCCGCGTGCGCCGCCGCGTACCTCGAAGAGGTCGGCATCGACGCCTACGCCCGCGACCCGGAGCTCTTCCGCTGGCGCACGCGGAGCCAGATCGAGCTCGGTCGCAGCTGGCTCTGGATCGAGGACGGCAGGATCCGCTTCAAGGCGGAGGCGTCGGCGTGGACCTCGCAGGCGGTCCAGCTCCAGCAGGTCTGGGTCGAGCCGGAGCTGCGGGGCCGCGGGTATGCGAAGGAGGCGCTCGGCGACCTGTGCGCGCTGCTCCTCGAGGACGTCCCCACCGTCTGCCTGTTCGCGCGCTCCGACAACGAGCCGGCGCTTGCGCCTCTACGACTCGATCGGCATGCGCCGGACGATCACCTACCGCTCGCTGATTTTCACCTGAGCCGCCGGTGCGCCGGCGCGGCCCGGGATCGGATGCCGGCGACGGCCAGCCCGGCGACGGCGAGCCAGCACGAGCCCGAGGGCGATGCAGCCGACTCCCTGGGCGTCCGGGGGCACGAGGCGGAAGAACTCCTGGATCGGCGGGATCGCGAGCGCGATTGCGTACAGCGCCGATCAGGACGAGGCACATCGCTCCGACCCATCGAGCCCGGCCTCGATCCGTCGCCTCCAGGCGAAGATCACGTACAGGGAGGCGACGACGAAGACCGTGGTGGCGACGGTGCGGGCGGCATCGACCTCGAGGTCAAGGCCCTCGACCGCGAGCGCGTAGGCGGCGCCGAAGCCGACGGCCAGCGCCGCGGCCGCCGGAACGGCGAAGCGCAGCACGTCGCGGAGGAACGAGGTCATCCGCCACGGGCCGGAGCTCGGCGCCAGCGCGAGGAAGAACGGCGGCACGCCCGTGACGAAGAACGACGCGAAGCTCAGGTGGCGCGGCAGGAAGGGGTAGGGGAGGGGTGCGAGCCCGACCGTCAGCACGATCAGCGCGCCGAAGAGCGCACTTCGTCGTGTAGATCTTCGAGACCCGCTGCATGTTACGGAGGATCTGGCGGCCCTCCGAGACGAGTCGAGGCACCGCGTCGAAGCTGCCGCGAACGAGAACGATGTCGGCGACCGTTCGCGCCATCTGCGAGCCGCTGCCCTGTGCGATCGCGATACGGGACGCCTTGAGCGCGGGGACGTCGTTGACGCCGTCTCCCACCATCCCGACGTAGCGGCCGGACCCGCGCAGCGTCTCGACGATGCGGCGTTTCCCCTCGGGCTCGATCCGGCCGACCGAGGCCGTGCTGTCGAGCAGCTGGAGCAGCTCGTCGTCCTCGGTGGGCAAGCGCCGCCCGTCGACCGGCTTGGCCCCCGTCATGCCGGCGTCAGCGGCGATCGCGGCCACGGTCGCCGGGGCGTCGCCGGAGAGCACGAGCAGCCGTATGTCCTTCGCGCCCGAAGTACTCGATGGTCTCGCGGGCGTCGGGCCGAAGCTCCTCGGACAGCACCGCCAGGCCGAGGGTGCGGGTATCGCTCGGCGGGCCCGCGACCGGGTCGATCGAGCCGAGCGGCTCTGCCGTCACGCCCAGCGCAACGACGCGCCGGCCGCCGGCCGACTCGGCGCCGGCCCGGGTCTCGAGCGGGCCGAGCGAGAACAGCTCCGGCGCGCCCAGGACGTAGCCGCCGTCGGACAGCTGAACCGCGCTCCACTTCCAACGACTCGAGAACGGAACCTGCGCTTCCGGGGCCTCGCCGTCGCCGGGAAAGGCCGCCTCGAGCGCCTGCAGGGTCGGGTTCGGGCTCGGAAACGCGGCGGCGAACCGTCCGAGAGCGCTCGCCAGGGCGTCCTCGCCGACACCGGCGGCCGGAGCGAGCGAGGCGACGCGGAGGCGCGCCTCGGTCAGGGTTCCGGTCTTGTCGAAGCAGATCGATGTCGGCCGAGGCGAGCGACTCGATGGCGTTGAGCTGCTGCGTCAGCGCACCGCGTCGGGAGAGCTTCGAGCGCTCCCGAGAGATAGACGAGGCTGGCCAGGAGGATCAGCCCCTCCGGGATGATGTTGATCGCGCCGGCGACGACGGTCGGGAGAGCCTCGTCGAAGGGCGTCTCGCGCAGCCAGAGGCTCAGGGCGAGGAAGCCGACGAGCGGCGCCGCCGACCGCGACGAGCGTCACGATCAGCCGGTTGAGGCCGATCTGGAACGGCGACGGCGGGTGACGGAACGCCCGCGCCTCGCCGGCGAGGCGCTCGGCATAGCTCTCGGCTCCGACGGCGGTGACGACGTAGGAGCCAGTGCCCTCGACCGCAAAGGAGCCCGACAGCACCTGCTCGCCGACGTCCCTGCCGACCGGCTCCGACTCGCCGGTCAGGATCGACTCGTCGATGCGCAGCGCCTCCGCCGCCACTACCTCGCCGTCGGCGACGATCTGGTCGCCCGGCTCGACGAGAACGAGGTCGCCACGGACCACGTCACCGACGTCCAGCTCCCGCGCGCGGCCGTCGCGAACGACCTGCGCGGTCGGCTTCACCAGCGCCGCGAGCTGCTCCAGCGCGCGCTTGGCCCGGATCTCCTGCACGCTTCCGATGAGCGCGTTCGCGACGACGATGCCGAGGAAGATCGCGTCCGCCGCCTCGCCGAGCGCCACGGTGAGGATGCCGAGGAGCCCGAGCACCGTGTTCGGGAGCGTGAAGACGTTGTGGCGGACGATGCTCGCGTAGGAGCGGCTTGCCGCCGGCTTGCGCACCGGACCGCGCTCGGCCAGGCGCCGTTGCGCCTCCGCTTCGGAGAGCCCGGAAGCGACCGTTTCGATGTCGGCGCGCCGGGACATCGCCTCGCCTAGCGCGTCCTCGCGGGCTGCGGCCACGCGCGACGCGGTGCGACAATCACAGCGTGGAGCCCGCCGCCCTCCGAGCACGGATCGAGGAGCGAGATCCGCAGGCACGAGCTCATCCCGGCCGGCGGCGACGTGACCTGCCTCGTCTCGGGCGGCCCGGACTCGACCTGCCTCTGGCACGCGCTCACGGCGCTCGGCTACCGGGTCTCGCCGCTGCACGTCAACCATGGTCTGCGCGGACAGGAGTCCGAGGGCGATGCCCGCTTCTGCGCCGGAGACGCTCGGCGCCGCCGTCGTCGAGGCGCCCGGGCCGAGGGCTGACGGAGGCGAAGCTCCGCGAGCTGCGCTACTCGTTCGCACCCGACACGCTGCGCGCGACGGGCCACACCGCGTCCGACCAGGTCGAGACGATCCTGTACCGCCTCGTCTCGGGCGGCCGCCCGACCGGGATCCGACGTGCGCCGCGACGACGGGGTGGTTCGCCCGCTGCTCGTCCGTCTGGCGCGAGGAGACCGAGGCGTACTGCGACGCCGAGGGCATTCGGTTCAGACGAGACTCCTCGAACGCCGACACGACCCGCGGCCTCATCCGGAACGAGATCCTGCCGCTGCTTCGTCGCCTCCATCCTGCGGACCGACCGCAACATCCTCGCAGCTCTCGAGAGCCCCGCGCTCATTCCGCTGCCCGTCCAGCGCGCGCTCGCCGAGCTGCTGGCCTCCCCGGAGGGCTCGAAGCGCGTCGATCTCGGCGACGGCAAGGTCGCAGTGCGCGAGTACTCGCAGGTCTGGCTCGAGCGGGCACCGGCCAGGCTCGTCGAGCCGGTCGATTGGGGCCCCTGGCGAATCGAGCCGAGGATGACCGGGCTCGTGGTTCGCGGTTGGCGCGCCGGAGACCGCCTCGCCAACCACGAGAGCAGGAAGGTGCAGGATCTCTTCGTCGATGCGAAGATTCCCCGGTCGGAGAGGGAAGCGTGGCCGCTCGTGGTCTGCGGAGACGACGTGGTGGTCGTGCCGGGAGTCGCAGCCGCCCCGGGGTACGAGGAGGCGGTCATCGCAACGAGGAGCGCATGATGGCGATTCAGGGGGAGCTGGCAAGCGCAGTCGAAGAAGTCCTCATCGATCGAGGAGACCCTGGCCCAGCGAATCGCCGAGCTCGGCGCGGAGATCTCGGCCGATTACAAGGGGAAGGACCTCCTGCTCGTCGGCGTCCTCAAAGGGGCGATCTTCTTTATCGCGGACCTCATGCGGTCGATCGACGTACCGTGCGAGATCGACTTCATGGCGATCTCGAGCTACGGCTCGACCACCGACTCGTCGGGCGTCGTGCGCATCCTCAAGGACCTCGACCTGCCGATCGAGGGGCGCAACGTGCTGGTGGTCGAGGACATCGTGGACTCGGGGCTCACCCTCTCGTACCTGGTCCGGGCGCTCAAGGCGCGCTCGCCGGCGTCGGTCGAGGTCTGCGCGCTGCTGACGAAGCCCGCCCGCCGGCGGATCGACGTGCCGTGCAAGTACGTCGGCTTCGAGATTCCGCCCCGGTTCGTGATCGGGTACGGCCTCGACTTCGCCGAGCGCTACCGGAACCTGCCCTACGTCGGCGTCCTGCGCGACGAGCTCCTCGCCCAGGCAGAGCTCTAGGCGGAAACGGTCGCGCAGCGACCGTTATCTGCCGGAGAGCAGCCGAAGGCTGCGGTCACAGCGCTCTAGGCGAAACGCGCGGCGGAGCCGGCGTTATCGGCCGGAAAGCGGCCGCAGGCCGCGGTGTCCTGCGCGGCGTCGTTCCGTCTGTCGAGAGCCCGCGACCAGCAGGGGGTTGCATGCGTCTGACCCAAAGGCAGGCTGCTACCCTTCGATCACAATCGAGGGCGTGATTCCCGCTTGAGTCGTTTCTTCCGCAGCGCGCTTTTCCCGCTCATCGTCATCGTCCTGCTCGTCTACCTGGCGTCGCAGACGTTGCTGCCGCGCTCCGACGACGGGCCGAAGATGACGCTGAGCCAGCTGATCGACCGCGTCGAGAGCGACCCGGACTCGATCGAGCAGGTCGTCTTCAAGCCCAAGGGCCAGGAGATCGAGGCGACGTTCTTCGGCGGCCAGAAGACGAGCCTCAACTACCCGAGCACGGAGTCGCAGATCCAGCTCCAGCGGCGGCTCGAGCAGGAGAACGTGCCGTTCGACTCCAAGGGCACGGGGTCCTCGGCGTGGTGGTCGTTCCTGACCTACCTGCTGCCGTTCCTGCTCTTCTTCGGCTTCTGGATCTTCCTCATGAACCAGGTTCAGGGCGGCGGCTCCAAGGTCATGAGCTTCGGCAAGAGCCGTGCGAAGCGCATGTCGCCCGACTCTCCGAAAGTCACCTTCAAGGACGTGGCCGGCGCCGACGAGGCCGTCGAGGAGCTGCAGGAGATCAAGGAGTTCCTCGAGAACCCGAAGAAGTTCCAGGCCCTCGGCGCCCGCATCCCGAAGGGGGTGCTCCTGTACGGGCCGCCCGGCACCGGCAAGACCTTGCTCGCCAGGGCCGTGGCAGGCGAGGCCGGGGTGCCGTTCTTCTCGATCTCGGGCTCGGACTTCGTCGAGATGTTCGTCGGCGTCGGCGCGAGCCGGGTTCGCGACCTCTTCGAGCAGGCCAAGCAGGCTTCCCCCTGCATCGTCTTCATGGACGAGATCGACGCCGTCGGCCGGCACCGCGGAGCGGGCCTCGGCGGCGGCCACGACGAGCGGGAGCAGACGCTGAACCAGCTCCTCGTCGAGATGGACGGCTTCGAGCTGAAGGACAACATCATCCTGATCGCGGCGACCAACCGTCCCGACATCCTCGACCCGGCGCTCCTTCGCCCCGGCCGGTTCGACCGGCAGATCGTGGTCGACCGCCCGGATCGCAACGGGCGGCGGAAGATCCTCGAGGTGCACACGAAGGGCAAGCCCATCGCCCCCGTGATCGACCTGGACACCCTGGCCGCCGGGACACCCGGCTTCACCGGCGCCGACCTGGCGAACCTCGTCAACGAGGCCGCTCTGCTCGCAGCCCGGCGGGGCAAGAAGACGATCGAGATGCTCGAGCTCGAAGAGGGGATCATGCGCGTCATCGCAGGCCCCGAGAAGCGCACCAGGCTCCTCTCTGAGCACGAGCGCAAGGTGACCGCCTATCACGAGATGGGCCATGCTCTCGTCGGCCACCTGCTGCCGCACTGCGATCCCGTCCACAAGATCTCGGTGATCAGCCGCGGCCAGGCGCTCGGCTACACGATCTCGCTCCCTCGCGAGGATCGCTTCCTCCAGACGAAATCGGCGCTGATGGACATCCTGGCGATGACGCTCGGTGGGCGCTCCGCCGAGGAGCTCGTCTTCCACGAGATCACGACCGGCGCCGCGAACGACCTCGAGAAGGTCACGCACACGGCCAAGCAGATGATCATGCGCTTCGGCATGAGCGAGAAGCTCGGGCCCCGGACGCTCGGGCGCAACCACGACATGCCGTTCCTCGGCCGCGAGCTCTCGGCCGAGCCGGATTACTCCGACGAGATCGCGCGCGAGATCGACGATGAGATCCGCCGCATCGTCGAGGAGGCTCACGAGCGGGCGCGGAAGGTCTTGACCGACAACATGGAGGAGCTGCACCAGCTGTCCCAGCTCCTGATCGAGCGCGAGACGATCGACAAGGAGCAGTTCGAGCGGCTTCTCGCCGGCGAGCCCGAGGAGAGCGTGTTCGCCGAGCCGGAGCCTCCCGCAGCCGAGCCCGAGCCCGACACGGAGCGCAAGCCGCGCGTCGAGCCGCAGCCGCGGCCCTTCCCCATTCCCGGGGCGACGATGCAGCCCCCGCCGCCCGAAGGCGCGACGTCCTGACCCGTCAGCGGTAGGGGCCGGATCTCATCCGGCCCGCGACGTCGAGGCGGCGGGCTTCCGCCCGTACAATCGCGGCCATGGCCGGGTCGATCGACGAGCTGCTGCCGCGGCCGAGCGTCATGGGCGTCGTCAACGTCACGCCGGATTCCTTCTCGGATCCCGGACGCCATCTCGAGCCGATGGCCGCCGTGGCCGCGGTGTCGGACGCCGCGCGCGACGGCGCTGCGATCGTCGACATCGGCGGCGAGTCGACCCGGCCCGGCTCGCTGGGGGTGACGGTCGAGGAGGAGCTGCGGCGCGTCATCCCGGTCTTCGAGGGGCTCGCAGAGGCCGGAACCTCTGTCCCGCTCTCGGTCGACACCTCGAAGGCCGAGGTGGCTCGGCGAGGGCTCGAGCTCGGCGCGGTGATGGTGAACGACGTGACCGCTCTCCGGGCCGACCCGGGGCTGGCCGACGTGATCGGAGAGCACCGGGCGCTGCTGTGCCTGATGCACATGCTGGGCGAGCCGAGGACGATGCAGGAGAACCCGCGCTACGACGACGTCGTGACGGAGGTCGCGGCCTTCCTCGAGCAGCGGCTTGCTTTCGCCGTCGCGGCCGGAATCCCCGAGGAAAGGATCTGTCTCGATCCGGGGATCGGCTTCGGGAAGGCAACCCGGCACAACATCGAGCTGCTGCTCGGGCTTCGCACGATTGCCTCGCTGGGTCGGCCGGTGCTGGTCGGAGTCTCGCGCAAGCGGTTTCTGGCCCGGATCACAGGCGACGACGTCGGCATCGTCGGGCCCCTTTCGGCATCGGTTGCGGTCGCCGTCCTCGCGTACGAACGGGGCGCCTCGATCATCCGCGCCCACGACGTGCGCGAGCACGTCGAGGCGCTGGAAGCCGCGCACGCGTTCGAGGTGGTGAACGGGTGGAAGTAGACATCGAGGTCTACGGCCTGGAGCTCTACGGCTACCACGGCGTCCTGCCGGAGGAGCGCGAGCAGGGCCAGCCGTTCCTGTTCGACATCTCGATGACCTTTCACGACGCCGCCGTCCGCTCGGACAAGCTGCACGACACCGTCGACTACACGGAGGTGGCCGCCTGCGTGCGCGAGATCTCCGACGGGAGCCGCTTCAATCTCATCGAGGCGCTCGCGGCGGCGATCGCCGACGCGCTGCTGACCCGATTCGACCTCTCGCGCGTGCGGGTGCGGGTGCGCAAGCCGGCGGTCAAGCTCGACGCTCAGGTCGAGTTCACCGCGGCCACCGTCGAGCGGTCGAGGAGATAGCAAGCGGCGCTGTGCGCCGCGCGCAGCGGCCGCGCCCGGCAAGCGAAGCGCGCAGCGGACGGCAAAGCCGGCCGCGGAGGATCCGCCGAGCCCGCCAGGGCTCGGCACCGCCAGGCCGCGAAGCGTCTCCGAGCCCGTAGGGCTCGGTACAGGGCCGGACGGGTCCGGGCCGGATGAGATCCGGCCCCTACAGCCTCACGCGGGACGCTTCCAAATGAGCATGAGGCCGTCGCCGACCGTGAGCAGGGCGTTGTGCACCCGCGGGTCGGCCTGAATGTGGTCGGCGAACGCTCGTATGCCGACGGTGTCGGGGTCGGTCGTGTCCGGATCCAGGGCGTCGCCGCCCCAGAGCATGTTGTCGGCCACGATCAGGCCCCGGTCAGCGAGCTTCGGCAGCACAGCCTCGTAGTAGCGGGTGTATTCGCGCTTCGACGCGTCGATGAAGACGAGATCGAAGGGCCCCGACAGCGAGGCGATCAGCTCGAGCGCGTCACCCATCAAGATCTCGATCTTCCCGCCGTGCGGGCTTGCCTCGACGTAGCGGCGTGCGATCGCGGCCGCGTCCTCGTCGCGCTCGAGCGTCGTGACCGTTCCGCTTTCCGGTAGCGCCGCCGCCATCGAGAGTGAGCTGTAGCCGGTGAACGTCCCTATCTCGAGCACACGGCGGGCGCCGGTCGCGACGACGAGTCCCTCGAGCAGCCGCGCCTCGATCACGCCGCCGGCCATCTGGGGAACCGGCATCTTCTCCTCGGTCTTGGCCCTCAGTTCGGCCAACTCGGGCACAGGCGGTGTCGTGTGCTCGAGTGCGTACTCCTCGGCTGCCGGGCTGACGAGGTCTTCCGGCAAGGCACCCTTAGCGCGTGCCCACGCGCAGTGTGTACTCCGCCGAGTCGCCCCCGCCGCCACCCGGGATCCGCAACTCGACGAACGGTGTGATTCCTCGACGGGTAGTGTTGCGGAACACGATCGTCTCCGTGCGGCTGCCGGGCTTCGTGCCCGCTGCGAGGCGGTTGCTCTTCCTCCCCAGCACGGACCGGGTCTTCTGCCTCCAGAGGAACACGTCGACCGGGTTGTCGGGCGTGACCGTGATCTGGATCGTCTTCCCGGCGGGGACGAGGACACGGTAGACGTCGCGTGGATCCTCGATCGCGTCGAGACGGGCACGGACGGTGGCGCTGCCGCGTCCCGCCGACGTGAGCACCGCGTCGCCCGTTGCGAGCACCTTCCCGGTGATGAGGTCGACGTCGTCGTTCGGCTCGCTCGGATCCGGGATCGGCGCCTTGGCGGCCAGGGCAGCCGGAAGGTTCACGAGGCCGGTGCCGGTTCGCGTGTCGAAGCCGCGCCTGCCGATGTCCGTAGCGCTCTCACGGAGGAGCGCGAAGATCTGAGAGCGGTCGAGCTCGCGCCGTTCCGTCCAGACCCAGGCCGCGACACCGGAAACGATCGGTGTGGCGAAGCTCGTTCCGTCGACGAGCGCGGAGTTCTCCGGGTCGGTCGGATCCTGGATCGGGATTCCGGCGCCCGGGGCTGCGAGATCGACCGCCGGGTTGGCGCTGGAGAAGAAAAGCGGCTGGTTGGCCTGATCGGTGGCGGCGACGGTCATCACGTGCGGATAGTCGGCCGGGTAGATGTCCGGGTTGCCGACGCCGAAATGGTTCCCTCCTGCCGCGACGACGAGCGCGCCGCGGTCGACGGCCCGCATGACCGCCTCGTAGAGGGAGCGCGAATAGCCGGGCCCGCCGATGCTCAGGTTGACGACGTCGCCTGTCGCGGCGCTGTCGAGCGCGGCGATGATGTCCGGATCGGTGAGCGTCCGCAGCTTGAAGATGCGGAGCGCCGAGGTGGGGTAGACGCCGACGGAGCCGACGCCGTTTGCGGCAGCTCCCACGGTCGAGGCGACGATGGTGCCGTGGTAGAACTCGTCGTCGAACGAGACCGGCGGCTGCTGATTCAGTAGGGCAACGCTCGGACGGCCGGCGAAGTCCGGGTGTCCGGTGTCGAGACCGGTGTCGATGATCGTCACGGAGACGCCGGGCCCCGGCGGCTCGATGCCCGCCGCGCCGACACGGTCGATGAACCACGCCTTGTCGAGGAGCGGATCGCCCTCGTCGAGGTGGCCGGCCAGGAACCTGCTGCGGCTGGGCTCTGCGTAGCGGAGGAGCCCGAGCCGGTCGAGCTCCGGTACGAGGCGTTCGGATGCGCCGCCCCCGACCTTCCAGATGCCGAGGTCACGGGACACGAGCGTGCCGCCCTGCCCGGCTACGAGCCGTTCCGCGGCCGTTCCCGGCTCGACGGCCAGCAGCACGCTCGGGTGCTCGGCCAGAGCAGCCAGCGCGCGGCCGCGCGGGATCGGCGGCGGCAGATTCCCCGGGGCGCCTGCGGCCGGCGCAGGCGCTGCAGCGGCGAGCCCGCACACGACCAGCGCAAGCACGCCGAGTCCCCTCCGTCCCTTCTGCGGCATCTTCCTATCTAAGCTGAAAACCGAGGGCGCGTGTTGGCGTACGTCGGAATGGGCTCGAATCTGGGCGACCGCGAGGGCACGCTCCGGCAGGCGCTCGAGGTGCTCGACTCCGAGCCGGGGATTCGCGTGGTCGCGGTGTCCTCGCTACGCGAGACGGACCCCGTCGGCTACGAAGACCAGCCGCCGTTTCTGAACGGCGCCTGCGCGGTCGAGACGCGGCTGGCGCCGCACGAGCTGCTCGCGCGCCTGCTCGCGATCGAGACCAGGCTGGGACGTACGCGTGACGGAGTTCCGCGCTACGGGCCGCGCACCTGCGACCTCGACCTGCTGCTGTACGGGCAGGAGACGCTGGAGGAGGCGGACCTGGTCGTGCCGCATCCACGCCTGTCGGAACGCCGGTTCGCGCTCGAGCCGCTCGTCGAGCTCGATCCCGACCTCGCCCTCCCGGACGGGCGCCGCGTGGGGGACCTCTTGGCGAGGCTAGAATGAAACTCATATGTCTCACCTCGACGAGCTCGACGAGTTCGAGGCCGAGCTCGAGCTGCGCCTCAAGAAGGAGTACACAGCCGTCTTCGGGCTGTTTCGGTACTGCGTCGTCACGCAGGACTCCACGTACCTCTGCAACAAGCTCGAGCTGAAGCAGCTGCTGCAGCAGAGCTACCCGTTCTTCCACCTGGTCATGGAGGACGTATGGGTCTGGGACAAGAACCGGCCCACGCGGATCATTCCGCGCGCCGAGGTCTACACCTCGAGCGACGTGACCATCGAGGAGCTCCGCGGCGAGGGCGAGATGCCCGGCCTCACGCCGGAGGCGCTCGCCGAGAAGCTCGGCGAGCCGCTCACGCCGGACGAGGATTGACGGGGCGCCCGTTCGGGCGGGCCTGAAGCCGGACGCTACGGTCGGCGGTCGATCTCGATGCTCCTAGCCGTCGACGTCGGCAACACGCAGACCGTCTTCGGCGTTTTCGACGAACGGCGCGCTCACCCGCGACTGGCGGGTGGCGACGGAGGCCGAGCGCACGGCCGACGAGATCGCCGCGCTGCTCGACCGCCTCCTGGAGCTGCACGAGCTCGAGCTCGAGGACGTGGACGGTGTTTGCGTCTCGTCCACCGTGCCGGTGCTCGTGCGCGAGTACGAGGCCTTCGCCGGTCGCTACCTCGACGCGGAGCTGCTCGTCGTCGGGCCGGGCGTCAAGACCGGCATTGCCGGTCCTCTACGACAACCCGCACGAGGTCGGGCCGGACCGGATCGTCAATGCGGTCGCCGCGCGCGAGCGGCACGGCGCTCCGTGCATCGTGGTCGACTTCGGCACCTCCACGAACTTCGACGCGGTCTCGCGCGCCGGCGAGTTCGTCGGGGGCGTGCTCGCGCCCGGGATCGAGACCTCGATGGACGCGCTCTTCGCGCGGGCGGCGCGGCTCGTCAAGGTCGACTTCTCGGCGCCGCCGGCGGTGATCGGCAAGACGACGGTCGGAGCGCTCCAGTCGGGCCTCGTCTACGGGTTCGCAGGCCAGGTTGACGGGATCGTGGAGCGCATGCGCGGCGAGCTGGGCGAGGACGCGCGCACGATTGCGACGGGCGGCCTCGCGGACCTGATCGCCCCGCACTCGAGGACCATCGAGCTCGTCGACCCGGGGCTGACGCTGGAGGGCCTCAGGCTGGTGTGGGAGCGGAATCGGTCCGACTGACCACGGCGAGCTCGAGGCTCGCACGACCGAGCCGGTTCATCGACACGCCCTCGACCCACGGTCGGTGCAGCTGCACCGCTCGTCCGTACGCGACAGGGATCAGCGCGGCGCGCTCGCGCACCCAGACGCGGTCGAACTCGTGGTAGAGGCGCATCCGCTCCGGCTGATCCTGCAGCGCGCGGGCTCTGTCGAGCAGCTCGTCGAGCGCGTCGTCGCGGTAGAAGGGCCAAGTCCCGTGGCTGTACAGCCCCACGAACATGCCTTCGGGGTCCGGGAAGTCGGCGGTCCAGCCCGTCAGCCAGAGGTCGCTGCCCTCGTCGAGATCCTCGAGGCAGATCGGCTTGCCGCCCTCGCGTACGCGGACACGGGCGCCGATTGCCGCCCACTGCTCGACGAGGGCGTCGAGGCGCGCATGCGCCCTGGTGGCGACGATCTCGAGCTCGGGCAGCCCTTGCCCGTCCGGGTAGCCGGCTTCCGCGAGCAGCCGCCTCGCCAGCTCGACGTCGTACTCCGCCCCGGCTCTGGCCGAGTGGCCGGGCATCGCCGGCGGGAGCGCGCCGCCCCGGATCGCCAGCCGCGACAGATTGAACGTCTCGCCGAGGCGCGAGCGGTCGACGGCGTGGGCGAAGGCGCGGCGCACGAGCTCGGACGAGAACGGCTCCCGGTCGGCCCTGAAGCCGATGTGGTGCATGGAGAGCAGCGAGACGGTCTCGGCGACGCTGTCGGGAGCCTCGAGCGCGAGCGGGTCGAAAGCGGTCAGGACGTCGAAGCGGCCGGTCAGCCACTCCTGGAGCGCCTCCTGATCGGACTTGAACTCGATGCGGATCTCGCGGACGTTCCCGCGCGCCCCAGTCCAGTACGGGTTCGCCTCGAGCAGCACGTAGCCGTCGCCGATCTCCCCGATCACGAACGGCCCGTTGCAAACGAGATTCTCCGGGTGGCGCCACGCGTCCCCGAGCTCCTCGCAGCGATGACGGGGCCAGGGGAAGGCCCACGTCGCGAGCAGGTACGGGAAGTAGCTCCGCGGCTCGCGGACTCGAACCTCGAGCGTGCGGTCGTCGAGAGCCTCGGCGCTCGCGATGTCCGCGAGCAGGAAGGCAGTCGCGCTCTGCTCCTCTTGCAGCCGGCGCCAGGCGAACGCGAAGTCCTCGGCCGTGACGGGTACGCCGTCGCTCCAGCGGGCCTCCTCGCGCAGGCGAAAGAGGTACGTGAGCCCGTCGCTCGAGACGCGGAAGTTGTCCGCGATGTCCGGCACGACTGTCAGCGCGTCGTCGACGGTGAGCAGCCCGCGGAACAGGTGCCCGACGATCTCCATGCCCGTCCGTCGTGTAGACGTGGCCCGGAATGAAGTCCGAGGCTTCGTGCAGTGCCGTCTCGAGGCATTCCGTCGCCTCGGTGCGCGGCGGCTCCTCGACGCGACAGTAGAACGCCTCGTCGTAGGCCGCCTCGGCCCGCTCGAAGTCGAAGGCGAGGTGGTGCGTGAGCGCGATCTTGAACAGCGTGTCGCGGGCGCGCTGCTCGTCGCCGAGGCGCGCCAGGAAGTCGCGGGCGCGGCCGTAGTGCTCGAGGGCCTCGCGGTCGGCGTACAACGCCCGGGCCGCGTCGCCCGCCTGCAGCAGATAGTCGACGGCCCGCGCCGGCTCGTCTGCCTCGCTGAAGTGTCGCGCGAGCAGCGCGAAGATCTTGTCGCGCGAGCCCGGATTGAGCTGCTCCAGGGCCTCCCCGACTGCGAGGTGGAGCTTTCGCCGCTTCGCCTCGATCAGGCTCGCATAGGCGACCTCCTGCACGAGGCCGTGGCGGAAGCGATACTCGGGCTGGGGACGCCGCCGCTCCTCGACGACGAGGTCGAGGCGCTGGAGCTCCGAGAGCGCCGGTAGCAGCTGCTCGCGGGGTAGCACCCGCTCGAGCAGCACGAAGCTGAACGTGCGCCCGGCCACGGCGGCGACGCTCAGAACCTCGCGCGCGGCAGGGTCGAGCCGGTCGAGCCGTGCCTGCAGCGTTCCCTGGACGAGAGCGGGGACCGTGAGCTCCTGCTCGCGCACGGCGAGCACGAGGCGGCCGTTGTCACGCAGCAGCGCACCGCGCTCGAGCAGGTCGCGCAGCGC
The DNA here is from genome assembly GCA_963820875.1 of uncultured Thermoleophilia bacterium. Classification (GTDB taxonomy): domain Bacteria; phylum Actinomycetota; class Thermoleophilia; order Gaiellales; family Gaiellaceae; genus CAWACA01. The sequence continues at coordinate 106,262 of CAWGBR010000017.1, forward strand.
CTCCTCGAGGAAGAACGGATTGCCCCCGGCCCGGTCGGCGAGGAGCTTCGCCACCGACTCGGGCAGCTCGCCTTCGGCCGCGTTCGTGACGAGCGCGCGGCTTGCATCGTCGGGCAGCGGGCGCAGCTCGATCTCGCGGTAACGGTGCGGATAGCGCTGGCGTGCGCGTTCGCCGAGCCGCCAGGAACCGTGGTCGCGGTCGGCTCGATGAAGCAGCAGCAGCCCCAGCGCGGCTTCCTCCGTCACGGGGAGCAGGTCGGCGAGGAGCTCGAGGGTCGCGTCGTCCGCCCAGTGAAGGTCCTCGATCACGAGGCACAGAGGCGTCTCCGCCGCCAGCCGGCTGACCAGCTCGCTGAAGAACAGGAACGTCTGGTGGCGGACGCTCTCGCGCGAGAGCTCCCGGATCCGCGCAGCCGCGTCCGGCTCGAGGGCGACGTCGGCGAGGGATGCGATGAACGGATAGGCGGCGTCCGCCTCGTCGCCGAGCAAGCGCTCGAGCTCGGCTTTCAGCTCGAGGCGCACCCGTGCCTCCGGGGTCGAAGCGCCGACCGAGAGCCAGTCGCGAACGGCTTCCCGGATCGGCCAGTACGGGAACGACTCGGCGTACGACACCGAGCGTCCTTCCACGAATCGCACGCGGTCGCGCATGTGGCGTCGCATCTCTGCAACCAGGCGCGACTTTCCGATCCCGGGCTCGCCGCTGACCGACACGATCACGCCGCGCCCCTCGCCGAGCCCCTCGAGGGCCCGCTCGAGCACGGTCAGCTCGAACTCGCGTCCGACGAGCGGATAGCGGCTCGGCGCGCTTCCGTCGCCGTCGGCCTGTCCGCGGACGCGGAAGATCTCGACCGGCACGCTCAACCCGCGGAGCGTCTGCTCCCCGAGCTGCTCGAGCTCGAAGCAGTGCTCCACCTGCGAGCGCGTCGCCGCGCCGACGACGATCTCCCCGCCGGAGGCCAGCTCCTGGATGCGGGCGGCGGTGTTGACGGTCTCGCCGAGGGCGTTGTAGGGATCCTCGCTCTCGGGATCGATGACGACCGGCCCGGTGTTGATCGCGATCCTGACGGCGAGGTCGATGCCGTACGCCTCGCGCACCTCCGCTGCGTAGCGCGTGAGCGCACGCTGCATCGCGAGCGCCGCGAGCACGGCGCGCTCGGAGTCGTCCTCGTGCGCGACCGGCGCTCCGAACAGCGCGTAGAGCTCGTCTCCGACGAACTGCGCGACGGTGCCTTCGAAGCGCTCGACCTCGGCGCTCAGCAGGCGCATGACCTCGTCGACGAGCAGCTTCGAGCGCTCGGGGCCGAGCGTCTCGCCGATGGCCGTCGAGCCCACGATGTCGGCGAAGAGAACCGTGACGATGCGGCGTTGAGCGACTACCGCCATGGGAACGATTGTAGGCGTCAGGGCGTGCGGGCCCCGGGCCACGCGCAGGTGGCTCAGCCGCCTCCGTAGGCGCTGATCGGAAGCGGCAGCATCAGCTCGTCGAGCCCTGCGGTCTCGTCACGGAGCCGCTCGGCGATCTCGGCCGCGCCCGGGGTGGCCGCGAGCAGGCGCTGCTCGACCTCGCCGACCGTTCGGAGCTGCACGAGCTCCTGCTTGAACGGCTTCGGGAATCGCCCGCCGCCGAGATACCAGCCGTAGAACTTCTTCAGGAAGCCGGTCGCGCGGTGCTCTCCGAGCTCTCGAACGGTCTCTCCCATGAAGAACAGCAGCTCCCCGGCCACGTCCTCGCGCGAGGGGCGCGCGGCCTCGCTCTCACCCATGATCTCGGCGAGCACCCACGGGTTGCCCTGGGCGGCACGACCGACCATGACCGCCGCACAGCCGGTGGCGGCGAGCACGTCGAGGGCCCGTTGCCGCGTCGTGATGTCCCCCGATGCGATCACCGGGACGCTCACCCGCTCCACGAGCTCCGCGGTGAGCGCGTGGTCGGCCTCCCCCGTGTACATCTGCCTCGCCGAACGGGGGTGGAGCGTGAGCGCCGCGGCACCCGCCTCGACGAGCCGTGGTCCGAGGTTCAGGCACGACCGCGAGCCGTCCTCGAGGCCGCGCCGCATCTTCACCGTGACGGGCACCGAGACCGCGCTTGCGACAGCCTCGATCACCGTGCAGGCGCGGTCGGGATCGTCGAGCAACGTCGCCCCGGCGCCGGTCTTGGTGACCTTCCGGACGGGACAGCCGAAGTTGACGTCGACGATGTCCGCGCCGGCCGCCTCCACCATCCTCGCCGCCTCGGCCATGACCCGCGGCTCGGAGCCGAAGATCTGGACGGCGAGCGGATGCTCGTCGGCCGAGATCAGCAGATAGCCGAGCGAGCGCTCGTTGCCGTGCTGCAGGCCGGCGCAGCTCACCATCTCCGAGCACACGAGACCGGCGCCGAACCGCCGGCCCTGGCGGCGGAACGCCTGCACGCTGACGCCTGCCATCGGGGCGAGCACGAGCCGGCTCGGCACTTCGACGGGGCCTATCCACCAGGCTTTCCGAAGCTCGTCCACGGATGGGAATGGTAGCCCGCAGGCCTCCGTTTTCACCATTGACGAGGGGGGAGGCAATGGTAGAATTCGCGCTCGCGAGGTGCACTGCACCACGCTTTTTCTGTCTTTGGGCTCTTCGGAGGTACCTGTGAAGGAAGTCATCATGACTCCTGAAGGCTACGGCCAGCTCAAGGAGAAGCTCGAGCTCCTGTCGACGACGAAACGTCGCGAGGTGGCTGAGCGAATCAAGCACGCGCGCGAGTTCGGTGACATCACCGAGAACTCCGAGTACGACGACGCGAAGAACGAGCAGGCGATGCTCGAGCAGGAGATCGCCAAGCTCGAGGAGCGGCTCGCGCACGCCCGCGTGATCGAGGCCGGCGAGATCTCGACGGACGTGGTCGGCATCGGAACGGTCGTCCGGCTCCGGGACATCGATGCAAACGAGACGATCGAGTACACGATCGTGGGCTCGGCCGAGGCGAATCCCGCCGAGCGCCGGCTCTCCAACGAGTCGCCGGTCGGGAAGGCCATCATCGGGCACAAGAAAGGCGAGACCATCGAGGTCGCGGTACCGCGCGGCAAGCTGAAGTTCAAGATCATGGACATCAAGGCGGCTTAGGTCGAGTTACGGTGCCCGGGCGGCTGAGCGGCCGGCTCGGCCGGCCGCGACCCGCCGAGGAGCGGCCGAAGGCCGCGGTCACGGACTGTAACTCGTAGGGGCCGGATCTCATCCGGCCCTTCTGCGAAGGAGGGACGCAGATGGGGAACGCGCCGGCATCGACCGAGGAGCGGCGGGACGCGCTCGTCGGCAAGCTCTTCGCCGGCACGATCGAGGCGCTCGATCTGCTCGGCGTCTACATCGGCGACAGGCTGGGTCTGTACCGAGCGCTGGCCGACGCCGGACCGCTGACACCGCCCGAGCTCGCCGAGGCTGCCGGCATTCACCATCGGTACGCCCGCGAATGGCTGGAGCAGCAGGCTGCGAGCGGCATCCTCGACCTCGAGTCGGACGCGGACGAGGCGGACGAGCGGCGCTTTTCGCTCCCCGCGGGCCACGACGAGGCGCTCCTCGACGCGGACAGCCTCAACTACGCGGCGGCGTTCGGCCGGGTGCTGGTCGGGTTGGCGCGGCCGATCCACGAGGTCATCGAGGCCTACCGCGAGGGGGTCGGCGTCCCCTACGAGGCGTACGGGCCGGACGCGTACGAAGGCCAGGCCGCCTTCACGCGACCGCTCTACCTGAACGTGCTCGGCAGCGAATGGCTGCCGGCGGCCACCGCGATCCACGAGCGGCTGCTCGCCGATCCCCCGGCGCGCGTGGCCGATCTCGCCTGCGGCGGCGGGCTGTCGAGCATCGGAATCGCCCGCGCGTACCCGAAGGCACACGTCGACGGGATCGACCTCGACGAGCCTTCGATCGAGCTCGCCAGGCGGCACCTCGCCGAGAATCCTGACGTCGCGGGCCGCGTCGAGTTCCACCACCGAGACGCCGCCGACCCGGGCCTTGCCGGACGCTACGACCTCGTCACGATCTTCGAGGCGCTGCACGACATGTCGTACCCCGTCAAGGCCCTCGAGGCCGCCCGGGGGCTGCTCGTGGACGGGGGCTCGGTGCTCGTCGGCGACGAGCGCACGGCCGACCGTTTCGAGGCTCCCGCGGGCGACGTCGAGCGCTTGCTCTACGGGGCCAGCATCCTGCACTGCCTGCCCGTCGGCATGGTCGGCGAGGGAGCGGCGGGGACGGGCACCGTGATGCGTGTCGAGACCGTTCGGCGCTACGCGGCGGAGGCGGGATTCGGCGGCTTCGAGGTGCTCCCGATCGAGCACGAGTTCTACCGCTTCTACCGCCTGACCCCGTAGGGCGAGGCGTCGCCACGCCGCAAGGGCCCGGACGAGCTGAGCGGGCGGCCTTCGGCCGCTCCGGACGGGTCGCGAGCGGCCGAGGCCGCGCCGTAGCCGCCTGGGTCGTTGTCGGCGTTGGGCTAGGCGGAGCTCGCCACGACCGCCTCGCCCGAGCCCGTGCGCATGCGGATGTGCGCGACCGGGGCGCCCGGCGCCGGCCGGTCGGTCACGTCGAGCTCGCTGCGGGCCTGGCCGGAACCTGAGACGACGTCGAGCTCCGCGGCCACTCCGGGCCGCACGCCGACGCGGAGGTCGCCGCCTCCGGTGACGAGCTCGAGGTTGCCGCCCGCTACTTCCGAGACGACGACGCTCCCCTTGCCGGTGCGGACCTTGGCATTGCCGCCGACGACGCCGAGACGCACGTCTCCGTGGCCGGTTGTCAGCGAGGCGCCGAGGCTCTCGATCGAGGAGAGCTCGATGTCGCCGTTGCCGAGACGAGCCTTGAGAGGCCCGGAGATACGTCCGAGGGTGACCGAGCCCGAGCCGCTCGCCACCTTGACGGCACCGTCGATCTGCTCCGCCTCGACGGCGCCGCCGCCGGTGATCGCCACGAGGCCGGCGAGCTTGCCCGAGGCCGAGATCGAGCCACGGTGGGCGGCGGCTTCGACCTTCGAGCTCGCTCGGCATCTCCACGAAGACGTGGACGCCGCCGCGGTGGAAGCTGCGCGGCGCTCGGACGACGAGCTTGCGATGCTCCTCTGAATACTCGACGCGCGTCTCGCCGACGCTGCGCTCGTCCGTCTGATCGTCCGGCGTCGAGAGCTCGACGCGGACGTGGTCGACGTCGCCCGCCTTGACCTCGATTCGGCCTTCGCGGATGCGAAGGTCGAGCTCGCAGGGGCCGTCGCAGTGAAACGCCTCGGTCCGGGGGACGGTTGGAGTCTTCATCTCGTTTCCTCGTTTCTGTTCTCGTGGGAATTGGTCAGCCTTGAACCCAGCCGCGGACACGATGGCCCGTCTGCTGCGTCGCGGGCTGCCGTCGGCCTACCAGGCTCTCCTGTACGGAGCGGGTGAGCCACGTGTTCAGCGAGACGCCGTCGGCCTCGGCCGCCCGATCTGCCTGCGCCTTCAGGCTCTCTGGGAGCCGGAGCGTGATCCGGCTCGTCTCACCGCCGGCACCGAGAGGCTCCGCAGGCTCGTCGGCATCGGCCGGACCTCGCGAGACGACAACCCGCACCTCTCCCGGTTCGAGGCGAAGCTCCACGACCCGGTCGTCGAGCGCGCCGGTCACCTCCAGGGCGAGCTCGGAAAGGGCGTTCATGATCGCCAGACGCGTTGCGGGCTCGACGGCGGCAGCGAGCGCGGCGGCGGTTCGTTCGGTGTTTTCGTCGCCGGCCGCCGCGGCAGCGCGGAGGCTGTCCTCGACGGAGGCGACATGCGGTGTCAAGTCCATGACGCCAATATGACATCAGAAATGACGTCTGTCAAGCGTCAATGTGATGTCGCGCATGCCGGGTGTCCACGCGTCGAGCGCCCGCGATAGGCTCGCCGGTGCCGTGAGCCACCCCAAGCGTTTCCCCGACCGGGACGAGGTCTCCGCCGTACGGGCGGAGGCGGAGGCCCTCGAGCCCGGTGAGGAGGCCGACGTGCGCCGGCGCGTCGCCGGGCGCGTTCTCGCCCGGCGCGGTCACGGCAAGCTGACGTTCCTCGATCTCGTCGACCGCTCCGGCCGGATCCAGCTGCTGTGCGCCGAGGATCGCAGCGGGCCGGTCGACGTCGATCTCGGGGACATCGTGGGGGCGGTGGGCGCTCCGGCTCGTACGAAGCGGGGCGAGCCCTCGCTCGCCGTCGACGAGCTCGTCCCGCTCGCGAAGATCGACCGCTCGCTCCCCGACCTCTACCACGGCCTCAGAGACGTCGAGACCCGCTACCGCAGGCGCTACCTCGACCTCGCCGTCAACGAGGAGACCCGGCGGGACTTCATCCTGCGTTCGCGGGTCGTCTCGGCAATCCGGCGCTGGCTCGACGAACGCGGCTTCGTCGAGGTCGAGACCCCCGTCCTCCAGCCCCGTTACGGCGGCGCGTTCGCCCGGCCGTTCGTCACGCACTCGAACGAGCTCGACGCCGACCTCTACCTGCGCGTCGCGACCGAGCTGTACCTCAAGCGCCTCATCGTCGGCGGGCTCGAGCGCGTCTACGAGCTCGGCAAGGACTTTCGCAACGAGAGCGTCTCCTACAAGCACCAACCCGAGTTCACGATGCTCGAGTGGTACGAGGCCTACGCCGACTACCGGGACACGATGGAGCGGATCGAGCAGCTCGTCCAGGACGTGGCGCTCGAGGTGCTCGGGACGACGGAGGTCGAGTTCAGAGGCCACCGCGTCGATCTCAAGGCTCCCTGGGCCCGCGTTCGGCTGCCCGACGCGCTCGACGAGCTCGGCCTCTGGACCCGGGACGAGGCGGAGCTCCGTTCCGGTCTCGAGGCGCGGGGCATCGAGACGGGCGCAGACCGGACCTGGGCGCAGCTCGTGGACCACGCTCTCTCCGCCCTGATCGAGCCCGAGCTCGTCCAGCCCACGATCCTGCACGACTACCCGGTGGAGCTCTCGCCGTTCGCGAGGGCAACCGACGACGATCCCACCCTCGTCGAGCGCTTCGAGTACTTCGTCGCCGGGATGGAGCTCGGCAACGCCTTCACGGAGATCAACACCGCGGAGGAGCAGGCTGCGCGCTTCGCCCTGCAGGACGAGGAGCGGGACGCAGGCGACGTGCTCGCAGAGGCCGGGGATCCCGACTACGTCGAGGCGCTCTCGTACGGCATGCCGCCGACAGGCGGCATCGGCCTCGGCATCGACCGCCTGGCCATGCTCTTCACCGGCCGTGAGACGATCCGCGACGTGGTGCTGTTCCCGGCGCTCCGCCCGGAGGAGAGAGCCTAGGATGCGTTCGGATGAGGGGTATTGCAGCGATCACAGCCGCTCTCGCGGTGCTCCTCGTCGCAGGCGCGGCGCAGGCGAGGATCTCCACGTTCAAGACGCCGTCGGGCAACATCGGCTGCCTCTACGACTCCTCGCCGTCGTTCCTGCGCTGCGACATCCGTAGCGGGCTGAAGCCGGCGCCCCCGCGTCCGGCCCGTTGCGACCTCGACTGGGGCGACTCGGTCTCGCTCGGCCGCACGGGCCGGACAAAGCTCGTCTGCCACGGCGACACCGCGCTGCTTCCCTCCGCGCCCGTGCTCGCCTACGGAAAGACGTGGAAGCGCGGCCCGTTCAGCTGCACCTCGCGCCGTGCCGGGCTGACGTGTGAGAACGCGGCGGATCACGGCTTCTTCCTGAGCCGCAACAGCTGGCGGCGTTTCTAGCGGTTCGCCGCCCTCCGCCGGTCGGATGACTCGGAGGAGGATCGGCGCCTCGTCCACGCCCCGACCGCGTCGGCCTGCCCGATCCTTCGGCGGCCCGATGGCCGGTCCGGCACGGGCCGAGCATCGTGGATGCAGGAAACCCGCCTGCCAGAGGAGCACCAGATGAACCGTCTCATTCCCGTCCTGGCCGTCGCCGCCCTCGTAGGAGGGGTCGCCGGCGGCGCGATCGACGCGTATGCGCTGAACAACGACAACGATTCGACCCCGGCCGCCCCTCCTGCGCCCGTTGCAACCTCGGTCTCGTCGGGCGGAGGAGAAGCCCCGACGGCCGAGCAGATCTACCGCGACGACGCACCCGGCGTCGTCGTGATCACCGACACCCAGACGCAAGACCTGCCGCCGACGTTGTTCGGCGGGCCGGACAGCCAGCAGGTCCGCGTTCTCGGCTCCGGCTTCGTGCTCGACACCCAGGGTGACATCGTCACGAACGACCACGTCGTGGACGGATCGACTGCCGTCCGCGTCGGCTTCAGCGGCGGCGCCACCTATCCGGCCCGCGTGCTCGGCGCCGACCCGTCGACGGATCTCGCGCTGATCCGCGTCGACGCGCCGGCGACGGCTCTCCATCCCCTCTCCCTGGTCGACACGCCGGCCCAGGTGGGGGACACCGTCTACGCGATCGGCAACCCGTTCGGGCTCGACCGGACGATGACCGCCGGCATCGTGAGCGCAGTCGGTCGCGCGATCCAGGCCCCGAACGGTCTCGCGATCGAGAACGCGATCCAGACCGACGCGGCCGTCAACCACGGCAACTCGGGCGGCCCCCTGATCGACCGGACCGGGCACGTGATCGGGGTGAACTCCCAGATCGAGACAGGTGGGACATCCCAGGGCAACGTCGGCGTCGGCTTCGCCGTTCCGAGCGCCACCGTCCGAACGGTCGCGGCCCAGCTGCTCGCGACCGGGCATGCGGAGCACCCATACCTCGGAGTGGAGGTCGAGACGATCGATCCCGTCGTCGCCGACGTGGCCAAGGGAGTCCCGGAGCACGGAGTGCTCGTGTCTCATGTCGCCCAGGGTGGCCCTGCGGCCAAGGCGGGCATCGTCGGCGGGACCGAGCAGCTCGTGGTCCAGGGGGAGCAGGTCGTCGTCGGCGGCGATGCGATCGTCGCGATCGACGGCAAGGCGGTCGACACGAGCGATCAGCTGGCGGCGCTCGTGGCCCAGCATCGTCCCGGCGACCGGGTCGTCCTCCGCGTCGTTCGCGACGGCACGGCTCGGTCCGTCACCGTGACCATCGGCACCGCGCCGGCCAAGGGGTAGGTGTCTACGATGACCGAAGTGGCAAACGGAGACAGGGTCCGGGTGGTCGTCGCAGACGACCATCCCCTCTACCGAGAAGGTGTGGTTCGAGCCCTGGTCGCGAGCGGTCAGGTGGAGGTGGTCGCTCAAGCCGGAGACGGGCGCGACGCGCTCGAGGCGATTCGCGAGCACCGTCCCGATGTTGCCCTCCTCGATTACAAGCTGCCCGAGCTGGACGGCGTCGCCGTGACCCATGCGGTCGTGCGCGACGGCCTCTCGACCCGTGTGCTCCTGCTCTCGGCCTATACCGAGAGCGGCCTCGTGTATCAGGCCTTGCAGACGGGCGCCGCCGGGTATCTGCTCAAGGAGGCACGACGCGAGCAGATCGTCGACGGCGTGCTTGCCTGCTCGCGGGGCGAGACTGTGCTCGCACCCGAGCTGGCGGGCGGCCTCGTGTCGGAGATCCGTCTGCGGGCCACGAACGACGCGCCGGTCTTGACGGAACGCGAGAGCGAGATCCTGAGGCTGATCGCGGAAGGCAAGAGCCTCCCCGAGATCGCCCGCGAGCTCTACCTGGGCGTCACGACGGTCAAGACCCACGTGCAACACCTCTACGAGAAGCTGGGTGTCTCCGATCGTGCCGCGGCGGTCGCGGAGGCCATGCGCCGACGACTCATCGAGTAGATCGTTGAATCTTTCCTGGGCGACCCTGCGCGCCGACGGTGTCGGCACCGACATGACCGAGACCGAGCGCCGTGTCGCCTGGCTTCGGCTCGCCGCTATCCCGCTCCTGGCCGTCGGCGAATCGCTGCCGCACCCGGACGCGGCGACGACGGCGTTCTACATCGCGCTCGGCATCTTCGGCGGGTTTGCCGCCACGGTGCTCGTGCACGTCTATCGCAGCAGGGTCGGCTGGCGATTCGCACTCATGGTGACGGCCGCCGACGTCGCGTCCATCACCACGCTGGCCGTCCTCTCCGGCGGCGCCTACTCCCCGGCGTCGCTTGCCTTCTTCCTCGTGCCCGTCGCCGTCGCCTTCAGATTCCTCTCGCCGCTCACGGCGATCGCAGCCGCGACGACGCTCGTGGCCTTCCTCGTCCAGGCGCTTCTGCACCCGTCGGCCAGCGGCCCGGACGCGTACCGGTTCATCGCGGTCAGCGCCGGCTACCTCGCCTGGATTGGCCTGGCCGCGGTGCTCCTCTCGGCGGTCCTCGAGCGTCGAACCAACCGCGTCAACGAGCTCGCCGAGGCACGGCAGCGCCTCATGGTGGACGCGCTGACAGCCGAGGAGCGCGAGCGTCAGGCGCTCGCCGAGGCCCTGCACGACCACGCCATCCAGAACCTGCTCTCGGCGCGCCACGAGCTGGAGGAGGCTGCCGAATCCGCGCCCCATCCGGCTCTGACGCGCGCCGACGACGCCCTGAGAGAGACGGTCGCGGATCTGCGGGAGGCCGTCTTCGAGCTTCATCCCTTCGTGCTCGACGAGGCCGGGCTGAATGCGGCGCTACGCGCCGTCTCCCAGCGCGCGGCCCGGCGCGGCGGCTTCCAGGTGACCTGCGACCTGCGTCAGCGCCGCTCGTCGCACCACGAGCGGCTGCTTCTGAGCGCTGCTCGCCAGCTGCTCGCAAATGCCGCCGAGCACGCGGGCGCAAAGCACGTCGTGGTCAGGCTGGCCGACGAGGACCACACCGTCGTCCTCACGGTGGAGGACGACGGTGTGGGATTCGACCCGGCGGTTCTTCCGGGACGCGTGGCGGAAGGACATATCGGGCTCGCCTCGCAGCAGGAGCGGGTCCAGAGCGTCGGAGGCCGGCTTGCGATCCGCTCCGCCCCCGGTGCGGGGACGAAGGTGGAGGTCGAGATCCCAGCCTAGCCCTGGTCGCGGCCACCGATCACAACGGCGTCGACCGCAGCAGCGCGAACAGCTGCTCGAGGGCGAGAGTCGAGTCCAGCTCGTGCTCGATTCCGTCGAACTCGAGGAAGGCCGCGGTCAGGATCGCGATCTTCTGCCGGTCAGAGAGCGGCTCGCCCTCGTCGCGGCAGAGCTCGAAGCTGCAAACCATCGTGCTCGCAAGTCGCTGGGCCGCCGTCACCTGGGCTGCCAGCGAGATGCTGCCGAGGGCCGTGTCGCCGTTGTGCTCGACGCCGTCGAGATGTGCAGACATCGCCGGTGCCGCCTAGTAGCCCTGGGTGGTCTGACCGCTGCTGCTCGTACCGGTCGTTCCGGTTGTGCCGGTCGTGCCGGTCGTGCTCACCGACGGTGTACCCGTCTCGACAACCTTGAGCATGGCCCACATGCCGGCCGGATCGTGTCCGGGTACGAGGCACTCGATGCGGTAGTCGCCCGCCGTCGTCGGGGTGAACTCGAACGTCGCCGACGCGCCGGGGGCAAGACCCGTGAGCGGATCCGGCGTGGATGCGCCGGGGAACGCGGGCGTGGTGTCGCCGTCGTTCTTCACGATCGTGCACGAGTGGTTCACTGCGGTCGCTTCGTTCTTGCAGCCGACGGTGACCTTCCAGCCGGTCGGAATCGTCACGACCATCTGGCCGTTCGCGTAGCCGTTGAAGTTGAAGCCGCCGTTGGCGGTTCCGTCGGCGGCGTCGAGGGTCAGGTGGGCGGTCCGCGCGGTCGAGTCGTAGCTGAGCCACTGCGACGGGTTCGTGACGAGGGTGCCGGTGCCCGAGCCCGCGGTCGTCGTTGTCGAGCCGCCCGACGCCGTTGTCGAGTTGCCCGTCGTCGTTGCAGGGGCGCTGCTGCTGCTCGACGAGCCGCCGCAGGCGGCGAGCAGAGCGGCCGTGGCGAGGATGAGCCCGGCCATGGCCATGACGTTTCGCCGCCTCGTAAGGCGCTTGCGTCGTCGTTGCTCGTGTTCGGCGTCCATAACGTCTCCTTCGGTCGCGAGGAATCGTGTGCACGTCTGTCCAGCCACCACAGGATCGAAGCCGCGGGCCGAGCGCGGCATCCACCGACGAAACCACCGAGCAGCCGAATCCGCGACCACCGTTCGCGTCCGGCGCGTCCTCCGGTGCGTCGTCCGATGAGAAGCGATGCCTGCGGGAGACCGGGAAGCGGGAACGAGCTTTCGCTCATCCCGGCGATCGTCCGGTCGCAGGATGGCGGTGGGGCTCACGCACGGAGAACCTGCTGGGGCCGCGCCGGTTTCACGCGGTTACTCAGAGCGACGAGGAGGTCGGATGTCCAACGCCCAAGCGTCTCCGCAGACGTCTGCGATCGAAGAAGGCACCGCGCAGCGAGCACCCATGCGGCTGAGCAACGTCGAGATCGTCCGGCTGGAGTACGCGGCGATGCGCCGCCGGGATCTCGACGAGGTGCTCGAGCGGCTGGACCCCGACATCGAGTGGTGCGAGCCCGCGGGGGTGCTCCCGCCGCCTGCCGGCGGAGGAATTCGTCATGGCCGGCGAGCCGTCGAGAAGGGAATCTTCGGCACCCTGCCCGACTACTGGAGCGAGTTCCGCGTCGAGCCGGAGCAGTTCCTCGATGTCGGCGACCTCGTCGTCGTGACGGGACGCTTCCACTGCAGAGCCAAGGAGACCGGCCGAGAGGTCAACGTGCCCTGCGTCCAGATCTGGACGCTGCGCCGCGGCAAGGCGGTGCGCATGGAGAACCACACGCATACGGCGGAGCTGGCGCGCGCTCTCGTGCAGCAGTCGGCGAGGGCCGCCTGAGCCCCGGGCGGTGAGCGCGATGTGGGAAGGATTCCGCGTTCACTCGCCCGGCGGCCACCTCGGGTTCGTGGAGGAGGTTCGACCCGGCTCGGCGCCCCGGCGATCCCTCCCGGCTCGTCGTGAGAGCCGGACGCGTCATCGTCCTGGTCATGCCGATCTCGCAGATCGACGCCGTCGATCCCGGCGGCCGGCTCCTCTTCGTCTCCGGAGACGTCTCCGAGCACGTGCCTGACTATCTGCTGCCCGCCGCGTGAGGCGGTGCTTCGGGTGCTCGTGTCCGCCGCCTACGCGGCGCCCGCCAGCAGGTAAATGCTCGCCAGTCCCGCCCACTCGCCGTACGGGCGCAGCAGCTCGATCGTGTCCTCGGTGGTGGCCTCGCGGCCGAGCAGGCGCGTGCAGAGCCTCATGAGCCCGAGGTCGCCGACGAGGCCGTGCTCGTAGCGGCCGAGGCCTTCGAGACAGATGACCCCCGCCGACCAGGGGCCGAGCATGCGCTCCTGCTCGATCCTGCGTACTGCGGTGTTCGTGGGGACGTCACGGAGCCGCTCGAGGTCGAACGTGCGCGAGATCCGCACGAGCGCGGACGCCTTGCGCGCGACCAGCCCGTGCGAGCACAGGCGAGCGGGGCTCCAGGAGGCGTACGTGGCGCGTGTGGGCGGCAGGTTGAGGCCCGCGTGAAGAGGCGCGGCGGCGGCGATGCAGCGCGCCTCGATGCGCTTCGCCTCGCGCGCGGAGATCAGCTGGCCGCACAGCGCCCGCAGCAGCGCGTGCGTCACCGTCGCCGTTCGGAGCGGGCGTAGCCCGCGGAGCCGGAACGTCGCCGCCCCGATGAGCGGGTCGCTGCCGAAGCGGCGCAGAAACTCGGTGTGGTCCGCGTCGACGGCGAGCACGAAGCGCAACGCGTCGAGGGCGGCCTCCGGCGAGGCGCTCTCGAGCCGGATCTGGACCGCGCCGGTCGAGTCCTGCCACACGCGCGCGTGCGCCGGCGAGCCGTTTGCCTCGAAGACGCAGGTGAGCACGCCGTCGCGGAAGCGGCGCGTGCGATCGCTCGCGCGCCGTGCGGAGAGGTCGAGCCGGTAGGGGCCCCTGGGGCGAATCGACGTCTCGATCGCCTCTCTTCGCGCTGCCACGACCGCCACCGACGGAGACTACCGCCGGCTCCTGCCGGAGCTCGGGAACACCTCCGGGGCCGTCATCCGGCGAGGACAGGCTCAGGGTGTAACCTAGAAGCTCGAAACGGAAGGAAGGCTGCAGCGTGTTCGAACGCTTCACCGAGAGAGCCAGACAGGTGGTCGTGCTGGCCCAGGACGAGGCCCGCGCCCTCAAGCACAACTACATCGGCACCGAGCACATCCTGCTCGGCCTGCTCCGCGAAGAAGAGGGTCTCGCCGCCCGCGTGCTCGAGAGCCTCGACATCACCGTCGAGGAGGTGCGCGCGCAGGTCGCCCGCATCGTCGGGCAGGGCGACGAGGTCACGACCGGCCAGATCCCGTTCACGCCGCGCGCGAAGAAGGTGCTCGAGCTCGCGCTGCGCGAGGCTCTCTCGCTCGGTCACAACTACATCGGCACGGAGCACATCCTGCTCGGGCTCGTCCGCGAGAACGAGGGCGTCGCCGCGCGGATCCTGCTCGACTTCGACGCCGACGCCGAGAAGATCCGCAACGAGATCATCCGCATGCTCTCCGGTCCCGGCCGCCGCGGCCAGCAGGGCGGCGGCTCGGGCGCCCAGGGCGAGAAGACGAAGAGCTCGAAGCTGCTCGACCAGTTCGGGCGCAACCTCACGAAGCTCGCCTCCGAGGGCAAGCTCGACCCGGTGGTCGGGCGCCAGACCGAGATCGAGCGAGTCATGCAGATCCTCTCCCGGCGGACGAAGAACAACCCCGTGCTGATCGGCGAGCCGGGCGTCGGCAAGACGGCGGTCGTCGAAGGCCTGGCGGCCAGGATCTCCGGCAACCAGGTACCCGAGCTGCTGAAGGGGAAGCAGATCTACACGCTCGACCTTGCGGCGCTCGTGGCCGGCTCCAAGTACCGAGGCGAGTTCGAGGAGCGCCTCAAGAAGGTCATGAAGGAGATCACGCAGCGCGGCGACATCATCCTGTTCATCGACGAGCTTCACAACCTCGTCGGCGCGGGCGCCGCAGAGGGAGCGATCGACGCCGCCTCGATCCTCAAGCCTGCGCTCGCCCGCGGTGAGCTGCAGACGATCGGCGCGACGACGCTCGACGAGTACCGCAAGTACCTGGAGCGCGACGCCGCGCTCGAGCGGCGCTTCCAGCAGGTGCGCATCGACGAGCCGAGCGTGGACGAGACGGTCGAGATCCTGCGCGGCCTCCGCGACCGCTACGAGGCGCATCACCGCTGCACGATCACCGACGAGGCGCTCCGTGCGGCCGCGACGCTCTCCGATCGCTACATCCAGGACCGCCATCTGCCCGACAAGGCGATCGACCTCATCGACGAGGCCGCGTCCCGCATGCGCATCAAGACGATGACGGCGCCGCCGCAGTACCGCGAGCTCGAGGACGAGATCGAGAACGTCCGCATCGAGAAGGAAGCCTCGATCGAGGCGCAGGAGTTCGAGAAGGCGGCAGCGCTGCGCGACAAGGAGCGCAAGCTCTCCCAGAAGAAGAAGGAGCTCGAGGAGAGCTGGCGCACCGAGGAGGGCGGGGTTCAGCCCGAGATCGGCGAGGAGGAGATCGCCGACATCGTCTCGATGTGGACGGGCATCCCGGTCTTCAAGCTCACCGAGGCCGAGTCCCAGAAGCTCATCCGCATGGAGGAGGAGCTGCACAAGCGCGTGATCGGCCAGGACCTCGCCATCGAGGCCGTGTCCCGCTCGATCCGGCGCGCCCGCGCCGGCATCAAGGACCCGAAGCGGCCGACCGGCTCGTTCATCTTCCTCGGCCCCTCCGGCGTCGGCAAGACCGAGCTGGCCCGGACGCTCGCCGAGTTCCTGTTCGGCGACGAGGACGCGATGATCCAGGTCGACATGTCGGAGTACATGGAGAAGCACTCCGTGTCCCGGCTCGTCGGCTCGCCCCCGGGCTACATCGGCTACGACGAGGGCGGTCAGCTGACCGAGGCCGTTCGCCGCAAGCCCTACTCCGTGGTGCTGCTCGACGAGATCGAGAAGGCGCACCCGGACGTCTTCAACATCCTCCTGCAGATTCTCGAGGACGGAAAGCTGACGGATGCCCAGGGCCGCAAGGTGGACTTCCGCAACACGATCGTGATCATGACCTCGAACATCGGCGCGGCCACGATCTCGAAGAATCAGTCGCTCGGCTTCACCGTCGGGGACGACTCCGGTCTCTCGTACGACGAGATGAAGACGCGCATCATGGGCGAGCTGAAGAAAGTCTTCCGGCCCGAGCTGCTGAACCGCATCGACGAGGTCATCGTCTTCCACAAGCTCTCCAGGGAAGAGATCAAGCAGGTGGTCGACCTTCTGCTCAAGCGGCTGCGCGAGCAGATGGCGCAGCACGAGGCCACGATCGAGCTCACCGACGAAGCGAAGGAGCTGCTCGTCGAGAAGGGCTACGACCCGACGATGGGCGCGAGGCCGCTGCGCCGCGCGATCCAGCGTCTGATCGAGGACCCGCTCGCCGATTTCGTCCTCGGCCGCTCGATCACTCCGGGCTCGATCATCAAGGTCGATCGCAAGGAGGGCGGCGACGAAGAGATCTCGCTCGAGCTGATCGAAGGCCCGCCGCCGGAGCGCGAGAAGGTCACCGTCCCGCCCGAGGAACCGAGCTCGGGCGCGAACGGCGACGAGCCCGACGACGACGATTAGCAAGCGCGCGTAAGCGCGCGCGCAGCGGACGCGGGCCGAAGGCCCGCCAGGCCGCGAAGCGTTTCCGAGCCCGGCAGGGCTCGGTACCAAGCGCGCGTCAGCGCGCGCGCAGCCGGACGCGAGCCGGGCGCAGCCGTGAGCGCGACGGAAGGCCCGCGTACAGCGGGCCGGTCACGCAACGGCCCGGCGCAGCCGGCTCAGCCGTGACGAGAAGGCCCGCGAAGCGGGCCGGTCACGCAACGAGCCGGGCGCAGCCGGCTCAGCCGTGACGAGAAGGCCCGCAAGCGCTCGGTACCAAGCGGCGCGCACGCGCCGCTTGCTCACGTCGACCAGTCGGCATACGCCTCGCCCGTGTAGCCGCGGAGCCGTTCGGTGTCCGGCTTGATGTAGGCCACGAGGCGCTCTCGCAGGTCGTCGGGCAGCGCCACTTCCGGGACCTGGGGCCGTCTCTGGAGCGGACGCGTCACGAATGAGGGTGCGTGCGTCCTGACGCGGACGCTGAGCCGGGGCCGAGCGCCGAGTCGAGCAGGGCGATTGCCTTTTGCCCGACGGCGCTTGCGCGCAGGCCGTCCGTCTCGTTGTAGCTCCGCTCGAATTCCTGTGCGTGAAAGGTCTCGTCGACCTCGAGGAAACGAAACGCGCGGCGTAGCGTCTCGACCCGACGCTCCGCCAGGGCTCGCTGCTCGAGCACGAGAATGCGCTCGAGCGGGTAGTACGGGAACAGCTGCTCGAGCTGCATCGCGTAGCAGCTCCCGACGACGTGGAGGCTCGTCTCGAAGTCGGCCAGAGCCTCCTCGAGAGGACGGTCCTCGCGCCCGAGTATCCAGCGCCGGAATCGATAGCCCGACACCAGCCGCTCGATCGGGTCCCGAACGAGGTAGATGAGCCTGGCGTCGGGCACGACGCTCGCCATGCGTGCGGGCACGTGAGGATGCACCGGGTAGGCGGTGTACGTCGGCGACGACTCGCCGACGACTTTCGCAGAAGCCGGGAACTGGTCCTCGTACCAGGCAAGCCCGCGGCTCCAGTTCCAGTCGTTGAAGAACTGCGGCTCCTTCTGCGGGGACATCTCGATCGCCGGATGGAGATTCAGATAGCGGTGCAGGCTCGTGGTGCCGCACCTCGCCGCGCCGATGACGATCAGGTTCGGGAGCATGCGCTGATGCTAGGGGCCGTCGGCACGGTCACACGGACCAGCTCTCGAATCGTTGGCCGGTCAGCGCTCGAAGGCGCACGACGTCCTCCTTGAAACGTGCCTCGAGCATCTCTCGCACGTCCGTGGTGAGCGTCACGTCCGGCAGGTCCTGATGCTGAGAGGAGCACCCGTTGCAGCGGCCGCGGAACCTTTGCCTTGAGCGCCTGCGCCCGGTACTTGCCGATCGCCTGAAAGGCCATCGATCGCACCGCGCGACCGACCACGTTGGCCTGTAGGCCATCGGTCTCGCCGATCGGGCGCGAGAACTCGTCGGTCGTGAACCCGTCGTCTACGCCGACGAAGGCGAAGATGCGCGCGAGCGTCTGCCCCTTGCGTGCCCGCAGGTCGGCGCTGTCCACCACCATGATGTGCTCCTGCGGGAAGAACGCGAGATACTGCTCCAGCTGGAGCGCGTAGCAGCCGCTCAGGATCGACTGGTCGCCCGCGGCGCCGGTGAGCCGCTCGTTGATGTCGCCGAGGTTCTTGGATCCCATGACCCACCGCCGGAATCGATAGGCGGAGATCGCGCGCTCGATGGGGTCGCGCACGAGATAGACGAGCCGGGTGTCGGGGACGACGGATGCCATCCGCTCGGGCACCCCCGGGAACGTCGGATAGGCGGAGTAAGTCGGCGACGACTCGCCTCGCACTGGCGCCGGCCGGAACTGCGACTCGTACCAGGACAGGCCTCGCTTCCAGTTCTGGTGCGCGGTGAAGAAGTCGAGCTCCTTGGCGTCGGCCATCGCGATCTCCGGATGCAGACCAAGGTAGTAGTGGAGTGCCGTCGTGCCGCACTTTGCAGCGCCGATGACGATCAGGTTCGGAAGCACGCGCCCGGGGTTCCGGCTGTCGGGCCCGTCATACGGACCAGGTCTCGAAACGCAGCCCGGTCAGGGCGCGTAGGCGCTCTGCATCCTCGGAGAGATAGGCGCGCAACTCGTGGAGTAGGGTCGGATCGATCGGAACGTCTTCCATCGTCTGTCGCTTCAGTAACGGCCTGATCATCCAGCGCGGTACTCGGCGGCGGACGATGTGCGCCTCATGCCTCCCAAGGCGCTGGTTCAGCATTCTCACGGCGGCTCGGCCCACGCGATTGGCGTGAAGATCGGCGCTCTGATTGTGGCGGACGAGGAAGGCGGTCGTGTCGAACTCGGGGTCGAGCTCGAGATAGCGAAAGACCCGGGCGAGCGTGGCCTGCCGGTCGTTAGCCAGGTCGGCTTGATCGACGACGAGCAGCTGGGATGCCGGGAAATGCGGCAGGTAGCGGTCGAGCTGGTATGCGTACCGGCTCGTCTGCACGAGCGGCGCCTCTTCGAAGTCAGCGAGCATCTCGTTGAGCTCCGGCAACGGTTGGTGCAGCGAGAAGCGGAAGAAGCGATAGTCGGAGAGGATCCGCTCGATCGGGTCGCGCACGAGGTAGATGAGCTTCGCCCGCGGGACCACGGTTGCCATCCGCTCCGGAACGCCGTCGACCTTCGGATACTTGCTGTAGGAGGGTGACGATTCCCCGCGCACCTTCGTCGGGCTCGGAAACTGCGCTGCGTACCAATCGACTCCACGGCTCCAATTGCCTCGCGGGCCGAAGAAATGCAGCTCCTTGACCTCGGACATCGAGATCTCCGGATGCAGGCCGAGATAGTGGTGGAGGCTCGTCGTGCCGCTCTTGGCTGCCCCGATGACGATCAGGTTCGGAAGCACGTGCGAATGATGACAGCCGCGTTGCTTCGCCTAGATGGTTGATTCCCAATTCACGCACCCGCGGATGGCGCCCGATACCGTCGCATCTCGCGACGATCGCCCTTGCCCAGATCGCCTCCGGATATGGGCTGCGGTCGATCGTCACGACCTGCTCGGTCTCGGACACCCCCTCGGGCACGCCAATTAGGAATCAACCATCTAGACGGACCAGCCCTCGAATCGCTGGCCGGTGAGCGCCCGCAGCCGGTCGGCTTCCTCCTTCAGGCACGCCGTGAGGCGTGATCGCAAGGGCTCGCCCAGCTCCACGGCGGCGGGCGCACGCGATCGCCGGACGAACGGCCGCTGGAGGGAGCTCGGGAGGCTCTCGCGCAGCTGACGTGCGCGGTGCTCGCCGACCGTTCGATCGAGCACGTTGGCGAACGCGCGCGCGCTCTTCTTCAGCCGATCCTGCTGGAGCGCGTTGTATTCGATCGTGAAGTCCGGGGACACGAAGCCCTCATCGACACCGAGGAAGCGGAAGATCCGCGCCAGCGTCTCCGGGCGCTTGGTGCCGAGATCGGCCGTGTCGACGACGAGGATGCGCTCGAGTGCGTAGTAGGGGAGATACCGCTCGAGCTGTGTCGCGTAGCGGCTGCTTACGACGTGAGGACTTCGGTCGAGGTCGGCGAGGGCAACGCCGGCTTCCGGCAACGGGGCCTCCACGACCCAGCGGGAGAAGAGATAGTCGGAGACGGCCCGCTCGACCGGATCGCGGACGAGGTAGATGAGCCTGGCGTCCGGCACGATCGACGCCATGTGCTCCGGCACGTCGCTGACGGCCGGATGCCTCGTGTAGCACGGCGACGACTCGCCGAGCACGTCGGCCGGCCGGCGGAACTGCGACTCGTACCAGGCTAGGCCGCGATGCCAGTTCCGCTCGGGGGCGAAGAAGTTCAGCTCCTTGTGCACGGACATGAAGATCTGCGGGTGCAGATCCAGATAGCGGTGCAGGCTCGTCGTGCCGCACCTCGCCGCGCCGATGACGATCAGGTTCGGGAGCATGCGCCGATGGTCGGGGCCGTCGCTGTGGTCACACGGACCAGCTCTCGAATCGCTGGCCGGTGAGCTCTCGGAGGCGGTCGACATCCTCCTTGAAGTAGTCCTCGAGCCTGGCTCGGAGCCCGGGCTCGAGCGTAATTCGGGGAACCTCGGGTCGGAAGAGCAAGGGCCGCAGCAGTCGGTCGGGCGCCCTCGACCTGAGCATCTTGGCCCTCGGCCGGCCGAGGGCCCGGTTGCCGAGCGACTTGGCCGCCCGTCCGAGCGCGTTCGCCGCGTGGAGCTCCTCGGTCTCGTAGTGGCGCAGGCCGAACGCCTCGCTGGTGAACGTGTCATCGACGCCGAGGAAGCGAAAGAGGGTCGCCATCGTCGCCGCTGGACCGTGCGCGTAGCTCCGCGTGGTCGACGACGGCGATCTGCGTCACCGGAAAGAAGGCGAGGTACTGGTCCAGCTGAAACGCGTAACGGCTCGTCGCCACATAGCGGCTGCTGTCGAGATCGGCGAGCTGCTCCTCGAGGGAGTCTTGATCCCTGCCGGCTATCCAGCGATCGAACCGATACGAGGAGACAAGGCGCTCGATCGGGTCGCGCACGAGGTAGACAAGCCGTGCTTCAGGGACAACGCCTGCCATGAGCTCGGCTACACCCGCGTAGGCCGGATAGGACGAGTAGAGCGGCGAGCTTTCTCCCCGGATCGGGGCCGGGCCGAACTGCGATTCGTACCAGCCGACTCCTCTCTTCCAGTTCCGACCTTCGACGAAGAAGTCGAGCTCCTTGGCCTTCGTCATCGCGATCTCGGGATGCAGGTCGAGATACCGATGGAGGCTCGTCGTGCCGCACTTCGAAGCGCCGATGACGATGAGGTTCGGGAGCACGTTCGGAGTATGCGGCGACGGCGGGATCTGTCACCCGCACGGCACGTCCTTGCGACGCTCTCGTGGGAGTTGCGTCAGGAGCGCTCTCTACGATTCGAGGGTGGCGAAGGTTGCCGTTCAGCACGTGTGCTCGGAGTGCGGGTATTCGACGCCGCGCTGGCTCGGGCGCTGCCCCGGATGCGGGGGCTGGGGAACTCTCGTCGAGGAGCCACTGGCAAACGGCCGCAACGGCTCGTCGGCGGGAGCCGACGCCGTACCGCTGATTCCGCTCGCGGCGGTAGAAGCGACCGCAGCGGAACGTCTGCCGACAGGCGTGCCGGAGCTCGACCGCGTGCTCGGGGGCGGCCTCGTCCCCGCGTCGCTCGTGCTGGTGAGCGGCGACCCCGGCATCGGCAAGTCGACGCTGCTCCTGATGGCGTTGCGGGCGATGAGTAACGAGAGGAAGACCGCGCTGATCACCGGCGAGGAGTCGGCCGCCCAGGTGAAGCTCCGGGCCGAGCGGCTCGGCGGAGCGGGCGAGGTGCTGATCCTCGCCGAGACGAATCTCGATCTCGTCTGCGCGACGCTCGAGCGCGAGCGCCCGGAGGTGTGCGTCATCGACTCGATCCAGACCCTCTACGCTCCGGAGCTCGGCTCCGCTCCGGGCTCGGTTGCCCAGGTGCGCGAGGCGACCGCGCGGCTGCTGCGCGTCGCAAAGGAGCAGGGCATTGCGATCTTCATCGTCGGGCACGTCACGAAGGACGGCGCCGTCGCGGGCCCCCGCGTCCTCGAGCACCTCGTCGACTGCGTGCTCGCGTTCGAGGGCGACCGCTACCGCGCCCACCGCGTGCTCCGAGCAGTGAAGAACCGGTTCGGCTCGACGAACGAGCTCGGCGTCTTCGAGATGACCCAGCGCGGCCTCGAAGGAGTCGAAGATCCGTCGGAGGTGTTCGGGCGCGGGGAGCCCGACGCACCCGGCTCGGTCGTGGCGTGCGCGCTCGAGGGCACCCGGCCTCTGCTCCTCGAGATCCAGGCACTCGTGGCACCGACCGACCTCGCCATGCCTCGCCGGGTGGCCACGGGCGTCGACCCGAAGAGGCTCGCGATGATCGGGGCCGTTCTCGGCAGGCACTCGGGCATCGCGCTGGGTCAGGCCGACGTCTTCGTCAACGTGGCCGGCGGCGTGAGAATCGACGAGCCCGGCGCGCGACCTCGGTATCGCGCTCGCAATTGCCTCTGCTGCAAGGCGCACGCGGATACGGACGGGCGTCGCCTGCTTCGGCGAGATCGGTCTCACCGGCCGTCTGCGGCCGGCTTCCCAGGCGGAGCGACGCCTCGCCGAGTGCACGAAGCTCGGGCTCGCCGAGGCCCTGGCACCGGACGGGACGCCGTCTCATGGCAAACTTCGCATCACGACGGCGGCGACGCTACGGCAGGCGATCGCGCTGGCGCTCGATGCGAACCGGACCCGCGCAAGAATAGAGATCTCCTCGACGCGCTCAGGCAGGTGGCGCCGGGCACGGCGCTGCGCGCCGGGATCGACGACATCATCCGGGCGCATCTCGGCGCGCTGCTCGTCATCAGCGAGCCCTCGGACCTCGCCTTTCTCTTCTCGGGCGGCATGCGTCTCGACCTTCCCTTCACGGCTCAGGGCCTGTACGAGCTGGCCAAGATGGACGGCGCGATCATCGTCAACTCCAACCTGAGCCGGCTCGTCTACGCGAACGTCCAGTTGATGCCCGACCCGGCGATCCCCTCCTCGGAGACGGGCACCAGGCACCGCACGGCCGAGCGCGTCGCCAAGCAGACCGACGCTCTCGTGGTCTCGATCTCCCAGCAGCGCGAGACGGTGACCATCTTCCGCGACCAGATCCGCTATCAGCTCGGCGAGATCTCCGACGTGCTCGCCCGCACGAACCAGGCGCTCGGCACGCTCGAGACGTACCGCCAGCGGCTCGACCAGGGCCTGACCCGGCTGACCGCGCTCGAGTTCCAGGGCGCCGTGACGCTCGACGACGTGCTCGTCGTGCTCCAGCGGGCGAGAGATGGCGACCCGGATGGGAGCGGAGATCGAGCGCAACTGCGTCGAGCTCGGCGAGGAAGGCAGGCTCATCCGCATGCAGCTCGACGAGCTGAGCGAGGACGTGCCTCGCGAGAAAGCGGCCGTGGTGTTCGACTACGAGGCGAAGCCCGGGAACGCGCCGATCGTGCTGGAGCGGCTCGCCGAGCTGCCCTACGGACGACTCGTGGTCTTCGAGGACCTCGTCGAGCTGCTCGGCTACTCGCGCGACACGAACCCGCTCGACGTGAGCGTCGCACCGCGCGGCTACCGGGTCCTCCAGCAGCTACCCAGGATCCCGGAAAGCGTCATCCGGCACGTAGTGCGCGATTTCGGTTCGCTGGACGCGATCATTCGCGCCAGCCATCGCGACCTCGAGGCTGTCGACGGCGTCGGATCGGTGCGGGCGCGGGAGATCCGCGACGGCCTACGGCGCCTGCAGGAGCACAACCTCGTCGATCGCTACCTGCAGCTTTGAGGGCCGGTCGAGGAGCGTCGCCGAGCCCGGCTCGGCGCGAACCCCGTTGCCGAGCCCCGCGGGCTCGGCGGTCCGGGGTCGCGGCCGGCCGAGCCGGCCGCTCAGCCTCGACGGCTCTCGCTTGCTTCGGCTCCGGAGGCCCAGGTAAAATAGGTCACTCCGCCAGTGGGAGTGACTTCGGCGGTTTTTTTCTGAGGCAGGGAGGAATGGGTGTTCGACGTCGGCGATAAGGTCGTCTATCCGCATCACGGGGCGGGCACCGTGGTCCGCAAGGAAGTGCGAGACGTGCTCGGCCAGAAGCGGGAGTATCTGACGATCCGGATAGCGCACAGCGACATGATCGTGAACGTCCCCAGCGAGAACTCCGAGCGCGTGGGCTTGCGCAAGGTCATCGACGAAGAGATGGTCGAGCGGGTCGTCGAGGTTCTGCACGGGAGCGGTACGACGATGCCGAAGAACTGGAACCGGCGCTTCAAGTACAACCGCGACAAGATGAAGACCGGCGATGTGTTCGAGCTGGCCGAGGTCGTGCGGAACCTGTCGCTCCGCGAGCAGGAGAAAGGTCTTTCCACCGGTGAGAAGCAGATGTTCGTGAAGGCGAAGAAGATCCTGGCCTCCGAGCTCATGTACGCGAAGTACCTGGACGAGACCGAGACCGCCGAGTGGCTCGACGAGCTTCTCGTGATCGTCAACGACAAGGCCGTGGTCGTGTAGGAGCGATGGAGCGGGGAACGCACGCGTCCCCGTCGCATCCTCGTACGTATCGGGGGCGGGTCGTGACCCGCCCCCTCGTTTTCCGCCGAGAGCCCCGTTGAGCGTCTGGGCGGTACTCGTGGCGGCGGGCACCGGAGTGCGCTTCGGCGGCACGCGGCCGAAGGCGTTCGCCGCGCTGGCCGGGCGGCCGCTGCTTGCGGAGAGCCTCGAGCGGCTGGACGCCTCCGAGCGGGTCGACGGGATCATCCTGGTCGCGCCGCCCGGGTGG
Source organism: uncultured Thermoleophilia bacterium (assembly GCA_963820875.1). GTDB lineage: Bacteria > Actinomycetota > Thermoleophilia > Gaiellales > Gaiellaceae > CAWACA01. The sequence goes on from CAWGBR010000017.1 coordinate 131,025, forward strand.
GAGGAGCCGGCCATCCTGCTGGCCGAGGAGCTCGGCGCGGGCAAGCTCTCCGCCTGTGTGCCGGGTGGAGCGACCCGCGGCGAGTCCGTCCGCATCGGGGTCGCCGAGGTGCCGCCCGAGGCGGAGGCGATCCTCGTGCACGACGCGGCGCGGCCGCTGGTGGACGAGGACGTGATCGCTCGCGTTCTCGCGCCGCTCGCCGCGGGCTGGGACGGCGCCGTTCCGGGGCTGCCCGTCGCCGACACGGTCAAGCGCGTCGGCGAGGACGGCACCGTGCTCGAGACCGTCGAACGTCGCGATCTCTATGCCGTCCAGACACCCCAGGGGTTTCGTGCGGCCGTCTTCAGGCGGGCGCTCGCACAGGTGGCAGACGAGACGACGGACTGCGCCGGGATCGTGGAGCGCGCCGGCGGCCGCGTGCGGGTCGTCGAAGGAGATGCCAGGCTGCTGAAGGTCACCACGCCGGGCGACCTTCGCTCGGTGGAGAATCTCCTGGCGGGCAACTGATGTACGAGGCTCTTGACACCGTGAAAGGCGCTTACCGGCATCGTTCGTTCGGCGGAGCCGGGCTTTGCCCGGCTGCGTCACAGCGCGAGGAACGCGTCAACAGTCAAGGAGGGGGTCCGTGGGGGAACCATGGGTTCCCCCACGCGGGATGATTGTCGACTACCACATGCACCTACGGGGCGCCGCGACGAACGGCTCCGAGCCGCTCGTCCTCACGGTCGAGACGGTCGAGCGGTTCGTCGAGGCCGCGGCCGCGAGCGGCATCGACGAGATCGGCTTCACCGAGCACGTCTACTACTTCCGTCAGACGCGCCCCGTGTGGCGCCTGCCGTATCACCTGGAGCGCTGCTCCTACGACCTGGATTCCTACACCGGCGCCGTGCTGGAGGGGAAGAGCCGGGGGCTGCCGGTCAAGCTCGGGCTGGAGGTCGACTTCGTGGGAGAGCGCCAGTCGGAGCTCGCGAGCCTGCTCGAGCCCTACCCCTGGGACTTCCTGCTCGGTTCCGTCCACGAGGTGCTCCAGGTCGCGGTCGACCAGGAGCCGGGGATCTGGGAGTCGCTGTCGGTGGACGAGGTCTGGCGAGGCTATTTCCGTGACCTGGCGAGTCTTGCACGCTCGGGTTACGTCGACGTCCTGGCCCACCCCGACCTGGCGAAGATCTACGGGCAGCGTCCGGCCCCGGAGGTTCTCGCGGAGGTGCACACCGAGATCGCGGAGGCGTGCGCGGACGCAGGCGTGGCGATCGAGATCTCGACGGCCGGGCTTCGAAAACCGGTCGGCGAGCTCTATCCCGACGAGCGCTTGCTCGCTGCGTTCAGGCAGCGCGGCGTTCCGATCACGATTGCTTCGGACGCCCACACGTCCGATTTCGTCGGCTTCGAGCTCGGTCGCGCCGTCGACCTTGCCCGCCGTGTCGGCTACGAGACCGTGTCGGTGTTCGAAGGCCGGAGGCGCAGCCAGGAGCCGCTCGGGTGAACGAGCTGCGGGTGGGAATCGGAATCGACGCCCACGCCCTCGTCGAGGGAGTGACGCTCGTGCTCGGCGGCGTGCCCTTCCCCGACGAGCCGGCCGGCCTGGCGGGGCACTCGGACGGGGACGTCATCGCGCACGCGCTGATCGACGCGGTGCTCGGCGCCGCAGGTCTCGGAGACATCGGCACCCTGTTCCCCTCTGGAGATCCCCAGTGGCAAGGCGCCTCCTCCCTCGATTTGCTGCGGGGCGCGTACGCGGAGGTCACCGCCGCCGGGTACGAGCTTGTCAACGCCGACTGTGTGCTCGTAGGGGAGCGGCCGCGTCTCCTGCCGGTGCGCGACGAGATGCGCCGGAGGCTGGCCGCCGCGCTCGATGTCGACCCCGATCGCGTCACGGTACGGGCGACGACGACCGACGGGCTCGGCTTCACCGGGCGCGGCGAGGGCCTGGCCGCGCAGGCGGTGGCGCTCCTGCGCCGCTCATCGTAGGCCCGGACACGCACAGCGCATCGACGGCGACGGCGCCGCGCTCGAGCACGAGCAGCGGGTTGACGTCGAGCTCGACGAGGTCTCTCGCCCGCTCCTCGACGAGCCGCGCGACCGCCAGCACGGCATCCACGGCCGCGGCCGACGTCCGCGCGGGCGAGCCGCGGCCACACGCGAAGGCGTCGGAGCGCGGCCTCGACGTCCTCCCGCGTCGACGGGCGGCAGCAGCGGGACGGCGTCGGCGACCAGCTCGACGAGCGACGCCGCCGCTGCCGACGACCAGCACGTGGCCGAAGGAGGCGTCGCGCCGCGCTCCGACGAGCAGCTCGCAGATGACGCCGCTCACCATGCGCTCGACGAGGACGCCGTCGAGCGCGACGTCACGGTTGCGGTCGAGCATCGCCTCGACGGCCGCCTCGACCTCGGCCTCGTCGCGCAGGCCGAGCGCGACGGCGCCCGAGCCTCGCTCTTGTGCGGCAGCTGCGCGCTCGGCGAGCTTCGACCGCGACGGGGAAGCCGAGCTCGGCCTGCGGCGCCCGCCGCCGCCTCGGGCTCCGCTCGGCACGAGGCAGCCCTTCGGGCACGGCGACTCCGACGCCGGCGAGCAGCTCCTTCGCGGCCCGCTCGTCGATCGCGACGGCGGGCGTCCGTCGGATGAGGCTCCGGGCCGGGTAGCGCGGCGGCGCGCCTCGCGCCAGGCACTCACCGAGCCGCGCGCAGGCGCCCAGGGCTGCGATCGCGTCGGTGAGGCCCTGGAGCGGGACGACGCCTCGCTCGAGCATCGCCTCGCGTGCCTCCGGCCGGCAGCGACTCGGGCAGCACGCTCGCGACCCCGGCGGGCACCCCCGCCTCGGCGGCCGAGCGGTCGACAGGGCACGCGATCGCGGCGTCGACGTCGGCCGCGTAGGCGATGCCCGGGAAGCGGATAGTCGATCACGAGCAGCGCCGCGTCGACCGGGTCGCGGAGCGCGGTCGAGAAGACGCGCCGGAGCGGCCTCCTCCTGTCCCCACAGCGCGTTCCCGTAGTCGAGGGGGTTGGAGACGAGCGCGTGCTCCGGCAAGCAGCTCGGTCAGGGCCGTCGCGAGCGGTCCGGCCGGGTTGCGGCAGCTCGAGCCGGCTCGCGGCGGCCGCGTCGGCGACGAGCGCGCACTCCGCGCCCGAGCAGGTGAAGACGAAGACGCGCCGGCCACGGAGCGCGCCCAGCGTCGCGAGCGCCTTGAGCGTCTCGAGCAGCTCGGGAATCGAGCCGGCAGCGCGCGACGCCGTAGCGCTCGAACAGCGCGTCGTAGAGCTCGTCGGCTCCGGCCAGCGACGCCGTGTGCGTGTAGGCGAGCTCGCCGCCCGAGCTCGGACGGAGCCGGCCTTGCAGACGGCGATCGGGATGCCGCGCTCGAGGGCACGCGCCGCGGCCGCCGGCGAAGCGGGGGACGTCGCGCAGCCCTCGAGGTAGATGCCGATGCCCGGTGACCTCGTCCATGTCGAGGTAGGCCTCGACGACCTGCGCGACGTCGAGCACGGCCTGGTTGCCGACGCTGGCGAGAAACGCGAGCGGCAGCGAGCGCTGGCTCATCGTCACGTTGATGCCGAGGTTGCCGCTCTGCAGCATCATCGGCGACGCCGCGCTCCCGCCGGCTCGTGCGGGTACGGGACGGGCCAGAGGCTGACGCCCGCCGACGAGGTCGACGACGCCGTAGCAGTTCGGGCCGAGCACGGCCAGGTCGCCGGCGGCCTCGCGCAGCGCCTGCTCGCGGGCGACGCCCTCGGCCGTGCCCGCCTCGGAGAAGCCCGGCCGCGTAGAGAACGGCGCCGCCGGCGCCGAGCTCGGCAAGCTGCCGGACGATCTCGATGCTCGCGGCGGCGTTCGACCGCGACGAAGCCGCGTCCGGCGCCTCGGGGAGGTCGAGCACCGACGCTGGTACGTGGCGTGCCCGCCGACCTCGGCACGGGTGGGATGGACGGCGTAGATCGGCCCGTCGAAGCCGGCCGCCTCGCACTCGGCAAGGGCGTTCGGCGCGAGCGAGCCGCCGACGAACGCGACGCTCCGCGGCCTCAGCAGCCGGCGGACGTTCTCCGCGGAGGGGGTCACCCCGCGCAGGACGGCCCGCGCCGATCAGGTCGCGGTGGATCTCGGACGTGCCCTCCCAGATCCGCTCGACCCGCGCGTCACGCCAGTAGCGCTCGATCGGGAGCTCGGTCGAGAGCCCCATGCCGCCGAAGATCTGGACGCCGTCGTCGGCGACGCGGCCCAGCATCTCGGAGGCGTAGAGCTTCGCGACCGAGGCGTCGAGCGGCTCGAGCGTCGCCCTGGTCGAGCTTCCACGACGCGTGCAGGGTGAGCAGCCAGGCGGCGCGGATCTCGGTCTCCATGTCGGCCAGCTTGAACGAGACGCCCTGGAACTCCCCGATCGGCCGCCCGAACTGGCGCCGGGTCCGTGCCCAGTCGGCGGCGAGCTCGAGCACGAGCCGGGCGCGGCCGGTGCAATGCGCCGCCATCATCACCCGGCTCGCGTACAGCCACTCGGTCGCGAAGTCGAAGCCCTTTCCCTCCGCGCCGAGGATGCCCGTCGTCCGGCACGCGCACGTCCGTGAACGCGATCAGGTGGGGGTTGTAGCCGCGCGCCGAGACGCAGCCGACCGGCGTCACCTCGACCCCCGGCAGATCCTTGTCGACGAGGAACGTCGTGAAGCGCGGACGCGGGCCCTTCGGCGTCTCGTCCTCGCCGGTGACGGCGACGAGGATGACGTAGTCGGCGTGATCGGCGTGCGAGATGAACTGCTTCGTCCCGTTGATGACCCAGTCGCGAGCCGTCGCGCACCGCCCGCGTCTGGATCGAGCGCGCGTCGGAGCCGGCGCCCGGCTCGGTCAGCGCGAAGCACTCGGAGCGCTCGCCGCGGATCGTCGGCAGGAGGTAGCGCTCCCGCTGCTCCCCCTCGCAGGCGAGCAGGATGTGCGTCGGCCGACGCGACGCACGAGCTGAGCGCCCAGCTCGTGCGCGCCGAACTCCATCTCGGCCAGCGCCGAGGTGACGTAGTCGAGGCCGCCGCCGCCGAGCTCCTCCGGCATGTTGAGCGCATAGAGGCCGGCCGCGATCGCCTTGGCCTTGAGGGCGCTCGCGAGCTCCCGCGGGACGTACGCCGAGCCGCTCGACCTCCTCCTCGTGCGGGCGCAGCTCACGCTCGACGAATGTCGCGCACCGTCTCGCACGACGAGCTGCTGCTCCTCGGTCGAGCGAGAAGTCGATCATCGGCCGCGGAAGACGGGCTCGCGTCTCTCCGCGACGGCGGCCAGCGCCTCGCGGTGATCCTCGGTGAGAGCGCATGCCTCGCCGGCGGACGCGCTCCGCCTCGAGCTGCTCGGCAAGCGTTCGGCGATGGGCCGAGTCGAGCAGGCGCTTGGCGTGGCCGATCGCGACCGTCGGGCCGGCGGCCAGCTCGCGCGCGAGCTCCGCACCTCGCTCGGCCAGCCGCTCCTGCGGCACGACCTCGCTGACGAGACCGCGCTCGAGCGCCGTCTCGGCGTCCCAGAACTCGCCCGTGTACACGAAGCGCTTCGCCTGCGTCGAGGTCGACGAGCCGGGGCAGAAGCCACGTGCCGCCGACGTCCGGCGGGTAGGCCATCCACGTGTACGCGCACGCGAAGCGCGCCGTGTCGGCGGCGACCCGGAAGTCGCAGGCGAGGGCGAGATCGAGCCCGGCGCCGACCGCGGCGCCGTTGAGGACGGCGATCGTCGGCAGAGGCGCGCCGGCGAGCTCGACGGCGAGCGCGTGCGCTTCGGCCACCCAGGGATCCTGGCTCCTGCTGCGGCCCGGACTCGGCCCAGTCCTTGACGTCCGCGCCCGCGCAGAAGGCCTTACCGGCGGCGGCGAGCACGAGGCAGCGCACGGACGGTCGGCGGCCGCGGCCGCGAGCTCGCTCCGCAGCGCCGAGACGAGCGCGAGGTTGAGCGCGTTGCGGGCCTCGGGCCGGTTCAGCGTCAGCGTGCGGACGGCCCCGTCGTCCCGGTGCAGGAGGACGTCCACGGCGCAGAACGTAGCGCAGACGCGGCGCGGCCGTGCGGCCCCGTTGGGTGACCGCGGCCCTTCGGGCCGCTCCTGGGCGGGTCGCGGCCGGCCGAGCCGGCCGCTCAGCCGCCGGGCTGCGGCGTGCGACGCCCTTGCGTGACCGCGGCGGGCCGTTGGGCGGGTCGCCGCGAGCCGCGCTGGCCGCGGGCTGCGGCCCCGTTGCGTGACCGCGGCCTTCGGCCGCTTCCCTGTCACGGCTGGGGCCTGCGGCCCCGTTGCGTGGCCGCCGTGATCGCCGCGAGCGTCTCGGGGTTCTCGACCGAGCTGAGGTCGCCGGGGTCGGCGCCGGTCGCCGCGGCGCGGACGGCCCGCCGGACGATCTTGGCGCTGCGGGTCTTCGGCAGCCCCGGCACGAACACGACGCGCTCGGGACGGAACGCCTTGCCGAGCTCCGCCGCAACCGCGTCCGCAACCTCGGCGGCCACCGTGTCGCCGAGCTTCGCGTCCGGGACTGCGACGCAGAACAGCCAGGCCGCCTCGCCCTTCACCTCGTGCGGGATGCCGACTGCCGCAGCTTCCTCCACGACGGGGTGCGCCACGGCAGCCGACTCGAGCTCCGCGGGGCCGATGCGCTTGCCGGCCAGGTTCAGCGTGTCGTCCGAGCGGCCGTGCAGGAACCAGTAACCGTCCTCGTCGACCGAGGCCCAGTCCCCGTGCACCCAGACGCCCGGGAAGCGGCGCCAGTACGTGTCGAGGTAGCGCTCCGGCTCGCCCCAGAACCCGCGTGTCATTCCGGGCCAGGGCCGGCGGCAGACCAGCTCGCCGACCTCACCCGGTCCCACCGGCGCACCGTCCGGACCGACGACGTCGATGCTCATGCCCGGCATCGGGAATCCGACGGTGCAGGTCTTGATCGGCTCGACGGGCGCGCAGCACACGAAGCCGGCGCCGACCTCGGTGCCTCCCGAGATGTTGATGATCGGGACCCTCCCGCCGCCGGCGACGCGGAAGAGCCATCGATACGGCTCGGGATTCCAGGGCTCGCCCGTCGTGACGAAGGCGCGAAGGGAAGAGAGGTCGTGGCGAAGGACGAGCTCGTCGCCGTGGGGAGCGAGCGCCCGAACGAGCGTCGGCGAGAGCCCCAGGAGGGAGACCTTCTCCTCGGCACAGAGCCGCCACAGCCGGTCCGGCGGGAAGTCGGGCGCGCCCTCGGCGAAGACGACCGTCATCCCGAGAGAGCCCGCGCCCACCACCGTCCACGGGCCCATGATCCAGCCCATGTCGGTGGCGAAGAGAATGGTGTCGCCGGGCTGCCCGTCCGCCTGGTAGGCGACCTCGCTGGCGATCTTGATCAGAAAGCCGCCGTGCACGTGGAGCGCGCCTTTGGGCTTCCCCGTGGTGCCGGAGGTGTACGCGATCAGGTACGGGTGCTCGGCATCGACCCAGGCCGGCTCGAGCGTGCCGGGGGCTCCGGCCACGGTCTCGGCCCACAAGACGTCGCGGCCCGGAGTCAGCGGACAGCCGCCGCCGAGCCGCTCCCACACGACGACGTGCTCGACGGACGGAACGGACGTGAGCGCCTCGTCCAGCGTCTGTTTCGTCGGGACTTCCCTGCCTCGCCTGAGCGCACCGTCTGCGCAGACGACCGCCTTGGCGCCCGCAAGCGCCAGCCGCTCGGCGACGGCGGGTGCCGCGAAACCGGAGAACACGGGCACCTGAACGGCGCCGAGATGCGCGCACGCGTGCGAGGCGATCGCCGCCTCCGGCGACATGGGGAGGTACAGGCCGACCCGGTCGCCGGCGCGAACACCGAGTCCTGCAAGCACTTCGGCGAGACGGGTCACGGAAGCCGACAGCTCGGCGAAGCTGAGCTCGCTGCGGGCGCCGTCCTCGCCGCGGAAGACCGCGGCCGTCGCGTCCGGCCGGTCGCGCGCGTGGCGGTGGACGCAGTTCCAGGCGACGTTCAGCCGGGCACCGGAGAACCACTTGGCCCATTCGACGCCCTGGGAGGTGTCGAGAAGCTGTGTCCAGGGCTGCTCGAGCTCGAGCCCGAGGTCGTCGACCGCTGCCGGCCAGAACCATTCCGGATCCTCCTGCGAGCGCCGCACGAGCTCGCGGTAGCCGGCGATGCCATGGCGGCGCATGAGCCGCGTGACATTCGCGCGCTCAACAACCTCCGGGCCGGGCCGCCAGATGACCTCCGTCATCGGCGGTCACGATAGCCACGCCGCGGGGGAGCTAGATGGTTGACCGGAAATTGTGGTGCCGTCGGAGACGGCTGAGACCAAGCATGTCGCCGCGATCATGCCTCGTGCGTATCGGTAGATACGTGCGAGACACGAGCGTGGCGACAGGCGACGGTATCGGCCGCCGGCCGGCGGTGCCACGGCTTCCGGTCAATTACCGGTCAATCATCTAGAGGCTTGATGTGGAACTCCAGTGCTTTCGGGGGCTTCCGCGACCAAACAGCTCGTTCCGGTCGCCCGCAGCTCGTATCCGGGGCGATACGGGCAAGGGCGAGCGGGGCGAGATGCGCCGTGTCGCGGGAGCAGTCCGGGAGTGGGGGAGTTTCACATCAAGCCTCTAGGCGGGTGTGGGGAGGGGCTCGGCGCTCTCGCTCGGGCTGAGCGCGAAGTAGAGGGAGACGAGCGCCACCGCGAGAAACGGCGTGACGGCCAGTGTGTCGAAGAGCGTCGAGATTGCCAGCGCCGGCGCATTCGGCAGCACCGCCAGCAGGATTCTCTCCACGGCCGAGCTCAGCAGCCCGCTCAGCAGCCCGACCACGGCGAGGAAGCCGAAAACCGGCCAGCCCTTGCCGGCGACGAGCTCCCGGCTGCGGCTGAGCGCCTCCGGGACGCTGCACTGCTCGATCACCACGAGAGGGACGACCAGCGCCCACCACGTCAGCACGACGATCCCTGCGATCAGCAGTGGCAGCGCCAGGATCGGGTGCCCCGTATAGCCGAGCGCGAGGCCGGGCAGCATGACGGCGCTGAGCACCAACGCGGCCACGCTGACCGTGTTCACGAGCGGCCAGAACGCGCTGAGGCGGGTACCGATCCAGGCGTCGCCTTCCCCCTCCATCAAATCGTCGACCGTCTGGACGAGGAGGCCTGCGATCCAGAAGTTGGCGACCACGGAGATGAAGACGGCGGCGACGAGGCCGATGTCTCCGAGCGCAACGACGAGGACGACGACGAGCGCCAGGACTGTCATTCCGGCCGCAAGCGCGAGCGGCGCGAGGTAACGCCAGAAGACCCGGTAGCCGGCGAGCGCGTCGTTGAGGACGTCGCCTACGCTCACACCGCTCTGATCGACCGGCGGTGCCTTCGTGCTGAGGGACTTGCCTCGTTCGAGCCATCGGCGCCCAACCGCTGTCGCCGGCAGGCTTCAGCGGAGGAGGCCGTCGTCGACGGCTGCGACGAGGCCTGCCACGACTCCCGCGCGCGTGGCGAACGTGTCGCGCTCCGCGTATTCGAACGGCGTGTGGTCGTCGCCTCCGACCGGGCCGAGCCCGTCGAGCGTCGGGATTCCCGACCACGCCGTCCATGACCCGTCGGAAACGCCGCCCGTCGAGGACTCTGCGAACTCGTGCCCGAGACCGGCGCCGAGCTCGATGGCGGCACGGGCCAGGGCGGCCACGCTGGGCGTGCGCTCGAGCGGCGGAGGCCCACCGAGATCCTCCCAGCGGAGCTCGATGTCGTCGTACGCGCCGAACGCACGGACATGCTCGAGCGCCCAGTCGAGATCGGTGGACGTCGGCGCGCGCATGTCCCCCGTGAGGAACGCCTTGCCCGGGACGGTATTGACCCCCTCGCCGCCGTAGAGCTCTGTTACCTGGAACGTCAGGCCCTCACGGGCGTGGTGCAGGCCGCTGAGCCGCACGGCCTCGTGACAGAGGGCGATGACGGCGTTGCGGCCTCCGTCGGGGTCGACGCCCGCGTGTGCAGGTCGACCTTTCGCATGGATACGAAACCAGCGCCCACCCTTTCGCGCCGAGACGATCGAGCCGTCGACCCGCCCGCATTCCATGCAGAGGACGGCATCGAAGCCCGTCAGGCGCTCCATCGTCAGCGGCGCCGCCGGGCGGGTCTCCTCGTCCGAAGCCGAGACGACCTCCAGCAGCGCGAACGGGCGCGGCCCGGCCGCCAGAAGGCGCGCGGCGTGGACGGCGACGGCGAGCCCGCCCTTCATGTCGGCGACCCCGGGGCCGTGGACGCGGCGGGAGTCGTGGCTGAACGGGCGCTCGGCGACAGTGCCGAGCGGAAAAACGGTGTCGTGGTGGCAGAGCAGCGCCACCCGCGCGCGTCCCTGTCCCTCGAGCGTGGCGTGCAGATACAGACCCTGTCCACGGACCGGCACCAGCTCGGGGTGGAGGCCGTAGCGCTCGACGGTCTGCGCGAGAATCGCGGCGAGCCGATCGAGCTCCTCGATCGCGCCGCCCGGCGTATCGATGTTGACCCAGGTCTCGAGGTCCGCCAGCAGCAGGTCGAGCTCGGCGCCGACGCCCGCGGAGACACGCCGGGATTCCTCGACCGCGCGCGCCGACAGCTGGAGCGGCCGGTCTTGCCCGGGGGGTGTCACTTCACGACGCCCCGCGGGGCCACCCCGCTCCTCCACCCGCTTTGAGCGTATCGTCGCGCGGCGCGCGGGTGGCGCACGAAACGTGCCGAAAGCGTGCTAGCCGCACCAGCGCGAGGCTACCAGCGCCACCGTCAGGGCCGTGTCCCGCATCGAGGCGAGGTCGACCCACTCGTCGATGCCGTGCAGGTTCCCGGCCGCCGGCCCGTAGCAGCAGCAGGGCTCGTCGACGAAACGGGCGTCCGTGGTCGCCGTGGACAGCTTCCTGCCCGGAGGCTCGCTCCGCCCGTGGATCTCGGCGTGGCATTCCCCCACGAGTGCGACCAGCGCGTTGTCGGCGGAGTGCTCGTAACCCTTGGCGCGGAGGCCTTCGAACTCGACCTGAACCCCGGGTGCCGAGCTCTCGACGGCGCGGCGGAGCAGCCCCTGTGCGTCGGCGGGCTCGAGCTCGGGCGCGAAGCCGAGCCTGCAGCGCAGAACGACCTCGGCAGGCACCGACGAGGGCCAGACACCGCCGTGGATCTCCCCGAGGTTGAGGTTGTACGGGTGGCCGTCCTGGCCCTCGTTGAGCGCGAGCTCGAGCGCCCTGAGGCCCTGGACCGCCTGGAGGATCTGATCGACGGGCTGCCCGTGCTCGCTCGCCACCGCGGCGTGCGCACCTTCGCTTCGGGCGGTGAGACGCGCCCAGATGACGCCGACGCCGTTCAGGTGGACACGGAGATCGGTGGGCTCCCCGATCAGCGTGCCGTCCGCCGTGTAGCCGGCCCGTAGCACCGACCACATGCCGTTGCCGCCGGACTCCTCCTCGATCACGGTCGTGAAGAGCAGGTCGCCCCGTGGGGCGCCGACCGCGAGCAGCGCCTCGACGGCCAGGAGGTATGCGGCGATGCCGGCCTTCATGTCGCCGGCGCCCCGGCCCCACATCCGGCCGTCGGCGATGGCTCCTCCCCACGGATCGTGGCTCCAACGCTCGGGCGACTCGACGGGAACGACGTCGACGTGGCCGCTCAGATGGAGCGAGCGCCCGCCGCCTGAGCCCGGCCGTCGTCCAGCGACGCACGTTCGCCCCTCGTACGGAAGGATCGGCAGGCCGGCGCGCGGATCATCCCTGGCCGCTTGCTCGTCCGGCTGAACCCGCTCGACCGTGAAGCCGAGCGCCGTGAGGCGCTCCTCGACGATGCGTTGGGCGCCGTCTTCCGTGCCGAGCAGGCTCTGCTCGCGGACGAGCCGCGCGGTCAGGTCGTGGAGGTCCTCGACGCGGGAGTCGATGTACTCGCGGAGGGCGTCGAGCACGGCCGGACATCATAGTGAGGGAGGCCCGAAGCCGGGCCTCCCTCGTCGATTGCTCGTCGTCGTCCGGTCGCGACTACTCGGTCGGTACGGGCGGTACCTCCGGCAGTTCCCCGGGCGGATCGGTCGGCCCGCCGTCGCAACGATTTGCGACTCGCGCCTCGACCCTGTCGATCCTCTCGCCGACGTTCTCGAGGCGATCCTGCAGGTTCGCAAGCCGCTGGCGAGCCTTTCGTCGTCTGCTTGGCATTCAGCTCGCCGCCGGCGAGCAGCGACTCGACCTGGGCGATGTTGGCCTCGAGCTCGGCAGCTCGCGCCTGCAGGGCGTCGAGCCGCTCCAGGGCGCGCACACAGGCCGGGCTCTGCGCCGGCGGTGCTGCAGGGCCGGCGAGAGCCGCGCTACCGGCCGCGAGCGCACCGGCGACTGCCAGAGCGGCAACCAGCGTATGACGTCTCACAGTCGCTCCTCTCGTCGGGGCTGTTGGGTCGTGTATCGGAGGCCTCCGGGCCCCGCCTACATCCCCCGGTCACCCGGACGAGGTCACCCTCCTCGGGAGACGTCGAAGCGCCCAGGAAAACGCGGAGGCCCCGGTTTCCCGGGGCCTCCGCGGTGGCGCTCGTGAGCCTGGGCTCAGGCGGTGGATCCGGACGCGCAGTGCTCGGCGATCGCGGCCGAAAGCCTGTCGGTTCGCCGCTCGAGCTTCTCGAGCAGGCGCTCGAGCCTCGCCAGGCGCTTCTCAGCCCGCGTCTGCTGCCGGTCGGTCAGCTCGCCGCCGGCCAGGCGCTGCTCGACCTTGGCGATCCGGTTCGTGAGCCGCTCAGCGACCTTCTGGAGGTGATCGAGCCGGTGCCCGGCGCGCTCACAGCGGGCCGCGGGATCGGGCGGTGCGGAGGGCTGGCCGGCTCCCGCAAGCGCGGCGCCGGCGCCGCCGGCAAGGACAGCCCCGATGGTCAGGGTGACGAGCAGCGTTCGGAATCTCATTCAGTGCTCCTGTGATCGTCGTCTTTTTCTGCTCTGAGCAGGGTGCCCACAGGATGTGAGGCGTTCGTTTGGCAGAGGTAAGGAATCTGCGAGCGGATCGCCGTTGGACCCGTCGCAGCCTCGTTGGCCGTCGGGTGGTAGAAAGCGACGGCATGCCGAGCATCCTCATCTTCGGTGACTCGAAGTACGCCTCGCTGCGGCACGAGGTGCCGCTGCCGCTCCCCGACCCGATCGCTTACCTGGAGTCGTCGACATCCCGCACGATCGTCGCCGGCTCCCTCGATCTGCCGCGCATGCGGGCCCTCGGCGGCTGCGAGGTGCTCGCCTTCGAGGAGCTCGGCCTCGCCGAGCAGCTGACGCAGGGCAAGGCCCTCGCGGAGGCGATGTTCGCCTGCGTCCTGGAGGCGTGCCGGCGGCTCGGCCTGAGCGATGTGGTGGTGCCGTCGGACTTTCCGCTCGAGCTCGCCGACGAGCTTCGGTCCGGGGGAGTGCAGGTCCAGGCCGACGGCGCGCTCTTCGAGCAACGCCGGCGCGTGAAGACGCTGTCGGAGCTCGTCGGGCTGCGACGCGCCCAGAAGGCGGCCGAGGCCGCCATGTCGCACGTGCGAGAGCGCCTTCACGAAGGCGGTGATCTGCAGGTGGAGACGCTGCGTGCCGAGGCCCAGCGCGTGTTCATCGAGAACGGCTGTGTTCCGCACGACCTGCTCGTGATCGCGCCGGGTGCGCACGGCGCCGACCCTCACGACCAGGGCTCCGGCGCGATCCCGCCGCGGGTTCCGATCGTCGTCGACATCTTCCCCCGCGACATGGCCTCGGGCTGCTGGGGAGACATCACGAGGACGTTCTGCGTCGGCGAGCCGCCCGCCGAGCTCGTCGACTGGCATCGGGTCGTGCGAGAGGCGCAGCTCTTTGCGACGGAGGCGGTCCGTCCGGGCATCGGCGCCGGCGACCTGAACCGGATCGCGTGCGACCGGATCCGCGAGGCCGGCTACCCCACGCGTCTGGACGAGGGCGCCCCGGCACTGCTCGAGGAGGGATTCATCCACTATCTGGGCCACGGTCTCGGCCTCGAGCTCCACGAGGCCCCGACGCTCGACGAGGGAGGCGAGGTCCTCGTTCCAGGCGACGTGATCACGATCGAGCCCGGTCTCTACCGGCCCGGCTTCGGAGGCTGCCGGATCGAGGATGTGGTGCTCGTGACCGAGGACGGCTACGAGCTTCTCACGGACTTCCCCTACGATCTGGCGCCGTGACGGAGATCGTCGACACCGACGGCGCCAAGCTCGCGTACCGCATCGACGGCGACGGGCCGGAGACGCTCGTGCTCGTGAACGGGCTCGCCGACACGAAGGAGACCTGGGAGCTGCAGCTTCCGGCCTTTGCGGAGCGGTACCGGGTCGTTTCCTATGACAACCGCGGTGTCGGCGAGTCGTCCTCGCCAGCCGGTCCTTATACGACTGCAGAGATGGCCGAGGACCTGGCCGGTCTCGTCGACGCGCTCGAGCTTTCGCGCTTCCATCTGCTCGGCGTCTCGATGGGAGGGATGATCGCCCAGGAATACGCGATCGCTCACCCTGACCGCCTGCTCTCCGCCTCCTTCTGCTGCACCTACTCCTACCCGGGACCGTTCTGCTTGCGCATGTTCGCGTGCTGGCGTGATCTCGTCCCGCACCTCGGCGTCGGGTTCACGCAGCGCGAGGTCCTGCTGTGGGCGTTCACGACCGATTTCTTCGAGCAGCGGACGGCGGAGCTCGAGGAGATCGAGGCGTTCATGGCGGCCAACCCTCAGCCGGAGGACACCTACCTCGCTCAGCTCCACTCGATCGAGACGCACGACACACGCGGTCGCCTCGCCGCGGTGACCTGCCCGGCGATGACGCTCGTGGCCCGAGGCGATCTCATCATCTATCCCGATCTCTCGCGCCGGCTGCACGAGGAGCTCCCGCGCTCGACCTGGGTCGAGGTGGCCGGCGGCCACGCATGCCTCTGGGAGTACCCCGACGAGTTCAACCGCGCGGTGATCGACTTCCTCGGCGGCGTTGGCTAGCCGCCGCGGCGCCGCGCTCTGACCCGGCGGGCGATCGCCTCGTCCGCCTCGGTGAGGCCCATGATTCCGTTCGGCCGCCGGTAGAGCACGAGGAGGATCAGGAGCGCAACCACGATCTGCGTGATGCCGGGCGCGTCGATCCGCTCCTCGGCGCGTCGCATGAGCTCGAACACGGCGGTGACGGTGAAGGCGCCGACAACGGCGCCCGACACGGATCCCATGCCGCCGACGACGAGCATGGCGAGCAGGTTGAACGTCATGGCGAAGAAGAACTGTCGCGGGCCGAACGCGATGTTGAACTGGGCCCACAGCGCGCCGCCCATGCCCATGAGCGCTCCCGACAGCACCCAGGCGTGGAAGCGCAGGCGAATGACATTCGCGCCGAGGGCCTCAGCGGCGAGGGGGTCGGTGCGGCTCGCCCGCAGTTTCAGGCCCGAGTTCGACTCCCGGAACGCGCGCGACACGAAAAGCGCAACCGCGGCGAACGCGAGCGCCGCGTACACCGTCGTCGACTGGGGCACCCCGTAGAGCCCGGTCGCCCCGCGGGTCGCCTCGTCCCAGTTGTCGAAGAGGACGAAGAAGATCACGAGGACGCCGATCGTGGCCATCGCCATGGCGCCTTCGCGCATGCGCGTGAGCGCCAGGCCGAAGGCGCCGGCGACGAGCGCTCCAACGGCGGCCGAGATGAGCACCGCGGGGACGAACGAGACCGTGTGGTCGCGAAGGAAGGAGGGCAGGTCGGGGAGGATGCTCTCCTTCGTCTCCGGCGGGATGGTCAGGATGGCGGCCACGTAGGCGCCCACGCCCATGAAGCCGACATGGGCGAAGCTGACGATGCCCGAGTTGCCGGAGAAGGACTGGATCGCGACAACGAGGACGAGCGACACGATGAAGTTGATGATCACGCGCAGGTCCGCAGGGCTCGCGAAGGCATCCCCGAGCACGGCGATCAGCGCCAGCGGAACGACGAACAGGGCGGTTCCCCGGAGCGTGCGCAGCAGGAGCGGGCGCCAGTAACCCGTTCTCATCGGGACTCCGCCGGGCGGCCGAGCAGGCCCTCGGGCCGGAAATAGAGGATGCCGATCACGATGGCGAGCGCAAACGCGCCGCGGAAGCCGAGCACCGAGTTCGGCAGCGACGCGTCGAGACCGACCTCGATGGCGGCCAGCACGAAGCCACCCAGGACCGCGCCGGTGAGCGAGCCGAGGCCGCCGATGACGCTCGCGATGAACGCCGACAACACGGGGTTGAAGCCCATCGTGGGCTCGACGGTGCCCCGTCGCGCCAGCACGAAGATGGCTGCGACTCCGGCGAGCATGCCGGAGATGGCGAACGCGGTCGCGATGACGCGGTTGGCGGGGATCCCCATCAGACGTGTTACCTGAAAGTCCTGCGCCGCGGCGAGCATCCCGAGACCCGTGGTCGAGCGCCGCAGGAACACGGTCAGGATGAGGAGAGCGACGGCGCAGGTGGCGGTCGTGATCACCTGCAGCCAGCCGATCGTGAACGGGCCGACGCTGATCGCCTCGTTGAAGAGGTCAGGCAGTCGCACGCCCTTCTGACGAGGTGAGATCGTTGCGAGGAAGATGTTCTGGATGATCACCGCGAGCGCGAAGCTCGCGAAGAGCAGGGTGACGAAGCCGGCGCCTCGCAACGGTCTGAAGGCGATGCGTTCCATCAGGACGGCCGCCAGCGCTGCGGCGGCGATTGCGGCAGGAACCTGCGCGGCGAACGGGACGCCCTTCAGGTTGAGGAGGTACATCGTGTAGGCGGCGATGGTGACGAGCTCGCCGTGGGCGAAGTTGACGAGCCCGAGAATCGAGAAGACCATCGCCAGGCCGAGCGCCAGCAGCGCATAGGTCGAGCCGAGCGAGAGGGCGTTGATCGCCTGCTGGACGGCCTCCTCGCCGACGGCACCGACCGGAATCGTCATTCCGAGACCCCGATGCCGAGGTAAGCACGCTCGATCTCGGCCGAGGCGCGCAGCTCCGCCGCCGGTCCCTCGCGCTCGATGCTGCCGCCGACGAGCACGTACGCGCGGTCGGCCAGCTCGAGGGCGCGGTGAACGTTCTGCTCGACGAGTAGGATCGTCACGTGCTGCTCGCGCAGGCGAGCCAGGAGCTCGAAGATCTGGTCGACGAGAATCGGCGCGAGCCCTAGCGAGGGCTCGTCGAGCAGCAGCAGCTCGGGCCCGGCCATGAGCGAACGACCGATGGCAAGCATCTGCTGCTGGCCGCCGGACAGTGTCCCGGCGACCTGGCCCGAGCGCTCCCGGAGGATGGGAAACAGCTCGTGGACGCGCTCACGGGCCTCGTCGGCCGCCACGGTGGAGCGCTGGGGTACGGCCCCTAGCCGCAGGTTGTCGGCGACCGTCAAGCGCGGGAACACGCGCCGGCCCTCCGGGGTGAGGGCCAGGCCGCGCTTGACGATTCGCTCCGGCGGCATGCCGAGGATCTCCTCGCCGCGGAAGACGATCCGCCCCGCCGAGGCCGGCACGAGGCCGACGACGGCGTTCAGGAAGCTCGACTTGCCGGCGCCGTTGGCGCCGAGCAGGGCGACGATCTCGCCCTGCTCGACGCGAAGAGAGACCTCGCGGACCGCGACGATCGGCCCGTAGCGGACAACGAGGCTCTCGACGGCGAGAAGCTCATCCTTCAATGGTCGCGGGTGCGATGTAGCTCGGGACGATGGCTTCCAGGAACGTGAACTCCGTCCCTTGCATCAGCACCAGCGTGACCTCCTTGCTCGGGATGCGCGTCTCGGGATCCATCGTCATCGTGCCGGTGAGAAGCGGCAGATCGGTCAGCCCGAGGACACCCTCCAGCAACGCGTCGGGCTCGGTCGATCCGGCCGCCTCCGCCGCAGCGACGTACGCGTAGATGTTGTCGCGGCCGATTGCCTCGAACGTGTTGGATTCCGGCGCCTCGCCGGTCGCCTCCGTGAACGCCGTGATGAACGACTCCATCTCGGAGCCGGGTGCCGGGAAGCCGTGCGTGGTGTACACGAGGCCGTCGACCGCGCTGCCGCCGGAGTCTGCGAGCAGCGACGTGTCGTTGCCGTCGGTCGAGACGACAGGGAGCTCCACGCCCGCGGAGCGGAGCTGCTTGAGGAACGCTCCCGAGTCGGGCACGAACATCGGCGTGAAGATGACGTCGGGCTGGGGGTCGTTGTTCTGAATCTTCGTCACGACGGCCCCGAACTCGGTCTGGCCGATCTTGTAGGTGTCTTCGCCGACGACGGTGCCGTCGCAGATATTCGAGAACGCATCGGCGAAGAACGCGCCCATGTCCTTCGTGTAGGGGATCTCGGGTGACCCGATGATGTACGCGCTCGCGTAGCCCTGCTCGCATGCGTACTCCGCTGCGGCCGAGGCCTGGCCGTTGTCGCCGAAGACGAAAGCGAAGACGCGTTCGCCGCCGTCACGCACGATCGCGGGAGCGGTGTTGCCCCCCACGGAGATGATCCCGCCGGCCGCCGAGACGAGCTGGCCGACAGCCGGTCCGGCCTCCGCGGTGGTCATGACTTGGACGTTCACGCCATCGTCCAGCAGCTCCTGCACGGTCGTGAGCGCAAGGGACTGATCTCCCTGGTTGTCCTTGGAGACGATCTCGACGGTGACCGGGCCACCGGCGGCGTTGATCTCCTCGGCCGCGAACTCCATGCCCTTGAGGAGCGGTGAGTCATACGCCGCGTACGGGCCCGAGAGCGCCGCCGAGATGCCGACGCGCAGCACCAGCGGCTCGCCGGCAGGCTCGGCAGGGTCGGCCGGCTCGCCCGTCTCCGCAGGCGCCGCCGGCTCAGCCGGCTCGGCGGGTGGAGCCGCCTCACCGCTGTCGCCGCCGCCGCAGCCCGCTGCGGCAACAGCGAGGCCGAGCGCCAGGACGAGTAACACGAGAATCCCAAACCGTCGTCTCATTCCTCCTCCTCAGCTCGTGTCGTTCCCTCCGTCTTGTCCTCGCCCGAAGCAGGCGCTGCGGCCGTCCCCAGATAGGCCTCGATCACCGCCGGATCGCGTCGTACCTGCTCGGCGGTCCCCTCGCAGATCGTCTTGCCCTCCGCCAGCACGTGGATACGCTCACACAGACGCATGATCAGGCGCAAGTCGTGGTCGACGATCAGCACGGCGCAGCCCTCGTCGTCGCGGATCTGCCTGATCGTCTGAAGGAGCGCGTCGGACTCGGCTTCGTTCATCCCGGCTCCTGGCTCGTCGAGCAGCAGGAACCGGGGGCGGCCGGCGAGCGCCCGCGCGATCTCGGCGCGGCGCTGTTGCCCGTACGGGAGCGTGGTCGCGAAGCGCTCGCGGACGTCGGTCAGCCCGAGGCGATCGAGCAGCGCGGGGACCCGTTCGCGATCGTGGGCCCGCGCCACCGCTCCCACCTCGACGTTCTCCTCGACGGTCATCTCCGCGAACAGGCGAATCTGCTGGAAGGTGCGCCCGATCCCGAGGTGGGCTACGTCGTGCGGCTTGCGGCCGGTCGCGTCGACGTCGCCCACGCTCACGCGGCCGGAGGTCGGTCGCAGGACGCCGCTCGCCACGTTGAGCAGCGTCGTCTTGCCGCTGCCGTTGGGGCCGATCAGCCCGACGATCTCGCCCTCGTCCACGTGCAGCGAGACGCCGTCGAGTGCACGCAGGCCGCGGAATCGCTTGACCACGTCCTCGACGGCAAGCCTGGCCGGCTCTTCGGGCCGGCCGCCTTCCGCACCCTGTTCCACGGCAGGACTCTAGACAGTCCGCCGCTTCAGAACTAGGGTCCCATCCGATGGAGCTGGGGCTTCTTGCGGCGGCCCGCGTCCTTCTTGCCGCGGTTTTCGCGTTGGCCGCCGTGGCAAAGCTCGCCGACCTGCCCGGCGCGAGGCGCGCGCTGGGCGCCTTCGGGGTTCCCGAGCGCGTGGCGCGGCCGTCGGCCGTCGGGCTGCCCCTGGTCGAGCTTGCGGCGGCAGGAGCGCTCGTGATCGGGCCGGTGGCCCGGTGGGGGGCGGTCGCGTCGCTCGCTCTGCTACTGCTCTTCAGCGCCGGGATCGCGGTCAACCTCGTGCGCGGCCGTGCTCCCGAGTGCCGTTGCTTCGGACGGGTGCACTCGGCACCGGTGAGCTGGTGGACCGTCGGCCGCAACGCGCTGCTCGCGGTTGCCGCCGCCGGCCTCGTCTGGGGGTCGATCTCTCCTGCTCTCATGGTTGCCGCTTTGGCCGCCGCGCTCGGCGTGACCGTGATGGAGCGGCGCCGCGGCGCGCTGCGACGAAGCGGGAGCCCTGCGGTGGGAGCCGAGGCAGCCGCGTTCCGGTTGCCCGCGCTCGACGGCTCCACGGTCTCGCTCGAGACGCTTCTGGAGCGCGGTCGTCCGGTGCTGCTCGTCTTTTCGGATGTGCACTGCGTGCCGTGCAGAGAGCTGGCGCCCGAGGTCGCCCGCTGGCAGCGCGTGCACTCGGATGCGTTGACCGTCGCCGTGATCGAGCGCGGGCGCGAGCCGGGCGCCGGGCCGGACGAGCACGGCCGGACCGACGTGTTGCTTACGGAGGACGGCCGGACGGCGGACGCGTACGGCGCGATGGGGACGCCGTCCGCAGTGCTCGTTGGTCGCGACGGACGGATTGCGAGCAGCGTGGCCGTGGCGGGCCCCGGCATCGCGCGTCTCGTCGCGGGTCTCGTCGGGCCGAAGGCGGAAACCTCATTGGAGCCTCAGACGGGCCTGACGCGTCTCGACCTGCTCGTGCGTGCCGGCTCAGCCGCCGTCGCGGTCGGGCTCCTCGGCGCCGGGAAGGCGACGGCGGGGGCGATCCCGATCGTCGTCAGGTGCAAGTACGTCCGCTGTGGGAACCGCTGCTGCCCGAAGACGGCCGTCTGCGGCACGCGGCGGGGCAAGAAGGTCTGCATCTGTCCCGACGGGCGCGAGGCCTGCGGCTCGAAGTGCTGCAAGGAGACATTCGTCTGCCGGACGAACGCGCGCGGGAAGAAGCTGTGTGTTTGCCCGCCGCGGACACGCCTCTGCCAGGGTCGTTGTGTGCCGCTCACGGACGCGGCCAACTGCGGCCGCTGTGGAGTGGTGTGTCCGCCGGCGACGGTCTGCGTGAACGGGGAGTGCGTGGGCGGCGACGGCACAGGAACGGGGCCGGGTGGTGCGCCGCCCTGTGAATGCCCGCCGGGCGAGACCTGCTGCGACGGCGGCTGCGTCGACCTCAACACGAACGAGGCGCACTGCGGGCACTGCGACACGCTGTGCCCGCCCGGTCAGGAGTGCTGCGCCGGCGCCTGCAAGGACCTCGACTTCGATCCCCAGAACTGCGGTGAGTGCGGCAGGCGCTGTCCCGCAGGGCAGGTGTGTGCGAACGGCCGCTGCGTGCGCGACTGCCCGCCGGGGCTCGAGGAGTGCGACGGACGTTGCGTCGACACGCACGGCGAGGACTTCGACAACTGCGGCAGGTGCGGCCGCAGCTGCGACCACCTCACGACCGCGTCGGACCCGGCGTGCTGCGGCGGCGAGTGCGTCGACCTGGTTCGCCCCTCGCACTGCGGAGCCTGCTTCCGCGAGTGTCGCGCCCCCTGCGCCTGCTTCGCCGACTCCGAAGGTCATGGCAAGTGCACCGGCGGCACGTTCGACTACTGTCCTGACAATCCGCCGCTGAAGCGCGCAGTCGGCAGGGTTGCCGGACGAATGCGGCGGCGTCGGTCGAGAACCGGGGCGGGTCTCTGATGGACCCCGGTTTCCTCGTGGCCCGGGTCCTTCTTGCCGCCGTGCTCGGAACGGCCGCAGTGGCGAAGCTCGTCGACCTGGCCGGATCGCGGCGGGCGCTGGCCGGGTTCGGAGTTCCGGGCGCGCTGGTACGTCCGTTGGCCGTTCTGCTTCCGCTCCTCGAGGTCGTGATCGCTGCGGCGCTTCTACCCGCGTCGACGTGGCGGTGGGGGGCGGTCGCGTCGTGTGTGCTCCTTGTCGGTTTCAATGCCGCGATCGTCGCCAACCTCGTGCGAGGGCGTGCCCCTGAGTGTCATTGCTTCGGCCGGCTGCATTCGGCGCCGGTGAGCTGGTGGACGGTCGTGCGGAACGGTCTGCTCGCCCTCGTCGCGGCCGGCCTGGCCTGGGGATCGGCGCCTGCCGGGCTGCTGGTAGCGATTGTCGTCGCGGCGCTCGCGGTGACGGTGCTGGAGCGGCGTCGGGCTGCCGTATCCAGAGCGGGTCTTGCAGTGGGAGCGGCAGCGCCGGACCTTCGGTTGCCGGCGCTCGACGGGACGGTTGTCTCGCTCGAAACCGTACGCGAGGGCGGCCGACCAGCGCTGCTCGTGTTCAGCGACCCGCGCTGCGGGCCCTGCTCGGCTCTCGCGCCGCGCCTGGCGGGCTGGCAGCGAGAGCTGGTTGGGGAGCTCTCGGTGTGGATCGTTGCGCGCGGCGATCTCGAGGAGAATCGTGTGAAGGCCGCAGAGCACGGGCTGGCGAACGTCCTGCTGGATGCCGACGAGCGAGTGGCCGCTGCCTATCGCGCCCAGGGGACGCCGAGCGCGGTGCTGGTGGGTGCCGACGGGAGAATCGCGAGCCCGGTCGCCGTTGCCGCCTACGGCGTCGAGTTACTCGTGGCGGGCCTGACCGGGGCGCCGCCACCGACGCCCCCGCCGGTTGTGGAGCCACGCAGGGAGCCGCCACTCACGCGTCTGGAGTTGCTGGCCCGGGCGGGCTCAGCAGTAGCCGCCTTCGGCCTGCTCGGGGCCCGGGATGCGGCGGCGGGGGCGATCCCGATTTTCCTGAAGTGCAAGTACGTGCGTTGTGGCAACCGCTGCTGCCCGAAGACGGCGACCTGTGGGACGCGGCGGGGCAAGAAGGTCTGCATCTGTCCGGACGGCCGCGAGACCTGCGGCGCGAAGTGCTGCAAGGAGACGTTCGTCTGCCGCAAGAACGCGCGCGGCAAGAGGTTCTGCGTCTGCCCGCCGCGGACACGTCTCTGCCAGGGCCGCTGCGTGCCGCTGACCGATCCGGCCAACTGCGGTCGCTGCGGCAACGAGTGCCCACCGGCGACGACGTGTGTGAACGGCGCGTGCGTGGGGGGTGACGGCACCGGAACGGCGCCGGGTGGTGCCCCGCCCTGCAGCTGCCCGCCCGGGGAGACCTGCTGTGACGGCGCCTGTGTCGATCTCAACAGCGATCCGGCGCACTGTGGGCGCTGCGACCAGCCCTGCCCGCCGGGCCAGACGTGTTGTGACGGCGTTTGCAAGAACCTCCAGCTCGACCCTCAGAACTGCGGTGAGTGCGGCAAGCGTTGTCCGTCGGGCCAGGTGTGCGCGGGCGGCCGCTGTGGCGGAGACTGCCCGCCCGGGCTGACGAACTGCGGCGGCCGCTGCGTCGACCTGGCCATCGACGACGAGAACTGCCGGGAGTGCGGCCGCAAGTGCGCCGAGGGCCTGACCTGCTGTGGCGAGGCGGACTGTGTCGACACCCGGATTCGCCCCGACCATTGCACCGCGTGCTACACGGAGTGCGACCCCTTCCTCTGCAACTGCTGGGACAACCGCTGCGACGGGCCCCCCGAGTACGGCTGCTGGGGCGACTTGCCCCCTCCCGCGGGCAGATCTCGCCGCCGCGCGCGCCGGAGTAGGATCGACGCGTGGCGGACGCGGTCGAGACAAGACACGCTGAGCGAACGCTGACCGCGAGCGAGGCGCTGCTTCAGCGCGAGAGCGCGGCGGTCGGCAGCGTCATCCGGATCCGCTTCTACCCGTTCCTCGCTGCGGGCGCGCAGGGCGGGCGCCTGTCCGACGCCGACGGCAACGACTACCTCGACCTGACCGGCTCCGGCGGGTGGCCCAGACGGGTTACGGGCACCCGCGTGTGCGCGCCGCCATAACGCAGGAGCTCGAGCGCCACCACACGGGGATGCACTGCTGTCACCCGAACGCCCGGGCGGTGGAGCTCGCGGAGCGGCTCGCCGGGCTGGTCCCCGGCGACTTCGCCAAGAAGGCGTGGTTCGGGACGACGGGCTCGGATGCGAACGACTGCGCCTCGCGCCTGCTTCCGATGGCGACCGGCCGGCGGCGGCTGATCACGCACGTCGGCTCCTACCACGGCACGACGAGCGCTTCGGCCGCGCTGTCCGGGCACCAGGCCCAGGCAGCCGTCATCGGCGGTGGGCAGGTCACGAAGGTCCCCTACCCGGATCCCTACCGCTGTCTCTTCGGGCCGTGCGATCGGGCCGGCTGCTCGCTGCGCTGCCTCGAGTATCTGGAGCGCTACGCGCTGGGCGCGACCTCGCCCGCGCACGACACCGCCGCCGTGATCATGGAGACCGTTCAATCAGACGGCGGCGAGGTCGTGCCGCCCGCGAACTACATCCCGGCTCTGCGCGAGCTGTGCGATCGGCACGGCATCTGGCTCGTCTTCGACGAGGTGAAGGTGGGACTGGGGAGGACCGGCAGGTGGTTCGGCTTCGAGCATGCGGGTGTCACGGCGGACGCAGTGATCCTCGGCAAGCCGCTCGGAGGTGGCCTGCCGCTGTCGGCCGTCGTCGGCCGGGCCGAGCTGCTCGACGTCCCCACCTACAGCCTCTTCACGCTCGGCGGCTCACCGCTGCCGTGCGCGGCCGCGCTCGCCACACTCGACGTCATCGAGGACGAGCGGCTGCTCGACAACGCCGCCCGCATGGGGACGCGGCTCTTGGAGGGGCTCACTGAGATCCAGAAGGGCTCACGGTTGATCGGGGACGTGCGCGGGCGCGGTCTCATCCTGGGGGTCGAGCTCGTTGCCGACCGCGAGACGCGCGAGCCGGCGCCACTCGATACGCACCGGCTCGTTTATCGGCTCTTCGAGCTTGGCCTGCTCACGATCTACTCGGGCCTCTACGGCAATGTCGTCGAGATCACGCCGCCGCTCACGATCGGCGCCGGCGATGTGGACGAGGCGCTTGCCGTCTTCGAGCGGTCGCTCGCCGACGTCGAGGCGGGGCGGTTCGACGACGCCAAGCTGGCGCCGTTTGCCGGCTGGTAGTCAGTGCCTGGATAAGATCGGCGCCCCGTGACGGTGAAGGAGCTGCAGGAGGCGGGCGTCCGCGCGCTAGCGCTCGTCTTCATCGACAACGGCGGCATGACGCGAATGAAGTGCGTCTCGATCGAGCGCGCGGAGGACGCGGCAGAGCACGGCGTGGGCTGGTCGGAGCTCTGGGGCCTCTCGCTCTCGGACGACTCATTCGCCCACCCACCCGATCTCTACAGCCCGTCGGGCGACATCCGCCTTCGCGCCGATCTGGACGCGGCGGCGCCCATCGGAGGCGCTCCCGGCTGGGGCTGGGCGCCGATCGACCACCACCGGCAGTCCGGCGAGCCCTGGCCCGGGTGCCAGCGCTGGTTTCTCCGGCGAATGACGGCGGCTGCGGCCGAGCGCGGCCTCGAGATCAAGGCAGCCTGGGAGCTCGAGTGGGTGGTGGGCGCCGACGGCCCTTCGGGGTTCGAGCCGCTGCACAGTGGCCCCGGCTACGGTGCCGCGACGTTCGACGAGACCGGCGCCTACCTCCTCGAGTTGTTCGACGCGCTCGCGGAGTCGAGGATCGTGCCCGACCAGGTGCATCCCGAGTACGCCGACGGCCAGATGGAGCTCTCGCTTCCCGTACGCGACGCCCTCGCCGCCTGCGACGAGTCGATCCTCGCACGCCACGTCATCCGCACGGTGGGTGGGAACCAGGGCTGGCGCACGAGCTTCTCGCCGCGGGTCGTCGCGGGGTCGGTCGGAAACGGGGCACACCTGCACGTCAGCGCCTGGCGGGGTGGGGAGAACCAGCTCACGGGCGGCGACGGGCCGGAAGGGCTGAGAAAGACGGGGGAGGCGTTTCTGGCCGGTGTGCTCGAGCAGTTGCCGGCGCTCACCGCGATCGGGAATCCCTCGGCGTTGTCGTACGCACGCCTCGTACCGTCTCACTGGGCCGGGGCGTACGCCTGCTGGGGAAACGAGAATCGCGAGGCGGCCCTGCGCCTCGAGGGCGCCGGCGGGTCGACCGCTCCCCGGACGGCTCACTTCGAGTGGAAGTCGGCGGACGGTGCCGCCAATCCCTACCTTGCGCTCGGCGGCCTGATCGCGGCGGGGCTCGACGGCGTCGAGCGCAGGCGCGCGTTGCCCCCACCGGTCTCCGACGACCCGGCAATCCTTCCGGAGGCCGAGCGCCCGCCGCGGCTGCCAAAGTCCCTGGCCGAATCGGCAGAGCGGCTGGCGGAGTCCGACGCGCTCCGCGGCGCCATGGGGGAGTACCTCCACGATCGTGTCGTCGCCGTGCGGCGCGCGGAGGCGGAAAGGGCCGCCGGGATGGACGAGGAGGCTCTCGCGGCCAAGTACCGCTGGAGATTCTGAGCGGCCGCAGAGGATTTGGGCGGGGCCGGATAAGATCCGGCCCCTACGAAGGCCATGATCGATCTAACCGCCGCACCGGTAGTCGACGGCCACTGCCACCCCTGGCGTAACGCCGAGCTTCTGGCCAGGGATCCGCTGGGGTTCGAGGACCGCATCACGATGCTCGGGATGTGCCTGATCTCCTCGGGCCTGCTCGACGACGACACGAGCCGGCACCTGCGCCTGCTCACGGACTCGACGCCGCTGGCGCTGACGATGCGACGCCGGGTCGCCGAGCATCTGGGCTGCGAGCCATCTCGGGAGGCTGTTGCCGAGGCCCGCCACGCGGCGCTGGCGGCCGATCCGGTCGCCTACAACCGCCGGCTGTGGGAAGCGGCGAGCGTGGATGGTCTCGTGTACGACGAGGGCTACCCGCAACCGACGATCCCGCGAGAGGACTTCGCCGCCGACAGCGGTGCGAACGTGCACCGGGTCGCGAGGATCGAGCCCTACATCGTCTCGCTGCGCGAGACCGCCGGGTCGTTCCGGCAGCTCGAAGAGGGGTTCGTGGCCGAGCTCGAGTCCGCCGCCTCGGATCCGGCGCTCGTCGCCTTCAAGAGCGTGATCGCCTATCGCACCGGGCTCGACATAGACGATCCTCCGACCGACTACTGCGAGCGCGTCTTCCGGCTCTGGCGAGAGGACGATTACACGGAGACCCGCTCCCACGCGAAGCCGGTCCGCGACCGTCTCCTGCGTCGCACCCTCGAGGTCGCCAAGCGTCACGATCGGCCCGTGCACATCCACTGCGGCGGCGGCGACCCGGAGATCGTCCTCGCCCACGCCCGTCCGCAGGACCTCTTTCCGCTGCTCGTCGAGTACGACTCCCAGCCCGTCGTCCTCATCCACTCGGGCTGGCCCTGGCTCGAGGAGGGTGCCTTCATCGCCTCGGTCCTGCCGATGGTCTATCTGGAGCTCTCGCTCACCCTGCCGTGGGCGAGCCTGGCCGTCGACCAGAAGCTCGAGGTGCTCCTGGGCGTCGCGCCGCCGGCGAAGCTCCTCTACGGCTCCGACGAGGCCTCCGAGCCCGAGGTCATCTGGCTGACGGCGCAGATCGGCCGCGAGGCGCTCGGCCGCGTCCTCGGCCGGGGTGTCGAGCACGGCTGGCTGACCGAGCGCGAGGCCGTCGGAATCGGCGAGGGCGTCCTCGCCGGGAACGTGCGCCGCCTGCACGGCATCGCGACCTAGATGGTTGATTCCCAATTCACGCACCCGCGGATGGCGCCCGATACCGTCGCATCTCGCGACGATCGCCCTTGCCCAGATCGCCTCCGGATATGGGCTGCGGTCGATCGTCACGACCTGCTCGGTCTCGGACACCCCCTCGGGCACGCCAATTAGGAATCAACCATCTAGCCGGGGAGCCGGACCGTGCCGGCCGTGACCGTCACGAGCCCGTCCCGGGCGAGCGAGGTGACCGCATCGGCATCGAGGTCCGCCAGGAGTCGTGGCGCCGCCGCAATCCGGCGTAGCGTGCGCGCGCGCCGCTGCCGAAAGGAGCCTTCGAAGGGGCCCTGGCGCCGCTGCGGCTCGAAGCGCTTCCCGCGCGAGGGGCAGTCGGGCGCGAGCGGACAGACGCCGCAGCGGGGAACGCGGGCCAGGCAGACCGTCGCTCCGAGGTCCATCAGCGCCGCTGCCGACTCGGGCGCGAAGCTGCCGCCGCTGCGCTCGAGCACCCGGCGAACGTTCGTGTCGACCGGAAGCACCGGCCGGCCGAGGGCGAAACGGGCTACCGCAGCGGCCGTGTACTCCCCGACGCCGGGCAGCTCTGTCAGGTCGTCCGGCCAGCCCTCGGCAGCGATTCGCTGCGCCGCCTGATGCAGGTTGACCGCGCGTCGGTTGTAGCCGAGCCCCTGCCACTCGCGGATCGCGTCGGCAGTGGAGGCCGCGGCGAGATCCTGCGCCGCAGGCCATCGATCGAGCCAGGCGAGATAGCGCGGGATGACACGCGGCACCTGGGTCTGCTGCAGCATTACCTCGGAGACGAGGATGGCGTACGGGTCTCGGGTAGCCCGCCAGGGCAGATCGTGGCGGCCGTGCTCGGAGAACCACGCGAGCAGGTCGGCCTGCATCGGAGGACAGGCTAGACAACCAGGCGGCGCTAATGTTTCGAGCGGCAGCGAATGAGCACGGACGTACAGGTGGAGACCGTCATCCGGCGGCCACGCGAGGACGTGGCCGCGTACGCAACGGACTGGCACAACGACCTCACCTGGATCCGGGCGCTCAGCGACGTGCGTCAGGTCACAGACGGGCCTTTCGGTGTCGGGACCCAGGTAGAGCGCGTCGGGAGCTTCCTCGGCAAGCGAATCGAGTATGTGAACGAGATCGTCGACCACGCTCCGGGCGAGCGGCTCGTCATGCGCTCGGTGAAGGCTCCGTTCCCGATGACGGTCGCCTACGAATTCGAGGACGCGGACGGCGGCACCCGGATGCGGATCCGTACCCAGGGCGACGCTTCGGGCTTCTACAAGCTCGCGGCGCCGCTGATGTCCGCCGCCGTCAGGCGTGGGGTCGCGGGCGACCTCGCCGAGCTCAAGGCGATACTCGAAGCCGGTAGCTGATGCGGCTGAGCGGCCGGCTTGGCCGGCCGCGACCCGCTTGAAGCGGCCGAAGGCCGCGGTCAAGCACCGACTCGACCATTAGATTTCGCCGCGTCATGGTGCGCGTCCGCTTCGCGCCGAGCCCGACCGGCTCGCTGCATCTCGGCGGTGCGCTGACCGCCGCGGCCAACCGGCGTTTTGCCGACGAGCGGGGCGGCATGCTCGTGCTTCGGATCGACGACACCGATGCCGAGCGCTCGGACGCCGAGACCGAGGCCGGTATCCTCGGCGACCTCGAGTGGCTCGGAATCGGCTGGGACGAGGGGCCGGTGCGCCAGAGCGAGCGCGTCGAGCTCTACCGCGCGGCCGCCGCACGGCTGCTCGAGTCCGGGCGCGCGTACGAGGAACGAGGCGCGGTGCGCTTCGACCTCGAGCGACGGCCGACGCTGCTGCGGCCCGACGGCTCTGCCACGTACCACCTGGCCACAGTGGTCGACGACATCGAGCTCCGGATCACGCACGTGATCCGGGGGCGAGATCATCTATCCAACACGCCGCTACACGAGGCGATCGCCCAGGCCCTCGGCGCCGAGCCCCCCGAGTACCTCCACCACGGTCTCCTCGTCGGGCCTGACGGCGCCAAGCTCTCGAAGCGCCACGGCGCGGCGTCGATCGCTGATCTTCGCGAGGAGGGCTTTCCCGCCGAGGCAGTGCGCGCCTATCTCGAGGAGCTCGACCTGCCGCGTGCCGACGTCCATCTCGACCTCACACGGGTGCGGCGGCTCTCGATCGATGCGATCCAGGCGTTACCCGACGAGGAGCTCGCACGCCGGGCAGGAGCGCCGGCCCGCGTCGTGGCGGCGCTGCGCGGGGCGCGGACGCTCGTCGAGGCGCGCGAGACCGCTCATCGGATTCTCGCGCGACCCGAGCCGACCGAGCTCGACGAGCCCGGGCGGCTCACGTGCGAACGTTTCCGCGAGCTGCGCGAGCCGGGGCCGGACGAGCTGCCCCAGGAGCAGGCGCGGGAGCTCGTCCGCGAGCTCAAGGCCGTCGGCGGCGACCTGCGCGTCCTGCGGCGCGTGTTGACGGGAGCCGACAGCGGCCCCGAGTTGTGGGCGGTGCTCTCCGCCATCCCGCGCGAGGAGGCGCTTGCCCGCGCCGGCGCAGCACTCGGCGCCCACTAGATGGTTGATTCCTAATTGGCGTGCCCGAGGGGGTGTCCGAGACCGAGCAGGTCGTGACGATCGACCGCAGCCCATATCCGGAGGCGATCTGGGCAAGGGCGATCGTCGCGAGATGCGACGTATCGGGCGCCATCCGCGGGTGCGTGAATGGGAATCAACCATCTAGCATCCGGACATGCGCCTCTACAGCTCTCTGTCGCGGCGGAAAGAGGAGCTGCCGCCGCCTCCCGGCCCGATTCGGATGTACTTCTGCGGGCCGACCGTCTACCAGCGGATCCACATCGGCAACGCGCGCCCGTTCGTGATCTCGATGTGGCTGAAGCGCTGGCTCGAGCTGCAGGGCTACACGGCGACGCTCGTCGAGAACATCACCGACATCAACGACAAGATCTACGACGCGGCTCCCGGGGCCAGCGCCAAGCTCGCCGCAGACGCATCGCTCTGGTACGTCGAGGACACCGGAAGACTCGGGCTCGGCCGGCCCGACCACGAGCCGAAGGCCTCCGAGACGGTGGGCGAGATCGTCGCGCTCATCGAGGAGCTCGTCCGGCGCGACCTCGCGTACGAAGCCGGCGGCGACGTCTACTTCCGCGTGGCGCGGTACGCCGAGTACGGGCGGCTTTCCGGCCAGCGGCCGGACGAGGTCCAGGAGCAGGAGCCGAACCCGCTCAAGGAGGATCCGCGGGACTTCGCACTCTGGAAGGCGACGAAGGAAGGCGAGGACACCTCGTGGGACTCGCCGTGGGGTCGGGGACGGCCCGGCTGGCATATCGAGTGCTCGGCGATGGCCGAGCGGTTCCTCGGGCCGTCGTTCGAGATCCACGGCGGCGGGCTCGACCTCATCTTTCCCCACCACGAGAACGAGCTGGCGCAGTCGCGCGGCGCGGGCCGAGAGTTCGCACGGGTCTGGATGCACAACGGGATGCTGCGTCTCACCGGCGAGAAGATGTCGAAGTCGCTCGGCAACATCGCCACGCTCCAGGAGGTGCTCGACGAGTGGGGGGCCGAGACCGTGCTCCTCTTCTTCATGACCGCCCACTGGCGCAAGCCGATCGACTTCTCGGAGGAGACGATGGCGGCCGCGAGGGCGCAGGTCGAGAGCTTTCGCAACGCTCATCTGGTCGAGCGCGACGAGGCTGCGGCGGCGCCGGCCTGGGACGACTTCGTCGCTGCGCTCGCCGACGACTTCAGCACTCCCGACGCGCTGGCGATCCTCCACGAGTGGCGCTCGGCCGGGCGCGTCGACGAGCTCGACAGGGGCCTGTCGGTCTTCGGCCTCGAGCTCGACAGGGATAGGAGCACGTCGAGCTACCAGGTCAGCATGGTGTCACGGTGGAGGGACTGACCCTCGAGGGCGCCGTGGCGAACGCCGTCTTTCAGAAAGGCGTCCCTGACGAGATCCGGCGGCTGGCCCAGAAGCGTTTCGAGGCGCGGGCTCGGTCCGACTTCGCGGCCGCCGACGAGCTTCGCCGCCGGATCGAGGAAGACGGGTACGAGATCCAGGATCGTCCCGACGGCTATCGGGTCGCGATCCGGCGGTGACCGCGCCCCGCGAGCTCGTCTACGGCCGCCACCCGGTGCGCGAGGTAGTCCGCGCCGGGCGGCGCGAGGCGCTCGAGCTGCTCGTCTCGGAGCGCGCGCTCGCCTCGGAGCCGTGGCTGAAGGAGACTCCGGGCCTGCGTGTCCAGGTACGCCCCGAGGCTGCGCTGACCGCGGCGGCGGGCACCCGGGACCACCAGGGAGTCGTCGCCTTCTGCGAGCCGTACTCGTACGCCGACGCCTGGGAGCTCGCCGGCGGTGAGCGGCCGCTCCTCGTCTGCCTCGACGGCGTCACCGATCCTCACAACCTCGGCGCGGTCTGCCGGAGCGCGGAGGGAGCGGGCGCCAGCGGCGTCGTCGTGCCGGAGCACAATGCCTCGCGCGTGACCCCGGTCGTCTGTCGGGCCTCTGCGGGTGCGGTGGAGCACCTCCGCGTCGGTGTCGTCGTCAACCTGGCCCGCTACCTCGGAGAGATCAAGCGTGACGATCTCTGGGCCTGGGCGGCGGCCGAGGATGCAGAGACGCCGGTCTGGTCGGCCGACTTCCTGGGCGGGACGGCGCTCGTCTTCGGGGCCGAGGGCAAGGGCGTGCGTCCCGGCGTGCGGCGAGCCTGCGACGGTGCCGTGTCGATCCCTCTCGCGGGCGAGGTCGAGTCGCTCAACGTGAGCGTCGCGGCCGGCATCGTTCTCTTCGAGGCCGCTCGCCAGCGTCAGGGCTGCCTGAGTGGGCCCCGCCTACCGGATCGAGACGGCGAGGCTCGTCCTGCGGTGCTGGTCGCCTGCGGACGCGCCGCTGCCTCAAGGAGGCGATCGACGTCAGCCTCGACCACCTGCGTCCCTGGATGCCCTGGGCGAACGACGAGGCGACCGACGTCGACTCGAGAGTCGCGCTGCTTCGCGAGTTTCGAGCCAAGTTCGACCTCGGCCAGGATTTCGTCTACGGCATCTTCGACGCCGACGAGAGTGGCGTGCTCGGCGGCACCGGCCTGCACATGCGGAGCGGGCCGGACGTTCGCGAGATCGGCTACTGGATCCACGTCGATCACATCGGCAAGGGGCTGGCGACCGAGTCGACCGCGGCGCTGACGAACGTGGCGTTCGTCGTCGACGACGTCTCGCGCGTCGAGATTCGCTGCGACCCGGCCAACGTCCGCAGCTCTGCCGTACCGGCGAAGCTCGGCTTCACCCATGAGGCGACGCTGCGGCGAGCGGGCATCGCCGGGGACGGATCGGCACGGGACACCATGGTGTGGACGCTGCTCGCCGAGGAGTTTCCGTCGAGCCCGGCGGCTGAAGCCGTTCTCTCGGCCTTCGACGCGACTGGGCGGAGGCTCGTCTGAGCCTGCCGCGAGGGCTCGAGTGGTGGCATGACGAGCCGGGCGGCGCCGAGTGGCTCGAGCGGTTGCCCTCGCTGGTCGAGTCGTGCGTCGACGACTGGAGTCTCGAGCTCGGCCCGCCGTTCGAGCCCGCCCACATCTCGTTCGTGGCGCCGGCGACGCTCGCCGACGGGGCCGAGGCCGTGCTGAAGGTCAATTTCCCCGAGCCCGACAGCGAGCACGAGGCACACGCGCTCGAGTACTGGGACGGAGTCGGTGCCGTCGCGCTGCTCGCGCACGATCCAGAATCGGCGTGCGCTGCTCGTCGAGCGCTGTGAGCCGGGCGACGAACTGTGGAGCCTCGAGGAGGACGAGGCGAACCGCATCGCGGCAGACGTGCTGCTGCGCCTCTGGCGCCCTCCCGCGGCCGGGCATCCGTTTCGCCTCCTCGCCGACGAGGCGAGGACCTGGGCCGAACAGATCTCGGCCCAGTGGGAGAGAGTACGGCCGGCCGTTCGAGCGCCGTGTGGTCGAGGAGACGGTCGGCTTCCTGGAGGAGGCCGGACCGTCACAGGGCGAGGCTGTCGTGCTCCACCAGGACTTTCACGGCGGCAACGTGCTGCGCTCGGAGCGCGGCTGGCTTGCGATCGACCCGAAGCCGCTCGTCGGTGAGCGCGAGTTCGACACGGCCTCGCTGCTTCGTGATCGCAGGGACGAGCTGGCAAAGGACCGGGCAGCCGCGCGCCGGCTGCGACGTCGCCTGGACCAGCTCTGCTCCGTGCTGAATCTCGATCGGGAGCGGGCACGCCGACTGGGAATCGCCCACGCGTTGGCCTGGGGATTCTCCGGACAGGGCTGGGACGACGAGATGGTCGCCTGCGCCCGCTGGCTTTCGGAGGCCTGAGTGGCCGAGCCGACCTACTACGTCTTCGACGGCTACAACTTGATGCGCGCGGCCGCCATCGAGTCGCGCGACGAGCTCGTCGATCGCCTGGCGGGCTTCGTCAGCGCTCCGCGGCGCCCGCGGCGTCGTCGTGTTCGACGGCGTCGGCGAGGATCGCGAGCTCGGACCGCTCGACGTGCGCTTCGCCGAGCACGCGGACGACCTGGTGGAGCGCATCGCGGCCGAGCGGCGTAGCCGGGAGCGCGTCGCCGTCGTCTCATCGGACGCCGCGATTCGCGAGACGGCCGGCCCTGGGTCGAGCGGCGTTCGTCCAGCTCGTTCGCACGCGAGCTGGCGGCGGAGCGCCCGCCGCCGCCGAGCCCGGCGGGACGCTCGAGGGTCGAGGACGCGCTCGATCCCGAGACGCGCGAGAAGCTCGAGCGCTGGCGACGCGGCCGCTAGGACTCGGGCTCGAAGATCTCCGCCTCGAGACGGAACGACGGCGTGTGCACGAGGAGCAGCGAGGCCGGCTCGTCGCCGGCGTTCGCGTACCGGAACAGCTCACCGCGGGGCACGAAGTCGAGGGTCTGGATCCGGCCGCCCCGGACAATCATGCGGGGCATCATAGAATCGCTCTTCTGTGGCCGATCTTGAGCTGTGCTTCACGCCGGCAGGCGAGCTTGCGCGCCTGATCCGGGAGCGCCGGCTGTCGCCGGTCGAGGTGATCGGCAACAGCCTCGAGCGCATCGAGGAAGTCAATCCGACGCTCAACTGCTTCTGCTTCGTGTATCCGGAGGAAGCGCTCGAGCGCGCGCGTGACGCGGAGCGCGCGGTGCAGGCCGGCCGGGAGCTGGGACCGCTCCACGGCGTTCCGATCGCGATCAAGGATCTGACGCCCACGGCGGGCAAGCGCACGACCATGGGCTCGTACGCCTACGAGGACTACATCCCGAAGGAGGACGCGGCCGTCGTCGAGAAGCTGGTCGGGGCGGGCGCCGTCATGGTCGGGAAGACGACGACGCCGGAGTTCGCGTATTCCAGCTTTACCGAGAGCCCCCTGTGGGGCGTGACCCGCAACCCCTGGAACCTCGAGCGGACGCCGGGCGGCTCGTCCGGTGGCTCGGGTGCTGCAGTTGCCTCGGGCTGCGTGCCGCTTGCCGAGGGCAGCGACATGGGCGGCTCGGTGCGGATTCCGGCCTCCTGGTCGGGAATCGTGGGGCTGAAGCCGAGCTTCGGCCGCATCCCGCTCGACTTCCTGCCGACCCAGTTCGACACGATCCAGCACCTCGGACCGCTTGCCCGGACGATCGACGATGCCCGTCTCTTCGTGGCCGTCGCGCAGGGCCCCGACGAACGGGATGTTCTCTCGCTCTCGCCGTCCCTCGATCTCTCGAAGGAGATCGACCCGTCCGCGGAGGGGCTGCGACTCGCGCTCGACGTGGATCTCGGGCACTACGCCATCGATCCGGAGGTCGAGGCCGCGACCCGCGAGGCGGCGGACGCGCTCGCCGGCGCCGGGGCGCTCGTCGAGGAGATCGACCTACGTTGGACCCGAGAGGTCTCCGACGCCTGGGTCGCGCATTGGGGCGTCTACCTCGCTGCCATCTTCGGAGACAAGCTCGGCGAGTTCAGGGAGCGGATGGATCCCCGCGTCGTCAGGCTCATGGACGACGGGCTGGCCATGGGCGCCGTCGACTTCAAGCGGCTCGAGTTCGTGCGGACGAAGGCATGGCGTGAGCTCGGCCCGGTGCTGGAGCGCTACGACGCCCTGCTGTGCCCGACGATGTCCCGGCCCGCGCCGCCGCTCGACGAGGACGACTTCATCTACTACGCGGCACGCGGCGACGGGCTCTACCACGGCCTCGACCTCACGTGCCCGTTCAACTTCGTCAGCCAGTGCCCGGCGTTGTCTGTGCCTTCCGGTTGGAGCGCGGACGGGCTTCCCATCGGGCTTCAGATCGTGGCGCGGCGTTACCGAGACGATCTGGCGCTTCGGATCGGTGCCGTGCTCGAGCGGGCTCGCCCCTGGGCGGACCGCCGGCCGCTGATCTGACGCGGCGAGACACCGTCGTCGCTCCTGAACAGCGAGTGCGTGGCGGGATCGAGCGCCAACGGCGACGCCGCTCCCGCGTCCTTCTGTCTGGTTGGTGCAGCCCCCGGTACGCGCCGAGATCGGTCACGGCCTCCCGGCGACGCGCCGGTCGCTGGCATCTCGAACTCCTCACCGCCGACCCACACGGCCGCAAATGGAACGTCGGCGAGAATCCAAGCATGAGCCCTCGCCGCGAGTATCGTCCCCTAACTACGTACATGCCAACTGTCTGAAGGTAGAGGAGCCGGATGCCCATCTTGCGGATCGACCACCCAGTCCCTGACTTCGACGCCTGGAAGCAGGCGTTCGACAGTGATCATGTCGGCCGGGAGCAAGGCGGCTGCGCCTCGACCGGATCGTGCGACCGATCGACGATCCGAAATACACCATGGTCGACCTCGAGTTCGACAGATCATGCGAGGCAGAGGCTCTTTCTCACCGCCCTGGGCGACGTGTGGCGTCGTATCGAGACGCAGCCGCGCGGCTTGTCGAGGTGGTGGAGAGCAAGGAGTATGACCGCGCGGGAGCCCCAGCCGACTGCCCCTACTGCACTGCTCAATGGCAGGCGTCGCGTCGCGATTCGCCTGCATCTCGCGGCCGAGAAGGTAGGATCGCCTCCCCAAGTCAGGAGGATCGGTACATGAGCATCGTCGTTCGCTTCGCTCCCGCGTCCCTTACTGCAGCGCAATACGATGAGTCCGTTCGTCGCCTTACAGAGAGCGGCGCGTTTCCGCCTGACGGAATGGATTACCACGTTTGCTTCGGGACAGAAGGAAATCTGCGAGTCAGCGAGATCTGGGACTCGCGGGAGCAGCTCCAGGCTTTCGGCGAGCGCCTGATGCCGCTGCTGGCCGAAGTCGGGATCGAGCCGGGCGAGCCCGAGGTGCATGAGGTCCACAACATCGTCAAGCGCTAGCTGCCCGGGGATCGGCCCCGAAACTCCCCCTTACTCGTATTGCTGGAACAGCAGCTTCTGTCCCGCCGTCTGGACGCGGCGTGACCGCTCGTCAATGGTCCCCGAGAAGTCGACGAGTCGGACCTCGGGCGGTTATTCGGTGGCTGCTGCTTCGATGTCTCCGGTTGCTTTCTCGGCTGGCAGGACGTAGAGGAACATGGAGGCGGCTGCGGCGGCGCCGAGGAAGTCGGCGAGCAGGTAGATCCAGATGTTGCTCCATTCAAAGAGCCCGGTCACCATCGCGCCCAGCGCGATCGCGGGATTGAAGGCGCCCCCCGAGATACCGCCGACGGCGAACGCGCCCACCACCACCGTGAACCCGATCGCCAGCCCGTAGAACGAGTTGCCCTCCGTGCCGCGGGCGGTCGCGACATGCAGCACGACCCAGGCCAGCGCGAACGTGAAGACGAACTCCGCGATCAGCATCTTGCCCGCGCTGGCGACGATCGCGTGCTCCTCGCGGCCGCCGACGTAGCGCACCAAAAAACCCGCCAGCACCGCCGCCACGAACTGCGTCACCACGTAGGCGACGAACTCGTTCGCGGCCATGCGCCCGCGCAAGAACACCGCGGTGCTGACCGCCGGGTTGAAATGGCCGCCAGACACATGACCGCCGGCGAACACCATCACCATCAGAGCCGACCCGATCGCCAGCGGCGCCAATGCCCCCGCGCCCGCCGTGTTCGTCGCCATCCCAACCGTGAACACGAACACGAACATGCCGACGAACTCGACAACCAGCTTCCGTTCAAGCGCGGGACTCATGCTCCCCCTTTTTCGACCCACGTGGATTTCGAGCGCGATGGCAGGTCAACCTTCCAGGACGTCGACACGCGCGGTGCTTGACCAGTGCGACTGGTACGGCGACTCACATGGTCGCCCCCGAGCGTCCCGACGACGAAACCACACCTATCCAGCCGACCGACCGGACGCGTGGCGGCTGTGCTGCGAAGATGCGGTCGTGGCTGTGGTGACGCGCCTGGTGACCTTTGTGGACATCCGGGACCCCGCTGCCCCAGGCCATATGTCGGTGTCGGCGCGCCACGAGCTGTGCTCTCGGACGGGAGCCGCGTGCTGCTTCTGGATGATCGCGGCTGGAGCTCCTCGTCGAACAGTGGTCTTGACGTCTGGGCGTCGACGTCCGTGGAGGAGATCGAGACACCGCGCGTGCGGTGGTGGGGCCGGACGAGTCGTTCGGCGAACGCTCACAGGAGGAAATGGAAGCGACCCATTGGTCATGCCTCGCGGACGTCCTCCGGGAGCAGGGAGTGGTCGTGGACGCAACGAGCTTGAGGCGACTGGCGCACGACGTCGTGGTCGCGCCGCGAGTACTCGCGCGCCTCGGTGCTGGCAGCACCTAGGAACGCCCGCGTCTCACAGACCGCGAGCAGGGCGCGGGACGTTTCGGGTCGGCGCCGCGGCCTGAGCTGTCGCGGCTAGCCCGCTTTGCAACGCGAATGAGCTACAGTCGCGCGGCGCCGACGGTCAGCGCAGTCCGCGAGCTGGAGGTTCGACCATGTACGCAACCGTTCGCCGTTACCCGGGAAGCGATCTGGCAACAAAGCTCGGCGATCGAGGGACTGAGGTCACCGAGGTGATGGGAGCAGTGCCGGGCCTTCGTGCCTACTATCTGATCCAGGCAGGCTCCGACAGCATCTCGGTCACGATCAGCGATGACGCGGCCGGTGGGCAGGCATCGAGCGAGGCCGCCGCGCGCTGGATCAGCGAGAACATGGGCGACATCGGAGTGCCGGCGCCTGAGATCTCGGGGGGCGAGGTCGTCGCAAGCGTGTAGCTAGAAGGCAAGACCGGCGCCGCGCTTGGCCACGGACGCACGCCGAGTTCGAGGCGCGCCGCGGCTCTTCTAGTCCCGGAACGGGATCCGCACTCGCCGGCCTGGACGGCCGGCGTTCGACCCGTGGGAGGACGTTGTGGCGAGAGTGATCGGCCGGGGATGTCTACCCAGCTGTTTGCGCTTGTTGCCAGGGGGGATCGGGCCGCTTTCTCCGGTCGCAAGGTAGATCAAAGTGGATAAGCGACAAACCCCTTGAAGTTTTCTGGAGACAGTGCTAGGCTCATGACCTCTAGTTGAGCTTGAGAATCAGGCGCTCGGCAGGCAACCTGGGGAGGATTTCCATGCCGCAAAAGGCTCTCACGGCGGCTCAACAAGTCAGTAAGGCTCAACGAGAGGTTGAGGATCTCCATCTTGTTCTGCGCTCGCGCAACGGCGACGACGTCGCGCTCGATGCGCTCATCCGGCGTTACACGGGCTTCGTCCGGCTCAAGGCGAGCTCGTACTTCATCGCGGGAGGCGAGTCGGAGGATCTGATCCAGGAAGGCCTCATCGGCCTCTACAAGGCGGTTCGGGACTTCCGCTCCGACAAGGACACGTCGTTTCGAAGCTTCGCCGAGCTCTGCATCACGCGGCAGATCATCACGGCCATCAAGACCGCGACGCGTTACAAGCACGCCCCGCTCAACACGTATGTCTCCTTCAGCCAGACTCCCGCCGGCCAGGACGACTCGGACGTCACCCTCGGGGACGCGCTGGCAGGGCCGACCGTCGACGACCCGGTCGTCTGTGTGATCTCGACCGAAGAGCTGCAGAGCCTCGTGTTCACGCTCGGCACCGGCCTGTCGCGACTCGAGTCGGACGCGCTGCGCCTGTACCTCGAGGGCCTGTCCTACGAGCAGATGGCCGAGGAGCTCGAGTGCGACACGAAGACGATCGACAACGCGCTGCAGCGGGTCAAGCGGAAGGTGCTCGTGCACCAGGGCGCCCGCCGTGTCATGCAGTGATCGCGACCGGCGTCGAGCGTCTAACCTGATTCTCCAGCACGCCGGAGTAGCTCAGCTGGCCAGAGCAAGCGCCTTGTAAGCGCGAGGTCCCGGGTTCGAATCCCGGCTCCGGCTTACGAGCGGTTCGCACCGCCGGCGACTCGTCGTCGCTGGCCGCAGGCCGAGCGCGATGAGGGCGAAGCAGGACTCGCGGGAGCAGCCGACCCATGCGTGGCGGTCCGCGCCCGGCGGTGCGGCGACTAGGTGAAGAACGTGTCCTCGTGACGGTAGGCCGGGGCGCAGCAGCACAGGAAGCGCAGCTCGTCCGCGGTATCGGCACGGATCTCATGCCAGGCGCCAGGGGGGATGAGGATGGCGTCGCCCGGGGCGACGCGGGCACGCTCGCCGTCGATCTCCATCTCCCCTGAGCCTGCGACGACGTAGTAGATCTCCTCGGTCTCGCGGTGGTGGTGGCGTTGAGTCGCCCCTCCGGGCGGAAGCGTCGCCTCCGCGAGGCTCTGGTTGCGGGCGGAGGAGGTCGGCAGCCCGAGCAGCTCCCGGATCGTGCTGCCGTCCTTGGTCGTGAACGGCTCGGCCTCGCTCAGCGAGCGGATCTCCACGCGGGCACCGTAGCGGAGCTCTCGCAGCGGGCCTCGGGGCCACCCCGTGCCTCCACCCGCTTTCGAGCGTATCGCCGTGCGGCGCAGCCGTGGCGCGCGGAGTGTGTCGCCTGCGTGTCGTGATCGTCGTAAGTAATGCGCGGGGCCGGCGAACCTGTCGCCCGCCGCTACGGACCTGCCGCTGGCTCCCGCGCTCGGTACCTGGTCGCGCTCCCT